>NZ_JAPFBW010000023.1 GCF_026153205.1 Aquabacterium sp. A7-Y | reverse complement strand
GGCGAGACGCACGTCGGCGCCCTGCAGCCGAAGCCGCAGCGGCAGGGTGTTGATGAACATGCCCAGCGCGCGGTCGGCGCCGGGCAGGCCTTGCAGGCGACCCGACAGCACGCTGCCGAAGACCACATCGTCGCGGCCGCTGGCGAGTGCCAGCAGGGCGGCCCAGGCCAGGTGGCAGACAGTGGCGGGGCTGACGCCATGGGCCCGGGCGACCGCGCGCAGCTGCTGCGCCAGCGAAGCCGGCAGCTCCAGCGTGGCCTCCTCGATCGACTGGCCGTCGCCGTGCACGTCGAGCAGGCCGAAGGGCAGGGTGGGCTCGTGCACGTCGGCGAGCTGTTCGCGGAAGAAGGCCTCGGCCTCGGCCTGGTCGGCGTGCGCCAGGGTGTAGGCGACGAAGTCGCGGTAGCTCACCGGCGGCGGCAGCTGCGCGGCACGGCCCTCCAGGTGGGCCTTCACCTCCGCCAGGATGATCTCCAGCGAGACATGGTCACCGACGATGTGGTGCAACTGCAGCAGCGCCCAGCAGCGCGAGCCGCCCGGCTCGCGGGCCACCTGGGCGCGCAGCAGCGGCGCCTGCTGCAGGTCCATCTGCAGCCGCTCGGGGGCCAGGTGGGCGCGCAGCTGCGCCACCGGGTCGCTGCCTTCTTGCAAGGCCAGCGCCTGCACCGGCAGCACCGCCCGGCGGCACACCACCTGGACCGGCCGCGACAGGCCTTCGCTCAGCACGGCGGTGCGCAGGATGTCGTGACGGTCGATCACCGCCTGTACCGCCGACAGGAAGGCGTCGAGCCGGTCCGGTGCCGCGAATTCCCACAGCGACGGGATGATGTAGGTATCGGCCTGATTCGACAGCAGGTGGTGGAAATAGAGGCCCTCCTGCAGGGGCGCCAGGGGATAGATGTCCTGCACGTTCGGGGCGCCGCCGGGAATGCGGGCGACGATGCGCTCGATCTCGGCAGCCTCCAGCCGCACCAGCGTCAGCATCTCGGGCGTGATGAGCCTCGCGCCGGGCGGGATGAGCGCGGCCGGCGCGGCGCGGGCCGGCTCGGGGCGCCCCAGCCGGGCCGCGAGTTGCGACAGCACCGGGTGCTCGAACACGCTGCCGCCCTCGCAGGCCCAGCCGAGGCGGCGCAGCCGCTCGACCAGCCCGACGGCCGTCAGCGAGTGCCCCCCGAGGTCGAAGAAGTGGTCGTGGCGGCCCACCCGCTCGACCTGCAGCAGTTCCTGCCACAGCGTGGCCAGCAGGACTTCGGCATCGCCTTGCGCGGCCTCGTAGCGCCGGGCCGCCAGTGCGCCCAGGTCGGGCATCGGCAGGGCGCGGCGGTCGAGCTTGCCGTTGGGGTTCAGCGGCAGGGCCGGCAGGCTCACGAAGGCGGCCGGCACCATGTAGTCGGGCAGCACCGAGCGGAGCTGCGCGCGCAGCGCATCGAGGTCAGGCTCCGCCTCCCCTTGCTGCGTGACATAAGCCACCAGGCGCTTGTCGCCGGGCTGGTCCTCGCGAACCAGCACCACCGCTTCGCGCACCTCGGCCAGGCGGGTGAGTTGCGCCTCGATCTCGCCCGGCTCGATGCGGAAGCCGCGGATCTTGACCTGCTGATCGTTGCGTCCCAGGAAGTCGATGCTGCCGTCGGGGCGCCAGCAGCCCAGGTCGCCGGTCTTGTACAGGCGCGCGCCCGGGGTGCTGCTGAAGGGATCGGGGATGAAGCGCTCCGCCGTGAGTTCGTCACGCCCGAAATAGCCCGTCGCGACGCCGTCGCCACCGATATAGAGTTCCCCCGCCACGCCGATGGGCACCGGCTGCTGCGCGGCATCGAGGATGTAGACCTGCGTGTTGGCGATCGGGCGGCCGATGGGGATGCGCGCATTGGGCAGCTCCGTGATGTAGTGCCGGGTCGCGAAGGTGGTGGTCTCGGTCGGCCCGTACACATTGAGCAGGTGGCGCGGCGGGCTGTGGCGCAGCACCCAGGCGATGGTGTCGCGGTCCAGCACATCGCCGCCGGTCAGCAGGTAGTTCAGCTGGCGGAACAGCGGGCCCAGCTCACGCGCATGCTGGTTGAACAGGCCGACCGTGAGGAAGAGCAGCGTCGCCCCCTGTTCCAGCAGCAGGGCCGCGAGCTGGTGCGGGTCGAGCACGGTGGCCTGCGGCACGATCACGACCCGGGCCCCATTGAGCAGGGCGCCCCAGGTTTCGAAGGTGCAGGCGTCGAAGGCCGGGTTGCTGCAGTGGCCGATGCAGTCGTCGGGGCCGATCTCGGCATAGCCATTGGCGACGGCGATGCGGCTGATGCCGCGATGAGGCGCGACCACACCCTTGGGCGTGCCGGTGGAGCCCGAGGTGTACATGATGTAGGCAGGCGACGTGCCGTCGCCGTCCAGCGGCAGGTTGGCGGTGGGTGAGCGTTCCAGCGGCCCGGCCAGCTCATCGAGCACCAGCCACAGCGCCTCCACCTGCTCGTGCAAGGCCGCCGGAGGCCGCGGCCCTATCACCAGCACGGCCCGGCTGTCGCGCACCATGAAGGCCTGGCGCTCCAACGGGAAGTCAGGGTCGATCGGCACGTAGACGCTGCCGCACTTGAGCACGGCGAGCTCCGCCACCAGCAGCTCGACGCTGCGGGGCAGCACCAAGGCTACCGCCTGGCCCGGCAACAGGCCCTGCCGGCGCAGCAGGTGGGCCAGCCGGTTGGCGCGGGCGTTGAGCTCCCCGTAACTCAGCACGCCGGCCTCGTGGACCAGCGCCACGGCGTCCGGGCGTTGCGCGGCCTGGCGCTCGAACAGCCGGTGCACCGAGGCCTCTGCCGGGTAGGCCGTACGGGTGGCGTTGAAGTCCACCACCACCTGCTGCCGCTCGGCCGCGTCCAGCAGCGGCAGCCGCAGCAGCGTGCAGTGCGGATCCTGCAGCACGGCATCGAGCAGGCGTGACAGTCGCCGCTGCATGCCGGCCACGGCCTCGGCGTCGAGCAGCGTGGTCTTGTAGTTCAGTTCGACCACCACATCCTCGGCCCGGTGGTAGTCGCGGACGAAGATTTCGAGCGGCAGGCGCGCGGTGCCGTGGTGCATCGCCAGCCCGTGGATCGTGGCGTCGCCGAAACGGTAGTCGCCGGCGAACTGCTCGTAGGACAAGGTGAGGTCGAACAGCTGCTGGCGGCCGAACTGGGCGAGCTGCACGCTGCGGTTGAGCTCCGCCAAGGGGAAACGCTGGTGCCGGTAGCAGCGGCGCAGCTCGCCCGCCACGGCGTGCAGCAGCTCGGCGAAGCCGGCTTGCCGGTCCACCGTCACGCCGATGGGCACCATCGACGAGAACATGCCCAGGGTGGCCTTGTCGCGCGCGGAACTGCGGTTGTGGACCGGCACGCCGATGACGATCTCGTCCCGATCCGTGACGCGCGAGAAATAGGCATAAAACAGGGCCAGCATGAAATGCTGCAGCGAGCATTGATGGGCCGCGGCCAGGGCCTCGATATTCGCCATGGTGTGCCGTTTGATTCGCCAGATCGCTTGGCCGGCCGGCACGATCTGTTTTTCAGTGCCGTGCGGCTGGGGCAGCAGCGGTTCCGGCAGCTGGGCATATCGATGACGCCAGAAATCGCGGTCGCGCTGGAAGCGGGCCGACGACAGGTAGGCCCTGTCGTCGGCAACGAAATCAAGATAGGCGGGAAGCGCCGAGTCGGCCGTGCCGGCCTGCCGAATCGCGTTGTAGGCGTCCGCGACAGCGCCGACGATCAGGGAAACACCAAACCCGTCGGTGATTAAATGGTGGCAGCGAAGCAACCAATAATGGCGCGAAATGCCGGTGCGGATCAGCCGGAATTCCCAAAGCAGGCCGGCGTGAACGTCGAAGGGCTGCTTGAAACACTCGCGAAGGTGCCGGAGCGCGCCTTCTTCTCCGTCCGGATGGTCTCGCCAATCCTGGACATTCAGCGAAGTGGGTACTTCCCTCAGAACCTCCTGCTTGACCCCGTCGGCTCCGTCAGTCAGTACCATGCGCATCGCGTCGCTGCGGTTCACGACATGCGCGATGGCGGCCTCCAGCATGCCGAGGTCGAGTGCACCGTCGATCCGGACCACCACGCCGATGTTGTAATTCGGTGTGTCGCCGCTCAGCATCTGGTCGATCCACACGACCTGCTGGACCGAAGAGAGCGGATGACCCCCCTTCGAACCCACCTGCAAGGAGGTCGAGGACTGGCTGTCGGCGAATGAATGTTTCATGGGTGTCCCATCTGCGGTTTTGCGAATTATTGAAATGCGAAGAGTTTTTCAGGAAAACTCGCATGCTCAAATTTCCCTCGGTGGGGAATCGAGGCGCAGTCTCTGGGGGCTTACTGACGATCTCCTTACTGTGCGGCTCTGAAAAACGTGTTCTAACAAACGCTTTTGGATCGGCTGGAAATTGTTATTGAGGCCTTCGCATGGCGGTATATCGATTCGCCTCTTCCTGTGTCGATTTCTCGGTTGGATGGCTTGGATCAGGGGCTGTGCCCAATCGCCGCTGTCAAATCGGCGTCATAAACTGAGCGGCGAAGCCGGCTTGCATTTCATACGGCCGCACGGGTCGGAATGGCGCCTCGGCTGCCGCCGGCGCCTCTTCCACCTTTTGCGCGCGCCTCGGGTGCGTTTGTCTTGCGAGACCATGTCACACACTTCAGGCCCCGCCGCCGGCCCTCGCCTTGCGCGCCACCTTCTCGGCGTCTTGCTCGCCGTCACGGCAGCAGCGCTCGCCGGCTGCTCGACCGCGCCGGTCCATCCGGCTTTGCAATCCTCCGAGCTGGCGGAACTGCTGCCCGTGCGCCGTTTCGTCGCGAACCGCGACTTCTCGGGGGGCTACCGCATCTCTCCTGACGGGCAGCGTCTGCTCTGGCAGACCGTGGTGGGGACAGAGTTGGGGATGGCTGTCGGCGACGCCGCGGCGCCGCTGGCCGGGGCGGCTGCTCCCGTCACCATCCCGACCGGCCCCTTGCCGCGCACGTCCAGCGTCGGCACCTCGTACACCTGGTTGGGCGACAGCCGCCATGTGGTCTTCATCAAGGATGGCCGAGGCGACGAGAACACCCAGATCCACATGTTCGATGTGCAGGATCCCCAGCGCCGGGTTCGCACCCTGACGCCCTGGAGCGGCGCTCGATCGCTCTGGGTGGCCGCGGGAGCGCCCCGCAGCTCACGCTTCTTTTTCCAGAGCAACCGCCGTGACGGCGTGTCTTTCGACCTCTACGAGGCGGACGCCGCCAGTGGCGAGGTCCGCGAGGTGGCCCGCAACGAGCACCGGGTGCAGCGCTGGCTGATCGACCGCGACGGCACGCTGGCGGGCTGGGAACGCCTGGCGGGCGGCTCTCCGGGCGACGACCGGGTGCTCGAAGTGCTGGACGCGGACACCGGCTCTGCCCGGGAGGTGCTTCGCTTCAGTGCCTTCGACACCTACTGGGTCCAACGGGTGGACCGGCGGGCTGGCGTGCTGGTGGCCGGCTCCAACGTGGGCCGCGACAAGATCGCGCAGGTCGAGCGCGACCTCGACAGCGGGCGGGAGCGCGTGCTCGCCTCGCACGAGCAGGTCGATATCGAGGGGGCGTTCTTCATGCCCGAAGCGCTGCGGCCCTACGCGACCTTGGCCCACCCGGCCTACCCGGAGTCACGTTTCCTCGACGCCGCGTTGCACGCCGAGGTGGAGGCCGCGCTGCGCCGTGGCGAGACCCGGCCCCTGCTCGCGATCAAACCCTCGTCCATCAGCCGCGACGGCCAGCGGCTGGTGCTGCGTCGGGTCTATGCGACCGGTGAGGAGGAGGTCCTGTTCGATCGCAAGGAGGGCGCGCTGCGGGTGCTGCGCCCCCTGGATGATGACGTCCGCCACCTCGTACCGGTCGAGCCGGTGGCCTTCCACGCCACCGACGGTCGGGCGCTGCACGGCTATCTGCTCAGGCCCAAGGGAGCCCCGGGTCCGGTGCCGCTGGTCGTGCGCGTCCACGGCGGGCCGTGGACGCGGGATCGCTGGGAGGGCGGAGAGTTCAACAGCCAGCAGATGCTGGCGAACCGCGGGTATGCCGTCCTCGCCGTCAACTACCGTGGCTCCTCCGGCTACGGCAAGGAGTTCATGCATGCGGGCGCGAGGCAATTGGCCCGGGCGACCCAGGACGACATTGCACAGGCCGTGCGCTGGGCCGTCGGCGAGGGCATCGCGGACGCATCGAAGGTCGCTGTCACCGGGGTGAGCTTCGGCGGTTTCTCGGTCTTGATGCAACTGATCCGCCACCCCGAGATGTATGCCTGCGGCATCGACATCGTCGGCGTGGCGAACTGGCCGCGCGCGATCGCAAACAAGCCGCCGTACTGGCGGGATTGGATGCACCACTACGAGCGCTTCTATGGGAGCGTCGACCGGCCGGCAGACCGGGAGGCGCTCTACCAGGACTCGCCCATCGCCCACATCGACAAGATCCGCGCTCCGCTGCTTGTCATCCACGGCGCCCGGGACGTGCGTGTGGCGAAGCAGGACTCCGACGACGTGGTCGCCGCCCTGCGTGCCCTCGGCCGACCGGTGGACTACCTGGTGTTCGACGATGAAGGCCACTCGATCGTCAAGTGGCGCAACCGCCTGACGATGTCGCGCAGGATCGAAGATTTCCTCGCGTCGTGCCTGGGAGGACGCAGCGCCGGGCTCGATCTCTACCAGTGGGTGCCCTGACGTTGACGTCGGCCTCCGACACCGAAGGCCCTGAACGAAGGCGCAGAGGCACGCCTGGGCATGCTCGGCGAGATCAGGCGGCGAAGTTCTGTCGAAAACGGTCGCAGTGGTTCGGCCGAGGCGATTTGCCGCAGCACGGCAAGCCGGCCTCGGAGCTCGGCCATTCTGGCCCTTCACCCCTTGGACCGCACCACCACCTTGTCGGCGGTACCGACTGTGCCGGTCGAGGCCGCGTTCTTCCGTCCCGTCACGCGCACGCGCACCCGGTGAGGGCCCTGGGCCAGCGTCGGCGACATGTAGACGAGCGCCTGCTCCGCCCGCGACGCCTTGTAAAGGTCCACCGACCGCTCCGGGCCGCCGTCGATGCTGACGCCGACGATCCCGTGGTGAGGCGCCATGCTGCTGTAGATCTCGATGGCCGTACCGGTGAAGGCATACGAATACGCCGCTCCGGCCGTCGCTGCATAACGGTCCGCGTTGCGGTACTTGCCGGCGCCGGTGCCCGTCGCCCAGCCCCCCTCGTAGGCAAACTCGCTGTCGTCGTGTTCGGTCGTCGTCATGACCGGTTCGTTCGGCGGGGTCGAAGCGGCCGAGACGACGACGGCCTTGTCGGCCGTGGCCACCGTGTCGCTGGCGGACGGGTTGCGGGTGCCGGTGGCGCGCACCTTGAGGGTGTGGCTCCCGGCCGGCAAGGTCGGTGAGGTGTAGACCAGGCGTTGCTCGGCGCGCGTCGTGCTGTAGAGGTCGACCAGGCGCTCTTCACCGCCGTCCACGCTCACGGCCACGATGCCGTGGTGCGGCGCCACGCTGGTGTAGAGCCGCACGGAGGTGCCGCTGAAGGCCAGGGTATAGAAGGCGCCGGCCTCCATCGTGTAGCGGTCAGCGTCCTGATACTTGCCGGCCCCGCTGCCCACGGCCCAGGTGCCGCTGTAGCTGAAGCGGCTGTCGTCGTAGGTGGTCTGCGTCGGCTCCACCGGGCCGGGCGGCGGGGGGGTGGTGTCGCCGGGGATGACATAGGCCTTGGTCATGGCCATCACCGGCGAGCCCGGGCCGTCGGCGCCGCCGCTATACGGGTCGCAGCCACTGTCCGGGGTCGGCGACCAGCCCCAGTACAACACCCCGGCCGCGCCGCGTGCCAGGTAGGCATCGTACTTCTGGCGCAGCGCATCGGCGCGTGCCTGCGGGCTCATGCACTGCGACAAGCCGATGCCCGTCTCGCCGATGTACAAGGGCTTGTCGAGCGCCTGCATCTTGCCGATCACGGCCGAGAAATGGCTCGACACGATGGTGCGGCTGTCCTGGTAGGCATAGTCGTACTCGTGCACGCTGGCGACATCGATGTCGGGCCCGCTGTGCACGTAGGAAAAGTCGCTGGTGCCGTACACATACTCCGCCTGCGAGCCCGACGAGACGAGGTGGTTCGGGTCGAGCGACTTGATCAAGGCCGCGGTGTCGTCGAAGAAGGTCTTCATGACCTCGTCGGTCACCGCCGCCGTCAAACCTTTCGGCTCGTTGGCGATCTCCCACATCGCAATCGCGGGCGAATCCTTGTACTTGGGCACCACGGTCCTGATCCAGTCGAAGTAGGCACCCCGGTAGCCTCCGCCATACCACGCGTCGGTCTTCAGCGTGCCCTCTCCCCCGCTGCGGCCGTCGGCGTCGCCGCAAAAGCCCGCGCCGTCGGCCAGCGCGAAGATGACCTTCTGGCCATACTTTTCGGCCGTCCTCACCACCCGCTCGACCCCCTCCGCACCGAGCGACCGGAAGGCCCAGGTCCGTGTGGTGCTGTGGGGGCGCAGCGACGAGAAGAAGGCGTCCAAGGTGGCCTGGCTGTCCGGCGCGCCGGTGCGGCAGCCGGTCAGGCCGAACGCGTTCACACCCACGAAAAGGTAGGGCCGGCCGTCGAGCATCAGCGTCTTGCCCTGGCGGTAGACAAAACCCGGGCGCACGGCGGCCACTGACACGTCGGCGGCCGGCTGAAGCCGCTCATCGTGCACGGCGTCGTGCGGCGCGCCCTGGGACTGTGCTTGTTGCTGCGCGGCGGCCGTTTCATGACCGCCGTCGTCGCCGCCGCCACAGGCGCCGAGCAGCGACAGCATCACAAGGGCCGCGGTACGCCGCACGGCGAGCGATGGGGAGCGTGTCAACGGGTAGACCTCCAAGAGACGAGGGACGGGTGCCGCGCGTGTCGCCAGACGGCAGCACGGCGTCGCGCGGGGCCGGCGACCAAGGCAGCGCACTTTACGTTGCCGCTCCCTGCAACACCGCCACGACGCTCGTTAGGCTCGGTAACTCTTGGTTCCGTGCGGCACGCACCCAGGTCGGCAGATACCTGCCCCGGCCCTCTTTCCCATGCGCAGAGATGGGGCGCGCGGGCGACAACCTGCGTTGCATTCGCCTCCCGTTGTTGCAGATGTTCACTGTTCGAAGAACACCCGCGCGCCGCCGCGTCACCCGGTGCCGGCACCGAGCTCCCGCAGGTAGACCCAGGGGTAGATGCCCCGGTCGTGGCCGTCGCTGAAGCTCAGCTGCAAGGCATAGGCGCCGACTGCCGCTGCGTCGGACAGGCGCAGTTCGGGGCGCGGCTCTGCGGGCTGGCCTGCGAGCTGCGCGGCCCGGCAGCCGCCGCAGCGGCAGGCGGCGCGCAGCCGCGGCGCGGAGAGAGCGCTCACCCCGTCGGGCCACTGCAGCACCAGCCCATCGCCTCCGACCTTCACTGCCTGCGGGGTCATGGCGCGGCTCCGGCGCGCTCGCCGATGCGCGACAGCGCCAGCCGCACCGCCTTGCGGACCTCGGGATCCGGGTCGCCGGCCGCGACACGCAGCGCCGGCTCGCTCGCGGGGTGTCCGATCTCCCCGAGGGCGATCGCGGCTTCCTTGCGCAGGTTCCCGGCCGGGTGGGCGAGGGCCGACACCAGCGTCTCGATGGCTTCCGGGTTTTTCAGCCGGCCCAGGGCGCGGGCGGCGCGCAGCCGCACCTGCCAGTAGTCGTCCTGCATCGCGGTCAGCAGGGCGGGCAGGGCGTCCGGTGGGCGCAGCTTGGCGAGTGTGGTGGCGGCTTCCTCGCGCACCGGCCACGCGGGGTCGGCCAAGGCCTGCAGCAGAGCTGGCAGCACGGCGGCGACCGAGTGGTCCTCGGCCAGGCCCAGCGCGCCGGTCGCGGCCCGCCGTACCTCCGCCTCGGGGTCGCCGGTTGCCAGGCGGGCGATGTCGGGCAGCGCCTCCGCCTGCTTGAGCCAGCCCAGCACGCCGACCGCCTCGCGCCGCACCGCGGCGTCGGCGTGCGCGAGCGATCTTCGCGCGGCCGGGGCCGCGGCCGGCAGCCGTGCCTCCTTGAGGCCGCGCAACGCGGCGCCGCGCACGAAGGCCGTCTCGTGCTCGGCCCAGGGCAGCAGCCGGGCGGCGGCCTCGGCGCTCTTGAGCTCGCTCAGGCTCTGGGCCGCGGCGGCGCGCACGCCGGCATCGGCATCGAGGAGCGCCTGGCTCAGCGCATCGACCACGTCGGCCTCGTCCCACCCCTCCAGCACGCGCGCCGCCGCGGCACGCACGGCGGCCGAGGGGTCGTGCAACAGCGCAGCGGTCAGCCGAGGGAGGTGGTCTGCGTCTTCCAGGTCGGCCAGCTCCAGCAGCGCGATGCGGCGCACTTCGTCGTCTTCGCTGTCGAGGCGCGGGTCGGGGGAGATTCGGTGCTCGGTCATGTGGCGTATCGGTAGGCGGCGGCTGCCGCAGGCAAGGCCCCGAGGGGCGAAAGGCGAGGCAGCGGCTCGCGGCCGCCGTCGTGCAGCAGCGCCAGGCAGCGGCGCTTCAGCGCGATGAACTCCGGGGTGGTCAGCAGATCGGCGTGGCGCGGCCGCGGGAAGGGCAGCCGCAGGTCCTCGACGATGCGGCCGGGCCGGCCGCTCATCACCAGCAGCCGGTCGGCCAGGAACAGCGCCTCGTCGATGTCGTGGGTGATGAACACCACCGTGGTGCGGATGCGCGACCAGACATCCAGCAGCAGCTGCTGCATCTTCACGCGGGTCAGCGCGTCGAGGGCGCCGAAGGGCTCGTCCATCAGCAGCACGCGGGGGCGGTTGATCAGCACGCGCGCGATCTCCACCCGCTGCTGCATGCCGCCCGAGAGCTGCGACGGGTAGCGCCGCTCGAAGCCGCTCAAGCCGACGCTGTCGAGCAGCGCTCGGGCTTCCTCGCGGCGCCGGCTGCGGGCCACCCCCTTCATCTTGAGCCCGAAGGCGACGTTGTCGACCACCCGCTGCCAGGGGAACAGCGTGTGCTGCTGGAACACCAGGCCGCGCTCGGGATGCGGGCCGGTGACCGGCTGCCCGTCGACCCGGATGCTGCCACGGCTCGGCGCCAGGTGGCCGGCCAGTGCGCCGAGCAGGGTGGACTTGCCGCAGCCCGAGGGGCCGAGCAGGCAGACGAACTCGCCGGGCTCGACCTGGAAGCTCACGTCCTGCAGCGCCGCGAAGGTCTCGCGCCCGCGGCCGAGTTCGATGGACAGCCGCTCGATCTCGATGCGGCCCAGGTTCACAGCCCTCATGCCGACCTCCCGCCGGGGCGATACCAAGGCATCGCCAGCCGCGCTGCGCCGCGGATCAGCGCGCTGCTGCCCATGCCGAACAGGCCGATCCACAGCATGCCGACCACGATGCCTTCGTAGTTCTGCAAGGTATAGGACTCCCAGGTGTAGTAGCCAATGCCGAACTGGCCCGAGATCATCTCGGCCGAGACCAGACAGAACCAGCAGGTGCCCATCCCAATCGACAGGCCGGTGGCGATGCTCGGCGCGGCCGCGGGCAGGACCACTTCGGAGACCACCTGCCAGTGCCGGGTGCCGAGGCTGCGCGCCGAGGCGACCAGCCGCGCGTCCACGCCCTCCACGCCATGGACCGTATTGAGCAGGATGGGGAACAGCGCGCCGGTGAAGGTGATGAAGATCATCGACAGCTCGGACGACGGGAACATCAGGATCGCCAGCGGGATCCACGCCACGGCCGGGATGGGCCGCAGCACCTCCAGTGGCGGCAGCAGCGTCGCCTCGGCCCAGCGGAAGCGCCCGATCAGCAGGCCCAGCGCGATGCCGAGCGCCGCGGCGGCGGCAAAACCGGCCGCGACCCGCCACAGGCTGTAGCTCAGGTGGTGCAAGAGCTTGGGCGATTGCAGCAGGTCCAGCGCGGCCCGCGTCACGTCGGCGGGCGGCGGCAGGTTGGCGAAGCTCACGAGGCCGAAGTTCGCTCGCGTCGTCGAGGCCCAGTGCCACAGCAGCACGCAAGCGGCGAGCGAGAGCAAGCGGGCGGTCCAGCGTGTCCACGCTACGGCGCCGACAGCGCGGGGCGCGCAAGCCCTGCCCGCTGCGTCCGGCGTGGCGGCAGGGGCGAGGGTGGTGCCGACGGCAGCCATGTTGTCCGCTCCTCTCAGCGAGCCGCGACCTGGGTCCCGCCCTGGGCGCGCGCGGCCGCATAGTCCAGCACCTTGCCCTGGTGCTCGCGGGCCCAGGCGGTGGCGGCATCCTTGAGCAGGAAGGCGCTCAGCTGGCCCTTGGTGTCCGCCGCGAACCAGGCCTGGTGGGCCAGCAGCTTGATGCCGAGCTGGCGGTCCTGTGCGTAGACCACGCGGGTCTTCTTGCCCGCCGTCTCCAGCTTCCTGATGTCGGCAAAGGCGTTTTCGGGCGAGGCGTAGTGGCGCACCTTGGCCTCCCCCTGCACCCAGACCTGCGCGACCCGGGCCGGATCGGTGATCGGCTTGCCGGTCAGTGCGTCCTTGGCCTTGAGCGGCAGCTTGTCGTAGTTCTTCAGCTGCCGGTCGTAGTCGAGCCCGGCCTGCCGGAACGCGGCGCGCACGAAACTGTCGTCGATGAAGCTGTCGGCCGTCAGGTCGGAATCGTGCCGACGCAGCAGGCGCAGCGTGTCGATCGAGGTGGCCAGCGCCTGCCGGTACTCCGGCTTCCAGCTCAGGTCGCGGGTCTGCAGGCCCAGCGGGCCGTGGAACAGGTAGGCGACCTCGGCCTCGATGCCGGTGACCTTGGCGATCAGCTCGCTGTAGATCTCGGGCTCCGCCGCGATCAGGCGGTCGGCCTCGATCGCGGCGCGCAGGAAGGCCACCACGATCTCGGGGTACTTCTTCGCATACTCGGCATTCACCAGCGTGCCGTGGAAGGTGGGCGCCTTGGTTTGCGCCCCGTCGAAGATCTTGCGCGCGAAACCCTTGTAGGGAAACAGGTCGGCGAAGGGCACGAAGTTGGCGTGCGCGGCTATCTTGTTGGCCTGCAGCGCGGAGCCGGCGACCTCGGGCGCCTGCGTGAGGATGGTCACGTCGCGCTCCAGGTCCAGGCCCTCGTTCTTCAGCGCGCGCAGCAGCATGCCGTGCGCTGTGGACGCGAAGGGCACCGAGATCTGCTTGCCCTTCAGCTCCGCCAGCGACTGCACCGGGGAGTCCTTGGGCACGACGATGCCGTTGCCGCTGCCGATGGTGCTGCCGGACAGCACCGACAGGAACAAGCTCTTTTTGCCCGCCTTGAGGTGGGCCGCCCCGTTGAGCGAGCCGGGGAAGTCCGCCATCGCCCCGAAGTCCAGCTTGTCGGCCACCATCTCGTTGGTCAGCGGGGCGCCCGAGGTGAAGTTCTTCCACTCGATGTCGTAGCTGACGTCCTTGTACTTGCCGTCGCGCGGCAGGTACTTCTCCAGCAGCTTGAGCTCGCGCAACAGCAGGCCGCCGGTGGCGCAGTTGATGGTGGTGTCCTGGGTGCCGATGGCGATGCGGATGGTCTCGGCCTGGGCGCCGCCGGCCAGGGTCAGGGCGAGCGCGAGGCCCTTCAGGGTGTTGACGAGGTTCACGGGTTTCTTTCTCTCAAAGGGGCAGGGGGCTCAGCGAAGCAGATAGGGAATGTCGACGTGCACGGCGCCGGTGGGACAGTCCTTCTCGCAGGGCATGCAGTACCAGCATTCGTCGAACTTCATGTAGGCGGTGCCCTGGCTCAGGTCGATCGCGAGCACGTCGAGCGGGCAGACGTCCACGCACACCGTGCAGCCCTTGTGGGCGATGCACTTCTCGGCGTCCACGCTGACCGGGACGCGGCTGGGATAGAGGGCGATAGGGGCGGTTTGCATGGTGGGGGTGTTTCCTTCTTCATGCCGCGACCGGCTGGCGCGCCGGGATGCGCAGCTGCCGGTAGGCGTTTTTCTCGTGGTCCTGGATGGGGACGATGTAGGGCGCGATGGGCCGCTTGAAGCTCTCCATGCGGCCATCCGCGCTCTTGCGCAGCTGCGCGTGGCAGAACCACTCGGCGTCGTTGCGCTCGGGGAAGTCGATGCGTGCGTGGTACAGGCCCCAGCGGCTTTCGGTGCGGTAGAGCGAGGCGCGCGCCGCCATCTCGGCACAGTCGCGGATGAAGTGCACCTCCATCGCCCGCATCAGCTCGTGCGGCTCGCGGGCCTGCAGCTGTTCCAGGTCGTGGCCGATGCTCTGGAAGCGCTCCAGCCCGATCTCCATCTTGCGCGTCACCTTGGGGGGCTGCAGGTAGTCGTTGACCATGCGGCGCAGCTTGTATTCGACCTGGTTGGGCGGCAGGCCGTGCTCGCGCCGCAGCGGCGCCCAGACGCGCGTGCGTTCCTGCTCGACCTGGGCCGCGTCGAGGGCCGCGAAGCCGTTCTCTTCGCAGAAGCGCGCGCTGCTTTCCCCAGCCAGCCGGCCGTAGACGAAGGCGCCCAGCATGTAGTTGTGCGGCACGCAGGCCAGGTCGCCCGCCGCGTGCAGACCCGCCACCGTGGTGCGCGCCTGTTCGTCCACCCACACGCCCGAGGCCGAGTGCCCGCTGCACAGGCCGATCTCCGAGATATGCATCTCCACCATGCGCTCGCGGTAGTCGGTGCCGCGTCCGGCGTGGAAGCGGCCGCGGCTGGGCCGCTCGTTGGTGTGCAGGATGGTCTCGATGGTCGAGATCGTTTCCTCGGCCAGGTGGTCGAGCTTCAGGAAGACCGGCCCCTTGCCGCCTTGCAGCTCCTGGTAGAACTCCCACATCATCTGCCCGGACCAGTAGTCGCACTCGATGAAACGCTGGCCCTCGGCATTGGTCGTGAAGCCGCCGAAGGGGCCGGTCACGTAGGCGCAGGCCGGGCCGTTGTAGTCCTTGATCAGCGGGTTGATCTGGAAGCACTCGATGCCCGAGAGCTCGGCGCCCGCGTGGTAGGCCATGCTGTAGCCGTCACCGGCATTGGTCGGGTTCTCGTAGGTGCCGAACAGGTAGCCCGAGGCCGGCAGCCCCAGCCGCCCGGCGGCGCCGGTGGCGAGCACCACGGCGCGCGCGCGGATCACATGGAAATCCGCCGTGCGGCAGTCGAAGGCCATGGCGCCCGCGATGCGTCCGTCCTCGGCCGTCAGCAGCCGGGTGGCGACCAGCCGATTGGTGATCTCGACCCGGGCGCGCTTGAGCTGGCGGTACAGCACCTTCTTGATGTCGTGCCCTTCCGGCATCGGCAGCACATAGCTGCCCATGTGGTGCACCTTCTTGACCGCGTAGTCGCCGGTCTCGTCCTTCTCGAACTTGACGCCCCAGCGGTCCAGCTCCTCGATCATCGCGTAGCTGTTGCGGGCGTAGGCCATCACGGTCTGCTGGTTGACGATGCCGTCGTTGGCGATGGTGATCTCGCGCACGTACTGCTCGGGCGTGGCGTGGCCGGGGATGACGGCATTGTTGAGGCCGTCCATGCCCATCGAGATCGCGCCGCTGCGCTTGACGTTGGCCTTCTCCAGCAGCAGCACGCGCAGCTGCGGGTTGGCGTGCTTGGCCTTGACGGCCGCCATCGGGCCGGCGGTGCCGCCGCCGATGACAAGGACGTCGACTTCGTGTTCTATCGTGTTCATGCAGTGCTTCTCCGGGGGGTCACTCGCGGTGCAGGCGCAAGCGGTACTGGAAGTTGTCGACGCGGCAGTAGAGGTGCTCGTAGTCAATCGGCCGGTCCCGGTCGGTGTAGGTGAGTCGCTCGATGCGCAGCACCGGCGCGCCGGCCGGCACCTGCAGCAACGGGGCGATCGCGGCGTCGGCCAGGGTCGCGTCGATGACGAGGTCGGCGTGACCGAGCGGGGTCGCGCAGTCGTTCTCCAGGATGCTGAAGATGTCCCGCGTCGCGAGGTCCTCGTGCGCCAGCCGCTCGCCGAGTTGGGCCGGCAGCCAGCTGAGGTCCAGCGAGACCGGCACGCGGTCCAGGTGGCGCACCCGGCGGATCTCGGTGACCGCCGTACCGGGGGCAAGACGCAGACGCTCCGCCACCTGGGCGCTGGCCGCGACGCAGCGCAGGCTCACGATGCGGTTGTAGGTCTCGTGCCCCAGGGCCTCCATCGCCTCCGCAAAACCCTGCAGCCGGCCCAGCGTCTGGCAGGATTTGGTCTGCGCGACAAAAGAGCCCTTGCCCGGCACGCGGAAGATCAGGCGCTCCTTCTCCAGGTCGCCGAGCGCCCGGCGCACCGTGATGCGGCTCACCCCGTACTGCGCCATCAGTGCGCTCTCGGACGGCACGCGGTCGTGCGGCTGCCACGCGCCGCTCAGGATGGGGGCACGCAGTGCCTCGCGGATCTGGCTGTGCAGCGTGAGGGCCGGGGCGAGCCTGTCGCCGTCGCTGACGGTGGAGGAGGCCGGCGGGTTCATGAGCGGTGATGACCTGTCATATCGGCCTGTACCAACGCAAGGCCTGTGCCGGACCTGCCGGCTCGCTCAAGTCATTGATTCCGCTCGTTTTTTCCCTTGGAGGACGTAGGCTTGCAAGCACCTGCTGCTGAGCTCGCAACAGGCGTGTTGCTTATCCAGCAGAACGCTCCGGAACGTGTTGAATATCCAGCAGCGCGGCCGCCTCGGGCCAGCTTGGCCCGAGGCCTGCGAAGATCGGCTCACCGGCCACCCTCACACACGCTCCAGCACCGTGGCGATGCCCTGCCCGCCGCCGATACATTGGGTCGCCAGGGCATAGCGGCCCTGTTCGCGAGCCAGCAGCGCGGCCGCCTTGCCCGTGATGCGCGCTCCGGTGGCGCCCAGGGGATGGCCGATCGCGAGCGCGCCGCCGTCGAGGTTGACACGGTCCCGGTCCAGCCCCAACTCGCGCATGCAGGCAATGGCCTGTGAAGCAAAGGCCTCGTTGATCTCCACAAGGTCGAGATCGTTCACACCGATCAGGGCACGCGAGAGTGCTTTGCGCGTCGCCGGCACCGGACCGATGCCCATCACAGCGGGGTCCACGCCCACGCTCGCGAAAGAGGTGATGCGTGCCAGCGGTTTCAGGCCATGGCGCTCCGCGAAGCTGCCGCGGGTCACCAGCAACGCCGCGGCACCGTCGGTCAACGGCGAAGAGGTGCCGGCCGTCACCACACCGTCGGGCCGGAAGGCGGGCTTCAGGGCTGCCAGCGCTTCGAGCGAGGTGGCGGGGCGGATGCAGCCGTCGGCGGCGACCGTCTCTCCCGAGTCGAGCAGGATCGGCACGATTTCGCCGTCCAGCCGGCCCTGCTCGCGCGCGGCGCTGGCCTTCTGATGCGACTGCAGGGCCAGCGCATCCTGGTCGGCACGGGTCACCTGCCAGCGCTCGGCGACGTTCTCGGCCGTGTCCCCCATCGGCAGGTAGGCGTCCGTTGTTTCCTGCAACTGCGGATGGGGCGAGACGTTGAAGCCGCCTTGCGGCACCATGGTCATCGACTCGACACCGACACACAGGAAAGCGTCGCCCATGCCGGCCTCGATCTGGGCGGCGGCCATGTGCACCGCTTGCATGGAAGACCCGCAGAAGCGGTTCACCGTCACCCCGCCCACGTGATGCGGCAAGCCCGCGAGCAAGCCGACGATACGCGCCAGGTTGTTGCCCTGGGCCGCCTCGGGATAGGCACATCCGAGGATCACGTCTTCGATCAGCGCCGGGTCGAGGTCGGTGCGTGCAAGCAGGCCCCGCACGACCTGAGCCGCCAAGGTATCGGGTCGGACCCCCGCAAGGGCGCCCTTCTTGGCGAAATGGAAGGGGGAACGTGCATAAGCGGCAATGACGGCTTGCATGGAAGGCTCCTGTTAAATGATGGTCGTCATGATTGGTTATATTACGAACATCATTTAAACTGTCAAGCAGGTCTTGAATCGGCAGGAGAGCGAGAACATGCGAGTGACCCGAGAACAGGCGGCGCAAAACCGGGAACGCGTGCTGGAAGCAGCCGCCCGTTTGTTCCGCGAGCGCGGCTTCGACGGCATTGGCGTGGCCGATCTGATGAAAAGCGCCGGCCTCACCCATGGCGGCTTTTATGGCCAGTTCGGTTCGAAGGAAGCGCTGATGGAGCAGGCGTGTGCGCGGGCGTTCGAGGTTTCACTCGCACGCTGGTTACGCTGCATCGAGGACGGTGGCGACGCGCCCCTGGCGGCCTTGACGCGGGCCTACTTGTCGCCGCTGCACCGTGAGCGGGTCGGCGAAGGGTGTGCGATCGCGGCGCTGGGGACCGAGGCGGCACGCCAGGGCCCCGGGCTGCGGCGTGTTTTCACCGAAGGCACGCGCGCACTCGTCGACCTGCTGTCCAGCCTGGTCCCCGGCCGCGCCAAAGCGGTCAAGCGCCAACGTGCGCTCGCGACCTTCGCCGCCATGGTGGGCGCGCTCGTGATTGCGCGCGCCGTGGACGACGAAACGCTGTCGCAAGAGGTGCTCGACGCGGTGCAGGCGTCCGTCAGTCCGCCGGGAGAGGGTTGACGCGCCGCCCTCGGCCCTGCGCCACCGGGTCCTGGGTCCCGAGCAGGCGGCCTTGCGCGTCGTAGGCCGGCCACAGGGCGTCGAGCCCGAGCTGGGCCACGGCGGCCTCCACGAAACGCGGCTCTATCCAGGCGTTCACGTCGAAGCTGCGCCGGATCAACCTGAAGCGGTGTGCGTCTTCCACCCCCTGCCGGATGCGTGCGACGGCGAAGGGGTCGAAGCGCGGCGACATGCGCGGCGCCAGCGCGCCGCGGTACTCCTCGTCATAGATCGCCTCGCTGGCGTTGCCCGAGGCGGCCCACAGCCTGAGCAGCTCGGCGCGATGGGCTTCGTCGCTGGCGTACTGCGCGGCACGCACCAGTGCCGTCACGACACGCTGGGTCAGCTCGGGCTGCTGCGCGGCGAAACGCTCGGTGACGAGCACGTGGCCTTGGGCCGTCGCGACCGGCTGGTCGCGGGTGGTGTAGACGATGCGCGCCAGGCCTTTGTCGCGCAGCACCAGCAGGCTCAGCGTGCCGAACAGCGCGTCGATGTCGCGCGTCTGGAAGGCGGCCAGCGAGGCTGCCGGCTCCAGGTTGATCGTTTTCACGTCTCGCTCGGCAAGGCCATGGGCTTCGAGGATGCGGTTGGCCGACAGCTGGGCGGCGGTGCCTTTGTGCAGGCCGATGCGCTTGCCGCGCAGGTCGGCGATCGAGCGGATCGGCGCGTCGGGATGCACCGCCACATAGCTGTTGCTGCGCTTGCTCGTGACCAGCGCGAGCTTGGCCTTGATGCCGACCGAGCGGCCGATGATGGCCGGCAGGTCGCCCAGGGTCGTGAAGTCGATCTGGTCGTTGCTCATCGCCTCGTTGACGGCCGGACCCTGGCCCTTGAAGAAGATCCATTCGACGGGCAGGCCGAGCGGCTCCAGGGCCTGCTCCACGGACCGTCGCGCCTGCGCGATGGCGGTCCAGCCGGAGCTGCTGCGCGGCGGGTTGCCTGCGCCGGCCTGGGAAACGCCGAAGCGCAGCACACGGGGCGCAGCCGACTGGGCGCGTGCACCGGGCAGGGCCAGCAAGGCGGGCCAGGCCGTCGCCAGGGCCAGGGTGGCGGCGAGCCGGCGACGGCGGGGTTGGACAGCAGACATGACCAGGTCCTCACGATGGGTGCCACGGCGCGCGGTGTCGCGCCTCGAGATCGCCGCGGGTTGCAAAGGCCGTTCCAGTCTCCGGGCCGACGCGCTGCCGTCCCAGGGCGCGCGCTTGTCGCAAGCGGAGCAGTCCACCTTGCTGATCTCGCAGCATGTCGGCGTCTCCAACGAAACGCCGTGGGGCCTGGGTCGCTTCCTGCACGTCGCCCAGTCGCGCGGGCTGGCGCGTGTCGTGAGCATCCAGAACGCCTACAGCCTGGTCAACCGCAGTTTCGAGGTGGGGCTGGCGGAGATCGCGATCCGCGAGCGGGTCGGCCTGTTGGCGTATTCGCCGCTGGCGATGGGCACGCTCACCGGCAAGTACCTCGCCGGGGCCCGGCCCGAGGGGGCGCGCATCGCGCGCTTCCAGCGTTTTGCCCGCTACAGCGGGGAGCGCACCGAGCAGGCGGTCTATGACTACGTGAAGCGGTTCCGTGCGCACGGCATCGAGCCGGCGCAAGGCGCGCTCGCCTTCGTCAACAGCCGACCCTTCGTGACCAGCACGCTGATCGGGGCGACCACGCTGGAGCAGCTGCGCGGCAACATCGCCAGCATCGCCCTCGAGCTGCCCGAGGCGGTGCTGCAGGGCATCGAGGCGATCCACAAGCGCTACCCGAATCCGGCACCCTGAGGGCCGGTCGGGTGCCGGCCTCAGCGTGGCTCTACGCGTCCGCCGCCTGCGCCGACGCACTGCGAGGCCCGGCGCTGCGCGTGACGCTGCGGCGTCCGTCGACCGAGACCGGCACCTCGCCGTCGACCGTCACGCGGCGCACCACACGGTGCTGGTCGCCGTAGTCGTTGATCGCGTAGTGCTGGGTGGCCCGGTTGTCCCACACCACGACGTCGCCGGCCTTCCAGCGCCAGCGCACGGTGTTCTCCAGGCGCGTCACATAGGCCTGGAGCACCTCGAAGAGGTGCTGGGTGTCGAAACTGTCGAGGCCGACGAAACGCTTGACGAAGTGCCCGAGGATCAGCGCCCGCTCACCGCTCTCGGGGTGCACGTGGACGACCGGGTGCTCGGTCTCGTAGACGGTCGAGGTGAACACGGCGCGGTGCCGCTCGCGGTCGGCCTGGTCCGGCTCGGGGCGGCGGGCGGCATAGTCGTAGTCGTTGCTGTGCACCGCCCACAAGGTGTCGACCAGGGCTCGCAGGGGCGCTGGCAGGTCCTGGTAGGCCGCCGCGGTGTTGGCCCAGACCGTGTCGCCGCCGGACTCGGGGAGGCTGACCGCGCGCAGGATCGAGGCCTTGGGGTAGGCCGCCTGGAAGGTCACGTCGGTGTGCCAGGAGTTGGCCCGCCCTCCGTGCTGCGAGTCCAGCTCCAGGATGTAGCGGCTGCCCGACTTCACGGGCACGGTCGGATGCGGCACCGGCGTGCCGCCGAACACCGAGGTCAGCGCTTCCTGGCTGGCATCGTCGAGGTGGTGCTGGCCTCGGAAGAACAGCACCTTGTGACGCACCAGCGCCTGGCGAAGGGCGGCCTGCGTGCCGGCGTCGAGCGACGCCGACAGGCGGATGCCGTGCACCTCGGCGCCGATGCGGCCGGCGACCGGCACCAGATCGAGCGCGACAGTGGGCGAGTCTTGTGAAGCGGAGGCGAGTTCTGCAACAGTCATGGTGGGACCTTCGAGGTGAGACGGTAGGGAAGCGTGACGGGTCCTTGTGGACGGCGCTGCCTGGATGCGTTGCGAGAGCTGTGCCAATGCGCACGGCACGGCGTGCCTCCGGCCGTGCTGGGTTTGGAGCATCCAGCGCGCGGCGCACGCCGCGCCTGCTCCATCCCCGACAGGCGGCGCTCCATATCCAGCAGGCGCCAGGCCGCTGCCGCGGCACAGGCCTTGCCATCAGCCGGCGCAGGCCGGCGGACCGGATGGTCCGGCTCGTCGTGCGCCGTATAAAACGACATCCCCCATGACGATCCCGCTTCGCTCCCGCCCCGTTTCCTCGCCATCGCGCCGCCGTGCGCTGTACGCCCTCGGCTCCCTGGGCGCCGCCGCCGCAGGCCTCGGCGCGCCGGCGCTCGTGCGTGCGGCGGGGGACGCGCGTCCCGCCTCGGTGCGCATCGGTGTTGCGCAGCCGCTCGCCGGCAACCCGCCCTCGTTCGCCAACAGCTCCATCGCCGTCGCCTATGCCAAGGGCTGGATCAACGAGGAGTTCGCACGCGACAACACCCCGGTCGAGTGGTTCTTCTTCAAGGGCGCAGGCCCGGCAGTGAACGAGGCGCTCACCAACCACCAGATCGACTTCGCCTTCCAGGGCGACCTGCCTTCCATCGTCGGCCGGGCGGCCGGCCTGAAGACACGGCTGGTGCTGGCCAGCGGCGTACGCGCCAACCTCTATGTCGGCGTTCCGCCGTCCTCGCCGCTGCGCAGCCTGAAGGAGCTGCGGGGCAAGCGCGTGGCGCTGTTCAAGGGCACCAACATGCACCTGCCCGCGCTGCGCCTGCTCGAGGCCCACGGCCTCACCGAGCGCGACCTGCGCCTCGTCAATCTCGACACGGCCAGCTATCTCGCGGCCCTCACCACCGGGGACATCGATGCGGCGCTCGGGGCCCTGGACATCCTGCGCCTGCGCGACAAGGGCGGCGTGCGCGTGCTCTACAGCACCAAGGGTCAGTCGCCGGTCTACACCCGGCAGAGCGCTCTGCTGGTGACCGAGGCCTTTGCCAACCGGCACCCGGAGGCGACCCAGCGTGTGGTCAACGCCGCGGTGAAGACCGCGAGGTGGTCTTCCGAGGAAACGAACCGCGAGGAGGTGCTGCGTCTCTGGGCCCGCGCCGGCACGCCCTACGAGCACTGGAAGGAGGACTACGACGGCGAGCCGCTGCGGGTGCGCCTCAATCCCAACTTCGATCCCTTCCTGGTGGCCCGCTACCAGGACGCGGTGGACCAGGCCGCCCGCTTCAAGCTCACGCGTGCGACCTTCGACGTGCAGCAGTGGATAGCCCCGCGCTACCTGAAGACGGCCTTGAAGGACCTGCGGCTGGAGACCTACTGGCCGGTGTACCGGGCGGACGGGACGATCCTGGGCGCCTGAGCCGGCCGGCTTCAGACCGCGAAACGCAGCCCGGCGGGCGCAAGCGAGGCCGGCTGCACGGGCCGTGGGCGCGCACGCGGCGTGGGGGCGGGGATGGGCGCGCTCAGCGAGCTCCAGACCGCCTGGCCGCCGGCGAACACCTTCAGCTCGCCGGCCTCGAAGGCCGTCCACGGCTCGTCGTGGGTCAGCGGGTGGGTGGCGACCAGCGCCATGCAGTCCTCGGGACCGTTGCCCTGGCTCAGGTCCAGACTCAGGTCGCAGTCGATCAAGCGGGCGGTCGAGAAAGGGGGCCGACGCTGCAGGCAGCTCAGGTGCGTCGAGGCATGGGCGTAGAGGGCCTCGCCGTTGCTCAGCAGGTAATTGAAGCTGCCGTGCCGGGCGATATGGCGGCTCAGGTCGGCCAGCACCGGCGCAAGCCGCTGCCAGCCCGGCATGCCACCGGCCGGCGCCGCACCGAAGGCATCCCGCAGCGCCTGCAGCAGCCAGCAGAAGGCCCGCTCGCTGTCCGTGCTGCCGACCGGTTCGTAGAGACCGCGCAGCGCGGGCCGGAAGTCCTGCAGGTCGCCGTTGTGGCAGAACACCCAGTGCTGGCCGCCCCATTCGCGCTGGAAGGGATGGCAGTTGGCGAGCTTCACCTCACCCTGGGTGGCCTTGCGGATGTGGGCCATCACCGAGCGTGACTTGAAGGGGTGGCGGCGCAGGAAGTCGGCCAGCGGCGAGTCGCAGGCGCTGCCTTCGTCGAGGAAAACCCGGCAGCCGCTGGCATCGTGGAAGGCGATGCCCCAGCCGTCACCATGCTCGCCGGTGCGGCCGCCGCGCGCCGAGAAGCCGGTGAACGAGAAGTTCACCGTCGCGGGTGCATTGGAACTCATGCCGAACAACTGGCACATGGGGCGAGGCTGGCTGCTGCAGGAGTGACAGGAGATACCCAGGGTAGCGGCCCATGCCGCACGACGGAAGGATGCGATCCGTCCGAGCATATGAGTCGGCCGCATGAGACGAGGCCCGCCCTGCTTGGAAGCCGACCGCGGCTGCTGTCATCGGGACAGCCCGCGCGCCGGCTGCCGCCCGCGGCGCTGCACGCCGGGCAGGCCGGTGGCCTTTCGGGGTGGCATGGGCTGTGCAAGCGGCCGGGGCTTCGGCGCCGACACCGGCTCGTCGAGGCCCTGCAGGGTCAGGGCTCTGCCCTGCGCTGATCTGGACCGCAAGCACCTTCCCTCCTCAGCACTTTCAAGAAGAGCACTCTCATGAGCGATCGCAAGCTGCGCCTCGGCGCCTTCATCATGGCCACCGGCCACCACATCGCCGCCTGGCGGCACCCCGGCTCCCGGATCGACGCAGGGGTCAATATCGACCACTACATCGAGCTCGCCAAGACCGCCGAGCGCGGGCTGTTCGACCAGGTCTTCGTGGCCGACAGCCCCGGCGTGGCGCGCCGCGGCCAGGCCGACGCCTTCAGCCGCCAGGGCCGCGTGTCCTATTTCGAGCCGGTCACGCTGTGGTCGGCGCTGGCGGCGGTCACGCAGCACATCGGCTTCGTCGCGACCGCCTCCACGACCTACGAGGAGCCCTTCCTGCTGGCGCGCAAGTTCGCCTCGCTGGACCACATCAGCAAGGGCCGCGCGGCCTGGAATGTCGTGACGACCGGCGCCGACGACGTGCACGGCAACTTCGGCCTCACCCAGCACCCCGACCCCGAGCTGCGTTATGAACGGGCCCACGAGTTCATCGACGTGGTCAAAGGCCTGTGGGACAGCTTCGAGGACGACGCCTTCATCCGCGACCCGGCCTCGGGCGTCTACTTCGACCCGGCCAAGCTGCACGCGATCAACCACCACGGCAAGCACTTCAAGGTCAGTGGCCCGCTGAACCTGGAGCGTTCCCCGCAAGGCCACCCGGTGATCGTGCAGGCCGGTTCGTCCGAGCCGGGGCGCGAACTGGCCGCTGCCACCGCAGAGGCCATCTTCACCGCCTGGACCAGCCTGGCCGAGGCGCAAGCCTTCTACCGCGACGTCAAGGGGCGGCTGGCGAAATACGGACGGCGGCCGGAACAGCTGCTGGTGCTGCCCGGCATCTCTCCGGTGATCGGGCGCACCCAGGCGGAGGCCGAGGCCAAGTGGGCGGAGCTGCAGCGTCTCATCCACCCTTCGGTCGGCCTCGGTACCCTGCGGGCGGTGTGGAAGGACGAGGACCTGAGCGGCTGGGATCTCGACGCACCGCCGCCCTACTACCCGGAGCCCGAGAAAGGCCGCAACAGCCGTCAGCACGTGGTGCTGCAACTGGCCCAGCGCGAGCGCTTCACGGTGCGCCAGCTCTACGAGTACCTGGCGGGCGCACGCGGCCACTGGGTGGTGGTGGGCACGCCGCAAACCATCGCCGACCGGATGCAGGAGTGGTTCGAGAACGATGCGGCCGACGGCTTCAATGTGATGCCTCCGGTGTTGCCACAGTCGCTCGACGAGTTCGTCGACCTGGTGGTGCCGGAACTGCAGCGCCGCGGCCTGTTCCGCACCCGCTATGAAGGCCGTACGCTGCGCGAGAACCTGGGGCTGGACCGGCCGGCGAACCGGTTCACGCTGCAGCGCGAAGCGAAGGCCGCGTGAGGGCAGCGGCCCCGCGGGACCGGCCTGCGGGGCTGGCTCAATGCGCCGCCATGCGGCTCCAGCCGAACTGAAGGTACTCGACGACCTCGCCTGCCGGAAGCCGGGCGGCGAGGTGCCGGCCGGTGGTCACGCGCCGCGGGCCGAACAGGATGCGCGCGCCGGCGGCCAGCAGGTCGCGCTGGATCGCGCGCAGGTCGCTGACGATCGCGATGGTGCGAATCTCGCGGTGCGCCGCCAGAGCCGCCGGCGGGCCACACAGCAGCAGGAAGCCCGAGGCCATCGCGGCCTCGAACTCGCCATGCGTGAAGCGCAGCAGGGGGCCGCGCGGACACAGCCGCGCGAAGGCAGGCAAGGCGGCGCCGATGTCGGGCACGAACAGCGGCGCATAGGTGCGCAGGATGGTCATGGCAGTGCGGTAGGTCAGGGCTGCTGAGGGGCCGCCGCGCATCGTGCGGCAGGCCGTGGCTCGGCCACCGGCTTGCAGCTCTCGTGCCAGCGGCCGCGCGGTGCGGCGCTCAGGCCACCGCGAACGCCCGCCGCTGGCCCAGCCACCAGGCTTCGAGCACCGGATCCAGGTAGACCGCATCTTCGATGAAGTGATCGCCGCCGGCGACCTCCGTGAACTGCGCGGAGCCGCCCTGGGCGTTGAGCGCGGCCACCGCCCGGCGCGCCTGCTCGGGCGCGGCGCGTTCGTCACGCTCGCCGTTGAAGGCCCAGACCGGCAGCTCGCGCAGCCGCTCGAATTCAGCCGGGCCGAAGTGCTCGGGCACCTTACCCGACACGGGCACGAAGCCGGCGAAACGGCCGGGATGCTCGGCGGCCAGTTCCCAGCCGGCGGCCGCGCCGAAGCTGAAACCGGTCAACACCACCCGGGCGGGGTCGATCGCGTAGGTGGACAGAAGGTGCTCGAGCAGCGCGAGCACCGCGTCGCGCCGCTCGCGCCAGTCGGTCTCGGCGGGGATCTGCGGCGCGGCGAAGTAGTAGGGCAGGCCGGAGCTGCGCTCGACCTGCTGCGGCAGGGGCCAGCGCAACAACAGCTTCAGCTCGGTGCCGGCGTCGCGTTTGCCGTGCAGGAAGAGGACCAGCGGCGCGGGGCTGACGGCGCCGGGCGAGGCGGCGCAAAACAGATAGGGCAGGCGGTCGGTGCCGGCTGCCAGAGTGAGGTGTTCAACGGGCATGAGCTCTCCATCAGGAAAAAAACGGGCGACTCGGCGGAGCCGCCTGAACGCGACTGTCTTTCGTGGGGGCGGAGCCGGCGGTCCCTCAGGCCCCCCGGGCCGCCACTCCGGGGTGCTTGAGCTTCTGGGCGACCACGGTGCCGTCGAAAAACGCCGGGTTGGCCTGGGTGTAGAACTTGTAGGGGTTGGCGAAGACATAGGACTCGAAGTCCGGCGCCGAGATCACGCCGTCCTCCACCAGGCGCCAGCTCTCGGCCAGCGCGTCGGTGAGGTCTGGCACGTCCCAGTGGCCCACGTCGGAGGAGTAGATCGCGTTGATCTTGACGCCCAGCGGGTTGGCCTTGTCGTTGAAGGCGGCGGCAATGGTGCGGTCGTCCGATTCCGAGCCGAAGAAGAAACTGTCGACCCAGCGCTCGCGGATGTCCTCGGGCGTCTCGATGCCGGCGGCCGCGAAGTCCTCCAGCTCAGCGCCGAGCGGCTGGCGGGCGTCGCTGGCATAGCCGGCGCCCAGCGTGTCGCGCACCAGCTGCTCTGCTTCCAGCTCACGGCCTTTGGTGAGCGAGGCGCCATGACGGCGGAACAGCTCCAGTAGCAGCGCGCGGTCGAGCTCGGCCGGGTCGTAGTTTTTCAGGCCGGCCAGGCTGCGCTTCTCGAAGCGGTCGATCAGGTGGATGTAGACGTTGGCGCCCCAGGCCGCTCCGCCTTCCAGCATGGCGACCCGCAGCTGCGGGAAGCGCCGCGTCACGCCGCCGAAAAAGAGCGACTTGGCGAAGGCCTCCGAGCCGTCGGCGAAATGGCCGATGTGGTTGTTCATGTAGTTGCTGATGGAGGAGCGGCCGGTCCAGCCCTGGCTGCCGTAGTGGGTGGTGACCGGCACGCCGAGCTCGACCACCCTGGCCCAGAAGGGGTCGTAGTCGTATTCGCTGTCGAGCCCGTAGAAGTCGATGTAGGAGGCGTACTTCGCGAGCTCGGGATGGTCCTTGGGCGGGTACTTGTCGGCGATCGCCTGGATGGGCCGCTTGACGCCGCCGGAGATGTTGATGACCTTCAGGCCCAGCGTGTTGATCGCGAAGTCCAGCTCCTCGATGCCTTCCTCGGGCGTGTACAGCGGGATGCCGGCCACCGGCGTGAGCCGGTCGCTGTACTTGCGGTAGAGGTCGGCGTGGTAGTGGTTCACCGCGCGATGCAGCGGGCGGCGCACGTCCGGGTCCTTCGCCGCCAGTGGCGCGAGCACGTTGTTCGGGAACAGCACGGAGTAGTCCGAGCCCTGTTCCTCCTGGCGCTCGTAGAGCAGCTCGGGCAGGTGGTAGGTCGCGACGTCGAGCGTGTTGCGTGTCACGCGTGCCCACCACGGCGAGCGGATGGTGCGGTGGTGCTGCCGCTCCTCGGGCGTCTGCGCATACCAGTCCTTGCCGCTGCTGTTCTCGGCATTGCGGCGTCGCGAAGCGGTGGCCTTACGCAGCTCGTCGACAAGCCG
The DNA here is from genome assembly GCF_026153205.1 of Aquabacterium sp. A7-Y. Taxonomy (GTDB): domain Bacteria; phylum Pseudomonadota; class Gammaproteobacteria; order Burkholderiales; family Burkholderiaceae_C; genus Caldimonas. Next base: position 92,703 of record NZ_JAPFBW010000023.1, on the reverse strand, counting down.
GGGGCCGCCGTACTGGGCGACGTACTCCTCCAGGGCGGGCGCGTAGTCGTTGGTATGGACGTCGGTGTCGATCACCGGGTAGTGGAGGTTCTGCTTGACGGCGACGGAGGGCGAGGCACGCAGGCGGCTGAGACGGTCGTTCATGGGAGTCCTTCTGCTGGATGGTCGAGGGCGACAGGGGGCGTCGCGGGCCACAAGCTGCAGGCTTTGTGCCAGTGCCCGAAAGGACCTGGGGCTGCCTTGAGCTTCGAACCCAGCAGGCAGGCGACGCCGGCTGCCCTCTACGCAGCACGCCGGCTGCTCGAACCCAGCAGCGGCGTTCTTCAACCCGCCCGAAAGGGCTGGCACAGCTCCTGCGAAGAGGGCAGGCACCGCGGTTCCTCCGCGAGCAACGATGCATCAGGGAGGACGGGTGGCCGCAGCTCGGCATGGGGTCTGCGGCCACCCACTACACCTCACGCGATGAGCGCAAGACAGGACAGAGCGATGAAGCGAGTCAGGGCGTGCAGCGCGACAAGGGCCGCTGCCGCGGGACTGCTGGCCGTGGCGGCCTCCGCCAGCCAGGCGGTCGATCCCGCCACCGAACAACTCCGGAAGGAGGTCCAGGCACTGAGGGAGGAGCTGCAAGCACTGAAGGCCCAGCTCGCGGGCAAGGTCACGGCCGCCGCCGCGCGCGCGACGCCGCCCGGGGACGAAGCGGCGGTGCCGGGCGAGGCCGATACGGGCGCGCAGGCGGCCACCAAGGCCGACGTCGAAGGCCTGCGCTCCGACCTTGAGAACTACAAGTACGAGTCGCAGCGCAACCGCGAGACCAAGACCGCGCTGACCACCCGCGGCACCCGGCTGGGCGGCTCGGTGCAGGCGCGCTTCACCCACCAGGATCCGGGCGTCGCAAGCGGATCGACCGCCGCGGCGACCCGGCGCCACAGCAGCTTCGACATCTCGCAGGCGACCGTCAACCTCTCGGGCAGCCTCTACCGCGACTATGCCGAGGGCCGTGACCTCGACTACCGCGCGGCCTTCGCGTATGCGGCCAACACGCCGGCCAACAACAACAGCCAGTTCAACCTCACCGATGCCTACCTGCAGTACAGCCCGGTGCCGACGAAGGCCGGGCTCGAGGCGGCGCAGCTGACGCTGCGGCTGGGGCAGCAGCAGATCCCGTTCGGCCTGGAGGCCCAGGTCGGCGAGGAGCTGCGGCCGGTGATCCAGTCGGCCCAGTTCCTCTCGACGCTGGGCGTCGGGACCCGGCAGATCGGCCTGATCCTGCGCGGCGACCTCGAGCCCTATGTCGACTACGGCTTCAACTACCGCGCCCCCTTGCTGGAGTACGCGCTCGGCATCGTCAACGGCAGCGGCCCGAACAAGTCCGACGACAACGGCGACAAGGACTATCTGGCCCGCCTGGCCTTCACCTTGCCGGTGGACTACTACAGCCTGCTGCGCGAGCTCAAGGTGGGGACGTCCTACTACCAGGGCAGGCGCAACCTCACCCGCACCGTGGCCGGCGCGACCAGCACGGCGGCGACCGGCGACAGCACCCGCGCCGGCTTCGACATCTACTACAACCATGCCCCCTTCGGCGTAACCTACGAATACGCCGAGGGGCGCGACGAGGTCCTGGTCGGCAGCAGCGGGACCGGGCTGGACACCGTCAAGAGCCGCGGCCAGTACCTGACGCTCTTCTACACCTGGGGCGAGCAATGGGTGCGTGGCTGGCGCGGCCAGGCCAAGTACGACGACTGGTGGCCCAAGTCCTACCAGGCCTTCGTCCGCCACGACCTGTGGGACCCCGACCGGGCGGTGGCACGCAACTCGATCGCGATCTCGACCCTGGGCCTGAACGTCTTTTTTGCCGAGACGACCAAGTTCCAGGTCAACCTGAGCCGCACCGGCTACCAGGATCCGGCGCTCGATGACAGCGATGCCGTGCTGCTGCAGTTCCAGTACGGCTTCTGACCCCTTTTCCGTTTCCCAGGACTTTCCACATGACACGACGCAGCCTTCTCGTACGCATTGCCGGCGCCGCCTTCTCGCTGGTCGCCGTGCAGCTCGCCGCCCCGGCCCACGCGCAGGACCGGCCCGCCCTGATCCGCATCGCCTACTCGGGCGCCGGCACCGGCGGCCGGCCGCTGGCCGGCGGCAACATCCTCGCGACCGCCCACCAGCGCGGCACGCTGGAGGAGGAGTTCCGGGCCGACGGCATCCGCATCCAGTGGACCTTCTTTCCCGGGGCGGGTCCCGCCACCAACGAGTCCGCGGCCAACGGCCTGGTGGACTTCGCCCACCACGGCGACCTGCCGCTGATCGTCGGCAAGTCGAGCGGGCTGCAGCGCAAGGTCATCCTGGCGCTGGGCCGCTTCGGCAACACCTACTTCGTGGTGCCCTCGGACTCGCCGGCGAAGACGCTGGCCGACCTCAAGGGCAAGCGCATTGCTGTCAACAAGGGGACCGCGGGCCAGCTCACGCTCAACCGCCTGTTCGAGCGCCACGGCTTCTCGGAGAAGGACTTCCGTGTCATCAGCATGGACGCCGAAACGGCCAAGGCCTCGCTCGCCACCCGCGACATCGACGGCTATGTCACGACCCCCTTCGACCTGCAGGCACGCGGCATCGCCAAGCCGCTGTTCGAGATCCAGCGCGATCCCAAGGTCACCAGCGTGACCAGCTTCTGGGTCTCCGAGGCGTTCGAGAAGCAGTACCCGCAGATCGTGCAGCGTGTCGTGAACGCGCTGGTGAAGACGGCGGTGTGGGCCTCGGACGAGAAGAACCGCGACCCCCAGTTCAAGCTGTGGGCTCAGGCCGGCTCCACGCCCTACGGCGACTATGTCAAGACCTGGGAGGGCTACAGCCTGAAGGAGCGCAACTCGCCCTTGCTCGACGAGTACTACTTTGCGTCGCTGCGCAAGGCGGTCGAGGAGGCCAGGCGCTTCCGCCTGATCCGCCGCGACGTGCCGCTGGAGGGCTGGATCGAGCCCAAGTACGTGAACCAGGCGCTCAAGGACCTGCAGCTCGAAGCGCATTGGCCGGAGTTCGATGCCGAGGGTCAGGTCAAGCGCGACGCTGCCAAGGTGGCGGGCCAGTGAGGCGAGGCGCAGGCGCCTTGCTGCCCGCGGCCTTGCTGGGCCTGTGGCACCTCGCGGTGCAGCGGGCCTGGCTGCCGCCGCAGATCCTGCCGCCACCCGGGCTGGTCTGGCAATCGCTCCACGAGCTGTGGAGCTCGGGCGAGCTGGGGGAGCACCTGCGCATCAGCCTGGGCCGGGTCGGCTGGAGCCTGCTGATCGGCGGCGGAGCGGGACTGTTGCTGGGCGTGGCCATGGGCCTCCTGGATTCGTTCAGGGCCTACGTGCAGCCGAGCTTCGAGATGGTGGCGCAGTTCCCGGTGGTCGGGTGGGTGCCGCTGCTGATCCTCTTCGTCGGCATCGACGAGCCCTTGAAGGTTGTCGCCATCTCGATCGCCGTGGCGGTGCCGGTGGCGGTGAACAGCGACCGGGGCATCCGGCAGATTCCCCGGGCCTGGCTCGAAGTGGCTCGGGTGTACCGCTTCAGCCTGCCCCAGGTGCTGGGCCGGGTGGTGCTGCCGGCGGCCACGCCCAGCCTGTTCAACGGGCTGCGGCAGGGCGTGATGCAGGCCTGGCTCTCGCTGGTGTTCGTCGAGCTGCTGGCTTCCAGCGAGGGCATCGGCTTTCTCATGGTCTGGGGCCGGCAGCTGATGCAGCTCGACCTGGTGATCGTCGCGATGGTGGCGATCGGCATGGTGGGCGTGCTGCTCGACACAGGGCTGCGCTGCATCGAAGCGCGCTTGCAAACCTGGCGCCGCACGGCGTATTGAAGGAGCCATCGTGAAGTTCTGCATCGGTCAAGCCGGCGCGGCGCGTCCCCGCGACTGGCGCGGCCTGGCCTTGCCGGCCGTGTTCGTCGTGCTGTGGGGCTGTGCGACGACCTGGCAATGGGTCGATACCCGTCTGATTCCCTCGCCGCAGGACGTGCTGAGGACGGCATGGCGCGCGCTCCGGCAGCCGGACTTCCTGCTCGGCGTGCTGGCCAGCCTGTGGCGCGACCTGGCGGGTTTCGCCTGCGGCGCCTCGGCAGGGCTGGCCCTGGGCACCCTGATGGGCGTCTCGCGATGGGCCGAGCGTATCGTCGGCCCCACCTTCCATACCCTCAAGCAGATCTCGCTGTTCGCCTGGCTGCCGCTGATCGCGAGCTGCCTGGGTTCGGGCGACGCGGCCAAGATCCTGTTCATCGCCTTGTCGGCCTTCTACCCGGTCGCACTGGGCAGCTTCGAAGGCGTGCGCAGCGTCAGCCCGGCCCAGTTCGACGTCGCGCGGGTGCATGCCTTCACGCCGCGGCAGCGGCTCACGCAGCTGGTGCTGCCGGCGGCGGCGCCGCAGATCCTCACGAGAGTGCAACTCGGCCTGGTGTATGCCTGGCTCGCGACCATCGGCGCCGAGTTCCTGCTCGCGAAGCAGGGCGTGGGCCTGGGCGACACCGTGATTCGCGGCCGTGCCGCCTTCGACGTGGCGTTGGTGATCTTCGGCATGGGGGTCATCGGCGCGATCGGCGCGACCTTCAGCCGGCTCGCCGCCCGGCTCGAAGCCCGCGCCTTGCGCTGGCAGGGGCGCACGCCGTGAGCTGCCTGCCGTTTCCCCTCGGCAAGACCGCGCCCGCCTTCACCACATCCTGACCACGGAGCCTGTGATGCCCCCGACTTCCACACTGGCCTTCAGGGAGAGGCTTGCGCCGCCCGTCATCGATCCCGACATCCGGCGCAAGGCCCCTGGCACGCCCGCGGCGTTGCCACCGCCGGCATGGCACGGCCCGCTGACACGGCTGCTGCTGGCCTGGCCGTTTCCGCTCGCCGTGCTGGTGCTGTGGCAGGTGGCGGCGAGCCACGAACTGGTCCCGGTGCAGATCCTGCCGCCGCCCGCCGCGGTGGCGGCGACCTTCCTCGATCTGTACCAGCAGGGGGAGCTGCAGATGCACGCCTCGATCAGCCTGCAGCGGGTCGTCTGCGGCTTTGCGCTCGGCGGCGGGCTGGGGCTGGTGCTGGGGACCGTGATGGGCCTGTCCAACACCGCGAAGGAGGTCCTCTACCCCAGCTTCAAGGTGTTCGCGCAGGTGCCTTCGCTCGGCTGGCTGCCCTTGCTGATGCTGCTGGTGGGCATCGACGAGGCGCTCAAGATCATCCTGATCTCCAAGGCCGCCTTCGTGCCGATCACGATGAACACCTTCCAGGGCATACGCAACGTCCCGCCGGCCTTCATCGAGGTGGCGCGCGTGTACCGCTTCTCGGGGTGGCAGCTGGTGCGCAAGGTGGTGTTCCCGGCCGCCTTCCCGCCGATCTGGAGCGGGGTGCGCTACGGGCTCACCCATGCCTGGCTCGCGCTGGTGGGCGTGGAGCTGCTCGCCTCGTCCGAGGGGGTGGGCTACCTCATCGTCTACGGCCGACAGCTCTACCAGCTCGACGTGGTGCTTGCCGCCGTGGTGGTGGTCGGGGGCGTCGGTTTTGTGCTCGACAAGCTGCTCGCGCTGGTCGAGACCCGGTTGCTGCGCTGGCGCCGGGACAGTTTCTGAAAGGACGGCAGATGACTCTCGAACTGTTCGCGCCGGCCGCGGCGTATTCCGCCCCGAAGGGCACGGGCCCTGCCGCCGCGCCGCGCCGGCGGGCGGCAGCGGCAACGCTGCGCACGATCCTGCGCGGCGCGGCCCTGCCCGCCCTCGGCCTCGCGCTGTGGTGGGCGGCGTATCGCTTCCGCTGGACCGACTCGCAGCTGTTCGTGCCGCTGAGCCAGGTGTGGGAGACCGGTCTGCGGCTGTCCGCCAACGGTGTGCTCTGGGAAGCGCTGGGGGCCAGCCTGCGGCGCCAGACCAGCGGTTTCCTGCTCGGCTCGACGGCGGGCCTGGTGTTCGGCACGGCGCTCGGCCTGTCGCGGTGGTTCGACCGGCTGGTCGGACCGAGCTTCCACACCATCAAGCAGGTCTCGCTGCTGGCCTGGATCCCGCTGATCTCGGTCTGGTTCGGCCTGGGCGACGCCGCCAAGGTGGCCTTCCTGTCGCTGGCCGCCTTCTTCCCAGTGGTGCTGAACACCTTCGAAGGCATACGCAGCGTGCCGCGCGAGCTGACCGAGGTGGCGCGCGTGTTCGCCTTCAGCCGCTGGCAGCTGATCCGCCGCGTGGTGCTGCCGGGCGCGCTGCCGTCCATCTTCACCGGCATCTACCTCGCGCTGCTGTACTCCTGGCTGGCGACCTTGGGCGCCGAGTACCTGCTGACCTCGGGGCAGGGCATTGGCAACCTGCTGGTGGACGGCCGCGAGCATTTCTGGATGGACCAGGTGCTGCTGGGCGTGGTGGTGGTCGGCGCGGTCGGCTTCCTGCTGAATCTCGGCGCCGCGGCGATGGAGTCCCGGCTGCTGCGCTGGCGCGGCCCGGCCCGGACCTGAGCTCTGGAACATTGGACAAAGGACACTGACATGGCAGATGCAGGAACCCTGGAGATCCGCGATCTCCACAAGCAGTACGACGTGAAGGGCCAGCCGCTCAAGGTGCTGGAAGACATCTCGCTGTCGATCCGGGCCGGCGAGTTCGTTTCGATCGTCGGCTCCAGCGGCTGCGGCAAGTCGACCTTGCTGCGGCTGGTGATCGGCCTGGAGGACGACTACCGCGGCGAGATCCAGCTCGACGGCCGGCGTGTGGTGGGAACCAGCCTGGAACGCGGCATCGTGTTCCAGGAGCACCGGCTGTTCCCCTGGCTCACGGTCGAACAGAACGTCGGCCTGGGTCTGCTGAACGCGAAGGGCGACCAGGCCGGCAAACGGCGCAGCGTGCAGGAGCACATCGAGCTGGTGGGACTGAAGGGTTTCGAGACTGCCTATCCCTACCAGCTTTCGGGCGGTATGTCGCAGCGGGTCGCGATCGCGCGGGCACTGGTGAACCGCCCCCAGGTGCTGCTGCTGGACGAGCCCTTCGGCGCGCTGGACGCGCTGACCCGAACCTACCTCCAGCAGGAGCTGCAGCGCATCTGGGCGCAGGAGGGCATCACAATGATCCTCGTCACGCACGACGTCGAGGAGGCGGTCTACCTCGGGGACCGCGTGGTGGTGATGCAGCCCCGGCCCGGGCGCATCAAGCGTATCGTCGACCTGTCCTCGCTGCCGCGCCCGCGCGACCGCAGCAGCGTCGCCTTCGCGACCCTCAAGGAGGACGTGCTCGGAGAGTTCGCGCAGGAGCCCCGCCGCGAGCCGGTGAAGCCGGCCGCCGCGACGCCGGGCGGGCCGCTGCGCGACTGGACCTTCGCGTGGTGAGCGCCGCCTCCACGGCCGGCGCCGACGCCGGTTTCCAACGCGCTTGCGGCACCCCGGCGCTGCCGTCCACGCCGCTGCGCTTCATCCTCTACTTCGTCGCCCGCTACCGGTGGTGCTACCTGGCCATGCTCCTGCTCGAGACCGCCAACGCGTCCTGCGGGATCCTGGTTCCCTATGCCGTCAACCGCATCATCAAGGGTGTGGTCGGCGCGCAGGGGCAGTCGATGGGGCTGGTGGAGGCGCTGCAGACGCCGTTGCTGCTGTTCGTCGGCTTTTGCCTCGGCGAGCTGGTGTTCGGCCGCGCCGCCGGCGCCATCCAGATCCGCCTCGGGCCGCGCCAGCGCCAGAACGTGACGCGCCAGCTCTACCACTACCTGCAGCACCATTCGCACGGCTACCTCGCCAACAACTTTGCCGGTGCGCTGGCCCACCGGATCAGCGAGACCTCGATGGGCGTGACGCAGACGCTGTGGTCCCTGATCACCGAGTTCTGGCCCATCGCGATCGTCATCGGGGTGTCGGTGGTGCTGCTGTTCCACGCCCATCCCCAGCTCGGCGGCTTCGCCGCACTGTGGGCGGCCGGCTTCGTCGGGCTGTCCTATGTACTGGCGAGGCGCTGCCAGCCGCACGCCCACCGCGCCTCGGCCGCCCGCAGCGAGACCACCGGCACGGTGGTCGACTCGGTCGCCAACCTGACGAGCGCGAAGTTGTTCGCCCGACTGGGCTTCGAGCGTGAGCACCTCGACGGGGTGCTGCGCCAGGAGCTGAAGGCGGTGCGGCGCTCCAACGGCTACTCCGAGCGGGTGCGCTGGTTCCAGTTCTCCTCCGCCGCGGCGCTGAAGATCGGTGTCTTGTGGTTCGCGCTGCAGCTGTGGGGCCGCGGGCTGATCGGCGTCGGCGACTTCGTGATGGCGGTCAGCCTGTGCCTGCTGATCATCAACGAGGCGCGCAACCTGAGCCGGCGTTTCCTGGAGTTCTTCGAGTATGTCGGCAACGTCTCCAACGGCGTGTCGACCATCGTGCGGCCCCATGAGCTGGTGGACCGCCCCCAGGCTCCGCCGCTGCAGGTCCGGCAGGGCCGCGTCGAGCTGCGCGGCGTCGATTTCGGCTATGCGGCCGGGCACCCGGTGTTCCGGCGGCTCGACGTCACCATCCCGGCGGGCCAGAGCGTTGGCCTGGTCGGGCTGTCGGGCTCCGGCAAGTCCACCTTCGTCAGCCTCCTCCTGCGGCTCTACGACCCGCAGGGCGGCGCCGTGCTGATCGACGGACAGGACATCCGCTCGACCACCCAGGCGTCGCTGCATGCGCAGCTGAGCCTGATCCCGCAGGACCCGACGCTGTTCCACCGCTCGCTGATGGAAAACATCCGCTACGGGCGGCCGGAGGCCAGCGACGCCGAAGTCGTCGAGGCGGCCCGGCTGGCTTCTGCGCACGACTTCATCGCCCGCATTCCGGAGGGCTACCAGTCCATGGTGGGCGAGCGCGGCGTGAAGCTGTCCGGCGGGCAGCGCCAACGCATCGCGATCGCCCGGGTGATTCTCAAGGACGCGCCCATCGTGATCCTCGACGAAGCCACCTCCAGCCTGGACTCCATCACCGAGAAGGCGATCCAGGACACGCTGGAGCGGGTGATGCACGGCAAGACCGTGATCGTGGTCGCACACCGGCTGTCGACCATCGCCCACCTCGACCGCATCCTGGTGTTCCACCAGGGGGAGATCGTCGAGGACGGGAGCCACGAGGAGCTGCTGGCGCGGCGCGGCGCCTTTTATGCGCTGTGGAGCAAGCAGGCCGAGGGTTTCCTGCCCGAGGCCGAGGGCCGGCCCGGCCCGGCAGCGGAGCCCGCGGCTGGTCCGGGCGTGATGACGACCGGCCCGGCCTCCGGGTTGGCACCGCGGCCGGAGCTGCCCGAACCGGTCCTGCCGGAAGACGACGAGCCGCAGGGGCGGCACGCGCCGCCCGACATTGCCCTGGCCTGAAGCCGCCCGCGGGCCTTCAGTGACTGAAGGCCCGCTCGACGGGTTCGTCGGCCGCGTCCGCGAACTCGGCGGCCTCGCCCGGGTCGCGCAGCAGGCCGTGGCGCTTGAGCAGCGTGCGCAGCGTGTTGCGGGTGATGCCCAGCAGGCGCGCGGTCTGCACCTGGTTGTCGCGGCAGTGGCGGAAGGCACGGCGCACGAGTGTCGATTCCAGGGTCTGGAACAGCTGCGGATGGCCGGCGGCGAGCAGCGCATCGAGCGCGCCGACGAGGTCGTCGAGTGCATCCTTCTCGTCCGGCTCGTCGTCCTCCGGCGGTGCGGCGGCCCCGTGCTCCGGCAGACCGGTCGCGCGAGCGGGTGGCAGCACCACCGACACGGCGGAGCGGGCCGGCGCGAAGCGGAAGTCGGAGGCGCGCAGCAGGCCGTTGCGGCAGACGATCAGCGCGTAGTGCACGACGTTTTCGAGCTCGCGGATGTTGCCTGGCCAGCCGTAGCCCAGCAGGGCCGCTTCGGCTTCCGGCGTGATGACCACCGATTCCAGCCCCAGCTTGCCGCTGTACAGGCCGATGAAGTGGCGCGCCAGCGGCAGGATGTCGCCCAGGCGCTCGCGCAACGGCGGCAGCTGCACCGTGGCGACGCTGAGCCGGTAGTAGAGATCGGCCCGGAAACGCTGGGCCGCCACCGCCTCGCGCAGGTCGACGTTGGTGGCCGCCACCAGCCGCACGTCCAGCGAGGTGGCGCGGCGCGAGCCGAGCCGCACCACCTGTCGCTCCTGCAGCACGCGCAGCAGCTTGACCTGCAGCGCCAGCGGCAGGTCGCCGATCTCGTCGAGAAACAGGGTGCCGCCGTTGGCGGCCTCGAACCAGCCGGCGCGGGCCTGGGAGGCCCCGGTGAAGGCGCCCGATTCGTGGCCGAACAACTCCGCGTCGATCAGCGTGTCGCTGAAGGCGCCGCAGTTCACGGCGACGAAGGGGCCCTTGCGCCCGCTCTGGGTGTGGATGTGGCGGGCGATCAGCTCCTTGCCGGTGCCGGTCTCGCCGATCACCAGCACGGTGGCCTCGCTCTGGGCCACCCGCTCGACATGGTCGAGCAGGACCAGGGAGCGCGGGTCATGGAAGAGCAGGGCCTTGGCTCGGATGGACAGCGCCATGGCGCCGGGGTCGGGGAAGGTCAGCAGCTTGTCCACGTCAGCGGGTTCCGGTCGGGCGGAAGTCGAGGAAGGCCCAACCATAGAGTCGCGCTCCCCGACGGCCAACGCATGATTTCGTCTTTGTTTATGCGCCGGGCGCATCCGCAGGGCCGGGCGGGCAGGGCCGCCCCGCGCTGCTCAAAAGGAAAAGGGCCTGCACGACGCCGGTCATGCAGGCCCTTCAGACCTCGCCCTGGGGCTGCCGGGTGGCAGCCACCGGGTGGTTTACTGCTTCAGCATCACAGGTTCTTGACCCAGGGTCACCAGGCTGCCGGAGATGCTGGACTCTTCACCCGCCAGGTTGCGGACCTTCGTGACGCCCCAGGCGCTCGGCACCGCCACCACCGTGCCTTGCGAGATGGACCAGGCGATCACGTAGTTTTCGGTGCCGCGGTTGACACGGAAGACATACACCTTGTTGTCGATCTGGTAGGCGTCGACCAGGCGGGCGCCCTTGATCCACTTGATCGCCTCGGCGTAGGCCAGGGCCGCCGTGGTCGGCGTCTTCCAGTCGGTTTCCACCATGCGCGAGCCGGTCGCTTCGGTCTGGCGCTCCCAGAAGTAGTAGTTGAAGTTGCTGATGCCCTTGCCCCACATCATCATCAGGGCCCGTGCGTTCACGCCGCGCTTCTGCACGTAGGAAGAATCCCAGGTCGAGCAGTCGTGTTTGGTGCGATCGCAGATGTAGCTGCCCTCGGTGTTCCAGAGTTGTTTGTCCTGGACGCCATGGTTGCGCATCACCTCGCGGGCATTCTGGATCTGCGAACCCAGCGCTTCCGGGTCGGAGTGGTAGTAGAAGTGCCAGCCGATGTGGTCGACATACTGAGCCCCGCCCAGTTGCAGGAAGCGGTCCAGGAAGCTGTAGCCCTGGTCCACCCCCACGCCCGGCGACAACAGCTTGGCGGTCGGGTCGGCGGCCTTGATCTCCTCGTTCGCGATGCGGGCCATCTCGACCATCTTTTCCATCGAGCCCTTGTAGGTGCCCCAGAAATCCGGCTCGTTCCACAGCTCGTAGTACTTGATCTTGCCCGCGTAGCGGCGCGCGATGGTGCGCACATAGTCGCGCCAGTCGTTCATGTCGGCCGGGTGCATGTTGGCGCCAGGACCGTACATGCCGTTGGAGGTCGGGTCGCTGGAGGCCCACTGCGGGGTTTGGCCCATGGTGTAGAGGATCTGGCCACCGTTGCGGATGATGTAGTTCACATACATTTCCATGCGGTAGCCGTTGCCGGTGGTCCAGTCCCAGACGTTGTTGGCCTTCTCCAGGTCACGCCAGTTGGTGCCGGTGTTCCACATGCGCACGATGCCCTGACCCAGCATCGGCCAGTTGTGGTGCACACCCAGCTTGTTCACGTGCACGCCGAACAGGGTGTCGGGCGCCGTGGTCGTGGTGCTGTACGGGGCCATCTCGTTGTAGTCGACTTCGGAGATGGTCATGTTGTCGACCCAGAAGTTGGCACCCGGGGTCTTGGAGATGACACGCACGGAACCGAGCACGTCACCCAGGTAGGTGCCCTGGATCTCGATCTTCTGCCAGGTGGTGTCGACGCTGACGGTCTTGGAGCCGGCCGCGTCCCACGGGTGGGCGTCGCGGCGGATCATCAGTTCGACCGAAGCGGCTTGATCCGAGCGCACGTAGAGGCTGGTGCGGTAGGTGCGGCCCTTCTTGAAGGCGTAGGGGTAGACCAGGTGCGCGTCACCGCCGCCCTTCGTGAGCATGCGGAAGCGCTGCGAGGACGCACCGGCGTAGACGTAGCCGGCACGGGTTTCACGCGAGACCTCGTAGGTGGCGATCGGGGTGCCCCAGTAGTTCACCTTCCAGCCCGGCGCGGTCAGCGCGTAGCTGCCTTCGAAGTCGGACGTCGCCACCGGGGTCACGGTGACCGAGGCGCCGCCCTGCGCCGGCAGCACGATGGCGCTGGACGAGGTGAGTCCGGTCGACGGCACTTCGGTGACGGTCAGGTCGTCAACGTAGACGTTGGCGCCCAGCGTCTTGGAGATGACGCGCACCGAGCCCGGCTCGCTCCAGCGGAAGCTGCCTTCGAATTCGACCTTGGTCCAGGTGCTGGTCAGTGCGACCGTCTTGGTGCCGGCGATGTTCCACGGCGCGATGTCACGGCGCAGCATCACTTCGACGCTGGCGGCGTTGTCGGTGCGCAGGTAGGCGGTGACGCGGTAGGTCTTGCCGTTGCCGAAGGCATAGGGCCGGATCAGGTGTGCGTCAGCGCCGGTGGCGCGTTGGCTGACCTTGAAACGCTGAGAAGACGCGCCCGAGCGGAAAAAGCCGGCGCGGGTTTCGCGGGCGACTTCGTACTGCGCGCCACCCCAGGCGTTGACGGTCCAGCCCGGCGCGGTGCGGGTGTAGCTGCCTTCGAAGCCATCGCTCAGGACAGAGGTGTCGGTGCTCGTCACCGACATCGTGCCTTCCGTCGCTGTCGTTTGCACCTGGGGCGGCACCGTTTCTTCGACGACCGGCGCATCGGTCTCAAGGGCTTGCAGGTCGCCGGCGGCTTCAGCCGTCGACATCACCGTGTCTTCCACGGAGGCGGGGTCCGACGACATGTCGTCTTGCTGCGAACTGGAACCACCGCCGCATGCAGCCAGCAGAACCACGCTCAAGGAAACGGCCCAACGATAGACGCTCGAGTTCATTTTTGTTTCGTATGTGATGACTAAACAAGCAAACAAGGTCCAAGCCGCGCTGTAGGCGGGGCAGAAAAGACTTGTTTGGACAGGGGGAGCGGGCGCGCGAAAGAGGGGTACCGACCAGGTCGGTGTGACGTCCGAGCGGACGTTGCCTCGTTCTTCCCGCTGGGTGTTGTCAGGCAGGGGGAGCCTGAGCGTCTTTCACCGGTGCGTTGCCCACTTAAACGGCCCTGAAAGGAGGGACTTGACCGTCCGAGATGCAACTGAATTGCTGTGAATGTGACAGAAAGTGTCTTTGATCAACGGGACCGGGGCCGCTCGAGCTGAGGCGCCGGCACGCGCCCTCCCTGCAGCGTCACCAGGTCGAGCCCGAGCGAGCGCCTGCAGTGCCGCGAGCCGAGCGGCTCACCCGTAGGGCGAGGGATCGGGAGCCCGCTGCTCCAGCGCGTAGCGCCCGATGTCGCGCAGCTTGTAGTCCACTGGGTCGTGCAGGGTGTGCACCCGGGCGTTGCGCCAGAAGCGATCCAGCCCCTGGGCGGCCGAGGTGGAGCGGGCGCCGGTCAGCTCGAACATCTGCGAGCTGACCTCGATGGCCGCCCGGTGCGCCAGCACCTTGGCTTCCGCGACCGCGATGGCCGCTTCGCCGCGCTCGGCCGGCGTCAGCACCTCGCCCCGGTCCAGCGCGGCCTGCACCGCCAGCACTGCCGCATCGGCGGCGAGCTCCGCCGGCCGGACCAGCAGGCGCAGTTCGCCGACCCGGTGCTGCACATAGGGATCGTCGCCCGCGCGCGCGGCGCCGCTGGCGAACCACGGGCGCGCCGCAGCGAGGATGACATGGCGTGCCGTGTCGAAGGCCCCCCGGGCAATGCCGAGGTAGAGGTGGGTCAGGACCAGCTGGGCCAGCTGCGACCGCAGCGTCGCACGTGGCGTCTGGGGCCGCCCCGGAGGCAGCAGCACGTCGGCGTGCGGCAGAAAAACGGCCTCGAAACGCACGCTGCCGCTGTCGGTTTGCCGCTGGCCGAAGCTGTCCCAGTCGGGCTGCACGCTGATGCCCGGGTGCTGCGTCGGCACGATGCCGATCAGCAGCGCCGGCCCTCCGGGAGCGTCACCCGCATCGACGTGGGCTGACAGGGTCAGCCGGTCCGAGCCGACCGATCCCGACGCATAGCTTTTCACGCCGTCCAGGCGCCAGCCGCCTTCGACCGGGACGGCCGCCAGCCGGGTGTCGAGCGGATTGAGGGCATTGCCCCAGAAGAGCTCCTGGGTGACGGTCTCCTCCAGCAGCCGCGCCTGCTGCTGGGAGCTGCCGTAAAGCAACACCGTGGCAAGCTGCAGATGGTGGAAGGCATAGACGTGGGCCAGCGCGCTGTCCACCTCGGCGAGGCGGCGCACGCTGCGAAACACCGTCGGCCAGTCGGCACCCAGGCCGCCGAAACGATGCGGCACGCTCAGGCGCAGCAGGCCGCTCGCGCGGATCAGACGGCGCTCGGCGGCCGCGTGGCCGCCGGCCCGGTCGCGCGAGACGGCCGTCTCGCCGAGCGCCTCGGCCAGGCGTTCGGTGGCCTCGTCGACATCGAAGCCGGGTGCATGCCTGGGCGGCGGCGAGGCCGCAGGCGCGAGTTGCGCCAGGGAAACCAGCGGGCTCTGCATGGGGGGCCCGTCAGCGCGAGCGGCCCGGGCCGGCGCCGATCTGCCAGACATAGGGCGGCTCGGTGCCGTTGATGCGCCAGTCGCCGACGATGCGCGCCTTGTAGATCAGCGGGTTGTGCGATGCCACCGTGCGGGCGTTGCGCCAATGGCGGTCCAGCTGCTTGGCGCTGCTCGCCGCGGAGGCGCCGAGGGTATTGAAGAGCTCCGTGGCGGCGCGCAGGATGAGTTCGGAAATGACCACCTGGCCTTGCGCGGACTCGATCTCCGCGGCGATATTGGCCTGGCGCTCGGCCTCGACGTCGTCCTGGAAGCGCGCCTCGTAGGCGCGCTGCGCCGGCAGCGTGGCGCGCAGGGCGGTCGCTTCGGCGGCATACACCCAGGCCGAGATGTTGCCCACCACCTGCTGCACCTGCACGTCCTCGCTCACATGCCTGGCGTTGCCGGTGCTGAAGATGCGCTGGCGCTGACGCACCTCGTGCGCCGCGTCGCGCTCGACGGCGCGCCCGATGCCGGCAAGCGTCGCCAGGTGGAAGAGCTGGTAGAAGGCGGTCTGGTACTTGAAGCGCGAGGCGAAGGGAAAGATGTTCTCGGGCTCGACCACCGCGTCCTCGTAGACCGAGGTGCCGCTGCCGGTGGTGCGCTGGCCGAAGCCGTCCCAGTCGTCCAGCTGCGTCACCCCCTTCTGGCGGGTGCTGACGGCGGCGATGACGTCGGCGTTGTCGTCGGCCCGACGTGCGTAGAGATCGACCCAGTCGGCGAAGATGCTGCCGGTGCTGTAGTACTTGCGGCCGTTGACGACCCACTGGCCGTTCTTCTGCGAGACCTTCGTGATGACGTCGCCGAGGGCGACCGCGCCGACCTCGGTCCAGGCGTTGCCCACCAGCTCGCCGTTCACGAAACGCCGGAACCAGACCTCGCGCTGCGGCCCGGGCGAGGCATTGAGCCGGTCTTCGACGAAGGCGAAGTGCCCGCGCAGTGCCTGCGGCAGGTTGGAGTCGGCCTCGGCCAGCTCGATCAGCAGCTGGAACAACTGCGGCAGCGAGGCCCCGGCGCCGCCGTGCTCGCGCGGCACACGCACGGCGCCGAAGCCGGCCTCTTTGAGCCAGCCGATCGCTTCATGGGGCAGCGTGCGGGTGCGTTCACGCTCCAGCGCGCCGGCGGCGATGCGTTCGAAGAGGGGGCGGAAACGCCCGGCCAGGGTGTCGTAGTCGGTGCCCGTGGACAGGGCCTGGGAGGGGGTGCTCATTGGGGACTCCGGGGTGGAAAGAGGGCGGCACCGGCGGCGGGCCGGAAGTCGCGCACACGATGGGCGTCGATGAAGGGGCGGCGCTGGCTGTCGTGGCCGCCCAGGTAGAAGTGCTGGATGTCGTCGCGCTGGCTTAGGGCCTCAGCCGGCCCGTGCAGTGCAACCCGGCCGTCCTCCAGCACATAGGCGTGATGGGCATGCTGCAGCGCGATCAGCGCGTTCTGTTCGGCCAGCAGGACGCTGAGGCCGTCGCGCCGGTTGAGCTCGCCAACACCCTCGTAGATCTCCTGCACGACCCGGGGCGCCAGCCCCATCGAGGGCTCGTCGAGCAGCACCAGGCGCGGCTGGGCCATCAAGGCGCGCCCGATCGCCACCATCTGCTGCTCGCCTCCGGAGAGGTAGCCGGCCTGGCTGCGGCGGCGCTCCTTCAAGCGCGGGAAACGCGCGTAGATGCGCTCCAGCGCCGCCGCCAGCTCACCGCGGCGTGGGCGCCGCACGAAACTGCCGAGCACCAGGTTCTGCTCCACCGAGAGGTGGGCGAAACAGCGCCGGCCTTCGAGCACCTGCGCGACGCCGCGCTCGACCAGGCGGTGCGGCGGCAGGCGGTCGATCGCCTCGCCGTCGAAGCGGATGCTGCCGGCGACCACCTCGCCGCGCTCGGCGCCGAGCAGGCGCGAAGCGGCCTTCAGGGTGGTGGTCTTGCCGGCGCCATTGGCGCCGAGCAGCGCGACGATGGCGCCGGCCGGCACGTCCAGCGTCACGCCGCTCAAGGCGACGATGACACCTTCGTACCGCACGTGCACGTCGCGCAGCGCGAGCAGGGCCGGAACGGACGGGTTCGAAGCGGCGCTCATCGCGGCAGCCTCAGCGGGACGCGACTGCGGGGTCCTTGCTGCAGTCCCGCACCGGCAGGCCCTTTTCCTGCGCGTATTTGGTCGCGGACGCCTCGATGATGGGGCGCAGCAGGGCCCGGTCGGCCTGGATCCAGTCGCTCACCAGGGTCCACTTCTGGCCGTTCCATTGCTGGAAACGCACGGCGCCGCCGCCCTCGTGGTCGGCGCAGCTCAGCGTGAGCTTCTGCACCAGGCCGGTGGCGCCCAGCTCCTTCAGGCGCGTGTCGTCGATGCGGAGGTTCTCGAAACCCCAGCGCACCTCTTCGCCGGTCAGCGCGCGCTTGCCGAACTTCGCCTGCGCGACGCGCAAGGCCTCGACGTTGAGGATGCCGTTGACGACACCCAGGTTGTAGTAGACGTTGCCGAAACGCTTGGGGTCGGCGAGGTTGCCCTTGCCGGCATCGACCACGTACTTCTTGAGGTCCTTGAGCACCGGGAACCCGGTGCCAGAGGGGTGCGTGGTGATCGAGAGGTAGCCCTTGGCGGCGTCTCCCGCTGGCGCGGCGTCGTCCTCGGAGTTGCTCCAGATGTTGCCGATCACGTGGTCCGCCGGGAAGCCGACCTTCTGCGCGTTTTTCAGCGCCACCGGGTTCATCACGCCCCAGCCACGCAGGATCACCCAGTCGGGCTTCTCGCGGCGGATCGTGAGCCACTGCGATTGCTGCTCGTTGCCGGGGTGGGGCACCTCGACGTGCAGGATCTTGAAGCCGTACTTCTTCGCCAGGATGTCCAGCACCGGGATGGTCTCCTTGCCGTAGGGCGAGCCGTGGTACAGCGTGACGATCTTCTTGCCCTTGAGTTTCTCCAGCCCGCCGCTCTTCTGGCCGATGTAGTTGACGATGGCCGAGACCTCGCTGTAGGGGTTCAGCTGCAGCGGGAAGGCGTAGGGGAAGACGCGGCCGTCGGTCGAGTCGGTGCGGCCGTGGTTGATGGTGATCAGGGGCAGCTTGTCCGCGGTGGAGCGCTCCAGCGTTGCATAGGCGATGCCGACCGACAGCGGGTTGGTGGCCGCCGCCGGGGCGCCGTTGAGGCCTTTCTTCAGGCGCTCGTAGCATTCGACGCCTTTCTCGACCACGTACTCGGTCTCGCACTCGCTCCAGCTCAGCTTGACCCCGTTGACGCCGCCGTCACGCAGGTTGACGAGCTGCAGGTAATCGATGAAGCCGCCGAAGAAACCGGTGCCGCCGGCGGCGTAAGGGCCGACCCGGTAGCTTTGCAGCGGAAAGTACTGCTGTTCGGACTGCGCCTGGGCAGCCTGCATCGGCGTGGCGAGGACGGCGGCGGCGACGAGCGCCAGCGCGAGTGCTTGGAAGTTGTGGGTCATGCTCTCTCTCCTGTGTCGAAAAAAATCGGGCAAGGCGGCGCCTTCCGGCGCGCCGATCACGGCGCGCCGGGCGCGGACGGTGGGCAGGGGGTCAGGCTTGGAGCGGCCAGGCGCGACAACGCTGCCAGCGGCGCCGCAGCAGGCGCGCGAGGCCCTCCGGTTCCTTGATGAGGAAAACGATGATCAGTGCGCCGAACACGATCTTCTGGGCGTTCTCGAGGTTGCCGGGGGCGATCACCCCATCGAGCCAGCGCGACGCGGCGACCGACAGCAGCACCGGGAAGAGCACGATGAAGGCGGCACCGAGAAAGCTGCCCGCGATGCTGCCCAGCCCGCCGATGATGACGATGAAGAGCACCTGGAAGGAGCGGGTGAGGTCGAAGCCGTGCGGCTCCACCGTGCCGATGTAGGCGAAGGCCCACAGCGCCCCGGCGATGCCGAGGTAGAAGGAGCTGATGCCGAAGGCCAGCAGCTTGGCAGCTGCCGTCGGGATGCCGATCACGGCGGCGGCGGTGTCGGTGTCGCGCACTGCCATCCAGTGGCGGCCGGTGGCGCTGTGCACCAGGTTGTGGGCCAGCACCGTCAGCACGGCCACGATGCACAGCGTGAACAGGTAGCGTCCGGCCGGCGTGCTGAAGTCGAGGCCGGCGACGACCAGCCGGGGCGCGCTGATCACGCCCGAGGCGTTGTAGTCGGAGAACCAGCCGAACCTGACCAGCACCCACTGCACGAAAAACTGCGCCGCGAGCGAGGACACGATCAGATAAAAGCCCTTGATGCGCAGGCTGGGCAGCCCCACCAGCAGGCCGAACAGCGCGGCCACGCCGCCGCCCAGCGCGAAACACAGCGGCAGCGGCAGTCCGGGCAGGCGCAGCGCGAAGTTGTAGGTGGCGAAGGCGCCGATCGCCATGAAGGCGGCGGAGCCGACCGACAGCTGCCCGGCATAGCCGGTGAGGAGGTTGAGACCCAGCCCCGCGAGCGAGAACACCAGGAAGGGCAGCAGCACGGCCGAGAACCAGTAGTCGTTCGCGACGAAGGGCACCACTCCGCCGGCCAGCAGCAGGAGCAGGACCCAGGCGGCGCCGCCGGGGGCGAGACCGCGCCGGGCCGGGACGACCGGGCCGAGGTAGGAGGCAGCAGCAAGGCTCATTGGATAACCTCCGTGCTGCGCACTGCGGTGCGAGCCCCTTCGGGCGGCCGGGCGTGGCTCATGGCGGGTCTCAGATGCGTTGCACGGTGCGTTGGCCGAACAGGCCGAACGGGCGCCAGAAGAGGAACAGCAGCGCCAGCAGGTAGGGGAACCAGTTCTCGATGCCGCCGCCGACCAGCGAGCCCACGTAGACCTCGGCCAGCTTTTCGGTGGCGCCGATCAGCAGCCCGCCGACGATGGCGCCGGCGATCGATGAGAAGCCGCCGATGATCAGGACCGGCAGCGCCTTGAGCACGACGTAGGAGAGGGAGAACTGCACGCCGGTGCGCGCGCCCCACAGCAGCCCGGCGACCAGCGCGACCGCGCCGCCCACCGACCACACCACGGCCCACACCCGTTCGATGTTCACGCCGACGGCCAGGGCCGCGAGCGGGTCGTCGGCGACGCCGCGCAGCGTCAGGCCGGTGCGGGTGCGCTGGAAGCCGATGCCGAGCACCGCCACCAGCACCGCGGCGGTGGCCGCGGCGAACAGGTCGAACGCGCTGATGAAGACCCCCCCGACGTCGAAGGGCTGGTCGGCGATGCCGAGGTCGAGCTGGTGCACCTGAGCGCCCCACAACCATTGGGCCGCGCCTTCAAGAATGAAGCTCAGGCCCAGCGTCGCCATGAACAGCACGATGGGCGGCCGGTTCACCAGGGGCCGCAGCACGACCCGCCCGATCGCGAGGGCCAGCGCCACCATGGCCGCGAGGGTGGCGCCCAGCGCGGCCCAGAACGGCAGGCCACGCTCGACCAGGCTGACGAAGGTCAGTGCCGCGAACAGCACCATCGCGCCCTGTGCGAAGTTGAACACGCCCGAGGCCTTGTAGATCAGCACGAAGCCGATCGCGACCATCGAGTACATGACGCCGGCCAGCAGGCCGCCGACGAGGACTTCGGCGAAAAATTCCATGTTGTTGATGTCCGTGCTCCGTGGCTCAGTGCGCCGCCCCCAGGTAGGCGGCGATGACTTCGGGCTGGCAACGCACCTGCGCGGGCGGGCCGTCGGCGATCTTGCGACCGTGGTCGAGCACCACGACGCGGTCGGAGATGTCCATCACCACCCCCATGTCGTGCTCGATCAGCACGATCGTGGTCCCCAGGCGTCGGTTCACCTCGACCACCAGCCGTGCCAGCTCGTGCTTCTCGTGGCTGTTCATGCCCGCCATGGGCTCGTCGAGCAGCAGCAGCCGCGGCTCGGCGGCGAGCGCGCGGGCCAGCTCGACGCGCTTCTGCAGCCCATAGGACAGCTGGCCCACCGGGGTGTCCCGGTGGGACTGGATGTGCAGGAACTCCAGCGCCGCTTCGGCCCGGCGGCGCTGCTCGGCCTCCTCGGCACGTGCGCCGGGGCTGCGCAGCGCATGCGCGAGGAAGGAGCGCCGCATGCGCAGGGTGCGGCCGGTGAGCACGTTGTCGATCACGCTCATGCCCTTGAACAGCGCCAGGTTCTGGAAGCTGCGCGCCATGCCGAGGCGGGCGGCCTGCTCCGGGCGCAGCCGGGTGTAGCCGCGACCGCCGACCACGACGCGGCCGCCGCTCGCGCGGTAAACGCCGTTGATGACGTTCAGCAGCGAACTCTTGCCGGCGCCGTTCGGCCCGATGATCGAGAGGATCTCGCCCTCGTGCACCTCGAAGCTGATGTCGGTGACCGCGTTCACGCCGCCGAAGCTGACCGAGACCTTCTCGACCTGCAGCAGCGCCGGTGTCGCGGCCGGGGAAACGGGCAGGGCGCTCATGGGGTGCCTCCGGCGAAGGCCAGCTGTCCAGCGGCGACCTGGGCCGCGTCGTCCTCGGGCGTGCTCGGCGCGGCTTTCGCTCCGGGCACCGCGATGCCCAGTGCCGCCAGGACGGCATAGGCGGGTGCATCGGCGGCCGCCTCGCCGATCAGGCGGCGTGTATGGGCCAGGCCGAGGCCGGCGGCGATGCGCCGCCGCGCCCAGCGGGCCAGCGGGTGGCGCTCGCCGCTCAAGGCCGCACGCAGCGCCCTCGCGGCCAGGCCGCTGCGCGGCGTGCGGCGTTGCAAGGTCTCGGCCACCGCGAGGACGCGGGCCGGGGCTGCGAGCCAATACCGCGCCGCGGCCTCGCGGCGATCGCTGCCGGCGTCGCCGCCGGGCTCCGGCAGCACCAGCGTCAGGCCCGAGTGCGGCCAGTCCGACAGCAGCCAGGCCCATCCCGGCAGCCAGTCGGGCGGGACGTCGGCGAACACACGCCCCGGCTCGCCGACGCGCACCGCAGCGTGCGACGCGGGCACCCGGGGAGCGGCCAGTTCGCGCACCTGCCCGCGGTCGTGCACGCGGACGGCGGTGACGGCCGCGGTGGAGGCGGGCAGGGGCGGGACATCGGCTTGCGCGCCGAGTCGCAGCAGCTCGTCGAAGGACCGCAGCTGCGCCCCGTGCGGCAGCGCCGAGCCGGCTTGCGCGGTGGCGTCGGCCACCACGGCGGCCTGCAGTGCGCTGCCCGCGTCCCTCAGCACCCGCTCCAGGTCATGGCCGCTGTCGGCCAGGACAAAACGGGCCGTCGCCAGCAGTGCGGGCTCGGCTTGCAGGCCGGCCACCTCGACCGTGACGCCCAGCGCCTGGGCCGCGTACAGCGTGGCGACGAAGGCCGGGCCGAGGGCGCCCACCAGGGCGATCGTGTCCCGGGGCGTCACACCGAGGGCCGCCCAGCCGCGGGCCGCATGGTGGACCTGCCGGGCGAACTCGCGCCAGCCGAGCTGGTGCCAGAGGCCGAGGCGTTTGGCCCGCAGGGCCGCGCCTTGCGGCAGCGCTTCGGCCTGCCGCAGCAGCGACGGCAAGGCCACGAGGGGAGTGGAAGGCAAGGACATGGCGGGCGGGCTGTCGTGGTCCGGCTCAGGCGGCCTTGAGGCGGCGCTGTTCCTCGAGCTGGCGCACCAGCGGCAGCACCTTGGCGCCGAAGTACTCGACCTCCTCGATGAAGTGCAGGAAGCCGGCCAGCACCAGGTCGACGCCGACGTCCTTGAGGGCCAGGATGCGCTCGGCGATCTGCTGCGGCGTGCCGATCAGCTGGGTGCGGAAGCCGTCGTTGTACTGGACCAGGTCGTCGAAGCTGGACCTGGCCCAGTTGCCTTCACCTTCCGGCGAGGCCTTGCCGGCGTTCTTGACTTCGTGCCCGAAGGCGTTGACCGCCTCGGGGTCCGCCTTGGCGATGATCTCGGCGAGCACCTGCTGGGCCTCTGCCTCGGTGTCGCGGGCGATGATGAAGGCGTTCACGCCGATCTTGACCGAGCGCCCTTCCTGTGCGGCCTTGGCCCGGAGGTCGTCGATCTGAACCTTCACGCCCTCCGGTGTGTTGCCGTTGGTGAAGTACCAGTCGGAGACGCGCGCTGCCATGTCGCGCGCGGCGCGCGAGCTGCCGCCCTGGAAGATCTCCGGATGGGGCTGCTGCAGCGGCTTGGGGCGCAGGGTGTAGTCCCGGAACCGGTAGAAGTCGCCGCGGAAGGTGAAGTTGTCCTCGGTCCAGACGCCCTTGATCGCGCGGATGAACTCTTCGGAGCGGCGGTAGCGCTCGTCGTGGTCGAGCCAGGGCTCGCCGATGGCGGCGAATTCGCCGCGGAACCAGCCGCTGACGATGTTGACCGCGATGCGGCCCTGCGTGAGGTGGTCGATGGTGGCGATCTGCTTCGCCAGCAGCACCGGGTTCCAGGGGCCGGGCAGCACGGCGGCGATCACCTTGAGCCGCTCGGTGGCCGCCAGCAGCGCGTGGGTGAACGACACCGACTCGTGCTGGTACTCGGCGCCGTAGCCGGCGGTGAAGCGGATCTGGCTCAAGGCATAGTCGAAGCCGTTTTTCTCGGCGGCCTGGGCCAGGCGGCGGTTGTAGTCGATGTCCCAGCCGGTGCGCTGTTCGATCTTGCTGATGACGAGACCGCCGCTGACGTTGGGCACCCAGTAGGCGAACTTGAGGGCGTCGGCTTCGGAACTCCGGGTCGTGCTCATGCGGGACTCCTTGGAGGAAGTGGGGCGGGCGAAGACGGGATCAGGCGGCGGCGCGCAGTGCGGGCAGGCGATCGGCACCGGTGGAGGCCAGCAGCAGCGCCGCTTGCCCGGCCGCCTCGCGCACCCGGGTGGCCAGCGGGGTGCTCTTGATCGCGTAGCCGTCGAAGTCGGCCTCGGCTGCATAGACCGCCGAGGGCACGGTGTAGGCGCGGAAGAAGGCGAACAAGGTGCGCAGCTGGTGGTCGACCGACAGGGCATGGCGGTCGCTGCCGCCGGTGGCCGCCAGCAGCACCGGGCGGCCGACCAGCGCCTCCGGGTGCAGGAAGTCGATCAGGTGCTTGAACAGTCCGGTGTAGCTGCCCTTGTAGACCGGGCTGGCGGCGACGATGACGTCGGACGACTCGATCGCGGCCAGGGCGCTGGCAGCGGCCGGGCCCAGTTCGTCGGTGTGCACCGCGCCACCGAGATCGCGCCAGAGGGCGGCCAGCTCGACGTACTCCACATCGAGCTCGACGTGGTTCTGCAGGGCGGCCACGATGGCCTCGGCGAGGGCCTTGGTGCGTGAGGTGGCGCTCGTGCTTCCGACGATGGCGACGAGCTTGTATCTGTGGGTCATGGGAGGTCCTTTGCATCCGGTCAGGCAACCCGGGCCGGTGGCCGAAACGCATCGGCGGGCAGGTTGCGTGGGAAGCCCTGACGCAACCGACGTGCCATCGCCGGCGCGCTGCATCGTGCAGTGAGGATCGATATTCGGTTGCTGTCCCGGGCCGGGGCGTTTGCTGCTGGAGCCGCAGTTCTGCGGCTCCAGCAGCAGCTTCTTACCGCCAAGAAGCAGCGTGACCCGGCGGGGGCCGCCGTCGCTGGCCTTGAAGCAGGGCGGGGGCGGCGACGCGGCGCCCGCTTCGGCGCTGGAACTCGATGCACCTGATCCAGCAGAGGCAGGAGCGCAGGGGCTGTGTTTGCTGGATATCGATCACCGTGCTGCTGCGTCTGCAGCAGCACAAGGCGCTGGAGCGGCCCGGGCGTTTGGCATGCACTCTGCTGCTGCAGCAGCAACGCAGCTTCACGAGAACCCGATGAACACCGTCACCCAGCCTCTGCCCGACATCATTGCCGACGGCGCCGCGGAGGCCGCAGTTGACGCCCCGCGCCGGGCGCGCTCCGTCCACGATGTTGCGCAGGTGGTCCATGCCCTGGTGCAAGGTTTCGCGAGCACCGCCGCGCTGCGCGACCTGCAAGGAGGAAGTCCCAAGGCGCAGCGCGACGAACTGCGCCGCAGCGGCCTGCTGGCGCTGACGATCCCCTCCGAGCTCGGCGGCCTCGGCGCCGCATGGCAGCCGACCCTCGGGGTGGTGCGGCAGATGGCCCGCGTGGACAGCTCGGTCGCGCACCTGTTCGCCTTCCATCACCTGATGCTCGCAACGCTGCGGCTGTTCGGGCGCCCCGAGCAGTGGCGGCCGTGGCACGAGCACACGGCCCGCCTGGACTGGTTCTGGGGCAATGCGCTCAACCCGCTCGACCGCCGCACGGTGTGTCGCCGCCTGGGGGGACATTTCGAGTTCTCGGGCAAAAAGAGCTTCTGCTCCGGCGCCACCGACTCCGAGATGCTGATCGCCTCCGCTTTCGCGGAGGACGACGATAGGCTGGTGGTCGCGGCCCTGCCGAGTGCCCGCAGCGGGATCACGGTGCTGCAGGACTGGGACAACATCGGCCAGCGCCAGACCGACAGCGGCAGCGTGAACTTCGAGCGGGTGCGCATCGACGAAGACGAGATACTCAGGGACCCGGGGCCGCTGACGACACCGCTGGCCTGCATGCGACCGCTGATCGCGCAGCTCATCCTGGTGAACATCTATATCGGCATCGCGGAAGGCGCCTTCGAAGACGCCAAGCACTACACGCTGCGCCAGGCACATCCGTGGCAGCCAGGCGATGGCATCGAGCCGGACCCCTATGTGCTGGCGAGCTTCGGCGAGTTTTTCGTCGGTCTGGAGGGCGTGCGTGTCCTCGGCGACCGGGCCG
The DNA here is from genome assembly GCF_026153205.1 of Aquabacterium sp. A7-Y. Lineage (GTDB taxonomy): Bacteria > Pseudomonadota > Gammaproteobacteria > Burkholderiales > Burkholderiaceae_C > Caldimonas. The sequence continues at coordinate 67,308 of NZ_JAPFBW010000023.1, read as the reverse complement.
GTCGCATGCTGGACGAGGCGCTCGCATTGGGCAGCGCGCTCGGAACTCGGGATCGGGGCGAGGTGGCCAATGCCATCGCGGTGGCCAAGGTGGCCTCGACCCGCACCGGCCTGGACATCTGCAACCGACTCTTTGAAGTGACCGGCGCGCGCTCGACCCACGCGGGCCTGGGCCTGGACCGGCACTGGCGCAATCTGCGCACGCACACCCTGCACGACCCGGTGCAGCGCAAACTCAAGGAACTGGGCGACTGGGTGCTCGGCGAGCGCTACCCGACACCGAGCTTCTATTCATGAGCCGCCTGGAGGACGACCGCGCCATGCCGCCGCTCGACGTCCCCGGGAAGGTCCCCGGTCAGCGCGGCGCGCTGGATGTTTTCGAGGATCCCGGGTCGCTGGCGCTGCTGGAGCACCTGAAGCGCGTCGCACTCAGCGAAGCGAACCTGCTGATCCTCGGCGAGAACGGCTGCGGCCAGGCGTTCATCGCGCAGCGTATCCATGTCGAAGGGCCACGGCGCGACCGGGCCTTCCTCGCGGTGAACTGCGGCGCCTTCGTGCCGGCCGATCTCGAGCGCGAGTTGTTCGGCTGCGAGAGGGGCGCTCTCCCGGGGGCCTTCACGACCAGCGCGGGGTGGCTGGAGGCGGCCCACGGGGGCACGCTGTTCCTCGATGAAGTCGAGCGCCTGACGCTGCCGCTGCAGCTGAAGCTGCTGAGGCTGCTGCGGGACCGACAGCTGCACCGCATCGGCGGGCGGCGGCCGGTGCCGGCCGATGTGCGCCTCGTGGCGGCGAGCGCGGTGGATCTCGAGCTCGCGGTGCGGGCGGGCGCGTTCCGGGAAGATCTGTTCGATGCGCTGCGTGCCGCCCACCTGGAGGTGCCGCCGCTGCGGCAGCGGCGCGGCGACATCGTGCCGCTGGCCCGGCACTTCCTGCTGGAGTACCGGCGGCGCATGGGCTATCCCTTGATCCGGCTCAGCCCGCAGGCCGAGGCCAAGCTGCTCGCCCACGACTGGCCGGGCAATGTGCGCGAGCTGGAAAACGTGATCCACCATGCGCTGCTGCTGTGCCGGGGCGGCGTGATCGCGAGCGACCAGATCCTGCTGACCTCGCTGCCGCCACGGCCGGCCGCCCCGCCGGGCGAAGCTTCGTGGCGCGACCTCGAGGCCGTGCTGGAGCAGCTCTGCCGGCACGGCGGGCAGGACCTGTTCAAGCGGGTCGAGCAAACCCTGGTCCGTGCCGCCTACCAGCACTGCGGCGAGCACCAGATCCGCGCCGCCCGCCTGCTCGGGATCAGCCGCAACGTGCTGCGGGCCCGTTTGATCGAGTCGGGGCAAATCGATGCCCGCAAGTGAGCCGGGCAGGCGGATCGCTCAGGCGGCCCGCAGCGCATGCAGGTAGCGGACGGGCTGTGAAGCCTCAATACCTTGTCTCTGTGGTTCACCCGGGTTTGAGTTGACGCGCTCGGAAGGTGTGCTGCTACGATTAAGTCTCCAATAACATTGAATAGGGAGCGTGTCATGGTGGACCCACGGAACACAAAGTTCCTGGATCAGGAGCTGGCTTCTCTGGAGGTTGCAGCGAGCAACTTTGCGGCACGATTCATACCGGATGCCAAGGTTCGCCAGGACTACATCACGCAGACGCAAGCCTACGCGCAGGAGCTGCGCTCACGGGTCCTTCGCGGCATTCAATCTCCTCAGTCGGCGGCCACCGAAGCTCAGCAGATGCGCAACACCATCATGAACGCGATGCGGGGCCGTACTTCGGATTTCGGGCTGGCCCTGGCGCAGTTCATGAAAAAGGAGGGCAAGTCGCTGGCCCAGCTCGAGGGCAAGTACGCCGATGAGTTGTTCAAGAAGTCGTTTGGTGCACTGGACAGCACCCGACAACGCGCCGTCTGGTTGAAGATCGTCGAGAAGTCCGGTCAGCCGCAGAAACTTGCTTCCATGGGGGCCAGAGCCATGGGGTATGCGGGCCGGGGGCTTTTCGCGTTGACCGCTGTCATTGCCGTCTACCACGTTGCCCAAGCCGAAGACAAGCTCGAGGCGGGAGCGAGGGAAGCCGTCTCTATTGCCGGTGGGTTTGCTGGCGGCGCGGCGCTTGGGGCTGCTGGCGGCGCTTTCTGCGGTCCTGCAGCCATCGCTTGCGTTCCTCTCGGGGTGTTCGTCGGCGGCATCCTCGGCGCCTTGGGTGCCGATGCATTGTTCACGGCAGTCTGGAGATGAAAGCGCCTGTGTGGAGAGCGGCGTTGTTCTGCTCGGTCTCGATCGGAGTGCTCGTAGCGCTGCTTCGCTGGTACATGCAGTGGCCCTGGTCGGGTATCGCCGGTGTGTTGCTTGTCGGTGCCGTGTTTGTCATCGGCACCATCGTCGCGTATTCGAAGCTGTTCAAAGACGAGGCGTAGGAGAGAAGACCAAAAGGTCTTTCCTCGAAGGCGCGCTGCTGGCGCCCTCGCAGCCGCTAACGATGTTGAAGACCGACCCCCTATGACCGAGAAGCAAGAAAAGATCTCCGCCGAACAGCACGACGGCGGCGGATTCAAGGTCTACGCCCGCTTCAGCATCGGCTTTCTCGTGGTCGCGGTGCTGCTGGCCTGCGTGCTCGTGCCCGGCAGTGTCGTAGGGGCCGACGCAGGCGTCGGCATCTCGCCTTTGCTGGTTCCGACGCTGCTGGGCCTGTTGTTCGCTGTGCTGAACTTCATCGTCTATGCCGGCATGGCGAGCTACCGGTCGGGAGGCGGTGGCGGCGCAGCGTTTACGCTGGGGCTGCTGTTCGGCGGCCTGGCTCTGTGCTGGTGGGTGCTCAGTGCCGAGGACCGCGAGCGCGAGGCCTGGATCAGGCACCGCGAGGCCGTGGAACAGGCGATCAGGACGCACGACTTCAAGCAAGTCAGGCGTGCCATCGACCGCTGTGACGAGCATTGCGACGATGACTATCTGAGTCTGGTGTATGGCATGGCGGCGGTCCGCGGCCGGGTCGACGTTCTCAAGTACCTACAAGCACGTGCAGAGCAGCACCTGTCACCCTTCGAAGGACTGGATTACGCGCCCAGCGGAGAAGGCGATTACCGGTACTGCTCTACAGGGGAAGGTGGCGTCTCGACGTTGACCGCCATGGACGCGGCTCTGTTTGGACCCGTGCCCGAGGTGCGGCAGCTGGTGCTGAACGCCGCAACCCAGGACGAACTCGACGCCGCCCTGCCGAGCGCGGTAAGGGCTGACGACAGGCAACTGCTCGAGCTGCTGGTCAAACGAGGTGCCAGGCCGGCCGCATGGGTTAACGACGCGACCCATATGTCTGAGTATGAACGCCGGTCCTCACCCTATCTCCGGGAGTCTCTGCTGGATGTGGCCATTCGCGCGAGGGCTCCCAACGCACTCGCCTGGCTCGTTGACCACGGACTGCCGCCGCTTGGGCACGCCGCCAAGGACACTGAGTTCCGGTGGACCACGCTTCATCAGTGGGCCCGAACGGCGGCCGTCTCCGAGTTGAGCGAGGGGCAGATCGATGCGTATCTGTCAATGCTGGACACGCTCGTCACCGACAAGACTCGGCACACCGCTGGATTGACGAGCAGCCTGGAGTGCGAGGAGTGTGGGCCGGTTGATATCGCCCTGCGTTTCGATACGCCCCTGACCGTGAAAGCGTTGATGGACAAGGGGCTGCCGCCACCCTCGACCGACCGGCGTGAACGGCTTGCAGACGCACTGGCGAAGGCGAATGACCGTCAATGGATCGCCGCGCGCAAGGCGCGATTGCAGGAGGAAGAGAAGCGGCGCGGCTCCTACGGCAAAGGCCTTCCTTGCCTGAATCAGGCGCTGCGCGACATGGTGTACCGCCCCAAGGCTCACTGACAGTTTGGCGGCGACGCGCCTCACCTCGGGTAGCCCCCGTCCTCGTCGCCATAGGCCCCGGACCTCGACACCTTGTCCGCCAACTCCTCGGTCTGGACGGCCCGGCCGAGATGCACACCAGCTTCGGCTGCGATGTTGCGTGCCTTGACCGTCGCGTCCGCCATCGCAGCGCGCTCGGCCTCCCGTCGCGCTCCGTCCTTGGCGGAGAAGCGCGGCCGACCCATTGACACCGACAGTGCGTAGCGCTGGTTTTCTAACAGCGGTCCGGGGAACTGAGCGCCACGAGGAGTTTCGGACGCAATTCGCGCAGTAAAGAGGACGGGTCTAGCGGTAAACAACGTTCTCCAGGGCGTCGTCTGCAAAGGCATCGGAGTTTGTCAGATGCCCGTCATACGGGCCAACTTTCGTAACCACCTTCCCGTCTCGTAGAACAATTTGCAGCCCGTGCTCCGGCTCCCAATCGCAGTTGCACTCGATCGATACGTATATCCCGCGGTCCCCGTAGTGACGTCGACTCACGACCAGCTCACTACCGAGTTGGACGTGCCGCCAAACCTCAGGGGGAGAGCCAATGTCAAGAAACTCTTCATCCGAGGAGTCCCAGTGAGCGTTCATGTCCTGGTAGTACTGAAACACGTACTGCTCTGCGGCCTGAAGGACTGCGAAGGAGGAGGAAAGCAGGTTGGCAATGGCGACGTGGTACTGCTGTGGTGCCTCATCCTCGTCGTACCCATCGATCACAACGCGGCCAAGCTCGCCCTTCAGAAGAGCTAAATATTTCGGCTCGCTGTAGTACCACCCCAGTTGCTCGTCCTTGCTCACTTCACCTAGACCTGGAATGTTCATGCTGCTGTCGATGTGACTGGACTGGAGATAGACGGCATTCTGCCGCGTAACGGGCCTGAATACCACGAGCGTGGACACCCCTGCGTAAGGGACGCGGAGTTCGCAGGCAGACGGCACGGGCAGCAACGCCTGCCAGGAGTTGGGCATCGCCACCAGTTCACCCGGGCCTAGGGCCGCAGACCAACGACAAGGCCGAGCGCTTCATCCCGTCGGCCTTGCGCGAGTGGGCCTACGGATGTACCAACCAGCATTGAGCGCAACGCACCCAACCAGAGCTATTTCGATGACGGGCAACGTGCGGGAGCGTGGGCTGCGGGCAGTCACAAACTGCCCCGACTTCGGAATTTCTGCTTGTCCTTCTGACAGTGTGGCAGGCAAAGGTTGGTACCGTGGAGGAAATCCCTTGTATGTCCGGCTCCACCTCCTAGCTTTTGCTTGTCACCTCTAGATGACAGGCCGGACATGACGACGCAGGACCATGAGATCTACTCGGACGATGCCGTCTATCAACGCAGCCTGCTCGGCCAACGAGCGCTGGTGTTTCCCTCCGACTCGCTGTCGGTAGCGGCAAGGCGTTTCCTCGCCATGGTCAACGGCCACACCCCGCTGCGCGCGCTGCTGGAACTCGGCTTCTACGGCGATGACATGCGGACGCCGATCCGCCTGCTTCTCGAGCAGGGCCTGATCGAAGCCAGGGAGCTCCAGCCCTGGTGTCTGGGTTCCCGAAAGGCGGCCCTGCTGGGCTCCTTTGCCGCGCCGGACCGCCCCCCCTTCGCATAAGTGGGAGCGCGGCCGGCCCGGGGACCAAAGGCCACCGATGCGCGGGGAGGGGCCGCGCCACCTCGAGAAGCGGCGCGGCAGAACCTCCTTCAGATCCTGGTGACGATGGGCATGTTCTGCCCGGGCGGGACTGTCACCTTGAACGCGGCCTTTTTCGGGTCGCGGGGCGTGTCGGGCCCTTCGCGGTATTTCAGTCGGAAGGCGAGCACGATGTCCTGGCCCAGGCGCTCGAACTTCACCCGGGCGCGCAGCTTGTTGAGTGCGGCCAGTTCGACCTTGAAGGGAAAAGCCACGCCGGTGATGTTCGCGCTCATGGCCGGCAGCCACCCGATGTCGTCGAGGCTCTCGGGGCAGGACCTCGGCGCCTCGCCGGGGCGGAACGAGTGGTTCGCATGGATGATGAAGTCCAGGATGATTTCGTTGCCCGAGACCACCAGCACGGGCAGCACCGTGCTGAGGATGTCGGGTACGGCGGCGAGTTTCGATTTCGTTCGGCAACTCACGTGCAGCTCGTCGTCTTGGTCGGCCAGCGCCGCGGCCGCCGTATCGCCTGACGCTTGCGAACGCCATTGAAGCGTGTCGTCCATGATGGACTCCTCTCTGAGGGAAGCAGTGGTGGGGGCGCGGCAGAACGCCGCGCTGCGGAGGTCTGGCCACAGGGCGATATACGGTGCACGGACCGTATCGGATGCGTCGTGCGGAGCGCCGGCGAAGGAAAGAGACGGACCGCTGCGGTGCTGACTGCAGCGGACTCGATGAGGCTCAGGGACTGCCGAGCGGAGTCGAGCGGGCTGATTGAACCTGAACCGGGACTGCTGTGTGCGCCACCGTCTTGGCGGCCTCGCCGGACGGCCGCAGCTGGCGCCACCAGGTGGCCGTGGGGCTGGGCCGGCGCAGCGACACCGCCTCGCCCATCCGGGGCGTCAGCACCGCCACCCCCTGGGCGTCGGCCAGCGCGACGATACGCTCCAGCGGGTCGTCCCAGGCATGCATCGCCAGATCGAAGGTGCCGTTGTGCACCGGCAGCAGCCAGCGGCCCTGCAGGTCCTGGTGGGCCTGCAGCGTCTCGTGCGGCTGCATGTGCACGTCAGGCCACTGGGTGTCATAGGCACCGGTCTCGAGCAGCGTGACGTCGAAAGGCCCGTAGCGCTCGCCGATGTCCCGGAAGCCGGCGTGATAGCCGGTGTCGCCACTGAAAAACAGGCGCAGTTCGGCGGTGAGGAACACCCAGGAGGCCCACAGCGTCTGGTTGCGGTCGCTCAGGCTGCGGCCGGAGAAGTGCTGGGCCGGTGTGGCGACGAGGCGCAGGCTGCCGACCTGCGTGGACTGCCACCAGTCGAGCTGCCGCACCTTGGCCGGGTCGACGCCCCAGGCCAGCAGCCGGTCGCCCACGCCCAGCGGCGTGATGAAGTGGCGTACCTTGGGCGCCAACTGCAGGATCGCGTGGTGGTCCAGGTGGTCGTAGTGGTCGTGCGACAGGACCACGGCCTCGATCTCGGGCAAGTCGGAGATGCCGATCGGCGACGCATGGAAACGCTTGGGCCCCGCCCATTGCACCGGCGAGGCACGCTCCGAGAAAACCGGATCCGTCAGCCAGTAGGCGCCCTCGAGTTTCATCAGCAAGGTGGAATGGCCGAGCCGGAACAGACTGCCGTCGGGCGCGGCCTGCAGTTGCTCGGTGCTGAGCGGCTGCACCGGCACGGGCTGCGGCGGGACCGTGTTGCTGGGTTTCTCGAACATGAACCGCCACAGGATGCCGAGCGACCTGCGCCAGCCGGGTTGCTCGGCCTGCACCACGTTGTGGAAGCGCCCGTCGCGCTGCTGGGGCGAGTCGGGATGGGCAGGCAAGCTCCTGCAGGCGGACAGCGATAGACCGGTCATGGCGACGGCAACTCCGGTGAGGACAAGCCAGCGAACGAGCGACTTCGTGAGATAAGGACGCGGCAAGAGGACCCCCTTCAGTCGTTCAGCCCCGCGCTGCGGCCAACCCGACCCTCAGCGACAGCCCGCATGGTGAAGCTTGCGCTTTAAGTACTGATTAAAAGTTTCGCGCCGGCGCGGCGCACGCTGGAAGGCCGGGGGTGCTCGCGGCGTGACGGCTGTCACATTCCGACGCCTCCACAGGACGGTGGCCCGCTTCAAGTTCCCTGGCGGTCCGCCGATATCAAAAGGTTGGGCAGCTGAGCCCCCGCGCTGTCCTCCGACGTTGCGGGCGCTGCTGCATTCAGATGGAGTGCCCGTTGGTTCCGAAATTCGAATCCCCCTCGCCGTCCATCCTGCGCGGCATGAGCATGCAGCGGGACCCGCAGCGCGCCGCGGCCGAGCTGTTCGACCAGATCTGGCAACCCGGGCTGGCCCTGGCGGTCGTGTTCTGCTCGCCCGGGTACGACCGCGAGCGCCTCGCGCAGGCGCTGCGCGAGCGTTTTGGCGACACGCCCTTGATCGGCTGTACCACGGGCGCCGAAATCGGGCCGAGGGGGTATGGCACGGACACGCTGACCGGCTTCAGCCTGTCCTCGCGCGAGTTTTCGGTCTCGGTGCGCGCGATCGAAGGCCTGCAGGCCCACCGCGCGTCGGATGGGCAGGCCCTCGTCGGCGACATGCTGGGCGAGCTCGCGGCGCAAGGCGCAAGCCCGTCCCGCGACAACACCTTCGGCTTTCTGCTGATCGACGGCAGCTCCCGGCAGGAGGAGCGGGTGGCCCACTCGCTGCACGTGGCGCTGGCGGACATCGAGCTGTTCGGCGGGTCGGCGGGCGACGGCCTGGAGATGGGCAAGCACCCTCATGTGCTGCACGGCGGCCGCTTCCATCGCGACCACGCCGTGTTCGTGCTGGTGTCGACCCCGCATCCCTTCGTCGTCTTCAAGACTGACAGCTTCGTTCCGACCTCGACCCGCATGGTCATCACCGAGGCCGACCCCGACCAGCGCACGGTCCGGGAGATCAACGGCGAGCCGGCGGCGGTCGAGTACGCGCGGCAGGTGGGCATCGACGTCGGCCAACTGGACATCACGGTGGTCGCGCGCCACCCTGTCGGTGTGATGCGCCGCGGCGAGTTCTATCCGCGCACCATCGGATGGATCGAGGACGACATGAGCCTGACCTTCGCCTGCGCGATCGATGCCGGCGTGGTGTTGACGCTGGCCCAGCCCACCGATCTGCTGGAAGCCCTGAGGCGCCGCCTCGACGCCATCCGTCAACACATCGGGACGCCGGAACTGCTGATTGCCTGCGACTGCATGTGCCGTTACCACGAGATGGTGGCCGAGGGTGTCGTGCGGCAGGGCGGCGAACTGATGGCGGCGCATGGGGCGGTCGGCTTCAGCACCTACGGCGAGCAGTACAACTCCGTGCACATCAACCAAGCCCTCACCGGGGTGGCGATCGGTCGAAAAAGGTCTTCGTAGCGATCCGACCTACCGGTTGACACATTCGGCCCCCGAAGTGGGTGGGACAGAACGCAAGGCGGCCCCCCTACACTTTGCGCGCGTCCCGTCCGGCCAGGCCGCCCCACCGCAGAGTGCTCAGCACCGGCCGCACAGGACCAGGGAGGTTCCCAAAGGCAGCGCTCGACGGCCGGGCGTGCGTGTTCATCGCGCGCTCTGTCGGGCCATCCTGCGCTTCACCCACCACATGGAAAGTCAAAGAATGAAAGTCAAAGCCGCCGCATTGATCCTCTTGTCCTGCATGGCCGCCTCGGCGTTCTCCGCCGACATGCCGATCGCCAAGCTGTACAAAAGCTATGAAAAAAGCGGTCGCTCCTCGGATCAGATGCCGGAGTACAACAAGGTCGTCGAAGTTTCCGGCATCGTGATGGGAAAGACCGTAAGTCTTTCGGGCGAGACCTTGGTGTCGGTCGGCACCCGAGGGTCGGAGGCTGAACTCGCACGTGCCAGCTTCAGTGAGGCGACCAAAGCCGAGAAGCTGGCGGCCCTGAAGGAAGGGGCGGCCTTCAAGGCGTCTTGTAGCGTCGGATTCACGATGAATTCCGACTTCCTGCCCTTGCAGGGCTGCGTGCTGAAATAGGATAGGCACGCGCTGGTCCTGCGGCAGCGCCAGCACACACTGGGCCGCGCGCATCGTGCGCGACGCGGTCGGCTGCATCGCGCAAGCGATGCAGCGCTTCGCGTTTCGCGAGCTCCTTGATCCGCTCGGGATGCGCAGCGTCACGCGGGAGATGGATCGCACCGGCACGGCGGTGGGCGGGCACTACATGCTGGCCTCGGCGCGTGACTGGGCGCGTTTCGGCCAGCTCTTCCTCAACGACGGCATGGTGGACGGCCGGCGCCTCCTGTCGGAAGGCTGGACGCGCTTCTCCACCACACCCACGCTCGACACGGACTACGGCGCCGGATGGTGGATCAACCGTGGGCAGAGCGCGCGTGCCCGCGGGCGGGTGGCATTGGGCTTGCCGGCGGACGCGTATTCGCCTTCGGCAATCTCGGCCAGCGCATCGCCGTGCTGCCGTCGCAGCGTCTGGTGGTGGTTCGGCTGGGCCATGCGCATGGCCCGGACTTCGACTTCGAAGGCATTCGGGGCTTGGTCGCCGCTGCGATGGACGTCGTAGCGGTACTCCGTCGAACGCAGCCGACCCCGGTGCATGCCACACCTGAAATTGCTTTTCCTGGCCGGCGACATGCAGAACAGGTTCATCGCTTGCTTGCCAAGCCATAAAACCCGAGTGCATGTGAATCAATCAAGCCGGCGGGTCGTTGCAGCCGGACCACCGTCCGGGGGGGCAGGGCGCGCACGCCCGGTTTTCTGTCCGGGACCGGAGCTCTGCCATGCCGGCAGTGTGGAGCGGCTACCAGCAACGACGCCGGCTTGGCAAGCAGCGACCCTGCGGTTAACGTCCTCAGGACCACCGGAGACGGCTGTGGGAATGCAAGGTGTCCTTCTCTCCCCTTGGCGCCCGGCACCTCGGTGCCGCCGGCGGGGGGGCGTGCTGGGCTTGTTATGGGGCGTGCTGCTGCTTGCCTGCGCGACCGTGTGGGCTCAGGACAGGCCTGGCAGCGCCGAAGCCGGGCCGGTTCGAGCCGGCACGCGGCCCGCCGTGTTGCGATACGGCATGCTGGCCGATTTCGGTCCCTTCCAGATGTGGCCGGCCGCCGGCCCGCCCGGCGGGGCCGATCTCGAATTGCTGCAGCTGATGGCGGTCCAGCTCGATGCCGTCATCCTCCCGGTGCGCTACGAGAGTTACCTTGCGCTCGAGGCAGCCTTGCGCAAGGGCGACATCCAGCTGGCGAGTTCGATCGCGCACACGCCCGAGCGAGCGCGCGGCCTGGCCTTCTCCAAGGGTTATGCGGTGATCAAGCAGGCTTTGGTGACACGCGCGCAGGACACGTCGGCACCGATGACACCGGACCTGGGCGGTCGTCGCATCGCCGTCGTGCGCGGCTACGTCTCAGAATCGACGACGCAGCGCCTGTTCCCGCTCGCCCGCCGGCTGGAGGTCAACAGCCTGGAGCAGGGCCTGATGAGCGTGGTGTCGGGACAGGCCGACATGCTGCTGGAAGCCGAGCCGGTGGTCGTCGCCCTGATCGAGAGCAAGCGGGTGAAGGGGCTGCGGATCGCTCGCACCTTGACACTGCCGTCCGGCGAGCTGCACTTTGCCGTGCCGGCGGGGCAGGCGGAGCTGGCGGAGCGGATCTCCGCAGCGCTGGATGCCGTTGGAGAGACGCGTCGGCAATCGGTCATCGAACGCTGGAGCCCTCGCCCCATCACCGTGAAACGCAGCAGCGACCTCGTCTTCAGCGCGCAGGAGCGGGGGCAGCTGCGCGACATCCGGCCCCTGGTGGTGGGGCTGGTCGCGCATCAAGCCCCCTTCACCTTCCTCGATGCCGAGGGCCGACCGGCCGGTCTGTCGGTCGACGTGCTCCGAGCCGTGCTGGCACGGCTGGGATTGCGCGTGGGGGCTTGGCGGGTGGCGAAAGCGCCGGAGATCGCCCAGGCGATGGCGGCTGGGGAGATCGACATCGGCATCGGTCTGGTGGAAACCGGCGAGCTCGGAAGCCAGCTGCGTTTTGTCGGTCCGTTCATGGAGGACCCCGTGGTGTTGCTGGGGCCGGCGGGCGCGACCACCTGGGACCTGGAGCAGATGAACGGGCGCCGGCTCGCGCTGCCCGTGCAGCATTTTTCGCGACCGCTGATCGACTCCCGCTATCCCGGCATCAAGCAGGTCGCCTGCGAGAGCCTGGCGGGCTGTCTCGAGCGCGTGCGCCGTGGCGAAGCCGACGCCGCCCTGACGGGCCTGTTGGAGGTGGTGACGCAGTCGGCGGACGGGCTGCGCGGCGATTTGCAACTGCTCGGGGCGGTCGGCGACGTGCGGCACGAGCACACCCTGGCCGTCTCACGTCGTGATCCGGCCCTGCCACCCTTGCTCAAGCGTGCGCTCGACGCCGTGGTCCGCGACGAACTGGTCGGGCTGAAAGGCCGCTGGTTCGCGCCGCCTTCGCCGCGGCAGGTGGCACGGGCGGCCCTGTTGAAAGCCATGCCCTGGGCGGCCGGCGTGCTGACGGTGCTGCTGCTCCTGTGGTGGTGGCACAGCCGGCGCCTGCACGCTGAAGTGCGCCGTACCCGCGAGGCGCAGCAGGAGGCCGAGCGCCACAGCGCCGCCGCCGAGCGGTTCGTCACCTTTCTGGCGCACGAAGTGCGCAACTCCCTGCACTCCGTCATCGCCGGAGCCGAGTTGCTGCGCAGTTCGAGGCAAGCGACCTCGAACATCGTGACCTCGCTCGCCACGTCGGCGCGCGCCACGCTGGGCTTGCTGAACAATCTGCTCGACCGCGACAGGCTGGAGGAGGGGCGGCTGCGGCTGAACGTCAAGTCGGACCACCTGTTACCGGTGCTGCGCAGTGTCGTCGAAGAGATGCGTCCGGCGGCGGTTGCCAAAGGGCTGTCGCTGCAGCTGCTGCCGGCCGGGCACGATCCTCCCTTGTGCATCGATGCAATGAGGCTGCAGCAGATCGTGCGCAACCTTCTCAGCAACGCCGTCAAGTACTCACAGGTCGGCGAGGTGCGTGTCGTCGCGCGGTGCGAGCCGGCGAGCGACGCGCCGGCGTGCTACGACGTCGAGATCGCCGTGTCGGACCAGGGTCCCGGCTTGACGGCTCAGGAGCAGGCGCAGTTGTTCCAGCGCTACTTCGTGGGTGCGCAGGGCGCCCGCGCGTCCGAAGGCGCCAGCGGCCTCGGCTTGGCACTCTGCCGTGACCTCGCCGTGCTGATGCACGGCGAGCTGAGCTTGCACAGTGAGCCGGGGAAGGGCACGACGGTACGACTGCGCTGGCGGGCACGCCGCGCCGAGGGGCTGGACCGCGAGGTCGATCCGGCCGACCCCGGGGTGGCGGCGAGGAGGGACGCCGCGCGGCCGCGGCTTCTGCTGGTGGAGGATGCCGAGGTCTACGCGATGCTGCTGGAGCAGGCGCTGCAGCAGCAGGGCTTCAATGTGTGCACAGCGACCACGGTGGCCCAGGCGGTCGAACGCTTGCAGGCGGACGGGCCCTCGATCGCAGCGGTCCTGAGCGACGTCAACCTCTCGGACGGCGATGTGTTCCGCATCCTCGACGCGCTGCGCGCGCGCGACGGAGGCATGCCGAGCGCGGTGGCCGTCATGTCGGCCGAGCTGGACGCAACGCTGGTCGCGCGCTTGCGTGAAGCCGGCGTGGACATCATGCTCCAGAAGGTCGGTGACGTGGCACTGCTGGTGCGCCAGTTGCTCCAGCACGCGGCTTGGTCGCACATCGGATGAAGACCGACTGCGAGGCGGTTCGAGCCGACGTGAAGCGCAGCACACCCTCAGGACTTTGAAAAGACCAGGTCGATAGACAGTTGTCAGAGCTGGTATCGCGGCTTGTCAGTTTCGCGAGGTCGCGAATAGCATTTGCGCAGTCTTGTGTTCGATAGGTCAACTGACAAAGATGACGAGCGCATGGCAAGGAGAACGACCGGCGTGCCGCCCCACGACTTGAGGACAGGGGAGGGCCACCGGTGCGAAGCGCGGTACGGTCTCCGCAGTCGTCCGGTGCCTGTCCTGGCCCTTTGCGATCCGAAGGGCCGCGGGGGCGCCGTTGCACCACCTTGATCAAGCTACGAGGTTGCCTGAATGTTCTCTCGTTTCCAACCGTCGGCCGTCTCATGTGCCGTCCCACGTGTCGGCCTGGCGGCCGCCATCGGTCTTGCCTTTTGTCTGTCCGCCCATGCCGGGGAAAGCGCCGAAAGGGGCAGCACCGTGTGGTCCAACTTTGGTGTCGCGAGCTCGCACGCCGTCCCGGCGGCGACCGACCAAGTGATCGTGAAGTACAAATCGACCGCTGCCAGACGTCTGCAGTCATCGGCGCTGCGCGGCATGAACAGCAGCGCAGCGGCCTCGCGACTCGGCGTCGCGGTGACCGCGCAACGCCAGCTGACGACGCAGGCCGATGTGCTGCGCCTGTCGCGGCGCGTGTCGCTGGAGGAGGCCCGCGCGCTGGCCGAGGGCATCGCGGCCGACGATCCCAACGTGGAATACGCCGAGCCGGACCGCATGCTGCAGATCCAGGCCACGCCGACCGACACACGCTACGGCGAGCAGTGGCACTACTTCGAAACCACCGGTGGTCTGAACCTGCCCCCGGCCTGGGACAGCGCCACCGGGGCCGGCGTGGTGGTCGCGGTCATCGACACCGGCTACCGCCCGCATGCCGACTTGCGCGCCAACCTGCTGCCCGGCTATGACTTCATCAGCGATGCCGAGACCGGCAACGATGGCGGGGGACGCGACAGCGACGCCAGCGATCCGGGCGACGGCTTCTCCGCCGGGGAGTGCGGGCAATCGCGGGGCCAATCCAGCAGCTGGCATGGCACCCACGTGGCCGGGACCATTGCCGCGGCCGCCAACGGCACCGGCGTGGTGGGTGTGGCCTACAACGCCAAGGTGGTGCCGGTGCGGGTGCTGGGCAAGTGCGGCGGCTACACCTCCGACATCGCGCAAGGCATCATCTGGGCCTCCGGCGGCAGCGTGAGCGGCGTGCCGGCCAATGCCAACCCGGCGCGCGTGATCAATCTCTCGCTCGGCGGCGGCGGCAGCTGCGACCGCACCACGCAGGACGCGATCAACCAGGCACGCAGCCGCAAGACCGTGGTGGTGGTGGCGGCGGGCAACTCCTCCTCCGACGCCAGCGGCTTCACGCCGGCCAATTGCAGCGGCGTGATCACCGTGGCGGCCACCAACCGCAGCGGCGGCCGCAGCTACTACTCCAACTATGGCTCGGTGGTCGAGCTGGCGGCCCCCGGCGGGGAGACCAGCCGCAGCGACAGCAACGGCATCCTGTCCACGCTCAACGCCGGGCAGGGCGGCCCGGGGGCGGACAGCTTCGGTTTCTACCAGGGCACCTCGATGGCGGCGCCTCACGTGGCGGGCGCCGCCGCGCTGGTGCTGCAGGCCAACGCTGCGCTGACGCCCGATCAGGTCGCCGGCGTGCTGGCCGACACCGCGCGGCGCTTTCCGGGCTCTTGCTCGGGCTGCGGCCGGGGTATCGTGGACGCCGCTGCAGCGGTGGCGGCGGCGGGCGGAGACGGCGGTGGCGGCGGCGGCGACATCGTCGAGGCCGAGCCCAACAACCGGCTGTCGCAGGCGCAGGTCATTGCCGAGAGCGGCAGCACCGTGCAGGGAAGCATGGGCAGCAGCAGCGACCGCGATTACTTCCGGGTGGCGGTTGGCGCGGGGCGCACCCTGTCGGTGGCGCTGTCGCCCAACAGCAGCGCGGACTATGACCTTTACGTCTACAACGCCAGCGGCGCGCGGGTCGGGCGCAGCGAGCGGCCGACCGGCCAACGCGACACGGTGACGGTGAATGCCCCGGCGGCCGGCGGCACCTACTACATCGAGGTCCGCTACTACTCGGGCAGCACCGGGGTTCAGGGCGTCTACAGCCTGGAAGCCGGCTTCTGAGTCCGGCCGCGTTCCCCGGACCGACCCGCACGGAGTGTGACCCGGGACGTGGTCCGAGGCAGGGCAGGCGCGCAGGGGCGCGCCTGCCTGAAGCGATGCGCTCGATCAGCCAGGAGCGCGTTTATATCGAGAATCAATGAGGCCGGGTAAGCATTTCCCTGACCGTCTCGCCAGCCCATCAGCCGTCGATTCAATTGACATTCGCCGCGGCAAAACACGCTGAATCGTGAATACGCCGGCGCTCGGCTGCAGCTCGCCACAAATCGCACGAAATAGCCTCCGGAGCGACGCGCGCCCCTCAATCCCTGGTATCGGAATGCCGATGATTTCGCCTGAAGCTCCGGCGGCGCATGCAGCCGCTGCGGGCGACATGGGCGCGGCTGCCGCTCGTGCTGCAGTCAAATCGATATCAAGGTCTCAAATGAATATCGCAAACCTGAAGATAGGTTCCCGGTTGGCGCTGGCCTTCTCGGTCGTTATCGCGCTGTTGCTGTTGACGCTCGCCGTGGGCGTTTCAGTGGTGAACCGCCTCGGCACCGTCATGGACAGCGTGGTGGATGATCGCTATGCCCAGATCGCGATGAGCAACACGATCAAGTCCGTGGGCGACAAGGGCATGATCATCATCGGCCGCCTTCTGCTGGCGACGACGCCCGAGCAGACGAAAAAGTACAACGACGACTACGCCGCTGTGCGCGCTGCCAACACGGAGAACCTGGCCAAGTTCGAGAAGATGCTCAACTCGCCGGAAAGCAAGGCGATCTTCGAAGAGCAGACCAAAGCCCGCAAGGAGTATGGCGTTCTCGTGCGCAAGGTCTTCGACCTGATGGCCAAGGGCCAGCGCGACGAGGCGATGGCGGTCTACCAGAATGACATGCCGGGACCGCAGGCGAAGTACTACGCGCTGATCGACAAGATGGTCGATCTGCAAACCAAGAGCATGGCCGACGACGTCGCCGGTGCCCGGGAGAGCTCGCGCCTCGCGAAGATCCAGATGATCGCGGCATCGCTCGTGGCAATGCTGCTCGGCGCGGCGACGGCTTACTACATCACCCGGTCCATCACCCGTCCGATCCAGCGCGCCATCGATCTGGCCGAATCGGTCGCTGCCGGCAACCTGACCCATCAGGTGCAGGTCGAGAACAAGGACGAAGTCGGCCGCCTGATCAATGCCCTGCAGCACATGGTGCAGAGCCTGCACCGCATCGTCTCCCAGGTGCGTGTCGGCTCGGACACCATCGCCAGCGCGGCCCACGAAGTGTCGCAAGGCAACCTGGACCTGTCGGCGCGGACCGAGCAGCAAGCGAGCGCGCTGGAGGAAACCGCGTCCGCGATGGAGCAGCTGACCTCGGCCGTCAAGCTCAGTGCCGACGGTGCGACCGAGGCCAGCAAGTCGGCGGTTGCGGCGTCGAAGATCGCCGCCGAGGGCGGCCAGGTGGTGGGGCAGGTGATCGACACGATGGGTTCGATCGCCACCTCGTCCAAGCGTATCGTCGAAATCATCGACGTGATCGACGGCATCGCCTTCCAGACCAACATCCTGGCCTTGAACGCCGCGGTCGAGGCGGCTCGCGCCGGCGAGCAGGGCCGCGGCTTCGCGGTGGTGGCCGGTGAAGTTCGCAGCCTCGCCCAGCGCAGCGCACAGGCGGCCAAGGAGATCAAGTCGCTGATCGACGCCTCGGTCGAACAGGTCGACCAGGGAAGCAAGATGGTCGAGCAGGCCGGCGCAACGATGAATCAGGTCGTGACCAGCATCGCGCAGGTCAGCAGCATCGTGGCCGAGATCAGTGCCTCCAGCCGCGAGCAGAGCATGGGCATCGAACAGGTCAACGCGGCGATCCTCCAGATGGACGACTCGACGCAGAAGAACGCTGCGATGGTGGAACAGAGCACCGCATCGGCGCATGCGATGAATGAGCAGGCCAAGCAGCTGACCGACGTGGTGCGGGCCTTCTCGCTCTGAGCGCCTCTTGCGGCCGCAGAGATGCGGCTGCCCCGTGCAACGCAAGGCGAGACACGGTCGGCGATGCCCGCCGCGCCGACTCGCCCTTCCAGGCCAGGCCATGCCGCCCGCAGGGATGCGTACGGCCTGAATTCCGGTGATTGCCATGACGCAGCGGCGCGGTAGAGGCGCGGCTGCGTCATGGAGCGTTTCGACTTCACATTCCTCACGGTCAAAGAGACCTATGTCAACAGATACGCTTTTCGCGGACGCGGCACAGCAAAGTGGCCGGTCCCAGATCCAACTCGATTCCGACGCACCCGGCGTCCTCACCGCCGCCGCTGGCGGGCCGGGCGACGTCGAGCGCTTCATCGACGCTCATCGGCGCGAAGGCCACCGCTTTGCGGCACTCGACCCGACGGGTGAGGCAAAGCCGCTGGACCCGCAGCTGATTTCGCCGGCGCGATTCGGACTTTCGCCCACGGATACCCTGACGGGCGACGGCCAGGCGTGGCTCGGCGCCCGCCGAGTCGGCGAACTGGACCGGCGGCTGAAGGCCGCGTACTGCGGCGCCCTCGCGCTGGATGCCTCCGCGGTGCGGGACGAGGACCGCTGTGCCTGGCTCTACGCCAGGATGGAGTCGGCGTACACGCCGGCGCAGGCCGACGGACAAGGGCTGCTGGACCGCCTGATCCACGCCCAGGCTTGGGAGCAACACGTGGCGGAGCGCTTTCCTGACGCGAAGCGCTTCTCGCTGGAGGGATGCGAGGCGCTGGTGCCGCTGCTCGACGCCTTGATCGAAGAGGCCGCCGCGCACGGGCTGAGCGAGATCTTCATGGGCATGCCGCATCGCGGACGGGTCAATGTGCTGGTCAACGTATTGGGCCTGCCGCCGGCGCAGATCCTCGACTACTTCGACCCCGCCTCACCCCATCCGGAAATGCACTCCGACCTGGTGTACCACCTGGGCGCTTCCCGGACGGTGAGCACGAAGCAGGGCGACATTTCGGTCACGCTGGCCCACAACCCCTCGCACCTGCAGAGCGTCTACCCCGTCGTGACCGGCATGACACACGCCAGCCGGGCGCTGCAGAGGTCCGACAAGCGCGGCCAGGCGCT
Source organism: Aquabacterium sp. A7-Y (assembly GCF_026153205.1). Taxonomy (GTDB): domain Bacteria; phylum Pseudomonadota; class Gammaproteobacteria; order Burkholderiales; family Burkholderiaceae_C; genus Caldimonas. Next base: position 48,840 of record NZ_JAPFBW010000023.1, on the reverse strand, counting down.
GGCCCTGGTGCTGCATGGCGACGCCGCCTTCGCCGGCCAGGGGGTCGTGATGGAGACGCTGGCACTGAGCCAGAAGCCGGGCTACTCGGTCGGCGGCACGGTCCATGTGATCATCAACAACCAGGTCGGTTTCACCGAACTCAACCTGATGAACGCGGCCCAGGCCCGCTACTGCACGGACGTGACGCGGATGATCGATGCGCCCATCCTGCGCGTCAATGCCGATGCCCCGGAGCAATTGCTGCGTGCCGCCGCGATCGCACTCGACTACCGCATGAGCTTCGGGAGCGACGTGGTCATCGACCTGATCGGCTACCGCCGCCTCGGGCATTCCGAGCACGACCTGCCCAAGCTCACCAATCCCGTCGGCTACGCGGCGACCGATCTCAAGCCCACCGTCGTCGAGGTGTATGGCTCGGCGCTGGTCTCTGCCGGCCTGGCGTCGCAAGCCGAGATGGCGGCCTATATCGCTTCGCGCCGCTCGGCCGCGACCGCGACCTTCAGCGACACGAGCAGGCGTTTCCACGAGGCCGCACCGTCCGACACCTTCCCCGTGCCGCCGGCTGTGCCGTTCACGCAGGCCGCGCTCGGCGCGGCGGTCGCCGCGATGACACAGCTGCCCAAGGGTTTCGAGCCGCACGAGCACATCCAGGCCCTCATCGAGCGCTGGCAGCGTGTGGCGAGCGGCGAAACCAACGCTGCGGACTGGTGTTTCGCCGAGAACATGGCGTATGCCTCCGTGCTGAGCGCGGGCGTCGACGTGCGTATCTCCGGGCTGGATGTCCGACGCGGAACCTTCATGCACCGGCACGCCGCATGGCACAACCAGGCCTCGCAGCATGCCGGGCAGGAAGACCTCATCCCGCTGCGGCAACTGGGCGCCCCGGGGCGTTTCGACGTGGTCAATTCGGTGCTCTCGGAAGAGGCCGTGGTGGGCTTCGAGTATGGCTACAGCCTGCAGGCCTCGCGCGGCCTGACGGTCTGGGAAGCCCAGTTCGGCGACTTTGTCAACGGTGCCCAGGTCTACCTGGACCAGTACATCAGCGCCGGCGAGGAGAAGTGGGGCGCTCGCTCGGCCCTGGCCATGCTCTTGCCGCATGGGCACGAAGGTGTCGGCCCGGAGCATTCGAATGCCCATCTGGGCCGTTTCCTGTCGCTGTGCGGCGGCGACAACCTGCGGGTGGCCTATCCGTCGACCTCGGCGCAGCTGTTCCACCTGTTGCGCCGGCAGGCCTTCTGCGAGGTGCGCAAGCCGCTGGTCGTCATGACGCCGAAGGTCAAGCTCTACAAGGAGCCCGGCTCCCATTCGCCGGTCGAGCAGCTGCTGGCCGGCGAGTTCCAGCCGGTGCTGGACGACAGCGAGATCAGTTCTCCTTCGGAGGTGACGCGCCTGGTGCTGTGCAGCGGCAAGCTGTACTACCAGCTGCAGCGCGCCCGCCTGCAGCACGCCCTGGCCGATGTGGCCCTGGTGCGTGTGGAGGAGCTGTATCCCTTCCCGACGGCCGTGCTGGCCCGCGTGCTCGAGCGCTACCCCCGCCTGCGGACCCTGGTGTGGGCGCAAGAGGAGAACCTGCATCACGGAGCCTGGTCGTTCGTGCGTGACGATCTCAACGAGGCGTGCCCGCATGGCGTCGAGCTGCGCTGCGTGTCGCGGCCGAACACGGCGTCGGGCGCGACGTCCTCCTATGCGGTCCATCACCGGCAGGAGCGCGAGCTGGTGGCCGAGGCGATGGGGCTGTCCACAGCAAGGCGTTGAAGGGCCGATGCGCCTGGTCTGATGCACCGCGACAAAACGCCCGACCGGCCCGGTCGGGCGTTTTTGTTTCTGCCTGACAGACCGGCCGATCTGTGCGGGCAGAAGGCAAGGCGCTACGAAACGCGGCTCAACTGCCCCGTCTTGTCCAGACGATAGCGGGCAAAGTCCTCAGCCAGGAACAAGCTGCCCTGGTAGTGCTCCCTTGCCTCTCTCCGCAGGTCTTCGATCGAAGGTGACTGGCTCGCATCCGACCCATAGCGGGCGCTGAAATGCGTCAGCAGCAGATGCGGCAGACCGACCGATTGCGCGAAGCGGGCGACCGAGGCTGCCGCGCTGTGGCCCATGCCAGCGCCCACCTTGCTGGCGGTGTCGCTGGTATAGGTCGATTCATGCACGAGAACCTGAGCTTCGCGGCAGGCTTCGGTCAGCAGCTCGGGACGGTCGTTGTCTCCGCCGACCACGATGCGTCTCGGCTTGTGGGGATAGCAGACATAGTCGCTGCTCTTCAGCAGCTTTCCTGCATGGACCACGTCCATGCCTTTTTTCAGCTGCCCCCAGAGTGGCCCCTGGGGAATGCCTTGCAGCGTCAGCCTTTCGGTGTCGAGTTTGGGCTCGAGCGTCGCTTCGCTGAAGCTGTATCCGAAGGACGGCACGCGATGGGACAGCGGAACCGCTGTGACGACCCAGTTGTTGTTCTTCCAGCCTGTCAGTGATTCGGTGGCCAGGAACTGCAACTCGAAAGGCAGATGCAGCCGGGTCAGCTCTCGGGTCGACGCCATCCAGCCCGCTATCCCCGTTGGCGCGATGATCTGCAGCGGCTTCCTGCGGCCCGACATCCCCGCGCTAGCGAGGAGTCCCGGCAGGCCATAACAATGGTCGCCATGGACGTGGGTGATGAAGATGGCCTGCAGGTCGTTCAGCGACAGCCGGGTATGCAGCAGCTGGTGCTGCGTGGCTTCGCCGCAATCCACCAGGTACCAGGCGCGGCAGGTGTCCTCGATCAGGGCGAGCCCGGTGACGTTGCGCACTTTGGTCGGCGTACCGGATGAGGTGCCGAGGAACAGCAAGTCCATGCGTTTCCCCGTTCTTTACTTGCGCAACGGGGGCACGACCGGGATGACACGCGGTTCGACACGTCGTTCGGTGCGCGCTTCCTCGGACAGCCAAGGTCCGAGCGGCAGCAGCCGCGTGCTCACCTTGCCCTGGAGGACCGGATGTTTCTTCTCCGCCACCGCAATGTCCAGTTCGCGGCGGTCCCTCACCTCGGGGTAGCCGTCCACGGGTGCCCAGCCTCCCAGCCCGACGCTCGCCATGCGGATGTTCATGTGGAGGTTGCCGAGGTAGAGCACCTCGCCGGCGCTCACTTCGAAGCTCAGGGGCGGCGGAGGCGGTTGGGGTGTCACAAAGGACTGGGTGCGGCCCCCCACCACGTTCCAGGCGTCGATCTGGTGCTGGCCGGGAGGCAGTGTCAGAACATAGACGCGACCGTACAGATCATCGAAGTCGCTGGGCAGCGGGATCGTCAGTGCCGTTTCCTTGGAGTGCAGGGTGGTGCGCGTCTCCGGCTTGGAGCGGTCGAAAAAGAAGCTGACATCGGCCCAGGACCCCGCGTCTTCACTGTGGGTGGCGGACAGGATCACCACCGCCTTGCCGGCCAGCGCGCCGGCCTCTGCGGGCGGTGCCAGCGAGGGGCCGGCACAGGCACTCAACAAGGCCGCCAGAGCGGCGACCCACAGCAGCCCGAGGTATCGAATCTTCATGAGCAAACAGACAAAGGCAGAGTTTCGAGGAAGCGGGCCGACATTCGGCTGCCACAGGGCGGATTGTAAGAACCCGAAGCGTCATGCCGCCGAGGACCGCCGTCCTGCGGGCGGCGGCGCAAGCGGGCCGCCACCCCCCGACAAGGGGATGGCGGGACCCGGCGGCGGGCGTATACCGATGAATCACCGGGCGCCCTGGGACGAGATCGGTCGTGTGGCGCCCGGTCCACCGTCTCTCAAGGAGCGCAAAGTGAACACCCATGTTCCCGTCTTCAGGATTGCACGCAGGCTGCAGGCTGGCCTGATCGCCCTGACCTGCGCCTTCGCTGGCGCACCCGCGGCGGGGGCGCCGATGACCGTCGACTATTCGATCTCGACCAGGGAGCACATCCGGCTGCACCACGGGCAGTACATTTCCTTGTGGGTCGACGAAACGCCGTATCCGATCTCGGTGAGCTTCGACGACACCGTGGCCTCGGTGCTGGAGGCGCAGAGCCAGAGCCGGACCTATGAGATCGGTGCCCCCGGGACGACGGTTGACCAGCCCTTCTTCACGGTCCAGGAGGGGACCGTCCACAGCAGCACCCGCGTCACTCAGGACTGGTCGGGCGCCGAGCTGCTCACCACCTTCACGCAGGAAGTCGTTTTCGACGCGTTGCCGAGCGGCGAGATCCAAGGCCACCGGTCCTACTTCCTGTCCCTCCAGTTTCGTTCACCGTGGGAGGCGCCCCCCCTGCTGACCTCGGAAAGCCTGCGGCAGTACTTCACGGAACAAGTCGGCTCGCCCGTTGAAGTCGGCAGCTTCTCGCACCGGACCTGGGGAGGCTACGAGGACTACCTGATGTGGGATGAGAGCTTTTCGGGGGCGGTCGTCAAGGTCATCGGCGTGCACGCGGTGCCGGAGCCGGGCACGGTCGCCTTGTGTCTCGGGGGCCTGTCGCTGCTGGTGGCCGTTCGCAGGCGCCGCCTGGGGCGAGCGAGCTGACCATCGGCCCCTGCGCCGGCCCCTCAAGTTCCGCGAAATCCAGCCGATATCGCCGTGACGCCTTGCTGCAAGGCATACGAAAAGGGACCCCCGGGAGCGCAGCCATGACCGATACGCTGGTGGTCAACGAACACTATTTGAACCGCGTCGTCGCGGTCGCCGAGACGGCCGGCGTCGAAGCCGCCGAAGACATCCTGACCGGCAACGGCATCAAGCTCGTCGCCAAGGGCACGCGCATCGACGCGAAGGCGAAGGAGCGCCTGCTGCAGCACAAGCTGCGTAAACCGCTGGAATCATCGGTCCGGGTGGTCGACGGTGTCGCCTCGCAGCCGCTCGACAAAGTGGCCGAAACCTTGCTGGACAAGCACCGGCTGCTGGCCGGCGTGTGCGGCGGCGCGACCGCCCGCCGGGTCACCACCGCCTTGCGTGAGCTGCGCCTGGCGCCCTCGACGGAATCGATGCTCACCGTCTACGCGGCGCAAGGGCCGCACAAGCTGGAGCACGCGGTCGGCGTCAGCCTGCTCGGTGCGGCGATGTACCACGACCTGCCGGAGGGGGGCAGCAAGGGTCTGCAGACGCTGATGATGGCCGGCCTGCTGCACGATGTCGGCGAGCTCTACATCGATCCAGTCATCCTGAACGCCCGGTCCCGGCTCACGGCGGAACAGTGGAAGCACATCGCGACGCACCCCATCGTGGCCGCGCATCTGTTGCGCGACATGCCGGGTGCCGGAGCGCAGGTGGCCGAGGCGGTGCTGCACCACCATGAGCGGCTTGACGGCTTCGGCTACCCGCAGGGGCTGCGCGGTGCACAGCTGCCGGTGTCGGGACAGGTCCTGGCGCTGGCCGAGATGCTGATGGGCCTGATCGAATCGGGGCGCAGCCCCGGCGAGCGGGCCGGCGTCGCCGTCAAGCTCATTCCCGGCGAATTCAACCGCCACCTGCTGGCCCGGGTGGCGCAGGCCATCCGGATGTCGGTCACCTCGACCGCCGGGCAGGAGCGTCCGCCGACGCCGGGTGACACGGCGGCACTGGCAGCGCGGGTGTCGACGCTCGACGCCACGCTGCAGCGGATGCGCCTCGTGGAAGACAGCGTCGAGGAGCGGGTCCGCACAGGCAGCCCGGCGCTCAAGGAGCTGATGCAGCACACGGTGGAACGGGGCCGGCGCATCCGGCTGGCGTTTTCCAGCACCGGTCTCAACACCCTGGATCCGCAGGAGCTGCGCGAACGCCTGTCGGCGATGGAAGCGCAGGTCCACTTCGAAGTGGACATCGTCCTGCGGGAGATCGAGTGGCGCATGCACGAAGTGAAGCGGGAGACGCGGATCCGGATGCAGCGCTTGCCGCCGGCCGACGCCGCGCTGGTCCGCCAGTTCATCGAGGAGAGCAAGGACGCCGCGCGCTCGGCCTTGCACGAGGTGTCGGAGCCGGTGTCGGAGAACCGGCCTGCGCCGTTTCTCACTTGACCTCGATGACGACCAGTTCCAGCGCGGACGCAGCGAGGTTGTGAATGATCTCGACACCCGTGCCGTCCATCGCGCGAAGATCGCCCCGCCGGACATGGCGTCTCTGCTCGAGACCACCGCGGGTCTCGATCGCGTAGTCGCCATCGGTCATGACGACAAAAAGACGCCCTCCCTGGAACCGCACCGGCGACGCAGCCCTTCGTGCGCCGACCACGAGCCTCCAGACACGAACCCGGTCGTTGTCGATGAGGACCGAGCCATCGTCATCGAGGGTGTCAAGAGCAGGCCCGTCGGGACGGCGGGGCGTGAGGACTTCGATGTCCAGGATCCTGAACCGGGTCGTGTCCGCATTGCGGATCTTGTGGACAAACGGCTTCTGCGCGTAGGCCCTGTAATAGATGTCGCCCGTCGGTATCGGGGGACGCACTTGCAGCGGCTTCCCCGGTTCCTCCGAGGGCACGTCGGCCCCCTCCAGGCACAGCAGGACACTGTCCTTTTCGTGCCGATGCCAGAGGGACACCGCGCCCGGCGGGAAGATCGCGTCGAATACCCTCAGCGTGCTGGTCGACAACACCAGGTGATGGCCGGGTTCATGGTCGATGGCGACCACCGGCTCGCGGTCCGAAGGCTCTTCCGCCAAGACAGCTGTCGAGAAGAGCCCTGCGCAGACGACGCAGTGCAGGATCAGGGAGGCTGCGCTCCTTGGAAAACGAATCTCGGGCATCAAAGACATCCTCATGGGCCAGACCAACTCCTGGGCGCTCAAGTGCTGCTCGCAAACGACGCCCTCGCGTTGACCATCGCATCCAGCCACTGCCTCAGCTCGTCCCAAAAAAGTCCGCCGAGTTGTGGCCGGAAGTAGTCGAAGTGGAAGTTGCCACCTCGACCCGCGGAGGTGGCGCGGACCTTCTTCACCTCGAGGCGGGCGCCGAACTCGGCCGCGAGCCACGTTGCGGCAGCTTCCGTGACCGCCTTGTCGTCGTCGAACGTCAGGCAAACAGCCGGCGCCCGCAAGGAGTCGAAGCCGGGACAGCGAGGCAGGGCGTCACGCACATAGCCCGGCCGGCGACACGAGGCGGCCCAGTCGAGGTCGACCCCCTTGGGGATGTCGCCGAGGAGTCGGAGACGGCGCCCAGGGAAGTAGCCGAACAGCCGGGCCAGCAAAGGAAGCGTCACGTACCAGAAACTCATGCGGCCTATCTTGCGGTGCCCCCAGGGCACGTGGCCCCAGTAGCCCGATCCGCTGCTGATGATCACCAGGCCGGCGACGCGCCCGAGTGCGGGGGCCAGGCTCATCACGGTGCCGCCGAAACTGTGCGCCAGCGCGAGCACCGGAAGCCCCGGGTGCGCCTGCTCGCACCAGGACACCACCGCCTCGAAGTCGCCCTCGCTCCACGTCCTCAAGCCGATCTGACGTCGCTGCTGACGCGTGACCTGCGAATCGAACATCCCGCTGTAGTCGTAGGTCAGGACCTGGTAGCCCTTGCTGGCGAGCCAGGACGCCAGCCGTCCATAAAAGCGCCGCGGCACCGCGATGGCTCCACTGAGGACGACACAGGCCTTCACGGGCGCCCCACCCTTGGGTGAATACAGCGTGCTTGCCAGCGAGACGTCACCGCTCGGAATGCGGATCTCTGCCTCGTCGCTTGCCGCGGGACCGTCTGTCGATCTCGCTTGCGCCTGCTCCCTCGCCTTCATTCGGTACCTCGTCGTTCCGGTGCTCGATGGACATAAGATGTAGTGCCAGCGACGCGCGGGATCAAGGTTCGTGTTGAGAGGGCCATCTTCGGTGGCTCATGAGGATCTCGTCGGCGATGTCCGGTTCCAAGGTCGCGCAGATCCAGCTCGCTGCCTCAGGCTGCGAAACAGGCCGGCGCTGGCGTCAGGGCCCCGGCAAATCCCGGTGGCGACCAAGCCGGTGACGAGCAGCATCGCTGCGGTGTGAACGGCGACCGCCGCGAGCGCCAGCGCCAGCGAGCCGGACGAGGTGATCTCCCGGGCCGGAGCGTCGCTGATGCAGAGCGGGATCAGCGCCGGCACCAGCATCCATCCGGCACCGTGCACGGTGGACATCATGAAGGACCAGAGCGCCAGCCCGGCCTGTCCGGCCTGCGCCCGTCCGGCGCTGCGGCCCGCCCGGTGAACGACCGCGACGACGGCCAGCAGCCCGAGCGCCAGGCCCTGCATCACGATGCGATCCATCGACAGGCCGAGCGCCATCGTGGCGGCCACCAGCGCGACCGATGTCGAGTGACCGATCGCGATCGGTATCAAGGCCCGCAGTGCCTGCGACCGATCGCGCGAATGCAGGCCCCAGGCGGCGGCGAACATCCAGCCGGTGGCAGGGTTCAGCCCGTGGAGGGCGCCGGCCCCCGCAAGCGCCAGCCATGGCCAAAGGCTGGTCATGACACCTGAGCCCGCTCAGACCACCCGCTCTTCAGCCCTGCCTCTGGCAGCAGGAAGAGGCCGTCGGCGCTGCCTTCGAGGCGGGTGCCGGCGCGTAGCAGTCATGGTGGCGCACCCATTCCATCGTGTGTTCGAGGCCGTCCTCGTCGCGCCCCTTGGGTGCGATGTCCAGGATGCTGTACGCGCCCATCATCAGCTCCACGCCGCGCCCGTAGGTCGAATAGGTGTGGAAGACCTGGCCCGCGTCGTCCTTGTAGAACACGCTGATGCCCGGTGCCTCTTCCACCGGGAAGGGCTGCATCTCGTAGTTGTAGTCAACCTCGCCCCGGGCTGTTTCGTCCGGGGTGAAGCTGACCCCGAAGTCGTGGTTGAAGTCGCTGCCATACGAGGACACCCATTTGAACCGCCAGCCCATGCGCTGGCGAAAACGCTCGATGTCGACCAGCGGCGCCCGCGAGACGACCAGCAGGGTGAGGTCGCGCTGCGCCAGGTGCACGTTTGCGCCGTCGATGTGATCGGCCATGAAGGAACAGCTCTTGCAGCCTTGCTCCCAACCCGGGGCGAACATGAAATGCTGCACGACCAGTTGGCGGCGGCCATCGAACAGGTCGGCGAGCGTGCGTGGGCCCTCCGGAGCATCGAAGACATAGTTCTTCTCGATGTGTACCCACGGCAGTGCGCGGCGCTCGCGGGCGAGCTGGTCGCGCAGGCGCGTCAGTTCCTTTTCGTGCGCCAGCAGCTTCTTGCGCTCGGCCACCCACCGGTCGCTGGACACGACCGGATGGTCCACGGTGCTCGATGTGTCAATGGCGGTGTGCATGGCATGCTCCTTGGCTCGAAGAGCCGTTCGCGTTGTGTCGATGCGCCGCGCCGTCAGGGCTGGCGCGCCTGTCTCCGGCCGGCCGATCACGATCCGGCTCTGCCCGGGCGTCGCACGGCACGCACCTTTCCGCTCGCTCCGCCGCCGCAGTAAAGCAGCTCAGCGCCATCGGATTCGAGGCCGCTGACCCCGGTGCCGCTCGGCATCGTCAGCTGCTCGAGCACCGCGCCGTTCTCGGGGTCGATCCGGCGGATGTCGCTCTCGTCCCCTTCCCAGGTTCCATGCCACAACTCGCCGTCCACCCAGGTCACGCCGGTGACGAAGCGGGTGGACTCGATGGTGCGCAGGACCGTGCCGGTCTCGGGATCGATCTGGTGGATCCTGCGATCGCGGTACTGCCCCACCCACAGGCTGCCCTCGGCCCAGGCGAGCCCCGAGTCGCTGCCGCGGCCCGGTGCCGGGATCGAGGCCACCACCTCGCCGCTGGCGGGATCGATCTTGTCGATGCGGGCCTCGGCGATCTGATAGAGGTAGGTGCCGTCGAAGGCCGTGCCGGCGTCGCAGGCGCAATCGAGCGAGCCGGTGAGCTCGCCGCTCTCGGGGTCGAAGGCGACCAGCCGGACCCCGGTCGCGGCCCAGACACGGCGTCCGTCGTGGGTGACGCCGTGCACGCGGCCGGCGCTTTCGAAGGGGCCGTACTCGCGCACGATCTCGGCGGCACGGACAAGCGGCTGGGGAGTGTTTTTGTCGGTCTTGCGGGTCATCGCCTGGTTCCTTTCGGCGCACCTGCAATCGGGGGCCGTGAGGCGACTCTACTCAGGCGGGAGCGCAGCGGGGAGTAACAAGATCGTCGTGAATCCGCCCAGGGGCGGCGACAGCCACCGACGCGCGCGTGCTCGCCCGATCGAACGCACCCGCCCCGCCGCCTCGAGCTCGACGAGCGCGCGCTGCACGGTGCGCTGGCTGGCCCCCAGGGCCAGCGCCAGGGCCGATGTCGACCAGGCCGCGCCGTCCGAGAGCAGTGCCACCAGCGAGGCCTGATCGCCGTCGACGGGCGGCGCCAGGACGACGACGTCGCGACCGTCGCGCACCTTGAGCACAAAACCTTGCGCGGTGGCCTCGATGCTCGCGACAGCTGCGACGAGCGCGCGCAGACGGCCGATCTCGACCCGCAAGCGCGCTCGATGCGTTTCGTCGGGGCGGCGGATACGGAAGGCGCAGGCGATCAGGGCCTGGCGATCGACATCACCGGGCCATGCCTCGGCGAGCGCGCGTGCCAACGCGAACAGCACCGGCCGGCGCACCAGCGGCAGCCATGCGGCGCCGGCGTGCAGCCCGCGCCGGCAGGCGTCGACGACCAGCGCACCCGAGGCCCTCAGCGCAACCACCTCTTCGAGGCGCAGCGCCTGCTCGACGCCGGCGACAAAACGCCGGGCGGCGGGACGATCGAGCGCAGCCCGCGCCTCCGCCACCTCGGCCAGGAGCGCCGGCACACGTGAGCGACAGGCCGCCTCCTGAGCGCGGGCGAGGGCCGTCTGCGCCGCAGCGGTGTCCAGTGAGCGCAGCGCCAACTCGGCCGCGGTCAACTCGGCCACCGCCGCGTGCGACGGCGGCGCGGCACTCGCATCCAGGGGTGCCAGCGCGGCGGCGGCCTCGTCAAGGCGACCCAGCAGCAGGAGCCGGCGCACCGCGATCAGCCGCGCCTGCAGCGCATTGACCTGATCACCGCGCACCTCGAGCGTGGCCGCCGCCAGCTCCAGCGAGCGGGGCGAGCCGACAAGGTCGCGCAGGGCCAGCGCCACCTCGGCCTCGGCAACGACGCAGCGGGTGCGCGCCAGCTCCTCGTGGGCACCGAAGCCGCGGGCCGCGCGCCGCAGCAGCTCGCGGGCGCGCGGGTGCTCGCCGAGCTGGGCCATGGCAATGCCGCGCAGGGCCAGCGCCGGCGGGTCATCACGCAGGGCGACCCGCTTGAGGGCGCCGAGCGCGTCGCCGGCGGCGAGAGCGCGCGCCGCGGCGGCGATCAGGGAGTCCATGAGGCGGACCTCGAACGGGAGCTGAACGTCATGGACCATTTCCTGGGACGGCCGCCGGAAGCTGCTGAAACAAACGCAAGCGCCTGGAGTCTCCGGCATGCAAAAGAATGGCTGCTTTGATCACCAGGGACGTTCACCGATGCCGCTCCACCTGTTCCACTACACCGACAAAAATGGCTACGACGCGATCCTGCACACCAAGAAGTTGCTGCCCTCCACCAAGGAGGGCAAGGCCCACACTCATTTCGGCAAAGGGATCTACTTTGGCGACCTCGACCCGATATTCGACGCGCGCTACCTGGGCCTGGACGAGATCGCAGCCACCTTGTTCAACCGCTTGTCGGCGAACAACTTCGAGAAGTTCTTCTACTACTTCGAGCTGCGGTTCCCCGACGGATTCTCGCCCATGCCCCGGCCCGTTGTCGTCAACGACGACAAGAAGGCGGGCTTCACCTACGTCAACAAGTCCCTCTACCTGCTGGAGACCGAAGAGCCGCTGTTTCTCAGCGAAAGAGCCCCGGCACCGGGTGTCGTCCAGCTCGTTGCTCACGGCCTGACCTATTGGGGCCAGGTGCGCGACCTTGGCAGCTCCGATCAGGAGATCTGGACGATGGAGCCCGGATGGAAAACATGCCAAGAGCGTCACCGGCGGTAGTGAAGGGGGCGGTGGTCCCTCGGCGTCGCTCGCTGGCGCTGCGTCCGCGGCACAGTCCGTTGCGAAGTGGCAGCTTGATGCCAGGTCGCAGCCGGCGGCCACCCGGGACACGTCGCTCGAGGCCGGTGCTCCGATTTGCGCCGTTCCCCGGTCGGTGGCCCGAATCGCGGAAGTACCGCCGGCGGGAGCGTCAACAACTCTCGACGATCGCGAGCATGCCGCCCTCGGTGTCCTTGAACCAGGCGGCCTTTGCACCGCCCGCGATGACGATGTCGACGTCGCTCCTTGCCCCTGGTGGATCGTGGTGATCGAACTCGACACCGCGCGCTCGCACCTCGGCAACCTCGCGCTCCACGTCGTCGACCTGCCAGAACCGGCCCTGGGCGTCGGGTACCGAGAGATCTCGAAAGGCTCCGAAGCCGGTAGGACCGCAGCGGGCCTATCGCCTGACCGACAGCTCGGCCGTCATCTGCTTTGGCGCCTTGCACGCCAGCTCCGCGATCTGCGCAAGGGAGCCGGTACTGGCGCGCTGAAAGTCGGCATCTGCAGGATCCACGACCACCTCGATCAGGTGGCGACCCGACGCGGCGCGGCCTTCGTACTCGACGTGTGATGTGAGGGCCACCGTGCTGGACGCGCAGTTCACATGAAACATCAGGCGTTCAGAACGCCCGCAGCCGTTTTGTGGGCTGCGATAGCGTGCGAAGGACAACTCGGAGTGGAGAACAACTCTCGGCATGCTGCTGCCGGACGGATCCGAATCGACCCGGCTGTAGGTGAGGTTGCCCTGCCAATTCATGGGGAGACCCCAGCCCGGGCCCATGTAAGCGAGGATCCGGGGATGAAGTGTCTTGAGGTGCGCAGGCTGGAGCGACAACGCGTAGAGCGCTGCGGGCTGGATCGGCACGGCACGGTGAACCGCCTTGAGGGTTCGTTCGCAGATCGACCGCACGGGCTCTTCACTGAATGACGTGACCAGAATGAGGTGCCATCCAAACTGGGACGGCTGGGGCGGTGACACCTGCATGGGCTGCTGGGCAAAAACGGCCGTGTCGAACTTCTCATCCATCGTCCCTTGCGTGATCACCCCCAGATCTCCGCCAGTCGACCTCGACCCCGGGTCGGCGGTCTCCGACTGTGCGATCCGCTTGAACTCGGCAAGAAGCCGGTGTGGCGGGAGACTGGACAAGCGGCTGCGGAGCTTCTCCAGCGGCTCCACGGTCGTCTTCATGATGTGGTAGACGCGCGCGCTGCGAAGCACGTCGCGTTCGTCCTTCTGCAAAGGCTCCGCCTGGACGGGCTGCAGTGGAGCCATCAGGGCGGCGGCGATCAATAGGTCCTTCAGCATCGAGGGCGTCCCAGGGGAAATCGCTGTCGGGTGCCAAGAGCCGGAGCTTGGCAACTTGACGTCCGCCATTCTCCGCGGCGCGCTGCCTTACCGATCCGGTGGGCTTGGAGAAATTGTGAACTGTTGCGCCGGTCGGTCCGGGCGTGCGCACGGGACGACTGCCGTGCCGAGGCGCGTAGGACCTAGGAGGCTGGGGGCGCTATCACATCGCCTCGAATCTTTGTACATCATGCTCGAAAGCAGCGATGGTGTGCTCGGAGATGGGCTCGTGCAAGAGCACGGTTCGGGCGACTTCGGCGTGCACCGCAAAGCGCTCCCGCAGGTCGCGCCGCGCCTCGTCCGGCAGCGAGTGCAGCACGGCCGTCAGCAGCGCATCGAGCGCGATGAGCGAGCCCTTGAGCTCGCAGATGCGCTCAGTCGCCTCTTGCAGGTTTTTCATACGGTTCCGCCGAGGGACGAGGAGCGAGGGGGTTCAGAGGGTGCGGATTTTCGACGCCTGCGGCCCTTTTTGCCCTTGAGTCACTTCGAACTCGACACGCTGGTTCTCCATGAGCGTCTTGAAGCCGCTGCCGAGGATTTCCTTGAAGTGCGCGAAGAGGTCCTGGCCGCCCGTGTCGGGCGCAATGAAGCCGAAGCCCTTGCCTTCGTTGAACCATTTCACCGTACCGGTTTCGGTGGCCATATCGTCATTTCTCGATGAGTTCGTTGAAAGGATGCCCCAGCTTTGGCCGGTGCGGGTCAGCAGCTTCCTGGTATGGAGGCTGAACTGTTGACAGATCTCTGGATCGTTGGTGGTGAACAAGGCGCTTGCCTGGAAAAAATACTTTGCCTCAATGCTCGAGCCCGCTGCCGTGGCGAAGGGGGACGGCGGCGGTGCCGCGTCCGGGAAGCCCCTTTGCCGTTGCGTGGCGCGGGATCTCCTCACGGGGATCGACAGCAGCAAGAAGCAGCCCAGCACGTGCTGACGCCTGTGCTGCCTCGTCTGAGCGGATCGACACTGAGGCGGGTCAAGGGAGACACCGGACGCTCCCGACCTGGAGGGAGCGCGAACAAGGTGTCCTTCGGTGGCGCGTCTCGTCAGCGAGGCGGCCGGGTTTGACGGGGGTGCGCGCAATGCACGCAAACGACGGATCGATCTGTGGGCAGCGGATCGACAGGGTCACTGGCTGCGATCCAGAAGCAAGCAGAACGTAGCGATCGCCGCGTGGCGACCCCAAGATCCGGGGTAGGAGGGAGATCAGCTCTTGATCTCACCGCAGTCAGCCACATGCCACTGGGGATGGCGCAACAGCCACTGCATCGGAAAGGGCAGTGTAGCATCCGGCGCCGCAATCCTCGGTGGCACATCGCCTCCCCTCGGCAGAACGAGCCGCACGGAGGCCTGCTTGACCACGGTCGCCCAGCGGGCGCGCTCGGCGTTGAAGAACTTGTCGAACTCGGGCAGTGTCATGGTCACGCCCTCCGATGGACTCATCCGATGGATGGGGCCGCAGCTGTTCGACAGCGATCGGGTGTCGGACCACCGCCTTCAGCGCGGCGATGTCGAACCTGACCCTCTTCATCATGGCGTCCGCGGCGCGCCGGGCCCTGGCGCGGTCGGCATCGGCCATCAGCTCCCCGAGAACCGTCGGCGCGATCTGCCACGAAAGCCGAACGAGCGCGGCCCGCATCGACACGCCAAGCAAATGGTTGCAATTCGGCGGGGCGAGCGGAGCCCCAGTCGACGCGGTCGCGTGCAGTGCCCGGAGTTGCCTTGCCCGACGCTAACGACGAAGCCTGGCCAGTGCCTCCAGCAGATCGTCGGCGTCGACCGGTTTGCCGAGGTGCATGTCAAAGCCGCCGGCTGCCGCCATGTCGCGGGTCTCCCACTCCGGCGCGCCCGTCATCGCCAGCAGCAGCAGATCGGGGCCGTGCACGCTGCGCAGCTGCTTCGCCGCGGCATAGCCGTCCATGATCGGCATGTTGAGGTCCAGGACCACCATGTCCGGCCCAAACTGTGCCGCCACCTCCACCGCCTGCTGGCCGTCATACGCTGCCCGGGTCTCGTAGCCTCGCAAGGTCAGGAGTGCAGAGAGCGAGTCCGCGAGATCCTGGTTGTCGTCGACGACGAGAACCCGAGGCACTGAAGCGACTGCCGGGCGCGGGCCTTCCAGGACGGCCGGAGCGGTGCCGCAGACCATCAGGGTGCACCTCCGAAGCCGTCCACGGTGAAGCGGGCCGCCTGCGGTCTGCCGGTGCGTGGGACGGGGCGTGCCGCGCGTCGGTTGACCGGGCTGGCTTCAGCCCTCCGCCTCAGCACTGGATGGCTCGCGCACGGCGGCGCGAGGATCAGCGACATCATTGTTCCTCTCCCGTTGAGCTTGTGAGGACGGGCATAGTGCCGTCGCAACTGGCAGGGGAGGAATATGCGATTTCTCATGTTGCGACGAACGACCGGGAAAAACGGACGAGCCTGCATGCGTTTCCGATCACTGAATCGCATCATGTGTGATCGCGGCTTGTGATTCCAGTGTGTTGCTGCCACCGAAGCCCTGCAGGAACTGACAGATGCGTATCGCCGCAAATTTCAGCAACCTGCGCTTCCGGACAGATCCGCAGCTTATGAAAGCCGGCCTTCGGTGATCTGGAACATACGCGGAAAAGCGATGGCAATGGAGGGTGGTTGAATTGCCGGCTTCGCTTGGGATTGGATGGCGCGACCGCAAGGGATCAAAAAAAGCATGAGACGAATGCTCATCGTTGACGACCACCCGGTGCTCGCACAGAGCACCAGATCGCTTTTCCTGAGCATGCAGCTGGCTGACGAGATCGATGTGTGCCACACCGCTGCTCACACGATCGCGACATTGCAGGGGGACGCCGACTGGTTTCGCATCTGGCTCGACATCGATGTCCCAGGAGCGCGCGGCCTTTCACTGATCAGGAAGGTCCACGAGTTGGGCTTGGCGCGGCGAGCGGCCGTGATCACCGCCGTCGAAAATCCAGACTGGCAGGTGGAAATCAAAAGCATGAACTTTCTTGGCTATGTGCCGAAAGCAACCGGTTTCGAAGCGTTCAAGCATGCGGTTCAACACATTGTCCAAGGCCGCGAGTACTTCGAAGGCTTGCAGCAACACAGGCCGCCGAGTCGGCTGACGAAGCGGCAGGTCGAGATCCTGAAGCTGGTCGCCCGCGGTCACGCCTCCAAGGAGGTGGCGCGTCAACTCAAGCTGACGCCCGGCACGGTCGACAACCACGTTTCCGCCATCGTCGACGCCTTGTGCGCAAAAGGCCGAACCCACGCCGTTGCGCTCGCGATCGAATACGGCTACATCCCTCCGGAGGCCTGAATCACCATGCAAATCATCGAAAGTCTCATCCGCCACGCCGATGAGAATGTCCGCCTGAGGCGGGACCTCCATGCTCACCCTGAGCTGGGGTTTGAGGAGCAGCGCACCAGCGAGATCGTGGCTGAGCGTCTGGAAAGCTGGGGATGGCAGGTCCATCGCGGCGTAGGCGGCACCGGCGTCGTGGGTGTCCTGAAGAAGGGCAGCTCGGAACGCAGCATCGGATTGCGGGCCGACATGGACGCGTTACCTATCCAGGAGCTGAACCAGTTCCCTCACGCGAGCAAGACCCCCGGAAAGATGCACGCCTGCGGGCATGACGGCCATACCGTCACGCTGCTCAGCGCTGCGCGGGTATTGGCGCAGGAAGCGGAGTTCGACGGGCGTGTCGTGCTGGTCTTCCAACCGGCGGAAGAAATCATCGGCGGGGCCCTGGCGATGATTCAAGACGGGCTCCTCGAAAAGTTTCCGGTGGACGCGATCTTCGGCTTCCACAATTTTGTCAACTTGCCGGTGGGCCACTTCGCCTATCGTTCTGGATCCGGCGCATGCATGACCAATTTCAAGGTCACGGTCCACGGCAAGGGCGCACACGCTGCGATGCCGCATCTGGGGCTTGATCCTGTTCCGGCCGCGTGCCAGATGGTGCTGGCATTTCAAACCGTCCTCACTCGCAACAAGCGTCCCGTGGACCGAGGGGTGATCTCGGTCACGATGATGCAGGCAGGCGAAGCGACCAACGTCATTCCGTCCAGCGTCGTGTTGCAAGGCACGGTTCGTTGCGAGGAGGACGTGCTGGAGATGATCAAGCGACGCATGACAGGCATCGTGCAGCAGACGGCAGGGGCCTTCGAGTTGACCGGGGACATCGAATGGAGCTCCTATTGTCCGCCGGTGAACAACCACACCCGGGAGACCGAGTTTCTGCGGCAGTTGATGGTGGAGCTGGCCGGGGAAGAGAACGTCCATGAACGTGAACCGACGATGGGCGGCGAGGACTTCGGCTATTACCTCAAGCTCACACCCGGTGCGTATTTCTGGGTGGGCAGCGGACCGAGCCAAGGCGGTCAGGATCATCGGATGCAAGGTCATGGCCCTGGCCCTTGTACCTTGCACAGCTCGTCCTATGACTTCAACGATGCCGTGATTCCCGTCGGCGCGACCTTCTGGGTGCGTTTGGTGGAACGTTGGCTCTCAGCGCGTGGATGAGCCGATCGGCTCACACCGACGCTCCGAATCACAAGCACACACGCAACACGGAAAGGCAGGCTCCATGGCGCTACGTCTCCCAGCCCTAAGCTTGATGGGCGGTCTCAGGCATGTTCTGGTCGCGACGATGCTGTGCACGTCCGCTGCCACCCCCTATGCGCAGTCAAGCTCGGCGCAGCCCGTCCTGAAGGTCCTGGTTCTCAAGGACTCACCCTCCATGAGCTACCGGGACGACAAAGGCGCGCTCGTGGGCTTCAATGTCGATCTCGCGCACGGTCTTTGCGAGCAGATGAAGGCTCGCTGCGAGATCGAGGAAACGCTGTTGTCGACCGTGATCGACCAGGTCGCACAGGGCTACGCCGATTTCAGCACGGCGGCCTTGGCGCCGACCGACGAGCGCTTGAAGAAGGTGCGGTTCACCGAGGCGGTGTCCAACAGTGTTTCGTACTGGTTCTCCAGGCGGTCCTTGGCTGAGTCGAAGAAGTTCCGGGTGGCGGCCGTGGCCGGTTCAGCCCAGCAGCAGTGGGCGGAGCGTACCGGGCGCGATCTTGAATGGGCCTTGCTGCCGGTCAAAACCAACGCTGACGTGAGCCAGGCGATGCTGGAGGGGCGTGCAGATGCTGGCGTTTTTCCCTTTGCCAGCACGCTCAGCCTGGTCCATGAGGGCAAGTTGGGGAGGGCCGGATTCTCCGTGCTCGAGCCGCTCGGCGGCTTGACGCCGGGCCGAAACACGGCCATTGCTGTCGATCCCTCGCAGCCAAAGTTGTTGGAATCGCTCAACCAGGCGCTTCGAGCGCTGAAATCCAGCGGCCGCCTGGAGGAGCTGAATTCCAAGCACTTCCCGATGCGGATGTTGTGAGCGGATGACATGAAGGTCGCGCTGAAACATGATCTGTGGTCTTTCTACTTCATGACGGGAGTAGGCATCGCGATCTTTACCATTTTGTCGGTCGGCGCTTTGGGACTGCAGCAACGGATCTTCGACCTCGCCCGGGGAACCCGCCACGAGATGGTGCCCGCCGTCCACGCGCGCGTTCGGGTGGTGCGGAACATCGAATTGCTCCGCAGCATCGGCAGCATCGCCTACCGAACCACCGATCAGCGAGTGCTCCAGGAGGCCGGCTTCCTCTCGACCCTGCTGTCGACCCATCCCAATGTCGAAATCGACGCGGCGACGGTTCAGCTGTTGCGAGAGGCGAACGACAGCATCCAATGGCTGGTCAAGGGGCAGGTCAGCCTGTCCCACTGGCCGCAGATGGACCGACGCCTCGGCATTCACTCGGATCGGATGTCCATCTCGGTCGAAACCCTGATCGTGGATCGGGCCCTGCGCACCGAGCAGGCAGCGGTTCACACGCGGAATTTCGCGTGGGCCCAGGCGCTCCTGTTTTTCGTCTGCGTCGTGGCCATCGTCGCGTGGGGCCGTGTTCTGTCCACCCGCATGAAGGCCAAGGATCGTTACTTCAACGAGCTGAGTCACGACTTTCGGCAGCGTGTGCACAGCATGCAGCTGTCTCTGGGCGGGGTGAATCAGGGGCTGCCGGAACGCGTGGACACCCAGCTTGTGCGTGTCCAGACTTTGATGAGCGATCTTCAACGGTATCTGGACAATTTCCTGGACATCACCCGCATGGAGACCGTCGTCGTCAAGCCGGTCGCCGGTGCCGTCGTCGTGTCGCAACTGTTCCAGAAGCTGGCGCTCCAGCTGGAGGCCGCGGCCGAGCACTACCAGGTCGATCTGCGGTTCAGGCACAGCTCGCTGACCTTGCACACCGACGAGAAGTGGGTGCGGCGGGTGCTGGAGAACCTGATCGTCAACGCCCTCAAATTCTCTCGCGGCAAGGTGCTGGTCGTGGCCCGTCGTCGCGGCCAGGACGTGGAGCTGGCGGTCTTCGACAACGGTGAGGGCCTGCTGTCGGCCGACGCTGCCGGGAAGGCCATCTTCGAAAGTTTTGCCCAGGGGCCCAATGCCAGACGGATTGCCGACCATGGGTACGGCCTCGGGCTGGCGATGGTGAAGCGCACGGTCGCCCTGCTCAATGGTCGCTTCGAGGTGCGGTCGGCTCCAGGCCGCGGGACCTGCGTGAGGGTTCGGTTTCCGGCGGCGCTGTGAGTGTTGGCAGCGCGAGCGGGGTCGCTCCGCGGGTGCGCCGGTCTGCCGTTGCGACGGTCGTTCAGCCCTTCTGCCGCAGCACGTTCTGCAGTTCCTTCAGCCACGCGATCGACGCCTCCTCGTACAGGATGCCACGCCGCAACAGCAGGTGCTGCAGGCGCTGCGTGCGTGTGGTGTCGGGGCTGGGAAAGTCGCGCTGTTCGATCTCGCGGTAGTGGGCCAGCTGCTGCGCGTGCCCTTGCAGCCGGTCCTCGATCTCGCCGTCCAGTTCGATCCCGGGCAGCGCCGCCGCCGCGCGCACCTTGACCATCAGCGCATCACGCAGGTCCAGCGGCGTGCCGGCCTCGTTGGCCCAGCGCGCCAGCTCGGCGCGGCCCCTGGGCAGCACGCGGTATTCCCGTTTGCGCGTCTTGCCGGCATCGGCCGCGGGCTTGGAGGCGATCCAGCCACGTTCCTCCATGCGCGCCAGCTCACGGTAGATCTGCTGGTGGGTCGCGTGCCAGAAGTGGCCGATCGACTTGTCGAAACGCTGAGCCAGGTCGTAGCCGGACGAGGACTTCTCCATCAGCGAGGTGAGCAGGGCATGGGGCAGGGACATGGGGGCGAAGCATACGATACGGCTCAGCTATGCAACTGGTTGCATGGTGCGGTGGAGCCGCACTAGACTATGCAACTGGTTGCATGAAAAGCGCCGCACCGACTCAAACAGGAGACCCACGATGACCCCCTATCCGCACATGCTGGCCCCCCTGGACCTGGGCTTCACCACCCTCCGCAACCGCGTGCTGATGGGCTCGATGCACGTGGGTCTGGAAGAAGTGAGCAATGGCTTCGAGCGCATGGCCGCTTTTTATGCCGAGCGCGCCCGCGGCGGTGTGGGGCTGATCGTCACCGGCGGCATCGCGCCCAACGATCGCGGCCGCCCGATGCCCGGCGGCGCCGCGATGACCACCCAGGAAGAGGCCGAGAAGCACCGCGTGGTCACGCGCGCGGTGCACGAGGCGGGCGGCAAGATCTGCATGCAGATCCTGCACTTCGGCCGTTACGCCTACCACCCGGAGCTGGTCGCTCCCAGTGCGCTGAAGGCGCCGATCAACCAGTTCCGCCCGCACGCGCTCACCTCGGAGGAGGTGGAACAAACCATCGACGATTTCGCCAACGCCGCGGCGCTGGCGCAAAGCGCCGGCTACGACGGCGTGGAGATCATGGGCTCCGAGGGCTACCTGATCAACGAGTTCATCGCCGAGCAGACCAACCAGCGCAGCGACGCATGGGGCGGCAGCTATGAGAACCGGATCCGGTTCCCGCTGGAGATCGTGCGCCGCACGAGGGCACGTGTCGGCCCCCAGTTCATCCTCATCTTCCGCCTCTCGATGCTCGACCTGGTGGAGGGTGGCTCCACGGTGGACGAGGTGATCCAGCTCGCGCAGGCGCTGGAGGGTGCCGGCGTGACTATCCTCAACACCGGCATCGGCTGGCACGAGGCGCGTATCCCCACCATCGCCACCAAGGTGCCGCGTGCGGCCTTCGCGTGGGTGACGCAGCAGTTGAAGGGCAAGGTCGGTATTCCGCTGGTGGCCACCAACCGCATCAACACGCCCGAGGTGGCCGAGCAGGTGCTGGCTGGCGGCATGGCCGACATGGTGTCGATGGCGCGGCCCTTCCTCGCCGACCCCGAGTTCGTTGCCAAGGCGGCCGCCGGCCGGGCGGACGAGATCAACACCTGCATCGGCTGCAACCAGGCCTGCCTGGACCACACCTTCGCCGGCAAGATCACCTCCTGCCTGGTGAATCCGCGGGCCTGCCGTGAGACGCTGCTCGTCGAAGCCCCCGCACTGCTTCGCGAGTCCATCGCGGTGGTGGGCGCCGGCCCCGCAGGTCTGGCCTTCGCCACCACCGCAGCACGCCGCGGCTTCGAAGTCACGCTGTTCGACGCGGCCGGCGAGATCGGCGGCCAGTTCAATATCGCCAAGCAGGTGCCGGGCAAAGAGGAGTTTCATGAGACGCTGCGCTATTTCCGGCGCCAGATCGAGCTCACCGGGGTGAAGCTGCGGCTGGGACAAACCGTCACTGCGGCCGACCTCGTCGGCGCCGGCTTCCGCCACGTCGTGCTGGCGACCGGCGTGACGCCACGCACCCCGGAGCTCGAGGGTGTGGACCATCCCAAGGTGCTGGGCTACCTGGACGTGCTGCGCGCGAAGAAGCCGGTGGGCCGCAAGGTGGCCATCATCGGCGCGGGCGGCATCGGCTTCGATGTGGCCGAATACCTGTTGCATGAGGGCGTGTCACCCAGCCTGGATGCGGCCAAGTTTTTCGACGAATGGGGCGTGGACCGCAGCGGCGCCTCTCGCGGCGGCCTGAAGCCCGCGCAACTGCCCCAGGCGCCCCGCAAGATCTGGCTGCTGCAGCGCAAGACCAGCAAGGTGGGTGACGGCCTGGGCAAGACCACCGGCTGGATCCACCGCACCTCGCTGAAGCAACGCGGCGTGGAGATGATCCCCGGCGTCAGCTATCGCAAGGTGGACGACGAAGGCCTGCACATCACCGCCGACGGCCGCGACCTCACGCTGCCGGTGGACCACGTGATTCTTTGCGCCGGCCAGGAGCCGCTGCGCGAGTTGCAGGCGGAGCTGCAGGCCGCCGGCTGCAAGGTGCATCTGATCGGCGGCGCCGATCGCGCCGCCGAGCTGGACGCCAAGCGCGCGATCGGGCAGGGCACCGAACTCGCACTGCGTTTCGATCCGGATGCGACGACGGACGAAGCCCAGCAGGGCGCCGCGTCGGCGCAGCGGCTGGCACCGAAGGCCGCGCAGTCGCTAGAAGCCTGGCATGCGATCGCCCAGCAGGGCGACATGGCCGGCCTTGGCGAGCTGCTGCACCCGCGCGCCGTGTTCCGCTCGCCGATGGCTCACACGCCCTACCCCGGGGCACAGGCCGTGCAGCTGATCCTGGGCACGGTCATCAAGGTCTTCGAGAACTTCACCTATCACCGCGAGTTCGTCGATGCCGACGGCCAGAGCGTGGGGCTGGAGTTCAGTGCGACGGTCCACGGCAAGCAGCTCAAGGGCATCGACATGATCCGCTTCGACGAGGACGGCAAGATCGTCGACTTCGAAGTGATGATCCGGCCCATGAGCGGCTTGCAGGCACTGGGCGAGGAGATGGGGCGCAGGCTGGCGCCGTACCTGGCGCCGAAGGGCTAGCCCAAGAAAGGAGGCCCGCCGCTCGAGTGCCAGCACTCGAGCGGCGGGCCGCAAGGCGCCTCGACGGGAGGGAGAGAATGCCGGACGCGTAGGCATTGTGTCGGCGAGCCGAGCGGCTGCAGCGCCGGCAACGAGAAGAAGTGTCGCGGAGAGCGAAGGAGTGGGCCTCGGTGTAGCGCCGCACCCCTCAGGGACCGCTGGGGGTGGGCATGGTCGTGACTTCACTCGGCATGGATGCCGCGTCTTGCACAGGGCTGGCGGAAAGGCCCGAATCAATACGCCGCTCCAAGGCAGCGCAGGCGCTGTGCAGACCGTCCTCCTGTGCCATACGCTCGGCCACCGATTCGCAGGCGGCGCGAATGGATGGGTTGTTCGCCACGTCGCGCAGCGCCGACTCCAGCCGGGCCCCACGATAGGACCTCGGCAACAGCTCCCGTGCTACGCCCAGTCGACAAGCGCGGCTTGCGTTGTCGAACTGGTCATAAGCCATCGGGCGGATCAGTTGCGGTACGCCGGCTCGCAGTGCTTGACTCAGGGTGCCAATACCGCCGTGGTGTACCACCGCGGCCGCGCGCGGAAAGAGCTGGCTGAACGGGGCGTGGGCCACATGCATCACGCCGGGGGGCAACACTTCCGGCAGTTGCTCCCTCCGCTGCGCCACCAGCAGGCCGCGCAACCCCAGGCGTTCGCATGCCTGGGCGGACTCGGCGTAGAAAGGGTGGGATGTGGCGTTCCCGGTGCCGGCAGTGAACACGACGGGCGGCGTGCCGGCGTCAAGGAAGGCATCCAGGTCCGGCGACAACCCCCTGGCCCGCGGTCCGTCATACATCGGAAATCCCACCAACTGCAGATCGGCAGGCCAGTCCGGCTGGCGGGGGGCGAGCCATTCCGGGAATAGCCCGATCGTCACGCTGCCGTGATGTATCCAACGATGAAGTACACGACGTGCCGGGGGCAAGCCCAGGCGGGAACGCAGCCGGTTGAGCGGTTCGCCAAACAGCGGGTCGAGGATCCTCCGATCCATCCATGCCCAGAACGCGCCCTTGATCACGCGCGGCCAGTGCTCGAAGTGTCCCAGCGGCGAGATGCGGGGCGCCAGGTGGTCCGATCGGAATGCCGAAGGCGCCAGATGGATGGCCGCGAAGGGCAAGCCTTGCGTCTCCGCCAGGAGGCGAGGCGCGAAGGCGAAAAACGACCCGACCAGCAGCGTTTGCCCTGGCAGTACGTCACGGGCCATGGCCTCGTAGGTCGGAAGCACGGGGCTCATCACTCCTTGGGCCACCAAAGCCAAGCCCGAGCGTGAGTCGGTCAAACGCTGATCCGTCAGCCCGTCCTGGTACAGCCGTGCATCGCTGGTTGCCACGAAGGTGAGCCCGGCGCCTGCCACGAGGTCCGTGAAGAAGCCGTTGCCGTACAGGCGCACGTCGTGGCCGCGCTCACGCAGCGCCAGAGCCAAGCCGATGAACGGCAGGATGTCTCCGTGGCTGCCGACAGCAGAGATCAGGATGCGCATCTCGTTCCCCCTCCATAAATGTTAACGGCGTTAATTTGCGACAATACACCCCATGTCAACGGCTTCCCCTCGCCCGACGCGCAAGACCTATCACCACGGAGATCTGCGTGCGACCTTGCTCGATGTGGCGGAGCGTCTGTTAGACGAAGGCGGATCGGACGCGGTGACCCTGCGCGAGGCCGCTCGCCGAGCGGGCGTTTCAGCACCGGCAACCTATCGGCACTTCCAGGACAGGGAAGCCCTGTTGGCGGCGCTTGCGGTGCGTGGCTTCGATGCCTTCGCGGCTGCATTGGCCGAAGCGGCGACGGACAGCCGCAATCCCTTGGCCAGCATGGGGCAGGCGTATGTGCGCTTTGCCGTCTCGCGGCCTGGCCGTTTCCGGCTGATGTTCGGCACGGCGGTCGCGGACCGCGAGCGCTATCCCGAACTGCAGGCTGCCGTAGAGCGCGCGTCGGTCGGTTTTCGTGGTGCGATCGACGCCGTTGATCCCCGCGGCCCCGGCGTTGCGATGCTGCGAGCCTGGTCGATGATCCATGGGCTGTCACAGCTGGTGATCGATGGGATGCTGCCTGGGTATGACGCGGAGTTGCTCGCCCGTGCAGTCACTTCGGGGGAATGAGGACGGTCTGAGAAACGAATGCCGGCTTGTCTGCAATCGGCTGCTGTCAGAGCGAGATGGATGCCGCCGTACTTCGGCAGTTTCACTCCACGCTTTGGGAGCTGGAGATGGTGATCCCGACTGGAAGGCCGCGATTCAGCTGAAGGCGAGCCAGGACTTTGACGAGCCGGGAGACCCGCTATTCCGCATCGACACCCTTGAACATCGCGGGGTTCAAGAGCTCGTGCAACGGCAGGTCGAGCGCTTGAGCCAAAAGGCCCATGTTGTCGATCGAAACGTTCCGCTCGCCCCGTTCAACTTCCGACACATAGGTGCGGCTCAGGCCCGCGCGGAACGCCAGTTCCTCTTGAGAGATTTCCCGCAAGCGTCGAACCCTTCGGAGATTCTTGGCGAAGATTTGCCTGGCGGTCGGGGGCTGTCTGGACGTCGCGTTCATGGAACCACGAGCATCCGGCGCCCGCCGTCCTTCCTCTACAAGCTAAGGATGACAAACGGACAATTATGAGTGACAATTCGGCCGAAAGGCGGGGAGTTTCGCCCTGCGTGCGCGGCAGTATGCCTACCGGGCCGTTTTGCTCAAAGGGGGAGGGGCGAGGATGCGACAACAGCTTCACGGAGTGGGAGCGGAAGGCGAGGCGCGATGGTCAGTCGCAATGCCCGATTTTTCGGGGACCTTTCTTGAGGCCTGTCGCACACCCTTAGGACTTCCCGACTGCCCTCGGGTCCGGTACGGTTTCTGGTTTCATACGCGCCTTGCGCGCGGCCTGACATCTTCTGAGCAGCGAGCCTGGTGGCGAAGTCTCGGCCGGCACCTGGCGGGCGATGGACGGCTGGTCGCACATCATCGTGCAGTTTGCGTTGTGCTGAGCGACGACGGCGTTGCGCTGACGGACGAAGCGGGTCGACTTGTCAGCGCCTTGATGCACGACCCTCACGTCTGGGGGATCCAGCTCGGGCAGTTGGTGCTGGTGCAACAACCCGAGGCGTTCGAGATGCACCGACAGCTGTGGCTTGCCTCGGGCTTGCCCTCCGAGCGTCTCACCGACTTCAGGTGCAGCACTTTGCAGAGCATCGTGCGCGGAGTGCGGCGTGCGTGCAGGCTAAAGGCAGCCTGGCGAACCTCTACCGCATGGAAAGGGGCGCTGCCTTAGCGGTGTCGTCCGGCCGGCGTCGCGGCCGGCTCTGCGGCGCCGAGTGCGTTTCTCCCCTGACGAGCCTGAGCCAGCGATTGGATCGCTATTGTTTTTTCGGCACGTCCGAGGTGTCCCGCTTCCGCGGGTGATCCCCTTCTTGTTGCTCTTGGTAACAAGCCGCACTCCCCCAGACAGGGGAGGAGGGCGGCTGCGGCGGCCCGAACGGCCCGTAGACTCTCCGCTGCTCACGGACATGCCGCTCGGCTCGGGCGACCCAGGGTCGACTGCCGGCACAAGTAGAAGAACGTTTCCAGGGGGGCTTTCAAGCATGAGTCTGTACGACCTCGGTTTTATGCGCTGCCACTGGAGCTGCAGCGGCTCACCGACCGCGGACGGCTGCGCCGCGTCTACGGCTTCGTGACCGAGCCAAGCAGCCTGAAGGTTCCCCACAGAAGCCAGCCGGGTGAGACGACCTTGTTGCTCGCTGTCGTGAACCTGCTCGTGGCTTTGTTGATCTGGGCCACCGACCTTCGTCCGCAGTCGGAGCAGCGATGCTTTCCACTGTGTGGCGTGCAATGGGGACTGTTGTTCGGCGCTGCCTACTATTGGGCCATGTCAGGTCTGGTGTGGGGAGTGTGCTGGGCGCGCCAGCTTCGTCCATTCGGCCTGGTCGGTCCCTTGCCTGATCGACCGCTACTTCGAACGGCGAAGAGTGTGCATGGCGGCGCCTTTCTGCTGAGCACGCTTGGATGGGCTCTGTTCCTGTACGTCCTGTCGCGATGAAGAGGAGCTCCATGCTCAGCGGGCCAGGTGCGATTCACCAGCGCCTTCATCGTCCATGCTTTTCCCACCCTAGATGAACCACCCCATGACGGTCATTGCCTCCGCACCGCTCAGCGGCATCCCGCTGGAAAGTTTTCTTGACGACACCGAGGAGGCCGTCGAGCTGCAATCGGAAAGCGGCCTGGCTGAAGACCTGGCACGCTCGGCCCTGCTCACGGCCCTGCGTCGCCAGCCATTCCGCGCCGATACCGTGAGCAGCGTCGCGCGGCTGTTCCGCCTCTGGCTTCGCGCGGGGCAGATGCAGGAGGCCCTGCGTGTCATCGAGGACGACGGGCGGGCGGTGGTCTCCCGTCTGCCCGACGGCGAGCAGCCCGGTGCGCGCATCAGCATCGCCTTCTGGCGCATCGAGGTGCAGCAGAACGGCGAAGACGCCGCGGCGCTTCGCGACGCGGTGCTGCAGGCAGAGCAGGTGCTGCATGAACTGCCCGTGCCGCTGGCGACCGAGAACGCCTGGGCTCATCTTTCGGACGCCGCGGCGGGCGCCGGCGAGCACGCCTGCGTCCGGCGCTGCGCTGCTGCCCGCCACGCCCTGCAGTTGGCCCAGCCCGAGCGTGCCGCCTATCGCGCATGGGACGAGGCCCTGCTGGCAGTCCGCCTCGGAGTCGCCTTCGCCGCGGAAGGCCTTGACGAAGAAGCCCGCGCGTCGGCGCGCCGCGCTATCGAGGTGCTGGCGCAAGCGGGGCAGGACCAGGACGTCGACCACGAAGACTGGCTGCGCCTGGGGACCTCCCTCGTGATGCTGGACCCCCAGCTCGTCGACACCGTCGTCGGCAAAGTGGGGGCGCTGGTCCCTGCCGATCTGTCCTTGCCGCGCCTGCGCAGGGTTCGCGTGCTGCTGGCCCGCCTCGAGGCGCGTGCGCTGTGCCAGCAAGGGCGGTGGGAGGAAGGTCTGGCGAAGGCCAGGGCAGGTCGCTTCGGGCTCACCGACGACGAAGACGACCGCTACAACACCCAGGTGTTGAGGTGGCTGCTGCAGGCTGACCGCAAGGAGGAAGCGGCAAGACTGGCGTTCGAGTGTGTCTTCCACCAACGTCCCGGCTCGGCCCAGGCGATGGTGGAGGCGGCCATGCAGCACGCAGACGGCGAACCGGGGCACGAGGATGTGCACTGGGTGCTCACGCTCGCGAGCGCCGCCCTCTGGGAGTCCGTGCACTGGGTCTGCGGCGAAGAGGACCCGGAGGTTTACTTCGAACGCCACCTCGCGCTTGCCGCACAGATGGCGCCCGACCACCCGGCGCTGGATGTGCTGCGCGCCTTGGCGTTGCTGGAGCACCGGCAGGACCATGCCGGCGCTCTGGCCTTGCTCGAAGTCGCCGTGCCGCGAGCCTCGGAATGGGCCAACTCCGACATCGTCGAGAAGGTGTGGCGGTGCCGCATGCTCGTGCACGGCGCTCCGGCTGCGGTGGCCCTGCCGTTCGTCAGCGCGCCTTGCGGGACCTGGGCCTACACGGTGGGCGTGCGCATCGAGGAGCTGGTGGAGGAACTGCCGGAAGGCACGCCATGGCCGGAGGAACAGATCCGCGAGTTGCAGGCGCGCTACTACGAGGAAGGTCTGGCCGCATTCGAGGCATTCTTCGAAAGCGGGGAGGGCTACTACCGCGACGGCGACGTGCACAAC
This sequence comes from Aquabacterium sp. A7-Y, assembly GCF_026153205.1. GTDB lineage: Bacteria > Pseudomonadota > Gammaproteobacteria > Burkholderiales > Burkholderiaceae_C > Caldimonas. The sequence goes on along the minus strand of NZ_JAPFBW010000023.1, from coordinate 20,034 downwards.
TATTCGATGTTGTGCAACAACCTCGCGATCTACCATCGCTGCACGCGTGAGAACTACCTGCAGGCCGCGGAACTGCACCGCAAAGGCATCGCCGCCAGCCCCTTCGCCGAGCACTACCAGGGCCTGATGTGGTGTCATTTCGGAGCTGGAGAGGAGGCATCGTTCGTCGACGCGGCCGACCAGCTCTGGCACTTCGCGGCCGACTACGGCTACGGCCGCCACAAACCGACAGGGTACATCGTCGAGGTCGGGCCCATCCTGGTCCGCCTCAACCGGGACGCGGAGCTGGCCATCTGGCTGCAACGCCTCGAGGAATGGTGGAGCGAGCTCGACGAGGAGGACAGGCGGGCCTGGGAGGAGGACTACCTGACCGCCGTGGTGCTCCTGCTCGCGAACATCATTTACACCCAGCCCGAGGACGCCTTGGCGCGACTCGAGCCGATCCTGCCGACGCTTTGGAAATTGCAGCTCATCGATGCATTGCGTCTGGCAGGCCTCGTGCTGGAGAAAGCAGGGTCGCCGGAACGAGTTCTGAAGCACTATGAGGAGGCGCTGGCCCTGTGTGTGCCGCCGCTGCCCCATGCGGAGCACTGGCGGGGGCGACTCGGGGAAGCCCTTGAAGCGTACAGGCAGGCCATCGCGCCCGCGCGCCCGTGGTGGCGCTTTTGGGGTTGATCATGTCCACTGCGCTGCCGAGGGGCGGTTATGCCGCTCGCGACGTCGTCAACGCGCCAGCCCTCAAGTCGGGCATCGAACGCCGCAGCCGGGAACGGGGCGATGCGGTCCCGGTGCGGGACTGGCTGCTGAACCATTTCTACCGGCATGTGGTCGGCAACCTCGCCGCCACGCCGCCCCAGGTGCAGCAGCTGGTGTCGGCCGACCAGGCCCGTGCGCTGTTCGCTCCGGCCGCTGTGCCGGCATGGGTCGGCGGGCGGCTCGGCAAGCAGGCGTCCCCGGCCGTGCCGATGTGGTGGGTCGACCCTGAGGGCGAGACGCTGCTGGCGCTCGAAGCGCGTCTGGTCGAGTTCCTCGGGTCGCGCAGCGGCACCTCGCTGGACGGCAAGCTGATGCGCGTCAACTGCCCGCAAGCCCTGGCCTTGTGGGCCGCCGAACATGCCGCCTTCGAGGCACAAGCCACCGCGGGCCTGCGCGAGCATCGGCCCGGAGCCGTCGAGATCGTCTGGCGCGGCAGACAAGGCGTGTTTGTCGAAATCCGCTCCGGCAGTCCCGAGTTGCGGGCCGAGATGGCGTACGAGAGCCAGATGATGCGGCACTGCCTCGGGCAATTCTCCGACCGGCGCAACTTGCGCGGCGGCTATGGCGAGCACTACGCGAGCGCTTGTGAGGCCGGGCGCCTGCGCCTGTTCAGCTATCGCACCGGCCAGCAGCAGCCGCACATCACCATCAGTGTTTCGGTGCGTGCAGAAGACGGGCGCCTCGTCGTCGACCAGATCAAGGGCAAGCAGAACCGCCCTCCGGTGAGCCGCTACCGGGAGGAGGTCCTCGGCTTCCTGAACACCCTCGACACCTCGGACGACACGCCGCCTGACGCCGCCGGCATGGGCGTCGCCCGTCTGCGCAGCGGCTGGCAGGCGGTGTCGTCGATCAGCGATCCTGCCGATCAACTGCGGCTGGTGCAATCCTATCCGGCCCTGGTGCGCGAGCTGCCGCAACCCTCGGCGCTGGTGCAATGGCTGATTGCGGCGCGTCATCCCGAGCTGCTGCACGGCCTGCCGCTGGTGCCCGGCGTGTCGCAAGCCTTGGAGGCGGTGCGATGAAATGGCTCATCGCGCTGTTGATCGCCTGGTGGTTGCTGCGCCGGCTGCGTCGGCTGTGGCGTTCCTTGATCGAGACCGGGAGGGAGGTTGCCGCAGAGCGGGCGAGGCTGGCGGGCTTTGACGAACTGCGTTTGTTGGCCTTGGCGCTGGCCCGTCCGACGGCGGCCGCGCGAGTGCCGTGGGACTTCGAACGCCCCGGCTCCCCACCGAATCGCGACGATCTCGAGCGGCAGGTGCGGCCGGCACTGCTGCATCTCTTTGCGCTGCGCGCCACGATGAGCGATGAGCAGATCCGCGAAGCGCTCGCGCAGAGCCTGCGCACCGGCTGGTTTCGTATCGATCTGGACAAGCTGCGTCCTGAAGATGATGCGCGGGACGCTGTCGCCTTTGCCTGTGCGCGGGTCGCGTTTGGTGTGCGGCTGGCCGGCATGTTGAACTGGATCGATGAAGCGACCCAGTGGCAGGTGCTGGAGCAGAACGCGCGGCGAGCCCAGGACTGTTTCGAGAGCTGGCTCGACTACGGTACCGCGTGGGCGCGAGGTCGCCGGCAATGGATCCTCGGCTCCAGGGCCGACAGCCTGGGCGTGCCCTTCGATGAAGTGCAGGTGCGCGTCTGGGTGAACGAGGCTGATCATCCCTGGGGCAGCAGGCCGTGGATGAGCGGCGTAGGCAGGGATCCTGCGAAGCCGGAGCCGGAGCCGGAGCCGGCGCCGGAGACCGGCGTTTAACGCCGCCGCATCCCGGCGGGTCGTGACGAGAAACTCAGATCGAACCGGACCGCGGTCGAGCGGCGGTCCTGGCCGGGTCCTGCTCCGACGTCCCGGTCTTGACCAGGTGGATGTCGGTGTCTCCGCGTCCTGCGGCCTGCTGGGCAATCGGCCGGTGGTAGGCCGGCGCCGACAGTCCTTCGACACTGACGGCGTTGCCGCGCTTGTCTTGGTACTGCGGCGACAACTCGGTCGTGCTCGGCACCGTCTGCAGCGACGGCAGCTCGGTCGCGCCGCGGGCCCGCAAGTCTCGCAGCGCCTGCTGGGCAGCCGGACCGTGCTCCGCAGGCACCAGCACTTGCTGCATCTCCCCCGGCCTGATCGGTGGCCTTTGCTGCTCATGCGCAGACGGAGACGTCGAGTGGGCCGAGGCGTCGGCGGTGACGACGAAGGAGCTGTGCATCCGCCGCGACGCCTCGACTTGGCCTGCAGGCGTCAACACCTGATCGCCACCCAGCGTCCTGATCGCCATCGATCGGTATTCGGCCGGAAGCTCGTTCAACTGGGCGCGCTGGCTCTCGCTCATCTTCGCGAGCGCCTCCTGCTCGCCAGGCGCGCGTGCCTCGAGCGCGGTGCTGCGTTCGAGGGCGACGGTCAGCGCACCGTGATAAGGATTGGTCACGGCGTTTTTCGCCACCTGCGCCTGCACCTCGGCGGGCTGGCGGCCGGGCAGGCGAGTCACTTCGATCTGGCTGGATTCGCGCCCGCTGCCGTCGTGTGAGGCCTTGAAGTCGATGCCGTGTTGCCGCATCTCGGGCTGCGAGAGCACGCCATGCGACATCACGCTCCGGAAGGTGCCGTAGAACGCGGCGTCGGCGCCGAGGGTGGGCGCCGAGTTCGTGCGTGCCAGCTTGGCCGGTCGGCTCGGCAGGCCGCTCAATGCCCCCTCACCGCCCAGCTGGCCATGGCCGGTCGGCGCGGACGAGGCGGAAGCATTGCCGGAGGAGGACGAAGACGGCGGCTGGATCTGCGCCTGGACGAACGCGGAGCCACCCGCGTTGATGGGGGAGACCATGGGGAACACTCCTCACAGTTGGGTCGTTGCAGACCACCATAGGAGGTGCGGGACTTCGAGGACGCTGGAAAAGCGAAGCCGGTGGGCGGCCGGCGAAGAGGCTGATCGAGTGGCTTACTCTTCCCTCTCGTCTGGCGAAGCCAGCGCCAGGGCCCCTTCCACTGCACATGCCGCCGCAGTGGCTCAAAGCCGTGGCTCGCCGTTGCCGTTCACCACGATGGTGGGGCCCGGCGGCAGGGTGCTCTGAACGTGGTGCCGCACGCCCTCGAAGCGGTAGGTCACCTCGTAGTAGTCCGGCCCTTGGCTGGACGGAACCGCCGAGCAACGTGTGACCGGGGACGCCGCCTCGGCCCCGCGTGCGACCTGCGAGCCGATCACCGCGCCGACGACGGCGCCGCCGGCCGTCGCGACGTCGCGGCCGCCGCCCTCGCCGATCTGGTGGCCGAGAATGCCGCCGATGACACCTCCAAGGACGGCACCCGCGACCCGTGAATGCGTCGGCTCGGGTTGCTCGACCCAGCATTGTTGCTGTGGGCTGGCGTAGACGGCTCGCACGCTTTCGACCGGCACCTGGACCAGGACCTCAGACGGGCGGCGCCGCCAGTCGTAGACCGGCAGCGGCGCCGGCAGGCCGCGGTCGTCGTCGATGACATCTCGCCTGTGGAGGCGCCGCACGGTCGACAAGCGGTCGTTCAGCCCCAGCGCGGCAAGGTCCGGATAGCGTCCAGGGCGCAGCAACACGCAGCGGCCGCTGAAGTTCGCATGTTCACAGACCTCCCAGCGGCCCTCGAACACCATGACCGAGGATGCCCGATCGTTGTAGCCGCGGCGGTGGAGGTCGTGGACCTGCGAAGACAGTCCGAAGCCTCGACCATGGAAGCCTCGGTCCTCGAAGAAAACGATGTCGCCGACCGGGGCGGACGGACGCGGCGGGTGCGCGTGATGGTGTGCCACCGGGCGCGCGGACGAGACGCGATCGTCCAGGCCCATCGAGGCCAGGTCGGGATAGCTGCCGGGAGCGAGCACGACACAACGGCTGCGGAAGCCGGTCTCCTTGCAGACTTCCCAAGGCTCTCCCTCCACGACCAGCGAGGAGGCGCGGTCGTTGAAGTTGAAGGCGCGGAAGTCGGGCGCCGTGTCGGTCAGTGCGGCCCGGGCGCCGCGAAAGTCATCACGGCTGTACACGGTGAGCGTGGCCGACGCATGGCCAGCGAACAGGATCGAGGCGATCATGAGCGAACGCGGGAGAAATGCGGACATGTGGTTCCTGAAAGAGTGTTGGTTCAGGCGCCCCGACCCGGTCTCGCAGCGCTTGCCTAGCTCAACGCACGGCCCAGCCGGTAGGGCGACGGTCGCTGTGTAAAGTTAAGCGAAGCATCCATCCACCCATGCCTCCTGTTCTGGATGTCGGCGGGCTGCCTGTCACGCCCCTGATTGGCAGCAGGAAATAAAGGCCTTGGTCCCTTTGAGCGGCCGTGTTACCGTGACCTCCTGCCTGTTCAAAGAACAACCGAGCAAAAGCGATCGGCACCACCGCAGACGGCCCGCTGGCCAATTTGCCGCCGATGGCCAGGGCTTGGGGCGCACCCAGTCGGGATCGCCCACCAGCTTGGTGAGGCCACCCCACTTCTTCCCAGCCTGCTTCTCTCTGTCCGAGATGCTGCGGATTGGGCCTCTTGTCACGGCACCGGCCGCTCCTCCCTGAGAGGCGGCATCCGACCGTGCTTCCCACCGCGTCTCCGAAGGAAAAGCAATGCACGGTTCCCTGCTTCACAGCCCACTTCCCGACTGTCTCGACCCTTCCCTCTCGCTGCACGACGGATTGGATGGGCCCGCAGCCGATCTGCTGTCGCACATACGCTGCACCAAGCTGCTGCAGGTCTTCAACGTCCTGCTGCAGAGCACCGAGGTCGCGAGCACGCTGCGTGGCGAGGGACCTTATCGCGTCTATGCGCCCTGCAATGCCGCCTTTGGTGAACTGCCGCGCGAATTCCTGGAAGCGCTGATGATGGACCTTCGATTGGCGAGTGCCCTTCTGGTCCATCACGTCTCACGTTCGCCGCTGCAAGAGGTCGCTCTCGACGCGACATGCTCACCTTCGTTGCGCGGGACGCCGATTTCTCTCACGGTCAGAGCGGATGGGGCATGGTATGGGGACGCCAAGTTCCTGGGCGATCATCCGACGGTGGCGTCGAATGGAACGCTGTACACGGTCAGCAAGGTCCTGATCCCGGGGAACGTGCTCGCGCATCCCTCCGCGGCCCGACTTCGACCGGGCAACCCGGCCCAGCGCTCGCAAGTCCGAAGGCCGCAATATGCAGCGGAAGCTGCATGCTGATACGACCCTTCTGGCGCAGCCCGTGGCGCTGCCCCTCCCGGAGGCAAAGGAAGCTTTCCTGTGGATGCTTGGAAACCCAAGCCGGTACTTGCTCCTAGGAGAGTCGTTTGTCTTTCCCTTTGCGGCGGGAACCGGAGCCCCCGCTCGTGGCTCCGGCCGCGCCCCGCGCCTACCGTTGCGGTTGCGGTCGGCAGGTGTTCTTTCGCAACAGCACATGCACTGCGTGCGGCACGCCACTGGGCTTCGTCGCCTCTCGCGTCACGCTTTTGCCTCTCGAGCCGGCTGAGGACAAGGATACGTGGCGCGCCCTGGGGGATGTCGCGACGTCCGTATACCGACGTTGCGGCAACTTTCTGACGCCTGCCGGATGCAACTGGCTCATCGAGGACGACGATAGCCGGCCTCGGTCTGTGTTGTGCGTTGCCTGCCGGCTCAATCGAACCATTCCGGACCTTTCCCGCGCCGAGAACCAGCGGCTGTGGATGCGCATGGAGCAGGCAAAACGCCGCCTGGTATCGCAGCTGATCGGGCTGGGCCTGCCAGTGAGGTCCAAGCGTGAGGACCCGAGCCAGGGCCTTGCCTACGACTTTTTGCGCTCCGCGCCAGGTCGACCGCCCGTGATGACGGGCCACCGCCTGGGCGTGATCACCATCAACATAGAGGAGGCGGACGATGCCGTCAGGGAGAGAACCCGAGAGGAGATGGGGGAGCCGTACCGGACCTTGCTCGGGCACTTCCGGCACGAAGTCGGGCACTACTACTGGGACCGGCTGGTGGCCGGAACGCCTTGGCATCAGCCCTGCCGCGAGATCTTTGGAGACGAGCGAGAGGACTATGGAGCGGCATTGACGGCCAACTACAGGAACGGACCGCCCGCGGATTGGCGCCGGTGTTTCGTCAGTGCCTATGCGAGCATGCACCCGTGGGAGGACTGGGCGGAGACCTGGGCTCACTATCTGCACATGCGCGACACGATCGATACGGCAGTCAGCTTCGGCATCGTGGCGCGCCACCTCGACGTTGCCGCGCAGCCCTACGGACCGTCGGACCTGTGGGACGGCGGGGATCCCAACGGCGGGGCCTTCCTTCAATTGCTGCACTCGTGGATCGACATCACCGGCGTGATGAACGAGATGTCGAGCGCCATGGGTCTGCAGGACTTCTATCCTTTTGTGCTGCCCCGCCGGGCGGTTGCCAAACTGCATTTCATCCACCGCCTGGTGTCGCAGGCGGGCTCGCTTTCGACGCCGAGCGCTGTGGCCGGCGCGGAACTCTACGGCGAACAGCGCCGGCACACCTGAACTGAAACGCGCCGAGGAAGCCAATGACGCCCACGCACCTGCGCCTGCGCACCGCGCGAAGTGCCGCCATATCGATGGTCCGCATCGAACTGCACATCGAGTTGGGCTATGAGGTCGATCAACACGGCGCCGACTTCGTGCTGAACATCCACCCGGCGCACACGCAGTGCCAGAGGGTGTCGGCCGAGTCCCTCACGCTCAACCAGGCGATATCGGCCGAGGTCCAGACCGATCCGGCCACCGGCAACCGCTACACGCGTCTGCAGGCCATGCCGGGTTTGTTGAACGTCTCGTACAAAGCCACGGTGGACCTCACACACCACCGGGCAGATCCTTCAATGCTCGCCGAGGTGCCGGTGCACCGCCTTCCTTTGCACGTGATGCAGTACGTCTATCCGAGTCGCTATTGCGAGTCGGACCGGCTCGGAAGGCTGGCCATCAAGGAGTTCGGCCAGCTGTGGCAAGGGCACAGCCGCGTACAGGCCATCATGGACTGGGTACGACGGCGGGTCACGTACACGCCGAACGTGTCCAACTCGCGCACATCGGCGGTCGAAACCCTCATCGAGCAAGCCGGCGTGTGCCGCGACTTCGCCCACCTCATGATTGCCCTGTGCCGGGCCGTCAGCATCCCGGCTCGCTTCGCGACAGGCACGGACTACGGCGTAGACGCTGGCGTCGGCCCGCCCGATTTTCATGCGTATGTGGAGGTGTATCTCGGCGACCGGTGGTACATCTTCGACCCTTCTGGAGCCGGTATACCGATGGGCTTCGTGCGCATCGGCACAGGAAGAGATGCGGCGGACGTGGCCTTCGCGACGATCTTCGGAGGGGTTACCCCGCTGCATGCACCGATGGTGCGTGCGATTGCCGTGGAAGATCCCGAGCGGGGAGTTGTTTCGCCGCATCGCTCCAGCGAGGCGCTGTCGACCGATGACTGCGCTGGCTCCGCTGGAGACCGAGAGCCGCGGCAAACACTGGACTCCGCGAGACAGCCCGACCCTGTTCGGCACTAGCATCGTGAGTTAGAAGTTCGTTGAAGCATCCTGCCGAGAAACGACCGCATCCGTCGTTGGGGTGCTCGCCGGGTTGCCAACCCGGCTCCGCGCCCCGCCAAGGCTGCGGCCGTTTTCGACAGGATGCGCCTGCGCTTCAGCTTCCACCCCCATTTGTTCAACGAACTTCCAACTCACGACACTAGGGACGTGCTCAAGGTGTTTGCCAGGCCCGGGAATTGCTCCGCCTCTTGTCAACCAGCAGGACAAAGCAACGGCAGGAGGCGCACATGGAGTTCTCCGAGCTGTTTACGCAAAGCGCTCGCGAAGTGCTGCCGCTTGCGCGCGCGAAGGGCCTTGTCTCCTATTTCGACTACCGGGGGCCCTACATCCGACTGCTCAGCGCCGATGCCACCCTGCGCGGAGGAATCCACCGCGTCCTGCTCGGCATGACGGATTGCATCGCCGAGGGTTTTGTCATGTTCTCGGCAGAGGTGTCCGCACCCCGAAGCGGCACCAGTCAGGTCGCGGTGTACGCCGCTGGCACGGGAGTTGCCGCGCCGTCTCATACCGTCGCAGAGGTGTTGCAGCGTCTAGGGCTCATGCCCGACGACTCCGGGGCGGGGGCCCGCACCATCCCGACCCGTGCCTCGGGGGTCTGCCCTGTCACTTTTGGCAAAGTGGTGTTCCTGGATGAGGGTCGTGAAGGGTCGGTGATTTCGCTCACCACCCAACTGGCCGCGGCCGAAGTGCCAGGCGCCGAACCGCTGCCCGACGCAGCAGGCGTCGCCGCGTGGTTGGTCAGTCCCGTACCGGGCGGCTTGGACTCGGTGGGGCGTCGCCTGCGCCTGTCGGGGTGGCGGGTCAGGTCCTTCGGCACCCTGGAGCAGGTGACAGCGCTGCTGAACGCAGGATCGGCCTCGGTGTCCCCTCCGCTGCTCCTGATGGTGGCCGAGTCCACCGGTACCGAACTGGCGCAACTCGAATCCATCGCTGCCTCGGTGCCGGCCCTGTGGACGGTATTGGCGGTGCTCGCCGGATCACCGACGCTGCAGGCACGCGGCGCCACGCCGGTGGACATTCGCCCGCTGCCGCTGAGTCCGCAGGAGTTGGAGCGCTTCACGACGCACGTGGACTGGCGCACTTCGACCGCGGAATCCCGCGAAACCTCGCCGAGCCCGCTGTACCTTGAGGACGGCGGGCTGATTCTGGTGGTCGACGACAACACGGTCAACCAGCTGGTGGCACGAGGTCAGTTGGAAGCGCTGGGCTACGAGGTGGCGGTGGCCGCCGACGGGGCGGAGGCGCTGGCGTATTGCTGCAGACAGGCGCCCGACATGGTGCTGATGGATGTCGATATGCCGGTCATGGACGGCTTGGAAGCCACGGAACGCCTGCGGGCCTGGCAGCAGGTGGGCACCTTGCCGCCATTTCCCATCGTGGCGGCGACCAGCGCGCACAGCCAAGTGCGGCGCGACGACTGTTTGGCGTCCGGGATGGACGGGTACCTCTCGAAGCCCATGAGCTTGCGGGACCTGGCCGACGAGATACATCGCGTCCTGCCGGCGCATCAGGCGGCGCGCGGGAACCAAGCGTGAGGACATGCCGAGCCGGGCGGTCTCCAGCCGACGCCAGCCGGAAGCGCGTTGTCGCTCTGGCCCTGCCGGGAAAGAGCGTCGCCACGCGGCAATGCGCGAGACGGCTCGTCCGAGAGGTGAATCGCCCGCAATCGGGCATTGGTTCACGCTCGACAGCGGCGAGCGTCGGCGGCCCGCCACAGATCCACCCGAACAGGGGGGCAACACCTTTGTTGCATCGTGTTTCTTTTTGATACCCTTCGCCTCCTTGTTTATGAGGAGGAGCGTCGTGAAGCACGCCATCACCGCCGCCGCTGCGGCCCTGATTCTTAGCGGCTGCGCCAGCATCTTTGCAGGCAGCACTCAGGCCGTCACCATCGCAAGCGAACCCGCGGGCGCCAGTTTCGTTGTGACCAACCGTGCTGGTGTGCAGGTGCACAACGGCACGACGCCGGCCACGCTGACGCTCAGCCGCGGCGCCGGCTACTTCAAGTCCGAGAGCTACATCGTGCGGGTGCAGAAGGATGGCTACGAGGCCAAGGAACTGACCCTGACCGGCTCCGTCAACGGCTGGTACTTCGGCAACATCCTGATCGGCGGCCTGATCGGCATGCTGGCGATCGACCCTGTCACGGGCGCGATGTACTCGCTGCCCAGTTCCGTGAGCGCCACCCTGGAGCAGCAGCCGGCCAAGGCGGCCGGAACACCGGGCTCGATCACGATCGTCTCGACCGAGGACGTCGCTCCCGAGGTGCTGCAGAAGGCTCGCCTCGTCGCCAAGTTCTAAGGGGGTATGAGGTCCGCTCCGCTGGAGCGGGCTCCGCCCGGAACCTGTCCCGAAGCGCGCGAGTACCTCCTACTTGTCCGGTGGTTCTCGCCGGAGGGACGACGGCCGGCCCGCCGGCGGGGCGCCTGCCTGCCAGCCGCTGCCTGGGTGTCCTTCAGCCGTTCTTGAACAGCCCCCGGTCCGCCATCCGTCTCAGCCGAGCGGAGCGCGGCCCCGGCGGGTACACGCCGCTGTCCATCGGCGGTGGCAGCGCGGCCAGGGCCGCGTCCGAGGCCGTCGGGGGACCGTCATGGAGCCTTGGCGCCGCGTCCGTCGCCTTCGTCGGAGGCTCGTCAAGGGGGAAGTGGGGTGGACCCTGCTCCACGACATCAAGCAGCACCGGGACACTCGTCGGCTTGGGCACTCGGTGGCCGGCGGCTGCTGCAGGCACCGCCACGGCGGACGGCTGTGGGGCGGTGCTCCCGGCATCGACGATGTCGGCCCTCGACTCAGCCGTGCCCAGAGCGTCTGTGGCTGCCGCTGCAGCCTCGCCGGCGGTACGGGCTCTGAGGCCTGCTGCGGCGGCCGAGGCGGGTGCGACGGCGGCTTGGCCGTGCCTGCGCACCACTTCCCACACCAGACCTGAGGCAGCGAGTTGCCGCACGCGCTCCTCGCGGGCTCCCGGGCGCTCTATGGCGCGCAGCGCGGCGTAGAGCTCCGGGTAGACATCGCTGTCGACGTCCACTTGCAGACGGATCACCGGCATCACCTGCTCCAGCCGGTCCGGGCGGCCTGCATCAACTGTGCTCCGCCATCGCCTCGCCGATCATCTGAAAGCCTCGGACGTTGGCGGCCATCGACTGGGGCATCACAAAGACCGGAATGGCAGGGAAGCGCCGGCTCAGCACATCGCGGTAGCGGTCGGGGTGTCCGCCCACCAGCACGATGAGGTCGATGATCTCGTGCGCGTCCCGCAAGCCGTCGATCATCCGATTCAGGGAATCCTCGACGACGCTCATGATCTGCGGCTCGTACTTGCCGAGGTCGTGGGCCACGCCGCTGAGCTTGACGGGCTGCTTCAGCCGCAGCGCTTCGTTGATGCGGGGCACCACGGCCGGGCCGAGCGGGCGGCCGATGTCGGCCGCCAGCGAGTCCTGCACCGCGCGGATGACGCGGTGACGGCCGGCATCGGACGCCGCGCCGCTGGCTCTCGGGTTGATGCTGCCCTGTTGGATTAGCAGCCAGTCCAGTGTGTGTTCGCCCGGATCGACCACCAGGACGGAGAGTTCGTCCAGCTCGTCGACCGATGCCAACGGCTGCAGCGCGCCGCCGGTGGCTTCGATCACCTGGTTCAGCTCGTCGAGGTGCTCCTCCAGCGCGGCGTAGCCGCCCATCGGCTGGGCCTGCACAATGACCTTGCGTACTTCAAGGGTTTTGTCGTCGCCGATCTCGACGGCTCGTTGGTAGGTGTCACGAAGGTAGTCGCGGCGCTTGGCATCGTTGTACTGGTTGACCGGCAAACCGAGCACCAGCAGGTCGACCGCCGTGTCGCCGGCCTCGGCCATGTAGCGCAGCGCGCCCTTGGTGAGCGCCTCGTAGATCGCGCCCTTGTAGAACTCGTCGGTCACGTCCCGGCCGAAGCTGCCTCCGGCTTGTGCCAGGCCGACATCCCGGCCGACCTCGTACTGCGCGCCCAGGGCAGGGATGTCGAACGTGTCACGCCGACGGGTACTGAGACTGCGAACCGCGCTGACGTCGGCCGGAATCGCCATGGCTGGAAAGGACGAGAAGGTGGTGCCTCCCTCCGCTGGGAGACTGAACTTCACCAGCCCGAAGCCGACATCGATGGCGCGTACGACGGGCGCCGCCGCACTGCCTTTGTGGTCGCGCGGGACTTCCCGCAGTCTGGAAGAGTGGGATGGGGCCATGGTTACTACCTCGTGTTTCGCTTGCGCAACGGCTGCCGCGTCCGGAAGGGGACGTTCCATCCAGGGGTGTGAGCAACCGGGATGCCGCTTCCCTTGTCCGGCCACCGTCGTTGCCGTCGGCCGCGTCAGGCAGCACCTATCGTGGCGGGTGTGGCGGCGCGGGAAACGCCCTCTGTCTAAACCCGTGAGCTCGAAATGGTGACCTTCAATTTCAAGGTTCACGGCAGCGAGGCCGGCCCCTGCAGCGTCCATCGGCAGAAGTGAATGCATGTCTACGAATCCCACATTCGCGAGACCGGTGCTTTCTCTCTCGACACGCCAGGCTAGGGAGTGACGCCAGGGTTAGGCGACGATCCGTTGCCATATCGGGTCCAAGGCCTGCGCCGAGCTTTGCAACGAGGAGAGTCAGCTGTAAGCGGGTCGGCATTTCACCTTGAATCCGTGCCGGAAAGCCATAAGGCTTGTCCCACTCGTGGCGCAGGAGCAGTTGGCGTGGCAGTCCATCGCACCTCGCCTCAAGGTAAACCTCGGATAGCTATCCACCGGGATTTTTATAGCCTGGTCACTTGTCCGGTCGCGTCTCCAAACAGCCGCACCGGACGGATCTGGATGTGGGGAACCATGGCACGTCGACTGATCATCTCCATGCTCGATCTTGTGGAGCGTCCCCTGGGGCGACCCGGCTGGAGCGAAGCGGTCACCCGCTCGAGGCGGCCAGAGCAAAAGCGACTTGAGGCCCTGCTGCTCGATCCGCAGGCCGGATGGTCGGCGGAGCGCCTCGACCTGCGCTATCCCGGCGCCGCCGAGGCGATCGACTGTGGCGAGTTTGTCGTTTCGGAGATGGGTGACATCGACGGCGACGGCCGCCCGGAGATCGTGTTCGGCGTGACGCCGACCGGTGCACCGTCCTACCTGCTGGCTTACCGCTACGACCGCGGGACCTGGCAGGCCGAACCCATCTACCGCGACATCAGATCGGTGGACTTCATCCGCAGCGTCGCGCTTGGCGACCTCGATCGGGACGGTTGCGACGAGATCGTGATCGGCACCCGACCCGATGGCGCCATCGTGCTCTTCGATCGCGGGCCCTCGGGCTACACCGCCGAGCTCATCGACACGCAGCAGCAGGGCGCGAACAACTCGAACATCCGTGAGGTCGCCATCGGCGACATCGGCCATACCGGTCAGCCCGATGTCTTCGCCGCCTCGGCTCGCGCCAACGAGCCGGTGAAATGGGACCGTGTGCCCGGATTCATCTTCCGCTATCGCAAGACCGGCGGGCGCTGGGAGCGGTCGGTGATCGAGGATCACGGCGGGCAGACGCACACGCGCATGCTGCGGGTCGGCAAGGTCCACGGCGTCGAGCAGGTGGTGTCGTGTGCGGTCGGCGTGTACGACATCGAGCATCACTGCATCGATCCCGAGCCCGTGCTCCAGATGCACACGCTCGATGCCGATGGAACCATAAAGCGCGAGACCATCGCTGTCCTCGAGGAGGCGATCAAGTCTCGCAGCCTGGCCATCGCCGACATCGACGGCGACGGGGTCAACGAGCTGGTGCTCGGCACGAGGTCGATCGGCCTCGGTGACCACGGGAAAACCTTCCTCTACGTCTTCAAGCACGACGCAGCCGCCGGGGCGTGGACGCGGCAGACGCTCGATACGAGCGAGCCCCTCGGCTTCCATTGCGTGACCGTGGCCGATCTCGACGACGGCGGCCGGCTGGCGGTGATCGCATCGGATGACGGCAAGGGCCTGATCAAGGCCTACCGGTTCCTGGATGGCGCATGGCAGGCCGAGGTCATCCTGTCGCGTCCGAACTTCATCTTCGTCAACGCGATGGGCATGATCCACTGCTCTTGATCACGACAACAAGTTCACAGGGAAAGGGCATGACATGTACAGGTCACTTCACCTCAGCTCCAATCCCAATGGCGAATCGACCGTCGAGGAACTCGCCAGCTTTCGGCATGATCTCCACCTGGGCCGGGATCTGCGGATCATCGCCACGGTCAAGAATTGCTTTCAGGTCGACAAGAACTGCCGCCAGGAGGCCCAACGAGCCAGGCAGCATCCCGAGATCCATGGAAGGGAAAAGGTGCGCCCCTTCTACTACGGCTTGGTGGTGGCTTATTCCCTGGCGCACGACCGCCTCGCTTGGGACCTCGGTGACGCCGAGTGGAGCTTCTCCTCGCTCGAACCGTATTGCATCGACATCTTTGACAAGCTGATCTCGCTTTGCGGCGGCAATTGCGTCGAGATCGTCGACATGGACAGCGGCGTGAAGCGGTCCTTCCAGCACCCCTGGCTACGCCAGGCCCATAGTGTCCAGTTCTCGGCAGATGGGCGTCGGCTGCTGGTATCGTCTTCCGGCTTCGATGCGGTCTTCGAGTTCGACGTCTCCACCGGGAAGACCTGCTGGGAGTGGTTTGCCTGGGACCACGGCCTCGATCAGTCCCGACTGGGCGAGTATTTCGTCCGGTCTCGTCAGAGGGGCGAAGAGCTGGCCGCGCAGGGCCACAAAGTCGTCCTCGTGGACGATCCCTCGCAGCACGAGCTCGGGATTCCGACCCGGTTCTGTCCGGTCCACATCAACGGTGCTTTCTACGATCGCGATGAGAACCTCCTTGTGACCCTGTTCCAGCAGGGCGGCGCGATCCGCGTGGACAAGGCGACCGGCGAAGCAAGCACCATTGCGTCGGGTCTCATCAACCCGCACAAGTTGCATTCGCGCAGCGAAGGCGGATACTACGTCGCCGATACGCGTCGCGGCGAGCTGCTGCTACTTGATGATGGATTTCAGGTCGTGCGGCGCATTTCCCTTCGAGAGGCGCCGGGAGCGGTGCGCTCGGCGTTGCTCACCGAGTTCCTGCAGAGCGTCTCCGAGCTGGACGACGCGCTGTTCGCTTGCGTCGACATTCACCGCAGCACGCTTTGGCTCATCGACGTCAACGCGCGACGATATCGTGGCGTCACGTTTCCGCGCGAATGGTCGGTCCATGATATCGCCCTCAACCACTGCTCGCCGGCCATGAAAGACCTGGTGAGCAAGACCTTCGGGCGCGTCGACGCCACCGTCGACGTCCAGGGAGGAAAACGGATCTGCCATTTCTCTCCGGAGGGATCCGAGAATACGACCTACATCCTGGATTCCGATGGGCGAACCACGGGGGGAAAAATAGAAATCTGATCGTGCGATCAAGGACTATCGTCTATACGATCGCTCACGCACGCAAGGCATCACGACCACTGGGTGGAGGTGATTTTCTATGACTCCTCCTGACGGGACCACGTTCCGGGATATCTTTCCCTTGGACCGGATCGTGGCGATCATCGCCGTCGTTCCCTGGGCCTATCTGTTCTACTGGCGGTTCCGGTACGTGGAGTTCGCGTTTCCTGTCCTGGTCGCGCAGATCAATACGTTTCTGTTTATCGCGGGAATGGTGACCCGGCGGCCTCCCCGTCGGACCACGACCGACCTGCGGTTCTGGCTGCTCGCGTTCGTCCCGACCTATGGCACGTTCGGTCCGGCATTCTTCGCGCAGCCGGGGGTCCCGCTCGTTTCGTTGTGGATCTCGAACGCCGTCGCCGGCGCCGCCTTGCTGCTCGGCGTCACCAGCCGGCTGACACTCGGTCGCAACATCAGCATCGTGCCGGCGCAACGCAACCTGGTGACGACCGGCCCCTACGCCTACATCCGGCATCCGATCTACACGACGGTGTTCCTCACGTATCTGAGTCTCAATCTTCAGATGTTTTCCGTCGTGAACTTGCTGATGACCTCGACACTCATCGTGCTCTTCATGGTCAAGAGCCTGATCGAGGAAGCGTTCCTGAAGAAGGACACGGATTACGTCACGTACATGCAGAAGGTGCGGTACCGCTGGGTGCCCTTCGTTGCTTGACCTCCTCTCCGCCCTCGCTCGCGCGATGGGCCGGTGCAGCGCCCCGAGCCACGAGTATCGTGCGCGGGGACCACCCATTCGTGGATACGACCGCTGCTCGCTCTCGGCGCTCCATGCATCGGTTCGCGATGCTTCGCCAACCGACTTGTTCTACATCAGGTCGTGGTAGCGCGCCAGCTGTTTGGCCGTCAGATCGAGGTGGTTCTTCTTCAGCGACTCGAAGAAGTAGTCGACTGACATGGGTGGCGCTTTAAAGCGTTCCCGAACGCCCTTGAAGACGCCGACGACGGCCATGGGGTTGTCGATGATCAGTTCGGACACGAACTTGTCGGGCGACTCGGCGACGACACCGAATGCGGCCAGGATCTGGTTGGGGAAGTCGCCGAGGTTCCAGGTCAGGATCTTCTGCGCACCACAGGCGATCGCGGCGGCCACGACGTGCCGGTCATCCTTGTCCGGGATGTCGATCCGGCCGATGAACTGTTCGTAGCGCTCGACGAGTGCCGTTGGCTGGATCTGGTTCATGAGGGCGACCGTGCGTCCAATCTTCGCCTCCGTGACGTTCGGGCGGTTCTCCAGCAGGTGCCCGACCCACTCCCGCGTGATCTGCTCCGTCCACTTCGCTTCGTAGATGCCGGCGGCGAAGAGGGACAGCAGCAGGTCGCGGCAGAAGTTTCCATACAGGACGTTCGCGTCCAGGACCGCGCGCGGCTTGCTCATTGCTTGCTTCCGCCATCGATCGGCTTGCGCCTGTGCAACTCGCTTTCAGGCACGGGCTTTGTGTACTCGTCCAGCGTGAGTCCCTCGTTGAGCTCGGCCAGGGATTGCAGGAACTCCTGGTTCGGCGGATTCATCGGATCCCGGGCATGGATGGTCACCGTTGCCTTCTCGGAATCGACGAGCACGAAGAGGCGGGCGCCGGAAGGCAGCACGGCCAGCGCCTCCGCGGGGAGGATCACGCGGCCGTCGACGATTTCAGCGAATGCGGTCTTCAATACCATGGCGGTCGTCTTCCAGGAAATGTGGGATGCGGAAGCGTCGGGCTTCCCTGTCGCGCCGGATGCCGACGCCTGCGATGTGCACGCCGTGCACACCCGTCGCTTACCACCAGGCGCGACGGTACCTCTGGGAGACAGTATCACGGTCGCGTCGCGACCTGTTTGCTGCCGATCCCTAGGATTCGCCCGAATTGAAACTTTTCGTCCGCGACCTATCGCGAGCGAGTCCGGGTGATCCCTGTGCAGGTGATCAGGAGCAGTCAACCACGCCCATCGCGGTGCAGAAGATGAAGTTCGGACGCGACAGGATGACCTCGGCGTGCCATGCGCCATCCAGGAACCGGTACGCCTTGAGCAGGCCCTTGCCGTCATCTGACGCAATCACCACCAGCCGGCCGTCGCGGAAGAAATCGGCGAGGATCAGGGAGCGAAATCCCAGGGGCTCGCTGGTGTCCAGGATGGTCCGCGTCCACACAGCATCGGCCGGGTCGTACTTGTAGACGTAGAGGAAGCTTGTTCCGTGCTCACCGAACGCTAGCGATCGCGTGCCGACCACCAGCTCGTTGAGCCCGTCGCCGTCGATATCGCCGATCGCCATGCTGCGGCACATGATGGCCTTCTCGAGGACGTCGACGGTTTCGCTCGTGAAGGTTCCATCCGGGCCTAGCGTGTGCATGCGAAGCACGGGACGGGGATCGATGCGCTGGTGCTCGCTGTCGTACACACCGACAGAGCAGGAAACGAGGCGCTGGGCACCGGCGAGCTCGCCGACGCGCAGCACACGGGTGTGGGTCACGCCGCCGTGTTGCTCGATCACGGTGCGCTGCCAGCGGCCGTTGACCCGGTGGTGGTGAAAGATGTGCCCAGGCACCGATTCCCATTTGAGGTCGGGCGTCCGGTCCCACTTCGGCCGCGTGTTGCTGCGCGCCGAGGCGGTGAAGACATCGGGCTGCCCCCTGCCTATGTCGCCGATGGTGACCTCGCGGACGTTCGAGATCCCCGCGCCTTGCTGCTTCGAGTCGATGAGCTCGGCGACGTAGCCCGGGGGCCCGCGATCGACAAGCACGGTGGCACCATCGGGGCGGGTGCCGATCACGATCTCGTCGCAACCGTCCCCGTCGAGGTCGCCGAGCGCCATGCTGCGGATGAAGTCCACCGCCTCGAACTCGCGGTAGACCGGTTCGGGCCGCCAGGACCTGCCGTCGTGGCGGTAGGCCATCACGTAGCAGACCCGGTCAGTCGGTGTCACGGCGAACACGATTTCCGAGCGTCCGTCGCCATCGATGTCGCCGACGCCGGCGGTGATGAACTCGCCGTACTCCGTCGCCTCGGCCGCGCCGGGATAGCCCAGGTCGAGGCGCTGCGCCGACCATCCCGCGTGCGGATCGAGCAGCAGGGCCTCAAGTCGCTTTTGCTCGGACCCGTGCAAGCGGGTCACCGCATCGTTCCAGCGGGGGCGCCCCAGGGGACGCTCCACGAGATCGAGCATGGAGATGATCAGTCGACGCGCCATTGCCGCCCCACATCCAGATCCATTCGGCTCGCCTGCTTGCAGACGCGACCGGCGGGTTCATCAATTCGTGTTATTCCCAGGACGGTGGGGACAACAGACCCCGATCCTGGAGGGTGGCGATGATCTGGTCAGCGGCTGCCTCGGCACTGACACGGGTTGTCTCCAGGTAGAGTTCCGGACAGCCGGGCGGTTCGTACGGCGAGTCGATGCCCGTGAAGTCCTGGATGGCCCCCATCCTTGCCTTCCTGTACAGACCCTTGGGATCGCGTTGCTCGAGGACAGCCAGAGGCGCATCGACATGAATCTCAAGAAACTCGCCCGACTCGAACAGTGCACGAGCGGCTTGGCGCTGGGCGCGCATCGGAGAGATAAAGGCCGCGATGACAATCAGCCCCGCGTCGACCATCAGCTTGGCTACCTCCGCGGCCCGTCGCACATTCTCCGCACGGTCACGTTCAGTGAAACCGAGATCCTTGTTGAGGCCTTGCCGAACATGGTCTCCGTCAAGCAGAAAGCTGTGCTTCCCCGCCACATGGAGCTTGCGGTCGACCGTGTTCGCGATCGTCGACTTTCCTGCACCGGACAGACCTGTGAGCCAAAGCACGCACGCTGTCTGGCCCTTGAGGGCAGCACGCGGTGTCTTGCTGACAGTCAGTGCCTGCGCTTTGCTGCCGTCTGGCATGAGAGCTGTGCTTCGGTTTGCCACCGGGAGGGACGATGGGAGCCGGTCTGTCCCGCCGAGGTGGATGGAGATGTCCTGCCCTTGTGAGTCCATGCTGGTCTCCGAGTGTGGGATCGACTCACTGGCGGGTCAGGATCATGCATCCTCAACCCGTCAGCAATTTTGAGACAGGTTCTAGCCCGAAGGCTCCTCAGCCGGCAGTGATGCGACCTCACGCAGGTAAGCGGCCACCATGGTTTTGAGTTGGGCGCGCACGGCCGCGATCCGCCTTGGCGGGGCTTGGGCTGCCAGCAAGGCCTCCACCGGCCCCACCACAGCGGTCGATACGACGAAGCTGACGTTGGCCAGATCCGTGAACCGACGATCAGCGGCGGTGGCCAGCATGTCGCGCAAGGCGAGTTGACAGCGCTGCGTCGCCCGCGCGACCACGTCGATTCCCCACACTTCGCCGGCCAAGGCACACAGGGGATA
>NZ_JAPFBW010000022.1 GCF_026153205.1 Aquabacterium sp. A7-Y | reverse complement strand
CCGCAGGTCTTCCAGCCGGTGCGCGTCCCAGGGCGACAGGCGCAGCGGCCCCTCGCGCCGCAGCGGATCGGTCAGCAGCTCGACCATCGCCCCCACGATGGCCTTCAGCGGCGCCGCCGGCGACTCGATGCGCCGCCCGCCCGGGGCACGCAGCAGCACCAGGGACGCGTCGTCGATGGCTGCGATCTTGCGTGCGTCGAGCCAGCGTGCATCGCGCTTGAGCAGGTCGGCCAGCAGCGGCGCCAGGTCCAGGCGCTCGCCCTCGACCTCGATCCCCAGGGTGATGAGCCAGGAGCCCTCGCGCCCTGGCAGGCGCAGGGCCGACACGGGCGGGCGGCGGCGCTGCAGCTCGCCGGCGACCTCCTTGCCCAGCACCTCGCCGGTGTCGGCATCGATCACCAGCCGCCAGGCGTCGACCGGCACGCTCTCGTGCACGAAGCCGGGGCGCACCACGACCGACCAGCCCGCCTCGCGCAGCGCCGGCACCTGCTCGGCCCAGAAGTCCCCGAAAAACTCTTCCTGCACCAGGGTCCAGAGCTGCCGGTGACCCTCGGCGGCCTCGGGCGTGCGCCACTGCAAGGCCTCGTCGGGCACCGGGACCAGGCCCAAGGCCCAGAGCCGGTCCATCGCGTCCGCTTCTTCGCCGAGCCGGCGCTGCAGCAGCCGTTGCCGGCCGTCGTGCGCCGTGACCCGCTGCAGCGCCGCAGGCCGGGTGTTGAGGATGGAGCGCGGCGCCGGCGTGTCCCAGCTCCAGCCGTCCTCGCCCCGGTACGTCCAGTCGACGCGGACCACCGTGACGGTGTCGCCGCGCGGCCCGAAGGGTCCGGCCGGGCGCAGCCCGAGCAGGCCGTCGCCGCGGGTCAGCGTCTGCAAGGTGAGGCGGGGCCGGAAATGCGCCGACGCGGAAGGCGGCCACAGCCGCGGGACGGCGGGGGTGGGCGTGGCATCGCTCGGGTCGGACATGGCGGCGATTGTTGCAGGCACGCCGGCCGGAATGCCCCGGACGTCACAGAACTGCTCGTCAAGGCGCCCGCCTGCGCCTGCAACTTGATGCATCGGGATTTATCGGGATGGCACAGGCTGTAGGCCTGGCCGATGGTGAGGAGCACCAAGCGGGCCCCTGCGCGGGGCCGCTTGCACTAGCGACAGGTCGGCCGTTCGCGCGGCAGACCTGCACCAACACAAACAAGGACCAGCGTGCCGCCGCATGCCTGAACCGAACGGGGTGGGGGTTGCCGTCGATCCATCGCCATGCGGCAGTGCGGCCCATGCTCTTCAACAAGGAGAAGGCCCATGTCATCCGAGGAAACGACCGCAGGCCCCGTCTCGCAACCCGCCTGGCGAGGCCCGGCCCGCCGCGTGATGCTGGGCTGGGATGGTGAGGGATGGCGGGTGGTGCGCGAGCAGCGTGTGCCGCTCATGACGCTGCCGCCGTCCGATCCGCTGCCCGACGGCCCGCAGGCCGGCGCACAAGGCAGCTTCTGCATCGAGGCGCGCGACGCCGGCGATGGCCTCTATTACCGTCGCCTGATGGCCGACCCGCTGGCCGCCGTCCCGTCGCCCTGGCCGCCCGGTCCGGCCCCGGGGCACGCGCCACAGCCTCGCCCCGAGGTGCTGCTCGAAGTCCTGATCCCGGACCTGCCCGAGATCAGCGAGCTCCACCTGGTGAGCCTGCCGGGCGACGCCGCGACCGGCACGCCGCGGACCTCGCGCGCGGTACTGAAGCTGTTGCGCACCGGGACCTCGGGCGGCGGCGGAGGGACCGGCGGAACCGGGCAGTCCAGCCACGCCAGCGGCGAGCCGCACTGAACGCAGCGGCCCTCAGGCCGAGGCCAGCCGCGTCATCGTCGCACTGGCCTGCGCGACCGCATGCAGGCGCTTCGAGAGATAGTCAGCCAGCCGCACATGCTGGCTGTAGATCACATTGAAGCGCAGGTGGGTGTCGGCCGTCGCCGCTTCGGCACGGAAGGTGGCGCCGCCGGCCAGCAGGATGCCGTTGCGGTAGGCGTCCTTGGCCAGCAGGTCCAGGTCCAGCGCCCCAGGCGCGCGTCCCCACAGCCACAAGCCGCCGTCGGCGCCGTGCTCGACCACGATGCCGGCCTGCTGCAGCAGCCGCGCCGCGGCGACGCGGGCAACACCCAGGCGTTGCTGCAGGCGCTCGACATGCTTGCGGAAGCGTCCGGTGGACAGCACCTCCAGCAGCACATGCTCGTTGAGCGCCGGCGTGGTCAGCACCGAGTACATCTTCTCGCGCAGCAGTGGCTTGAGCAGATCCGGATCGGCGGCGAGATAACCCAGACGCAGCGCCGGGCTCAGCACCTTGCAGAAGCTGGAGTAGTAGATGACGCGCGAGAGCCCGCCCATCTGCGCCAGCCGCGTCGGCTGCCCGGGATGCAGGTGGCCGTGCACATCGTCCTCGGCGATCAGCACCTGGTGGCGCTCGGCCAGCATCAGCAGGCGATGCAGGTTGGCGGCGCTGCAGCCCCAGCCGGTGGGGTTGTGCAGCACGCTCTGCACGAAAATCAGGCGTGGCCGGTGCCGGATGCAAGCCGCCTCCAGCTGATCGAGGTCCAGGCCGTCGGGGCGCCGCGCGACCGGCACGATGTGCACACGCGCCTGGCGCAGGCGCCCGAACAACAGGTGGTAGCCCGGGTCCTCGACGATCACCGCGTCGCCGGGCTGCAGCAGGCTGCGGCAGATCAGGTCGATCGCGTGGGTGCTGCCCTGGGTGGTCAGCACCCGACTCGCGTCCACGGCGATGCCCTGGCTGCGCATCAGCGTGGCCAGCCGCTCGCGCAGCGTCGGCAGACCCTGGGGCGGGCAGCGAGCCGCCATGCCGCCCGGGCACTTCAGCAGCGCCCGGTGGACCAGCGCGGCGGGCAACGCCTCTTCCAGCCAGGTCACGGGCAGCGCGCCGCTGCTGGCCAGCAGCAGGCCGGCCGGCTGGTCGTGCGCCTGCTGGGCCAGCCAGACCGGATCGTGCTCGTCGCCGGCTTCGAGCAGGCTGTCGTCCACCAGCGAGCGGACCGCCTCAGAGACGAAATAGCCGGCGGTGCCGCGCGCGTCGATCAGACCATCGGCAACCAGGCGGTCATAGGCGTTTACCACCGTGTTCGGGCTGACCGCCAGCTGCGCGGCCAGCTGGCGGATCGAGCTGAGTTTGGCGCCCGGCGCCAGCTGCCCGGCGGCAATCAGGCCGCGCAGGCCGGTTTCGATCTGTTCGGCCAGGGGCAGGGCGGAATGGCGGTCCAGCAAGAGCATGTCGGCGCGACGGCGGGGTGACGGGACTGCGCCGATTGTGGCTCAGCGCACCGTCGGGTCGAGCGCTATCGGAGCGCTCTGTTCCAGCCAGCGCAGCCGGCGCTCCAGGTCCGCGAGGTCGCTGGCCTTGCGCAGATAGCGCTCCTCCGGGCTCAGGCCGGCCTGCGATATCGCGCCGGCGAGTCGGCGTGCCCAGCCGGGTGACGACAAGCCGGCGGCGGCGCTGCTCAAGGAGCGGGTGGGGGAAGCAGGTGTGGGGCGGGCGGTCATGCGGGTACTCCTCCTACGTCTGGAGCTTTGAAGATAGGCGCTGGCGTGTCGCCTGCGAAGGCACAGTCGGGCACTGCTGTGCTCCTACTGTGTCAATGCCGAGACAGATACAGCGGCGGCCCCGGGCTGCGCCGGACCCGCTGCGCGACGAGGGCTCAGGAGGCCCGCACAGCGGCCGGCGTGCCGAAGCGCGGAGCGACCGGCGGCCACTGCCCGGCGCGCACGCGCTCCTGGTACCAGACCAGCATGGCCGCGTCCTCGACCGCGTACTCGCCGCGGGCGGAGCGCCACACCAGCGGCGGCTCACGTTCGCGCAGGCGCTCCAGGGCGGCATGCACCTCGACGGCGGTGACCGGGAGCCAGGGGCATTGCGTGGCCCAGAAAGCCTGCGACTCCGCATCGTCGATCTTGAAGCGCCGCCCCTGCTCCAGCAGCCGCCACAGCACCGCCTGCTCCAGAGGGCGCAAGGCCAGGTAGCGCGTTTCGCGCTCGTCGGCCTCGGCCGCCTGGCAACGCACCGCCGCCGCCTGCACCTGCAGCTCGAAGCGCTGGCCGCTGTCGTTCATCGGGTTGAGCGCGTTGCCCACGGCCACGAAAAACGGCGCCGGGCGCTGCCGGAAGGCCCGGAAGGCCTCGGCCAGGGCCTGGCGGTTCACCGGGCGCAGCTCGGGCCGGCGCGTCTCGATCAGGCGCACCACGTACTCGACATAGGCGACACCCAGCTTGGGCAGGCTGTGGATGGTGGAGCCGCGAAAGGGTGCGCCGCTCGCGTCGAGCAGGCGCAACAACTTGTCCCGATGCGAGCCGGACATCACCAGAAGCAGGTTCACGTGGGCGCCGGCGTTGAGCTGCACGCAGGCTTGCTTGAGCGCCGCCATCGCCCGTTCGCCGGCCTCGCTGGTCAGCGCGTGCTCGGCGTCGTCGACGATCAGGGCCACCGGGCGCGCGCAGATCTCCTGCAGCGCGCACAGCGCATCGGTCAGCGTGGTGCCTTCGGGGGCCCCGGTGCGGCCCGCCTCCAGCGCCGGCCACAGGGCGCCGCCCAGTGCCGCGAGCCGCGCCTTCGGGATGGTGGCCGAGAGGCCACGCAGTTGTGATGCGAGCGCGCGGCCCACCGCATCGACCAATAGCTCGGCGGGGTCGCGCCGCCGGTCGGCGCCGAGGTCGACATAGACGACGACCGCGCGCGAGCGCGCCAACTCCGGCTCCAGGTCCAGGCGCAGAAAGCTGGAGGTGCCGGTGCCGCGCGGGGCTATCAGGAACAGGCCGTTCTGCAGTCCGCCGAAGGCGGCCTCGCCGCGCAGCTGACGGGCCAGCTCGCTGGCGAGCTCGGGGCGCGCAAAGTGCATGTGCATCGACTCGTGTACATAAGTCATGCACTTTATGGAGCTTCGCGGCCTCTTCGTCAAACGGCTGAGGTGACAGGGTCCCGCCGTATGCCCCCGCGCCCCTCGGTCAGACGTCGGCCGGTAGCACCACCTCGGCGCGCAAGCCTCCTTCCAGGCGGTTGCTCAAGCTGAGCGTGCCGCCGCAACGGGTGGTGAGATCGCGTGCGATATAGAGGCCGAGTCCCATGCCACCGGTATCCCTATTGCGGGATCCTTCCAGCCGGTAGAAGGGCTGGAACACCGCCTCCAGCCGGTCGGGCGGGATGCCAGGACCGCGGTCGTCCACGGAGATGGTGACCCAGCCGGCCCGGGATACCACGCCGACCTGTGCTCGCTCGCCGTAGCGAAGCGCATTGCCCACCAGGTTGGAGACCACCCGCCGGAGCGCCGCGGGCGGCACGCTCGCCACCGCTGCCGAATTTCCCGCGAAGCCGACCGGCTGGCCCTGCTCCGCGAGGTCGTCAACGAGCGACTGCACCAGCGCCGCGATGTCGGTGCTGCGCGCCGGCTCCGGCACGCCGGCGCCTCGGAACACTTCCAGCGAGGCCTCGATCAGCTGGCCCATCTCGCGGATGTCGTCGATGCAGCGCTCGGCCGCGGGCTCGCCGGCCAGGCCTTCCATGCGCAGGCGCATGCGCGTGAGCGGCGTGCGCAGATCGTGCGAAAGCGCGGCGATCAGCAGCTCGCGCGCCCTGAACTGTTCGTGCAGCCGGTCGGCCATCTCGTTGAACACGCGCGCCGTCTCGCGCACCTCCAGCGTGCCCCGCGCCTCGTCGAGCCGCGGCATCGCCTCGCCCCGCCCCAGCGCAATGCCAAGCGACCGGGAGGCGCCGACCAGCCCGCGCATCGGTGCCGACAGCCAGCGGGCGCCCCACCAGGCTGCCACGCCGATGAGCAGGATGCGGATCGCATAGTCCCCCAGCAGCGGACCGGCAGGCATCGTGCGACGGCGGACCGAGGCAGCCGGCGACGACATGCCGGGCTCCGCCCCGCGCGGCACCAGCCGACGCTCCGGCTCACGGGCCTGCAGCCCGGGCAGCGGCGGCAGGGACGGCAGGGGCGGCAGCACCGCCGGGTGCGACTCACCGCGCCAGCGGAGGCCGGCCTGCACGGCACCCCAGGCCACCATGTTGCTCACCACCAGGGCCACCCATCAGCAGGAACAGGCGCTTGAACAGCGTGTCCCGCCACCAGGCCCTCATCGCAGCTCCTTGGGGTCGAAGAGATAACCTTCACCGCGCAGGGTGCGGATCAGGCGCGGTTCGCGCGGCGCGTCGTCGAGCTTCTGCCTCAGCCGCGACACCGCGAGGTCGACGCTGCGGTCGTTGACCTCCACGCCCGGCGCCCGCGTCAGCTCGATCAGCTGGTCGCGGCTGAGCACGCGGCGCGGATGATCGACGAAGGCCGACAGCAACCGGTACTCGGCATTCGACAGCGCCACCAGCACCTGGCGCGGCGACAGCAACTCGCGCCGCAGCCGGTCGAAACACCAGCCGTCGAAGCGGGCCATGGCCCGGGCCCCGCGCGTGGCGGCGCCGCCTTCGCACGCCAAGCCGGAGCGCCGCAGCACCGCCTTGATGCGCGCCACCAGCTCGCGCGGTTCGAAGGGCTTGCCGATGTAGTCGTCGGCGCCCATCTCCAGCCCCACCACCCGGCTGGCCGCATCGCCCTGCGCGGTCAGCACGATGACCGGCAACTGCACCTCCTGCTGCACCCACTGGCACAGCGCGAGCCCGTGGCCGTCGGGCAGCATCAGGTCGAGCACCACGACGTCGTAGGCCCCCGCGACCACCGCCTGCCGCATCGCGGCGGCACTGGCCGCGGGGGTCACGCTCATACCGAAGTCCTTCAGGTAGTCCTGCACGCTGGTGCGGATCTGCACATCGTCGTCGACCACCAGGCATCGAATCATCCACCGCTCCTTGCAGAGGCAGGCGCTCCGCCCCGGGCGGCCTGCGCGAGAGCGCCACTGTACGTCAGCGCCCGCCCGGCTCATCCGGCCAGGCCCACCTTGAGCCGGGCCACATAGCCGGTTGCCGGATTGCCGGTGACGCTCGCGAGCTGCAGCGACACACCGTCCCGGAAGGCGCTGTCGCGCTCGAAGCTGATACGTCTCAAACGGGCGACGCTGGACTCGTAGCCGGGGGAGCTTGCATACACCTCGCGGCACACCTCCACAGGCAGCGCCAGTTGCGAGGTCCTGAGCTTGTTTGAAAAGGCGGTGGCCGAGTTGGCCGACGCATAGAGTTCGACATGCAGGTGCGGCATGCGGCCTTCATAACAGCCTGGAAACACCGTCACGAAGCTCAGACGCCCGTCGCTGTCGCTCTCCTGCACGCCGCGCAGGAAATTCTGGTCCGCGACACTGGGGGAATACATCGAGTAGTCGCCCTCGCGGGTGCATTGCCAGAGGTAGACGGCGTGGCCCTGGAGCGGGGCGCAGGACCGCCTGGCATCGACCAGTTGCAACTCGACCGTCAAGGGCACGCCCTCGGCGGTGCCGGTGGCGCCGGCGATGCTGCTGCGGATGTCGCGGCGTACGATGCCACTCAGCGCCAGTGCGTTGGCGATCGCGCCGCCGCTGTGGTTGGAGCCGTCGGCGGGATAGGGGCCGGCGGTTTCGTCCGGAATGCTGCGGCAGGACGAGGCCCGGCGGCGCGCGCTGGCACCCTCCGTGGCCGCGGCGGCGCTGCTGCCCTCGTCCGCGCCGCCGCCACAGCCCAACAGTGTCAATGTGCTTGCGCCGGTGAGCCAGCGCAGCGCGCGGCGGCGGTCGGCCGCGCCAGCCATCAGGTGGCGCAGGTCGTGCGCCAGGCCCGCATCGTGATCGTGCATGCCATCCTCCAAATGAGTCATCGGGGATGACGATTCAAGCACCCCAGCTTGTCCGCCGTTTGGCCACTTCGTGTCGGCCTCGACACAATGGCCGGCGCGCAGCGCCAGCCCCACAGGCATGGGTCCCCGCGTGTCCCGCGGTCGGCGCGAGGCATCCGCCCGGCGGAGCTGCTTCGGCGAGCATCGCGTGCGCTCTCGCCAGAATGTTCCTTGCCGCGTTGCGGTGCTCCGTGGTGCGCTGATGCAGGAAGTCGCGCCGCATTGCCGCGATGCGCGCATGGCAAGTCGCCAGTCCTCGCTGCAGTCAGCGGGCGTCGGCCGGGTGATCGGCAGGGCCGTCCGGCAGGTGTTCGATCAGGTCCTCCACCGGGCAGCTGAAGTAGCGGCACAGCTTGTCGACGATGTCGGTGCCGGTGCTGTAGCCGCGCTGGTTGAGGATCTTGGACAAGGTCATCCGGTTGACGCCCGAGCCGACGGCCACCTCCTGGACCGTCACGTGGCGCCCCTCCTGGAACTGTTTTTTCTCGATCTGTTCACCCAGCTTGAAGCGGATCACGGCGTGCCTCGGCGACGGTGATGTGGTGTGGTGCGGTGTGGAACAAGACGATGCGAGCCCGGCTCCTGCCCGACCGATCCTCCGCCGTGAACCCCCGGCCCTCCGAGGCATTATGAAAGACCCGAACCGGCTGTCGACGGCAATGGCATGACTTGCAGCAGAGGCTCTGCCGCCGGGCCGCGGCAGAGCCGTGACATCATGGCGGGCTCTCGTGCCTCCTCGGGCGCGGGAAACACCCTGATGACAGACTCGCCGGAGTGCAAGCACCCAGCGGGTGCCTCAAAGGGTCCCTGCACAACTGGCAGCAGGCGCTGCTCGCCGACCCCACGGCCTGCCGGACCTGCCGGACCTGCCGGCTCGGCGTGCAGGCCTGCCCGGAGCGGGCCATCACGCTCGCGCGCCTGCCCTCCGGGGGCACGGCGCCGGCGCCCTGAAACCCCAAGCGTTTCAGCCCGGGCGGCGCATGTTTCAGGTCCTGCGGGCGGACGAGTCGGCGCGATGCACATCGAAGGCGCCAGAGGCGTCCAGGATGCCGGCGGCGCGCCGCTGCTGCTCGCCGTCCTCGGCGTCGACGGTCAGCAGCACACTGCCCCGGTGCGCGACCTGGGCGTAGTTGCGATCATAGGCATCGGCTCGGCCACTGCTGCGCCGGCCGTTGCCGACCAGGAAATTGCCCTCGACCGGTCCCGCCTCGTCGACGGTGGAGCTGAGGTGCACGCTGTCGGCATCGAAGCCCGAGCTCAGCAGGGTCAGGCGCGCCTGCTCGGCATCGCCGAGACGGTCGTAGGTGCGTACCACTTCATGTGACATAGGGTTCTCCATCGATGGGGCGACCCGCCCCGCCGGGCTCGGAGGGTGGCTTCAGGTCTCGCGGAGCAGGCGGTGCAAGCGCCGTTCCCGTGCCGGCGCTCAGCCCGCGCCGTCGTCGAAGTGCGGCGCCTCCCAACCCAGCAGCTCGGCGAGACGGCGGATGATCCACACGGCCTCGGGCGCCGAGACGCCGGACTCGGGCCTCTGCAGCCCGAGGTAAATGCGGCGCAGCACCTCGTCCTCGTTGATGTGCACGCTGAACAGCAGGGTCTTGCCATGCTCCACCAGGTGGTGGGCGAGGTCCTCGCAGATCTCATAGCGCGCGCGCACCACCGCGAGGGGTTCGGTGAGCCGCCGCCGGGCATCGCTGTAGAGCGCGTAGAAGGAGGGCGGGATCTCGATCTGGTATTCATCTGACATGTGCAGGTTGTACCGCAAGCCGAAGCGGTCTTGCGCACGGGGACGTTAAGCTCGCCCGATGAGCCTTGCACCTCGCCTGCACGATGTCTTCTCCGCCCCCTCCCCCGCCGTCGCGCGCGCCCTGATCGGCGCGACCCTGCTGGTCGACGGCATCGGCGGGCGTATCGTCGAGACCGAGGCCTATGACGGCGAGGACCCGGCTTCGCACACCTTCGGCGGCCGGACCGAGCGCAACGCCTCGATGTTCGGACCGCCGGCGCATGCCTATGTCTACCGCTCCTACGGCATCCACTGGTGCCTGAACTTCGTCTGCCGCGAGGCGGGCCACGGCGCCGGCGTGTTGATCCGCGCGCTCGAGCCGACCGCCGGGCTCGATCTGATGCGCCGGCGCCGCGGACTGGAAGATGCCCGCCTGCTGTGCGCGGGCCCCGGCCGGCTGTGCCAGGCGCTGGGTGTGAGCCGCGCCCTCGACGGTCGGTCGCTGGAGATGCCGCCCTTTTCGCTGGTGCTGCCCACCGAAACGCTCCCGGTGGTCGCCGGGCCCCGCATCGGCATTTCGAAGGCAGTCGACGTGCCCTGGCGGTTCGGCGCAGCGGGCTCGCGTTTCCTGAGCCGCCCCTTTCGCTGAAACGGCCCGTGCCGCGCTCCCCTGGGACAGGCAGGGCCTCTGCCATTTGCTACGGTGCGCGGGGCAGTCTCCGCTAAGGTGGACCGGCGCGGGTGACTCCCCCTGGTCGACCGGCGACCGCCCCGCATGACGGACAGACAGAAAGGCAAGGCATGAAGATCCTGATGGTCCTGACCTCCCACGACCGGCTCGGCGACAGCGGCAAGCCGACCGGCTTCTGGCTCGAAGAGTTCGCGGCGCCCTACTATGTCTTCAAGGACGCGGGGGCCGCCATCACGCTGGCTTCGCCGCGGGGCGGGCAACCGCCGCTGGACCCCAAGAGCGACGCCCCGGACGCCCAGACCGAGGCGACCCGGCGCTTCCGCGGGGACGACGACGCGCAGCGGGCACTGGCAAACACGATGGCGCTGGCCAGCGTGCCGGTGCAGGAGTACGACGCGGTCTTCTACCCCGGCGGACACGGCCCGCTGTGGGACCTGGCCGAGGACCCGGCCTCGATCGCCGCGATCGAGACACTCTACGCCGCAGGCCGGCCGGTGGCGGCCGTCTGCCACGGCCCGGCCGTGCTGCGCCGGGCTCGCACGCCCGGTGGCGCGCCGCTGGTGCAGGGCAAGGCGGTGACCGGCTTCACGAACAGCGAGGAAGAGGCCGCCGGCCTGACGAAGGTCGTGCCCTTCCTGGTCGAGGACGAGTTGCGCCGCCTGGGCGGCAACTACAGCCAGGCGCCCGACTGGCAGCCGCATGTCGTCATCGACGGACTGCTCATCACGGGCCAGAACCCGGCCTCGTCGGAGCCGGCCGCGCGGGCCCTGCTGGAGGCGCTGGGCCGGGGCGAGCTGGCCGACTGAAACGCGGCGAGGCCGCCCGCGGCGGCTTCGCCGGCTCAGGCCCCCGGCCGGCGCTCCAGCCTGAGGCCGGTGGACGGCACGAGCAAGGCACCGTCGGGCAGCAGGTCGACATGCTCGCCCGAGGCCAGCTTGTACTCCGCCATCCCGGTGGGCTCCCAGCGGTCCTGGGTGTCGCCCAGGCTGGGATCGCGCGCGAGGTGCTCATAGCCGAGCACCTTGTAGCGGGTGCCGTCGCTGCCCACGGCAGTGAAGGTCTCCAGCAGGTGTAGCTTCTTGTCCATGGCGTCTCCCGTCATGAAAAAACCGAACAGAAAACGACGGCGCCGAGGCCGCGTCCGGTCATTCTGCGACGCGGGCCCACATCCCCTCCCGCCCCGAGGTCTATGCAGGCCGGCTATGCACTCATGCCGGCGCATGCCGGTCAAGCCGGCACGCCGGCGGCCCAGGCCGGCCGGCGGTCCACCATCACACCGTCATCGATCGCACCGGCACCGGCATAGCCCCCGGCCGGCGCCTGGATGACGATGTAGTCGAGCGGCTCGCTGCCGGTGGTGCGCCAGGCGCGCGCCGCCGCCGGGTCGACCCGCACGACGGTGCCGGCCCGCACGCGGAAGATCTCGTCGTCGACCTGGAACTCGCCTTCGCCGGCGATCACGATGTAAACCTCTTCGTTGACCCGGTGGCTGTGCATGAAGGGCACCGCGGCGCGCGCCGGCAGCCGGTTCAGCGAGATCTCGAGCCCGGTCAGGCGCATCGCCTCGCGCAGGAACAGCTTACCCGGCGTGGGACGGCCGATGGCCGGGTGGGTGTAGCGGTGCTGCAGCAGCGCCTCGAATCCGCCGACGCTGGCGACGCTGAAACGCTGGGCATGCTGGACGAAGGACATGCGACTCTCCGGTTGCGGGCTGCACCATGCAAGCCCTCGGCTTCGCATTCCAGCAGTCCGGGCTGATCTCGGCTATTGTCTGGATCGACCACTTCATTGCCTTTCCTGCCATGCCCGACCTGACCATCGCCGCACTCGAAGGTGTGCTCCCGGCCTCGCTCGCGATCACCTTGGACACCTTGGCCGCGGCCAACCGGATGGCCGCCCAGGCCGGCCAGCGCGAGCTGTCCTGGCGTGTGGTCGGCAGCAGCGCCAGCGTGCCGCTGGGCCACGGCCTGTCGCTCGCCGCCGAGCCGCTGTCGCCGCGTCTGCGGCTGGGCCGCTCGGTACTCGTCGTGCCCGGGCTGCAGCTGCTTCCGCCCGAGCCCACGCGCGGGGCCCGCCGCCCGGACATGCACGGCTACCTGGTCGAGCGCATCGGCCGTCCCGACGCCCGTTGCCTCGCCGCACTGATGCAGGCCCACCATGCCCGCGGCCAGGTGCTGGCCGCGTCCTGCTCCTCGGTGCTGCTGATGGGCGAGGCCGGCCTGCTGGATGGCCGCACCGCCACCACCCACTGGGCCATCGCGGGGCTGCTGCAGGCGCGCTATCCGCAGTGCCGGGTCGACGCGACGCGCATGGTGGTCGAAGACGAGCGCCTGATCAGCGCTGGCGCCGCGATGGCCCAGATGGACCTGATGTTGCTGTTGCTCGGACGCTGCATGGGCCATCGCGTGGCCGAGCGCGTGATGCGCTACCTGCTGCTCGACAGCCGCCCCTCGCAATCGACCTACGCCGTGTGGAGCCAGCTGGCGGTGCAGGACGGCATCGTCGGCCGCATCGAGGCCATCGTCGAAGCCCGCCTGCCCGATGCGCCGGGCCTGGCCGAACTCGCGGCGCAGCTGCATGTCTCCGAGCGAACCCTGGCGCGCCGCGTGCAGCGCGCCACCGGCCAGACGCCGCTGGTGCTGATCCAGGCGGTACGCCTGCGCCGCGCCCGGCATTTGATCGAGACCACCCGTCTGCCGCTGGCCGAGGTCGCGGCCCAGGTCGGCTACACCGACCCCTCGGGCCTGCACCGGCTCACCAGCAAGGTGCTCAGGACTGCGCCCGGACGGCTGCGTCCGTCACGCTGATGCGATACAGACCATGAAAAACGCCCGCGGGGGCAAACCCCGCGGGCGTCCGTGAACCGCGGGCCCGGGGTCCACCCGGTGCCCGAGGCCGTGGAGGCAAGCTTCGCTCGCTCAGCGCACCTTGCCGTTTTTCCACGCCTGCAGCAGCGTGTCGTAGGCGATGGTCTCGCCCTTCGGCTTCTCGTTCGCCAGCTTCTTCCAGGGCGCGCCCTTGTCGCTCAGGTACTTCGCGGGATCGCCCTTCGGGTTCAGCTTGGGCGCGCAGGCGTTCATGCCGGCGCGCTCGAGGCGGGCCATCACCTGGTCCATCTCGTTGGCCAGGTTGTCCATCGCAGCCTGCGGGGTCTTCTCGCCGGTCACCGCGGTCGCGACGTTCTTCCACCACAGCTGGGCCAGCTTGGGGTAGTCGGGCACGTTGGTACCGGTCGGCGTCCAGGCCACGCGCGCCGGGCTGCGGTAGAACTCGACCAGGCCGCCGTACTTCGCCGCGTTTTTGGTGAAGTAGTCGTGGCGGATGTCGCTGTCGCGGATGAAGGTCAGACCGGTGATGGACTTCTTCAGCGAGACGGTCTTGCTGGTCACGAACTGGGCGTACAGCCAGGCCGCCGCGGTACGACCCGCGTCATGGTCCTTGAAGAAGGACCAGGAGCCGACGTCCTGGTAGCCGTTCTGCATGCCGGCCTTCCAGTACGGGCCGTTGGGGCCGGGCGCCATGCGCCACTTGGGCGTGCCGTCGGCGTTGACCACCGGCAGGCCGGCCTTGGTCATGTCGGCGGTGAAGGCGGTGTACCAGAAGATCTGCTGCGCGATCTGGCCCTGGGCCGGCACCGGGCCGGCTTCACCGAAGGTCATGCCCATGGCTTCCTTCGGTGCGTACTTCTTCATCCAGTCGATGTACTTGGTCAGCGCATAGACGGCGGCCGGCGAGTTGGTCGCGCCGCCCCGTTCGACCGACGCGCCCACCGGGGTGCACTTGTCGGCCGCGACGCGGATGCCCCACTCGTCCACCGGCATGCCGTTCGGGATGCCCTTGTCCGCGGTACCGGCCATCGACAGCCAGGCGTCGGTGAAGCGCCAGCCCAGCGAGGGGTCCTTCTTGCCGTAGTCCATGTGGCCGTAGATCGGCTTGCCGTCGATCTGCTTCACGTCGTTGGTGAAGAACTCGGCGATGTCCTCGTAGGCGCTCCAGTTCAGCGGCACGCCCAGCTCGTAGCCGTACTTGGCCTTGAACTTGTCCTTCAGGTCCTGGCGCGCGAACAGGTCGGCGCGGAACCAGTAGAGGTTGGCAAACTGCTGGTCGGGCAGCTGGTACAACTTCTTGTCGGGACCGGTGGTGAAGCTGGTGCCGATGAAGTCCTTCAGGTCCAGCCCGGGGTTGGTGTAGTCCTTGCCGGCGCCAGCCATGTAGTCGGTCAGCGGCAGGATCTTGCCGTAGCGGTAGTGCGTGCCGATCAGGTCGGAGTCAGAGATCCAGCCGTCGTAGATGGACTTGCCCGACTGCATCGAGGTCTGCAGCTTCTCGACCACGTCGCCTTCCTGGATCAGGTCGTGCTTGACCTTGATCCCGGTGATCTCGGTGAAGGCCTTGGCCAGCGTCTTGGCTTCGTACTCGTGCGTGGTGATCGTCTCGGAGACCACCGAGATTTCCTTGACACCCTGGGCCTGCAGCTTTTTCGCGGCTTCGATGAACCACTTCATCTCGGCCTGCTGCTGCTCCTTGCTGAGGGTGGACGGCTGGAACTCGGCATCGATCCACTTCTTCGCCTCGGGCTCGCCGGCCCAGGCACTGTGCCCGATGGCCAGGGCGGCTGCGGCAAAGGCCACCGCACTCAAGCGCTGCTTCATGTAGGTCTCCTCATTGGTCTGCTTCCCGGGTCTTACAAGAACACAGGCCGCGGGAAGCACCGGCCCGAATTCCAACTTGTTCATGTTCGCCGCGCCGCGGCTTTCAGCCCTTGCGCATGATCAACGCCAGCAGGGCCATCGAGAGGACAAAGCTGATCCACACGCTAGGCTCCTGCTCCAGCGAGAACCAGCTCACCATCTTCTCGCCCAGCCCGACCCACACCAGGTTCACATAGGCCGCGGTGAGCAGGCCGATGAACAGGCGATCACCCCGGGTCGTCTCCATCGGCAGCCATCCCTTGCGCGGCTCGGTCGGCGACTTCAGTTCCCACACCGTCATGCCGATCAGCATCAGCACGATGCAGCTGAAGAATACGGCGACCGGCAAGGTCCACACCATCCAGGCAAACATCTATACGCTCCTTCGTGGATTACGCACTACATCAGACGCGACCCATCGCGAAGCCCTTCGCGATGTAGTGACGCACGAACCAGATCACGATCGCGCCGGGCACGATGGTCAGCACACCGGCCGCGGCCAGCAGCGCCCAGTCCATGCCCGAGGCCGACACCGTGCGCGTCATCGTCGCGACGATGGGCTTGGCGTTCACGCTGGTCAGCGTGCGGGCCAGCAGCAGCTCCACCCAGCTGAACATGAAGCAGAAGAAGGCCGCGACCCCGACGCCCGCCTTGATCAGCGGCAGGAAGATCTTGAAGAAGAAGGCCGGGAAGGAATAGCCGTCGATGTAGGCCGTCTCGTCGATCTCGCGAGGGATGCCGCTCATGAAGCCCTCCAGGATCCACACCGCCAGCGGCACGTTGAACACCAGGTGGGCCAGCGCCACGGCGAGGTGGGTGTCCATCAGGTTCAAGGTCGTGTACAGCTGGAAGAAGGGCAGCAGGAACACCGCGGGCGGCGTCATGCGGTTGGTCAGCAGCCAGAAGAACACCTGGTGGTCACCCAGGAAGCGGTAGCGCGAGAAGGCATAGGCGGCCGGCAGCGCGACGGTGATCGAGATCACCGTGTTGATCGCCACATAGATCAGCGAGTTGATGTAGCCATCGTACCAGGACGGGTCGGTCAGGATGGTCCGGTAGTTCGCGAACGTGAACTCGCTCGGCCACAGCGAGAACCCGCCCAGGATCTCGGTGTTGGTCTTGAACGACATGTTCACCATCCAGTAGATGGGCAGGATCGCGAACAGCAGGTAGGCGAAGAGGAACAGGGTCCTCTTCTGGAAGCGCTTCTCAACCATGAGCACCCTCCGATTTGTCGACGGTGCCGATACGCTGCATCCAGGTGTAGAGGATGAAGGACACCAGCAGAATGATGAGGAAATAGATCAGCGAGAAGGCCGCCGCAGGGCCGAGGTCGAACTGGCCGACCGCTTTCTGCGTCAGGTACTGGCTGAGGAAGGTGGTGGCATTGCCGGGGCCGCCGCCGGTGAGCACGAAGGGCTCGGTGTAGATCATGAAGCTGTCCATGAAACGCAGCAGCACCGCGATCATCAGCACGCCGCGCATCTTGGGCAGCTGGATGTAGCGGAACACCGCCAGCTTGGACGCTCCGTCGATGCGCGCCGCCTGGTAGTAGGCGTCGGGGATGGAGCGCAGGCCGGCATAGGCGAGCAGCGCCACCAGCGGGGTCCAGTGCCACACGTCCATGATCAGCACGGTGATCCAGGCATGGGTGGCGTCGCCGGTGTAGCTGTAGTCGATGCCGATCTGCTGCAGCACGTAGCCCAGCAGCCCGATGTCGGTGCGGCCGTAGATCTGCCAGATCGTGCCGACCACGTTCCAGGGGATCAGCAGCGACAGCGCAACCAGCACCAGCACCGCCGAGGACTTCCAGCCCTGCGAGGGCATGGACAGCGCCAGCAGGACGCCGAGCGGCAGTTCGACGGCCAGCACCGCCAGCGAGAAGGTCAGCTGGCGCAGCAGCGCCGCGTGCAGCTCCTCGTCGCGCATCACCATCGCGAACCACTCGGTACCGACGAACACGCGCCGCTCGGGCGAGATGATGTCCTGCACCGAATAGTTCACGACGGTCATCAGCGGCAGGATGGCCGAGAAGGCCACGCAGATGAACACGGGCAGCACCAGCAGCCACGCTTTCTGATTCACGGGTTTCATAGGGTCGTCTCCGTCGCGGGGCGCTCGGCGCTCATGCGATACGTTCCTCGTTCTTGTAGAAGCAGGTGTGCGAGCCCACCACCGACCACCACACGGTGTCGCCGACATTGGGCGCGCCCAGCTCCGGGCTCAGCCGGGCCTTGAGCAGCGAAGCGCCCTCGCCCTGCCCCACCCGGCCGGTGACCAGCCAGTGGGTGCCGATGTCCTGCACCTGGGTCACTTGCACCGGCAGCGCGTCGGCGGCCTCGGCCTGGGCCGGCGCCACGTACTCGGGGCGCACGCCGAGCGTGACGTCGGCCGCCTGTTGCAGCAGCGCCGCCTTCTCGGCCGGCACGGCCAGCTGCCGCGAGCCGACGTGCAGGCGGCCCTCGGTGAAGCGGCCCTTGAGGAAGTTCATGCCCGGCGAACCGATGAAGTTGCCGACGAAGGTGTGCTCGGGCCGCTCGAAGAGCTGGTCGGCCGAGCCCACCTGCACCGCCCGGCCGCGCGTCATCACGACCACCTCGTCGGCGAAGGTGAGCGCCTCGACCTGGTCGTGCGTCACGTAGACCAGGGTCAGCTTGAGCTCGTGGTGGATCTGCTTGAGCTTGCGCCGCAGCTGCCACTTCAGGTGAGGATCGATCACGGTCAGCGGCTCGTCGAACAGCACCGCCGAGACGTCCTCGCGCACCAGGCCGCGGCCCAGCGAGATCTTCTGCTTGGCGTCGGCCGACAGGCCGGCGGCGCGCTGGTTGAGCTGGCCGCTCATCTCCAGCATCTCGGCAATCTTGCCGACCCGCTCGCGGATCTTCGCCTCGGGCACCTTGCGGTTGCGCAGCGGGAAGGCGAGGTTCTCGGCCACCGTCATCGTGTCGTAGATGACCGGGAACTGGAACACCTGGGCGATGTTGCGCTCCTGCGGGCTCAGGCGGGTCACGTCGCGGCCATCGAACTTCACCGTGCCGTGCGAGGGCTGCAGCAGGCCGGAGATGATGTTCAGCAGCGTGGTCTTGCCGCAGCCCGAGGGGCCCAGCAAGGCATAGGCACCGCCGTCGCGGAAGCTCATCTTCAGCGGCAGCAGTGCGTAGTCCTCGTCGCGCTGAGGGTTGGGGCGGTAGGCGTGCGCCAGGTCGAGGTCGATGCGTGCCATGTCAGCGGGCTCCTGCAGTCGGCTGCTGAGGGCGCGTGGGCGCAACCATCAAGCGGCCGTTCTGGTCGAACACATACACCTGGCTGGGGTGCAGATAGAGGGTCAGCGAGGCGCCGAGGTCGAAGTAGTGCACCCCGGTCAGCTGGGCCACCAGCTCGCCGACCGGCGTGTCCACGTGCACGAAGGTGTCGGAGCCCGAGATCTCGGCCAGCTCGACCTTGCCGGACAGGGCCACGTCGCCTTCACGCGCCTGGACGCGCAAGGCGCTGGCGCGCACGCCCAGGGTCACGCTGCGCGAGCCCGAAGCGGGCAGCGGCACGTTCACCTGCACGCCGGCGGGCAGTTGCACTCCGAGCGTGGCGGCCTCGCCGGGCAGCAGGTTCATCGGCGGGTCGCTGAAGGCACGCGCGACACGGATGGACTGCGGGCGGTGGAAGACCTCCGCCGTGGGGCCGTACTGCAGCAGTTCGCCGGCGTCCATCACCGCGGTGTAGCCGCCCAGCAGCAGCGCCTCGGTCGGCTCGGTGGTCGCGTAGACCACCGTCGAATCACCGGTGGCGAACAGCTGCGACAGCTCCTCTCGCAGTTCCTCGCGCAGCTTGTAGTCGAGGTTGACCAGCGGCTCGTCGAGCAGCATCAGGGGCGCCTGCTTGGCCAGCGCGCGGGCCAGCGCGACACGCTGCTGCTGGCCGCCCGACAGCTCGGCCGGCAGGCGGTTGAGAAACTGGGCGATGTGCAGTTTGTCGGCCAGCTCGCGCACCCGTGCTTCCACATTGGAGGCGCCGCGCAGCTTCAGCGGCGAGGCGATGTTGTCGTACACCTTCATCGACGGGTAGTTGATGAACTGCTGGTAGACCATCGCAACATTGCGCTGGCGCACTGGCATGCCGGTGACGTCTTGGCCGTCGACGCGCACGGTGCCCTTGCTGGGTGTGTCCAGTCCCGCCATCAGGCGCATCAGGCTGGTCTTGCCGGCCTGGGTGGCGCCGAGCAGCACCGTGACGGCGCCTGGCTGCAAGGCCATGTCCATCGGGTACAGGTGGGTCTGGGCCCCCACCTGCTTCTCGATGCGTTCGAGCATCAGTTGCATGTTCTCTCCATCTTCATCTCTTGTCTTCCGTCAGCGGGTGGACGCCAGCGTGGCGGGTTCGGTCGACGCCGAGCCGCGCTCGAACCACATCGCCACCGCGTGGCGCTGCTCGGGCGTCAGGTGCAGCCCGAGCTTGGTGCGGCGCCACAGCACGTCGGCAGCGCAGGTGGCCCACTCGTGGTTGCACAGGTAGCTCAGCTCGGCGGTGCGCAGGTTGGGCGCGATCTCCTCGCCCAGGTCCTCCAGGCTGGCGGCCCGGCCCAGCAGGATCTCGACGCGGCTGCCGTAGTTGCGCGCCAGGCGCCGGCGCAGAGCCGGCGGCAGCCAGGGGTGGCGGTCGGCCAGCGCCTGGTCGAAGCGCTCGAAGTCGGTGTCGGGGCGCTGTGGCGCGCCGATGTAGCCGCTCAGGTCGCCGCCGGGCAGGAACTGTCCCGACGTCCAGGCCGGCGCCGCATGCCGCAGCGCCGGGCACAGCACGTCGGCAGCCTCCTCGGCGAGCTTGCGGAAGGTGGTGATCTTGCCGCCCCAGACCGACAGCAGCGGGGCCTCGGCGGTGTCGAGTTCGAGCAGGTAGTCGCGCGTCACGGCCGAGGGGTCGCCCGAGGCATCGTCGAGCAGCGGGCGCACGCCGGCGTAGCTCCAGACCACATCGGCCGGCGTCACCGCTTGCGCGAAGTAGCGGCTGGCCTGTTCGCAGAGATAGGTGATCTCGGTCGCGTCGATGCGCGCCTCGCCGATGGCGCCCTTGTGCTCCACGTCGGTGGTGCCGATCAGGGTGTAGTCGCCCTCGTAGGGGATCGCGAAGATGATGCGCTTGTCGGGGTTCTGGAAGATGTAGGCCATCGGATGGTCGAACATCTTCTTCACCACGATGTGGCTGCCCTTGACCAGGCGCAGGCCCTTGGTGTCGCGCTGGTGCGCATGCTCGCGCAGGAACTGCCCGGCCCAGGGGCCGGCGGCGTTGACCAGGGCGCGCGCCGAGACCGTCAGGGTCTCGCCGTCCTGGCCTTGCAGCAGGGTCTTCCAGCCGGAGGCGCTGCGCTGCGCCTCGACGCAGCGGGTGCGGGTGTAGATGCGTGCGCCGCGCTTTTGCGCGTCGAGCGCGTTGAGCACCACCAGGCGCGCATCGTCGACCCACCCGTCCGAATAGACAAAAGCCTTGCTGTAGACCGGCTTGAGCGGCTGGCCGGCCTCGTGGTGGCGCAGATCCACCGCGGTCGAGGCGGGCAGCACTTCGCGCTTGGCCAGGTGGTCGTAGAGGAACAGGCCGGCCCGCAGCATCCAGGCCGGGCGCATCGAGGGATCGTGCGGCATCACGAAACGCAGCGGCCACATGATGTGCGGCGCGCTCCTGAGCAGCACCTCGCGCTCGATCAAGGCCTTGCGCACCAGCGAAAATTCGTAGTACTCGAGGTAGCGCAGGCCCCCGTGGATCAGCTTGGTGGAACACGAGGACGTGTGCTGCGCCAGGTCGTCCTTTTCGCACATCACCACACGCAGGCCGCGGCCCGCCAGGTCACGCGCGATGCCGGCGCCGTTGATGCCACCGCCCACCACCAGCACGTCGCAGCTGATCTCACGGGCATAGGCGCCTCCGCCGGCAGGGCCGGCGGAGGCGGTGTGGCGGTCAAGGTGCGCCAGGAGAGGCTCGGTCACCTCGTGTCTCCTTTGATGTCGAGGGGGGACGCAGCCGGGCCGGCCCGGCGCTCCTGCCACCCCTCCCAGGGGTCGGCGCGCCGTGTTCGGTTTTGTTCGTTTGCGTCCTTCTTTTTTCGTTTTACCCAACAAGCGAAAAGAAAGCAATGCATCGCTTACCCTAATTCGTTTTCGGATCGCTTCGCTTAAGGTTCGCGGCGTCGAACACGAAAATTCGCGCAGTCCCGCCCTCTTCTTTTTACAAGACCCGCGCATCACCATGACGCCCAATCCCCGCCAAGCCCAGCTCCTGGAAGAAGTGCGCGCCAACGGCGCCTTGTCGGTGGAGGCGCTGGCGGAGCGTTTCGGGGTGACCTTGCAGACGGTGCGGCGCGACGTGAAGATGCTCGCCGAGGCCGGATTGCTGGCGCGCTTCCACGGCGGCGTGCGGGTGCCCAGCTCGACGGTCGAGAACATCGCCTACCGGCAGCGCCAGAACCTCAACGCCGACGCCAAGCAGCGCATCGCCCGCGCGGTCGCGAAGTCGGTGCCGGACGGCTGCTCGCTGATCCTCAACATCGGCACCACCACCGAGGCGGTCGCGCACGAGCTGATGCGCCACCGCGGACTGCGAGTGATCACCAACAACCTCAATGTCGCGGCCATCCTGAGCGACAACCCCGACTGCGAGGTGATCGTGGCCGGCGGTGTGGTGCGCTCGCGCGACCGCGGCATCGTCGGCGAGGCCACGGTCGACTTCATCCGCCAGTTCAAGGTCGACATCGGCCTGATCGGCATCTCGGGCATCGAGCCCGACGGCAGCCTGCGCGACTTCGACTACCGCGAGGTGAAGGTGTCGCGGGCCATCATCGAGCACTCGCGCGAGGTGTGGCTCGCCACCGACCACAGCAAGTTCAACCGTCCCGCGATGGTGCAGCTGGGCCACATGAGCGAGCTGGACATGCTGTTCACCGACGCCGCGCCGCCGGAGCCGTACCCCCGCCTCTTGAGCGAGGCCGGGGTGCAGTGCGAAGTGGCGGCCTGACCAGACACAGGGAGCCCCCATGACCTATTTGCTCGCCCTCGACCAGGGCACCTCCAGTTCCCGCAGCATCGTCTTCGACGCCGAAGGCAACATCGTTGCGATGGCGCAGCGCGAGTTCCGCCAGATCTTCCCCCAGCCCGGCTGGGTCGAACACGACCCGCGCGAGATCTGGAGCAGCCAGCTCGCGACCGCGCGCGAAGTGCTCGCCAAGGCCGGCCTGCAGGCCCGCGAGATGGCAGCGCTGGGCATCACCAACCAGCGCGAGACCACGCTGGTCTGGAACCGCCAGACCGGCGAGCCGGTCTACAACGCCATCGTCTGGCAGGACCGGCGTGCCGAGCCGGCCTGCACGCGGCTGCGCGAGGAAGGCCTGGAACCGCTGGTGCGCGAGAAGACCGGCCTGGTGATCGACGCCTACTTCTCGGGCACCAAGATCCAGTGGATCCTCGACAACGTGCCCGGCGTGCGCCACGCTGCCGAGCGCGGTGAGCTGGCCTTCGGCACGGTCGATTCCTGGCTGGTCTGGCAGCTCACCGGCGGGCGCCTGCACGTCACCGACGTCACCAACGCGTCGCGCTCCATGCTCTTCAACATCCACCGCAACGAGTGGGACGAGGAGCTGCTGGCGGCGCTGCGCATCCCGCGTTCGCTGCTGCCCGAGGTGCACCCTTCCTCGCACATCTACGGCGAGACCGACGCGGCCCTGCTGGGCCATGCACTGAAGATCGGCGGCATCGCCGGCGACCAGCAGAGTGCGCTGTTCGGCCAGGCCTGCTTCCGCGCCGGCCTCGCCAAGAACACCTACGGCACCGGCTGCTTCATGCTCATGCACACTGGCGAGCGCGGCGAGCTGTCCACCAACGGCCTCATCACCACCTCGGCGGCGCAGTGCACCGGCCAGCCGGAATACGCGCAGGAAGGCAGCGTCTTCATCGGCGGCGCCGTGGTGCAGTGGCTGCGCGACGGCTTGCGCGCCATCAAGGGCTCCGGTGAGGTACAGGGCCTGGCCGAGTCGGTGCCCGACTCGGGCGGCGTGATGTTCGTGCCCGCCTTCACCGGCCTGGGCGCGCCCTACTGGAAGCCCAAGTCCAGCGGCGCCATCGTCGGGCTCACGCGCGGCAGCACGGTGGCGCACATCGCGCGCGCGGCGCTGGAGTCCATCGCCTTCCAGAGTGCCGCGCTGCTGCAGGCCATGAGCCGCGATGCACAGGCTGCCGGCGGCACGCCGGTGGCCGAGCTGCGCGTCGACGGCGGCGCCTGCGTCAACAACCTCCTGATGCAGTTCCAGGCCGACCTGCTGGGCGTGCCGGTGGTTCGGCCCAAGGTGATCGAGACCACCGCCCTGGGTGCGGCCTACCTCGCGGGCCTGAGCTGCGGCATCTACAAGGGCCTGGACGAGCTGTCGGCGCAATGGCAGGTCGAGCGGCGTTTCCTGCCGACGATGCCGCGCTCGCGCGCAGCGGACTTGATGCAACGCTGGGAGCATGCCGTGCGGCAGACCACGCTGGAATAGGCCAGCCTGCGCGCCGGGGAGAAAAGAACAGAACAAGAAGATCGAGAAGAAGAACAAGAGCAGCCATCGCTCAGAGGAAGATCGCGCCCGGCCTGCCGGGCGCCCCCGGCCCGCTGCGGACAACGGGCTATTCATCGATGAGGAGTACAAGATGAAGCAGCGCCTGTTGGCGACGGCTCTGGCCGCACTTGCCCTGGCCCCCGGCGTGCATGCCGGCGAGGCCGAGGCCAAACGCTGGAT
This sequence comes from Aquabacterium sp. A7-Y, assembly GCF_026153205.1. Taxonomy (GTDB): domain Bacteria; phylum Pseudomonadota; class Gammaproteobacteria; order Burkholderiales; family Burkholderiaceae_C; genus Caldimonas. The sequence goes on along the minus strand of NZ_JAPFBW010000022.1, from coordinate 107,884 downwards.
CGACAGCGAGTTCCAGCCCTCCAGCCTCAACCCCCGCCAGCAGATGCTGGAGCTGCAGTGGTTCATCGAGGCGGCCCGCAAGCTGCAGGCGCGCGGCGTGAAGGAGGTGCATGTGGTGTCCGAGACCATCGCGACCCACGAGTACGAGGCCAAGACGCTGGCCCGGGCCTTCGAGGAGATCACTGGCATCAAGGTCAGGCACGACCTGATCCAGGAAGGCGACGTGGTCGAGAAGCTGCAGGCCTCGATGTTGTCTGGCAAGTCGGTCTACGACGGCTGGGTGTCCGACTCCGACCTGATCGGCACCCACTACCGCTACGGCAAGATCCTGCCGCTGACGGACTACATGGACGGCCCGGGCAAGGAGTTCACCAACCCCTGGCTGGACATCACCGACTTCATCGGTGCGCGTTTCACCCGCGCGCCGGACGGCAAGCTCTACCAGCTGCCCGACCAGCAATTCGCCAACCTCTACTGGTTCCGCGCCGACCTGTTCGAGCGCGCCGACCTGAAGGACAGGTTCAGGGCCAGGTACGGCTACGAGCTGGGCGTGCCGCTGAACTGGAGCGCCTACGAGGACATCGCCGAGTTCTTCAGCAACGACGTGAAGCAGATCGACGGCAAGCCGATCTACGGCCACATGGACTACGGCAAGAAGGACCCCTCGCTGGGCTGGCGTTTCACCGACGCCTGGCTGTCGATGGCCGGTACCGCCGACAAGGGCCTGCCGAACGGGCACCCGGTGGACGAATGGGGCATCCGCGTCGCGTCCGACGGCTGCACGCCGGTGGGTGCTTCGGTCGAACGGGGCGGCGCGACCAACTCACCGGCCGCCGTGTATGCGCTGACCAAGTACATCGACTGGCTGAAGAAGTTCGCGCCCCGCGAGGCCAGCGGCATGACCTTCTCCGAAGCCGGCCCGGTGCCGGCCCAGGGCCAGGTGGCACAGCAGATCTTCTGGTACACCGCCTTCACCGCCGACATGACCAAGCCGGGCCTGCCGGTGGTCAACGCCGACGGCACGCCGAAGTGGCGCATGGCGCCCTCACCCCACGGCGCCTACTGGAAGTCGGGCATGCAGAACGGCTACCAGGACGTCGGCGCCTGGACCTTCTTCAAGGGCCACGACGCTCACCGCACCGCTGCCGCCTGGCTGTACGCGCAGTTCGTGACCAGCAAGACGGTGTCGCTGAAGAAATCCATCAAGGGCGTGACCTTCATCCGCGAGAGCGACATCCGCCACGACTACTTCACCAAAAACGCGGCCAAGTACGGCGGCCTGGTCGAGTTCTACCGCAGCCCGGCGCGCGTGGCCTGGACGCCGACCGGCACCAACGTGCCCGACTACCCCAAGCTGGCCCAACTCTGGTGGAAGAATATCGCCACCGCGCTGAGCGGCGAGGCCACACCGCAGGGCGCGATGGACAAGCTGGCCGACGAGATGGACCAGGTGCTGGCACGGCTGGAGCGCGCCGGCATGGCGAACTGCCCGCCCAAGCTGGCCCCGGCCCAGGACCCGCGCAAGCGGCTGGTCACTTACGCGGCGCCCTGGAAGCAGCTCGCCAACGAGAAGCCCAAGGGCGAGACCATCGCCTACGACCGTTTGCTGCAGGCCTGGAAGGAAGGCCGCGTGAACTGATGCACGGTGGCGCCGGAAATCGGCACTGGCGGGCACCGCCTAGGGTTTGCCTGGCCTCTTGACACAGGCATTTCCTGCCGATAGCCCAGGCAGTAAAGCCCCGGGAGCCTGCCAGGCGGGACCCGGCGGCTCGTTTCCCCAGGCTCCGGTGCGGGGCCGCAAGCGTGGCTGCGGAGGTCGCATGTTCTCTTTCAACAAGATCAAGGTTGCCCACCGGCTGGCGGTCGGATTCGGGCTGGCGGTCGGCCTGATGGTGATCGTCGCCGCGGGTGCATGGTGGGTGCTCGCTTCGGTGAAGTCGGGCGTCGATGTCATCGTCACCGAGAACAACCGCAAGACCGAGCTGGCCTGGCGCATGCGCGGTGAGCTGGAAACAGTGGCGCGCGCGGTGCGCAACGTCATCATCTCCCGCAACCAGGAGGTACAAGCCGCGCAGCAGGCGGTGAAGGACCAGTCCCTCAAGAACTATGACGCCGCCTACGAGGAGCTGGGCCAGCTGCTGGTGAGCGACAAGGAGCGCGAGACCTACACCGCCATCGCCGGCTTCCGCAAGCAGGTGATGCCGCTGTTCCAGGAGGCCCTGGAACAGGCCTCGTCGGGCCAGAAGGAAACCGCCGGCGAGACGCTGCTGGACAAAGTGCAGGGCCCGCAGACGCAGTGGTTCGAAGCGCTGGGCGCGATGATCGCGCTGCAGGCGACCGACACCCAGCGCAACGTCGAGAAGGTCGACCACGGCTACGCGGTGGCCAGCGGCGGCCTGCTGGTGGGCGTCGCGCTCGCGGTGGCGCTGAGCGCTGCACTGGCGGTGCTGATCGCCCGCTCGCTGATGCGCCAGCTGGGCGGCGAGCCGGAATACGCCCGGGCGGTGGTGCGCCGCATGGCGGCCGGCGACCTGAGCGAGACGATCCAGCTCAAGCGCGGCGACACGCGCAGCCTGCTGGCCGCGATGCAGGAAATGCAGACCGGCCTGCGCGGTGTGGTGCAGGGCATCCAGGGCGCCGCCGAGTCGGTCTCGCTGGCCAGCGGCGAGATCGCCCAGGGCAACCACGATCTGAGCGGCCGCACCGAGCTGCAGGCCAGCAACCTGCAGCAGACCTCGGCCTCGATGATGCAGCTGACCACCACGGTGCAGCACAACACCGCCTCGGCGCGCCAGGCGACCGAGCTGGCCGACGCCGCTTCGGGCGTCGCGGCCAAGGGCGGCCAGGTGGTCGGCGAGGTGGTGACCCGCATGCAGGAGATCCAGAGCTCCAGCCAGAAGATCACCGAGATCATCTCGGTGATCGACGCGATCGCCTTCCAGACCAACATCCTCGCGCTCAACGCCGCCGTGGAGGCAGCCCGTGCCGGCGAGCAGGGCCGCGGCTTCGCGGTGGTGGCCGGCGAGGTGCGCAGCCTGGCGCAACGCAGCGCCGAGGCCGCCAAGGAGATCAAGACGCTGATCTCCGACAGCGTCGAGAAGGTCGAGGGCGGCAGCCGGCTGGTGCTCGACGCGGGCACCACGATGTCCGAGATCGTCGACCAGGTGAAGCATGTCGCCACGCTGATCAGCGAGATCAACCGCGCCTCGGTGGAGCAGGAGAGCGGCATCACCCAGATCGGCCGCTCGGTCGAGCAGCTCGATCACATGACCCAGCAGAACGCCGCGCTGGTGGAGCAAAGCGCCGCGGCCGCCGAAAGCCTGAAGGACCAGGCGCGGCGGCTGACCGAGACGGTGGCGGTGTTCCGGCTGGCGCCGGCCTGAGGAGCGGGCGGCCCCCAGACCGGGGGCTGCCTGCAGCCCCCGAGGCCCTAGAATCGGCCCCGCACTGGGAGGGGGCCACCATGCGCGAGGGGCGCCGCGGCCGGACCAGGACCACCCTTACACCGCCGCCGCACCATGAAAGACGAGCACGACCTCGAGTTGCTGATCGCTTCGCGCTTTCCCATCATCTCGATCGAAACCCACGAAGAGCAGCGCGCCGTGCAGCTGCTGGCGCGCTGCGCGTCGCGGCGCCAGTTGCCGGTGTTCACCTGGTCGGTGACGACCGGCTGGAAGCCGGTGCAGACCCAGATCGCGCTGGCCTCCACCCAGGACCCGGCACCGGCCCTGCGCCATGTCGCCAACGTGCGCCAGCCGGGTGTCTACGCCTTGCTCGACTTCCATCCCTTCCTGGGCGACCCGCTGCATGTGCGCCTGCTCAAGGAGATCGCGACCGACCACGACCGGGTGGCGCGCACCGTGGTGCTGATGAGCCACCGCACCGAGGTTCCGCCCGAGCTGGACAAGCTGGCGGTGCGTTTTGCGCTTTCGCTGCCGGACGAGGCCGGCATCCAGCAGATCTTCAACGACGAGGTGCAGGCCTGGCAGGCCCGCAACGCACCGCGGCGGCTCAAGGGCGAGCGTGAAGCCGCGGTGATGCTGCTGAAGCTGCTGCGCGGCCTGGCCGAGCCCGACGTGCGGCGCCTGGTGCGCCACGCGATCGAGCACGACGGCGTGCTGGACAACACCGACCTGCCACGCCTGCTGACGCAGAAACACCAGATCCTCAGTCGCGACAGCTCGTTGAGCTTCGAGCTCGACACCGCCGCCTTCGCCGACGTGGCAGGCCTCGCCAACCTGAAACGCTGGCTGGCCCGGCGCCGCGCGCCCTTCCTCGACGAGGCGGCGGCGCGCGGGCTGGACGTGCCCAAGGGCATCATGCTGCTGGGGGTGCAGGGATGCGGCAAGAGCCTCGCGGCCAAGGCGGTGGCCGGCACCTGGGGGGTGCCCTTGATGCGGCTGGACTTCGCGGCGCTCTACAGCAAGTGGCTGGGGGAGACCGAACGCAAGCTGCGCGATGCGCTGAAGGCCGCCGACTCGATGTCGCCTTGTGTGCTGTGGATCGACGAGATCGAGAAGTGCTTGTCCAGCAGCGACCACAGCGACAACGGCGAATCGCGGCGGGTGCTCGGCACCCTGCTGACCTGGATGGCCGAACGCCGCAGCCGGGTCTTCATCGTCGCGACCTCCAACGACATCGAGTCGCTGCCGCCCGAGCTGGTGCGCAAGGGCCGGCTGGACGAGATCTTTTTCGTCGACCTCCCGGGTGAGGAGGCGCGCCGCGAGATCATTTTGATCCACCTGCGCAAGCGCGACCAGGACCCGGCGCGCTTCGACCTCACAACGTTGGCGCGGCTCACCGAAGGGTATTCGGGCGCCGAGATCGAGCAGGCCGTGATCTGCGCCCTCTACGAGGCGCATGCACACGGCAGCGAGCTGAGCGACACCCTGGTGGCTCAGGAGATCGCGCGCACGCGGCCGCTGTCGGTGGTGATGGGCGAGAAGATCGCCCAGCTGCGTGAGTGGGCGGGGGAGCGGACGGTGAAGGCGGATTGAGAGGGGCGCCGTGTCCGCCGGATACGGGGTTATGCGATAGTGCCGACTCCCGTTTTCACAATGCGGCGTCACAGGCCGCACCGAGCCGTGCGTGCGGCAAGAGAGGAGGCGCGATGAATGCGATCGTGATCCAGCATGTGCCTGCCGTGACGCTGCTCGTCGATACCGACGTTCTGATCTGGCACTTGCGTGGCCTTCCACAGGCCACGCGCCGGCTGGGCCTGATCAACCCACTCACGCTGTCAGCCGTCAGCTACCTCGAAGTGCTCCAGGGCATGAGAAACAAGGCCGAACCGGCAGCCGTGTAGAAGATGCTGCAACGTCGAGGTGCAGTGCTTCTGCCCTTGACCGAAGCGATCACGCAACGGGCAAGGCCCTTGATGGAAACGCTCACCTTGAGCCACGGGCTGCAAATGGGCGATGCACTCATCGCCGCCACGGCGCAAGAACATGGCCTCGCTGTGCTCACCGGCAACGTCAAGCATTTCGCCGCAGTGCCGGGATCGCTCATCGAGACATTCGTGCTCTAAGCTTTGGCGACCTTCATTGGAGGTGCGGACCGGCGCCTCCAACCTGCAGGTCCTAGCCACGCGGCCGTTCACCTGCTGCGGTGTGACCCAGCGGGTGTTGTCGTGGCCGCCGCCCTGCTAGACTAGTCATCTGACTGGTCAGATGGAGTTCATCATGAAAGCATGGCCCGTACAAGACGCGAAATCCCGCTTCAGCGAATTCCTCGATGCCTGCCTGTCGGAAGGCCCGCAGATGGTGACGCGACGCGGCGCCGAAACCGCTGTGCTGGTGCCCGCCGCTCAGTGGCAGCAGATGCAGTCTGCCGCACGCCCCTCCCTCAAGGAGCTGCTGCTGTCCGAGGATGCGCGCACCGACCAGCTGGCGCTGGAACGCTCGCATGAACGGGGCAAGGCCCGCCGCCGGCAGGTCAAGGCTCTGGGTTGAGCACGGCCCAGCGATGCCCCATGTATCTGCTGCACACCAACGTCATTTCGGAACTGCGCCGGCCCAAGCCGCACGGCGCGGTGCTGGCCTGGCTTCAATCCGTACCCGACAGCGACCTGCGCATTTCCGCGGTGAGCCTGGGGGAGATCCAGGCCGGCATCGAACTCACACGCGAACAGGACGAGCACAAGGCCGCCGACATCGAGCGATGGGCCGACCGTGTGGCGGCCTCGTACAACCTGCTGGCCATGGACGCCGACACCTTCCGCATCTGGGCCAGGCTGATGCACCATCGCTCCGACACCCTGTACGAGGACGCGATGATCGCAGCCACGGCCATCCGCCATCGCCTGACCGTCGTGACCCGCAACGTCGCAGACCTTTCGCGCTTCGGTGTGGAATTGCTCAACCCCTTTGAATCCAAGGCACAACGATAGCGGGGCAGCTCGACATGGCAGCAAGCCCCTTCAACGGCGCTTGGCGCATCACGTGGATGTCCAACTGGGACCAGGACTACGTGGACATGGAAGGCCCCGGCTCATCACCTTCAGCGCGGGCCGGTCCGGCAGCTTGCGCTCCGGCGTCGTGCAGGCGCAGATGGATGACCGCGCCAGCGCCCAGACAGCCCGGCGCATCGAATTCACCTTGCACGGATTCGATGAGGGCGACGAGGTCTGCCGCCAAGTCCGCTCATCGTATCGGCGAGCGATACATCGCCGTAGAGCGACTCCGACATGTCGGAACCACGAAGCGCCCATGGAGCCTGCATCGCTGCGACGTCCCAGGTGATATCGCCTCCGCCATCCCCGCAGTGCACTAGCTTCGACCGGGCGCCACTGAGTGCCAGTATGCCGCCCGAGGACTAGTCTGACGAAGAATTGCGTCGGGCTTCGCCTCAGCCTTCCAAAAGTCAAGTTGGTAGCTCTCCAACATTTCGTCCCCAGTGTGTTCGTCACGGGAGATGGCGTCCTCAGCCGCCCCGAAGTTGTGGGCGCAATAGCGGACACGATAGACGCCAGGGTCTAAATCGAGGGTTCCGTGGTTGTCCCCGAACTCGCAGAGCCACACGACCTGGCCAGGAGGGATTCGGAAGGACGCCTCAACGACCTCCTCCCAGACTTCCTCGACTTCCGGTGGAGCGTCCCACAGTCTTACCGTGAGACGTACATCCCCTGTATGTAGCCCGAAGACCAGAAATAAGAAGGTGGGGAACCCCGCACCCAGCAACCCGTTGACTTGACCTTTACGCCAATCTTGATCCGTGTCGCAGGTATCGCCAAGGATCAGGTAGCCCTGCCCGTAGTGAGTGTGAAACTTGCCGTCAAAGAGAACTTTCATGAGAAGCAACCAGAGAGTGTCTGCAAGATCGATCGCCCAGGGCCGACGTATTGGAACGATCAGGGCTCGCCCCTTACGGACCGTCAGGACGCGCGGTGACGAAGGAGAGGGACACCGTCATGGTGCCGTGTCCAACTCCTTCGTGAACCTGTGAAGAGTCGCAGCCAAGCGACTCGGTCTGCTCCATGAGGTGTGCGGGAACCACCGCGAGAGCGGCGTGTCTAGCGCACGCTCGACCTGGTCGAAGTTGCTCACCTTGATGGCGTGCTCCACCGCGTCACGATGGCGGCACACCGCGGTGGTGGACACGACGGTGCAGCCCAAGGCGATCGCCCATCCCACGGACAGCCGACTGCTCAAGCGTGCGAGGCAGCAATTTTGTGGAGGCCGCACAAGACGCAGGCATCGGCTTGCGCCAGAGCTACGCCCGCTTGGGCGAGGCGGCCCAAGGCTGAACGGATGCCCGAGGCGCTGAAGTCGCGGCTGCAGGTGGCCCAGCGGCTGCATGCGCAGCAGCGCGACTCCAAGGACAAGCTGTACGCGCTGCATGCGCCGGAGCTCGAGTACCTGGCAAAAGGCAAGGCGAGAACGCTTTACGAGTTCGGGGTGAAGGTCTCGGTGGCCGTGACAGCCCGGGAGGGCTTGGTGGTGGGTATGCGCTCGATGCCGGGCAATCCGTACGACGGGCACACGCTGGACAGCCAGCTTGAACAGGTGGAGATCCTCACCGAGCAGCGCCCGAAGATCGTGTTGGCCGACCGGGGCTACCGGGGCGCGCAGCCGCCCGCGGGCAGCCGGCTGCTGCTCAGCCACACCAGACGGCTGCCACGGGCCTTGAAACGGCTGCTCAAGCGCCGGCAGGTGGTCGAGCCGATGATCGGCCACATGAAGAGCGATGGGCTGCTCGCTCGCAACTGGCTCAAGGGCGAGGTCGACGACGCGCTGAACAGCTCAACCCGGCACATTTCAAGGCTCTGCTGCTTCCTCCGGACGGCAGCCGGCTTCTCGACGGATACCCGTAGCGTCACCTGGCGTGCCCCTGCAACGCTGATCATCGCTGCGCGAATCAAAGATGCCGGTATCAACGACGATGCCAGGCCAATCCTCCATCAAAACTCGAAGTCGTGGATCTGTCCCATCTGATGGGTGCCATCGTCATCCACGTACCACCAGATGGCGCAGTATTGGCCGGCCGCCCAATATGGCGTCCAACCCGTGACAGTCGTCATGCCCATTTTCCAGAGCTGCAGATCGGGGCTGTCTGCTATGTGAGTGTCACAGTAGCGGTAGCGCGTGTACTTCAATTGCACATGCCCCTTTCTGACGGACGGCCAGCCCGGCAAAGTGCCGCTTCTATTATTTTCATCATTATTACCGACGCTGGCCTTCCAGTTTCCGGCACCATCAGCGGCAATACAGAATACGGCCTTCGCAAGATAGTAAGTGTGGTTGGGATACGTGGCACGAGGGATACCGCCTTCCTCGCATTGGAACGTTTGCGGAACACCTTGCGCACGCACCTCCGTCGTGCTGCACAGCAAGGCGCCAATCACTGCGGCAGCAGGCACTGTCAAGGAGTGCAAGAGGTTCATGGGAAACTGGGAACCGGGCCGTCGTATCACGACAATCCCCCTCAATGAAGGTGAGTGACCACCGATTCTCATACCCATCGCTGCCATTACTACAAAAGAATCACGGCCCACTCGTGTAAACGACAGTTGGGGAAGCGCAGTGAACCACGTTCCTTCGCACCTTGACAAAGCTGACCGCCCGGGCACCTCGAGAACCACACGCGGGTCGACCAGATCGGCCCGTTCTTTCCTTGCAGGTCACAGCAGGCGCGCCAGAGCGCGCAGGACGGCACGGGCCTCGTTGCCGTACTCGTCGCCGAGCCAGGCCACCAGCAGCACCGCTGCCAGCGTGCAAAGGCCGAGGATCAGCCAGGTCCGGGGTTTCATGCGGCGCTCCTTTCAGCATCGGCCCTCTTGCCGGTATGGAACAGCGGCGTCGGTCGCGGCGGCCGGCGCGCCGATGATACGCAGCGACGATCTCTGGACGCAGAATAGGCAGCTGGTCTCGATCATGGGAGGCACATGAAAAACGAACCGGCACCACCGCTTGTCGTCCATGTGGACAGCGTCGAAGAAGTACCGCATCTGAAGGGCGAGCACTGGGGCGGCACCTACAAGCCGCTGACACCCGCGCTCGATGCCCACCCCGGGCGCATCGGCGCCAACCTCTCGCGCGTGCCTCCGGGTCGCTCTGCCTGCCCCTTCCATGCCCACGCGCGCGAGGACGAAATGTTTTTCGTGCTCTCCGGCCGCGGCGTGTTCCGGCATGGTGACCAGCTGCAGGAGATCCGCCCGGGTGACTGCATCTCCTGCCCGGCAGGCACCGGTGTCGCGCACCAGTTGGCCAACCCGTTCGACGAAGACCTGGTGTATCTGGCGATCGGCCTCAACGATCCGCACGAGGTCTGCGTCTATCCCGACAGCGGCAAGGTCCTGGTGCGCAGCATCAAGACGGTCGGCCGCTTGACCCGGTCTGACTACATGGACGGCGAGCCCGAGCTGCCCCGCATCCTGGAGCTGGCGCACGGCTCCGGCGATCCCGGCGCTTGAGGTGGCCGACCAGGGTGACGGTCTCCTGACAGAACGTTGTCAGGGGCCGCCGCGCACGATGCCGGCTCCCAACCTCAGGAGCTACACATGCAAGAGATCCCTCGCACCCATGCAGTGAACTGGTTCGAAATCCCGGTGCAGGACATGGAGCGCGCCCAGCGCTTCTACGAGACCCTGCTGGCCGCGCCGCTGAAGCGCGAGCAGGTGGGGGCCTACACGCTGGCCGTCTTTCCGGCAGCCGGGGGCGGTGTCGGTGTCGGCGGCTGCCTGCTCGCCGGCGGCGATGCGCCGCCGCCGGCGCAGACCGGCACGGTGGTGTATCTCAATGCCGAGCCCTCGCTCGACACGGTCCTCGCCCGGGTCGAAGCCGCCGGCGGTCGCATCGCGATGCCGCGCATCGACCTGCCCGGCGAGCTCGGCTGCTGCGCGCATGTCCTCGATCCCGAGGGCAACCGGGTCGGACTGCACGCGCTGGCCTGAGCGCCGTCCGATCGTTAGCATGCCGCCATGCGACGAGCCGAGCGTCTTTTCGAACTGGTGCAGCTGATCCGCAGCCGGCGCCTGAGCACGGCCGCCTGGCTCGCCACCCGGCTGGAGGTCTCCGAGCGCACCATCTACCGGGACATCGTGGACCTGCAGGCCCAGGGGGTTCCGATCGAGGGCGAGGCCGGTGTCGGTTACCGCATGCGGGCCGGCTATGACCTGCCGCCGCTGATGTTCAGCAGCGCCGAGGCCCAGGCCCTGGTCGCCGCGGTGCGGCTGGCCCGAGGCTGGCTGGATCCCATGCTCGCGCGCCAGGCCGAGGACGCGCTCGGCAAGATCATGGCGGTGCTGCCGCCGGCGAGCCGGGTGGCGGCCGAAAGCCTGGCGCTCTACGCGCCGCCGGTCGGCAACCCCTCGACCTTGAAGCGGCTGGCCCAACTGCGTGAAGCGATCGAGGCCCATGTGAAACTGCGCCTGAGCTACCAAGACATGCACGGTGCACGCAGCGACCGCACGGTGCGTCCGCTGGGCTGCTTCTACTGGGGCAAGGTCTGGACCCTGGGGGCCTGGTGCGAGGCACGCGACGACTTCCGCAGCTTCCGCCTCGATCGCATCGCCGCCCTCGAACCGCTGGCGGAGCGCTTCCGCGACGAACCCGGCCGCTCCCTGGCCGACCTGTTCCGCCTGCTCGAAGCCGAACGCTGCGAGTACGACCGGGCCGTCCTGCGGCCCTGAAAACCTCCGCTTTCACCTGCCTTGTTCCAGCGGCGCCACAACCGTGCCCGCTTTACCTGACCTTTCGGACAGGGCTCCTTAAGGCTGTTGCGGTGTATGGCGGCGGGCGCGGGTTTACCCTCCTGCCCCCCCAATTGCACGCTCCCCTATAGTCGCGGTCCCGATACGAACGTTCGTGCACTTATTAAGTGATCGCAGATCACCGAAACGAGGTAAGACATGCAAGCCATTCGCACATGGGGGGCCGTCGCCGTGGCCTCCGGTGGCTTCCAACAGGCCAAGACCGCAGCCGGCGGCCAGGCCCTCGCGCAGTACCACGGCACCCTGGTCCCACCGTTCCGCACTGCGCTGCTGCGCGGCTTCTTCCAGCAAGTCGGCGCGCCTCGGGCGGCTGAGCGGCGGCCCTCAATCCATGGAGACTTCATGAACAAGACCCCCTTCGCTCCCCTGCTCGCCGCCCTGCTGGCCGCGGCCACGGGCAGCGCCCTCGCCCAAAGCCAGACCGTCTATTTCGGCGGCGGCTACATCAACATCAACTCCAGCAGCGGCCCGCTGCAGGGCCCCCCCGGGACCACCCCCCCGAACGCCCGGCTCGACGTCGACGACGCCCGCACGGTGATCTTCGGCTACCAGCGCTATTTCAACGACCAGTGGGGCATCGACCTGGCGATGGGCATCCCGCCCAAGCACAAGGTCTATGGCGAAGGCGCCCTCGAACGTTTCGGGCACATCTCGTCCTCCAAGCAAATGGCGCCCACCTTGTTCGCCAACTACCGCTTCGGCACCGCGGGCGACAAGCTGCGGCCCTTTGTCGGTGTCGGCATCAACTACACCCGCTTCATCGACTCGAAGAGCACGGCCGCCGGCGACACGGCCAGCGGCGGCAAGACCGACCTGGACCTGTCCGACTCCTGGGGCCTGGCGGCCCAGGCGGGAGTGAGCTACGCGATCACGCCGACCTGGTCGCTCAATGCGACCGTCGCGACCGCGCGGGTCAAGAGCGACCTGACGGCGACCACGACCACGGCCAGAGGCGCGACCATCGTGCGCCGCACGACCATCGACTTCAACCCGACGGCCTTCACACTCACCGCGGGCTACAGCTTCTGAGTGACCCCAGGCCGCCCTCGGCGGCGGCTGTGATACCGCTGCAGCGCCCCGGCGCTGCAGCGGTTTTTTTCTGCCCGGCCCCCGCCCTGCAGCCGCGCCGGGGCTTCGCTACACTCGGGCGCCCCGTTCAACGGCCACCACCAGCATTCGCCCGCATGCCCCTGACCCACCTGCTGCTCGCCTTGGCCGTCGTGTTCGTCTGGGGCACCAATTTCGTCGTGATCAAGCTGGGACTGGCCGAGCTGCCGCCCTTCCTGTTCGCGACTCTGCGCTTCACGCTGTCGGCCTTTCCCTTCCTGCTGTTCGTGCGCCGACCCGCGGTGCCCTGGCGCCTGCTGGCGGCCTTCGGCGTGCTGCTCGGCGCGGGCGAGTTCGGGCTGCTGTTTTATGCGATGCGCGCCGACATCTCGCCTGGCCTCGCCTCCCTGGTGATCCAGACCCAGGTGTTTTTCACCATCGGCCTGGCGATGGCCCTGCGCGGCGAGCGGGTGCGCCCGGTGCAGCTGCTGGCACTCGCGCTGGCCGTCGCGGGCATGGTCCTGATCGCACTGCGCACCGACGGCTCGGTCACCGCCCTGGGCCTGGTGCTGGTGCTGCTGGCCGCCTTCTGCTGGGGCTGTGCCAACCTGGTCGCCAAGTCGGCCGGCAAGGTCGACATGCTGGGCTTCATGGTGTGGTCCAGCCTGTTCGCGGTGCCGCCGCTGTTTGCACTGAGCTGGGTCTTCGAAGGGCCCGGCCCGATGTGGCACAGCGTGCAGCAGGCCGGCCTGCTAGCCTGGGCCGCGGTGGCGTGGCAGGCGCTGGGCAACACCTTGTTCGGCTACGCCGCCTGGAACTGGCTGCTCTCCCACCACCCCGCGGCGACCGTGACACCCAACGCGCTGCTGGTGCCGGTCTTCGGCATGGCGGCCTCGGCCTGGTGGCTGTCCGAACCGCTGCCGGGCTGGAAGCTGCAGGCCGCGGGGCTGGTGCTGGCAGGGCTGGCGCTCAATGTGCTCGCGAGCCGGATGACGGCGGCCCGGACGGCCTGAGCCCGGCACCCCTGCCGCGGCGTCAACGCGCGAGGCGCTCCTGCCAGTGACGTGTCAGTGGCGTGCCGGCCTTGGCGCCCTGACGTTCCGCGAGCAGGGCCAGGCCCAACGCGCGCTGGCCGCAACGCGCCGCCGACGCCAGCAGGGTTTGCGTGACGAGGTCGCGCTGGGCGTGGCTGCCGCCGATGCGGGCGGCCTGGATCCGCCCCGCCTGCAGCAGCGGCAGCGCGCTGTGGTCGTCCCCGCGCGCGTAGGCCAGCAGGCCCTGCATCAGCGCCAGCCCGGCGCGCCCGGCCTGCCAGCGGGCTTCGCCCTCGCGCTCGCGCAGGCCGGCGCAGCGTGTCGCCACCCGCGCCAGCCAACGCTCCGCCGCCGCCGGCTCGCCGCTGCCGAGCAGGGCCAGCAGGACATGCAGGTCGTTGAAGGGCGACCAGCCGGCCGAGCTTTCGCTCTGGTCCCAGTCGCCGGCCAGCTGCCGCCAGCGCGGCCCGACGTCGACGTCCAGCAGCTCCAGCCGCCACAGCAGCGCGGTCGCGTCGAGGCGCTGCAAGGCAATCTGCAGCTGTTCCGGATTCAGCCTGTTGTCATAGAGCTGCAGCGCCGCCGCGGTGTCGAGGCCTTCCAGCTCGAACAGGCCGCGGTGCCACCACAGGTGGCCAGCGAAGCCATTGCCGTCGGCCCACATCGGCTCGTGCTGCATCAGCCAGCGGCGACCCTCCTCGTGGCGGCCCTGCATCTCCATCACATGCGCCACCGCATGCACGGCCCAGGGCACCGGTGCACCGCCCTCCAGCGCGCGGCGGCCGGCCACCTCGGCCTCGGCATGGCGGTGGTTCTCCTCGAGGCCGAAGGCGTGCATGCCCAGCACATAGGGCCACAGCGGATCGTCGGCATCCCAGTCGGGCAGCACCCGCTCGACCCGACGCAGCAGCGCATCGGCGTCACCGCGGTGGAAGTCGAACAAGTGGCCCCACAGCAGGGCCAGCGCGTCGCGCGGCGCGCGGTCGAGCACCTGGTCCCAGCAGCGGCAGGCAGCGGCCCAGTCACCCTGCCAGCCCAGCCGCACGCCGGCAAGCAGGCCGCGCTCGCGCTCGCTGCCGTGCGCCTCCAGCGCGGCAGCGCGCGCCAGCGCGGCCCGGGCATCGGCCTCGAAGCCGCGTTCGGTCAGGCTCAACAGGAAACCCGCCTGCATCACCGGCGGCAGCAGCCAGCCGGGATCGGCCTCGGCGGCAGCCTCCAGGTCGGGCAGCGGGTTGCCGAAAAAGGACAGCAGCCGCCACAGCGCCCGGTCGGCGTGCTCGCGAGCCTGCGTCGAGTTCGTGCCGACCGGAAGGCCGCGTTCGTCGTGCCGCATCGCCGCGCCCCGGGCAGCCTCAGGCGGGTGGCTGCGGCCAGGCCCGCTGCGGCGGCCGCAGCTGCTCCCAGGCATACGCCATCTGCAGCACGCCGAGGTCGTCGAAACGCCGCCCGGCGATCTGCAGGCCGATGGGCAGACCCTCGCGGGTATAGCCGCAGTTGATCGAGGCGGCCGGCTGCTCGCTCATGTTGTAGACCAGCGTGAAGGCGATGTGGTCGAAGGGCCGGCTCACGTCGTCGGTCGGACAGGGCAGCTCGGCGGCGAAGGCGGGCATCGGCGCGGTCGGCGAGAGCACGTAGTCGAAAGCCTGGGTCGCGGCAACCGTGGCGGCCCGCACGTTCAAGGTCTCGCTGTAGCCCTTGAAGACCGCCTCGCCGCTGAGCCCGGCGCCGCCCTCGGCCCAGGCGCGGATGAAGGGCAGCACACGCGCCCGGCGCGCCTCGGGCAACTGGTTCATCTCGATCCAGAAGCGGGTGCGCCAGAAGCGGTCGATGCCTTCGATCACCGAACGGTCGGCCCAGGGCGCGAGGGGCTCGACGATGGCGCCGGCTGCCTCGAAGGCCCGCGCCGCCCGCACCACGGCGGCCTCGACCTCCGGCGCGACCGGAGTGCCCCAGCCGGCGTCCAGCCACAGGCCCAGCCGCAGGCCCTTGAGCGGGCGCTCCAGCGACTGCCACGCGATGGGCTGCTCCGGCAGGCTCATGTGGTCGCGCCAGTCGGGGCGCGAGAGGACCTGCATCATCAGCGCCGCGTCGGCGACCTTGCGGGTCATGGGTCCGGCGACGCGGGCCGGGTAGGGCGGATCGATCGGGATGCGCCCCAGGCTGGGCTTGAGGCCGAACAGACCGCACCAGCCGGCCGGCAGGCGGATCGACCCACCGATGTCGGTCCCCACGTGCAGCGGCCCGTAGCCGGCAGCGGCGGCAGCGGCCGCGCCAGCGCTGGAGCCGCCCGGGTTTTTGGCCAGGTCCCAGGGGTTGCGGGTCAGCGGGTGGAAGCTCGACAGGCCGGAACTCAGCATGCCGTAGTCCGGCATCGTGGTCTTGCCGAGGAACACGACACCGGCCTCGCGCAGGCGTGCAGCCGGCGGGGCGTCGTCGGCGGCCGGCTGCAGTTCGGTGGCGGCGGTGCCCAGCGGCACCGGCACGCCGCGTGTCGCGATGTTTTCCTTGAGCATGGCCGGCACGCCGTCCAGCGCGCCGAGCGGCTCGCCGCGTTGCCAGCGCTGCTCCGAGGCCCGCGCCATCGCGAGCGCGCCCTCGGGGTCGAGCGCGTAGCTGGCCTGCAACCGCGGCTCCCAGCGCTCGATGTGGGCCAGCACGGCCCGGGTGGCCTCCACCGGCGAGGCCGCACCCTGCCGGTAGAGCGCGCCCAGCTCGACGGCGGTACAGGCATGCAGTTCGTTCATGCAGCTGGCTCCCTGGTTCTGCGGCGCCCGGTCCGGCTCACTGCCAGGACACCGCGCTCATGTCGTTGAC
This sequence comes from Aquabacterium sp. A7-Y, assembly GCF_026153205.1. Lineage (GTDB taxonomy): Bacteria > Pseudomonadota > Gammaproteobacteria > Burkholderiales > Burkholderiaceae_C > Caldimonas. Next base: position 91,780 of record NZ_JAPFBW010000022.1, on the reverse strand, counting down.
GAAGATCGGCGAGGTGCTCCACAGGCCCTTCAGCCGTTTGTTGCTGACGACGATCTGCGGCAGCTGGAACAGGAAGACATTGGCTGCGTCGTTCGCCAGCATGCGCTGGGCGTCGCCGATCAGCTTGAGCCGTTCCTGCGGGTTGATGGACGCGTTGTAGCGCTCCATCAGCGCGCGGAAGGCCGCCGAGTCGTAGCCGAAGTAGTACTGCGGATTGGCGTAGATCATCAGGTCCAGCGGCTCGACGTGGCTGATGATGGTGAGATCGAAGTTGCCCTTGAACGCGCCCGAGAGCCACTGCGCCCACTCGACGTTCTCGATCTTCGCGTGGATGCCCACCTTGGCGAGCTGGGCCGCCACCACCTCGCCGCTGCGCCGCGCATAGACCGGCGGCGGCAAGGTCAGCGTGACCTTGAGCGGGGTCGCGACACCGGCCTCCTTCAGCAGCGCCCGTGCTTTCTCCGGGTTGTGGGGGTAGACGCCGGTCAGGTCGACGTAGCCGGCGTCGCCCGGGACCATGTGGCTGCCGATGGGCGTGCCGAAGCCGTCCATCGCACCATCGATGATGGCCTTGCGATCGACCGCGTAGGACAAGGCGCGCCGCACCCGCACGTCGTCGAAGGGCTTGCGGCGGTGGTTGATGCTGACGATGGTCTTGCCGTTGGAGCCGCCGGCCGTGACGCTGAAGCGTGGGTCGCTGCGGAACTGGCCCACGCTCTGCGAGGCCTGGAAGCGCGGGATCGCGTCGACGTCGCCGGCCAGCAGCGCCGCGACCTGGGCCGCGGCGTGGTTGATGAAGCGGAAGGTGACCTTCTTGATCTTCACCGACTGCGGCGCGCGGAAGCCGCTCCAGGCGCTCAGGGTCACCGCCGAGCCCTTGGCCCAGCCGTCGAACTTGTAGGGCCCGGTGCCGATCGGCCGGGTCGCGGTGCCGGCGGCGCTCTTGGGGTCGAGGATGACGGCCGTGTTCTCACCCAGGCGGAACAGGAAGGTGCTGTCGGGCTGGTTGAGGGTCAGGATGACCGTGTGGGGATCGGGCGTGTCGATGCGTGCGATGTTGTCGAACACCGCCTTCTTGGCCTTGTTGGTGCTGCCCTCGGCCTTGGCGCGTTCGAAGCTGAACTTGACGTCCGAGGCGTCGAAGCTCTCGCCGTCGTGGAAGGGCACGCCGCGCCTGAGCTTGAAGGTGTAGCTGCGGCCGTCGGGCTCCAGGCTCCAGCTCTCGGCCAGCAGCGGCGTGACGCGGCCGTCAGAATGGATCTTGGTCAGGCCTTCGAGCACGTTGTAGTGCACGATCTCGCCGATCGTCGCGCCGGCGCCGGTGGTCGGGTCCAGGCCGGGCGGCTCCAGCGTGATGGCGAGGACGGCCGAGGTCTTGCCCGCCTGCGCGGCAGCGCCGGCGGACAGGGCGGCCGCCAGCAGGGCGGTCAGCACGGTGTGACCCAGTTTCATGCGCGAGTCTCCTACTTCCACGGTCGGGCAGCGGCGGGCGGTGCCGCCGCCGGCGCTCATTCCACCACGTTTTGCGGCGCGGCGCGACGCCGGCGCGGCGTGTCGGCATCCATCGAAGGAGCGGCCTCCAGCAGCGCACGCGTGTAGGGATGGGCGGCGGCACGGAACAGCCGCGCCGGCTCGCCCTGCTCGACGATACGCCCGGCCTGCATGACCGCGACCTCGTCGCACAGGTGTTCGACCACCGCGAGGTCGTGGCTGATGAACAGATAGCTGAGGCCGAACTGCCGCTGCAGCTCCTGCAACAGGTTGAGCACCTGGGCCTGCACCGACACGTCGAGGGCGCTGAGCGGCTCGTCGGCGACGATCAGGCGCGGCCGGGTGATCAGCGCGCGAGCGATCGCGATACGCTGGCGCTGGCCGCCCGAAAACTCGTGCGGATAGCGAGCCAGGTCGGCGCGGCGCAGTCCCACCGCCTCCAGCGCGCCGGCGGCCTGCTCGCGTACGGTTTCGCGCGGCGGCGCGCCGAGGGCCGACAGCGGCTCGGTCACGATCGCTTCGACACGCTGGCGCGGATCGAGCGAGCCATAAGGGTCCTGGAACACCATCTGGAAGTCGCGCCGCGCCTGTCGCAACGCGGCCGCCGGCAGGCGGTGCAGGTCCTGCCCGAGCAGGCGCACGCTGCCGGCGCTGGGCCGCTCCAGCGCCATCACCAGCCGCGCCAGCGTGGACTTGCCCGAGCCCGATTCGCCGACGATGCCCAGGCTGCGGCCGCCCTGAAGGGTGAAGCTGACGCCGTCCAGCGCACGCAGCACCGGGCCGGGCCTGAACAGACTCTCGCGCGGCAGCCGGTAGTGCCGGGCCAGCGCGTGCACCTCGAGCAGGGGCGGCTCGGCGGCGGGGGCGAGGCCGGCGCTCATCGCTGGACCCCCTCGGGCAGGCGGATGCAGCGCGCCCGGTGGCCCGGCCCGACCTCGAAGGCCTCCGGCAGGCCCGCGCGGCAGGCCTCGACGGCGAAGGCGCAGCGGTCGGAGAAGGGGCAGCCGGGCGGCAGGTCCAGCAGTTCGGGCACCCGCCCGGGGATGGCGTCGAGCGGCGCGCCCCGTGCCGCGCCCAGCCGCGGGCGGGCCGCGAACAGGCCGCGTGTATAGGGATGGGCCAACCGGTCGAAGACGGCTTCGGTAGGGCCGGACTCGACGATGTGGCCGCCGTACAGGACCAGCATGCGCTCGACGTTCTCGGCAATCACGCCGAGGTCGTGCGAGACCAGCAGCAGCGCCATGCGGCGCTCGGCCACGATCTCGGCGATGAGCGCGAGGATGTCGCGTTGCAGCCTCACGTCGAGCGCCGTGGTGGGCTCGTCGGCGATCAGCAGCGCGGGCCCACAGGCCAGCGCCATCGCGATCATCACGCGCTGGCGCTGACCGCCCGAGAGCTCGTGGGGATAGGCGTCGAGCCGGCGTGCCGCGTCGCTCAGGTGCACCCGCTCCAGCAGGCGCAGCGCCTCGGCACGCGCGGCGTGCCGGCCCAGGCCGCGGTGCAGGCGCAAGGGCTCGGCCACTTGGTGGCCGATGCGGTGCAGCGGGTTGAGGGCGGTCATCGGTTCCTGGAAGATCATCGCGATGCGGTCGCCGCGCAGCTGGCACAGACGGTCCTCGTCGAGGCCGATCAGCTCCTGCCCGGCCAGCCGGATGCTGCCCGACACCTGCGCCGAGGCCGGCAGCAGGCCCAGCAGCGCCAGCGCCGTGAGCGACTTGCCGCTGCCCGATTCGCCGATCAGCCCCAGCGTCTCGCCCGGCTGCATCGAGAAGTCCAGGCCGCGCAGCGCCTGGGCCGGCCCGCGCGCGGTCTGCAGCGTGACGCGCAGGTCGCGGACGTCGAGCAAGGGCGTGGACATCGCACTGTCCTTTCAGCGGCTGCGCGCCAGGCGCGGGTCGAGCAGGTCGCGCAGCGCGTCGCCCAGCAGGTTGAGGCCCAGCACCGACAAGGCGATGGCCAGGCCCGGGAAGATGGACAGGCGCGGCGCCTGGAACATCTGCAACTGCGCCTCGTTGAGCATGCGGCCCCAGGAGGGCTGGGGCGGCTGGGTGCCGAGGCCGAGGTAGGACAGCGCCGCCTCGGCCAGGATCGCGGTGGCGAACTGGATGGTGGCCTGCACGATCAGCACCGCCGCGATGTTCGGCAGCACATGGTCCAGCGTGATGCGCCAGCCGCCTTTGCCACAGGCCCGCGCGGCGGTCACGAAGGGCCGCGCCCACACCGCGTTGGCCGAGGCCCGCGTGACGCGCGCGAACACCGGAACGTTGAAGAGCCCGATGGCGGCGATGGAGGTAAAGAGGCCCGGGCCGAACACCGCGCTCAGCATCAGCGCCGACAGCAGCGCCGGGAAGGCAAAGGTGAAGTCGGACAGCCGCATCACCAGCTCCTCGACCCAGCCCTTGCGTGCCGCGGCCAGGGCGCCGAGCGCGACACCCGCCACCAGGCCGATGCCGACCGCGACCACGCCGACCAGCAGCGAGTTCTGCGCGCCCACCAGCAGCAGGGTCGCGATGTCCCGTCCCAGGGGGTCGGTGCCCAGCCAGTGGGCCGCCGAGGGCAGCTGCAGCTTCGCGGCCACATCGATCTCCTCCGGCGGATAGGGCGTCCACACCAGCGAGAGCGCCGCGCACAGCAGCAGCACGGCGACCAGCGCGCCGCCGAGCACAAAACCCGGGTGGAGGGCGGCGCGCCGGGCCAAGCCGGCTGGGCTCGATGCGGCCGCGCTCACCGGTCCTGCACCTTCAGGCGCGGGTCGACCCAGGCATACAGCAGGTCGACCACGAAGTTGATCAGCACCACCGCCGCGGCGAGCAGCATCACGACGTTGCGCACCACGACCAGGTCGCGGTTGGCGACCGCCTGGAACACCAGGCGGCCCAGGCCGGGCAGATAAAAGACGTTCTCGACCACGATGGCGCTGGTCAGCAGGTTGCCGAACTGCAAGCCCATGATGGTCAGCACCGGCACCATGGCGTTGCGCAGCACGTGGCGCCACAAGGTCGCGCGGCGGCTCAGTCCCTTGGCGCGCGCGGTACGCACGAAGTCCTCGCCCTGCACCTCCAGCACCGCCGAGCGCGTCACCCGCGCGAGCACTGCGGCCTGCACCACGGCCAGCGCCACCGCCGGCAGCAGCAAGGCCTTCAGGCCCGGCCAGAGGCCGCCACCCGCCTCGACCGACCAGCCGGGGAAGCCGCCGGCCGAGAACCACTGCAGCTTCACCGAGAACAGCAGGATCAGCAGGATCGCGAACCAGAAGCTGGGCACTGCGATGCCGACCTGGCTCAGCACCATCACCCCGAGGTCGCCCGCCTTGCCGTGGTGAAAGGCGGCGTACAGCCCGAGCGCGAGCGCCAGCACGGTGGTCAGCCCCATCGCGAGGGCCGCCAGCGGCAGACTGACCACCAGGCGCTCGGCGATCAGCTCGGCCACCGGCGTGCCGTAGGCGCTGCTGGTACCCAGCTCGCCACGCGCCATGCCGGCGAGCCAGTCGCCATAACGCTGCAGCGCCGGCCGGTCGAGCCTGAGCTGCAGCGCCAGCGCCTCGACCGCCTCGGGCGTGGCGGTGGGCCCGAGCATCACCTCGGCGGCATTGCCGGGCAGGACCTCCAGCACCGCGAAGACGAGCGCCGAGGCACACAGCAGTGTCGCCACGAAGGTGGCGAAACGCCTGAGCAGGAAGACGCTCGTCAAGCGCCCGCTCCCGCGCTGCGCCGGCGGCCGGTCAGGCCAGCACGGCCGCCATCGCGACGGCGACCTTCTCGACGTTGTGCTGGTTCAGCCCGGCCACGCACATGCGGCCCGAGCGCACCAGGTAGACGCCGTGCTCCTCGCGCAGGCGGTCCACCTGCTCCGGGCTGAGGCCGGTGTAGCTGAACATGCCGCGCTGGGTCAGGAAGTAGTCGAAGTTGCGACCCGGCAGCTTGGTCGTGAGCACCGCATGCAGGCGCTGGCGCATGTCCTTGATGCGCGCGCGCATCGCGTCCAGCTCGGCGGTCCAGGCGGCACGCAGCTCGGGTGTCAGCAGCACCTTGGCGACGATCTGCCCGCCGTGCGTCGGCGGGCTGGAGTAGTTGCGCCGCACCGCGGCCTTGAGCTGGCCCAGCACCAGCTCGGCCTGCGCCTTGTCCGGGCAGATCACGCTCAAGCCCCCGCAGCGCTCGCCATACAGCGAGAAGCTCTTGGAGAAGGAGCTGGCGACGAAAAAGCTCACACCGGCCTGGGCCAGCGCGCGGATCGCGAAGGCGTCTTCCTCGATGCCATCGCCGAAACCCTGATAGGCGATGTCGACATAGGGAATCAGGCGCCGCTCGCGGATCACCGGGATCAGCTCGGCCCACTGCTCGCGTGTCAGGTCCACCCCGGTGGGGTTGTGGCAGCAGGCGTGCAGCAGCACGATGCTGGCCGCCGGCAGCCCCTTCAGGCTCGTCAGCATGGCGTCGAACTTCAGGCCGCCGGTCTCGGGATCGTAATAGGGATAGGTGTGGACCTTGAAGCCGGCGCCCTCGAACATGGCCCGGTGGTTGTCCCAGGTCGGGTCGCTGACCCACACCTGGGAGCCGCCGAAGTAGCGCTGCAGGAAATCCCCGCCCACTTTCAGGCCGCCCGAGCCGCCCAGGGTCTGCAGGGTCGCGACACGCCCGCTGGCGACCGCCTCGTGATCGGCACCGAACAGCAGCTGTTGCACCGCGCTGCGGTAGTTGGCCGCGCCCTCCATCGGCTGGTAGGGCCGCGCCCCGATCTGCTGCAGCAGGGACGACTCGGCCTCGCGCACCGCGCCCATCACCGGGAGCCGCCCGGCGTCGTCGAAGTAGACCCCGATGCTCAGGTTGATCTTGTTCGGGCGCGGGTCCTTCTGGAAGTTTTCGTTGAGGGTCAGGATCGGATCGCCGGCATAGGCGTCGACGTGCTGGAACATGGAAGGTCCTCGGGGCTAATACATGTGGAAACCCGGATTATCCGGATGGGGCCGCGCAGACGGCCGGGGCTCAGGCCGAGAGCGCGCGCTCGATGTCGGCCTTGAGCGAAGTGGGCGTGTCCGTCGGCGCATAACGCCGCAGCACGCGGCCGTCGCGGCCGACCAGGAACTTGGTGAAGTTCCACTTGATCGAGCGCGTGCCGAGCAGCCCGGGCGCCTCCGTGGTCAGCCACTGGTACAGCGGGTGGGCCTGGGCGCCGTTGACCTCGACCTTGCCCATCATCGGGAAGCTGACGCCGTAGTTGGCCGAGCAGAAGCTCGCGATCTCGGCCTCGCTGCCGGGGTCCTGGGCGCCGAACTGGTTGCAGGGAAAACCCAGCACCACCAGGCCGCGCGCGCCGTAGTGCGTCCACAGCTCCTCCAGGCCCGAGAACTGCGGCGTGAAGCCGCACTTGCTGGCGGTATTGACGATCAGCAACACCTTGCCCTGGTAGGCCGACAGCGGCACTGGCTGCCCGTCGATGGATGTCGCTTCGAAGTCATAGACACTGCTCATCATTCGCTCCCGCCCGACAGGGCCGATCGGACAGTGATGTTACTGCGCCGCGCGGGCGCGCCCCCCGAGGTGCGGTGTTGACGCTCGCGGCGCCGGCCTGCAACGATGCGAGCCCGAATCCACAACACGCGGGGCACCGGGCCTGCCGCGGTGCAGCAGCAGGAGCAAGGGTCGTGAAGGTCCCCTATCGGGTGGCGGTGCAAGGCTTCAGTGCGTTCGAACGGGCCACGTTCGAGGCCTTCTTTCGCCTGGCGGCGCGGCGCTCGCCGGCCTACGAGTACGTGGCGGAACTGCCCGCCAGCGACTATGTCATCGCCGATGCCGACACGCCCGAGGTGCACCGTAGCGTGCGCGACGCGGGGCGTTGGGCAGCCACCCTGTTCGTCGGCGAACAGCCGGTCGGCGGCGGGCTGGCCCAGCTGCCACGCCCGCTCAACCTGATCAACCTGCTGCGCGTGCTCGACGACGCGGTGAGCCGTGACACAGCCCGCCACGCCGAGCCGGCCGCGTCGCTCGCCGCCGGCGTCGACACGGCACGCAGCGGCTTCCCCTCAAGCACCGGCTTCAGCAACTCGGTGCTGCTTGAGAACGACGACAAGTACGAGCACATCCTGGTGGTCGACGACAGTGATCTGCAACTGCGTTTCATGCAGTCACGACTGAAACGCTTCGGCTTCAAGGTGCACCTGGCCCGCAGTGGCGAGGAGGCGCTTCAGCGGCTCGCCGAACGGCAGTTCGACTTCGTTTTCCTGGATGTGATGATGCAGGGCATGGACGGTTACCAGACCTGCCGCGTCATCAAGCGCCGCCCGCCGGAGCCCGAGCGACCGACACCGGTGGTGGTGCTGCTGAGCAGCCGGGCCGGCACGATCGACCGGATCCGCGGCACCCTGGCAGGTTGCGACGCCTACCTGGCCAAGCCGCTGTCCGAGGACGAACTGGTGCGGGTGATCGGCAAGCACCACCCGGTCTTCCAGCGCGCCTTCGACAGCACCCTGGGCATCAGCACGACACGGCCCGCTCCCGAGCATTGAGCATCGGCGGGTCCGCGATTCGGCGCCCGCCGGCGCTGTTTCGACGCAACGCAGGCAAGCCGCGCGCCTTCCCCGCCCTACACTGCGCTTTGTACCGAAAACCAAGACACGTCCAGTGGAGCAGCCCCTACCCATTCCGCCCCTGTCACCGACCGCGCCCGGAGACACCACCAGTCCCCCGGGCACGGGGCAGGACCCGTCTTCGGCCGCGCTGGCGCAGGGCGTGATGTGCGGGCCGTGGTGGCTCGCCTTCCCTTTCAGCTGGGCGCGCAGCATCGTCGAGAACGTCCAGCTGTCGGAGGTCCCGCATGCGCCCGCGTGGCTGATCGGCGCCGCGAACATCGAGGGCAAGGTGGTGCCGGTGTTCGACCTCGCGGTCTACCTCGATGCCTCGCTGCCGCCCGCGGGCCCCGGAACGCTGATGCTGCTGGGGGGCGAGGCCGAGCAGGCCGCGGCGATCGCCTTCCACGGCCTGCCCGCGATGGCGCGCCCGCAGGCCGGCCTGGCGCCGCCGGAGACACCCGCGGCGCTGTTGGAGTTCGTGGCGGGCGCCGCGTGCGACGACGGCGGCCGCGCCTGGGCCCTGATCGATGCGGCCTCCCTGATGGAGGCCTTGTCGGCCGAACTGGCGCTCGTCTGAGCCCGGGGCCAAGGACATCACCGGGCACGAGAGGGCACGCATGAATCTGCGCCTGAGACTGCTGCTGAGCGGCGCCGGCCTGAGCCTGCTGGGGGCCATCGTGGCCGCGGCCGCGCTATGGCAGGGAACGGCGCAACAGGGTCGCGCGAGCGAGCAAGCGCTGCGCGCCCAGGCCCTGCTGACCCAGCACGAGCTGCAGGGCCGCGCGCTGCAGCAGGAGGTGCAGAGCCGCCTGGGCGGCTTGCGTGCGCTGGCCGCCCAACCCGGCACGGTCGAGGCCCTGCGGCAGTTCAAGGCGGCCCTGCGGCTGATGGACGAAAACGCCGCCAGCGGCACCTCGGGCGCGGCGATGCGCGAGGAGATGCTGGGTTGGCTGGCGCAGCAGTACAAGGCCGAGTGGGCGGTCCACAACGTCGAGCCGCCACCCGAGCTGACGCCGGTGCTGGACGCCCGCTCGCTCACCACCGCGCTGCTGCAGCAGGAGTTCATCGCCCGCAATCCGCAGCCGCCGGGTCGCAAGGACCTGATGGTCTATCCGGACACGCCCACGCCCTACGGCCAGGTGCATGCGCAGTACCACCGCGCCTTCGACCGTGCGCAGGACCAGCTGGGCGTGCAGGACCTGCTGCTGATCGACAGCGACACCGACCAGATCGTCTACAGCGTGGCCAAGGACATCGACTTCGGCATGAGCCTCAATGCCCCGCTGGTGCTCGGCTCGCCGCTCGCGGCCGTCTACGGCACGGTGCGCCGCGCCCGCTCGGCCGATGCGATGGCACTCTCCGACCTGGGCCCCTACCTGCCGGCCGCCAACCGCCCGGTGCTGTTTGCGGCGGTGCCGCTCTTCGAGGGCGAGACGCAGGTCGGCGTGCTGGCCTGGCGCGTCGGCATCGCGCAGCTCACCGGCATGCTGGCGGCGGGCGCCGCGCCGCGTGCCGACAGCTTTCTCGTCGGCAGCGACAAGCAGCTGCGCAGCGATCCCCGCGCCCTGCTCGGCGACACGTCGGCCTACATCGGCACCCAGGGGCGTGCCTTGAGCGCCGAGGCGCGTGCCTTGGCCCTGCACCGCGGCAGCGGCATCGGACTGCTGCCGGTCGACTCGCCCGCGGTGGCGGCCGCGCTGCAAGGACAGAGTGGCAGCCTGGCTTATGTCGACGCGCAGGGCCGCGAGCAGCAGGCCGCTTATGGTCCGGTGCAACTCGAAGGACAACGCTGGGCGCTGGTCACGCTGGCCGCCGCGGACGGCGCCGCCGACGCTCGCCTGGATGTCCCGTGGCCGCTGTTGTGGCGCGCCCTGCTCGCCGCCGCCGCGGCGGCGCTGCTCGGCGCTGCCTTGATGACGGCGCTGCAGCGCGGCTGGCTGAAACCGCTGGCGGTGTTGCGCACCACCCTGCAGCGCGCCTTGCAAGGGGAGCTGCAGGCTCGCACCGGCCTGGCTGCACGCGATGAGCTGGGCGCGCTGGGCCGCTCCCTCGACGAGCTGCTCGACAGCCGGCAGGCTCGCCTCGAAGCGGCCACACGCGAGAACGACCAGCTCAACGAGTCGGTGGTGCGGCTGCTGCAGACCGTGTTCCAGATGGCCAACAAGGACCTGGGCGCGCGCGCCGAGGTCAGCGAGGACCTGACCGGCACCCTGGCCTCGGCGGTCAACCAGCTGGGCCACGAGATGAGCCGGACGCTGGCCCAGGTGCAGGACATCGCGGCCCAGGTGCGCGAGGCCAGCGAGTTCGTCGGCGAGCAGGCGGTGCGCGTCGACGAGACCGCCCAGGACGAACGCGAGGCCCTGGCCGCGATGGCCGGCTCACTGGGTCAGGCGACCTACCAGCTGGCCCAGGTCGGCGCGCTGGCGGACAACAGCGGCGAGGCGGCCGTCCAGGCCTCGGCGGCCACCGAATCGGCGCTGGCCGCCGTCGAGGCCTCGGTGCACGGCACCCGTGCGCTCGGCGAGTCCATGCTGGAGCTGGAGAAGCGCTTCAAGCGCCTGGGCACACGCAGCCAGGAGATCTCCGCGGTGGTGAGCCTGATGAGCCAGATCGCCGAGCGCACCCATGTGCTCGCGCTCAACGCCGCGATGCAAGCCTCGAGCGCCGGCGAAGCGGGCCGGGGTTTCGCGCTGGTGGCCGACGAGGTGCAGCGCCTGGCCGAATCGGCCCGCCAGGCCACCGGCCAGATCGCCCACATGGTGCAGGGCGTGCAGGTCGAGACCGGCGACACCCTGCTGAGCGTGAACCGGCTGATGGTGCAGGTCGACCAGCAGTCGGCCCTGGCGCGCCAGGCCGGCGAGCGCATGGCCGAGACCCGTGACACCACCCAGCACCTGGTCGGGCTGGTGCGCCAGATCGCCACCTTCTCGCAGCAGCAGTCGGCCCTGGCCCACGAACTGCGTCAGCGGGTCGACCAGCTGCACCGCGGCTCGGCCCAGACCATCCTGGCCATCGAGCAACAGACCGAGTCGACCGCCACCCTGGTCGATTTCGCGCGTCGGCTGTCGGAGTCGGTCGGCCAATTCAATCTGGGGTCGAGCGACCCCGCCTACCGCGCCTGAGGACGAGACGCTGTGACGACGCCCATCCACGAACTGCTGCACGTGCTGCAGGAGGAGTTCACCCTGGCGGCCCCCGAGATCGACGCCGCGCTGATGCAGTGGCTCGCCGACGCGAGCACCGGCGCGCGCCAGGCCGAGATCGCCGGGCAGCGGTTCGCCCGGCTGGCCCAGGCCTCGCGCATGATCCAGCTCGACGGCCTGGCCATCGTCCTGGAGCTGCTGCGCGACAGTGCCCTGGTGTTCGCCGACCTCGATGGCAGCGACCTGCACGAGGCGCTCGGCTGGCTGCTGCGCTGGCACCGGGCGCTGACCGGCTATTTCGAGGAGCCGGCCGAGGAAGGCGCGGTGCGCGAGCTGGGCCGCTTCGTCGCCGGGGGGCCGATCGCGCCCACCCGCGAGCAGCTCGCCGAGCTGTTGCGCCTGCTGCGCCTGCCGCCCGGCATGCCGCCCGAGATGGAGGCTGCGGCGCCGAGCACGGCGCCGCAGCCGCTGGACGACCACGAGGTCTCGCTGGAGGTGCCCGACGACGTCGACCCGACCCTGCTCGACGCCTTCCTCGACGATGCGCCCATCCAGCTCGACGCGCTGGCGCGCGGCGTGCGGGCGCTGGCCGATGGCCGCTCCGACCTCGAAACCCTGCAGGCGGCCCGGCGTGCCGCGCACACCTTCAAGGGCAGCGGCAATGTCGCCGGCATCCGCGGCATCGGCCGCCTCGGCCAGCGTCTGGAAGACCTGCTCGACCACGCCGTGAGCCGCCAGGGCGAGGTGCCGGTGGCGATGGCGCGCGACCTGGAACAAGCGGTGGCCTGCCTGGACCAGATGGTGCAGGCGCTGCGCGGCCATGAAGCCGCGCCCGACGACGCGCTGGCATGGCTGGAGCGCCTGGGCGAGTGGGTGCGAGCGATCGAGCAGGGAACCCTCGAGCGGCTGGCGCTCGACACCCTGCCGGCGGCGCTCCGCGCGCCCGAACTGCCCACCGCCACGGCGCCCGCGGCCGGCGACGGCAGCGCCGCCCCGGGGCGCGCCGGCGAACAGTCCAATGCTGCCCTCGCCACGCTGCGCATCGGCGTGGACCGGCTCGACCGGCTGGTGCGCCAGGCCGCCCAGGGCCTGGTGCAGCACGGCCGGCTGGAGGAACACCTGCGGGTGCTCGACGACCGGCTGGAACAGCTGGAGCTCAGCAACAGCCAGCTCAAGTTGCGCCTGTCGCAGCTCGACGCGGCGGTCCTGCACAGCCACGGCACGGCGCCCGATCCCGAACACCAGGCCGAACTGCAGGCGCTGTCGCGCTTCGCCGCCGAGATGGCGGCCGACGAGCTGGAACACGCCGAGGCCGCGCGCGCCGAGCTGCGCCTGGCCGGACAGGCCTTGCGCCAGCAGGGCCAGGAGCTGGTGCTGCAGCACCGCGAGCTGATCGCGGCGCGACTGGTGCCGGTGCGCCAGGTGATCGCGCGTCTGCGCCGGGCGGTGTCGCAGACGGCGGCGGCGATGGGCAAGCAGGTCCACTTCGAGGTCAGCGGCGAACAGGTGCAGGTCGACGCGGAGGTGCTGGACCGGCTCACCGAACCGCTGCTGCAGCTGCTGCGCAACGCGGTGGATCACGGCATCGAGCCGCCGCCGGCCCGCGTGGCGGCCGGCAAGCCGGCCGCCGGCAACGTGCTGCTGCGCTTCACGCGCGACCAGCAGCTGGTGCGCGTGGAGTGCCGTGACGACGGCGCCGGCCTGGACCTGGAGGCGGTGCAGCGCCGGGCCATCGAGCTGGGCCTGCTGGAGGCCGACAGCCGGCCCGCGCCCGAGGCGCTCAAGCGCCTCATCCTGCTGCCCGGCTTCTCGACCAAAGCCGAGGTCACCGACCTGTCCGGGCGCGGGCTGGGCCTGGACGTGGTGGCCGACCGGCTGCATGCGATGAAGGGCCGCATCGAGATCGACACCCGGCCCGGCGCCGGCAGCAGCTTCACCTTGCAGGTGCCGGCCAGCACCGGCCTGCAGCACGCCCTGCTGGTCGAGGTCGAGCAGCAGGTCTACGCGCTGCCGAGCGACAGCGTGGTGCTGGCGCTGGCGCCGGGCCAAGGCACGGTGGCGGTGACCCCGACCGGCACCGTGTTCCGCCACAACGGCCGCGAGCTGCCCTACCAGAAGCTGGCGGCCTGGCTGGGCCTGCCGCCCGGCGAGAACTCGGGCCAGGCCCGCCCGGTGGTGCTGGCGCGCGCTTACGAAGGCGAGATCGCGCTGGAGGTCGACCGCATCGTCGATTCGCGCGAGCTGATCCTGCAGGACATCGGCCGCATGCTGCGCCGCGTCCGCGGCGTCGCGGGCGGCGCACTGCGACCCGACGGCAAGGTGCTGTTCCTGCTCGATCTGGAGGCGCTGGAGCGCGCGGCGGCCTCGCCGGGCCGCCGTGAGGCTGCCGCCCAGCTGCGCAAGCGCATGAAGGTGCCGCGCAAGCACGCACTGGTGGTGGACGACGCGATCTCGGTGCGCAAGACCATCGCCCAGCTGCTGCGCGGCGCCGGCTACGACGTGACGACCGCGCGCGACGGTGTCGAGGCGCTCGATGCGCTGGTACGCCGCAAGGCCGACATCGTGCTGACCGACCTGGAGATGCCCAATCTCAACGGCCTGGAGCTGACCCGGCGGCTGCGCGAGTCGCGCCTGTGGCGCGAGCTGCCGGTGATGATGGTCACCTCGCGCGCCACCCACAAGCACCTGCGCCACGCCGAGGAGGCCGGCGTCAACGTGTTCCTCAGCAAGCCCTACGCCGACGACGAGCTGCTGGGCGAAATGCGCCGGCTGCTGGCAGCGCCAACGGCTTAGGGCGGCTAGTGTCACCCCACGGCGCTGCAGAACCGTTTAACGCGCCGTGGGACAAAACAAGAACAGGCGAATCAGCGCGGCACTGTGGAAGAAGATCAAGCCGCTGCTGGCGCAGGCTGCGTGATTGGCAGGCCGCCGGTGTATGGCTTAAGGCTTGTTCACACGAGGGGAGGATGGAAACGCACCGCCCGGTACATCTGTCTTCGCCAGCGTCAGCACTACCTGCTGAGTTGGCGCAGTACCTGGCGAGCCTTGAAAGTCAGCAGGTTCGCTTCGTGCGGGTGGCCGCCCGCCGTGGCGTAATCGACGAAGACACGGCAAAGGCGTTCCAGTTCCTTTAACAGATCGGGAGAGGCTGCGATCAGGCGGGCATTTGCCAGGGCGACTCGTTCACTGCTCCCGCCTCCGTGGCGCCGGCCTTCCCACACAATGGCCACCGTTTTTTCTTTACGCCCCTCTTCGCAGGCTCTCACAAGAAGGCGCAGACGGCGACCCGCTGGGGTCCGCAGCCCTCGAAAACGACGTTCACAGGTGTGCCACCAAGGGCCAGGCGTATGTGCGGTCATGGCTGTGCCTCTCAAAGCCGGGGCGGCCGCGACGAGGAGGCGGATGGCCTCAGCCGCGTTTCTCTTTATCCCATAAATACACCTGCAGGTGTACAATTTCCTTAAGAAACGAGGCAGAAATCTCGGCCGGCTTGCCGACGTTCACGCCGAGGGTGCGGCTCAGATCCGTTCGGTCTGCTTGAGCACCACACGGCCGAGAACGAAACTGCCTTCATGAAGGCGCTTGCGTTGGTTGCGACGCTGATCGCTGTTGTCACTCGTCAGCCACCAGGCGCCCTCGTCGCGTACGAGGCGCCTGAGCAGCAGCTCGCCTTCATAGTTCAGCGCGAAGACGTGTCCGTCCGCGGGGGCGGTATCGGCCGTGTTCACGACCACCACATCGCCGTCCGAGAGGCTGGGTTCCATGGTGCGTCCCTTCACGGTCAGCGCAAACATCCGCGCCGGATCCAAATGCCGCAGGCGATACCAGCTTTCATGAAAGACGAGCGGCGCGCTACCTGCTGCAGGAAGGAATTCCAGGTCGTATTCCGGTGAACCGGCGACCAGCTTCAGTTGGACCGGGAAAACGGCTGGGTGGTCGTCGGTGTTGCCGGGAACGCTCGGCGAGATCTCGGCAGACGCCCCGCGGTCCTGCCCCGTTGGTTCGCTTCGGGATCGGAGCACGGGATTGAGCAGGGTGCCGCGCATCAGATCGAGCTTTTCTTCCAGCGCCAGCGCCATCTCGTCCCCGATGCGCTTGCGCGCCGGATCGGCACCATCCTTCAGCATGCGGGTGAGGTAGGTCGCCGAGATGCCGGTGGCCCGCGCGAATCGGGCCTGTATGTTGTCGAACCGATCCTTGATCAGCCTCAGCAGGACTTGACGGCGTGCTTCGTAGAGGTCCATCACCCAAAGGTAAATCTCTGCATGAATCCGCAGGTGAACGCTCAAGATGTACCTTTGGGTAAACTGCGAAGCTGCCAGGCACGCATCACTTGCGGTGCCAAGCTGCTGGCCGACCAGCAGCGGCCCTGTCTCCTTCAGCGCGAAGGCTGCAGCGCCGCCAGCACCGCGGCGGCGACGATGAGGGCGCCGCCGAGCAGGACCTGCGGGCTCAGGCGGGCCTCGCCGAGCAGCACCGAGGAGGCCGACGCGAAGGCCACCTCGGTCAGCATCACGACCGCCGTCACGGCCGCCGGCAGCCGCGCGGCGCCGAACTGGTAGGCCAGGTTGGAGAGCAGGAAACACAGGCCCAGGCCCGCCACCGGCAGCAGCCAGGCCAGCCCCAGGGCCGGCGGCCCGGCGACCGCGCCGGCACGGCCGAGGCCCAGCGCGAGCAGCGCGGCCATCACGACACCGCCCAGCAGCATTGCGACGGCACGCCCTTCCTCGCGGGTGCGCGGGGCCAGGCGGCGCAGCATCACGCTGTTGAAGGCGAAACACAGGCCCGCCAGCAGACCGAGCCAGTCGGGCAGCCCCTGCGGCAGCGGCCAGGGCGCGCCGGCCGGCTTGAGCACGATCACCGCCCCGGCCAGCGCCAGGCCCACCCGCAGCAGGGCCTGCGGCGTGAAACGCTCGTGCAGGATGACACGCGCGAACAGCGCGCTCCACAGCGGCATCAGGTAGAACAGCAGCACCACCCGCATCACGTCGCCGATGCTCACGGCCCAGTTGAAGGCGGCATTGGTGGCGCCCGCCGCCGCCGCGAGCACCCACAGCACCGGCTGGCGCCGCAACTGCTCGAGCGCGGCCGGGCGCCAGGCCAGCAGGGCCGTGGTGGACAGCACGAAGATCGCCACGGTGGCCCACAAGGGGTGCAGCCCGTGTCCGGCATGCAGGGCGCGCAGCGGCCACCAGGACAGGCCCCAGACGGCGGCGTTGAAGATCAGGGCGACAACCGGCAGCGACGCGGCGGCCGCGGCAGGCGGTCGCAAAGGGGGCGAGGGGGACATCGCGGGATTGTCGGCCAGGGGCGGCCGCCGCGCCGGCCCGCACCCGGGCGGCCCTGCGGCAGCGAGGGAGCTTCAGTGGTGGTCGCTGCGCGCCAGCGCCATCAGCTGTTCGACCTCCTCGGCATGGCGCACCACGTTGTTCTCGTGCCAGCGCTTGATCAGCCACATGGTGCCGGCCACCGCCAGGCCGAACATCGTGATGGCGCCGAAGGCCGAGACGCCGAACTTGGTCATGCCGGTGTAGAAGGCGCCGAGCCCGAGGATGCAGGCCTGCTCGTTGAAGTTCTGCACCGCGATGGAGCGGCCCGCGCCCATCAGGTTGTGGCCGCGGTGCTGCAGCAGGGCGTTCATCGGCACCACCAGGTAGCCGCCCAGGCCCCCCAGCAGGATCAGGAAGGGCACCGCGGTCCAGAGCTGGCCGATGAAGTTCATTGCGATCACCAGCACGCCCATCGCGATGCCCAGCGGGATCACCCGGGTCGCCATGTCGAGACGCATCCTCATGGAGGCGACCACCGCGCCGACCGCGGTGCCGACCGCCACCACGCCGACCAGCGTCGACGCCTTGGTGGTGTCGTAGCCCAGCGCGACGGCGGCCCAGGCCAGCACGATGTAGCGCAGGTTGCCCGAGACGCCCCAGAACAGCGTGGTGGTCGCCAGCGAGATCTGGCCCAGCTTGTCGCGCCAGAGCCGGCGGTTGCAGGTGCGGAAGTCGCGCACCAGCTCCAGCAGGGTGCCGGGCAGCGGCTGCAAGGGGGCCTCGGTGCGCGGGATGTAGAGATTGAAGACGGCCGCCGCGACGTAGAGCAGGATGATGGACGCGATGGCCGCCTCGACCGCGCTGGTCACGCCGGTCTCGAGCAGCGGCAGGTCGATCGCCAGCAGGTAGGGGGCGATGTTGGGCCCGACCAGCTGACCGCCCAGCAGCACGCCCAGGATGATGGAAGCGATGGTCAGCCCCTCGATCCAGCCATTGGCCTTGACCAGCTGGGACGGCGGCAGCAGCTCGGTGAGGATGCCGTACTTGGCCGGCGAGTAGGCCGCCGCGCCCAGCCCGACGATCGCGTAGGACATCAGCGGGTGCGTGCCGAACAGCATCATCAGGCAGCCGACCACCTTGATCGTGTTCGAGATGAACATGACCTTGCCCTTGGGGATGCAGTCGGCGAAAGCGCCGACGAAGGGGGCCAGCACCACGTAAAACAGCGCGAACATCGGCACCAGGGCGGCACCTTGCCAGGCCGGCGCGCCGCTGGTGCGCAGCAATTCGACCGCGGCGACAAAAAGCGCATTGTCGGCCAGCGAGCTGAATGACTGCGCCGACATGATGGTGTAGAAGCCTTTTTTCATTCAGTCACTGCTTGCTCGCGGCTTCTTACGGCTGCCGTTGAAGTCCCCTCGGCTGGTCAAGAACGCCGCCCGGCCTGCCCGACGGCGCGCCCGGGTTTATAGCACGCCCGCCCTGCACTTCCGGGCCCGCGCCGCAGGGTGTGCGGTGCCGCGCGGCCCGGACCGAATCAGGCTCGGCAGGGGCGCTGGCACAATCGTCCCATGCCGCGCCCGATCCAAGCCCTGATCCATCCCGACGCCCTCGCGCACAATCTGAACGTGGCTCGTTCGGCGGCTCCGGACGCCAAGGTCTGGGCCGTGGTGAAGGCCAACGCTTATGGCCATGGCATCGAGCGTGCCTACCCCGGCCTGCAGAGCGCCGACGGTTTCGCGATGCTGGATTTCGCCGAGGCCGAACGGGTGCGGGCGCTGGGCTGGCGCGGCCCGATCCTGATGCTGGAGGGCTGTTTCGAGGCGCGCGACCTCGAGTTCTGCTCGCGCCTGAACCTCTGGCACGCGGTGCACAACGACGCGCAGATCGACTGGCTCGCGACTCACAAGACGACCTGGCCGCACCGGGTGTTTCTCAAGCTCAATTCGGGCATGAACCGGCTCGGCTTTGCGCCGGCGGCCTTTCGTACCGCCTGGATGCGGCTGAGCGGGCTGACCCAGGTCGACGAGATCTCCCTGATGACCCACTTCTCGGACGCCGACAGCGAAGGCGGCATCGAACGGCAGCTGCAGGTGTTCCAGGCCGCCACCGAGGGGATGGCCGGCGAACGCAGCCTTGCCAACAGCGCCGCGACCCTGAAGCTGGCGGCGGCGCAGCCCGAAGTGCGCAGCGACTGGGTGCGCCCGGGCATCGCGGTCTACGGCTCCTCGCCCGATTTTCCGCAGCACAGCATGGCCGACTGGGGGCTGCGTCCGACCCAGACCTTGCGCTCGCGCCTGATCGGCCTGCAGCAGTTGCAGCCGGGCGACAGCGTCGGCTACGGCAGCACCTTCCGCGCCGAGGCGGCGATGCGCATCGGCGTGGTCGCCTGCGGTTATGCCGACGGTTATCCACGCCACTGCGGCACCGGCACGCCGGTGCTGGTGGAGGGCGTGCGCACGCGTGTGGTGGGCCGGATCTCGATGGACATGATCACGGTCGATCTCGGCCCGGTGCCTCACGCCGGGCTGGGCAGCGAGGTCACCCTGTGGGGCCACGGGCCGCACGGCAGCGTGCTGCCCATCGACGAGGTCGCGCAGTCCGCCGGCACGGTCGGCTACGAGCTGATGTGCGGCGTCGCGCCGCGGGTGCCGGTGGCGAGCGCGGGCGAAGGGGGCGAGTGAACAGGCTTTGAGGCCTGGCTGTACCGGGTCGTCGACGGCTTGCGGCCACCCACCTTGCCGGCTCCTTTTGCAGGTCCGATACAGCTAGACTAGACTTGGTCCAAAACTCGACAGGGGCTTCCCGTGGAAACCGTGAACATCTACGACGCCAAGACTCGGCTCTCCCAGCTGGTCGACAAGGCTGCCTCGGGAGAGGACGTGGTCGTTAGTCGAAACGGAAAGCCGTTGGTCCGCATCACTCGACTGGAGGGCCCGAAGCGTCGTATCAAGTTCGGCTTGCTCAAGGGCAAGGTGAGCGTCCCCGAGAACTTTGACGCCCCGTTGCCCGACGACGTACTCGCGACCTTCGAAGGGCGCTGATGCGACTTCTGCTGGACACGCACATCTTCTTGTGGGCGGTTGCCGGGTCCCCGCTGCTGAAGCCGCCAGCACGCCACATCATCGAATCAGCGGACGCGGTGTATGTCTCTGCTGCCTCCATCTGGGAGATTGCGATCAAAGCCCGACTGGGGAAAATCGAAGCCGATCCCCAGGAGCTGGCGAACGCCATCGAAGCGAGCGGATTCTTGGAGCTGCCCGTCAAGGCAAGTCATGCAGCAGGAGTTGCCCAGCTGGCGCTCCACCACAACGACCCATTCGACCGGCTCCTGATTGCCCAGGCCCTTGCCGAGCCACTCAAGTTGCTGACGGTTGACGAGATGTTGGCGAAGTACAGCGATCTCGTGCTTCTCGTCTGAAGCCGCCCGGTTCGGGCTGCCGCCGCAGAACGGCGCTCAGGCCAGCACTTCGCCCAGCGGCATGCCCCGCTCCACCCCCGACTCCGGCCGCTCCTGTGCCAGCCGCGTGACGATCTGGCCCAGCTTCTGCAACGCCGCCTCCATGCGCGGCGACCAGGGCTCGCCGTACTGCAGCCGGATGTAGTGGTCGAAACGCCGGCCGCAGCTGAAGGCGGCGCCCGGCGCCACGCCGATGTGCTCGCGCCGCGCCAGCGCGAAGACTTCGCGTGAATCGACATGGCGCGGCAGCTCGATCCACAGCATCAGCCCACCCTGTGGCCGGCTGAGCCGGCAGCCGGGCGGAAAGTGGCGCGCCACCGCGTCGGCCATCTGGGTCGCCTGGGTCTTCAGCGCGGCGCGCAGCTTGCGCAGGTGGTGGTCGTAGCCGCCGTCGCGGATGAACTGCGCCAGCACCTCCTGCTGCAGCAGCGGGCAGGCCACCGAGGTGCGTACCTTCAGCGCCTGGGTCTTGAGGAAGTGCCGGCCTGGCGCGACCCAGCCGATGCGGTAGCCCGGTGCCACCGTCTTGGTGAAGGCCGAGCAGAGGATCACGTCGCCGTCGGTCTCGAAGCTCTTGAGCACCGGCGGGCGCTGCTCGCCGAAGTAGAGCTCGCCGTAGATGTCGCTCTCGATCAGCGTGATGCGGCGCTCGGCCATCATGCGCACCAGCCGGCGCTTGTGGGCCACCGGCATCAGGCTGCCCATCGGGTTGGGGAAGTTCGGCAGCAGCACGCAGGCCTTCACTGCCCCGGGGATCTGGGTGGCGAAGTCGAGCGCCTCCAGCGAGATGCCGTCGCGCGGGTGGCTGGGGATCTCCAGCACCTTCATGCCCAGGCTCTCGATCGATTGCAGCAGGTGGAAATAGGTGGGCGACTCCAGCACGATGGTGTCGCCCGGCGAGGCGACCGACTTGAGCGCGAGGTAGACCGCCTCCATGCCACCGTTGGTGATGACGATCTCGTCGGGGTGTAGGTGCACCCCCGAGGTGACGGCACGCCGCGCGATCTCCTGGCGCAGCGCGGTGCTGCCCGCCATCTGGTATTTCGACGCGTACTCCGGGTGGCGCCGGTTCACGCCCGCGAGCAGGTGCTGCAGCTTGGCCTCGGGCAGCAGGGTGCGCGCCGGCGCGGCGTTGAAGGAAGGCGCGGCCAGCGGGTGGTCGACCATCTGCAGGAACTCGTGCAGCACGTGGTCCATGCTGACGAAGGAGGCGCCGGCGATGCTCAGGTCGATCTGCGGCTCCGGCAAGGTGTAGGTGCGCGGCGCGACGAAATAACCCGACTTGGGGCGGGCCTGCACCAGGCCCCGGTTCTCCAGGCAGCGGTAGGCCTGCAGCGCGGTGGTCAGGCTGACGTCGTGCTGCTGGCTGAGCTGCCGCACCGAAGGCAGCCGGTCGCCGGGGCGCATCGCGCCGCTGGCGATGGCGCGTTCGATGCCGCCGGCCAGCCGCAGGTACAGCGGCGTTGCCGCCGAGTCGGCGGGCGCTGCGGAAACACCAGTCGGGCGAGCGGTATCCATACAGTCATTGTGAGGGGCGAGTGGGGGGGCGCACAGGTACAGATGTGCAGTTCTGTCGCCAGTACAGACACGCACAGGCGCATCTGTACTGCTTCGTTTTGGCGCGGCCTGCGTCTTACCCGCCGGGAGCGTCTTGCGAATACTGGGCAGCAACGATTCCACCGCCCTGCCCAGGAGATCCACGATGCGCCCCTCCCCCTCCTACGCCACCTTGCAGCTCGCCCCCGGGCAGCTGATGCACTTGCCGCTCAGCCGCTCGGCGACCCTCGAAGTGCGGCACGGCCGGGTCTGGGTCACCGCCAGCGGCGACCTGCACGACCACTTCCTGCATGCCGGTGACTCGCTGCAGCTGCGCCCGGGAGAAGGCGTGCTGCTCGGCGCGGAATCCGGCTCGGCCGTCGCGCTGGTCCGCCCGGCCTCGGCACTCGGCCGGCTGTTCGGCCGGCTGAGTGCGGCCCTGAGCCGGACGCCCCGTCCGGCGGCGCCGCCCGACAGCGCACCGGCCGTGGCCGGCTGAGGCCGCTCGTCGCCGCTGCGCCGCTTGTTGTCGCGCCGCGAGCCACCCGGCGCGCCGTCGGCACCGTCACAATGCGGGGGTCGTTTCACTGCCCGGCCCGCTTGCCGCCTGCTTCATGGACCTGCCCAGCCACCAACTCTCGATGACCGTGCTGATGACGCCGGACATGGCCAACTTCTCCGGCAACGTGCACGGCGGCACGATCCTGAAGCTGCTCGACCAGGTCGCCTATGCCTGCGCCAGCCGCTACGCGGGGCGTTATGTCGTGACGCTCTCGGTGGACCAGGTGATGTTCCGCCAGCCCATCCACGTCGGCGAACTGGTGACCTTCCTGGCCTCCGTCAACCACACCGGCACCTCCTCGATGGAGGTCGGCATCAAGGTGGTCGCGGAGAACATCCGCCAGCAGGTGGTGCGCCACGCCAACAGCTGCTTTTTCACGATGGTGGCGGTCGACGACGACGGCAAGCCCACCGCGGTGCCTGCGCTGACGCCCACCACGCCGGACGAGCGGCGCCGCCAGGAGGCCGCCAAGGTGCGCAAGCAACTGCGCCAGGAGCTCGAGCAGCGCTACCAGGGCATCCGCGCCAGCACCGTCTGAGCCCGCCGGCCCCACCCGGTGGGCATGGCCGACAATGCCTGCATGGCAAAGGAAAAAACGGTCTACACCTGCACGGAGTGCGGCGGCACCAGCCCCAAGTGGCTGGGCAAGTGCCCACATTGCAACGCCTGGAACACCCTGGAAGAGACGCTCGCGGACAGCGGCGGCGGCAGGCAGCACCGCTTCCAGGCGCTGGCGAAGTCGGCGCCGGTCACCTCGCTGGCCGAGATCGAGGCGGTGGACGTCGAGCGTTGCCCCACCGGGATCGATGAACTCGACCGCGTGCTGGGTGGCGGCATGGTGCCCGGCGGCGTGGTGCTGATCGGCGGCGACCCGGGCATCGGCAAGTCCACGCTGCTGCTGCAGGCGCTCGACGCGCTGTCCCAGCAGATGAAAGCCTTGTACGTCACAGGTGAAGAATCCGGCGCCCAGGTCGCGCTGCGGGCGCGCCGGCTGGGGCTGGACGGCTCCAAGGTCCGCGTGCAGGCCGAGATCCAGCTGGAGAAGATCCTCGCCACCATCGATGCGGAGAAGCCGGCCGTCGCGGTGATCGACTCGATCCAGACGGTCTACTCCGAGCAGCTCACCTCGGCCCCCGGTTCGGTGGCGCAGGTGCGCGAGTGCTCGGCCCAGCTGACCCGCACCGCCAAGGCCACCGGCACGGCCATGGTGCTGGTCGGCCACGTCACGAAGGAAGGCGCGCTGGCCGGCCCGCGTGTGCTCGAGCACATCGTCGACACGGTGCTCTACTTCGAGGGCGACACGCACAGCGCCTTCCGGCTGGTGCGGGCCTTCAAGAACCGTTTCGGCGCGGTCAACGAGATCGGCGTCTTCGCGATGACCGAGCGCGGCCTCAAGGGCGTCGCCAATCCGAGCGCGATTTTCCTGTCCACCCACGGCGAGCCGGTGCCCGGCTCCTGCGTGCTGGTGACCCTGGAAGGCACCCGCCCGATGCTGGTGGAGGTGCAGGCCCTGGTCGACAGCTCGCCCATCCCCAGCCCGCGCCGGCTCAGCGTCGGCCTGGAGCAGAACCGCCTGGCGATGCTGCTGGCGGTCATGCACCGGCATGCCGGCATCGCCTGCTTCGATCAGGACGTGTTCGTCAACGCGGTGGGCGGCGTGCGCATCAGCGAGCCGGCGGCCGACCTGGCGGTGATGCTGGCGATCCAGGGCTCGCTGCGCGGCAAGCCGCTGCCCAGAGGTTTCCTGACCTTCGGCGAGGTGGGCCTGGCCGGTGAGGTGCGCCCGGCGCCGCGCGGCCAGGAAAGGCTCAAGGAGGCGGCCAAGCTGGGTTTCAGCGTCGCCGTGGTGCCCAAGGCGAACATGCCGAAAAAGCCCATCGAGGGCCTGACCATCCACGCGGTGGAGCGGGTCGAGCAGGCCATCGACCTGGTGCGCGAGCTGGGCTGAGGCGCGCCCCGTGGCTACTTGACCAGCACCAGCGAGTACTGGTCCACCGAGGTCAGCGGCACTCGCTCGTCGAAGCTGAAGTCGACGTATTTCGCGTCGCCCTTGTCGATTTTCGCCTTGGCGGTGCTGCGGCCGACTTCCGCGCCGCCCGACATTGCCAACAGGCGCAGCGAGCCCTCGTAGCCGTTCTCCGAAACGATGTAGACCGTCATGCCCTTGCTCTTGCCGTCGGCCGCCGCCGGCAGCTCCTGGGCGCGCGTGACCTGCACGGCCTTGGCCGCCTCGGGATCGGCCAGGCGCACCGGCTTGGCCTGCAGCGAGGCGTCGAAACCCTTGCCCAGGCCGGTCACGACGTTGCCCACGCCTTCACCCACCGTGCCGCCCAGGTCCTTGCCCTGGCCCTTCACCACATTGCCGATGCCCTGGACGAAGTCGAGCTTCTCCTTGGCGAGGTCCTGGCCCTTCTCGGTCGCGGTCCGACTGTCGCAGCCAGCCAACAGTGCCAGGGCGGCTGCCAGCAGCGCCGCCTGTTTCGGCCCGGTCTTCTTCCACATCGTCTTCAATTCCCTCTCCTGTGAGTATTCCTCGGCAGGCACGCCGGCCCGCTGCGGCGATGTTAGTCCAATGGACTAGGCACTTCCGCCGCCCGGCTCCATCCCCCATTCGCGCTGGACGCCCTACACTGGCGAGCCATGAGTCCCTTCGCCGAGACCCCCGAGCCGCCCTATTACGCGGTGATCTTCAGCAACCTGCGCACGCCCGACGACCCCGAAGGCTACGGCGGCATGGCCGACCGCATGGTCGAACTGGCGGCCGGGCAGCCGGGCTACCTGGGTGTGGAAAGCGTGCGCGGGGCCGACGGCTTCGGCATCACCGTCTCCTACTGGCGCTCGCTGGAGGACATCGCTGCGTGGAAGGCGCATGTGGAGCACCAGGAGGCCCAGCGTCTCGGTCACCAGCGGTGGTACCAGCAGTTCGAGCTGCGCGTCGCGCGGGTCGAACAGGCGCGCAGCATGAAAAAACCCGCGCGCTGAGCCGGCCGGCGGCAGCGCGCCAGCAGGGGTGCCGGGCACCCCCCCGGAGGAAGGCCATGCGGCTTGCAATCGTGTCCGACATCCACGGCAACCTGCCGGCGCTCGACGCCGTGCTGGCCGACATCCAGGCCGCCGGGGCCGACGCCACCCTCAACCTGGGCGACATCGCCTCGGGCCCGCTGTGGCCCTGCGAGACGCTGGACCGTCTGATGCCCCTGGCGCTGCCCACCATCCGCGGCAACCACGAGCGGCAGGTGCTGCGGCCGCTGGAGGGCATGGGCCTGTCCGACCGCCACGCGGCCGAACGGCTGACGCCCCCGCAGCGCGAGTGGCTGGCCGGCCTGCCGGCCCAGCTGCGCTGGCGCGAGGAGGTCTATGCCTGCCATGGCACGCCGGGCAGCGACCTGCAGTACTTCATGGAGACCGTGTGCCCCGACTTCGGGGGGCGCGGCTGGCCCGGCGTGCGCGCGGCCAGCCACGCCGAGGTGCTGACGCGTGCGGGCGCGGCGCAGGCGGCCGTGATCCTTTGCGGCCACACCCACAAGCCGCGGGTCATGCAGCTCGAGGACGGCCGCCTGGTCGTCAACCCCGGCAGCGTCGGGCTGCAGGCCTACGACGACAGCCACCCGCACGAGCACGTGATGGAAAACGGCAGCCCGCACGCCCGCTATGCGCTGATCGAGAAAGGCGCAGCCGGCTGGTCGGTGCAGCTGCGCGCGGTGCCCTACGACTGGGAAGCGGCAGCCCGACAGGCCGAGCGCCACGGCCGGGGCGACTGGGCCGACGCCCTGCGTACCGGCCGCGTGGGCCGGCGCGAGGGCGACATCGCCGCCGCGCTGCGGGCATCCACAACGGACAAGGCGGCCCCAGGGCCTACCATCGCGCCATGAATCCATGGACAGGTTGGGCGCTGGCCCTCGCCGCCCTCGCGGTCGGCTGGTACGGCTACGGCTGGCAGGGTGTGGTGCTGGCCGTCAGCATCATCGTGTTCTGGCTGCTGCTGCAGTTCAACAAGGCAGTGCGCGTGATGCGGCAGGCCGGCAGCGCGCCGATCGGCTACATCGACAGCGCCGTGATGCTGAACGCCAAGATGCACACCGGCATGCGCATGATGCAGCTGGTGCTGCTGGCGCGCAGCCTGGGGGAGAAGCTGGGCGAGGCGCCCGAGCGCTACCGCTGGACCGATCCCGGCGGCTCGCACCTCACGGTGGAGGTGAAGGGCGGCAAGGTGGTGAGCTGGGAGTTGTGGCGGCCGCAAGACCCGACCGCCGGGGCCTGAGCCTTACGGTGCGGGCGCGCCCGCGACGGCGGCCGGGCGGTCGAAGCGGCTGCGGAGCTGTTCGCCGATCCGCTTGGCGACGGCCCTGATTCCGGCGTCGTAGCCTTCGGCGACACTGTCCGGACTGTTCACCAGGGTCTCGAACGTGCCATAGCGATACTTGTCGTCGCTGGGCAGGCTCCAGTACTTCTCTCCGCGCGAATCCGCTCCGTAGTAGAAGCCTTCCTCGAAGGGATAGGACTCCGAACCGGGCATGACCAACCACGCCGACACATTCAACTGAGGCAGGTAATACAGGGAGGTCTGGCTCGAGTACATGCCCATGGCGTCGAAACGAACATGCAACACCGGATTGCGGGTGGGGAGCTTCGTGTAGTCGACGTTGTCGGGGTCGTCGGGCGGCCCCTTCGGTCCGTCGATCAGCTCCACATCGAAGCCTTGTCGCGCCAGTTCCTCGATCAGGGCCGAGGTCATCTTCTTCCCGCTGGAGAGCCGATATTCCTCCATCTTCTGGTTGAAGGTCCGCGACTTGTAGCTGGTGTCGAGCGCCTGCACGCCCGCGCCCAGCAGGCCGCCGGTCGAGTTCAGGACCAGGTTGCTGTTCCTGGTGTAGAGCTCGCCGGGAGGGTCCACGCGCAGGACCGCCACCTTGGACAAGACAATTTTTGGCTCCGGGGCCAGGTTCTGTGACGTTCCGCATCCCGACATGAGCACGAACGAAAACAGGGCGACGGCCGAACTCGCGGCTCGAACAAGGCACTTCATCTGACGACTCTCCGAAAACGGCCCGGCTGTTCCGCCCTCGGCCCCGGACGTATTGTCAGGCCGGCACGTGAAAAATTGCGAGCCGACCCGCAGCGCGGCCAGGGAGAGTGAGCAAAGAAGTCCACAGCTTGCCCCGGTTCGTCAACCGTAGAATGACGCCCTTCAAGACCCAATAAACTGAGGAGCCCATCATGTCGATGGACGATCGCGACGGAAAGATCTGGATGGACGGCCAACTGGTGGAGTGGCGCGACGCCAAGATCCACGTGCTGTCGCACACCCTGCACTACGGCTGCGGCGCCTTCGAAGGCGTGCGCGCCTACAACACGGCCAAGGGCACCGCCATCTTCCGCCTGCGCGAGCACACCGAGCGGCTGTTCAACAGCGCCAAGATCCTGCGCATGAACATCCCCTTCACCCAGGAGCAGGTGAATGAGGCGCAGAAGGCAGTCGTGCGCGCCAACCAGCTGGAGAGCTGCTACATCCGCCCGCTGGTCTGGATCGGGTCCGAGAAGCTGGGCGTCAGCCCCAAGGGCAACAAGATCCACCTGATGGTCGCCGCCTGGTCCTGGGGCGCCTACCTGGGTGAAGAGGGCCTGAAGCGCGGCATCCGCGTCAAGACCTCCAGCTACACCCGCCACCACGTCAACATCACGATGACGCAGGCCAAGGCGGTGAGCAACTACACCAACTCCATCCTCGCCAACATGGAAGCGACCGACGAGGGCTACGACGAGGCGCTGCTGCTCGACTCGGCCGGCTTCGTCAGCGAAGGCGCGGGCGAAAACCTGTTCGTGATCAAGAACGGCGTCGTCTACACGCCCGACCTGTCGGCCGGCGCGCTCAACGGCATCACGCGCAACACCATCTTCGCGATCTGCGCCGACCTGGGGATCCGCATCGTCGAGAAGCGCATCACGCGCGACGAGATCTACATCTGCGACGAGGCCTTCTTCACCGGCACCGCCGCCGAGGTCACGCCGATCCGCGAGCTCGACCGCCTGCAGATCGGCGCCGGCCAGCGTGGACCGGTCACGGAGAAGATCCAGAATGCCTTCTTCGATATCGTCAACGGCCGCAACGCGAAATACGCGGAGTGGCTGACCCAGGTCTGAACACGAGGATGCCCCGATGAGCGAGTTCGTCAAATCCGTGGTTGAAGTGAGCGCGAAGGACCTGCAGGGACCGGGCGTCGTGTTCTGCCCCAACCCGAAGATGCCGCTGTGGAGCAACCACCCGCGCGTTTTCCTGGACGTGGCGGCCGGCGGCGAGGCGCGCTGCCCCTACTGCGGCACGATGTACAAGCTGAAGGCCGGCGAGAAGGTCCACGGGCATTGAGCCGGCGGCCATGGCAGCCCCCGGCCGCGATCCGACCGATGGTGTCCCGCCGCAGCCCCCGGGTCTCGGCCGGCCCGCACCGGGTTTTCTCCCGGTGGACAGCGGCCGCGCCCTGGCGCGCAGTGCCGTGAGGGCCGGCGCGATGGGCTACTCGCGCATCAAGCAGATGCTGCTGACGCTGCGCGACCTGATCCCCGCGGCGGCGCCCTTCATCGTGCTGACGGCGCTGCTGATGGCCGCCGCCTACTGGGTGCTGGACCCGACGCCCCCGAAACGCCTGGTGATGGCCACCGGCACCGAGCAGGGCGCCTACGAGGTGATGGGCCGGCGCTACCGGGAGCTGCTGGCGCCCTACGGCATCACGGTCGAACTGCGACCCTCGGGCGGCTCGGCCGACAACCTGGCCTGGCTGCAGCAGGCCGACAAGGACATCGACATCGCCTTCGTGCAGGGCGGCACCTGGCGGCGCCCGCCGGGCGACGAGGAGGCGCCCGACCCGGGGCTGGTCTCGCTCGGCAGCCTGTTCTACGAGCCGGTCTGGCTGTTCTACCGCGAGGACAGCGCCAAGCGCCTGCTCAAGCGCCCGCGGCTGCAGTCGCTGACCGAGCTGAAGGGCTGGCGTTTCAATGCCGGTTCGCCGGGCAGCGGCGTGCAGGCCCTGGCCGACGAGCTGATGGAGCTCAACGGACTGGACCGCGACACCCTCAAGCTGTCCCACCTGAGCAACACGCCGGCCGTCGTCGAGCTGCTGGAAGGCCGCTCCGACGCCATGCTGTTCGTCTCGGCACCCGACTCGCCGCTGATCCAGATGCTGCTGCAGACGCCCGGCATCCGCCTCTTCAACTTCTCGCAGTCGCACGCCTACGCGCGCAAGCTCAGGCACCTTTCGGCGGTGACCCTGCCGCGCGGGGTCGTCGACCTGGGCCGCGATCTGCCCGGCGAGGACGTGCAGCTGATCGCGCCCACCGCCACGCTGGTGGCGCGCGAAGGCCTGCACCCGGCGCTGGTGCAGCTGATGATGCAGGCGGCCGGCCGCATCCACGGTGAAGCCGGCTGGTTCGCGCGTGCCGGCGAGTTCCCCAACGCGGTGAACACCGACCTGCCGGTGGCCCCCGAGGCGCAGCGCTACCTGCGCAACGGCGCACCCTGGCTGCAGCGCTACCTGCCGTTCTGGGTCTCCAACGTGATCGACCGCATGTGGGTGGCGCTGCTGTCCATCGTCGCGGTGCTGATCCCGCTGTCGCGCCTGGTCCCGCCGCTCTACGAATTCCGGGTGCGCTCGCGCGTGTTTCGCTGGTACGCGCGGCTGCGCGAGGTCGAGGAGTCGCTGGAGCGGCCGGAGGTCGACACCCGCGAGCTGCTGGCCCAGCTCGACGATGTCGAGGCACGCGCCTCCCAGATCAGCGTGCCGCTGTCCTACGCCGACGAGCTGTATGCGCTGCGCCAGCACATCGACCTGGTCCGTGGCAAGCTGCGCCAGACCATGGAGGCCCAGGCGGTCGGCTGAGCGCCAGGCCGCACCGGCCCCTCGTGCCGGGGGGACGCGCCGCGGCCGTCCCGGGAAAGCGCAGCCGCTCCGTACAATCGCGGCTACTGAAGGCCACCCATGACCCCGCCGCAAGAATTCATCCTGACCCTCTCCTGCAAGGACGCCAAGGGCATCGTCTATGCCGTCTCGGGCCTGCTCTACCAGGCCGGCTGCAACATCATCGATTCGCAGCAGTTCGGCGACGTGCAGGATCCGGACGGCACCGGCCTCTTTTTCATGCGGGTGCACTTCGAGGCCCCCGCCCACCTGGCCGACGTCGCGACGCTGGACCGGCTGTTCGTCCATGTCGGCCAGCAGTTCGGCATGCAGGCGAAGTTCCATTCGCTGGCACGCAAGCCCCGCCTGCTGATCATGGTCAGCAAACACGGCCACTGCCTCAACGACCTGCTGTTTCGCTGGCGCTCCGGGCAGTTGCAGGTCGACATCCCGGCCATCGTCTCCAACCACCCCGACTTCGCCGAGCTGGCCGCCAGCTACGGCCTGCCCTTCCACCACCTGCCACTGCCCACCGGCGCACCCGCCGAGGCCAAGCGCGCCCAGGAACAGCAGGTCGAGCGCCTGGTCGACGAGCACGAGATCGACCTGGTGGTGCTGGCGCGCTACATGCAGATCCTGAGCCCGCAGTTCTGCGACTTCCTCAAGGGCCGCGCGATCAACATCCACCACAGCTTCCTGCCCAGCTTCAAGGGCGCCAAGCCCTACTACCAGGCGCATGAGCGCGGCGTCAAGCTGATCGGCGCAACCGCCCACTACGTCACGGCCGACCTCGACGAAGGGCCCATCATCGAGCAGGATGTCGAGCGCGTCGACCACTCGCTGAGCCCGGAGGACTTCACCGCCGTGGGCCGCGACGTCGAGTGTGTGGTGCTCGCGCGCGCGGTGCGCTGGCACGTCGAGCACCGCGTGCTGATGAACGGCCGCAAGACCATCGTCTTCCCCTGAACCTGCCCCTGCCCGCCATGCCCAGACCGCCCGCGACGCTCGCCTCCCCCGAGGACATCGAAGCCCAGTTCTACGAAGCGCTGCAGCAAGGCGATATCGAGAAGATGATGTCGGTCTGGTCGGACGACGACGAGATCGTCTGCATCCACCCGGGCGGCCCGCGCCTGCTCGGGGCGGCCGCCATCCGGGCCGCTTTCGAGCAGCTGTTCGCCGCCGGCAACCTCGAGGTGCGGCCGGAGAAGGTGCGCCGCATCAACACGCTGACCACCGCAGTGCACAGCGTGGTGGAGCAGGTGAGGCACAGCAGCGCCGACGGCCTGCACACCGGCACGGTCCTCGCGACCAACGTCTATGTGAAGACGCCGCTGGGCTGGCGACTGGTGTGCCACCACGCCAGCTCCGGCGCGGCGGTCGATTTGCAGGACCTGGGCGGCAGTCTCGGCATGCTGCACTGAAGCCGCGTTTCGCTGTCCCGACTCACCCCACAGGCTTTCGAGGTCCAGGACCATGCTCGGCTACCGTGCGCCTCGCTGGCTGACCGGCTCCGGCCCGGTCGGCGGCAATGTGCAGACCATCTGGCCGGCGCTGTTCTCGCGCCGCTTCCTCGGTCCCGCGCCGCTCTATGCACGCGAACGCTGGACCACCCCCGACCAGGACTTCGTCGACATCGACCGGCTGGTCTACGCGGAACCGTCCGCTGGCGCGGCACCGCCTCCCGACGCGCCGCTGCTGGTGCTCTTCCACGGCCTGGAAGGCTCGTCGCGCAGCCACTATGCGGAGGCCTTCGCGCACTGGGCGGCACGGCACCGCTGGCACTACGCGGTGCCGCATTTCCGCGGCTGCTCGGGCGAGCTCAACCTCGCGCCGCGCGCTTACCACTCGGGCGACCACGAGGAGATCGGCTGGATGCTGGCGCGCCTGCGCGAGGCGCACACCGGGCCGATGCTCGCGGTCGGCGTCTCGCTGGGCGGCAATGCGCTGCTGCGCTGGGCCGAGGAAGCCGGCGAGACAGCCGCCCGCAGCGTGCGCGCCGTCTGCGCCATCAGTTCGCCGCTGGACCTCGCGGCCGGCGGCGCGGCGATCGGGCGCGGCTTCAACCGGCTGGTGTACAGCCGCATGTTCCTCAACACGATGAAACCCAAGGCCCTGAGGAAGCTGGCCCAGCATCCCGGCCTGTTCGACCGCGAGCGGCTGCTGGCGGCACGCACTCTCTACGAGTTCGACAACGTCTTCACTGCACCGCTGCATGGCTTCCGCGACACCGACGACTACTGGTCGCGCGCCTCGAGCAAGCCGCTGCTGCACCGCATCCGCGTGCCGGCGCTGGTGCTCAACGCCCTCAACGACCCCTTCGTGCCGGCCGCCAGCCTGCCGCGGCAGGACCAGGTGGGCGAGTTCGTGACGCTCTGGCAGCCGCCCCACGGCGGCCACGTCGGCTTTCCGTCCGGGCACTGGCCTGGTCACGTCTTGACACTACCGGAGCAGGTGCTGAACTGGATGCAGAAGCAGCTTTGACGGACGATTCAGGCTTTTGACGTGGTTGTGGGACCGTCGGGGTCGGCGGCGCCGGGGGATTGGAGACCGCCGGGCCGCACTGCGGCTGCGAGATCGACGGGATCGGGGGTGCAGAGATGGACGAGATCGTCAAGGCGGCACTGAAGAAGTGGCCGAACGTGCCGGCCTGCCGCGGCTGGCTGGCGCTCGATGCGCGGGGCGACTGGTACATGCGCGACGAGCGCATCCAGGCAGCCGGACCTTTTCCGGAGGTCAAGGGCAGCCGCATCACGCACGACAAGCTGAAGGACTTCATCCACCGCAACTATGCGGCCGATGCACAAGGTGCGTGGTTCTTCCAGAACGGACCGCAGCGCGTGTATGTGGAGCTGGAAGCGGCCCCGTGGGTGTGGCGGCTGCAGCCCGACCCGGGCGGCCCGGTGCTGATCTGCGCCCACACCGGGGCGCCGGCCCGCTATGAATCGGCCTGGCTGGACGAACACGGACGGCTCTTCCTCCACACCGACCTCGGCTTCGGTGTGGTTCACACACTGGACATGGAAGCGGCCTCCCACGCCGTCGAAGCCGGGCTGTGGCAGCCCGAGGACGGGCGCTTCGACAGCTTCCCGGGGCGCTTCGGCTATGTGCTGAGCCCGCAGCAGCAGACGCTCTGAGCCGCTGCCCGGAGGCCCGGAAACGACAAAGGCCGGTCACAACACCGGCCTTTGTTCAGATCGAAGCGATCTGGTTCAGCAGAGAGCGTTCAGGCGGCCGTCACTTGACGGTATCGACCATGTAAGCGACGACGGCCTTGATGTCGGCGTCGCTCGCGCTGGCAGCGCCGCCCTTGGGCGGCATCGCGCCCTTGCCCTTGATCGCGCTGGCGGTCAGCCCCTCGACACCCTGTGCCAGGCGGGGGCCCCAGGCGGCCTTGTCGCCGAGCTTGGGCGCACCCGCCACACCGGCGGCGTGGCAGACCTGGCAAGCCTGCGCGTAGAGGGCCGGCACCGCCGCGGCGGCCGGGCTGCCCTGGGCAGCAGCAGGTGCGGAGGCTTCGGCGCCCTTGGCCGCCGCAGCGACAGCGGCGGCAGCGTTCTGGGCCGCCTGGGTGTCCTGCGGGCTCGGCTCGGTGGCCGAAGCGGCTGCAGCGGCCGGCGTCGCCGCCTTGGGCTCCTCGAACTTGGCGCCGGCGGCATTGGCCATGTAGACCACCGCACGGCCGATCTCGAGGTCGCTGAAATCGCCGCCACCTTGCGGGCCCATGGCGCCCTTGCCCTTGAGGGCCGCCTGCAGCAGCGGGTCGTACCCCTGCTTCACACGCTCGCCCCAGGCCGCCGCGTCACCCAGCTTGGGGGCGCCAGCCGCGCCGGTGGCGTGGCAGGCGGCGCACTGCGCCTTGAAGACATCGATGCCGGCCTTGAGCGTGGCGGGGTCGGAGAGGTCCTTCAGCTCGATGCTGCCGATCGGCTGGATGCGGCGGGCGATCGCTTCTTCGCTGAAACCATCGCTGCCCGCGCCTTCCTTCTTGTCGACCACGACGAAGGTGACCAGCAGCAGGATCCCGAGGATGGGGATCAGGAACGAGAACACCACCGCAACGATCAATTGCTTGGGCGTCTTGATCGGGCCCTCGTGCGGGCCTTCGTGTTCGTCGTGGGCGTTGTGTTTGTCGCTCATGGGCTCAAATCCTCGACTGCGGGAGCGTGTGTTGGTGGGGCGGGCATCCGCGCTGCAAAACCTCGGGATTATACGGGCCGCCCTCTGCACGGGCGGATAGGGGGCGCACGCGGCGCCCCACTGTGGCGCCTTGCCCTCGCCGGGCTGCCGGATGGCCCGCCGGCCGCCTTCGTGGATCGATGATCGAACGAGGCGCGCAAGCAATCCTCGCTTTAGCGGTTAACATACGCATCTTTGCGCCCGTAGCTCAGTGGATAGAGTATTGGCCTCCGAAGCCAAGGGTCGCTGGTTCGATCCCAGCCGGGCGCGCCACTTTCGCAGTGGCAGATCGACCCCGTCGTCGCCTGCGCTGACGTCTTGGATGTGACCCGTCCCCGGGTCGGGTGCGCACCGCAGCACCTCCCACCGTCTTTTTGTTCCCGTCGTCCCTTCGCGCCTGGCCTCGGCCCGCCGTGTAGGACGTCCGCCGACAGCGGCCGGCGGGAGCGGGTGCAACACTTCGCCTCCGATTTTTCCGCTTCCGAGCCGCGTGCCATGGCCCTCTCCACTTCCCGCGAACCTCTTTTCATCCGCTGGCTCAACAAGCAGACGGGCCGCACCGACGTGGTCGGCGACCTGGCGGCTTTTGCGCGCGAGGACGAGTGGGCGAGCCAGATCGACGACAGCCTGCAGCACTGGATTTGTCATCTGCAGCTGTGCCGGGCGCCGCAGCGCCTGCAGGAGGCAGCCCGCCTGGCGTGGAGCGAATACAGCCGGCGGGCGGCCGGGCAGCCGGTCGCCTTGAGGGTGGGCTGAGCGCCGGCGACACCGCAGCCTCAGCTTGTTGGGTACGGGGCTTGCATGACACAACGCAAGTGCAGGCGGTCCGAGGGCTGGGCCTGTCAGACCGCCGATCGCCTCCGGGCCCCAACCGCCATGCCATGCAAGCTGAAGCCTCCTCACGCGTCGACCTGAGCGAGGTCCTCACGGACCTGAGCCGGCGGCATCTGCTCGATGCCGCGGCGCGGCAGATGCCGTTTTTCTTCGATCACGAAGGGGGCCGCCCCCAGGTCGATCGCGCCCGGGCCGACGCGATCACGCGGCTTGCCGACTTCTTGCTGAACTAC
Source organism: Aquabacterium sp. A7-Y (assembly GCF_026153205.1). GTDB lineage: Bacteria > Pseudomonadota > Gammaproteobacteria > Burkholderiales > Burkholderiaceae_C > Caldimonas. Next base: position 56,618 of record NZ_JAPFBW010000022.1, on the reverse strand, counting down.
ACCATGGCACGCGCCCGCCACGGCAGCGTGTTCTTCTCGGTGCGCGCGCAACCGACGGCGCCGCTGCACTGCCGGCTCGAACTCCAGGTGGCCGACGCGGGGGGCGACGGGCCGCCATCGGCCGAGGAGGAGGGCGGCGCCGAGCCGGCGGTGGACCTCACGACGCCGATCACCACCCTGGGTTCGGCCCGCTCGCTGTGCACGCTCCTGGGCGGCCGGCTCGAAGTCGGGTTCCTGCCCGGCGAAGGCAGCGTGCTGCGCGCCTGCCTGGACCTCGACGGCCCGTGCGAGGACGAAGAGGACGTCGACGCCGGCGGCGCCGAGGTCTGGCTCATCGGCGAGCCGCCCATCGTCTACGAGTCGCTGACGCGTCGCATGCAGCGGCTGGGCTGGCGCATCCGGCTGATCAGCACGGCCGGGGAGGCGCGCCAGGGCCTCGGGTCGGGCCGCCTCAGAACCCCGCCGGCCCTGGTGCTCGGTTCGCCCCTGTACGGCGTGCACCTGGACGAGCTGGTGGGCCTGCGCCCGCTGCTCGATGCGGCCACGGCCGTCGCCTTCCTGCCGCCGTCCGAACAGGCCCCGGACCGCGTACCGGCCGGCATCGACGTTATCGTGCCGCCGCTGAGCCCGTCCGAGCTGCTCTCGCTGACACGCCAGGCGATTCACTTCAGCCGGCGTCCGTCGGGCGAGACCGTGCCCGCGGCCCTGACCCTCGACGACCGCCCGCGCCTGCTGGTGGCCGACGACAACGAAGTCAACCAGCGCCTTTTCGCCGAGATGCTGCAGGTGCTGGGCTACGAGGTCGATATCGTCGGCGACGGGCAGGCGGCGGTGGCCTACTGCCTGTCCGGCGCGCCGCGCGGCATCCTGATGGACGTGATGATGCCGCGCATGAACGGGCTGGAGGCGACCCGCGCGCTGCGCCGCCATCAGGCGGCCGGCGAGCTGCCCTACTTCCCCATCATCGCGGCCACCGCCCTGGTGAGCGAACGCGATCGCCACGACTGCCTGATGGCCGGCATGGACGGCTACCTCAGCAAGCCCATGGACCTGCGGGCGCTGGCGCGCGAGATCTACCACCACGTGCCGCTGCCGCAGGGGCGTCTGGACCCTGCGGGTGACAGCGCCTGAGGCGCCGCCGGCTCAGCCCCGGTCGGCGTCCGGCGACCTGCGCCTGCCGTAGCGCAGCACCCTGACGACGTAGCCGAGCACCAGGAGCGCGACCACACCCTTGGCGACCGGGTCGATCCAGCGCGAGATCTGCTCGTAGCGGCTTTCCAACACGAAGCCGGCGCCGGTCAGCACGCCGGTCCACAGCAAGGAGCCGAGCAGCGACCATCCGAGGAAGGGCAGCCAGGACAGCCGCATCACGCCGGCCGGCGCTGCGATCAAGGTGCGGACGGCGGGCACCATGCGGCCCACCACCAGCACCAGCGGGCCGTGGCGGTGGAACCAGCGGTCGGCCGTGTCCAGCTCCTCGCGCGAGACTGTGAGCCAGCGGCCATGTCGGTCGGCGAAGCGCCGCAGGCGCTCACCGCCCACCCTGCGACCGGCGACATACCAGGGCAGCGCCCCGAGCAGGGAGCCGAGCGTCCCGCTGATCATCACACCGGCGAGGCTGAGGTCGCCACGCGCCGCGGCGAAACCGGCGAAGGGCATGATCAGCTCGGAGGGCAGCGGCGGAAAGACGTTCTCGGCACACATCAGCAGCAGGATCGCGAGGTAGCCCTGCTCGGTGATCGTCCGGATGATCCAGTCAACCATGACACCCGGCCACCGCGGCGGCGGCGTTTTCCCCAACGACAAGCAGGTCCAAGAGCGACTCCTTCTGCGGCATCGACAGCGGCTGACAAGCAGGCGATGTACCCGTGGCGAGACAGCCGATCGTAAGCACCGTAGCCGAACGTTGCTGCCGGCACCCGCCCGCCAGCCCGGGCGGCCCCCGCGGCGGCCTCAGCGGCCGGGATCGGGAACTCTTCACAAGCTCTGACGATCGGCGCGCCGCCGCGGTTGAGCCAGGCGGTCCGCCTCGATTACCCTCGCGGCATGTTTGAACTGCCCGCCCCCTTGCCCCGGCTTGCCGCCGGGCTGCTGTGCGCCGCACTGCTCGCCCTGGCCGGATGCGCCTCGGGTCCTTCCTCGCCCCGGCGCCCCGATGTCGACGGACCCGGCCCGGCCCCGGCCGGAGAGGCCCGCGACACGCCCGACGCGGAGCCGCGTGTCGAGCCGCTGGCGCGCGGCGCCAACCGGCCCTACACGGTGATGGGGCGGGACTATGTGCCGGTGCTGGGCGACAAGAGCTACCGCCAGCGCGGCATCGCCTCCTGGTACGGCCGCAAGTTCCACGGCCGCCGCACCTCCAGCGGCGAGGTCTACGACATGTATGCGATGACGGCAGCCCACCCGACCCTGCCCATCCCGAGTTATGCGCGCGTGCGCCACCTCGGCTCGGGCCGCGAGGTCGTGGTACGCATCAACGACCGCGGGCCTTTCCACGGCAACCGCATCATCGACCTGAGTTACGCGGCGGCGCGCAAGCTCGGCATCGTGCTGCGCGGCAGCGCCGAGGTCGAGGTCGAGCGCCTGACGAACGACGAGATCCGGGCCGGTACCTGGCGCCGCGGCAGCCCGGCCGCCGCGGACACGCGCGTCGCGCGCTCTGGTGCGGACGCGCCCGCCCAGCCGGCCACCGACCCGGAGCCTGCCGTCCCCACCGCGGTGCCGGTCCCCACGCCGTCCAGCCCGCCGGCGGCCGTTCCCGAAACACCGCCTGCCGCCGAGGCGGCCGTGGCGGTACCGGTCGCCGAGACCCGCGCCGCACCGGCAGCCGCCCAGGGCTACTGGGTGCAGCTGGGTGCTTTCCGCCAGCGCGAAGGCGCCGAGCACTTCCAGCGTCGTGTCAGCGGCGAGCTGGACTGGCTGGGACCGCTGCTGGCCGTCATCGAGGATGCCCCGCTGTTCCGGCTGCAGGCCGGGCCCTATGCCACCCGGGGCGAGGCGGCCACCGCGGCCTTGCGCCTGCGCGATGCATTGCAGCTGGTGCCGGTGATCACCGAGCGGCGTTGAAGAACAGCCGGTTCAGTCCCCACCGCCCTGCCTGAGCGTCAGGGCGCGTTCGTAGAGCGCATTGCGCGGGGCCCCGGTGACCTGGGCGGCCAGCGCCACCGCCTGCTTCAGCGGCAGCGCTTCGAGCAGAACCACCAGCACGCCTTCGGCCTGCTGCAGCGGGTCCCCGTCGGCAGCAGCGCGCGCGTGCAGCACGAGCACGAACTCGCCGCGGCGCCGGTGGGCGTCTTCGGCCAGCCAGCCGGGCAGCGCCTCGGCCTCCAGCGTCACGACACTCTCGAACTGCTTGGTCAGCTCGCGGCACACCGTGAGCGGCCGCGTTCCGCAGGCCGCCGCCAGCGCACGCGCCAGGGCCTCGATGCGGTGCGGCGCCTCGAACAGCACTTGCGCCTCGGTGCGCCCGGCCAGTTCCTGCAGCGCCTGCTCCATCTCGCGCGGCTTGCTGGGCAGGAAGCCGACAAACCGGAAGCCGCCCGGCTGCGCATCGCCCGCCACGCTCAGGGCCGCGGTGGCACTGCTCACGCCCGGTACCGGCACGATACGGAAGCCGGCCTCGCGGGCCGCGGCGACCAGGCGTGCGCCCGGGTCGGACACCGCCGGCGTCCCGGCATCGCTCACATAGGCCACCCGCTCGCCGGCGGCCAGCCGTGCGCAGACCGCCTGGGCCGCCTCGCGCTCGTTGTGCTCGTGCACCGCGAGCAGCCCACGCTCCAGCCCGTAGTGGCGCAGCAGGCCGGCGGTGTGGCGGGTGTCCTCGCACGCCACCGCATCGACCAGCGACAGCACATGCAGCGCTCGCAGCGTGATGTCGGCCAGGTTGCCGATGGGGGTGGCTACCACATAGAGGGTGGCCGCGGGATACTGCTGCGCTGCGGCAGCCTGGGCGGCGGCCTGCAGCAACATGGACGACGGCGAGGCCTCGATGGTCACGACAATTCAACGGCAGGGAGAGGGGGCGGAGGATCGCGCGCTGGCGTTTCTCGAGCGCGCGGGCTTGCAGCTGGTGCAGCGCAATTATCGCGTCGCGGCCGGCCCGCGCCGGCCGGCCGGCGAGATCGACCTGATCCTGCGCGCGGCCGATGGCACCCTGGTGTTCGTCGAGGTGCGCGAGCGGCGCGACAGCCGTTGCGGCGGCGCCGCCGCCAGCGTCACGCCCGCCAAGCAGCGCCGCATCGTGCTGGCAGCCCGGCATTTCCTGCTGCGCTGCCCGACCCCGCCGCCCTGCCGCTTCGATGTGGTCGCGATTGAAGGCGGGCAGCTCGAATGGCTGCAGGCCGCCTTCAGTGCGGCCTGAGCGGACTGCGGAACCACCGGCGACCGCCGGCGATCTGTCGCGGGTGACTTATCATCGGCAGCCATGCTGGAACAACGCATTCAACAACAGTTTTTCGAAAGCGCCGACCTGAAATACCAGGCCGCCGATCTGCTGGCGCGGCCGATCGCCGATGCCGTGCAGGCCGTGCTGGGCTGCCTGACGGCCGGCGGCAAGGTGCTGGCCTGCGGCAACGGCGGCTCGGCCAGCGACGCGCAGCATTTCGCGGCCGAGTTCGTCGGCCGCTTCGAGCGCGAGCGCCCTGGCCTCGCCGCCATTGCGCTGACCACCGACACCTCCATCCTGACTGCAGTCGGCAACGACTATGACTTCTCGCAGGTCTTCTCCAAGCAGGTGCAGGCGCTGGGCCAGCCCGGCGACGTGCTGATCGCACTGTCCACCAGCGGCAACTCGGCCAATGTGCTGGCCGCGGTGCAGGCGGCGCACGACAAGGAGATGACCGTGGTAGCCCTGACCGGCCGCGGCGGCGGCCGCATGCGCGAACTGCTGGCCGAGACCGATGTGCACATCTGCGTGCCCCACGAGCGCACCGCCCGCATCCAGGAAGTTCACATCCTTGCGCTGCACTGCCTGTGCGACGCCATCGACACCCAATTGCTCGGAGAGCAGGACCACTGATGAGCCCGTCTGTTTACTCGCTGTCGACTTTCAAGCGCCCGCTGCTGACCGCGCTCGCGGCGGCCACGCTGCTCGTCGGCCTGCCCGGCTGTGCCCCGCTGATCGTCGGCGGCGCGATGCTGGGCGGTGCCATGCTCGCCATCGACCGGCGCACCTCGGGCACGCAGCTCGAGGACCAGTCGATCGAGCTCAAGGCCGTCAACCGCATCCGCGAAGCGGTCGGCGATCGCGCCCATATCAACGCCAACAGCTACAACCGCATGGTGCTGCTGACCGGCGAGGCGCCCACCGAGCAGGACCGGCAGGCGATCGAGCAGGTGGTCTCGCGCATCGAGAACGTGCGCTCCATCGTCAACGAGATCACGGTCACGCAGAAAAGCTCGCTGACCTCACGCTCCAGCGACGTGATCCTGGCTGGCAAGGTCAAGGCCACCTTCGTCGACGCGCGCGACATCCAGGCCAATGCCTTCAAGGTCATCACCGAGCGCGGCACGGTCTACCTGATGGGCCGCGTCACCGAGCGTGAAGCCAACCGCGGCGCCGAGCTGGCACGCAGCGTCGGCGGCGTGATGAAGGTGGTGAAGGTCTTCGAGATCCTGACCGAGGACGAGCTGGCCGGCATCATCCGCACCTCGCCCAACGCCAACGGGGGCTCGACGCAAGGCGGCTCGGCCCAGTGAGGCGAAAAAAGCCGGCGCACCAGCGCCGGCTTTTTCTTGCGCCCCGCGTCAGAGCCGCTTGATCAGGCTCGAGGTGTCCCAGCGCCCGCCGCCCTGCTGCTGCACGTCGGCATAAAACTGGTCGACCAGCGCCGCTACCGGCAACCGGGCGCCGTTGCGGCGCGCCTCCTCCAGGCACAGGCCGAGGTCCTTGCGCATCCAGTCCACCGCGAAGCCGAAATCGAAGCGGCCCTGCACCATCGTCGGCCCGCGGTTCTCCAGCTGCCAGCTCTGCGCGGCGCCCTTGCCGATCACGGCCAGCACGGCCTCCATGTCCAGCCCGGCGCGCTGGCCGAAGGCAATGGCTTCGCTGAGGCCCTGCAACAGTCCGGCAATGCAGATCTGGTTGACCATCTTGGCCAGCTGGCCGGCGCCGCTGCCGCCCAGCAGGGTGACGGCCTTGGCATAGGCCATCATCACCGGCTGGACCTGGGCAAAGGCCTCCGCCGCGCCGCCGCACATCACCGTCAGCACGCCGTTGATGGCGCCCAGGTTGCCCCCGGACACCGGTGCGTCGATGAAGTGCAGGCCGCGTCCGGCCGCGATGCCGCTCAGCTCGCGCGCGACATCGGCCGAGGCGGTGGTGTGGTCGACGAAAACAGCGCCGGCTTGCATGCCGGCGAAGGCGCCCAGCCCCCCCAGCACCACGCTGCGCAGGTCGTCGTCGTTGCCGACGCAGGCGAACACGATGTCAGCGCCCGCAGCCGCCAGCGCCGGTGTGGCGGCCGAGGCGCCGCCGTACTGCTCCACCCACTGCTCGGCCTTGGCGGCGGTGCGGTTGTAGACCGTCACCCGGTGGCCGGCCTGGGCCAGGTGGCCGGCCATCGGATGGCCCATCACCCCGAGGCCGAGAAAGGCGACTTTGCGCGGCGCGATGGGGTCGTAGCTCTTTTTCTGCATGTCAGACGATGGTCAGGTGCTCGGTCCCGGCGGCCAGGTCGGAGCTGCGCGCACGGTGGCTGTTGAGTTTGATCTGCAGACGCAGGTCGTTGACCGAGTCGGCATTGCGCAGCGCGTCCTCGTAGGTGACGGCATTGCCTTCATAGAGATCGAACAGCGACTGGTCGAAGGTCTGCATGCCCAGCTCGCGGCTCTTTTTCATGATCTCCTTGATCTCGGCGACCTCGCCCTTGAAGATCAGCTCGGAGATCAGCGGCGTGTTCAGCAGGATCTCGACCGCGGCCACCCGGCCCTTGCCTTCCTGGCGCGGCAGCAGGCGCTGCGAGATCATGGACTTGAGGTTGAGCGACAGGTCCATCAGCAGCTGGGCGCGGCGCTCCTCGGGGAAGAAGTTGATGATGCGGTCCAGCGCCTGGTTGGCGCTGTTGGCGTGCAAGGTGGCCATGCACAGGTGGCCGGTCTCGGCGAACGCCACCGCGTGCTCCATGGTCTCGCGGTCGCGGATCTCGCCCATCAGGATCACGTCGGGTGCCTGGCGCAGCGTGTTTTTCAACGCCTGGCCCCAGCCCTCGGTGTCGAGGCCGACCTCACGCTGGGTCACGATGCAGTTCTTGTGCGGGTGCACGAACTCCACCGGGTCCTCGATGGTGATGATGTGGCCGTGCGAGTTCTCGTTGCGGTAGTCGACCATCGCCGCCAGCGTGGTCGACTTGCCCGAGCCGGTCGCGCCGACCAGGATCACGAGACCGCGCTTGGTCATCGTGACCTCCTTGAGCACCTGCGGCAGGCCCATCGTATCGATGTTGGGCAGGGTCTGCGGGATCACCCGCATCACCAGCCCGACCTGGCCCTGCTGCACGAAGGCGTTGACGCGGAAGCGCCCGACGCCCTGCGGCGCCACGGCGAAGTTGCACTCCTTGGTGCGCTCGAACTCCGCCGCCTGCTTGTCGTTCATGATCGAGCGGGCCAGCGCCATGGTGTGCTGCCCCGTGAGCGGCTGGGGCGACACCTTGGTGACGCGCCCGTCGACCTTGATCGCCGGCGGGAATTCGGCCGTCAGGAAGAGGTCCGACCCGTTGCGGCTGACCATCAGGCGCAGCAGGTCGTTGATGAATTTGGAAGCCTGGTCTCTTTCCATGCGTCGGTCCGGTTGGGGAGAGCGAGAGCGGGAGGGTTCGGGAACGTCGAGAGAAAACGAAACGGCGCCTCAGCTGCGCGACAGCACCGCGCTGAGCCGGGCACTCACCTGGCGCAGCCGCAGCGACAGCCGCCGCGCCAGCGACGCAAGCAGGGCCAGCCCGAGGCGCGGCTCCTGCATGATGAGGGCGTCCAGGCCCTGTGCGTCGACCACCGCGAGCACGCAGGGCGTCAGCGTGGTGCAGGCGGAAAAACGCGCGCCGGCATCGAGCAGCGACATCTCGCCCAGCATGTCGCCCGGCCGGGCCTCGGCCAGCCGCACCCGGGCGCCCCAGGGCTGCACGCGGTCCACCGCCAGGCTGCCTTCCAGCACGATCAGCATGTAGTCGCCCTGCTCGTCCTGGCCGATCACTTCCTTGCCAGCGTCGACCTGGACGAAGTCCAGGTACTCGCTCATGCGGTCGAGCTCCTGCTTGCCCAGCGTCGCGACATAACGGTCCACACCCCAAAGGGCGGAGAAGCGGTCGGCGCCGTCGGCCCGGTCGAAGGGCTGGGCACCGACCTGGCGCGCGCGGGCCTGCCAGCTGGCGACGGACTGGGTGTCGTCGGCACGTTCCTGGAAGATGGTGGTGAAGAAGTGCGAGTCCTCCCCCGCGTCCTCTTCGCCCGGCTGTCCACCCTGCTGCTCGTCGGCCCCGGGCGCCTGCGCCCCCTTGAGTTTGTCGATCAGCTTTTTCATGGCGTCTGAGGGTGCGGCGGCGGCAGGCGGCAGTGTCGTCTCAGCCCGGGAAGTTCTCGGGGAACTTGGCCTTGGCACGCGCCTCGGCCGGAGAGATCACGTTGCGCCTGACGAGGTCCGAGAGGTTCTGGTCCAGCGTCTGCATGCCCATGCTGTTGCCGGTCTGGATGGCCGAGTACATCTGCGCGATCTTGTTCTCGCGGATCAGGTTGCGCACCGCCGAGGTGCCGAGCATGACCTCGTGGGCGGCGACCCGGCCGGAGCCGTCCTTGAGCTTGCACAGGGTCTGCGAAATGATCGCGACCACGGACTCGGACAGCATCGCGCGCACCATGTCCTTCTCGGCCGCCGGGAAGACGTCGACCACGCGGTCGATGGTCTTGGCGGCGCTGGAGGTGTGCAGGGTGCCGAACACCAGGTGGCCGGTCTCGGCGGCCGTCAGGGCCAGGCGGATGGTCTCCAGGTCGCGCATCTCGCCGACCAGGATGGCGTCCGGGTCCTCACGCAGTGCCGAGCGCAGCGCGTTGCTGAAGCTCAGCGTGTGCGGGCCGACCTCACGCTGGTTGATCAGGCACTTTTTCGATTCGTGCACGAACTCGATCGGGTCTTCCACCGTCAGCACGTGGCCGTATTCGCTCTCGTTGAGGTGGTTGACCATGGCGGCCAGGGTGGTCGACTTGCCCGAGCCGGTGGGCCCGGTGACCAGCACCAGGCCGCGCGGCTTGAGCGCCAGCTCGGCGAAGATCTTGGGCGCGTTGAGCTGCTCCAGGGTCAGGATCTTCGACGGGATGGTCCGGAACACCGCGCCGGCGCCCCGGTTCTGGTTGAAGGCATTGACCCGGAAACGCGCCAGCCCCTGGATCTCGAAGGAGAAGTCGCACTCCAGCGTCTCCTCGTAGGCCTTGCGCTGCGAGTCGTTCATGATGTCGTACACCATGTCGTGCACCTGCTTGTGCTCGAGCGGGTCGACATTGATGCGGCGCACATCCCCGTGCACCCGGATCATCGGCGGCAACCCGGCTGAGAGGTGCAAGTCGGAGGCTTTGTTCTTGACCGAAAAAGCCAGCAGCTGGGTGATGTCCATGGGGGAAACGCGCGTGGAGCGGGGCGGCGTTGGAGGGTTAAGCTCGCGCCATTATGGCGACGATTGCAGCGAACATACAACAAGTCCAAGGGCGCATCGCGGCCGCCTGCGAGCAGGCCCGACGCGACGTGCAAAGCGTCACGCTGCTGGCCGTGAGCAAGACCTTCGACGCCACGGCCGTGCGTGAAGCCTTGCACGCCGGGCAGCACCGCTTCGGCGAGAACTACGTACAGGAAGCGCTGGAGAAGATCCAGGCGCTGGCGGAGGAGCGCGAGCAGCTCGAATGGCACCTGATCGGGCCACTGCAGAGCAACAAGACCCGTGTCGTGGCCGAGCACTTCGACTGGGTGCACTCGGTCGACCGGCTCAAGATTGCCGAGCGCCTGTCGGCCCAGCGGCCGGAGGCCCTGCCGCCGTTGCAGGTCTGCCTGCAGGTCAACATCAGCGGCGAGGCCAGCAAGAGCGGCCTGGCGCCCACCGAGGTGCCCGTCGTGGCACGCGCGGTGGCAGCCTTGCCGCGGCTGCGGCTGCGCGGGCTGATGGCGATTCCCGAACCGGCCGCCACCTTGGAGGAACAGCGCCGGCCGCACCGCGCGCTGCGCGAGCTGCTGCAAGGCCTGCAGGCCGAGGGCCTGGCCGTCGACACCCTGTCCATGGGCATGAGCGCCGATCTGGATGCGGCGGTGCTCGAAGGGGCGACGCTGGTGCGCGTGGGGACCGCGATCTTCGGCACGCGGCCGCGGCCGGCGCCCTGAAGCGGGCGCTGCCCTCAGATGGGCAGCAGGTTGGTGTTTTTCACCTCTTCCATCACCGCGTAGGTGTGGGTCTCGCGCACGCCCGGCAGCGACCAGATGACCGAGCCGATCAGCTCGCGGTAGGCCTGCATGTCGGCCACCCGGGTCTTGATCAGGTAGTCGAAACCGCCGGCGACCAGGTGGCATTCCAGGATCTCGGGCCGCGTCTGCACTGCGGCCTTGAAGGCGTTCATCACGTCGGGCGTGGTGCGGTCCAGCACCACCTCGACGAAAACCATCATGCTGGCGCTCAGCTTGAGCGGGTTCAGGCGTGCCTCGTAGCCCAGGATGTAGCCTTCCCGCGTCAGGCGCTTGACGCGCTCCAGCACGGCCGTGGGCGAGAGGTGCACCGCCTCCGCAAGCTTGAGGTTGGCGATGCGCCCGTCCTGCTGAAGCACCCGCAGGATCTTGCGATCGATCTTGTCGAGATCGTTGAACTCCACCGACCCGTTTTTCATGCTTTATTTTCCTCTGCCAGACACCTTCCGATCGGTGAAAGATGCTAGTAGCTTGCTCATAACCTAGCAAGTTATGCAAAACCCTGAGGCATAGACGATGTCCACCCCTGCCCGCTTCACTGTCCCCGCCCCTGCCATGCGCCTGCCGGCGCCCGACCGCCCCGAGGCCGAGGTCGTGAAGTCGCTGCTCACTCGCGTGCATCTCCCCTGGGACGCGGTGAAAGCCACCGCCGGCCCCTGGGTGCAGGCGGTGCGCGAGCGGCCGGCGCCGTTCTGGGCGATGGAGTCGCTGCTGAAGGAATATCCGCTGTCGACCACGGAAGGTCTAGCACTCATGCGACTCGCCGAGGCCCTGCTGCGGGTGCCGGACGCCGAGACCGCGATGGCGCTGACGGCCGACCAGCTGGGCCGGGCCGACTTCGAGTCGGCCGGCGGCGGTGCCCATCCGATGCTGTCCAGCCTGTCGGCCAGCGTCATCGGACTGACCAAGAAGATCCTGCCCAGCGACGCGCAGAAGCCACCCGGCATGCTGCAGCGCCTGGGTTCGCAGACCGTGGTGGCGGCGGCCGTGCGAGCCCTGCAACTGCTGGGCCGGCAGTTCGTGCTGGGCCGCAACATCCAGGAGGCACAGAAGGAAGCCCAGGCACAGCGCAAGGAGCAGCCCACGCTGTGCTTCAGCTTCGACATGCTGGGCGAAGGCGCCCGCACCGAGGCGGATGCCGAGCGCTACCTGGCCTCCTACCGCCACGCCATCGAGCAGATCACGCGGGCGCGCCCGGCCGGGGCGCGCCCTGAAAGCAGCGACGGCATCTCGATCAAGCTCAGCGCGCTGTTCTCGCGCTACGAGGAGGCGCAGCGCGAGCGCGTCTTCGCGACCCTGTTGCCACGTGTGTGGTCGCTGATCGAGCTGGCCGCGGCGGCCGATCTCAACCTCACCATCGACGCCGAGGAAAGCGACCGGCTCGAGCTCTCGCTGGACGTCTTCGAGGCGCTGGCCGCGCGCATTGGCCAGCAGCATCCGCAGTGGCAGGGTTTCGGCCTGGCGGTGCAGGCCTATCAGACACGTTCACTGGAGGTGGTGCACGAGGTCGCGCGCATCGGCCGCGAGCACGGCCTGCGCCTGATGGTGCGGCTGGTCAAGGGCGCCTACTGGGACGGCGAGATCAAGCGCGCCCAGGAGATGGGCCTGCAGGGCTACCCGGTCTTCACCGACAAGTCGCACACCGACCTCGCCTACCTCGCCTGCGCCCAGGCGCTGCTGGAGCACGCGCCGTCGATCTACCCGCAGTTCGCGACCCACAACGCCGGCACCATCGCAGCCATTCTGGGCCTGGCGCGGCAGCGCCCTGTGCCCTTCGAGATGCAGCGCCTGCACGGCATGGGCGAGAGCCTGTACCGCGAGGTGCTCAGGCGCGAGCCCCTCACCCTGCGCGTCTACGCGCCGGTGGGCGAGCACCGCGACCTGCTGGCCTACCTGGTGCGGCGCCTGCTGGAAAACGGCGCCAACTCCTCCTTCGTGCACCAGCTCGCCGATGAGTCGGTGGGCCTGGACGCGCTGCTGGTCTCGCCGCTGCAGCTGCAGTCGCGCGTGGCGCTGCCGCTGCCGCTGGAGCTCTACGGCCCCGAGCGGCCCAACTCGCGCGGCGCCGACCTGGCCGTGCCGACCGAGCGCGAGCCGTTGTTCGGGGCGCTGCGCGACACGCGCGTGCCGGAGGTGGCCGGGGCCGGGCCCGAGGACGTCGAGGTCGCAATGCGCCGCCTGCACGCCCACCACCCGCAGTGGGACGCCTTGCCTGTGGCGATGCGTGCGGCCGTGCTGCGGCGCGCCGCGGACGCGCTCGAAGGCCGCATGGCCGAGTTCTGCGGGCTGCTGGTGCGCGAGGCCCACAAGGTGATGCCCGACGCGATCTCGGAGGTGCGCGAGGCGGTCGATTTCTGCCGCTACTACGCCATGCAGGCCGAGCAGCGCCTGTCGCCGCTGCCCTTGCCCGGACCCACCGGCGAGTCCAACCAGCTGCACATGCGCGGCCGCGGCGTGTTCGTCTGCATCAGCCCGTGGAACTTCCCGCTCGCGATCTTCGCCGGCCAGGTGGTGGCAGCGCTGGTGGCCGGCAACACCGTGGCGGCCAAGCCGGCCGAGCAGACGCCGGCGGTCGCCTTGCGTTTCGTCGAACTGCTGCACCGTGCCGGCGTGCCGGAGGACGCGCTGGTGCTGCTGCACGGCCCCGGCGAGACGGTGGGCTCGCAGCTGGTGCGCGATGCGCGCTGCGCCGGCATCGCCTTCACCGGCTCGACCCAGGTGGCCAAGCTGATCCAGCGCGCGCTGGCCGACAAGGACGGCCCCATCGTGCCGCTGATCGCCGAGACCGGCGGCATCAACGCGATGGTGGTGGACTCGACCGCGCTGCCCGAGCAGGTGGTCGACGCGGTGGTGCAGAGCGCCTTCCGCTCGGCCGGCCAGCGCTGCTCGGCGCTGCGCCTGCTGTGTGTGCACGAGCGGGTGGCGGACGGCCTGCTGGAAATGCTGGGCGGCGCAATGCAGGAGCTGAGGGTCGGCGACAGCGCCGACTGGGCCACCGATGTCGGACCGGTGATCGATGCCGAGGCGCACGCCCACATCACGCGCCAGGTGGAGCGGCTGGACCGCGAGGCGCGCCGGGTCGCCCGCACGCCGGTGCCGGCGGGTCTGCAGGGCCACTTCATCGCGCCGGTGACCTACGAGCTGCCGCGCATCGCGGACGTGCGCCAGGAGATTTTCGGCCCGGTGCTGCACGTGGTGCGCTGGGGCCATGCCGAGCTGCCGACGGTGGACGCCGTGGTGGAACAGATCAACGCGCTGGGCTATGGCCTGACGCTGGGCGTGCAGACGCGCATCGACGGGCGCGCCCGCCATATCGCCGAGCGGGCGCGCGTCGGCAATGTCTACGTCAACCGCAACATGATCGGCGCGGTGGTCGGCGTGCAGCCCTTCGGTGGCGAGGGCCAGAGCGGCACCGGCCCCAAGGCCGGCGGCCCGAACTACCTGCCGCGCTTCTGCGCCGAGCAGACCGTGACCATCAACACCGCGGCGGCCGGCGGCAATGCCTCGCTGCTGGCGGGCGGCCACTGAGGCGACGGGCTTCCGTACACTGCTGGTTCTGAGACAGGACACCCGGCATGAACAGCACCGACAAGATCGCCTTCATCGGCGGAGGCAACATGGCCTCGGCCATCATCGGGGGCCTGCGCAGCAGCGGCCGCCCGGCCGAGCACCTGATCGTGGTCGAGCCCAGCGCCGAACAGCGCGAACGCCTGGCCGCCGAGCACGGCGTGGCCGCGCTGGCCGCGCCGGGCGAAACGCTGGCAGGGACCGCCACCGTGGTGTGGGCCGTCAAGCCGCAGCTCTTCACGGCCGCGGCCGCACCGTGCGCGGCCTTTGTCGGCGGCGCGCTGCAGCTGAGCGTGATGGCCGGCATCGGCAGCGACGCGATCGCCCGGGCCACCGGCAGCGAGCGGGTGGTGCGCAGCATGCCCAACACGCCGGCGCTGATCGGCCGCGGCATCGCCGGGCTGTACGCGCGGCCCGGGGTCAGCGCGGAGGAGCGAGAGCGCGTGGTCGCCCTGCTCAAGCCGACCGGGGCCTCGGTCTGGGTCGATCGGGAAGCCGACCTCGACGCGGTGACCGCGCTGTCGGGCTCGGGCCCGGCCTATGTCTTCTACTTCGTCGAAGCGATGGTCGACGCCGCCGAGGCCATGGGCCTGAGCGCCGAGCAGGGCAAGCAGCTGGCCCTGGCGACCTTCGCCGGCGCCACCGAACTGGCGCAGCGATCCAGCGAGCCGCCACAGGTCTTGCGGGAGCGCGTGACGTCCAAGGGCGGCACCACCTACGCCGCCTTGAGCGCGATGGAGCGCGATGGCATCAAGACGGCCTTCGTGCGGGCGATGCAGGCGGCGCAGCAGCGCGCCCGCGAGCTGGGCGACGAGTTCGGCCGCTAGTGCCTTGTCGTGCGCTCAGTCGCCGAAACGGCGGCGGTTGAGCACCAGCATGATCATCAGCCCGGCCAGCAGCAGGGCGTAGGTCTCGGGCTCGGGCACCGAGGACACCAGCGTGTACAGGCCAGCCAGGGCCGCAGTCCCTGCCGTTGCACACCCGACAGCCACCATCCCATGCTTGAGCACGTGTAGCAACTTCATCTTCCGCTCCTGGAGCAAGTTGAGGGCAGGCGGCTACCGCAAGGGCTGTGCCAGTCGATCTTTCACCAAAGGGAAGCGGATTGTTGGCGGATCCGCCTGTTCGCGCGCCTCGAATCCGGCCATTCAAGCTCGTGGCAGCAAGGGCTCGAAACGAAACTCTACGAGGATGGAGCAGGGCTGGTGCGAACGCCACAGGGGGGTGCATGGGTTTCAGCGCACCGCCATGCCGACGATGACGCCGGCGCAGATCGCGAGGCCAACCCAGTGGTTCTCGCGAAAGGCCCGGAAGCAGGCCTCGCGACTGCGCCCGCGGATCAGGGTGTAGTGCCAGGCCACCTGGGCCGCGGCGACCGCGATGCCGAGCGCATACGGCCAGCCCAGCTGCAGCCGCCAGCCGATCCAGCCCCAGACCACGAGGTAGCCGGCATAAAGCGCCATGACCGCCGCGACGTCGAAGCGGCCGAAGGTGATGGCCGAGGTGCGGATGCCGATCTTGAGGTCGTCGTCGCGGTCCACCATCGCGTACTCGGTGTCGTAGGCCACCACCCAGAACAGGTTGCCGAGCAGCAGCAGCCAGGCCAGCGGCGGCACCTCCCCCTGGACCGCCGCGAAGGCCATCGGGATGCCGAAGCTGAAAGCCACCCCGAGCACCGCCTGGGGCATCGAGAAGAAGCGCTTGGTGAAGGGATAGAGCAGGGTCACGGCCAGCGCGGCGAAGGACCACAGGATGGCGGCGCGGCGGGTCGTCAGCACCAGCGCGAAGGCCACCAGGGCCAGTGCCGCCCCGACCGCGAGGGCCTCGCGCGGGCTCACGGCGCCGCTGGTGACGGGGCGCTGGGCGGTGCGCTTGACGTGGCGGTCGAAGTCGCGGTCGGCCACGTCGTTGACGGCGCAGCCGGCCGAGCGCATCAGGAAGGTGCCCAGGGTGAACACCGCCAGCAGATGCCAGCCGGGGAAGCCGCCGGCGGCGATCCACAGCGCCGCCAGCGTCGGCCACAGCAGCAGCAGGCTGCCGACCGGTTTGTCCCAGCGGATCAACTGCAGGTAGAGGGGGAACTTCGGCGGCTTGGCTTGCAGGGCGGTCATCCCGCCAGTTTATTCGTCACTGCGGCCGGCTTCAGCGGGTCCAGTCGATCTGCTCGTACAGCCGCATCAGCCGGGACGCCTTGGCGGGATTGAGCTGCGCCACCCAGGCGATGCGCCCCCGCAGGTGCTCGCGCACGTTGCCAGCGTCGGAGAGCACCGCGCTTTCCGGGTACGGCGAGCGACCCTCCGCGAGGGCTGAGGCCCGCGGCTGCGTCAGTTCCTGCGGCAGCTGCAGGGCCGACGGGCCGTGCACGACGCAGCGGTGCAGGCTGGCCTTGAGCCGGTCGAAGGCCTCGCGCGGCAGGTTGGGCCGCTCGTTGACGACGATGCCGCAGACACGCTGCTGCCCCCGAGCGGGGGCCACGAAGGTCTTGCGATGGTTGAGCCTGAAGCCCTCTTCGCGCACGATCGCGGCCACCAGCGGCTCGATCCGCGCGGCCTGCCGGCGCAGCTCGGTATCGCCCGAGATCACCAGGTCGTCGGCATAGCGGGTGTAGCGGGCGCCGAAGGACTCGGCCAGCGCCGCCAGCCGCAGGTCCAGTCCGAAGGCGCAGAGGTTGGCCAGGGCCGCAGAGGTGGGCGCGCCCTGGGGCAGGTGCGCGTCGCGCCGCCGCTGGGCCTGGGCCCAGTCCCAGCCGCCGTCCTCGCGCAGCCGCTGCAGCACGACCTCGGGGGTCGCGACCGTGCACAGCGCCGTCAGGCAGCGCACCACCGGCAGCGGGTAGCCCAGGGTGCGCCACAGGGCATGCACACGCGAGGCCGGCACGCTGTTGAAAAAGTCCTGCAGGTCGAAGCGCAGCACCACCTCGCGGCCCGCATGGGCGGCCGCGTGGCTCACCACTGAACGGCCCGCGACATAGCCGTGCACCGCGTCGTGCACCGGCACACGGCTCAGCAGGCCATCGAGCAGCCGGCGTTGCAGCCCCTTCAGATAGGGCTCGGGTGCCTCGATCAGGCGCACCCCGCCGCTCGGCTTGGGGATCTGGAGGAAACGGTAGTGCTGCTCGCCGAGCGGGCGGCGGCGCTGCCAGGCGGCGGGCAGGACCAGGCGCCACAGCCCGGCGTTCGCGAGGCCCAGCCAGGCGGCCAGATCGCCGGGCGTCGCCAGCGGCACGAACGCCTGCTCGTGCAGGCCCAGTGGCGCCGGGCGCATCGCGTACACCGGACGCAGGATGTAGCGGCGCACCACCGGCGGTCGATGCACCTGCCACGCTTCGCCGAAGCGGGCATCGTGAAGCAGCCACTCGGTGAGCGAGTCGAGATCGTGCTGCCGCCAGCGGTAAGGCGGCCAGGCGGCCAGCCGCCGGGCCAGATCGTCGCGCCAGCCGGCCGGGACCACCAGGCAGGCCGCGAGGCGGGCGCGCAAGGCAGGGGCGTCGACGGCGCCGGCCAGCACGGTGCGCGCGATGCCGCGCGCGGCCAGGTAGCGCGGGCCGCGTTTCAAGGCCGCAGCTCGCTCGTTGGTGCGGTCCGCCCGCCAACCTGCCGGTGACGCATGCGGGGTCGGGCCCGGCGGGCCCCGGGCCACATGCCCCGGTGGGACAACTGCTGAACCTCACCCTGGGGATACCCCAGGGCGCGCGGTCTGCCGGAACACACCACGCTCGAACCCTTGGCGGGCGGCCGCGGCGGCATCATAGCGGGCGCCACCGGCGCGCTCACTCCTCGAGCAGGCTGCGCAGCATCCAGGCGGTCTTCTCGTGCACGTCCAGCCGCTGGGTCAGCAGGTCGGCCGAGGGTTCGTCGGAGGCCTTGTCGACCAGCGGGAACAGGCCGCGCGCGGTGCGCGCGACGCCTTCGTGGCCCTGCACCAGGATGCGGATCATCTCGTCGGCCTTGGGCGGCTGGGTCGGCACGTCGGACAAGGTGGTCAGCGACTCGTAGTCCTTGTAGGAGCCAGAGGCCGGATGGCCCAGCGCGCGGATGCGCTCGGCAATCGGGTCGACCGCGTTCCACAGCTCGGTGTACTGCGCCATGAACATGGTGTGCAGGGTGTTGAACATGGGCCCGGTGACGTTCCAGTGGAAGTTGTGGGTCGTCAGGTAGAGCGTGAAGGTGTCGGCCAGCAGCTTGTTCAGGCCCGCCGCGATGGCGGCTCGGTCTTCCTCGCCGATGCCGATGTTGACCGGCAGCACGCCGGTGGCCTTGGTCTTCAGCTTGTTTTTTGCCATGGATGAACACTCCGGTTGAGGGAAAAGCCGCGCCCGGGCGGCTCAGGACAGTTTCTGCACGCCCTGCAGCTCGCAGGCGTAGATCGCGTTGCGCAGCGCGGCAATGGCTTCGTAGCGGGTGAAGGTGCGGCGCCAGACCAGCACCACGCGGCGCGTCGGCACCGGGTCGCGGAAGGGGATGTAGGCGACGTGCTGCTGCGGCTCGCGCGGCACGCTGAGCTGCGGCACCACGGTGATGCCCATGCCCGAGGCCACCATGTGCTTGATGGTCTCCAGCGAGGAGCCCTCGAAGCTCTTGCGGATGCCCTCGGCATCGCTGGAGAAGCGCGCGAACTCGGGGCAGACCTCCAGCACGTGGTCGCGGAAGCAGTGCCCGGTGCCCAGTAGCAGCATGGTCTCGCGCTTGACCTCCTCGGAACTCACGTTCTCGCGCCGCGCCAGCGCGTGGTGGCGCGGCACGGCGACCACGAAGGGTTCGTCGTAGAGCGGCGCGATCGCGAGCCCGGTGTCCGGAAACGGCTCGGCCATGATGGCGCAGTCGAGTTCGCCGGTGCGCAGCATCTCCAGCAGCTTGACGGTGAAGTTCTCCTGCAGCATCAGCGGCATCTGCGGCACCTGCTCGATCGCCTGTTTCACCAGGCCGGGCAGCAGGTAGGGGCCGATGGTGTAGATGATGCCCAGCCGCAGCGGGCCGGCCAGCGGGTCCTTGCCGCGCTTGGCGATCTCCTTGATCGCCGCCGCCTCGTCCAGCACCGCCTGGGCCTGGCGCACGATGTCCTCGCCCAGCGGGGTGACGCTGACCTCGCTGGCGCCGCGCTCGAAGATCTTGACGTCGAGCTCGTCCTCGAGCTTCTTGATCGCGACGCTCAGCGTGGGCTGCGAGACGAAACAGGCTTCGGCGGCGCGGCCGAAATGCCTCTCACGGGCCACGGCCACGATATAGCGCAGTTCGGTCAAGGTCATCGAGAGTCTCCGGTACAGCGGCTGCTCCTGGCATTTAAGCAAAAAACTATCGCAGCCGTCATCCGATTGTGCGCCCGTTGCGCCTTGACCGGTATGCCGGGCAATTGCCCTTCGGCGCACCTCGGCCTTGCCGGGCGCCCAGGGCGGGGAGCGCCGGCCTGTGGCAGGCACCGGGCCACGCGGTCAGGCCTTCAGGTACTCGGCCTTGCCGCCCAGCCAGCGAGCCACGTGGGCGGCGGCGATGCCGGGGTGGTCGTCCAGCAGCTCGGCGGCAGCGCGCCGGGCCTGCCGGACCAGCCCGATGTCCTCCTCCAGGTTGGCGAAGCGCAGCAGCGGCGCGCCGGACTGGCGGGCGCCAAGGAATTCGCCCGGGCCGCGGATCTCCAGGTCGCGCCGGGCGATCTCGAAGCCGTCGTGGGTCTCGGCCATGGCCTTCAGGCGCGACTTGCCGCTGTCCGACAGGGGTGAGGTGTAGAGCAGCACGCAGACGCTCGCGACCGCGCCCCGCCCGACCCGCCCGCGCAGCTGGTGCAGCTGGCTGAGCCCGAAACGCTCGGCATGCTCGATCACCATCAGGCTGGCATTGGGCACGTCGACGCCGACCTCGATCACGGTGGTCGCCACCAGCACCGCCATCTGGCCGCCCGAAAACAGCGACATCACCGCTGCCTTCTCGGCCGCCGGCATGCGGCCGTGCAGCAGCCCCACCATGCAGCCGGGCAGCGCCTGGCTGAGCTGCTCGTGGGTCGCGGTGGCGTTCTGCAGGTCCAGCTTCTCCGACTCCTCGATCAGCGGGCAGACCCAGTAGACCTGGCGGCCCTGGGCCACCTCGTCGCGGATGCGGGCGACGACCATCTCGCGCTTGGCGTCGGAGAACACCTTGGTGACGATGGGCGTGCGACCCGGCGGCAGCTCGTCGATGGTCGAGACGTCGAGGTCGGCGTAGTAGGTCATCGCCAGGGTGCGCGGGATCGGCGTGGCGCTCATCATCAGCAGGTGCGGCTCCAGGCCCGCGTCGCCCTCGGCCAGGCCGGGGCCGGGCTTCATCTTGCTGCGCAGCGCGAGGCGCTGGGCCACCCCGAAGCGGTGCTGCTCGTCGATGACCGCCAGCCCCAGGCGCGCGAACTCGACCTGGTCCTGGATCACCGCGTGGGTGCCCACGACCAGCTGCGCCTCGCCGTCGGCCACCCGGGCGATCATTTCGCGGCGCGCCTTGCCCTTCTGGCTCCCGGTCAGCCAGGCGATGACGATGCCCAGCGGCTCCAGCCAGCCGACCAGCTTGCGGAAATGCTGCTCGGCCAGGATCTCGGTAGGTGCCATCAGCGCGCACTGCCAGCCGGCGCCGATCGCGACGGCGGCCGCCATCGCGGCGACCACCGTCTTGCCCGAGCCGACGTCGCCCTGCAGCAGGCGGTGCATCGGCTGGGGCCGCTGCAGGTCGCGCGCGATCTCCTCGACGACGCGGCGCTGCGCGTCGGTGAGCCGGAACGGCAAGGCGGCGAGCAGCCGTTCGTGCAGGCCGCCGCGCTCCAGCGGCAGCGCCGGCGCCCGCAGCAGCGCGCGCTCGCGCTGCGCCTGCAGCTGCGAGAGCTGCTGGGCCAGCAGCTCCTCGAACTTCAGGCGCTGCCAGGCGGGGTGGCTGCGGTCCTCGAGCGTCAGCACGGGTGTGGCCGGCGGCGGGTGGTGCAGGAAGTGCAGCGCCTCGTGCAGGCTGGGCAGCCCCGGCGGCAGCACCGCCTCGGGCAGGATCTCGTCGAGCCGCGCGCGCGCCAGCCCCGAGGCGACGGCCTTGCGCAGGTAGTTCTGCGGCAGGTTGGCCGAGGTCGGGTAGACCGGGGTCAGCGAGGCGGCCAGCGGGGTGTCTTCATCGACCGCCTTGAAGCTGGGGTGCACCATCTCGCGCCCCAGGAAGCCGCCGCGCAGCTCGCCCCTCACACGCACACGCTGGCCGGCCGAGAGCGTCTTCTGGTGGGCCGGGTAGAAGCTGAAGAAGCGCAGCTGGACGGTGTCGCTGCCATCGTCCAGCGTCACGACGAGCTGGCGGCGCGGACGCAGTGTGACCTGGCTGTCGGACACGACCCCCTCGACCTGCACGGCCTGGCCGTGGCGCGCATCGCGCAGTCGCGTGATGCGGGTCTCGTCCTCGTAGCGCAGCGGCAGGTGCAAGGCCAGGTCGATATCACGCTCCAGGCCCATCTTCTCCAGCGCCTTCTGCGGCGCCGATTTCTCCCGCTTCGGCGCGGAGGCGGGCGGTGCGGACGGCGGAACGGGGCTGGAAGCGGCGACCGGGGGCATAGGCGACAATTCTGCCTTTGCTTTTTTCACCTGCGGCACGGGTCTGTCCGGCCCTCGTTCCAAGATGTCTCGCGCCTACACCCTGAGCGACTTCGACTTCGCGCTGCCTCCCGAACTCATCGCCCAGCACCCCGCCGCCGAACGCAGCGCCTCGCGGCTGCTCGACGGCCGCGGTCGCGCCCCGGTGGACCGGGTCTTCCGCGAGCTGCCCGGCCTGCTGGAGCCGGGCGACCTGCTGGTCTTCAACGACACCCGCGTGATCAAGGCCAGGCTGCACGGCGCCAAGGCCAGCGGCGGGCATGTCGAGGCGCTGGTCGAGCGCGTACTGCCGGGCCACGAGGTGCTGGCCCATCTGCGCGCCAGCAAGTCGCCCAAGCCGGGCAGCACGGTGCGTTTCGCCGAGGCCTTCGATGCCGAGGTGCTGGGCCGCGGCGGCCCGGACGGCGGCCTGTTCCACCTGCGTTTTCCGGAGGAGCCGCTGGCGCTGCTGGAGCGCCACGGCCACGTGCCGCTGCCGCCCTACATCACGCACGAGGACAGCAGCGAGGACGAACGGCGCTACCAGACGGTGTTCGCCGACAAGCCGGGCGCGGTCGCGGCCCCGACCGCAGCGCTGCACTTCGACGAGGGCGTGCTGGCGGCGTTGCGCGAGCGCGGCGTGGGCACCGCGAATGTGACGCTGCATGTCGGCGCCGGCACCTTCCAGCCGGTGCGCACCGAAAACCTCGCGGAGCACAAGATGCACAGCGAGTGGTTTGAGGTGCCGCAGGCCACCGTCGCGGCCAGCGAGCAGGTGCGCCGCGACGGCGCCCGGGTGGTCGCCGTCGGCACGACCACCTTGCGTGCGTTGGAGTCGGCCGCTCTGGGCGGCACGTTGACCGCGGGCGCGCGCGAGACCGACATCTTCATCACCCCGGGCTTTCAGTTCCAGGTGGTGGATCGGCTGCTGACCAACTTCCACCTGCCCAAGAGCACGCTGATGATGCTGGTCAGTGCCTTTGCCGGGTATGAGCGGGTGATGGAGCTCTACCGGCACGCAATCGAAGAGCGCTACCGGTTTTTCAGCTATGGGGATGCGATGCTGCTGGCGCGGGCGTGTTGAGCGTGGGCTTCGTCACCTGGCCAAGGCTCTCAACACTGCCCAGCGACGTTTCATGATCTCGCGCGCAGCTTTGAGCTGCGCTTGGAACTCCGCGCTGCGAGGCGCTGAACCCGGGCCATTCGGTTTTTCGGTGGAGGACATGGTATCTCCCTGCTCCGCTTCGCGCGGTCTTCATCAATTTTTCGACAAGACAGCGCCCGGTAGACTAGCCGTCCCGCGGCAGCTTTACAAGAGCCCTGCGCGGCCATCCTTTTCCTGATACTCGCCATGCCTCAGACGCTCCCGTCCACTCCCGCCCCCCTCTCCCGCGGCCTCCACTTCGAAGTCCTGAAGACCGAGGGCCTGGCCCGGCGCGGCCGCCTCACCTTGAACCACGGCGTGGTCGAGACGCCGATCTTCATGCCGGTGGGCACCTATGGCACGGTCAAGGGCGTCATGCCGCGCTCGCTGGAAGAGATGGGCGCGCAGATCATCCTCGGTAACACCTTCCACCTTTGGCTGCGCCCCGGGCTGGACGTGCTGCAGCAGTTCGGCGGGCTGCACCGCTTCGAGGGCTGGAGCCAACCCATCCTGACCGACAGCGGCGGCTTCCAGGTCTGGAGCCTGGGCGACATGCGCAAGATCAGCGAAGAGGGCGTCAAGTTCGCCTCGCCGGTCAATGGCGACAAGCTGTTCCTGACGCCCGAGGTGAGCATGCAGATCCAGCGTGTGCTCAACAGCGACATCGTCATGCAGTTCGACGAGTGCACGCCCTACATCATGGGCGACAAGGCGACCGGCCACCTCACCACCGAGAAGGAAGCGCGCTACTCGATGGAGCTGAGCCTGCGCTGGGCCAGGCGCTGCCAGGTCGAGTTCGACAAGCTGCAGAACCCGAACGCGCTGTTCGGCATCGTGCAGGGCGGCATGTACACGCAGCTGCGGGACGAGTCGCTGGCCGGGCTCGAAGCGCTCGACTTCCCCGGCCTCGCGGTCGGCGGCCTCAGCGTCGGCGAGCCCAAGGCCGAGATGATGCGGGTGCTCGAGCACATCGGCCCACGCCTGCCGGCCCACAAGCCGCACTACCTGATGGGCGTGGGCACGCCCGAGGACCTGGTCGACGGCGTCGCCAACGGCATCGACATGTTCGACTGCGTGATGCCGACCCGCAACGCCCGCAACGGGCACCTGTTCACGCGCTTCGGCGACCTGCGGCTGCGCAACGCCCGCTACAAGACCGACCAGCGCCCGGTGGACGAGAGCTGCAGTTGCCACACCTGCAGCACCTTCAGCCGTGCCTACCTGCACCACCTGGACCGCTGCGGCGAGATGCTGGGGCCGATGCTGACCAGCATCCACAACTTGCACTACTACCTGAACCTGATGCGCGAGGTGCGCGAGGCACTGGACGCCGGCCGCTTCGACAGCTGGCGCCGGCAGTTCGCCGCGGACCGCGCCCGCGGCGTCTAGCTCTTCGCAGGGCGACCCTCAGGCCGCCATTTGCTCCAGCAGGTAGTTGGCGCCGTCGTACTGCGCCAGCGCCTCCGTCAGCCACGGCAGCAGGTCGCGCAGCCGGTCGTGCAGCACCCACGGCGGGTTGATCACGAACATGCCGCTGCCCAGCAGCCCATAGCCCTGGGCATCGGGCTGCTGCACCGTCATGCGCACATGCAGCCAGCCCTTGGGCGCGACCGACTTGAGGCGCTGCGGCAGTTGCTGCGATTCCAGCCGCGGAAGGTGCGGGTACCACACCATGATCACACCCTCGGCGAAGCGTTTCAGCGCGTCGCGCACGGTGTTGACCACCAGGCCGTAGTCGGCCTTCATCTCGTAGGGCGGATCGATCAGCACCGCGCCGCGCCGCGAAGGCGGCGGCAGCTGCGACTTCAGGCCGCTGAAGCCGTCGCCGTGGTGGACCTCGGTGTGCGGCTGGCTGCCGAAGTGCTGGGCCAGCAGCTTGAGGTCGGTGGGATGCAGCTCCCACAGGCGCAGCCGGTCCTGCGGGCGCAGCAGCTGCAGCGCCAGCGCGGGTGAGCCGGGATAGTGCTTGAGCGCGCCGCTGGCGTTGTGCTCGCGCACCAGCGCGACGTAGTCGGCCACCGCCTCGGGCAGGTCGTCGCGCTCCCACAGCCGGCCGATGCCGTTCTCGAACTCGGCGTTCTGCTGCGCATAACGGCCCTGCAGCTTGTAGGCGCCGGCACCGGCGTGGGTGTCGATCAGCCAGTACGGCTTTTCCTTCTCGCCCAGGTAGCGCAGCACCTGCACCATCACGAGGTGCTTGAGGACGTCGGCATGGTTGCCCGCGTGGAATGCATGTCGGTAGGCGAGCATGGTGGGAGCCTGGTTCGGTGCGCGGCGGCGCCGCGCCAAGGGTGAACTGTAGCGCCTGCGGGACAGCGGGGCGGCTCAAGCCGCTGCGCGAAGACGGGTGGCTCGCCGCCGGCTCACCAGAAGGCCCACTCGCCGGTCGTCACCACCCACACCCCCAGCACGCCGTTGGTGACGGCATGCGAGATCACCGGCACCCACAGCTTGCCGGTGTGGCGGTACAGCCAGGCATAGGCGAGGCCGGCCACGATGGCGGCCAGCCACAGGGTGTGGGCCAGCGCGAAGACGCCGGTGGACAGGGCGATCGCCTTGAGCCCGACGCGCCGGGGATCGACGCCTTCGAACTGCGGCTGCTCCAGCCAGCGCATCAGGAAGGAGCGCCAGAACAGCTCCTCCATCACCGGCACCAGCAGGGCCGCGCCGATCCAGCGCACCACGATCAGCGGCCAGTCGAGCCGGCCCTCCGCATCGACCGGCGTGAACGAGGCGGTCGGCTCGCCCACCACCATCCAGGGCAGGTCCATGTGGATCCACAGCCCGAACACCGCCAGCCCCACGCCAATGGCGAGCACCCACTCGCCGAGGCGGGGCGCCGTGGCGCGAGCCAGTTCCACGTATTCGCGCCGGAACCCCACGAGAACGGCCGCCACGGCGACCACGCAGACGCCGTAGATCCAGCGGCCGTCCAGGCCCGAGTCCTCGGGCACGGCACCGCGGACCACCAGCAGGATCATGAACAAGGCGAAGGGCACGATCCGCGCGAGCGCGGCGCGGGACAACTGGAACGGCATGAAAAGAGCCCCTGACATCTTCGATGTAAATGGGCGGAAGAATGCCCCAGCTTGGCGCTGACGAAGCTGACAATTCGTATCAGTGGTGTCGCAAGCGCTGCACAGCTGCAATGAAACGCGGCGCCATCGGCGCCGGCAGGGTGCTTCCAGCGCCGGCCCACGCCGGCAGGCGGTCGCCCTCGACAGCGACGGGGCAGCCTGGAAGGGGGCGCGCCTGGAGGGCGGCAAGAAAGCGGCGCGCGACCCCGCAGGCCGGCTGCCGCGCCGGGCGTCTCAGCTCGCGAGCAGGCGGCCCACCTGCTCGCGCAGGCTCTCGGGGCTCACCTGCTGCGGTGGCAGCGCCGGCCCCGCCACCAGGCCGACCCGGCTGAACAGGCCGCGCCGGAACGGCCGCACCATCGCCTGGCCCTGCTCCACGCGCGAGAAATAGGAGCCCCAGAGGTTTTGCAGCGCCACCGGCACCACCGGCACCGGCTGCTCCTCCAAGATCTTCATGATGCCGCCCTTGAAGGCCTGCAGTTCGCCGTCGCGCGTGATCGCGCCCTCGGGGAAGATGCCCAGCAGGTCGCCTTCACGCAGCACCTCGGCGGCGCGGGCGAAGGCCTGCTCGTAGGTGGCCGGGTCTTCCTTCTGCGGCGCGATCGGGATCGCGCGCGCCAGCTTGAACAGCCAGCCCAACACCGGGATGCGGAAGATGCGGTGGTCCATGATGAAGACGATGGGCCGGGGGCTGGCCGCCATCAGCAGGATGGCGTCGACGAAGCTCACGTGGTTGGCCGCGACGATGGCGGCGCCGTGGGCCGGGATGTGCTCGTCGCCGCGCACCTTGAAGCGGTAGATGCAGCGCGACAGCAGGAAGGCCACGAAACGCAGCAGGTACTCGGGCACCAGCATGAAGATGTAGAAGCCCACCACCGCGTTGAGCAGCCCGGTGACGAGGAACACCTGGGGGATCGTGAAGCCGGCCTCGAGCAGGCCGCCGGCCATCACGGCGCTGGCGATCATGAACAACGCATTGAGGATGTTGTTGGCCGCGATGATGCGGGCCCGGTGGCTGGGCTGGGCGCGCAGCTGGATCAGCGCATACATCGGCACGCTGTAGAGCCCGGCGCTCAGGCTCAGCAGCAGCAGGTCGGCCATCACGCGCCAGTGGCCAGGCTGCGCCACGAAGCTCGCCAGGTCGTGGCTGGCGCCTGCCGGGAGGCCGCGCGAAGCGAAGTAGAGGTCGATCGCGAACACGCTCATGCCCAAGGCGCCCACCGGGACCAGGCCGATCTCGACATGGCGCCGCGACAGCGTCTCGCACAGCAGCGAGCCGACACCGATACCGATCGAGAACACCACCAGCAGCAGCGAGGCCACCTGCTCGTTGCCGTGCAGCACGTCCTTGGCGAAGGCCGGGAACTGCGACAGGAAAACGGCGCCGAAAAACCACATCCAGGAGATCCCCAGGATGGAGCGGAACACGGCGACGTTGTCGCCGGCGAGCTTCAGGTTGCGCCAGGTCTCGGTGACCGGGTTCCAGTTGATCTTCAGCTGCGGGTCGGTGGCGGGCGAGACCGGCACGCGCTGGGCCGTGACCCGGCCCAGCACCGCGAGGCCGAAACAGGCCCATGCGACATAGGTGCTGCCCGAGCCCGGCACCGCGATGAGCAGGCCGCCGGCGACGTTGCCGAGCAGGATGGCGACGAAGGTCCCCATCTCGACCATGCCGTTGCCGCCGGTCAGTTCACGCTCGTCGAGGTGCTGCGGCAGGTAGGCGTACTTGACCGGGCCGAACAGCGTCGAGTGCAGCCCCATCAGGAACACGCAGGCCAGCAGCAGCGCCACCTGCTGGGTCATGAAACCCCAGCCGGCCACCGCCATGATGGCGATCTCCAGCGACTTGACGAAGCGGATCAGCACCGCCTTGTCGTACTTGTCGGCCAGCTGCCCGCTGGTGGCGGAAAACAGCAGGAAGGGCAGGATGAACAGCGCACCGATCGCCAGGCCCGCGAGCGCCGGCGGCAGCCAGGCCACCTGCAGCTGGTAGGTGACCAGCACCGTGAAAGCGAACTTGAACAGGTTGTCGTTGCCCGCGCCCAGGAACTGGGTCCAGAAAAACGGTGCGAAGCGGCCTTGCTTCAACAGGGCGAACTGGCTGGTGTGTTGTTCTTGCTGCATAGGTGATGAGGTGCGGCCGGCGGCTCAGGAATAGGCTTGCGAGAGCGGCACGGCAGCGGCTGTCCGACGTCGCTGGGATTTAACCACCAGCACCAGGGCCCAGACATACTGGCTCAGTACAAATACCGGCAGTGCCAGCCAATAAAACCACAGCCAGTGGTAGCCGGCCTGGGTGGTCTTGAAGGTCACGGGCGCCTGGACCAGCAAGCGCACCGTCTCGCCGCGCAGTCCGGGCGCGACCTCGGTCACCTTCAGCGTCACGCTGCTGCGGCCGGCCGGCACATTCGGAGTGGGCCCTGGCACCGGCTCGGCGCGACGGCGCGACTGCACCGACACCTCGACTTGCACCGCGGCAGCCGGGCTCTGCAGCCTGTGCGTGCGGCCGTCGCCGGGCACGCTCGGGGCGCCGCCTGCGACCGGCTGCAAGTCCAGGTGGCGAGGCACACGCTCGGACTGCAGCCCCATCACGAGATGGTGGCCGAGCACGCTGCCGACCTCGGCCTGGACGACCTGGCCCGGCGTCAGCAGCAGCGGCACCGACACGGGCCGGGAGGCCAATCGGCCGGCGGCGTAATAAGCCCCCGCGAGCGCGGTGACGAGCGTCCAGGCCGCCCAGGCCCAAGCCAGTGAGCGAACCGTCATGACGACCCCTCGTCCGATGAGTACATCGGCCGGTCCCCCGAGGGGACGCGGGCCGGCTTGGGAGCGGCCCGGCGCTCGGCCCTTGGTGACGACCCCTCGTCCGATGAGTACATCGGCCGGTCCCCCGAGGGGACGCGGGCCGGCTTGGGAGCGGCCCGGCGCTCGGCCCTTGGTGACGACCCCTCGTCCAACAGGTATGTCGGCCGGCGGCTCATCGCACCACCTCCACCCGCCCGCCCAGCCCGCTGCGCTCCAGCCAGGCAAACACCGAGTCCACCGTGACGGTGTGGATGCGCCCGGCGTAGCGCTGGCCATTGGGATGGTCGTCGAAGGCGATGTTGGCCGCGCTGATGCGCCCGCCCAGGCGAGTCAGCGTGCCGATGCGCAGCTCGCTCGGCTCGTAGTCCTTCAGGCGCAGCCAGGCCTGGGCACGCTCGCGGGTGCGCGCGCCGGGGTCGGCCGCCATCGCCAGCGTCTCGACGGCCCACTGGTTGGACTGCTGGTAGCGCTGCGCCCACGGGTAGGCCAGCATGTTGTAGGCGGGCGTGTGCAGCCGCGCCGCCCGCTGGGGATCGCGCAGCACCGGCAGCAGCGCCGCCTGCAGCTCGGGGCTCAGGCGCACGATGCCGGCCTCGAAGGCAAACAGGTCGTCGAGGAAAAACTGGCCCAGCCCCTGGCGGTAGAGCGCCGCGCGGTCGGTGCCGCACTGGTTGAGCTTGTGCACCACACGCCAGGGCCCGCCGGGCGTCTCGCGCAAGGCATAACCGAGGTGCGAATAGTGCAGGCCATGGCGGCGCAGGTCCTGGCCGACGCGGGCGATCACCACCACCTGCTCGCCTGACGCGTCGAGGAAACGGGTGGTGCGCTGCGCCAGTTCGATGCCGCGCACCAGGGTCTGGGTGGCCATCGGCTTGTGCTCGCAGGAGCGGCCGGCCTGCGCAGGGCCTGCCAGCAGGAGCCCCGCGATCAATGCGGCCAGGGCCGGCAGCGCACGCAGCTGCCGACGCGCGTGGGGATAGGCCATGGCGCTCATCGCGTCAGGCGCTCGTTGTAGAGCAGGGCCGCGCCCAGCTCATTGGGGATGAAGGCGATGGCCTCGCCGGCGGCCGACAGCACCCAGCCGGCGCCCAGTGCGACCACCGTCACCGCGGTGCCGGCCGACAGCAGCACGGCGCCGGCCGCCTGGCCGGCAAAACGCAGGCTGGCCCGGGCGCCGTCGGAGGCACGCTCCAGCACCCAGACGGTGCCGTCGACCGAGGCCTCGACAGCCACCACGCTCAGGACCACGCCGCCGGACAGCAGGCCGACGGGCGCCGCCACCGAGACGGCCAGCGGCAGGGCCGACAAGGCGCTCGCTTCGGAGACATGGGTGGGGTGGGCAAGCGCGGACCCGGGCAGGCCGAGGCAGGCCAGGGCCAGCACCGGAGCCGCGAGCGCGGCTGGCAGGACAAGACGGAAGCTCATGGATGGCTCCTCAGGAAGGGACGGTGGCGCCGGCCGACGGGCCGGCGGGGTCGATCAGGCGGCGTCCTGGGTGGAGGCCGGGCGCAGCGCAGCGCCTTCCATGCGGGCCTGGGCCAGGTCGGCCTCGTGGGCGTCGCGCAGGGTCTTGGCGAGCGTGAAGACGCTGGAGATCAGGAACAGCCAGCTCACGCCCAGGTAGGCCTTGTAGGTCGGGTTGATGCCCATGCGCCACAGGCCCCAGGCGGTCAGCGCCATCGACACGCCGAAGCCGCCCCAGACCACCAGCTTCCACATCGGGGTGTCGGTCTTGCGGATTTCGTTGTCGCGCACGAACTTCGCCAGCGCGAAGGCCGAGGAGAGACAGAACACGTAGCCCATCACCATGAATGCGCGGTGGATGTCCTCGCCCGGCAGCCAGGCGAGGCCGGTGGCGCACAGCGTGACCGCAGTGCCGAAGGAGATCCAGACTTGTGCCTTCCAGGCGGAGGTATCGCGACGGATGGCAGGGTGGGTACGCATGCAAGCCTCAGGGCTGTTGAACATGCTGCGCATCGTGCCGAGCCGCCGCCCGGCCGGCAAGGAAACGATACGCTGTTGCCTTCCACGCGACCTCTGGTATCTTCAGGAGATACTTCACCTGGGAGAGGAGACCCCCACATCATGAGTACCACCCTGGACCTCGTCACCGCCTTGAAGGCCGAGCTGAAGGCCGCCGGCATCACCTATGCCGAGCTGGCGACACAGCTGGGCATGGCCGAGTCCAGCGTCAAGCGTGTGTTCGCCAAGGGCGACATGCCGCTGTCGCGCATCGACGAGATCTGCCGGGTGCTGAAGCTGGACTTCGCCGACCTGGCGCGTCGTGTCGCCGACGCCCAGCCGCTGCGGCGCGAATTGAGCGTGGAGCAGGAGAAGGCCGTGATCGCCGACCGGCGCCTGCTGCTGGTGGCGATCTGCTGCCTGAGCCAGTGGACCTTCGAGCAGATGCTGTCGACCTACACGCTCAGCGAGGCCGACGTGGTGAAGTACCTGACCCAGCTCGACCGCCTCGGCATCATCGAGCTCAAGCCCATGAACCGCTACCGGCTCAAGGTCGCCAAGGGATTCCGCTGGCGACCGCACGGGCCGGTGATGCAGTACTTCCGTGCCGAAGTGGTGGACGACTACTACAGCGGCGGCTTCGACGGCGAAGGCGAGATGCTGACACTGGTGCACGGCTCGATCGGCAAGAGCCTGGCCAACCTCTTCAACGAGAGGCTGCAGCGCGTCGCCCAGGACTTCGCGCAGCAGCACCTGGCCGACCAGAAGCTGCCGGCCTCGCAGCGGGCGCCCTACACCCTGGTGATCGGCATGCGCTCCTGGCTGTTCGCGGCCTTCCGGGACCTCAAGCGCAACAACGGGGCGGCGTGAAGCGGGCACCAGCACGGGTATGCTGCCGCCACCCGGCAAGGCGCCGGCGGCATGGACAGAGATTCAAACACGGCCAAGCAGCTCAGACATGGACACACCGAGTACCCGATCCCTGGTTTTCGCTTCGTTGGCGCTGCTGGCGCTGCTCCTGGCGTCCGGCATCCAGCCCTACGATCGCCTCACCTGGGCGCTGGAAGTGCTGCCGGTCGTGATTGCGCTGCCTGTCCTCTGGGCGACGCAGCGCCGCTTCCCGCTCACGACGCTGCTGTATCTGTGCATCTTCCTGCACGGCGTGGTGCTGATGGTCGGCGGGGCCTACACCTATGCGAGAGTCCCGCTCGGCTTCCAGATCGCCGAGGTGCTGGGTCTGCAACGCAACCCCTACGACAAGATCGGCCACTTCTTCCAAGGTTTCGTGCCGGCACTCGTCGCGCGCGAGATCCTGATCCGCGGCGACCATGTACGCGGCCGCGCGATGCTGACTTTCCTCGTGGTCTGCATCGTGCTGAGCATCAGTGCGACCTACGAGCTGGCCGAATCGGCCGCCGCGCTGGCGCTGGGCCAGGGGGCCGACGAATTCCTGGGGACCCAGGGCGATCCCTGGGACACCCAATCGGACATGTTCCTGGCGCTCCTCGGCGCGGTCGCGGCACTGGGGCTGTTTCGACGCCTGCACGATCGTCAGCTGGGGACGGCGGCATCCCGCCCGCCGTCGCCCTGAGTTCCTGTGGGGACAGACAGGCTGTGCTGGCTACACGATGCCGCGGTCCCGCAGCGCCTGCAGCTGCTCGGCCGTCACCCCGACCTCGCGCAGCACCGCCTGCGTGTCCTCGCCCAGCGTGGGCGCACGCCGGCCTATCGCGCCAGGCGTCGCCGAGAGCACCGGCACCACGCCCGGCACCTCCACGCTGAGGCCGTCGGCGCTCTCGACACGCTGGATCATGCCGCGCGCCCGGTAGTGCGGGTCTTCCGCGATGTCCTTGGCGGTGTAGATGCGGCCGGCCGGCACACGCGCGGTCTCCAGCGTGTCGAGCACCTCGGGCACCGCCCGCGACGCGGTCCACGCGGCGATGGCCGCATCGATCTCGGCCACGCGGCGCACCCGGCCGACGTTGTTCGCCAGCTCCGGGTCGGCGGCCAGGTCGTCGCGGCCGATCGCGCCCATCAGCCGCTTGAAGATGGAGTCGCCGTTGCCGGCCACCAGCACCCAGCCGTCGCGGCACGGGTAGGCATTGCTGGGCGCGATGCCGGGCAAGGCCGAGCCGGCCGGCTCGCGCACCACGCCGAAGGCGCTGTACTCGGGCAGCAGGCTTTCCATGCAGTTGAACACCGCCTCGTAGAGCGCGACGTCCACCACCTGGCCGCGGCCGCTCTCGCGCCGATGGTGCAGCGCCATCAGCACACCGATCACACCATGCAGCGAGGCCAGCGTGTCGCCGATGCTGACACCCACGCGCACCGGCACCCGGCCGGGCTCCGCGCTCAGGTGGCGCAGACCGCCCATCGCCTCGGCCACCACGCCAAAGCCGGGTCGGTCCCTGTAGGGCCCGCTCTGGCCGTAGCCGCTGAT
The DNA here is from genome assembly GCF_026153205.1 of Aquabacterium sp. A7-Y. Lineage (GTDB taxonomy): Bacteria > Pseudomonadota > Gammaproteobacteria > Burkholderiales > Burkholderiaceae_C > Caldimonas. Next base: position 23,636 of record NZ_JAPFBW010000022.1, on the reverse strand, counting down.
GCGCAGCATGATCAGCCCGGGGTTGCTCGCGCTCAGGCTGTCGTAGTCCAGCCCCCAGCCTTCCATCACGCCGGGCTTGAAGTTCTCGATCAGCACATCGGCCTCGGCGATGAGCCGGCGCGCGATCTCGCGCGCCTCCGGCTGGCGCAGGTCCAGGGTCACGCTTTTCTTGTTGCGCGACTGCACCTGCCACCAGACGCTGGTGCCCTCGTGCAGCAGCCGCCACTGGCGCAGCGGGTCGCCGCCGTCGGGCGGCTCGACCTTGATCACGTCGGCGCCGAAGTCGGCCAGCGTCTTGGCCGCGAAGGGGCCGGCAATCAGCTGGCCGAGTTCGACCACACGCAGGCCGGCCAGCGGGCCGCGAGTGTCGGAGCAGGCAGGGGTTGTCGAGGTCATCGTGGGTCCTGGGCAGGGGCTTGCGAGCTGGCGGGGGACGACGCGGGCCACGCACCTCGCAAGGCGGCGCAGTGGTCGGCCGGGGGTTCGTGGGGGGCCGGCCGCCAGTCGTCGAAGCCAGGCTCTGCCGCCGCGGGCGAGTGGCTGGACGAGAAGGCGATGGTGCGCAGCGGCAGGCGCGGTGCCAGCTTCTGCAAGTGCAGTGGAACGCCCAGCTCCCGCGAGGCGTGCGCCGAGCCGGCCAGGAGCACCACCACGGCGTCGCGGCCCGCGCCCTCGGCTGCCTGCCGGACCGCCCGGGCCAGCGCGTCGTCGCGCGCCAGCTGCATGCGGACCATGCCGGGCAGCTGCGCCTCGGGCAGCAAGCCGCAATGGCCGTCGCGCACCGCCTCGGTCAGCCGGCGTTGGTTCGCAGCGGGCACCGTGTCGTCCCAGCGCCCCTGCCGCATCGCCTCGCGCAGTTGCGGGCGCGACAGGTTGCCGCCGAACACCGGGCGGCCGGCTCGCACCGCGTTCATCACCACGTCCCGGTAGCGCGACCAGGGCCAGGCCTTGTCGTTCCACGCCAGCGCCGCCTGCACCTGGGCCTCGCTGGCATCAGGCGGCAGGGCCACGGTGCTCGCCCCCTGCCCCGCCATCTCGATCACTACGGCGTGCAGATGCCCCTGCTTCGCCAGCCGGGCGATCTCGTCGGCCGTCTGGCGCTGGTGGTCGGCGTGGTCGTGGCGTTCGCCGAACAGCCAGGCCGACTGCGCTGTGGCGAGAACGGGCCACAGCCACAGGGCGACGAGCGCTGCCAGGCAGGCGCGCCGGGGCCGGCGCAGGACGTGGTGGACACGGGAGGCCGCTTTCATGCGGGCATGCTAACCGCGCACGAAGGCGGCCGGTATGTCGGAACACGCGCCCGTGCGGTGCGGGTCCTCAGGCCCCACCCACCGGGCGCAGCACCCGGCCACCGCGCAGGCCCAGCAGATAGGTCTGCAGGGCGGCGATGGCATGGCGCACCTTCGCAGGTTGGGTGCCACGCTGCGGCGTCACCGCATACATGGGCAAGGGGGCGGGGCGCCAGTCGGGCAGCAGGGTGACCAGGGCGCCGCTCTGGAGGGAAGCCTCGATGTCCTGCAGTGCCAGCACCGCGAGCCCGAGGCCGGCTTCGCAGAGCTGTTGCAGCGAGAGCTGGTTGTTGCTGGTGGCGCGCGCCCGCGGTCGCACCCTTTCCGCCGCGCCGTGCGGTCCGAGCAGCTCCAGCGGAGGCATCGGGTGGCGCTGGTCCACACGCAGCCACTCGTGGCCCGCCAGGTCCTGCGGGTTGGCGGGCACGCCGCGCTGCGCCAGGTAGGCGGGCGCGGCGCAGACCGCCAGGTCGAGCTCGGCGAGGCGCTGCGCGACCCAGCTGGAATCTGGCAGGCGACCGAAACGGATCGCGAGGTCGATGCGGGCCTCGGCCAGGTCGATGAGGGCATCGTCGACCTGCAGGTGCAGGCTGAGCCCGGCATTGCCCGCCAGCAGCGGTGCCAGCGCCGGTCCCAGGTGGCGCGCAAAGCCGACCGGGGAGGCCACCCTGAGCTCGCCGAGCGGGGCGTCGCGCAGCTGCGCGAGCTGCTGCTCGGCGCTGCGCGCCGCCGCGACCATCGCGGCGCAGCCGGCGTGGAACCGTTCACCCGCCTCGGTCAGCTGCAGGCGACGGGTGGATCGATGCAGCAGGGTGACCCCCATGTCGCGCTCGAGCTGGCGCACCTGCTGGCTCACCGCCGAGGTGGTGGTGCCCAGGGCCCGCGCGGCGGCGCTCATCGAGCGGTGCTCGACCACGGCGGCCAGCACGGCCATGCGCTTGAGCTGCTCGATCATGAAGTTTTTCTGAACTACGAATGCCAATTTGCGTGACTAGTGTAGAGCTGCTTCATCCTCTATCGTTGAACCGTCGCCTCTTTCGAGGTCAAACAGAAAGGACAGGAGTGATGAAACTCGCTTTGATCGGCGCCACCGGCTTCGTCGGCTCGGCCCTGCTGCAGGAAACATTGCAGCGCGGCCATGAAGTGACGGCGCTGTCGCGCCACCCCGGGCGCCTGGCGCCCCGGCCGGGGATGAGCGCCGTGCAGGCCGACGTCGTCGACGCCGCCCAGGTGGCGGCCGCCGTCGCAGGGCATGACGCGGTGCTGTCGGCCTACAACCCGGGCTGGGAACACCCGGACCTGCACGACGAGTTCCTGCGCGGCACGCGCGCCATCATCGAGGGCGTCAAGCGCGCCGGGCTGAAACGGCTGCTGATCGTCGGCGGCGCCGGCAGCCTGTACGTTGCACCGGGGGTGCAGCTGGTCGACACGCCGGAGTTCCCGGCGCAGTGGAAACAGGGCGCGCTGGCCGCGCGCGAGGCCCTCACGCTCATCCAGGCCGAGACCGCGCTGGAATGGACCTTCGTGTCGCCCCCCATCCTGCTGGAGCCGGGCCCGCGGCGCGGCGGCTTCCGCCTTGGTGGCGACCAGCCCTTGATGGACGGGGACCAGCCCGGCCGTCTGTCGGTGGCCGACCTGGCGGTCGCCATCCTCGACGAAGTGGAGTATCCGCAGCACGTCCGGCGGCGCTTCACGGCGGCGTATTGAGGACAGGCGACCCGAAAAAAAAGGGGCTCGAAGCCCCTTGGGTCGTGCATCGCGGCAGCTGCCGCGTCGCATCTCACTGCTCGGCGAAGGCCCGTTCGATGACGTAGTCGCCCGGGGTGTGCGTGTTGCCCTCGTGGAAGCCGCGCTCGTCGAGCATCTGCTTCAGGTCCTTCAGCATCTGCGGGCTGCCGCAGATCATCACCCGGTCGTTCTCGCGGTCGAGCTGCGGCACGCCCAGGTCGGCCGCCAGCTTGCCGTTCTCGATCAAGGTCGTGATGCGGCCCTGGTTGCGGAAGGGCTCGCGGGTCACGGTCGGGTAATAGAGCAGCTGCTGCGAGGCCAGCTCGCCGAGGAACTCGTGGCCCGGCAGCTCCTGGGTGATCAGGTCCTGGTAGGCCAGCTCGCCGACGGTGCGGCAGCCGTGCACCAACACCACCTGTTCGAAGCGCTCATAGGTGTGCGGATCGCGGATCACGCTCAGGAAAGGCGCCAGGCCGGTGCCGGTGGCGAGCATGTAGAGCCGCTTGCCGGGCAGCAGGTAGTCCAGCAGCAGCGTCCCGGTGGGCTTGCGGCCGACCAGGATGGTGTCGCCTTCCTTCAGGTGCTGCAGCCGCGAGGTCAGCGGGCCATCGGGCACCTTGATGCTGAAAAACTCGAGGTGCTCCTCGTAGTTCGCACTGGCCACGCTGTAGGCGCGCAGCAGCGGCTTCCCGTTGACCTTGAGACCGATCATCGTGAAGTGGCCATTCTGGAAACGGAAGGCCTGGTCGCGGGTGGTCTTGAAGCTGAACAGGCGGTCGGTCCAGTGATGGACGCTCAGCACGCGTTCTTCGTTGAAGGCACTCATGGCATGAGAGGGCGAGTTGGAATGGACAAGGGAGAACCCGATGAAGGGCGATCATACAGATGAATCGGAAATGAATCATCCATACACAAATAACGGATTGATCTAACGCAAGCCTGCATTGCAGGACGGCGGACCGGTCCGACGCGCGGCCCCGCGTCGGATTTTGGAGCTGGTTCGGCACAAGAATACCCCGGCCGGTCGCGCGTAGCGGTCACCCGCGTGACCGGTTCGACGTTCGCTCACGCCGGCCGAAGCACACCGAACACCCCCTGGGTCTCGTCGCCCGGCCCGGCCGCCAGATAGAGCGCATTCGCGTCGCCCAGGCTGGCGCCGTTGCCGAACTGCAGGCCCCACAAGCCGGGCACCGCGAACGGCTCGTTGTCGCTGCCGCGCAGGAAGTCGAGGAAACGGCCCTCGTCGTCGTAGGCGGCGATCCGCCCCCGGCCACCGAAGTTGCCGACCAGCAAGGCGCCGGAGAGCCGCCCGAAGCCACTGTCCGGCGCGACCGCCAGGCCCCAGGGGGCATTCAGCCGGCCATCGTCCTCGATGCGCTGCAGCAAGCGGCCTTCAAGGTCGAAGATCGCGACCCGGCCACGGTCGGGGCGATCGCCTTCCTGGTCAGCGGCGATCGCGTCTTCCTCACCCGCGAGGAAACGGGTCGGATCCGCGGGGTCGGGCTGCGACTTGGCATAGGCGACGATCGCGCAGTCGCGTCCGCCCCAGCGCAGCACCTGGATGTTGAAGGGCACATAGTCCCCGGGGCGGGCCTGGGTCCGGCCCTCGATGAAGGGGTTGGCGAAGGCGCCGCGGGCCGCCAGGTCCAGCGGCCGCCACTGGCTGTCCCAGGCGCGGATCTGGGGCTGGCTGCCGAAGTCAGCCGCCCACAGCTCGTCCCAGCTGCCGGTTTTCACGGCCAGGCCGAAAAACTGGCTGCCACTGGCCGACAGGTCGATCATGGGCATCGCCGGCCCGTCCTGGCGCACGATGGCGCCGGTGTCCGCGTCGCGCTCGGTCCAGCCCGAGATCACGCCCGAGTCGGTCGCGAACACGAAACGCGCCGAGCCGGTGAGCAGCTCGGTCCGGCCGCCCACCTCGACGGGTTGATCGCGCACCAGGAACTGCCCGGAATCCAGCGGCGCGCCGTTGAAAGCCACCCCGGTCGTGAAGCCGATGAACTTCGTCGTGTCCGTGACTTCGGTCTCGCCGTCCGGCACACCGGCACCCGGCACTTTGACCAGGGCCAGCGCATCCTGGAACAAGATGCGCAGCGAGCTGTCCGAGGAGGCCCGCACGTCGCCGACGAACTGGAAGGAATAGCCGCCGGCGGCGACCCAGAAGTGCCCGCCCGCGCCGGCCGGCCGGATCGCGATGCCCCAGGCGTTGAGGAACTCGTCGATCCGCTCCACCTCGTCCAGCGCCGGCGGGAAGGCGCCGGCCGCCTGCGGGTCGGCCACCAGCCACTCGGCCGCGTAGCGGTTGGGCTGGGGCGTCTCGGGGGGATTGTCGGTGTCGTCGTTGTCGTCGCTGCCGCCGCCGCAAGCGCTGAGGACGGCGGCAGACAGGGGGGCCGAGCTGGCGAGCCAGCCGATGAAATCGCGTCGTTGCATGACAGTCTCCCGTAGGTGGCGGAGGGGTTCACGAACACCGGAGCGACGATCAGCAGGGCGACCTGGCGGTGCGACTACACCCGGAGACAACAGGACAAGACGGGCTTGCAGGCAGGACGGGACCTTGTCGGCCCTCCGGTACGCCTTGCCTGGGCCGGGCAGCGGGCGCTGCCTAGAGCCTGGGTAATGACGGGTGTCCCGCGAGGACCTGGGCAGGGCCTCGCTCGGGACGGAGCAATCTACTTCTGCTCGGGCTCGCTGACAAAGCCGATCTTGCTCAGACCGGCCTTGGAAGCGTCGGCCAGTGTTTCGGCCACATAGCGGTAGGGCACGTTCTGGTCAGCGCGCAGGTGCACCTCGGGCTGGGGCTGGCGGGCGCCCTCGGTGGCGAAACGCTTGATCGCCTCTTCGCGGCTGACCACCTCGCCATTGAAAAATCGCGTGCCCGAGGCGTCGATCGCGAATTCCACCTTCTCGGGCTTGAGCTGGTTGGCCTCGGCGGTGGCCTTGGGCAGGTCGAGCTTGACGGCGTGCGTCAGCAGCGGCGCGGTGACGATGAAGATCACCAGCAGCACCAGCATCACGTCGATGAGCGGCACCATGTTGATCTCGGCCATCGGGGCGCCGGAGGACTTGTTGTCGAAACTGGCGAATGCCATGGAAGTGCTCCTTCGCGTCGGCTCAGGCGGCGTGCGCCGGCTGGCCGCCGTGACGGCCGTTCGGGTTCAGGGGCCGCACGTTTTCGCCCTTCAGGCTCTGGCCCATCGAAAGGAAGGTGAACAGCTCGAAGGCGAAGGCGTCGAGCTTGGCGGTCAGCACGCGGTTGCTGCGGGTCAGCCAGTTGTAGCCCATCACGGCGGGGATGGCCACAGCCAGGCCGATGCCGGTCATGATCAGGGCCTCGCCCACCGGGCCGGCCACCTTGTCCAGCGTGCCGGAGCCGCTCATGCCGATCGCCACGAGGGCGTGGTAGACGCCCCAGACCGTGCCGAACAGGCCGACGAAAGGAGCGGTCGCGCCGATGGTGGCCAGCATCGTGAGGCCGTTCTCCAGACGCATGGTCTCCTCGTCGAGGGTCTTCTTGATCGTGCGGGTCAGGAAGTCCTGCGCGCTGCCCGCCTCCTCCAGCTTGGCAGCGCCGTACTTCGCGTGGTGGGCCTGGGCGTGCATCGCATGGGCGGTGAGGTGCGAGAAGGGGTCGCGCACGCCATGCGTCGATATCTCGTTCTGCACCGCGTCGAGCGAGCTGGCGTTCCAAAAGAAGCTCAGGAACTGTTCGCTGCGCTTCTTGCGGACGAACTGGGTGATGCCCTTCATGATGATCAGGTACCACGAGATGGCCGACATCAGCACCAGCATCACGAGCAAGGCCTTGCCGATGACGTCGGCCTGGGCGATGAAGTGGCCGAAGCCGAGGGAGGTGGAGGGGTTCACGGTCAGTTCTCCAGTTCAAAAAGGATGGGCATCTCTGCCCAGACGGCTTCGGGCTTGCCGTCTCGCATCGGGGGGCGGAAACGCGCCGCACGCATGGCGTTGACGGCCGCGTCGTCGAGCCGGGCATAACCGGACGAGGACTTGACCAGCACCTGTGCCGGCCGTCCGGTGGGATCGATCAGCGTCCGCAGCACCACACGACCGGCTTCGCCCAGGCGCTTGGACTGGGTCGGATAAACGACGCTCACCGGCGTGACCACCTGCAGTTCGGTGGCCGAGATGGTGCGCGGCGGAGCCGGTGCGGGCGGAGCCGGAGGCGCCGGCGGCACGGGGGGAGCCGGCTCGGGCGCGGGTGGCGCTGGCGGCTGCGGCTCGACCGGTGGCGGCGGCGCGACAAAGGGCGCCGGGGCCGGGCTGGGCGGCGCCGTGACCACGGGAGCCGGCGGCGGCGGTGTCCTGGGGCGCGGCTTCGGCGGCTCGGGCGGCGGAGGGGGCGGCGGGGCGGGCACCGGCGGCGGCGGAGCCACCTGCACGAAGTTGACGAAGATGGGCGCGGCCTCGCTGACCGCCTCGCGCACGGCATCGACCTGCATCAAGCCCCAGCCGGCCGCCAGGTGCGCGACCACCACGGCCCCGATCGCGGCGACCCGCTCGGGAGCGGAGGTGCCGCTGCCGTAAGCGGCATCGACCCGCCGCAGGTCCAGCGGGATCGGTGCAGGAGAGGCTGGCACAGGATTGGAGGAGGAGCTCACGTCATTGGCCACAAATGCGAACGATTCGCATTATAGTTGCAAGTTGTGGTGAGGCGTTCGGCGGCCCTGTGGTGGAGGCGGTGCAGTGCGCGCCGGCCTGCCTGACCCAGAGGCTGGCCCGGCCAGCCGACGCGCAGCGACCAGCAGCACCCCGCCCAGCAGCATCAGGCTCCAGGTGCCCGGCTCGGGCGCGGCAGTGACGGTGAGCTCCAGGTAGGTCGGGGTGTAGTTCGCGTCAAGCCGGTAGCGTGCCGGATCCAGGTCGGACTCCAGCGAGCGGAACCGGCCTTCGATGCCGCCGACCGCCGTGAGGACGCGGAAGGTGCCCGTCGGCGGCTCGGCGCCCAGGAAGTCGAGACGGACCACGCCCTGCAGTTCGACACTGCCGCTCACCCGCACGCGATCGAAGCTCTGCGCGTCCTGGATGTCCAGCATCAGCACGTTGCTTTCGGACAGCGTCGCGTCGCCGACCAGGTTCGCGACACCGATGCCGCCCCGCGTGCCGGGACCGAAATCACCGGTGGAGAACCAGATGTATTGCGCCTGCAGCGTGCCGTCGATCCACGTGGCCGAGGTGGGGCGACGTGGCTCTGCGAAGTCCTGCTTGAAGCCCGCGGCCTGCACCACGCCTGCGGCGCTGACGGCAAGCTGGCCCCGGTTGTAGAGCGACGAGGCGCTCGTCAGCCTCGCCCCGTTGAGCACCTGCAGTTCACCGTGGTTCTCATTCAGGTGACGCAGGGCGTCCTGCTCCATGCCGAACCACACCGTTGAGATGCGGGCCTGCGGGCCGTCGAGGACGATGCCCCCGCGGTTCACGTAGATGCCGGCCGGTTGGACCCCGTCCTGCGCCGCGGCGCCCTGGAGGACCAGCGTGCCGTCGCGGGCCACGTACCGGCCTGCGGTGAGCGTGCTCTCGCGCAGCTGGGCCAGCGGGCCCCAGACGACGATTCTCGAGCGCACGGCTTCCAGGGTGCCGGTGTTCTCGAGGGCGCCCGCGAACAGAAGCGGGGCCGCGTCCACCACCTGCACACTGCCCCGGTTGTCGAAGCGGGACCGGACCAGGGTGGTCGCGGCGCCGGTCTTCACATAGCGGCCCTGGTTCTGAAAGGAGGCGAGGTCGATCAGCGTCAGCCGCGGCGCCCATGTGCCGCCCTGGTACTCCAGGGTCCCGTGCTCGTTCCGGTCCTCGAAGCGCGCTCCGGGAGCCACCCGGACCGTGCCCGTGCCGAACAGGTCACCCTTGCCGTCCCACTCCGCCCGGCCGAGGAAGGTGAAGGGCACCTTGATCTCTTTGGCGAGGCGGCGGATCTCCTGCCCCTTCCAGTAGGCGTGGTCGTTCGACAGACGGGCGGTGTGGCGCACGGTCACCGGGCCGGTCGGGTCGAAGAAGCCATCCTCCCAGTCCAGCCGGTCCACCGTGACGGCGCCGGCCACCCCCACGCGCGAGAACACATGATCGAAGGGCATCAGCGGGTCGTGTGGCTTGGGCTCGGCGATGCGCAGTCGCCCGACCTGCAGGTCGCGCTCGATCCGCACGTCCACGCCTTCGACCGCCTCCCAGCGGCCGCGGCCGCTGATCGCGACCTCCTTGCTGAAGACGAAGGCTCCGGTCACATCCGCACTGTTGAACTCCCCGCCACGGAAGATCAGCGTCCCGTCGTTGCGGATCGCACCCGCCTTGAAGGGCGAGGGCGACCACCCCGGCAAGTCCGGGTGCATCGCCGTGTCCCTCAGGTCGACCCACCCGCCGCTCTCGATCGTCCACACACCGGTGCTGCCCACGCCGCCACCCCGGGGCTGCGAGACCTCCAGCCTCCCGCCGTTCCCGACATGGAGGGTGCCACTGTTGTTCAGGCCACCCTGCTCCGCGCCGATGACCATCGAGGCGTTCTCGACGCGCAGGGTCCCGAAGTTGTAGAAGGGCGCGTACCCCCCCTCGATCTTGAGCCGCCCGCCCAACACCTCGAGCAGACCGCGGTTCTCGGACACGTGGTTGTAGCCGTCCCAGGAACTCGTCCCCGCGCCGGTTTTCAGGTAGCGTCCTTCGTTGACCAGGCGCCCGTCAGACAAGCTGTGTTCCCCAGTGGAGGTATGGTCGTGAAAGGTAGCGCGCGGGCCGAGGGCCAAGGTGAACCCATTGCTGTCGATCGAAGAAGCGCCGTCTTTCCACTCGCCCGCCCCGTTGAGTTGCAGCCGGGTTGCGTTGCCGGCGTTCAGCGTACCGGACAGAAAGGCGGGCCCATTCACCGTGAGCGCGTTGCCCAGGCTCGAGGCAGAATCGCCGGCGACGATGCCGCCGGCACGCCAGTCGAGGCGGCCGACCGTGAGATCGATGCCATGGCGCAGCATGCCGCCCGCCAAGTCCAGATGGCCGATGGCGGAGCCCGGGCCCGCCAGTGCCAGGTTTCCCCCGGAGAAAGTTAGGCGGCCCTGCCCGCTCACCTGCTGCGCCACGAATGTACCCTGACGGAGGATGGTGTCGCTGTCGCCCAGCAAGGCGCGTGTCGCGGTCGAGCCCGGCGGTCCCGCAGACCAGTTGCTTGCCAGGTCCCAGAAGGGCTCCCGGGGGCCAGCGCCTCCGGTCCACACGGTGTCTGCCGCCAAGACACTCGGGGCGCAGGCAACGAAGTAGACGACGCTACCGACTTTGAGACAGTGGCGCGCCCGCGAAGCGTAGACAACAGCACGCGCGCTGAGAGGAAGCGAGGCAGGAACGGGAAGCATGGCGATCTCCGGTTGGCGCAGAGTGCCGCCCCGAAAGGACGGCATCGCCCAACATTCGTCGCGCGAACCCGCCAGGCCTATGGAAGTTTGAAACAAGGGCCGGGCCGGCGCCCTGCCATGAGCGGCTGCAGCACAGGCCACAATCGCGGTCTTCAGGGATCCTCGGGGAGGCCGGCGAAGGCCGGAACCTATAACAACACATGCTTTTTCGCTCCATCATCTCCTTGCTCAGGCCCGCGCGTTCAAGTGGAGGGCGCTCGGCCGACGAAATCAGGACCTTGATTCGATCCCTGCGGGACCAGGCAAGCGACGAGCGCCGGGGAGCGAACGTGAGCCTGACCGATCCCGGCGTGGACGAGGCCTTCGTCCCGGCCCTGATCGAGGCGACACGGGACAGCGACACCTACATTCGCGCGAGCGCGGCCCACGCGCTGGGCCGCTACCCGCTGGAGGCGTTGCGCAAAGCTCGCGAAGCCGTGCTGGCCGCGCTCCGCAACGACACCAGCGCCACGGTGAGAGCCGCTGCGGCTGAAGCGCTGGGCAGCTGTGCGGCAAGGTGCGCCGCTGCCCTGATCGAAGCCCTTCGCGATCCCAGCCCAGACGTGCGCGCCAGCGCCATCACCAGCCTCGTGCGAGCCGGCACCGAACAGGCGATCGAGGCGGTGAAGCAGCGTCTTCAGCAGGACACAGAGGCCGACGTGCGCGATCGCGCGGCCTCTGAACTCGGTGCGATGAAGGACGAACAACTGCTGGACGTGCTCCTGCAGGCGACCCAAGACGAAAGCGACCGGGTCCGCGCCACGGCGATCTACGCCGCGCACGAGAGCGCTGGAGACCGTTCTGATGCCACGGTGCCGACCTTCATCGATGCCGTCTCTGACCCATCGGCCCGCGTGCGCGAGCAAGCATGCTATGCGCTGCGGTACTCCACGGCCGAAGCCATTCCCGTGCTGAAGAAAGCACTGGCCGATGAGGCGGCTCACGTCAGGCTGGAAGCAGTCATCGCCCTCGGCACATTGGATGCCAGCGATGCCATCGAGCAGATCGCGGAACTGATGCACACCGACCCGGACGAGGAGGTGCGCTGCTACGCGGCCAGTGCCTTGTCGAACATTCGCGATGCAAGGGTGGTCGCCCGGCTCGCGACAACACGTCAGGGCGCATCGGAAAGCCCGCGCGTCCGGGCAGCGCGCATCGAGGCGCTGGGGGACACGCACAGTGCCGCCGGTCTGCCAGCCCTGTGCGAGTCCTTGCGTGACCCGAGCCTGGAGATCCGGCTCAGCGCGGCACGCGGCTTGTGGTCGCTGCTGGCCTTCACGCAGGACGACGTCTCCTCAGCCCTGCCAGCCCTGCGTGAGGCGGCCGCAGATGCAGAGGTCGAGGTTCGGCGTCAGGTGATCCAGGCCCTGGGCCGGTTGCAGGACCCGAAAGCCCTGCCCGTCCTGCTGCGCGCAGCCGCGGATGCCGACCGCGACGTGCGGGAGCAAGCGTATCGAGCGCTCGCGAAATTGCAGCCAGACGGTGGAGAAGACGTGTTCCTCAAGGGTCTCGATGACCCCGAGATTCAGGTGCAGCAGGCTGCGGCAAAAGGGCTGGCGCGTTCCGACACCCTGATGCGATGGCAAGACGTGCTGCCGCACCTGATGGATCCCGCGAAGGATGCGGTGACCCGGGGAACCCTGGTCGAGGCCATCGCCCGCAGCGGTCTCCCGGGCGCCGCCGCGGCGCTGGCCCGTGCCCTGGATGACGCCGACAGCCACGTGCGCGAGCAGGCCTGCAAGGCACTGCAGGACTGCAGCGATCCCCAGTTCGTGGAACCGTTGATTCGGCGCTTGAAGGACGACGATGAAGGCGTTCGCGCCGAAGCCTCACTCGCCCTCGCTGCCATGGCGGAGCCCGCCGCACTCGGTCCCTTGAAGCGGCTGCGGCGCAAGGAGAAGTCGGCCTACGTGCGGCGCCGGGTGGTGTGGGCCCTGAGCTTCTTCCCCCCGCAGGACAGCCTGCCGCTGCTCACGGGAAGCCTGGACGACCCGAACGAGCACGTGCGACGGCAGGCGGTGCTCGCGTTGGAGCAGGTGTGCGACGTGAACGAACTCACCTACCTGGTGGAGAACCTGCCTCGCCGGATTCCCGACGACGTGCGCGAGAACCTGGAGCAGGCTATCGAGGCAAGGGATGACAGCGAGGGAATACCTTCGCGGTCACAGCGGCGTGTGCAGATGGGGACCGTGCACTACGAGTGAAGGGCAGGATCACCGGGATACGATGAAAAAGGCGTTCTCGGCTTCAGCCTCGCTGCCGTGAACGCGGCTCTGCTCTGCCCCACTTCCACCTGCCGGTCGCCGCCATGAAAAAAGCCCGCGGAGCGGGCCTTTCCTTTGTCGTCACCAGCAGCGGGCCGCTCGGCCCGCCCTTCGAACTCAGCCGCCGATGTTGATCGGGGCGGCGCTGCGCTGGGTGCGCAGGAAGCTGATGGTTTCCTGCTTCACGTCCTCGCGGCTGCGGGCGGTGGCGGTGGCGGCCTGCGCGGGCAGCACGGTGGCTTCGCCGCTGAACACGGCCAGTTGTTCACCCTGGGCACGGGCCTGGGCCAGCTCGGCCTTCACTTCGGCACGGGTCTTCACCGACTGGGCCTCGCCGGTCCAGCTCTGGTCGAAGTCGTTCGCTTCGCCGGCAAAGGCGCCGGTAGCGGCGAAGGCGGTCATCAGCACGGCGATCAGGTTCTTCTTGGCGTTCATGTTCAGCTCCATTCTCAGTTTGCTTAGTTCCGGATGGGCGGGATCGGCCCCCCGGCCCCTCGCTGAGTCGCAACCGTTGTTCGTTTGTGCTCATCGATGGGATGAACTTTAGGGGTTAACCCTTGGCGGAAAAACGAGGCTGCTGACAAGGGGTCGTTTCGGAAACCGCAATAAATGCAAAGTCGGCGCACCGCATATTGCGAGTTCGTCGACGAGAGCCGCTCTACGCAGCCCCGACGCAGCGCGATCGAGAAACCAACAGTCACATTCAGCGTAACTTTGTTGCATTCTTGACTATCAAGTCCGCCCGCTGAGCGCCGTTTAGGTGGGCATCGCAACGGTGAAAGACGCTCAGGCTCCCCTGCCTGACAACACCTAGCGGGAAGAACGAGGTCACGTCCGCTCGGACGTCACACCGACTCAGGTCGGTACCCTCCTTCGCGCGCCCGCTCTCCTGTCCAAACACGTCACTTGTACCCGCTCACCGCGCGGCAAGGACCTGGTTTGGTTTTGATCATGCACATATCCAGGACAGAGAATGAACTCGAGCGTCTATCGTTGGGCTGTTTCCTTGAGCGTGGTTCTGCTGGCTGCCTGCGGCGGCGGTTCCGTTTCGGAGGACGAGATGTCGGCGGAGCCGACCGTGGTGGAAGACAGCGTGGCGTCGACGGCGGAAGCCGCCGGCGACCTGCAAGCCGTTGAGACCGATGCCCCCGTGGTCGAAGACACGGTGCCGCCCCAGTTGCAAGTGGAAGCGCTGGCGACGGAACGCGCGATGTCGGTGACGAGCGCTGCCGCGCCGGAAGAGGCGATGTCGGTGTCGGCTGCCGACACCGCGCACGTGGTGAGGGCTGATTTTGAAGGCAGCTACAGCCGTACCGCGCCGGGCTGGACCGTTTCCGCCTGGGGTGGCACGCAGTACGAGACCGCCCGTGAAACCCGTCCCACCTTCTTCCGCTCGGGCGCGTCCTCGCAGCGTTTCAAGGTGACGCAGCGCGCCGCCGGCACGAGCGCCGACGCCCAGCTGGTGCGTCCCTACCCGTTCAGCTACGGCCAGACCTACCACGTCACCGCCTACCTGCGCGCCGACATCGCGGCCAGCGTCGAGATCATGCTGCGCCGTGATGCCGCGCCGTTCAACGTCGCCGGCAGCAAGACGGTGGCGCTGACCAGCGGCTGGACCAAGGTCGAGTTCGAAGGCACCTACCGCTGGAACGAGCCGGGCTCCTTGCGCGTGATCTCCAAGCGGCTGGGCGCCAATGTCTACATCGACGACGTGACCGTCACCGCGATCCCGTCGAGCGGCACCTCCGACGCCACCGCCATCGTGCTGCCGGCCAAGGGCGCGGCGTCGACCACCGTGACCCCGGTCGCGACCTCGGATTTTGAAGGCAGCTACGCGCTGACCGCGCCGGGCTGGAAGGTGAACTTCTGGGGCTTCCCGATCGCCACCTACGACTCTTCGAGGGAAACCCGTGCGGGTTTCGTCTACGCCGGTGGGTCGTCGCAGCGCTTCCGCATGCTGAGCAAGGGCAGCGGCGATGCGCAGCTGGTGTACCCCTACGCCTTCAAGAAGGGCCGCACCTACCGCACCAGCGTCTATGTGCGCTCGGACCGCAGTGCGTCGGTGGAACTGATGGTGCGCCGCGACGCCCACCCGTGGGACGCGGCCGGCGCCAAGACCGTCGCCGTGGGCTCGACCTGGCAGAAGATCGAGATCCAGGGCACCTACCTGGGTGACGTGCTGGGCACCGTGCGGGTCATCTCGAAGACGCCCGGCGCCAACATCTGGGTCGACAACCTGAGCATCTCCGAGGTCAAGTACAACGAGATGGCCCCGTACAGCACCGCCACGGCGCCCGACACCCTGTTCGGTGTGCACGTGAACAAGCTGGGTGTGCACCACAACTGGCCAACCCTGGGTCAGGGCATCGTGCGCATGTGGAACACCGGCACCAACTGGCGCGACCTGGAGAAGGCCAACAACGTGTGGGACTGGACCACCGGCAACGGCTATCGCATGGACATGTACGTGAACTACATCACCCGCAACGGGGGGCAGATCCTGTACACCATGGGCCAGACCCCGCAGTGGGCGTCGAGCAACCCGTCTTCCAACGGCATGTACGGTCCTGGCGCCAACATGCACCCGGCCAACATGAACGACTGGCGCGACTATGTGCGCACCATCGCACGCCGCTACGCGGGCAAGATCAAGTTCTACGAGCTGTGGAACGAGCCGGACTTCTCGGGCACCTACCAGGGGTCGATGGAGAAGATGGTGGAGATGGCCCGCATCGCGAGCGAGGAGATCAAGGCGGCTGACCCGACGGCCAAGCTGGTGTCGCCGGGCGTGGGGGTGGACCAGGGCTACAGCTTCATGGACCGCTTCTTCCAACTGGGCGGGGGTCAGTATGTCGACTACGTGGGCTGGCACTTCTACTACAACTCCGACCCGGAAGCGCTGGGTTCGCAGATCCAGAATGCCCGCGAGGTGATGCGCAACCACGGCCTGCAGGACAAGCAGCTGTGGAACACCGAAGGCAGCTACATCTGCGATCGCACCAAGCACAACTGCTCGACCTGGGATTCGTCCTATGTGCAGAAGCGCGGCGTGAACGCACGGGCCCTGATGATGATGTGGGGCAAGGGCATCCGCAACTTCAACTACTACTTCTGGGAGCGCCAGACCGAAGCGACCGGCTCGCGCATGGTGGAAGCCGACTGGAAGACGCCGACCACCGCGGGCCTGGCCTACGCCGAGGCGATCAAGTGGATCAAGGGGGCTCGCCTGGTCGACTCCTTCCAGATCAACAACAAGGTGTATGTGTTCCGGGTCAACCGCGGCAGCGAGAACTACGTGATCGCCTGGTCCATCTCGCAGAACACGAAGGTGGTGGTGCCCAGCGAATGGGGCGTCTCGAAGGTCCGCACCCTGGCGGGTCAGGAGTCGGGCATCTCCGGCGGCATGGTCACCCTGGGTCAGGAGCCGGTGATGCTGAAGCAGTAAACCACCCGCTGGCTGCCACCCGGTAGCCTCAGCGCAAGCGCTGAAGGGCCTGCACGATGGATGTCGTGCAGGCCCTTCGGGCTTTGCGTCTCGATGGGCTCGACGTACAGGCCAGGTTCAGCGATGTACCCGCCCGCTACCCGCCCGCCACCGAGATCCCCACCACAGCAGCGGCAGTCCGGCCAGCAGCATCAGCACAGACTGCGGCTCGGGCACGCTGCCCATGATGCCGAAGACCTGCGATGCCTCGGCCAGCTTCAGATAGGTGCCGGCATCGTTGAAATACACGGCGTCGTTGACGTGGTCGTAGAAGGCGTTCTCGATGTAGATGCCTTGGGTGGAGCCAAAGCCCCAGCCCGACGGTCCCCCCAGGTCCTGCCCCTGGAGCGTGACGTCGAGGGGAATGATCGCGCCGGTGGCGGCGTCGACCATCATCGAGATGTGGTCGTCGTCGTAGTCGTCGCCGAACACGATGCGCCCGTCGATCGCAAACGCGAAGCCGGGCCGGTCAGCCGCGGCGAAGGACACCGTGCGCAGAGGGTTCAGGGCGGTGTCGTAGGTGGTGATCTGCCAACGCGCGCCCGCGCTTCCCGCCGCGCCGCCGACGGCGTAGAGATGCTCTCCGTCGCTCAGCATGTTGGCGGCCGTGTAACCGCCCCAGTCGAAGCTGTCGACACCGTTCTCGCCGCCCATACCCGGCACGACGGCGACATCGATCGGCGTGCCGGTCTCAGCCACCTCGCGGCCGATCAGGGCCCGGTCACTCGACGCATGGCTGTACAGCTGGCCGTCGCGCGCCGCGAAATACGTGCCCCAGCCGAGCGCGTTCGGCCGAAGGCCGCTGTAGGCGTCCGCCTCGAAGGCCTCGATCGAGGTATAGGTCTTGTACGTCGCAACCGCGGCCTGGGGGTTGGTCCACAGGCGCTCCCAGACCATGCCGGTCGCCGGATCGATGGCCACGCCCGAAATGGGCGTTCTGACCGAGGGCAGCGAGCTGGCCGATATCACGTCACGCACCGTCTCCAGTTGCGCCGGGACGGCGCTCGCCAGCGGCGCAAAGGCCGACCCCAGGCAGGCAAGCGCCGCAGCGGCGGCGGCCCGGCGCCGTGCGACCAGCAAGCCCAGGCCCGCGGCCAGCAAGGCCCAGGTGCCGGGTTCTGGCACCGGGGGAGGCGCGGCGTTGCCGGTGAAGATCGCCTGCAATGCCGAGAACTGCACCTCACGCTGTACATCGGAGCGGTTCTCGACACTCAGGACAAACGTTTGCTCCAGCGTCAGGGCTTCACCGTGATAGTCGGTCGGGAAGTCGGTGGCATCGAGCTTGGCGATGAAGCGGCTGCCGGGGCTGCTGACATCGTCGCCGAAGCGCAGCGTCAGCCAGGACCAGGCGGCCGCCTGGTCCTGGAAGGTGCAGTGGTCGGCGCCGGCGCCGGCGATGCAGCTCAGCCCGACCGTGGCGGTGCCCGTGAGCGTCAAGCGGGTCTGCGGGGTCAGGTGGATCGCCCCGAGCGAGGCCGTCGTGTTCGAGAAAACGTTGTTTTCGGGCCCGGCCCGCCCATGTGTGCGAAGCCGGTCAGCGCCGGTCACGACACCCGCGAAGCTGTCACGATAGCGGCTGGACAGCGTCCGCGGCTCGAAGGCTCCGAGCTCGGATTGCTCGTCGCCGCGGTAGACATAGGGCATCCCGATCGAGCGCAGGCTGGACAAGATGCCGCCGGAGCCGATCACGAACTCCGGACGGACATTGTCTGCGGGCGCCAGATCTTCGACGCTCCATTGCAGGTCGGCGATCTCGGCGTAGGCATCGCCACTGCCGGCCGCCTGGGCCGGCGTGATCTGGAGGCAGGCACATGCCAGCAGCGGCGCTGCCAGCCAAAGGGGGGCGGAAAGGCTCATGCGGTCCTCCAAGAATGGGACGAAGACCTATGGACCCTAGTTCGGCGACCGGCGCCGTCAAGCCGCTTCGAAGGTAACAGGCGGCCTGCCTCTATGCGGGGGCGCTCGCCCGTGCACCGTCAGGACTTGTGCACGGCCCTGCAGGACTCGCCGAGCACGAGGTCGAAGGGCACGGTGACGGTGCGAGGTGCCGGCACCGCGGTGCTGGACAGGCGGTCCAGCATCAGGTCGGCCGCCACCTGCGCCACGCGATCGAGCTTGAAACGCAGGAGGGTCATTGGAGGGTGGGCAAAGGCGAACACGTCGTCCGTGCCGATGCCCACGATGGAGAGATCGCGCGGAATCTCCAGGCCGGCCCGGCGCACCGTGCGCAGCACACCCGCCAGCATGCGCGTCCCGAGACCGATGAGGGCCGTGGGCCGTTGCGGCAGCCGCAGCATCTCGGCCATCTGCTCGTGCGGCGAGTCCACCGCGGATCGCAGCATGCAGACGAGTGCGGGGTCGTGCTCGAGGCCACAGGCCTCCAGGCCGTCCCGGTAGCCCAGCAGCTTCTCCCGGCCCGGGCGAATGGCGAGGCTGGGGCCGAACAGCGCGATGCGGCGGTGCCCCAGGGACGCCAGGTACTCCACGGCCTGACGCACGCCGGCGCGGTGGTCCAAAAACACCAGGTCGCCGTCGCAATCGACCTCGCGGTCGAGGATCACCAGGGGCAAGCCTGCCTTCACGAAGGGATTGCGCGCGCGCGGCACCCCTTCCTCGCAGGGCGACGCAATGATGCCTTCGAGGCGCCGGTTCTCGAACAAGGTCAGCAACTCCTGCTCCTTGCTGGGTTGGTCGTAGGTGCTGGCCACCAACAGCGAGAAGCCGCCGACCTGCAGGCGGCGCTCCGCCTCGGCAAAGACGGTCGACAGGAAAGGGTTGGCCATGTTGGACACCATGAAGCCGACCGCCTTGCTGCGCCCGGTGCGCAAATGTTTGGCGCTGAAGTTGGGCGCATAGCCGGTCGCTGCGACGGCGCGCTCGACCCTCTGCCGCAAGGCCTCGCTGGCATAGCCGCTGTTGTTGAGCACCCGCGACACGCTGGCGATGGACACCCCGGCCGCCAGCGCCACATCCCTGACCGACGCCTTGCCGCTCATGGTCTTCCCGAATGGAAACGTTCCATATGTTGATGCCTCCCGCGGCGCTTCGTATAGTGAATTTCTGTATGGAAACCTTTTCACATTCTAAGAATGCGGCGGCCACCCGGCAAGGGCAGGACATGGCGCAGCGGCATGTCCTGGTGGTCGGCGGCGGGCAGGCGTTCGAGGCTGCCGGCGAGCCGGTCGGCAACGGCCGCGCGACCTGTCTGGCGCTGGCGCGGCGCGGCGCTCGGGTGGTGTGTGCGGACCGCTCCTTGCAGGCCGCGCAAGCCACCGTGGCGCTGATCGAAGCCGAGGGAGGACAGGCCTGGGCCGTGCAGGCCGACATCGCGCAGCCCGATGAGGCGACGGCGATCGCCGGGACAGCCTGCCGCCTGATGGGACGCCTGGACGGACTGGTGCTCAATGCGGGCATCAGCGACAGGCGCCCGCTGCCCGAGGTCACCGCGGACAGCTGGGACCGCATCCTGAACGTCAACTCGCGGGGCCACCTGCTGTGCGTGCAGGCGGCCTTGCCGCTGATGTCCCCCGGCGCGGCCATCGTTTTCGTCTCCTCGGTCGCCGCGCTGCTGCCCCTCGGGCGCAATCCCGCCTACGAGGCCTCCAAGGCCGCGCTCGGCGCGCTGTGCCGCGCGACCGCGATGGAAGGACACAGCCGCGACATCCGCGCCAACCTCGTCCTGGCGGGACTGATCGACACGCCGATGGGGCGTGCCGCCGGCGCGGCGAGGCCCGGCCGGGCCGCCGGTGCGCTGCCCTTTGGCAGGCAGGGCTCGGCCTGGGAGATCGCCAGCGCGATCGGCTTTCTTCTGTCGGATCAAGCCGCCTACATCAACGCGGTCGAACTGCCGGTCGACGGGGGCTTGTGCTGCGGCATCGGCCGGCCCCCGCCGACACCCTGACCCACCTCCTCCTGCGCTGCAGGCGTTCCCCTCCCTAGCCTATCGAAGGACTTCACATGATCAGGCGACTGCTTTTTGTCATTGCGGCCACGGCTGCCTGCTGGGTTTCGGCGTCGGCGCATGCGGACACTTGGCCCGCCAGGCCGCTTCGCCTGGTGGTTCCGTTTCCGCCCGGGGGCGCGGCCGATCTGTTCGGCCGCATGATCGCCGGCGAGCTCAGCCAGGCCCTCAAGCAGACCGTCATCGTCGAGAACCGGGCCGGAGCCGGCGGAAACATCGGAACACGGGAAGTCGCGACGGCCCCGGGGGACGGCTACACCCTGCTGCAGGGCACGGTCGGCACCCACGCGATCAATCCCACGCTGTACGGCAGGCTGCCCTATGACACACGCAAGGACTTCGTGCCGGTCGCTTTCCTCGCGACGATTCCCAACGTCCTGGTGGTCCATCCCGCCGTGCCGGCGAAGTCGGTTGCCGAGCTGACGGCGCTGGCGAAGTCCCGGCCCGGCCGGCTCAATGCCGCGTCGTCCGGCAACGGCAGCAGCATCCATCTGTCGGCCGAGTTGTACAAGCACCTCGCGAAGGTCTACATCGTGCATGTGCCGTACCGCGGCGGCGCCACCGCCTTGACCGAGCTGATCGGCGGCCAGGTGGACCTGATGTTCGACAACCTGCCGACGTCCCTGCCGCACATCGCCAAAGGGACGCTGCGGCCCCTGGCCGTCACGAGCGCCAGCCGCTCCCCCTTGTTGCCCGACGTTCCGACGATGGTGGAAGCCGGCGTGGCCGGCTACGAAGCGACCGCCTGGTCCGGCCTGTTCGTGCCCGCGGGCACGCCGCCCGCCGTCGTCGAGCGACTCAACAGCGAGGTCAACAAGGCGATGCAAAGCGACAAGGTCCAGGCCCGCCTGCGCGAGCTCGGCGCCGAAACACGGCCGATGAAACAGCGCGAGTTCGCCGCCTTCGTGCAGAAGGAACACGACAAGTGGAGCGAGGTCGTCAAGTTCTCGGGAGCCAAGGCGGAATGAAACCCGGTGCGTGCGAGACAAGGAAGCCGCCATGCAGCCGATAGATTTTTTGCTGCGCAGCGCCGTGCGCTTTCCCGACAAGATCGCCGTCTCCGGTCCGGAGGGGTCGCTCAGCTACCGGGAGTTGGTCGAGCGGTCCCAGGCACTGGCATCGGCCTTCCAGGAACTGGCGCCCCGGCCGCACGCGCGCATTGCGATCTGCGGCGGCAACCACCTGGCGCACGTCGTCGCACTGTTCGCCACCTTGCTGGCTGGCAAGGTCTGGGTCCCGCTCAATCCGCGTGCCGGGCAGCAGGAGTTGATGCGCATCGTCGACTTCACGGAGGCGTCGCTGGTGGTGGTCGAGCAGACGCTGGCCGGGAAGTTGTCAGCTCACCAGGGGGCGACGATCCGCTATACCCCGGCGGTCGCGCCGCTCGGGCAGGCGACCCCGAGGTGCGAACTGAAGGAACTCGTCGAGCGCCACCGGGGTTGTCTTCCGCAGGAGGTCCGCCTGGACCTGTCTGAGACCCAGGCCATCAAGTTCACCGGGGGCACGACCGGCCCGCCGAAGGGCGTGATGCAGAGCCTGCGGTGCTGGAACACGACCATCGTCTCCCTCATCCACGCGATGCGCCTGCACCCGCACGAACGCTATCTGGCCGTGGCCCCGATCACCCACGGCACCTCGACCTTCCTGCTGCCCGTGCTCGGCTGCGGGGGGTCGGTCGTGCTGCCCGGCTCGACGCGGCCGCGCGACGTGCTCGAGCAGATGGAGCGCGAACGCATCACGGCGGTCTTCATGCCCCCCACGCTGATCTACAGCCTGCTGGAGGATGAAACGGTGCGCCAGCGCGACTGGAGCTCGCTGCGCCACTTCGTGTATGCCGCCGCGCCGATGCGCACCGACAAGATCCGCGAGGCCCAGCAGGTGTTCGGCTGCGTCGAGACGGGTTACGGACAGACGGAAGCGCCGTCGATCATCGCCTACCTGTCGGCCGACGAGGCCCGCGACCCGCGCAATCTGGCGTCGGTGGGGCGTGCGACGCTGCTGACCGAGGTCGCGATCATGGACCCGCAAGGCCGCTTGCTGCCGCCCGGGCAGGCGGGCGAGGTCGTGGTGCGCGGCGACCTCGTGATGTCGGGCTACCTGCAGCAGCCGGAGCAGACCGCGCAGACGCTGCACGATGGCTGGCTGCACACCGGCGACGGCGGCTACCTGGACGAGCGGGGCTACCTGTTCCTGAAGGATCGCGTGCGCGAGGTCATCATCACCGGCGGCTTCAATGTCTACCCCAGCGACGTGGAAAACGTGTTGGGTCGCCACGAGGCGGTATACGACTGCGCCGTGGTCGGCATCGACGACGACAAGTGGGGCGAGGCGGTGCATGCGGCCGTGCAGCTGCGCCCCGGCGCAGTCGCCACCGAGGCGGAGCTGACGTCCTGGGTGCGGGACCAGCTCGACCCGGTGAAAACACCGAAAGCCGTCCACTTCTTCGACGAACTCCCTCGCACGGCCAACGGCAAGGTGTCGAAGAAGGACACGCACCGGCACATCGCACAACGCCTCGCGAAAGTAAGGACATGAGCACAGGAAACTGCACCCGCCATGCCGTGGTGACCGGCGGGTCCTCCGGCATCGGCTGGGCCACCTGCCGCAGGTTGCGCGCCTCGGGTTGGCAGGTCGTCACACTCGACCTCAAGCCGCCGCCCGAGCCGGACGTCGGCGAGTTCGTTCAAGTCGACATGTCCGACCGGGAGGCCCTTGCCGCCGCACTGACCGCCATCACGTCCCGCCATCCGGTCGCCGGCCTGGTCAACAACGTCGCGGCGATCCGGCCGGCAAGCTTGCAGGACACCTCGCTGGAAGACTTCGACCTGCAGATCCGGGTGATCGCGCGAGCGGCCCTGCAATGCACCCAGGCCGTGCTGCCGGCGATGCAGGCGGCCGGCTTCGGCCGCATCGTGAACATCACCAGCCGGGCCGCCCTCGGCAAGGAGCTGCGTTCGGGCTACTCGGCCGCGAAGGGCGCGCTGCAGTCGCTGACCCGCACCTGGGCACTGGAGCTCGCTGCGACCGGCATCACTGTCAACGCGGTCGCGCCCGGTCCGATCATGACCGAAGCCTTCGCGGCGGCCAATCCGCCGGACAGCGCCCGCACGCAGCGCATCGCTCGCAGCATCCCGGTGCAGCGCTTCGGGACCCCCGCCGAGGTCGCCCACGCCGTCGACGGCTTCATGGACGCCAGGGCGGGTTTCATCACCGGCCAGGTGCTTTATGTCTGCGGCGGCATCACCGTCGGCCTGGCCGGCTAGTGTGGTGTCCCGCAGATACGTGGCACAGCTGGGTGCCGAAGAGAACCGGCTGCGAAGTTCTGTCGAAAACGGTCGCAGGCTAGGCGCGGCGCGGAATCGGGCGGGGCCGCCCGATGAGCACCGCAACGACGCATGCGGCCGTTTCTCGGCAGAACTTCTGCCACGTATCTGCGGGACACCACACTAGGAGAAACCCATGGCAGTCACCACCGAAATCGGCACCACCACGCCCGATGTCATCAGCGTGCGCGGCAGCAACCTCGCC
>NZ_JAPFBW010000021.1 GCF_026153205.1 Aquabacterium sp. A7-Y | reverse complement strand
GCTCGTTTTGCTCGTCGTGACCTTGGCCGTTCAATACCGGAAATAGAAGGTTCCCAGCGCGGCAGGGTCCGCCGTGGAGCGCCGTTCGCGAGTGGTTTTCACGAGGTCGATGCGGCTGGGCTCGCGCCAGCCGAACGTAGCGAAGACGTGCTCCGCGGTGCGTGCAAAAGGGCTCCATCGCCGCGCCAGACTGTAGGCCAGCAGCGCGAGGAAGGCCGACACCGCGCAGGCCAGGGCAAGGCAGGCCACAAGGACCGTTCCCGGCAAGGACGAGGAGGCGCTGGTGAGACTGGTGGAGAGCAGCAGGGCGGCAATGAAAAGCGCGGCAACGCTGCCCCAGGTCGCCGCCACCCCGAACAGTGCCCACCAGCGCAAGGCCGCCTGCATCAGGCTCGCCGTGCCGCGGCAGCAGAAGGGGTAGAGTGCCACCGCCCGGTCCCGGGGTCGCGCGATGCCATAGGCTTCGTAGTGGTCGCCTTGCCATGCCGCAGCCACTTCGACCCGGTCGCCCTCGCTGAAGGGGCTGCGCCAGACCCAGCCCTTCACCGGGTGGTCGTCGAGGTCGAACTCCAGATAATCGGCGTCTTCTTCCACTGCAGCACGCGCGGACAGCAACGCTGCCTCGCGTCCACGGTCGTCAGCGCCGGGGGCCAGCGCGACGGTGCTGGCCGCGTGCGAGTCGAGTTGGGTGAAGACAAAACGGGCGCGCGCTCGCGTTTTGCGAAAGTTGCTGACCGTGCCGCTCAGTCTCACCATGCGGCCCTCCGGTGCTCTCAGGACTCTGGCCATCGGTGCACCTCCCCTCGATGCGTGCGGGCGCGTGGCAAGCGCGGTCGGGGTCCGGCCACGCTCGTGCAGCGCCTGCGAATGTCAGACGAAGTTCGTCTCCCGGGGATGGGCGAAGGAAGGTCGGAGGACCGACGTCTTGAACAGGCCCGCCTGCAAGTACAGCTTCTGGCTGCAGGACCGAAAGTCGTGTCTGACGGCGAGACTGCATCCGCTGCACACCGGGCCCGAGGCCAGGCTTGCAGCAGACCGTGGTGACTGTGCCACGCTGTCCTGACTGCGTCCACAAAACCCTTAAGGCGAGGCTGCGGGAGCCCGAGCCGCTGACATCGACTGACGACCCGGTGGGGCCGAAGCGAACATCAACCGATAGCATGCATGGGGGCGGTGCGCCGGGCAGAGGCGGCATGCCGTGCGACGAGCGTCCATGCCTCTGGTCCTGCGCCGGCTGTGAACGAGCGGCATCACGCGCGCTTCGAGCCTCGGCTCATCTTCACGCTTGTCCGAAAGGGTAGGAACATGTGCATCCAGGTCTGGCGAGTCTTGAAACGCGGCGCCGTGCTGGCGCTGTCCGCGATCGTGCTGGGCGCCTGCGGCAGCGGCGGCGACATCAGGCCGCATGTCGAGGTCGAGGTCCGGCTGCTGGCGTTCAACGACTTCCACGGCGCGCTCGAGAGCACCCACCTCGCCCTCACCTTGCCCGACCCGCAGCAGCCGGCCAGCACCCTGCGCGTCAACAGCGGCGGCGTGGCCTACCTTGCGAGCAAGCTGGAAGATTTGCGACGGGGCCGCAAGCACAGCGTGACCCTTTCCAGCGGCGACCTGATCGGCGCCTCCCCCCTGGTCTCCGCCTTCTTCCGCGACGAACCGACCATCGAAGCCATGAACCTCATGCGCCTCGATCTCAACGCGGTGGGCAACCACGAATTCGACAAAGGCGTGGCCGAACTCCGGCGCATCGCCGCAGGCGGCTGCAAGCGGGACGGCAGCCACCCCAACCTTTCATCGTGCGCAGGACCCGGTGGCGCCTACACCGGCGCCAAGTTCGACTTCCTGGCTGCCAACGTGGTCGATACCGTCACACGCAAGCCTCTGTTCAAGCCCTATGTGGTCAAGGAGTTCGACGGTGCCCGCATCGCCTTCATCGGGGTCGTCACACGGACAACGCCCACCATCGTGTCGCCCGGTGGCGTCGCCGGCGTGGACTTCCTCGACGAGGTGGAGACCCTCAACCGCTACGCCGCGGAACTGCAAGCACGAGGCATCCAGGCCATCGTTGCCGTGATGCACGAAGGCGGGCAGACGGACTCGAGCTGGAACGACAGCAGCTGCGCCAATGCGCGCGGCGCCGGGTTCGACATTGCGGCCCGGCTGTCGCCGGCGGTTGACGTTGTCTTCAACGGCCACTCGCACGCAGGCTACAACTGTGTGCGCCAAGGTGTGCCCCTGATGCAGGCCTACTCCTCCGGCCGCGGCATCAGCCAGGTGGACGTGGTCATCGATCCCGACAGCGGCGACATCGACCGGCGCAAGACCGTCGCCCTGAACATGCCGGTGGCCAACGACACCAATACCGACCCGGCCGTGCTCGAGCGCTTTCCGCCGGTCTCGGCGCACCCGGGCGTGAAGCAATGGGTCGACCACTACGCGGCACTGGCGGCCGTCAAGGCCGACCGCGTGATCGGTCGCATCAGCGCTGCCATCGACCGCAGCCCCAGCCCAGGGGGCGATTCGCCTGCCGGCCGGCTGGTTGCCGACTCCCAGCTGGCCGCCACCTCGCATCCCGACCGGGGCGGCGCGATGATCGCCTTGATGAACCCAGGCGGTGTGCGCGCCGACTTCAGCTGTGCGACAGGACCGTGCGAGGTGAGCTTCGGCGACGCCTTCAAGGTTCAACCCTTTGGCAACAGCCTGGTCGTGATGACACTGACCGGCCGGCAGCTCAAGGAGTTGCTGGAACAGCAGGCCACCGGCATCAACGCCGGCTCCCCGCGCATGCTGCAGCCGAGCGAGGGATTCACGTACACCTGGTCCCCCGATGCCCCGGACCACCAGCGTGTCAGCGCCATGAAGCTGGCAGGCGTGGAGATCGCCCCGGACGGCAGCTATCGCATCAGCGTGAACTCCTTCCTGGCCGAAGGCGGCGACGGTTTTACGGTGCTGCGCGCCGGCACCGCGCGCCTCGGTGGCGTCCAGGACATCGACGCCTTGATCGCGTATTTCGCCGCTCACAGCCCCGTGACGCCGAGCACTGCCGCGCGCATCCTCCGCCGCGACTGAAGCCGGCCTGCCGGTCAGGGACAAGCTGCGAGGGGACGTTCGGTCGCTCCGAGTAAGCACAGGCTTCATGCCGGCGCAGGCAAGGCCTGTGGAAAAAGTTGCGCCTTGTCACATCATCCACAGCTCTTGTGGATGGCCCTGTGGAAAAGCTGTAGGACGAGGGCGCGGACCCAGTGTTCATGCGGCATGACGTTGGACTGCTCGTTTCTTGAGCAGCCCTGCAGCCCGGGAGGCCAGGCCAAGCTGGTGGCTTGACTCGGCGCTCGCGCCCGGCTCCGTGTGCCGGGCGCGGCCTCAGAAGCTGAGGTTCTGCTCGCCCGAGCAGGCGCTTGTCGAGCCGCTTTCGCAGACCTTGTAGCGCCAGGTGCCGCGGCTGCGCATCTCGCGATAACGGCCGTCGTTGCGTGTCTGGCCCAGCGAGGCGCCGTTGCGATAGAGGTCCACGTTGGCGCTGGTGGCGCCGCTCCAGGACAGGTCCACCTGCCACCCGCCCCAGGGGCGTCGGGATCCGCTCGCGGAAAGATGGAGGGCGGCCTGCGTGCCGCCCCGGATCTGGAGGAACACCGCCGAGATCGGGCCGTCGATGCCGGCAGCGTCACGACCACGTACATAGACGATGTGCCGGCCGGGGCGCAATCCATCGGTGCCCAGGGTGGCGCCGACGCTTTCGGTGTGTGCGTCGAAACTCCCGTCACTCGCCGCCAGCGGGATCGCGACCGCGCCGGGGAGCCAGGGCGGCGTGTCGATGAAGGCTTCCGCGGCGACGATGTTCTGCGTCGGCTCGGTGCCGTTGCTGTGGTTGAAGCGGGTATCGGTCACCGAGGCGCTGAGCGCGACCGGCGTGCCCGCCATCACGCCTGCGCCGCTGGCCTCGCCGGCGAATGTCGGCGACAGCACGTCGGGTCCGGCCGGCGTGATGTAAGGCGTGCGCACCACCTTGGCCGCGTAGATCAGCGCGGGCAGGTTGTCGGGCTTGATGGTGCTGTTGTAGGCGCTGCAGCTTTCGAAGAAGCTCGTGCCGAGCTCGAAGGTGTAGGCTGCCACCCCCAGCTCGCCGTAGCTGGGGCCGTCGCTGGTGCCTTCCGTCGGGTAAAGGCCAATGGACTGCTGCGGTGAGTAGCCGTTGAACCAGGCGAAGCGGCGGCCCAGGGTCTGGAAGGCGGTGGCGTTGCCGCTCGGGGTTGCCGTCTCGCCCCACGGCCACAGCACCAGCTGGCTGTAGCTGTGGATGTCGAGGTGGATGCCGCTGGTGTCGGCCGGCGCGGCATCGCCGAGGCCCGGGCCGCGGCGATCGCGCCAGAGCGAGCGGATGTAGCGCTCGACCGCGCGCACCTCGGGCTCCGAGGCGGGCCCGCTGCCGCGGAAGGTCATGTCGCAGGGATTGCCGCTGGAGCCCTCGCCGCCGGTGGAGTTCCAGCTGAAACTGAAGTTGCGGTTCAGGTCGGCGCCGCGCTGGTTGCTGGTCGCGCCGCAATAGTCCTGGTTGGTGTTCTTGCGCCAGGACAGCCCGGTCTCGGCCTTCTTGCGGCCGTCGGGGTTGGTGTGCAGCATCAGGTGCACCTCGTGGTGGTCGAGGATCCAGGTGGCGTCCGCCTGCGTGCCGTAGCCCTTGACCAGCCAGCGTGCGAACTCCAGCACCAGCGGCGCTGTGGTGTACTCGCGGGCGTGGATCGCGCCGTTGATCAGGAGCTTGGGCTTGTTGCCGCCCGTGGCCCGGTTGGTCAGCTTGAGCACCCGCAAGTCCCAGCCGCCCAGGCCGCGTGCCTTTTCCCAGGAGTCGCCGACATCGATCCAGCTCGCCAGGTTCGGATGGTGGGCGGCGAAACCCTGAGCCACCGCGTAGGTTTCCTCCACGGTCTCGTAGCAGGCATAGCCGGGTATCGACTGCACCCCGGCGTCGGCGGCCGCCGCGGTGCTGCGGCCGCCCGAGCGCGCCGATTGTGCCGACTCGATCGCATCGAGCATTTCGTTGCGACGCGCCACATAGTCCGGTGCATGCTCGATGCGGAAGCCGAAACGCTGCAGCCGCGCGATCTCGGCCCCTTCGAGCTCGAGCACCAGGTAACCCTTGGCATAGTCGGCCTCGAGCAACTGCGCATGGAAGCTGATGGCCGCCTTGCGGGCGGTGGCGAGATCCGGAAAATAGGCCTTGTAGAGGTTGACCCGCTGTCGTTCCTGATCGCGCAAGGCGCGCATGTCCTGCGCGCGATCAGGGCCTGCCAGGGCAGGGCCGAGGGCCAGGCTGAGGCCTGCCGCCGCCAGCGCCGCACCCAAGTGCGATGGGTTGAACTTCATGAGGCTCCTCGACAGGCTGACGCGGCGCCGCGTCGGGCTGCGGCCGCGGTCCGTGTGTCGAGGTTCGGCGCACGGGCGCGACCACATGGAGTGCCGATTCTGCGGGACGAAAGGCCCACACATGAGCATCACCCTCGACCGGCGGCGGGGCATCGCTGCCACTGTCTTCACGGCGGCACTGCAGACCGCCTGCGGGTCCTCCCAAGCGCCGATGCCCGCTGCGGCGGCGCCCGCTTCCTCTCCCGAAGCCGCGCTCTCGCCCGCTGCGGCGTCGGCCCGCTTCCTGGTGCTGCGCGAGACGCCCGGTCATTTCAGTGGCGGACGCTGGCGCGCCGAGGTGGATGCCTGGGGCGGCGCCAAGCACCGGGTGATGGAACAGCTGGCACAGCAGGTTCTGCAGACACCGCCATTGCCCGGCACCGAACTGCGCCGCCTGATGGGCGCGCCGGATGAGGTACTGGGCTGTCCATCCGCGGACTGTTCGGCGGTGCTGGCGGGTCTGAACGGCGCCGCCGGGCGCGCTGCCGCTGGCGTCTCGCCGGGCTGGGGTCGCGAGGCCGTCGTCCAGGCGGTGAGCGAGGGCGGCGGCAACGGCGCCGGGGTCAGCCTGTGGCTCTACGACTGGCGCGGCCGCCACGACCGCCTGGTGTTCGTGGCCGGCGCCTCCGGCATCCGGGCGGCCGCCTGGTTCTACGCAGGGGAGTAAAAAGCCGCGAACCGCCTCACGCGACCGGGGGCGTCCCGTGCTCCGGGAGGTTGGCCATGGCCTCGCCCAGGCGCACCAGGCGCTCCGGGGCCCAGGCCGGGTTGAAGCGCAGCGGGCTTTTCGGAAACAGCAGCACCACGGTGGAGCCGAGCAGGAAGCGGCCCATTTCGTCGTTCTGTTTCAGCACCACCTGCTGATCGCTGTAGTGCCATTCGCGCACCTGCCGCGTGCGCGGCTGGTTGACCACACCGTGCCAGACGGTCGCCATGCTGCCGACGATGGTCGCCCCCACCAGCACCAGCACGAAAATGCCGCGCGGTCCGTCGAACACGCAGACCACCCGCTCGTTGCGCGCGAACAGGCCGGGCACGC
This sequence comes from Aquabacterium sp. A7-Y, assembly GCF_026153205.1. Classification (GTDB taxonomy): domain Bacteria; phylum Pseudomonadota; class Gammaproteobacteria; order Burkholderiales; family Burkholderiaceae_C; genus Caldimonas. The sequence continues at coordinate 126,893 of NZ_JAPFBW010000021.1, read as the reverse complement.
CGCGCGCCGTGGTCGGGTTGACCGAAAAGAGGTCGCCGGGCACGTAGATCATGCGCAGCAGGCGGCCGGCGCAGGGCATGTGGATGCGGTGGTAGTCCTTGGGGCTCAGGTACAGCGTGGCGAAGCTGCCGTCCTGGAACTGCGCGGCCAGGGCGGCGTCGCCGCCCACCAGCGCGGTGGTGGAGTAGTGGTGTCCCTTGGCCTGGAAGATCTGGTCGCCGCGTATCGTGCCCATCTGGCTGACCGCACCGTCCACCGGGCAGATCAGGTCGGCCGGGGCGACCGGCCGGGCGCCCGGCTTGAGCGGCCGGGTGAAGAAGTCGTTGAAGCTCGCGTAGCTCGCGATGTCCGGCTCAAGCGCCTCGCTCATGTCCACCTCGTAGTGGCGCACGAACCAGCGGATCGTCGCGGTGGTGAACCGGCCGGCCCGTGCCGAGGCAATCTTGCCTGCCAACGCCGTCATCGCCTGCTTCGGCATCAGGTATTGGGGGAGCACGGCAAGGCGATCGGACATGGCTTCAGCGACGATGAGGAAGAACAGGGAAAGGACGCAAGTGTATCGGGGCCTCCCGCCACGGGGCAGGAGGCTCCGCCAGCCGGGCGTGGGCGCCGGACCTGGGGTGGGTGAACCGGGCGGTCGCCCTCAGTAGGCGAAAAACGCCCAGTCGGGCTCCAGACCGAACAGCAGCCGGCCGACCGACTCGTAGCGGGCGGTCGAACCGAAGGCATGCTGGGTCACGACGTGCACGTCGCGGAAGTGCCGCTCCAGGCCGTGCTCCTCCCGGATCGCGGTGGTGCCCGCGGCTTCGTGGATCAGGTCGACCGCGTCGGCGGCCGCGCGGATCGCAAAGGTCGTTGCGAGCTGCAGCCGGACCTTGTGCTGCAGGTCCAGCGCCTGGCCGCCCGCGACCTGCTGCCACGCCGCGTGCACCGTCTCGTGCAGGTAGGCTCGGCCCGCACCCAGCAAGGCCTCGGCGCGCGCCGCCTGGGTCTGCACCACGGCGCGCTGCTGCAGCGTGGTCTGCGTATAGCTGGGCGTCTTCTCGCGCGCCAGCGCCAGCAGGGTGTCGAGTGCGGCGTGCGCCACGCCCAGGGCGGTGGGCGCCAGGCAGACCACCGCGAGCCAGATGCCGATGCCGAACAAAGGCCCCTGGAAGGCCGCCCCGCGCGGCTGGCCCGGTTGCAGCCAGGCCGCGTGCTGCTCGGGCACGAAAAGGTCGCTGACCACCACGTCGTGGCTGCCGGTGCCCCGCATGCCGAGGGTGTGCCAGGTATCGAGGATGCCGGCCTGCCGGGCCGGGATGGCGGCGATGATCTGCAGCGGCCGGCCGTCGGACCCGACGCGCGGCTGCGCGCCGTCCATCACCAGCGCCGAGACCAGGTGCCAGTGGCTGTGCTGGCAGCCGCTGTGGAAGGCCCAGCGTCCGTTGAGGCGCCAGCCGCCTTCGACCGCCATTGCCTGGCCCGGCGGAAACAGGCCGCCACTGAACACCGGATCGGGCGGGTCGCGGAACAGCGTCTGAACGCCGGCATCGGGCAGCATCGCGAGGAAAGGCGTGGCGGAAGCCGCCACCGCGGCGCACCAGCCGGCCGCGCTGTCGATCGCCGCCACGGCTTCCACGACACGCAGGGCACCCACCGGCTCGAGTTCGAAGCCGCCGAAGGCGCGCGGCAACCACAGACGGAACAGCCCGGCCCGAGTCATTGCCTGCACCACGGCCGGGGCCAGGTGTCGCGTCTCCTCGGCACGGGGCGCATGCTCGCGCAGCACCGGCGCGATCTGCTGCACGGCCTGCAGCAGGCCTTGCATGGCGTCGGCGTCGCTGGGCTGCCGCTGCGGCAGGGTTGCGGTGGTCGTGTTCATGGCGGCACACCTCCCCGGGGCTTGCAGGCGGCAGGAACAGATCGGCAGACGGTGCGTGCACCCCGGCCACCCGGGGGGCGGCCGCAGGCGCTCGGGCCACTCTGCCATGCAGCGCGACACGGGGCGGCCACAAGTGCAAGCGCGAGAAACAACCGTGAGCCGGCAATTGCTGCAGTACGGCTTCCTGGCCGACATGCGCACAAGGGGCTCGATCGGCCCTATTCTTTGGGGCAGGAGTGGTATCGTGTTGCAGCCGGGGGGGACCTGGCGAGGGGGCCGACCATGCAGACTCTGAAAGAAATGCACAGGCTGGGCCTGCTGACGCAGGAGCAGTACCTCGAGATCCGTGCCTATGTGATGAGCCATCCATCGCCGGAGCAGATCACCGCCATGCCGGCTCACCTGTGGCAGGCGATGCTGCATGCCGACGCGCTGATGTACCCGGACGAGGAGCCCGGCATCCTGCACTAGCACCCTCGGGACCTGCATCGGAACGCACTGCGGCGGCCGCGGCGAGCGCCGTTGCGGCACTAGTGCTTCACGTTCTCGCGGTTGAAGCCGGGCGTGGGCGGGATGGTGCTGGGGACGCCGTCGGAGCCATCGCTGCAGGGCGACTGCCATTCGCGCAGCAACTGCTCGATTTGCGTGTGGCCGTACTGCGACGCCAACTCGATCAGGGCAAACACGTTGCCGTCATTCACGCGGTCGTGGCCCAGGCCTTTTTTCAGCTGCTGGTAGATGTCGCGGAGTTCTTCCGCATCGGGGGAACGGTCGGCGTCTTGCATCGTGCGTCCTTCTCGCTGACGGCATGTTGAACCAGTCAGCGGACCGGCAAGGCGTGTGCCAGCGGGCCGGCGCACCGATGCGACACAAGGGCGCCGGCCCCGCCTCAGTCGGCCTGGTGGCGCCCCAGGTCGCTGAAATCGTTCTGCCCGTGCACGCTCCACTCGGCGCTCAGGTCCCAGGCGGCCGGCGCGGCTGGCGGGATGCTGCCGCGCACGATGCCGGGCTTGCGCCGCAGCGTGCGGTCCAGCGTGCTGTGCGTGCCATGGGTCCAGGCCGTGCCGGGGTCGTGGCCGAGCTGGCCGATCGCGTCGACGGCGCGGCCGGATTTCTCCAGGACCACCGTGTCATCGCCGTTGAAGTTGGTCACGCTGCTGACCAGCGGGGCCGGCCCTTGCACGTTGCCGGCGAAGCTCGGATGCACCAGCACCAGCGTCGCACCGGGGGCCAGCGTGCCGCTCAGCGCCTGCGACTGCGTCACCCCGGCGCCGCCGTTGGCGTGGAGCTTGACGGTGTAGTTCGACAGATCGACCGCGGCGCCGGTCGGGTTGTAGAGCTCGAGCGCCTTGTTGTTGCTGCTGCCTTCCACGTATTCGCTGAAGAACAATTCGTTCGAGCCGCCGTTGCCGGGCCCGGTCCCGACCGTCACGACACCGCTGCGCTCGGCGCTGCGGCCTTGCGCGTCGGCCAGGCGCAGTCGCACGGTGTAGCGGCCTGCCGCCGCATAGGTGTGTGACGCGCTGGTGGCGGCCAGCGCCAGAGCCTGCGGCCCGCTGCCGTCGCCCCAGTCCACGCTCAGGCTGTTGCCGTCGGCCGCCGAGATGCCGGTGATCTGCACCGGCACGCCGACCGTCGCCGAGGCCGGCAGCGTTGCCTCCAGGCGCGGCAGCAGCGCCGCTGCGTCGGCCTTGAGTTTCAGGCCCACCAGCACCGGGTCGTGGTCCGACGAGCGCCACGGCGTCGGCGCATACCGGTCGTCGCTCTTGAACTCGGTGTTGTAGTCCAGCACCAGCGGTTCATCGGCGTTGATGTGCCACACCGTCAGGCCGCTGACCTGGCGCCGCAGCGAGGCGCTCGCGAAGGCGTGGTCGAGCGCGCCGGACTCGCCGGAGAACACATAGGTGTAGCGCTGCGCCGGCGGCAGCCGCTTCAACAGCGCCTCGAAGCCGCCGGCTTCGAGTGTGCGAATCGGGTCTTCATTCAGGTAGCTGTTGAAGTCGCCCATCATCAGCACATCGGTCTCGCCGGAGGCGGCGCTCAGCTGCGCGACCCAGCGTTGCAGTGCCTGCGCCTGGGTGGTGCGGGCGGTGTTCCAGCAGCCCTGGCCCAGGTCGCGGTTCGGGTCGTCGCTGCCATCCGGGCAGGAGCCCTTGCTCTTGAGGTGGTTGACCACCATCCAGAAGCCCCCTTCGTTGGCCAGCGCCGCGAAGCGCTGCGCCACCGGCGGGCGCAGGCCGCCGTCGACCGAGAAGCCGGGGTCGTCGGGCACCGCCACGTTGCCGACCGGGCGCACCCGCTCCGGCTTGTAGATCATCGCGACCGTGATCTGGTCGCTGCCGGGGCGGCCGGCGTTGATGTAGGCATAGGTCCCGGCGCCGAGCTTCGCGTTCACGGCAGCGACCAGGTCGGCCAGGGCCTTGGTCCCGTTGTTCTCGATCTCCATCAGGCCCAGCACGTCGGCATCCAGCGCGGCGATCGCCTCGACCAGCTTGGTGCGCTGTCGTTCGAATTCGACCGTGCTGTTGGCGCCGCGCTGGTTCAGCGTGGTGAAGTAGTTGAGCACGTTCAGGCTGCCGACCTTCAGCGTGCCGCCGACAGGCTCGGGCGCACGGGTGCGTGGGTTGGCCGATTCGAAGACCGGTGCCTGCACCGGATGCAGACGCCAGGCATCGGCGCCCCAGCTCAGGACGCCGCGCACGTGGCTGACACGGTCGCCCACGCGGCGGGTGCCCGAGGTATCGGCGGCCGACAGATAGGGGATGGGCTTCGGGTTCTGCGCAGTGCGCCCGTCATCGAGCACCAGGCGCGAAAGCGTGTTGTCGCGTCCGCCGCGCGGTCCATCGGGATGGTTGTTGGGGTGATAGAGGCGGTCGCCGAGCGACAGCGCCAGCTCGCCGTAGCGGCCCAGCTGGTAGACCTCGGTCACGCTGAGCTTTTGCGACAGACTGGTCAGCATGCCTTCGAGCGGCTCCAGAGCGTCGCGGTCCGCGAGCGGCAGCTTCAGCACCCGGGCGCGTATCTTCGGGCCCGAGCCGCAGATGCTGATCTGGCTGACCTGGCTCAGTTCGGTGAGCTGGGCGTTGGCGCTGCTACCGCTCTTGAATTCGACCACCGTGCCGCTGGCCTGGACGTAGTCGCCGACCTTCACGTCCGTGCCGCCCGGCGCATAGACGAACAGGCCCTCGGACGTGGCGGGGTCGCGGTCGGGGACCGGTTGTTGGATGAAAAAGCCCTTGAGCTGATCGTTGCCCTGGAAGTCGGCCGTCACCACACCACGCACCGTGACCTGGCGGCCTTCCAGCGGGCTCAGGCTGCCACTGCCCTGGACCGAGGTGATGTCGTGCAGCGCCTGCGGCGCGGCCGGACAGGCCGGCAGGCTCAGCCGGGCAGCGGCCTCGCGGTTGGGGGCGCCGCTGCTGCAGGTGGCGGCTTCGCCGTCGTCGTCGTGCTGGCATTCGAGCGCGGTGGCGGAAGCGGTCTCGGCGGCCGCATCGGCAGAGCCGCCGCAGCCGGCCAGTGCACCGGCCAGCGCGGCCAGCGCAGTCAGCAGTGCAAGGCGCATCTCGGACTTGTTCATGGTGGGCATGGAAGCAGGTGCGTGAGTGGGCGAAAAGAAAAAACGACCCGGCGGTCCGGGTCGGCGCCGCGCAAGCATCGCGCGAGGTGGTGTCAGCGGCGTGACAAGCGGTATGAACACCCCCTGCCGTGTTAAACGAAGGCCGGCTGTCAGGCGACCTGGTAGTCGACCCGGTGCGCCTCGGTCGGCAGCGGCAGCTCCCAGCGGTGCAGCATGCGTTCGAGCGCCGCGTTGCTCAGGCTCGTGTCGCGTTGGGCGTTACGAGCCATCACCACTTCGCGCGCTTGCTCCAGGTACACGAGCTCGATCTCGGCGTGGTAGGCCCACAGCAGGTCCAGCGTCTTGTCGCGCATCTGCCGGCTGAGGTGGGTGGCGTTCCAGACGAAGGGCGCGCCCTGGCGCAACAGGGCACGCGCCTTGTCGACCGCATGGTGGGCCGCCTTGCCGTCGTTTTCGCCGTGCTTCAGGCCCAGCTCGGCCTTGGCATCGTCGAAGGACACCACCGGCAGGCCGGGGCGGTGCACGCGCACCCAGCTGTCCTTGCCCGAGGCCGGCAGGCCGCACATCACCGTCACCGCCGAGCCCGGCAGCTGGAAGCGCGCATGGTCGGGGTGGCCCTGGGCCGCGCGGCAGTAGGCCAGTCGGGTGTGCGCGTCGACGTAGGCTCGCGGCCCGTCCCAGCAGCCTTCCTCGCGCGCCAGCTCCTCGAACAGCGCGATGTCCTGCAGGCAGTCCGCCTGGCCCTGGTAACGCCGGCCCGCCATGTCGCAGCGCGCCACGCAGACCAGCTCGGGCAGGGCCAGCTCCCAGGACAGCTTGTGGACCAGCCATTGCGGACTGTCGCCGCGCCGCGAAGCGAAGGCAAAAAAGGGCAGCTGATGCACGTCGATGATGCGGCAGATGCGCTCCCGCAGCGTGAAGGGCACCCCCGCCTGCCACAGCAGGATGCGTGCATCCACGGCGCCTCGGCGCGAGTGGCCGGGCTGCGAGATGCGACCTCCGACACGGTCGATCACCGTCGTCTCCGGCTTGGCGATGTCGTGCAGCAGGGCCGCGAAGAAAAGCACGAAGCGGCGCGCCTCGTCAGCGTCGATGAAGCCCGGGTCCTGCAGCAGGGCGTCGAGCACCATGCGGGTGTGCGTGCCGACGTTGCCTTCCGCGTGATAGACCGGGTCCTGCGGCGTTTCCTCCAGCCGTGCGAGCCGCGGGATCAGCGCCACGCAGTCTTTCCAGTCGTAGCCCTGCCCGTCGTCCGGCACCAGGCGCTTGAGTTGATCGTGGTTCATGTTTTACTTTCGAAAACCGTCTGCGGAAGGGGCCAGCCGACCGCGGGCCGGGGTGCATAAAGATCGACGCCGTCGGCCAGCAGGTTGGGCAGCAAGGGCCGCTGGCTGTGGTGGGATCCGGAGTCCAGCAAGGTCTGCACGAAATCCTGCCGCACCCACTTGTAGCGGCCGGTCACCCCGCTGTGGTCCTCGAGCTTGAGATAGAGGCCCTCCGACGCGTCGGACCGGTCGGTCTGCTGCCAGCTCAGCGCGAGGCGCTGTCCATGCCGCAGCACGTTCGCTGCGAAGCGGTCCCTCCATTCGAGGCTCTTGGCGAGCGAGGGCCGCACGAACGCACGCAAGGCTTTCAAGCTGGACGGTGCCGGTCCCTCGTAGAGCACCGGCACCGACAGGACCGGGCTGCCGGCAAGTAGCTTGCGCCGGCATGGCGTGCTCAGGAAACGCTGCTGCCGGCGGTCGTAGATATCGAACTCGCAGAAGTAGTGCGGCAGGCTGTCGTACCAGACACTGTGCTTGGCATACAGCCATTCGCCGTACAGCACGTAGCGGTCTTCGAGACGCTCCAGCAGGGCTGTTTCGTGGGCCGCAGCCCAGCGCTTGAACAGCCCGAACTGGCGCTCGCCTCCGCCGCCGGCCAGGTAGTGGCCGCGCGACTGCAGCAGCATCTCGCCGGCTTCGCTGAAAGAGACGGCAGCATTGGCGCCGTCGAGCTTTTCCTCGATCACGACGTGCCGGCCCGCCAGCAGGGCGAGTGGCACCTGGTCCGAGCTGTCGTCGCCGGGCTGCAGGCGCGAGCCTTCGAGGTGCGGCGTGCGCGGGTACTTGAGGATGGAAAGGGAAGGGATGGACACGGTCGTCTCCTTGATCGGAAGGGGGACCGACGACGTGTCAGCGCAGCAGTGCGGCGTCAGGGGCAGGGCGGTTGGCCCCGGCTGTCGAGGCAGGGAGTCCGGCAGTGGCTCCTGGCGCAAGCGTGCGCCGGACACTGCCGGGGGTGGCGTGTCGTCGGCGTCAGAGGGGGCGGACGGCGAAACGGGGCACTTGGAACTCCAGGAGGCGAGCGATCTCGCGCAAGGGTCGACGGATGCGGGCGGCAGACGCCCGGTGGGGTGCAGTCGGAGGCTCGTGACGAGCCTGTCCTGCGGCGGCGGATTCTAGGAGCGGGGAGGGCGGAGCCGCTACCCCCGCAGATCGGGTGGTTGTGGGCCGATGTTCACGAGCCGATGAAGTCCTTGAGCAGCAGCTTGAGCCGCTTCCGGCCCTCCGCATTGGTCGAGCGCCAGGCCTTCAAGGCCATTGCCAGCAGCTGCTGTTCCGCTGCGCTCAAGCCTTGCGGCTGGCGCTCCTCGTCGAGCCATGCGGCGGGCTGGCCGCAGGCCGCCTCGATCTGTCGCGCGAGCTTGTCGCCGATCGGGCGGCTGCTCTTGATCTGACTCCACATGCTCGGGCTGATCTGCAGCTTCTGCGCAAAGGCCTGCTCCAGCCCCTTGGGCGGCACGCCAGCGCGCATCTGCTCCTCCGCAAACTGCTGGAACAGGTTCAAGACGTTCTGGCGACGGATGACGGTGGGATTGGACACTGTTGCACTGCACTGACGCTGACGAAAGTAGGATTGTCGCACCTGCTTGACGTTTTCGTTAAGAGTCTTTACAGTGCCGGCCTGCAGTGCATATGACATTGCACCGAGCTGGCAGCCGTCTTGTCGTTGCAGCGTTGCGCTTCACCTCCCGGTATCGTGCGAGGTGGGGCTGTGAGGGCGGTCCCGAATTCGGGACTGGCCCTGACCCTTTTTCACGCGGGTGTAGCTTTGTGGCAGAGCCCCTGCCGTCCGCAGGACAGGCAGGCGGGCGCACGTTCGATTCGTGCCATCCGCGCCAGTTTCCGCGCCGTGGGCGGCGCATGACCCACCCCCAGCTTGTGTGGTTGGCGCCGTGTCGCCGGCAGGCCAGAATGCGCAAAACATTTTGTTGCTTCGTGGCTTCCGGGCCCCGGGCAGAGGGAGAGCCGCCGTGGCATCGATCCAGGACTATTACGAAGCGCTCGCGCCCACTTACGATGTCGAGCGCTTCGGCCACACCTACGGCCGCTATATCGACCGGCTCGAGCGCGAGTGTCTGCGCGACTGGCTGCGGCCCTACCGCGCGGGGCGGGTGCTGGACCTCGGTTGCGGCACGGGGCGGCTGCTCGACCATGCGACCACGGGTGTCGACGCTTCCGCGGCGATGCTGACGCAGGCGGCGGCCAAACACCCGGGTCGCCGCCTGGTGCACGCCGACCTGCGGGCCACCGGGCTGCAGTCGCGCGCCTACGACGCCGCCCTGTGTTTTCACGTGCTGATGCACCTCGACATCGGGGCCATCCGCGGTGTGTTCGACGAAGCGGCGCGCCTGTTGCGCCCGGGCGGGCGGCTGGTGCTCGACATCCCTTCGGCGCCGCGCCGGCGGCTTGGCCGCCGGCCGCCGAGCGGCTGGCATGGCGACACCAGTGCCACGCTGGCCGAGTTGCAGGACTGGGCCGGTCCGGCCTGGCGGCTGGTGTCGTGGCGCGGCCTGATGTTTTTCCCAGTGCATCGCGTGCCGCTCGAGTGGCGGCCAGCGCTCACGGGGATCGACGCGCTGATCGGTCGCACGCCGCTGGCGCGCTGGTCGTCCTACTACGCCTGCGCGTTGGAGCGTTGCTGAGATGCGCTTGGGGCAAAACGGGGCCGCACTGCGCGCCCTGGCGCGCCGGTGGGTGCCGCTGGAAGCCCGGCAGCACCTCGCCGAGGCGCGGCGCCGTTGGCAGGACCGGCGCGCCGGGCTGGTGCTGGCGGTCCGGCAGGGCGGCGGGCACTGGCCGGTGCAGGCGGTGTTGCAGCAGCCGGTGCGGCCGGGGCCACTCTCCGAGAACAAGCGGCTCAACCTGCAGCGCGGCGCACAAGCGATCGGGCAGGCCTTGATCGAGCCGGGCCAGACCTGGTCGTTCTGGGCGGCGCTCGGCCGGCCCAGTGCCGCCCGGGGGTATGCCGAGGGGCGCAACCTGGTGGACGGGGAACTGCGGCGCCACGTAGGCGGCGGCCTCTGCCAGCTCAGCAGCCTGCTGTACCACCTGGCCCTGATGGCGGGGCTGGAGATCGTCGAGCGCCACGCCCACAGCATCGACATCTACCGCGAGGAAGACCGCTTCACACCGCTGGGGGCCGATGCGACCGTGGTGTGGGGCTACAAGGACCTGCGCCTGAAAAATCCGCACCGCGTGGCGGTCTCGATCGAGGTCGCGCTGCACGAAGGTGGCCTGGTCGGCCGACTGCGTTGCGAGCGGCCGATCGCCAACGAGGCGCCGGTCTTCGTGCGTCAGCGGCTGGGGGCCGACCGAGTGCGCGTCTTCACGATGATCGGGGGGCTGGCCCATCACGTGACCGAATACCGGCAGAGGCAGGGACTGCAGATCCGTTGAGCCTGGCAGTCCTTCTTGCCGTCGCCATACCGGGCCGGTATCGCGTCCCCTTGCCACGGCCGTGATCCCGGCTTCGAGACGTCCCGAAAATGACGCAGAGCCTCCATCTTCGACAGGCTGTCGGCCTTAATCCGCCCTGGCAGGCGGGGCTTGGGCCGCGCGGTTGACCACGTGGGAAGGGGGCGCAATGATCCCGCCACCTCGGGTGTGGGTTCTCCTCTTACAGCCGGCGCATGGGCCCCGCCCCTGCACCTTGACCCCGCCCGCCGCAGTTCCGCTCATAAAGACCTTCGACGTGCACCGAGGTGCACGGTGTTTGTTCTAGACACTTCAGGGGATGACAAATGAAGCGACTTCTGTTCTGCGGCGTGGCGGCCTGCGCGCTCGCCGGTGCGGGCCCTGCGCTCGCGCTAGCTCCCGAGCTGGTGGCCTCAGGCCTGAGCCAGCCGGTGTTCCTGGCGGCACCCGAGGGTGACTCACGCCTGTTTGTCGTCGAGCGCGAAGGCCGCATCAAGCTGCTGAACAACGGCAGCGTCTCGACCTACCTCGACATCAGCGCCAAGGTCGACAGCGTGGGCGAGCGCGGCTTGCTGGGGCTGGCCTTCGACCCGGGCTTCGCCGGCAATGGGCGCTTCTACGTGAACTACATCGACAAGACCACCAAGAACACCGTGGTCGCGTCCTATACCGCGCCCTCGGCCGCGGCATCGAGCGCCGACGCGGGTTCCGAGCGGACCATCATCACGCTGGCCCAGCCGCCGGCGTTCAGCAACCACAAGGCCGGCTGGATCGGCTTCCGCTCCACCGATCCGGGCCAGCTCTACATCGCCACCGGCGACGGCGGCGGCAGCAACGACCCCGACAACCGGGCCCAGAACCTCAACGACAACCTCGGCAAGATCCTGCGCATCACGCCCGGCGCGGACGGCGGCTACACCTCGCCGGCGAGCAACCCGTATGCGGGTGCCACGCCCGGCAACGATGAGATCTGGGCCTGGGGCCTGCGCAATCCCTTCCGCGCGAGTTTCGACCGGCAGACCGGCGACTTGTGGATTGGCGACGTCGGCCAGGACCTGCGCGAGGAGATCAACTTCGAGGCGGCCGACAGCCCGGGCGGACGCAACTACGGCTGGCGTTCACGCGAGGGCTCCGACGACAACCCGGGCGTCGCGGATCCGGCACCGCCGACGGCCGTCGATCCGCTGTTCGACTATCTGCAGGGTGAACTGGGCCGGTCGGTGATCGGCGGTTATGTCTATCGCGGCGGGTTGGAGCCGGGCCTGGACGGCACCTATTTTTTCGGTGACTTCGTCTCGGGCAAGATCTTCTCGCTGCGCCGCCAGGGCGACAGTTTTGTCGACTTCGTCGATCGCACCGCCGAGCTCGGCACACCCTTCGAGGGCTTCCAGCTGGCGTCCTTCGGCGAAGACGGCGTCGGCGCCCTCTACGCGATGGGACTCAACGGCGAGATCTACCGCATTGCCGGCGCAGTGCCCGAACCCGGGCAGTGGGCGCTGATGGCCGCCGGCGGACTGGTGTTGATGGGCGTGGCGCGACGTCGCCGCGGCGGTCGGGAGGAGTGAGGGTGGTCCCGGGGCCGCTGGTGAGGCGGCTCCGGGCTTCTTGTCGATCAGTTGCTGGCCACGCCCATGCCCTCGACCTCCCACTCGGGCAGCCCGCCACGGAACCAGTAGACCTGCCGGAAGCCCTTCTGCGTCGCGACGCGGCTGGCCTTGTAGGACTTCCAGCACTCCGCGCCATTGCAGGAGAAGATCGTCGGCCGGGTCTTGTCCAGCTTGTCGACCCCGGAGAAGTTGTCCTGCGAGGCGTCGAAGGCGACGTCCTTCAGGCTTTTCTCCACATAGGGCACGAAGATCGCCTGAGGCACACGCTTGGTCTTGTATTCTTTCTCGGTGCGGGTGTCGACCAGCACCGCGCCCTGGGCCAGCAGCTGCCGGACCTCCGAGGCGGTCACGAGCTTGGCCCCCGGCAGGCTGGTCGGCGTGAACAAACCCAGTTCGGCCACGGCCTTGTACTCGGTCGCCTCCGGCTTCAGGGTCACCGGTTTCAAGCCGCAGGCGGTGGCCGCGGACGTGAACCACTTCGCCAGCTTGCCGCGGGTGTCGGCCGGGAGGTCTTTCTTCACCACCACCGAAAAACCGCCTGGCACCGAGCCGGACGTGGCCAGCACCTTGCCGAGGCCGGGGTAGTCCTTGTTCCACGCTTCCCAGTCACGGCGGCGCACCACCGTGGCATCCGAGGACCCGAGCAGCAAGGCCGTCAGACCTGCCTGCGGATACCGTTCGTGCTGGACCACCAGGTCCTTGAGCGACAGACCGCTGGCGTTCAACATGCCGCGCGCCATATAGGTGTAGATCGAATCCTGCTGGGGCAGGTAGAGCCTGGCCCCGCGCATCGCGGACACCGAGTCCAGTTTCTGACGGCCGACCAGCACATACTGCTCGGCCGTATCGGTCGCGCCGACCAGTTCGTAGCCGCGCATCAGCGCCGAGGCTGCGACCTGGGCCGGCGCGATGAAGATGTCGTATTCGCCACTGCGGGTGGCGCGCATCGCATCGGCGAGCTCTTCGCTTTTGGTCACGCTGACCGGCTGGCTCACGAGCTGACCGAGGCTGGACTCCATCACCGAGCGCGACAGCATGAAAGCCTCCTGTCTGGACGTCGGTTCGACGGTGACCAGGGCAGTCACCTCGGCCCGGGCCCCGGCGGCAAGCCCCAGCAGGGCGGTGCAGACAAGCACGCGTATGTGTTGCTTCATGACCCAAGACTCCTTCTTTGTTGATCTACTTCTGTGGCTCTTCTTTTCGGAGCGTGTCGCTGGGACCGAGCGGCAGGGGCAGGCGACGGCCCGAGCTCCGCGCGGCGCTGTGGGCGCCTCGCTGCTTGACCACAGCCTTGCTGACGCTGAGACGGCCCGTGCACGGCCTGCCCGACGGTGAAAAACATCACCGCGCGGAGGCGCGTGTCTTGCGACTTGCGGAGGTGGCGCCACCAGCCTGACCTCGGTGACATTCTGTCGTGCGGAGTTGAGCCGCTTGCCGGGCCCGATCGGGAGGGAGGGTGGCAGAGCGTGAAAAAGTTAGGGGGCGAGGCGCGGATCTAATGTAACCATTCTTAACAAGCGCGTTTTGGCTGTTTCGCACGTTGGTGCTTCGTAAACCGAAGCGCCCCGGTGACGTCAGCCGGCCTGGAGCTGGTCGAGCGCCTGGCGGATCGACTGGACATCGGCCGGGCGTACCAGACGGGCCACTTCATGGCCCCCGCGCAGCAAGACCAGCGTGGGCCAGAGCTTCACGCCGAAGGAGCGACCGAGCGGCCGCCCCTTGCCGTCCTCGATCTTGAGGTGGCGCACGCTGTCGTGCCCCTCGAAGGCCGCCGCGATCAGAGGCTGTGCCCCGGCGCAGTAGCCGCACCAGGGGGCGCCGAACTCGATCAGCGTGGCACCCTGGAGCGCGTCCACTTCCGCGCGGGTCGGTTCGCTGGTGGCGTAGACGGTGTTCATGACCATGGTGTCCTCTCGCTGGCTGCCGGCATTGCAGGCCACCTTACCGCAGAACGCGGGCGGCCGAAGGCCCCCCGGCATCAGAGCCCCCGGCGCCGCCTGGCCTCATGCCTTCTCTCATGCCTTCTTTTTGAGGCACTCGCTCATGAAGGCCTTGCGCTCGGCGCCCTTCAGGTCCTTGGCGTCGGCGTTGCAGCTTTTCATCTTGTTCTGCTGCGCCTTCTGCTTGTTGGTCAGGCAGTCCTTCATGAAGGCCTTGCGCTCGTCGCCCTTGCGGTCGGCCGCGGCCTGGTTGCATTCCGCCATCTTGTTCTGCTGCGCGGTGGGAGCGGACGCGGCGGCGTCCGGTGCGGCGGTCTGGCCCAGGGCGGCAGGGCCGGCGACGGCCAGCAGCAAGGCGACGAGCCAACGCGGATAAGACATATCGAACTCCTGTTGCGGTGTGGTCGGGTGCCGGCATGCTACCCGCGCCCTGCGGCTACCGGCAGCCGGCTCGACAACCGGCGATCGAGGAAGTCCTGTTCGGCTGTTACTCACCCGCCGACCCGCCCGTGTACCGTGCCGTGCTTGCTGCCGCACGAGCATTGATGCCCGGCCGCGGCCGCTGGGTCCCGCCTGGACCTTTGACAGAAAACAAGCCATCCGGAGAGGACATGGATTCCACAGCCCGCCCCCGCCGCGCCACGTCGGCGCAGACTGCGACGCCGCGCATCCAGGCCACACTGGCCGCGCGACTCAACCTGGCCGACTTCCAGAACGCGGTGCCCGCGTTGCGGGAGCTGGCCGTCGTCAACGATGGCAAGGCCGCCCTGAAGGACCTGGAGCTGGCGGTGCATTCGGAGCCGGCCTTCTTCAAGCCCGCCGTCTGGCACATCGAGGCCCTGGCCCCCGGCCACCGCCAGCGCATCCCGGTGCCCGACCTGGCGCTGGACGGCGCGCTGCTGAGCCGCCTGGTCGAGGCCGAGCGTGCGGTGGTGCACTTCACACTGCAGCGCCGTGGCGAACCGGGCGAGGCGCTGGCGCGGCTGGAAGCGCCGGTCGAACTGCTGCCCCGCAACCACTGGGGCGGGCTGTCGACCTTGCCCGAGCTGGTGGCTGCCTTCGTGCAACCCAATCATCCGGCGGTGGAGGCGCTGCTCAAGCGCGCGGCCGGCATCCTGCGACAGGCCGGCCGCAGCGGCGAGATCGCCGGCTACCAGGACGGCGCCAAGGGCGCCTGGGAGCTGGCCTCGGCACTGTGGAGCGCGGTCGGCTCGATGGGCCTGGACTATGCGCTGCCGCCGGCAAGTTTCGAGCACCAGGGCCAGAAGGTCCGGGGACCGCAGCAGCTGGCCGAGTCGGGCCTGGCGACCTGCCTGGACCTGGCCCTGTTGTTCTGCGCGGCGCTGGAGCAGGCCGGCCTGAACCCGCTGATGGTCTTCATGCAGGGCCACGCGCTGGCCGGGGTGTGGCTGCAGCCCGAGGAGTTCCGCAACGCGGTGGTCGACGACATCACCGCGCTGCGCAAGCGGGTGCGCCTGAAGGAGCTGGTGCTGTTCGAGACCACCCTGGTCACGCAGCGCCCGCTGCCCCGCTTCAGTCACGCCTGCGAGCGCGGTACGCAGCAGCTGGGGGAGGACCGCGAGCAAGCCTTCGAGCTGGCGGTCGACATCCGCCGCGCGCGCCTGCAGCGCATCAAGCCGCTGGCCGGCCTGGAAGCCGCGGCGCCGGCAGCGGCGGTGCCGGAGCGCGAACCTGAAGCGGTCCAGGAGCCGGTTCTGGAGCCCGCGCCGGAGCTGCCGCAGGACAGCGAGGCGCCGCTCGACGGTTCGGCAGGCCGCACCGACGACAGGCTGGGCCGCTGGCAGCGCAAGCTGCTGGACCTGTCGCTGCGCAACAACCTGCTGAGCTTCAAGGACAGCAAGAAGGCGCTGGCACTCGACGCGCCGGAGGCCCGCCGCATCGAGGACGTGCTGGCCTCGGGCGAGTCGCTGAGGCTGCTGCCGCGGCCCGAGCTGATGGCGGGGCGAGATCCGCGCAGCAAGGCCTTGTATGAAAGCCGCGAGCGCGAGGACCTGCGCCGCGTTCAGGCGCTGCAGGCGCTCGAACGCAAGGAGGTGTTCGTCAGCGTGCCGCAGGAGGAGATGGAGGCCCGCCTGGTCGAGCTCTACCGTGCCGCGCGCGCGACGCTGCAGGAGGGCGGCTCCAACACGCTCTACCTGGCGCTGGGTTTCCTGTCGTGGACGCGCGGTGAGCGCCGCTTCAAGGCCCCCCTGATCCTGGTGCCGGTGATCCTGGAGCGCAAGAGCGTGCGCTCGGGATTCACCCTCAAGCTGCATGACGACGAACCGCGCTTCAATCCCACCCTGGCCGAGATGCTGCGGCAGGACTTCCACCTGGAGCTGGGCGTCCAGGACGGCGAGCTGCCGCGCGACGACACCGGGCTGGACGTGGCCGGCATCTGGAAGCAGGTGTCGGCCGCGATCAAGGACGTCAAGGGCTGGGAGGTGGTGGAGGACGTCGTGCTCTCGACCTTCTCCTTCGCCAAGTACCTGATGTGGAAGGACCTCTCCGAGCGCACCGGCGAGCTGCGCCTCAACCCGGTGGTGCGTCACCTGATCGAGACGCCGCGCGAGCCCTACCCGAGCAGCGTGGCCTTTCCCGATCCGAAACGCCTGGACGAGCAGCTGACGCCGCGCGAGACCTTCTGCCCGCTGCCGGCCGATTCCTCGCAGCTTTCGGCGGTGCTGGCGGCCAGCCGGGGCAAGGACTTCGTGCTGATCGGCCCGCCCGGCACCGGCAAGAGCCAGACCATCTCCAACCTGATTGCCCAGGCGCTCGCCGAAGGCAAGCGGGTGCTGTTCGTGTCCGAGAAGATGGCCGCGCTCGACGTGGTCTGGCGCCGGCTGCGCGACGTCGGCCTGGGCGACTTCTGCCTCGAGCTGCATTCGAGCAAGGCGCGCAAGGCCGAGGTGCTGGAACAGCTGCGCCGCGCCTGGAACCTGGGGGGCGCCACGGCCCCCGAGGACTGGGAGGCCGAGGCCGCGCGGCTGGGCGAGTTGCGCTCGCAGCTCAACACCTATGTCGAGCGGCTGCACCGCCGCCATCGCAATGGCCGCAGTGCCTACGACGCCATCGCCCGGATCGCCGCCGGACAGGCGCTGCCCGCCCTCAAGCTGGGCTGGCCGTCGCCCGACAGCCACGACACCGGCTCGCTGGCCCAGCTGGGGGAGACGGCCGAGCTGCTGGGCGTGAGTGCGCAGGCGGTCGGTGGCGAGGCGCTTTCCGGCGGGCCGCTGCGGCTGGTGGGGCAGACCACCTGGTCACCCAGTTGGCAGACCGCGCTGCTGGAGGCTGCAGGCACGCTGGAGCGTGCCGCCGGGGCGGCCGTCACGGCCGGCGGCGCCTGGCTGGCGCAGCTGGGCCTGCCGGCGCTGCCGCTGGTCGGCCGCACCCGTGAAGGCCTGAGCGAGCTGGCCCGGGCCCTGCCCGCGGCGGCGGGGCGCGACTGGCGCTTCGTGCTGCGTCCCGACGCGCGCAACCTGGCCGAGCGCCTGGAGCGCGGCATCGAGCTGCTGAGCCGGCACCAGGCGGTGTGTGCCGAGCTGGCCCCGTCCTGGAGCATCGACACGCAACGCGATCTCGCACATGGCCTGGAGCTGCTGGAGCGCTATCGCACGCTGGAGGCCGAACTGTCGCTGCCCTACGGCGAGGCGGCCGACCGGCTCGATGTGGCGCAGCTCGAGCGGGATTGGCAGGAGGCATCGGGGGCGGTCTGGCCGCTCGGCTGGTGGCGCCGTCGGGCCCTGGAGCAGCAACTGCTCGAAGCGGCGCCCGGGCAGCAGCGCGAGCCCGATGTGGGCGGCGACATCGGCCGGCTGGTGCAGATGCGCGCGCTGCAAGGCGAGCTGCAAGGGCTCCTCCGGCTGTCCGAACGCTCCGGCGGTGTCTGGACCGGCCTGCAGACCGATGTCGAGGCGGCGCGCGCCGCGCTGGCCTTCCAGGCC
Organism: Aquabacterium sp. A7-Y; assembly: GCF_026153205.1. Classification (GTDB taxonomy): domain Bacteria; phylum Pseudomonadota; class Gammaproteobacteria; order Burkholderiales; family Burkholderiaceae_C; genus Caldimonas. The sequence goes on along the minus strand of NZ_JAPFBW010000021.1, from coordinate 109,219 downwards.
GTGTGGACCGCGGCCGTCGAAGGTCGCGACTGGGAGGAAGCCGGCCTCCAGCTGGTGGCCGCCGGCGCCTGCGGAACGGCACTCGCCGAGGACCTGGAGCGGCTGCGCACCCTGCGCGGCCTGGACCAGCACCTGCGCGGCCTCGATGCGCTGGGCTCGGCCGTGCCCAACCTGTGGGACGGCCTGCGAACCGACCTGAGGGAGGCCATCGACGCGGTGCACTTCCAAGCGGCCATCGCTGGCGCCGTCGCCCGTCTGGCGAGCACGACCCAGGCGCTGGCGGCCGTGCAAGCCGCGCTGGCGCGACTGCTCGGCGAAGGCAACGCCCTGCTCGAGGCGTCCGGCCCGCTGGTGCCGGTGGCGCGGGCCTGGCTCAGCGCCGACGCGGCCTTTCAGCAAGCCCTGCTGGGCGGTGCCGCTGCCGCCGCCACGCCGGAGGATGCCCGTGCGGCGATGGCGGCCGGGACCCCGGAGGATGTGGCCGCCGAGTGCCGGGCGCTGTTGCAGTCGGCCGGCCGGCTGCGCGCCTGGTGCGCATGGCGGGCCGCCTGCGAGCGCGCCGCCGCGCTCGGCCTGGCGCCGCTGGCACTGGCGATCGAACAGGGGTCGGTCGCGCCCGGTACGGCGCGCGAGGTGTTCGAGACCGACTACAGCCGCTGGTGGCTCAACGCGGTGGTCGATGCGGACGAGGTGCTGCGCGGTTTCGTGCCGGAGGTGCACGAGAAGCGCATCCGCGACTTCCAGGCCCTGGACGATCGCTTCACGACCCTGACGCGCGACTGGGTGCGGGCGCGCCTGTGCGCCAACCTGCCGACGCCGGACAGCGTCAGCCGCAGCTCCGATTGGGGCCTGCTGCGTTACGAGATGCAAAAGAAAGCGCGCCACCTGCCGCTGCGCGAGCTGCTGGGCCGGGCTGGCGAGGCCATCATGACGCTGACGCCCTGCCTGCTGATGAGTCCGCTGTCGATCGCGCAGTACCTGTCGGCGGGCTCGGCGCGTTTCGACATCGTCGTGTTCGACGAGGCCTCGCAGATCCCGGTGTGGGACGCGATCGGCGCGATCGCGCGGGCCCGCCAGGTGGTCATGGTGGGCGATCCGAAGCAGTTGCCGCCCACCAGCTTCTTTGACCGCGCCGAGCCTGACGAGGACGACATCGAGGTCGATGGCGACCTGGAGAGCATCCTGGACGAGTGCATCGGCGCCAACCTGCCGACCCTGGACCTGTCCTGGCACTACCGCAGCCGCCACGAGAGCCTGATCGCCTTTTCCAACCACCGCTACTACCGCGGCGAGCTGGTGACCTTCCCGTCGCCCGTCACGGAGGACCGCGCGGTCAGCTTCCACCACGTGAGCGACGGCCTCTACGACAAGGGGGGCAGCCGCACCAACCAGCAGGAGGCGCAGGCGCTGGTGCGCGACCTGGTGGCGCGGCTGCGCTCGCCGGGTTTCCTGCAATCGGGCAAGACCGTGGGTGTCGTGACCTTCAATACCGAGCAGCAATCGCTGATCGAGGACTTGCTCGACGAGGCGCGTCGCCAGGACCCGGCGCTGGAGCCGTTTTTCGCCGAGGACCGGCTGGAGCCGGTGTTCGTCAAGAACCTGGAGAGCGTGCAGGGCGACGAGCGCGACATCATGTACTTCTCGCTGACCTACGGCCCCGGCGCGGGCGGCGCGGTGTCGATGAACTTCGGGCCGATGAACCGGCAGGGCGGCGAGCGCCGCCTCAACGTCGCGATCACGCGGGCGCGCCACGAGCTGCGGGTGTTCTCCAGTCTGCGGCCCGAGCAGATGGACCTGTCGCGCACGGCCTCGCTGGGCGTGCGCGACCTGAAGCACTTCATGGAGTTTGCCGAGCAGGGCGCGCGCACGCTCATCGCGCCGCTGGCCGAAACCCAGGGGCAGGCCGAGGGCCGTTTCGAAGCGGCCGTCGCCGAGGCCTTGCAGGGCCGGGGCTGGCAGGTACAGCCCCAGGTCGGCGTGTCGGCCTTCCGGGTCGACCTCGCGGTGGTGGATCCGGATGTGCCTGGCAGCTTCCTGGCCGGCATCGAGTGCGACGGGCTCACCTACCTGCGCTCGGCCACCGCGCGTGATCGCGACAAGCTGCGCGCCCAGGTGCTGCGCGGGCTGGGCTGGGAACTGCTGCGGCTGTGGTCGACCGACTGGTGGATGGATCCGGAAGGTGCGCTGCAGACCCTCGATGGCCGGCTGCGGGCTTTGCTGAGGGCGCGCCGCGCCGCACGGGCGGCCGAGCCGGAGGCCGCGGCGGAGGTGGTGGCGATGGAGGTCCTGCCGGAGGGCGAGACCTTCGAGGTCGAGGCGACTGAAACACAGGGAGCCGAGGAACAGCCGACCAAGGCACGCTCGACGAAAGCACGGGCCACCAAGGCAGCGACGACGAAGGCCGCGACGACCGAGGAGCCGGCGACCGAGAAGCCGGCCGCCAGGAAGCGGGCCACCAAGGCGCCGGCGACCAAGACCCGAACGACCAAGGCCAAGGCAAGCGCGGAGCAGCCCGCCGAGGAGCAGCCCGCCGAGGACGCTGTGGCCGAGGCGACGGAGGTCCCGGCGACCGAAGGGCCCGCGCACCCGGGACCGGCGAACCCAGGGCCAGAGAACGAAGCGCTGGCAACGGAGGGACCGGCGACCGAAGGGCCTGCAGCGGACGTCGTGGCAACGCCGTCGTAAAGGCCGCCGGCGGCGCGGGCGCCGGCGTGGTCGTCATGCCCTTGTCACCGGGCGGCCCTAGGGTGCAGCCTGCGCCGTTCGTGCGCACACTGCTGCCACAACACCCCAGGAGACGCCCTTGTTGTTGTTGTCGACCTTCCGCACCCGCCTGCTCGCCGCGACGGCGGCCCTGCTGACCGGCACCGCCGTGCTGGCCGGGCCGCCGCAGCGCCCCGCGGCCGAAGCCCGTCCTGTCGTCATCGCCCACCGCGGCGCCAGCGGCTACCTGCCCGAGCACACCCTGGCCGCCTACTGGCTGGCGATCGAGCAGGGTGCCGACTTCGTCGAGCCCGACCTGGTCATCACCAAGGACGGGGTCCTGGTGGCGCGGCACGAAAACGCCATCGCGATCCTGAACGCCGACGGCAGCGTCAAGGAAACCACCACCGACGTCGCCGAGCGCCCCGAGTTCGCGGCCCGCAAGACCACCAAGAGCATCGACGGCAACAGCCTCACCGGCTGGTTCACCGAGGACTTCACGCTCGCCGAGCTGAAGACCCTGCATGCGCGCGAGCGCCTGCCGCATCTGCGCACCGCCAACACCCGCTTCGACGGCATGTTCGAGGTGCCGACGCTGGACGAGGTGCTGCGCCTGGTGCAGCAGGCCAACGAACGCCGCCGCGTCGAGGCCTTCCGCACCGGCCAGCCCTTCCGGCCGGTGGGCGTCTACCCCGAGACCAAACACCCGAGCTACTTCCAGGGCATCGGCAAGCCCTTGGAGGAGCCGCTGGTGCGCACGCTGCACCGCCACGGCTACCTGTCACGCCAGGCGCCGGTCTACATCCAGTCCTTCGAAACCGCCAACCTGCGCAAGCTGCGCCGCATGACGCGGCTGCCGCTGGTGCAGCTGCTCAACGGCTCGGGCCGACCCTGGGACTTCGTACAGAGCGGCGACCCGCGCGGTTATGCAGATCTGGCGCGGCCGCAGGGCCTGGCCGAGATCGCCAGCTACGCTGACGGCATTGGCGCCAACACCCAGCTGCTGATCCCGCTGCGCGGCGGCCGGCTCGGCACGCCGACCGCCTTGATCAGCGACGCCCATGCCGCCGGACTGATCGTGCATGCCTGGACCTTCCGCGCCGAGAACAGCTTTCTCCCCGACGAGTTCGATGCCGGCACCGACCCGGCCGCGATCGGCCAGCTGGCCGGTCAGGTGAAGGCTTTCCTGCAGCTGGGTCTGGACGGATTTTTCACCGACCACCCCTTCCTGGGGGTGCAGGCGCGCGACGCCTTCCTGAAGCGCTGACACACGTCCTCGGCCGCGGCTGGCCAATCAGCCGCGGTCGAGCGCTTCCTCCTCGGGCAGCAGCTCCAGGCTGCGGGCGAGGAAGAGGCGGGCGCGTTCCTCCCCGGCCACCTGTTGCAGGTGCCGCTTGCAGTCCTCGAGCCAGCGCAGCAGGGACTCGCGGTCGCGGACGTCGCGGGCCGCCTGCCGCAAGGCCGCGTCGCCCTGTCCCGGCATGCGCCCGATCTGTTCGAGGGCGTAGAACTTCGCGGCCGCCAGCGAACGGGTCACGCTGCGTGCTGCGGCCAGCGGCGCATCGGTCTCGATGTCCACGGAGATCGGCGCAGCTGCCACCTCGCGCACGAGCCCCCGGGCGGGGCCCACCACCTCCACGTAAGCTCGGTCCAGCAGGGCCTGCACGTCGGACAAGCCCAGCCCGAGCGAGCGGATCGCCGCTCCCAGGCGGCGCAACGGCTGCCGTCCGTCGATCAGGATGAACAGCGCACGCTGCCCATGGGTGCCGAGGAAGTTGCGCTCGCGCAGGGCGTGTCGGCCAGCATCGGTCTTGGCGTACACCAGGTCGGGGTCGAGGAGGTCGCTCATGTCGGAAGCCCGGTTCGAAGTCCGCCACGATAGAAACCAGTTGTGACGGTGGCACGACAATCCTGACTATTCCCTGTCACCGACCGGCGTTCGGGGCTCACAGGGCGCCGTCACTCCAGGGGCCCGTCACGGCGAAGGTGATGCCCGGCGACTGGATGTTGAAAAACAGCCACGGGCCCTCGAAGCAGGCCCCGGCAAATTCGCCGTCGCGCCAGTCCTCGGCGAAGCTGCGGCCGGAGGGCCGCGTGTAGCTGCCCAGCCCCGAAGGCGTGAAGTCGAGGTTGTTGGCACAGAAGGGGAACAGCTGACCCTCCGGCGTCAGGCCCTGCAGACGTTGCGGCGTGTTCTCCCCGTCCTCGCACAGCACCAGGCTGCCGCGCGGACTCCAGGCGATGTTGTCCGGGTGGTCGAGCACCCCGGTGCCCGGCGACTCGAAGATCAGCGTGAAGGTCTCGCGCCGCGGGTCGTAGGCGAACAGCTGCCCGCAGGCCGCCTCGCCGCCGCTGGTGGAGCACACGTAGATCAGCCCGTTGCCGTACCAGGCGCCTTCGCCGCGCACGATGCTGGAGGCGCCCTGCAGCAGGCCTTGCAGCACCACGCCGCCATAGATCTCGGTGCCCGGCAGGAAGAGGGCGGTCGGATCGTAGATGTCGACCCATTCGACGTCCCAGGTGGTGCCCGGCGCCGCGCCCCGCCCGGTGTCGATGTAGGCCGCGGCCCGGCCCTGCGCCGTCAGGCGGGCGTTCGCCTGTCCCTTGAGTTTCATCATCTGCAGCCGGCCGCCGAGCGCCGGGCGGCCGCGCTGCTCGGGGACGAAGCGGTAGAAGCCGCTGGGCAGGCTGTCCTCGGTCTCGTAGATGATGCCGGTGGCCGGGTCCACCGCGCAGGCTTCATGGCGGAAGGCGCCGAGACCTGTCAGCGGTTCCGGCTGCGCGTTGCCGAAGGCCGGTACCTCGAAGACCCAGCCATGCTGGCGCGAGAAGCCGTTGTGCGGACCGTCGCTGGTTTCCTCGCAGCTGAGCCAGCTGTTCCACGGGGTGGGGCCGCCGGCGCAGTTGCGCAGCGTGCCGCCCAGGCTGGCCCAGCTGGCCAGCCACTGCCCGGTCCCGGGAGCGAAGACCAGGTGGGTGGTGCCGCCGTTGGCCTGCGGGTCGTAGCTGCGCGCGGCCGGCGCGAAGCTGCCGTTGTTATTGCCTTGTTCGTGATTGCGCACCAGCACCAGCCGTTGCCGGTCGTGCGCCACCACCGCCATGCCGTCGTGCGAACCCGGGGTGGCGACGCCGTCGGTCATCACATCGCCGGTCCAGCCGAAGGACCAGTAGCGAAAGCCCGCCGGCAGTTGCAGCAGGGCCAGGCCGGTGCTGCCGTCGGCGACCGGGGCCAGCGGCCCGTAGTCGGGACTGTAGGGGAGCTGCGTGGCCTTCGCGGCGCCGCAGCCGAGCAGCTGCAGCGGCATCGCCAGCGCGGAGGCCGCCTTGAGGCTGCCTCGCAGCAGGCTGCGGCGGGAGTAGAGCCAGCAGGGCGCGGCCTCTCGCGACGGGGTGGGGTGGGTGAGCTCTTGCATGACATCGGCGGCAGCGTGGGTTTGGGGGTGCATCTGGGTCCTCCTCGGCACTGGAGGTGAGGGACCACCCGGCGGACGGCGGGTGGGCTGGCGCCCGTCCCGGCGAGGAACAGCGCCGTCCGAGGATGTGCGCCCTGCGGGTCAGTGGGATGACAGGCCCGCTCGCGAGGGCGGATACCCGGAGCCGCGGCAAAACCCCGCCTGGGCCGCACAATCGAGCGATGTGGGCGCGTGAGGCCGGTGGCGGCTCCGGCCGCGTGCCCCGGAGGGTTCGAGATGGCAGCATCGACCGGCATCCAGCGCGACTCTTTCGATTCGCGCGACCTTCTTTATGCCTCCGGCCGCTCCAGCCTGCCGGAGGCCGTGAGGCCGGACTGGGCCGGCCTCAGCGTGCGGCAGCAAGGTGGGCCGGACGAAAGCGCTGCCCATGCCTTGGCCTCGCTGGCCGACTACCTGCTGTACGGTGCCGGGCAAGCCGTCCGGGTGAGTGCCTCGATGCTGCTTGCCACCGCCCGCCGCTACGACCGCTGGCCGGGCCTGACAGGCCGCGGACCCAGCGCCCGGGCCGTCGTGCAGGCCTGGTACAAGCACGGGCTCTGCAGCGAGGCCAGCTGGCCGGCCGGCCTGGCCACGGCGGGACTCGATGCGCCGCGCCAGGTCGATGCGCTGCAGCGCCCGATGCGGACCTACTGCCGCGTGCTGCCGCGCCGCTGCGACGTGCAGGCGGCGCTGTGCGAGCACGGCGTGCTGCTGTGTTCCGCTGCGGTCCATCCGGGCTGGCTGCACCCGGTGCAGGGCGTGATCGGCGCTGCGGCGCCCCAGGTCGTCTCCGGCCCGGTCGCCGGGCAGGCCTTCGTGCTGGCCGGCTACGAGCCGCGGGGTTTTCTGGTGCTGGACAGCCGCGGCGCCGCCTGGGGCGGCTTGCCGGTCGACGGCGAGGCACGGGCCGGCCTGGCCCTGTGGCCCTACGAGGACTTCGACAGCTCAGTCTGGGACGTCTGGGCGGCCACCCTGGCCTTGCCGGTGCACCGTCTGGCGGCGCTGCGCAGCCGCCAGGCCCTGGGCGGCTGCGGCAGCTTCCGCCGTACCGGGGGGCCGCCGCCGCCGGAGGTGGCCAGGCACATGGTGCACATCGACGACGGCCAGTTCGATCCACGCGGCAGCTATGCCAGCACGCCGGAAAGCGCGCGCGAGCTGGTGCAACGCAAGGTGGCAGCCGCGGCCGCCCGCGGCGAGCTCAAGCTCCTGCTGATCGCCCACGGCGGCCTGACCGGCCTGGACAGCGCGGCCGAGCGGGTCAGGGCCTGGCGCGATGTCGTTGATGCCAACGAGGTCGAGCACTTCCACTGGCTGTGGGAGACCGGCTTTCTGCCCGAGCTGAAGGACGTGCTGCTGGGCAAGGACGAGTTTGCGGGCGGCCGTGCCGGCGTGGGCGAGTGGAAAGACCGGCTGCTCGAGCGGCTCACCCGCCCCTTGGGCAAGGCCCTGTGGAACGAGATGAAAACCGATGCGGCGCTGGCGCATGCCCCCGACGGCGCGGGCTCGCAGCTGCTCGCCATGCTCGGCGAGTCGCTGGCGGCCACGCCGCAGCTCGCTTCCAGCCATGTCACCCTGCTCGGCGACAGCGCCGGCGCCTTGTGGTTGGGCGAAGCGCTGCAGGCCTGGGCCGTCCACCTGCCGCAGCTGCGGGTGGACCACCTGGTGCTGATGGCGCCGTGCTGCACGGTCGAGTACTTCCAGCGGCGCATCTACCCGCACCTGCTCGACGGCCGGGTGCAGTCCCTCACGGTGTTTCAATTGCCCGACGAACTCGAGCGTGCCGACGACGTGGCGCGGGTCTACGGCAAGTCCATGCTGTACTACGTCTCCAACGCCTGCGAGGCGCGCGAAGGCGGCACGCCGCTCCTCGGCCTGCAGGCCTGCGCCGAGCATTGGGAGGCCGAGCGCGCGGCGCTGCTGGACCAGGGGCGGCTGCAGCTGATCACGGCGGTGCAGGACAGCGAGCGCTCGCGGGCCACCCGCCACAACGGTTTTGTCACCGACCTGCAGACCCTCAACACCGTGCTGGCGCTGGCCTGCCGGGGGCGCCCCGCGCGCCCCTTCACCCGCGGCGACCTGCCCGGCGGCGCCTCCTCCTGACGAGAAGCCCGGGGGCCGCTCACTTCTTCCAGAAACGCGGGGCCTCGGCGACGACCTTGAGTGCCTTGCGGCAGTGCAGGGCGGTGAGTTCGCTGCGAGCGCTCAGCCAGCCGATCGCGAACCAGGCGCGCGGGTCCCGGGCCGCCGCCTCGCGGTAGTGCGCCAGCGCGACCGCATCGTCGTTGTGCAGGCCCAGGGCGTCCTGGGCCGGGCGCAGGTGGGCGAGGTAGTCCTCGACCGCCCCTTCGCCGAACAGCGGGGCGACAAACTCGGCCAGGTAGCGCAGCCGCTTCAGGCGTTTGCGCACCCGGTGCTGCGAGGTGATGTCCAGCTTGGTGAAGCGCTTGCCGTCGCGCACCACCTGGCGGTGCAGCTTGCGGATGCGCCGACCGGCGGCCTCCCGCGTCGCCTTCGGCGTGCCGGCGGGCCCGGCGTCCGACGGTGCCGCGACGCTGAACTCGATCAATTCCAGGAGTGTCGTCTGGAACCCGGTGTCCTGGATCACCCGGGCCGGGTCGGCGACCTTGCCGGGCTCCGGCATGTCGATGGGCGGAGCGCCGGCCGAGGCGAGTTGCGGCTGGACCGCCTTGAGCACCGTGTCGCGGTCGCGGAACTCGCCGAGCGCCTGGAACACGCGGGAGAGCGGCGCCTCCCACTCCGGCTTCACGGCAGGCGATAGCGGCCCCAGCTCGCGCAGCGCCGTGCGCAAGCGCCGTATCCCCACGCGCAGCTGGTGCACGTGGTCCTCGTTGTAGCGGCCCTGGCCCACCTCGCTGGCGTTCGGAAGGATCTGGTCGAGGCAGGCACCGACCACGGCCCGGACCTCCGCGTCCCCGTTGCGGGGCCGGCCGCGGCCGGGCGGGTGGGCCTTCACCACGGGCCCGTGCGCCGCGCCGCGTGCCAGGCGCTCGCCGCGCTGGCCCTTGGAGATCACGTTGAGCCAGAGGCCGTGCTGCACCGCCCAGCGCCGCGCGATCTTCAACACGGCTTCGCGGGGGCCTCGCTTGAGCTCGAGTTCGATTTCACACAAGGGCTGCTCGCGCTCGCCGGCACGGATGCACCCCTCATCGAAAGCCAGCTCGACCAGGCCACCACCCGGGACCCGGAGCTCGCGCGTCTGGCGCGAGACGTCAATGCGGTAGCGGTTTTGCAGCGGCGGCAGCGCGGCGCCGTGCGGCGCGCCATCGGGCTGCAGGCACCGCTTCAGCAATTCGCCGGCGGGCGTGTCAGCGTGCAGCCCAGGGTCCACGCTCGGGCCCTGACCGCGGGGCGGCGCCTGCAGCGCGACCTCGTGTTCGAGCCGCTCGACCTGGCTGGGACCGGCCGCCTTCAGCGTCTGTACCCAGCGGCGGCCCTCCTTGCGCACACGCAGCGAGAGGCCGTCGCGCGCCAGCCGGCCGTCGGGCGTGTCGAAGTAATCGGCCTGCAAGCGCGTGGCCGTCCAGTGGCCGCGTTGCAGCGCCGCCTCCAGGCGGTCGCGGCAGTCGGCCGGCACCTCGAACTTGAGTTCGAATTCGGACATCGGATCCTCCTTGGTGGCCGGGGCGCCGGTCGCGCCGGCGCGGCCTGGCCAGCGCTGCCCGCCGAGGCGGCCACGAGGTGCACGGAAGCAAGCCGCGCACCACACCACAGGGCAATCCCCTGTCACCGAACCGTCACCCGGGCTCTCTAGCGTGGTCCGCTCCACCACTTCCCAGGGGGACGCTGCCATGGCATCGACTCTGCGCACCTGCATCCGCTTGCCGTCCTGCCCCGCCAGCGGCCGGCCGGTCGAGGCGCTCGGCCGCATTTCCTGCGGCATCCGTCCGGCAGTTTTGGCGCTCCTTGCAGGCAGTGTGCCGAGCACCGCCTTCGCCCGAGCGGACGGCAGCGAGATCGACTGGATCTCCATGGGGTCCACCTTCGTCGCGGGCCTGGTCTTGTTCCTGTGGGGCGTGCGGGCCTTGTCCCAGCGCCTGCGCGAGGTCGGCAGCGAGCGGTTGCGCGAGATCCTGCGCCGCAGCTCAGACAACCGGCTCAGGGGTTTGCTGTGCGGCACCGGCGTCACCCTGGTGCTCGATTCCTCCTCGGCGACCATCGTCCTGCTGATCGCACTGGTGGATGCGGGCTTGCTCGGCTTTGCCGCCAGCCTGCCCATCATCCTGGGCAGCAACATCGGCACCACCTTCTCCAGCCAGTTGTTCGCGCTGAACGCCGAAGCGCTGCCGCCCCTGCTGATGGCCGGCGGGCTGGGCGGGGTGCTGCTGGGGCGCAGCGTGAACGGGCGGCGCTGGGGTGAGGTGGTGTTCGGCGTCGGTATGGTGCTGTTCGCGCTCCATGTGATCGGCCTGGCGATGGAGCCGCTGGGGGATCATGCCGGCGTGAAGGACTGGCTGCGCAACTTCGAGCAGCCGCTGCTGGGTTTGGCCGCGGGCGCGGCGGCGACGGTGGCGATCCAGTCGTCCTCGGCCATGATGGGCATCGTGATCGTGATGGCGAGCCAGCAGCTGATCAGTCTGGAGACCGGCTTGGCGCTGATGCTGGGCGCCGAGATTGGCACCTGCGCCGACACCCTGGTTGCCAGCCTCGGGCGCTCCGCCGCGGCCTTGCGGGCCGGTCTCTTCCACCTCGGCTTCAACATCGCCTCCGCCTTGCTGGGGCTGATGCTGATCGGACCGATGGCCTGGTTCGCGCAAGCGTCCGCCGGCACGGTAGCGCAGCAGATCGCGAACGCGCACGTTGCCTTCAACGTGATCGGGGCGCTGCTGTTTTTCGGTTTCACCGGCCTGATCGCGCGCTGGCTGCAGCGCCTCCTGCCGGACCGCGTGCACGGGCCGCTCAATCCGCCGGTTGCGAAGGGCCCGGCCCTCGACGCCTGAGCCGGCGCTTCAGTACTCCACCGCGCCGTTCTCGCGGCAGAAGCCGAACAGCCTGAGCCCGGCCTGCCGGGCGATGTCGACCGCCAAGGTGGTCGGCGCCGAGATGGCGGCGAGCGCCGGCAGCGACAGGCGCGCGCATTTGCGCACCAGTTCGTAGCTGGCGCGGCTGGAGACGATCACGAAACCGGGCTGGTCCAGCAGGCCCTGGCGCGCCAGCCGGCCGATCAGCTTGTCCAGCGCGTTGTGGCGGCCGACGTCCTCGGCCACCTCGAGCAGCCGGCCGTCCGGCAGGGCCCAGCCGGCCGCATGGCAGGCGCCGGTGAGGGCGCTGAGCGGCTGCCTCGCGCTCAGCTGCTCGAAGGCCTGCAGCACGTCGGTGACGCCCAGGCCGGGCAGGGCCCGCTCGGCGGGCAGCGGCTCGGGCTGCAGGTCCAGCGCCGCCAGGCTCTCGATGCCGCACAGGCCGCAGCCGGTGCGGCCTTCCAGCGAGCGCCGGCGGCGCTTCAGCGCATCGAAGGCGCGCGAGGCGATCTCCAGCCTCAGCTCGCAGCCCAGCGGTCCGCTCGCCAGCTCCATGCCGTAACACTGCGCGGGGCTCGCGATCAAGCCCTCGGACAGTGCGAAGCCGAGCGCGAAGTCCTCCAGATCGGCGGGCGTGGCCATCATCACCGCATGCGACACGCCGTTGAAGCTCAAGGCCACCGGCACTTCGGAGGCCAGCTGGTCGGTGGCGGGATGGCTGCTGCCGTTTTGCGTGCGGCGCACCGGGCGGTCGCCGACCGGCGGGGGCAGGGCAGAGGTGGTCAAGAGGCGGCTTCCGTCGCGCGGCCGGCCGGGTCCTGCGGCTGATGAGGGCGCAGCACCACCGGGATGGATTTCGATGCCGGCGTGCGGGCACCTTCCGCGTGGCTCGCCAGCGGCACCAGCACATTCGTCTCGGGGTAGTAGCTGGCCAGGCAGCCGCGCGGGATGTCGTAGGGCACCAGGCGGAAGCCGTGCGCGGTGCGCTCCTGCCCGTCGTCGAAGACGCTGACGAGATCGACCCGGTCGCCCTCGGCATGGCCCAGCTCGGCCAGGTCCTCGCGGTGGATGAACACCACCCGGCGCTGCCCGAAGACGCCACGGTAGCGGTCGTCCAGTCCGTAGACCGTGGTGTTGTACTGGTCGTGCGCTCGCACGGTCGCGAGCGCGAAGACGCGCTCCTCGTGCCGCTGACGGGCCCGGTGCACCGCGGTGGCGCGAGGCACCGGGTGGGCCGCGAACTGGGCCTTGCCCGAGGGCGTCTGCCAGACCCGCTCGGCGGCCGTGTTGCGCAGCCGGAAGCCGCCGGGCCTGCGCACCCGCGTGTTGAAGCCGTGGAAGTCGTCGAAGACCGCCTCGATGCGGTCGCGGATGCGGTCGTAGTCCTCCACCAGCCACAGCCAGGGCGTCTTGCTGGCGGGCAGGGTGGTCGCGGCGAGCCGGGCCACGATCATGGGCTCTGACAGCAGCTGCGGCGAGGCCGGCTCGTTCAGGCCCGAAGACAGGTGCACCATGCTCATCGAGTCTTCCACCGTCACCGCCTGCGGGCCGGCCGCCTGGCGGTCGATCTCGGTGCGGCCCAGGCAGGGCAGCACCAGGGCGGTGCGGCCGTGCACGACGTGGCTGCGGTTGAGCTTGGTGGAGACGTGCACGGTGAGCTCACAACGGCGCAGCGCCTCGTGGGTCAGCGTGGTGTCGGGTGTGGCGGCCGCGAAGTTGCCGCCCAGGCCGATGAACACCCGCACCCGGCCGGCGTGCATCGCGTCGATCGCCCCCACCGTGTCCAGGCCTTCGCGGCGCGGCGGCTCGAAGCCGAACACCTGCCCCAGCCGGTCCAGGAAAGCGGCCGAGGGCTTTTCGTGGATGCCCATCGTGCGGTCGCCCTGCACGTTGCTGTGACCGCGCACCGGGCAGACACCGGCGCCGGGCCGGCCCAGGTTGCCGCGCAGCAGCAGCAGATTGGTGATCATCTGCACCGTCGCCACGGCATGCGGGTGCTGGGTGATGCCCATGCCCCAGCAGGCGATCACGCGCTCGGCGCCGGCGTAGACGGCCGCCGCGGCGCGCAGCTGCTCCACGCTCAGCCCGGACTCCTCGGCCAGCAGTTCCCACGGCTCGGCGCGCAGGTCGGCCTCGAAGGCCTCCAGGCCCTGGGTGTGCTGTTCGATGAAGCCCGTGTCGAGCACCCGCGGCGCACCGGTGGCGCGTGCCGCATCGTCGAGCTCGAAGAGGGCCTTGCACAGTCCCTTGACCGCGGCCAGGTCGCCGCCGATGCGCAACTGGAAGTAGTGGCTGCTGATCGCGGTGGAGCCGAGCGTGGCCATTTCCAGCGGGCTCTGCGGATCGGTGAAGCGCTCCAGGCCGCGCTCGCGCAGCGGGTTGAAGCTGAGGATGCGGGCGCCGCGCCGCGAGGCGGCGCGCAGCTCGCCGAGCATGCGCGGATGGTTGGTGCCGGGGTTCTGGCCGAAGATCAGGATCGCGTCGGCCTGCTCGAAATCGTCCAAGGTGACGCTGCCCTTGCCGACGCCGATGCTCGCCTTCAGACCCATGCCGCTCGGCTCGTGGCACATGTTGGAGCAATCGGGGAAATTGTTGGTGCCGAACTCGCGCACGAACAGCTGCCACAGGAAAGCCGCCTCGTTGCTGGTGCGCCCGGAGGTGTAGAAGACCGCCTGGTCGGGGTGGTCGAGCCCGCGCAGGCCAGCCGCAATCTGGGCGAAGGCGGCGTCCCAGGAGATCGGCAGGTAGCGGTCGCTGGCCGCGTCCCAGGCCAGCGGCTCGGTGAGGCGGCCCAGGCCTTCGAGGGCCTGGTCGCTCCAGCTCGCCATCTCGCTCACGGTGTGGCGGCCGATCAGCTCCGCGGTCGCGCGTTGCGAGGTCGCCTCTGCCGCCACGGCCTTGACGCCGTTCTCGCAGAACTCGAAGGTGGCGGTGTGGTTGCGGTCGGGCCAGGCGCAGCCGGGGCAGTCGAAGCCGTCGGGCTGGTTGGCCGACAGCAGTGTGCGCGCGCCCTTGGCGGCGATGCGGTGCTGCAGCAGCTGCCGCGCCACGCTGCGCAGGGCGCCCCAGCCGCCGGCCGGGTAGGGGTAGAACTCGATTTTGGGATCGCTCATGGCGGTGGCAGGGATGGGGCGGAGATGCAGTCGACAAGGTACACCAGCTTCGGGCGCCCCGCGCGGGGACGTGGTGCCGATGCCGCCCGCCGATGCGCCGGGCAGATGAGGTAAATTCGCCGCCGTTGGTGCGCGTGCCGGCTCTTCTGCCGGCACCGTGAAACGGGAATCGGCACAGGCCCGCGGCGCGGGCCTGAAGCCGAGCTGCCCCCGCAACGGTAAGCAGCCGGAGACTCTGCGTCGTCTCCAGCGCCTGTCCGGCGTCCACTGGCCTGAAACGGCCGGGAAGGACACGGGCGCCACGGCTGCCAGCCCGGAGACCGGCCAACGGGGGGCCACGCCTGGCGCGTGGCCGCATTGCGCCGGGCCGCGGGGAAGCGGCAGGGCGCTCACTTCGAGCTGACGGCCTGTCCGCAACCCGCCTTTCCATTTCGGCCGGCCGCCGCTCCTGCGTTTCTCCGAGGTGTCGCGATGATCATCGAAACCGGCATGGCGCAGCTCGCGCAATGGCTGCTGTGGCCCGTGTCGCTGGGGGTGCTGGGCGCTTTCGCGGCCGCACTGTGGGCGCTCGGCCGCACGCTGGCCGAGGCCTGGCAGCGCTGGCGCGATCCGGCCTGGCGGGCCCTGCCCGCAGGCGATTCGGTCCCCCTCGAAGCGCTGGAGCTGGCCGCGTTGCGGCAGCTGGAGCCGCTGCGGCTGCTGGCTCGCATCGCGCCGCTGCTGGGCCTGATCGCCACCATGATCCCGCTCGGGCCGGCCCTCGCCGGCGTCGCCTCGGGCGACGGCGGGCGCACGCTGTTGGGCTTCGGGAACGCCTTCTCGGGCGTGGTGCTGGCCCTGGCCGCGGCGGCCCTCGCGCTGGCGCTGCACTCGCTGCGCCGGCGCTGGCTGCTGGAGGAATTGCATGCCGTGCGCCGGGCCCGCGGCCTGGTCGAGTGAGGGCCCGGCGATGCGACACCACCCTCTCAAGGCCCTGGGCGAGGACGATGACGACCCGATGCTGTCGGCCGTCAACCTGGTCGACGTGTTCCTGGTCGTGGTGGCCGCGCTGCTGGTCGCGCTGACCCTGAGGGCTGAGCGCGAGGCGGGCGAGACCGTCACCGTGATCCGCAACGCCGGCAAGCCCGACATGGAGATCGTCGTGCGCGAGAACGGTCGCGAGGTGAAGCTGCGCGGCGACGGCAGCGCGGGCGCGGGCAACGGCGTGCGTACCGGGGTCGCCTATCGGCTCGACGACGGCAGCGTGGTCTACCTGCCGGAGCCCGCGGCTTCGGGGAGCCGGCCGTGAGCGGCGCTGCCTCGCCAGTCGCAGCGCCTTTGCGCCAGGCGGCCCGGTTGCGTCCGACGTCGCTGCTGCTGAGGACGCTGCGCGCGCTCCTTGCCGGGGCCGCGCTGCTGCTGGCCGGTGCGCCGGTGCTGGCGGCGCCGCTGCTGGTCTGGCTCACCAGCGACGTCACACCGCCGGCGCGCACCGCGCTGATGGAGGAGCTGGCGCGCCAGGCCGGCTTCGAGCTGCGCCATGTCGAGCTGCCGCTGCGCGGCGGCGGCGACGATGCGGCGCTGCGGCAGTCGCTCGACGCCGGGCTGGCCGCGGCGGACTGGGTCTGGGTGGACGCGCCGCATGCCGCGGTGCGCGCGCGCATCGACGGCGCCTTCTCGCAAGGGCTGGCGGCCTTCGAGCGGAGCCGCCCGGGACGCCTGGTTGCCACCGACCGTGCCGAAGGCGGCGCCCCGGCTCAGCGCATCGCGGCCTATCTGCGCGCCGGCGGTGCTGGCCAATGGCGACTGGCCTTCGAGCTGGCCGCCGCCGTGGCGCACGGGCGGCCGCTGCCCGAGCTGCCGCCGCCCGTGCCCTTTCCGGCCCGCGGCCTCTACCACCCGAGGGCGCCGGGCCTGCTGGCCGACGCCGCGGCGGCGGCGCGCTGGCAGGCCGCTGATCCCGCGTTCGCGGGCCGCGCGCCGGTGGCGGTGCTGGTGCACCGCCATCACCTGGTGGATGGCAGCACCGCCTGGCTGGACCGCTGGCTGGCCCTGTTCGAGGCGGCCGGCTTCGCCCCCTACGCCGCCTTCAGCCAGCCGCTCGACGCGGCGTCGCTGGGGCCCTTGCTCGAGGTCGACGGCCGCCTGCACGCGCGCGCCATCGTGACCCACCTGTTGCTGACCCCGGGCGCCGCGCTGCAGCCGCTGTTCGAGCGCTGGGGCGCGCCGGTGCTGGCCACGCTGCCCTACCGGGGCGGCGACGCGGCCGCCTGGCAGGCCGACCCGAACGGCCTGGCCTTGGCCGACGTGCCCTTCTACCTGGCCCAGCCCGAGGCGGCCGGCGGCATCGATCCGCTGCTCGTCACCGCCCAGGGCGGCCGGCGTGAAGGCGCGCGGCTGATCGAGCCGCAGGCGCGCGCCGTCATCGCCAAGCTGCAGCGCCTGCTGGCGCTGCGCGACACGCCGCCGGCCGACAAGCGGCTGGTCGCGATGGTCTACAACTACCCGGCCGGCGCCAGCAACTTCGGGGCGTCCTTCCTGAACGTGCCGCGCAGCCTGGAACGGGTGACTCAGGCCCTGGCCGAGGCCGGCTACCGCAGCGAGCCCCTCTCGGAGGCGGAGGCGGTGCGGCGGCTGGGGCCGCTGCTGGCGGCCTACTACGAGGGCGCCGAGCTGCGTGAGCTGCTCGACCGCGGCGATGCCGCGGCCTTGCCGCTGGCGCGCTACCGCGCCTGGTTCGAGTCCCTGGCGCCGGCCGTGCGCGAGCGCATCCTGGCGCACTGGGGAGCACCGGAGCGCAGCCGCTTCGTGCTGCAGCAGGGGGGCGAGCCGGTGTTCGTGATCCCGCGGCTGCAGCTGGGTCAGCTCTCGGTGTTGCCGCAGCCGCCGCGCGAGGAGACCCTCAGGCGCGGCCAGTACGGCTTCTCGCACCGCAACCGCGTGCCGCTGTCGCACCACTACCTGGCGGTCTACCTGTGGGCGCGCGAGGCGCATGCGCTGATCCACTTCGGCACCCATGGCACCCAGGAATGGGCCAACGGCAAGCTGCGTGCGCTGTCGGTGGACGACGACGCGCTGCTGCCGCTGGGCGACGTGCCGGTGGTCTACCCCTACATCGTCGACAACCTCGGGGAGGCGCTGACCGCCAAGCGACGCGGCCGCGCGACCATGGTCAGCCACCGCACGCCGTCGTTCGCGCCGGCCGGCTTCCAGGCCCGCATGTCGCGCATGCACGAGCTGATGCACGAGTGGGAGACGGCCGCCGAGGGGCCGACCCGGCAGTCGCTGGAGCGGGCGCTGCTGGCTCAGTTCGTCGAGCATCAGCTGCACCGCGACCTGGGCTGGAGCGCCGAGCGCATCCAGGGCGACTTCGCCCACTTCATCGAGCAGCTGCACCCGTGGCTGGACCGCCTGGCCCAGGACGCCCAGCCGCAGGGCCTGGCGGTGTTCGGCCGGGTGCCCGAGCCGGCGGCACGCCGCCTGACCATCCTGCAGGCGCTGCGCCAGCCGCTGATCGAGGCGCTGGGCGAGGACATCGACGAAGCCTTCTTGATCGACTACACGAAGGTGGCCACATCGCGCCCGGCGCGCTGGCTGGACGTGGCCCTGCGGGACGCCGAGGCCGCGGCCGCGCTTGACCTGCGCCCGCCGCTGCCCGACGGGCCGGTGCCCAACCGCGCGGCGCGCCAGCCCATCGACCGCCAGGCGCTGCGCGGGCTCGCCCTGCGCGCGCAGGCGCTGGAGCGCCTGCTCGCCACCGAGGGCGAGATCCCGGGCCTGCTGCACGCGCTGGAAGGTCGTTTCCTGCCCGCTGCCTATGGCGGCGATCCGATCCGCAACCCGGACAGCCTGCCGACCGGCCGCAACCTCACCGGGCTGGACCCCAGCCGCCTGCCGACCCGCCAGGCCTGGGAGACCGCGCAGGCCTTGTTCGCCGACTGGCTGGCGCAGTGGCGGCGCGAGCACGGCGGCCAGGCGCCGCAGCGGCTGGCGCTGTCGCTGTGGGCTGGCGAGACGCTGCGCCATCAGGGCGTCCAGGAGGCGCAGGCGCTGGTGGCGCTCGGCGTCGAGCCGGTGTGGGACGCGAGCGGGCGGCCCACGGCGGTGCGCCTGCTGCCCGCTGCCCAACTGGGCCGCCCGCGTGTGGACGTGCTGCTGTCGGTGACCGGTTCCTACCGGGACCAGTTCCCGGCGCTGATGGCCCTGGTGGACCAGGCGGTAGCAGTGGTCAGCCGCGCGGAGCCGGAGGGCGGCATCGCGGCGGCCAGCCGCGCCGTCACGCGCGAGCTGATGAGACAGGGCGTGACGCTGCCGGCTGCCGAACGCCTGGGCCGGGTGCGCGCCTTCGGCAATGCCCCCGGCGACTATGGGACGGGGCTGTCCGAGGCGGTGCAGTCCGACGGCCTGGCGCGTGAGGACCGCCGCCTCGGCGGGCTGTTCCTGGAGCGCATGAGCCAGCCTTTCCTCGACGGCGCGCCGCTGGCCGAGGGCGCCGGCAGCACGGCAGGCCGCGCGGCCTTCGCGGCCCACCTGCGGCGCACCGACGCGGCGCTGCTGTCACGCAGTTCCCACCTCTACGGAATGATGAGTTCCGACGACCCGTTCCAGTACCTCGGCGGCCTGGCGGCCGCGGCACGCAGCGCCGGCCGCAAGGAGCCGCTGGCGCTGTACGTCAACCAGCTGGAGGACGGTGCCGAGACCCTGACGCAAAGTGCCGCGCAGGGCATCGCCCTGGAGATGCAGTCGCGTTATCTGCACCCCGGCTGGCTGGCGGCGCAGCGCGACGAGGGGTATGCAGGCACCCTGCAGGTGGTGAAGGCGCTGCAGTTCGCCTGGGGCTGGCAGCAGGTCGCACGCGACAGCGTGCGCGAAGACCACTGGCAGGGCTTCTACGACACCCTGGTGCGCGACCGCCACCGCCTCGGGCTGCCCGAGTGGCTGCGCAGCCACCCGCAAGCGTATGCCCAGGCCCTGGAGCGGCTGGTGCAGGCGCAGCGGCAGGGCTGGTGGCGGCCGGATGCCGAGACGCGGCGCGAACTGGCCGGCGTGTTGCGGTCGCTCGAGAAGGCGGCGCCGCGGCCCGATGCCTCGCAGGAGGTCCAGCGTTGGGTGCGGCAGTCGCTGACGCCGCCGCCCGTCGCACCGCCGGAGACCGCGCGGGCGCAACACCCCGCCGTGCCGCCAGCGACCGAGGCGCCCGCCGCCCGGCCCGAGCCTCCACGCGGCATCCGCCTTCGGCCGGTCGAGTCGCCCCCGGAAGTCCGGGCGGTTCTCGACACGCTGCTGCAACTGCTGCTGGCCGCCGCGGCGCTGGCGGTCCCGCTCGGCGGCGCGGCCTATCAGTTGCGAGGAGGACGCCTTCGTGAGCCGGCGGCTGCAGTTGCCGCTGCATGAGGCCCGGAGACGCCTGTCAGCCGACGTGCGCCGGCGCTTCTAGTGCATCAGTCAAGCGGGGGTGAGGGTGGAGCGGCCGCGCAGCTCCATGTCGGCCGCCTGCTCGGGATCCAGCGCGCCGCGTGCGTCGGTCCACACCTGCTCGGCGAGATCGAGGGCGGGACCGCTCTCCAGCGTCGCCTGCTGGGCCAGCATGCGCGCGGCGCAGCGCTCGATCCATTCGTTTTTGCTCATCTTGTCGCTCATGTCGACTTCCTTCCCTGAATGAGGAGGGCATTGTGCCCGCTTGCCCGGCAGGACGTGCAGGCGCCCCCCCCGGTTGAGGGCCGAGCGCGACCGCCTGTCGGCCCGCCGGCCTTGCCCCGCGCGGCTTGCAGGGCGATCGATGGGTCCGGATGCAGGCCTGGACGGCGACGCGGTTAATACCTCGGTACAAATGTTTCAGGCTAGGATGGTCCGGCCGCGCCGTGCTGGAGCTCCTCTGGCGCAGCGCAGCGGCCAAGAAGCCTTGCCCCCGCGTTGCGGGGGCTTTTTTTGCGCGTCTTCTGCGTAAACGGTTCGGCCCGAACCCGCCTACGGCCCTGTGGGAGGCCGCCTCCTGGTGCAGAATGCCCGCAACCCGGCGCAAGCCACCCCGGAGGCCGGCTTGCTGTGGCCCGCCTGGCGGCCCCGCTTTTCGGCCGGTCACCGGCGGTGACAGTCGCGACAGGAGGCCGGTCGACGGCCGCAGGCGCATCGAAGTGGGCACCGTTTTTGCCACAAGTCGGTGCGCCGGACGCCCAGCGGTCCGGCCGCGCGCCTGGCGGGTGCGCCGCGGACGGCTGACCTGCCGCCGCAGCCCGGGCAGCCTGCCCGGGCGCAGACAACAAGGTGCCGCCAGCGGCGGCGCCGACCTGACAAAAAACGGAGGTGCAAGACATGGTGGACGCGCTGACCCAGGCCCTGTCCTTTCTCGGTGCTGCCTTTGCCTGGGAGGGGCCCAACGCCCTGCTCGGGTCCTCGCTGGTGATGATCGCCGGCGCGCTGATCGGGGAGGCGGTGTTCCGCCGCCTGGGGCTGCCGCGTATCGTCGGCTATTCGCTGGTGGGCATGGCCGCGGCGGCGACGGGCTACGGCGTCGGCAACGGCACGATGCCGACCGCCGTCCGCTTGGTGGTCGACCTGGCGCTGGCGCTGCTGCTGTTCGAGCTGGGTGCGCGGGTGCACCTGCGCTGGCTGCGCACCAATCCCTTTCTGCTCGTCACCAGCCTGGCCGAGGCCGTGCTCACCTTCGGCGTGGTCTACCTGGCGATGCGCTGGCTCGGGCTGGACGCCTCCTCGTCGGCGGCGGTGGCGGTGCTTGCAGTGCCCGCCTCGCCGGCCGTGATCGCACGGGTGGCGTCGGAGTTCGGCGCCGAGGGCCAGGTGACCGAGCGGGTCACGATGATGTCCGCGCTCAACACCCTCTACGGCGTCTTCGCCAGCAAGCTGCTGCTGGCCTGGCTGGACCTGGATACCGGGCAGAACCCGGTCCAGGCGGTGGTGCATCCGCTCTACGTCTTCGCCGGCTCCTTCCTGATCGCCGGCCTGCTCGGGTTCGCGGTCGCCAAGGTGGCACGCGGGCTGGACCTGCGCAACGAAAACTCGACCCTGCTGCTGCTGGGCCTGATCACCCTGGCGCTGGCACTCACCAAGATGTTCGGCCTGTCGACGCTGCTGATGCCGCTGATGGCGGGCCTGTGGCTGCGCAACTCGACCGAGCGGCCCTGGGTCTGGCCGCGCCACTTCGGGACCGCGGGCGGCGTGCTGGTGCTGATGCTGTTTGTCATCGTCGGCTCGTCCTGGTCGGTCGAGGGCCTGGCCACCGGCGGCATGATCGCGCTGGTCGCGATGGCTGCGCGCGCCGCAGCCAAGGGCACCGCGGTGCTGACCCTCGGCTGGTTCAGCGGCCAGTCGCTGCGCCAGAGCATAGGCGTGAGCCTGGCACTCACGCCGCTGTCGGCCACCGCGCTGGTCATGTACTCGGACCTGCAGGCCTCGCACGGCAATTTCGCCGGTCAGCTGGCGCCCATTGCGCTGAGCTCGATCGCCATCATGGAGCTGCTCGGCGCGCTGGCCGTACTGGCCGCGCTGCGCAGCGCCCACGAGATCGCGGCACGCCGTGCATGACCACCGCCAGGCCGCCGCTGCGCGGCGGCCGCCCCCCGAGGGGCTGCGGAAACCGGGGGCGGCCCGGCGTTTCCGCACCACAGCCCCCGAGAACAAGGAGAGACACGCATGACCTTGGAAGCCTTCGCCACCTCGCAGCCCCTCACCCTGGGCGTGGAGCTGGAGCTGGGGATCGTCAACACCCACGACTACGACCTGTCGCCGAGCGCCGTGGACCTGCTGCGCCTGATGAACAAGCGCAAGATCCCCGGCGACGTGAAGCCGGAGATGACGGACAGCATGATCGAGCTGTCCACCGGCGTGTGCCAGAACTATGACGACGCGCTCAGCCAGCTGACCGAGATCCGCGGCGCCCTGGTGGACTGCGCGCGCAAGCTCAACGTGGGCCTGTGCGGCGGCGGCACCCACCCGTTCCAGGACTGGAGCGAGCGCCGCATCTTCAACACGCCGCGCTTCCACATGCTGTCCGAGCTGTACGGCTACCTCTCCAAGCAGTTCACCATCTTCGGCCAGCATGTGCACGTGGGCTGCCCCGGCCCGGACGAGGCGCTGGTACTGCTGCACGGCATGTCGCGTTTCATCCCCCACTTCATCGCGCTGTCGGCCTCCTCGCCCTATGTCCAGGGCACCGATACCGGCTTCCACTCGGCACGCCTGAACTCGGTGTTCGCCTTCCCGCTGTCGGGGCGGGCGCCTTTCGTGACCACCTGGGACGACTTCGGGACTTTCTTCGAGAAGATGACGCGCACCGGCGTGGTCAAGAGCATGAAGGACTTCTACTGGGACATCCGTCCCAAGCCGGAGTTCGGGACCATCGAGGTGCGCGTGCTCGACACCCCGCTGACCATCGAGAAGGCCGCGGCGCTGGCCGCCTACATCCAGTGCGTCGGCAGCTGGCTCAGCAAGGAAAAACCTTTTGAGCTGGCCGAGGACGATTACCTGGTCTACACCTTCAACCGCTTCCAGGCCTGTCGCTTCGGCCCCGACGGCACCTTCGTCGACCCCAAGACGGGCGAGCACCGCACCCTGCGCGAGGACATCCTCGCCACCATGGCGGCCACCGAGCAGCACGCCATCGACCTCAAGGCCGACACCGCGATGCGTTACCTGCGCAGCGAGCTGCAGCGTTTCGGCAACGACGCCACGTGGGCGCGTCAGGTGCAGGAGCGTGAGTACCTGCTGGCCGAGGTGGTGCGGCAGCAGTGCCTGCGCTGGAGCGGGGAGCTGGTGGTCTGACGATGGAACTGCTGGGCCTGCACCATGTGGCGCTGATCGCGGCCGACCTCGAACGCTCCAGGCGCTTTTACGTCGGGCTGCTGGGCCTGCGTGTCGTGGCCGAGAACTACCGCGCGGCGCGGCGTTCATGGAAGGTGGACCTCGAAGGCCCGGGCGGCCTGCGCCTGGAGCTCTTCACCTTCCCTGACGCACCGCCACGCCCCAGCCGTCCCGAGGCGCAGGGGCTGCGGCACCTGGCTTTCGCGACGGCCGACGTCGAGGCCTGCCGGCGGCGGCTCGCCGAGGGGGGCGTCGAGTGCGAACCGGTGCGGGTGGACGAGTACACCGGCCGGCGGTTTTTCTTCTGCGCCGATCCCGACGGCCTGCCCATCGAGTTCTACGAAGTCCCGCGTGCGTGAACTGGGGGATGTCCCAGCCCCCTGCTTCCGGGGGGCTGGCGAGGCTGTCGTCGTGCAGGGTCCACTTCCTGCCGTCGCCTGCGCCGGGCGGCGTGGACACCGACGGAGCCCGCAAGGCGCGGGATAAATCGTTGTTTTGCCGCACCTTGGCACTGGTCTTGCACAGGGCGGGTCCCCGATCCCCCGGCTTTTTCCGCGTCCGTTGCGGTCAAAATGCGGGTTTACCGATTTTCACGAGGGTTTCATGAACACCTTGAGCATCTCTTCCACGTCCCTGTGGCAGCGCGCTGGCATGCTGCTGGCCGGCTTCGTGCTCGCCGCCTGCGGCAAGCAGGCCGAGCCGCCTGCTCCGGCGGCCCCCCCCACCACCGAGGCTTCGGCGCCCGCGCCGAGCCCGGCACCCGCCAAGACCTATGTCGTCGGCACCGACGCTGCCTACGCACCCTTCGAGTCGCAGAACTCGACCGGTGAGATCGTCGGCTTCGACATCGACATCGTGAAGGCCGTCGCCGCCAAGGCCGGCATCGAGGTCAAGTTCGTCAATACGCCCTGGGAAGGCATCTTCAACACCCTGGCGCAAGGCGATCGCGACCTGCTCGTCTCGGCGATCACGATCACCGAGGAGCGCAAGCAGACGATGGACTTCTCCAGTCCCTACTTTGACGCCCAGCAGCTGATCGCCGTGCCCGACAGCTCCAAGGTGAGCAAGTTCGCGGACCTCAAGAAGCTCAAGGTCGGCGTGCAGACCGGCACGACCGGCGACGAGGTGGTGACCAAGCTGCTCGGCAAGAACAGCACCAACATCAAGCGCTTCGAGTCCACCCCCATGGCCCTGCAGGAGCTGCAGGCCGGCGGCGTCGACGCGGTGGTCGCCGACAACGGCGTGGTGGTGAACTACATCGCCAACAACACGGGCACCAAGTTCAAGACCGTCAACGACGCCAGCTTCGCTCCCGAGCAGTACGGCCTGGCCGTGCGCAAGGGCAATACCGAGCTGCTGGAGAAGCTGAACAAGGGCCTGGCGGACATCAAGGCCGACGGCACCTATGACCAGATCTACACCAAGTACTTCGGTGCCAAGGCGACCGACGCTGCCGCGGCGCCTGCCTCGGCCGCCTCGAACTGACGCGCTGAACCGCTGCCAAGGAAGACTTCGTCGTGGATTTGCGCTGGGAGATCCTGTCCGGCTACGTGCCGTTGTTCACCGCCGGCTTGTGGATGACCATCAAGCTCACGCTGGTCGCCATCACGGCGGGGCTGGCGCTGGGCCTGGTCCTGGGGCTGATCGGCAGCTCGCGGTATGCGCCGCCACCGAAGGCGCTCTGGGCCGCGGTCCTGCTCAAGCCGCTGCAGTGGGGAACGCTGGCCTACGTCACCTTCTTCCGCGGCACGCCGCTGTTCGTGCAGATCCTGCTGGTGCACTTCGCGTTGATGCCGACGCTGGTGCACCCGCAGCACGGGTTGCTGCTGAGCGGTGACGCCGCCACCTCCTTCCGGCAGGAGTGGGGCGCCTTCTTCTCGGGGGCGCTGGCGCTGACGCTCAATGCCGGTGCCTACATCTCCGAGATCTTCCGCGCCGGCATCCAGTCCATCCACGGCGGGCAGACGCAGGCCGCCTACAGCCTGGGCCTGACGCACGCGCAAAGCATGCGCCACGTGATCTTGCCGCAGGCGGTGCGTCGCATGGTGCCGCCCCTGGTGAACGAGGCCGTCACCCTGGTGAAGGACTCGTCGCTGGTGTCGGCCATCGGCCTCGCGGAGCTGGCCCTGGCGGCCCGCACCGTGGCCGGCGCCTATTCGCGCTACTGGGAGCCGTACATCGCCATCTCGGTGATGTACCTGGTGCTGACCCTGGTGCTGTCGCTGCTGGCCCGCCGGCTGGAGGCGCCCGCCCACCTGCGCGGCCGCTGAACAGGCAGGCGTTTTTCCTGACCCTTGCGCAACGCCGGCCACGAGCCGGCGTTTTTACGTCCCGGCGGCGTCGAGCCGGCGTTTTTCGCTGGCGGCCTGCCGCACCCTCTTGAAACCGCGCCGGCAGGCCCTTACCTTTGCGGCCGCACCCCATAAACAGAATTCGGGATACGCCATGGAAAAACAGACACTGTCGTTTCAAGCCGAAGTCAAGCAACTCCTGCAGCTCGTTGCCCACTCCCTGTATTCGAACAAGGAGATCTTCCTGCGCGAGCTGATCTCCAACGCGTCGGACGCCTGCGACAAGCTGCGCTTCGAGGCGCTCAACCACAATGCCCTCTACGAAGACCAGCCCAACCTGGAGGTGCGGGTCAGCTTCGACAAGGACGCCCGCACCATCACGATCAGCGACAACGGCATCGGCCTGTCGAGCGAGGAAGCGATCGCCAACCTCGGCACCATCGCCAAGAGCGGCACGCGCGAATTCATGGAGCGGCTCTCCGGCGACCAGCAGAAGGACGCCCAGCTGATCGGTCAGTTCGGCGTCGGCTTCTACAGCGGCTTCATCGTTGCCGACCGCATCACCGTGGAATCGCGCCG
This sequence comes from Aquabacterium sp. A7-Y, assembly GCF_026153205.1. Lineage (GTDB taxonomy): Bacteria > Pseudomonadota > Gammaproteobacteria > Burkholderiales > Burkholderiaceae_C > Caldimonas. Next base: position 83,306 of record NZ_JAPFBW010000021.1, on the reverse strand, counting down.
CGCCGGCCTCAAGCCCGAGGAGGGCGTGCGCTGGAGCAGCGACGGCAGCGGCGATTTCGAGGTCGAGAGCCTCACCCGCGAGAAGCGCGGCACGGACGTGATCCTGCACCTGCGCGAGGGCGAGGACGAGTTCGCCAGCACCTGGAAGCTGAAGTCCATCATCTCCAAGTACTCCGACCACATCTCGCTGCCCATCCTGATGCGCAAGGAGGAGTGGGACAAGGACCAGGGCGCGACCGTGCTGAAGGACGAGTGGGAGACGGTCAACCAGGCCGCGGCCCTCTGGACCCGCTCCAAGAGCGAGATCAGCGAGGAGCAGTACCACGAGTTCTACAAGCAGATCAGCTACGACCAGCAGGCGCCGCTGGCCTACACCCACAACCGGGTCGAGGGCCGCAGCGAATACACCCAGCTGCTCTACATCCCGTCCAAGGCGCCCTTCGACCTCTGGAACCGCGACAAGCGCGGCGGTGTGAAGCTCTACGTCAAGCGCGTCTTCATCATGGACGACGCCGAGGCGCTGATGCCGGTCTATCTGCGTTTCGTCAAGGGCGTGATCGACAGTGCCGACCTGCCGCTCAACGTTTCGCGCGAGCTGCTGCAGGAAAGCCGTGACGTGAAGGCGATCCGCGAAGGCTCGACCAAGCGGGTGCTGTCCATGCTGGAGGACCTGGCCGAGAACCACAAGGACAAGTACGCGAGCTTCTGGAAGGAGTTCGGCGCGGTTCTCAAGGAAGGCGTCGGCGAGGACAACGCCAATCGCGACCGCCTCGCCGGCCTGCTGCGCTTCGCCTCGACGAAGGCCGACGAGGGCGTGTCGCTGGCCGACTACGTCTCGCGCATGAAGGAGGGCCAGGAGGCGATCTACTACATCACCGCCGACACGCTGGCCGCAGCGAAAAACAGCCCTCAGTTGGAGATCTTCCGCAAGAAGGAGATCGAGGTGCTGCTGCTGACCGACCGCGTCGACGAGTGGATGCTCAACTTCCTCTATGAATTCGACGGCAAGCCGCTGCAGAGCGTGGCGAAGGGTGCAGTCGACCTCGGCAAGCTGCAGGACGAGGAGGAGAAGAAAAAGGCCGAGGAGGCCGCCTCCACCTTCAAGCCCCTGCTCGACCGCCTGAAGGAGTCACTCAAGGAGAAGGCCAAGGACGTGCGCGTCACCACCCGGCTGGTCGATTCGCCGGCCTGCCTGGTGACGGAGGAGGGCGAGATGAGCGGCCATCTGGCACGCCTGCTCAAGCAGGCCGGCCAGTCGGCGCCCGAATCGAAGCCGGTACTGGAGATCAACGCCGAGCATGCGCTGGTGCGGCGTCTGCAGGACAGCGAGCGCTTCGACGACCTCGCCCATATCCTGTTCGACCAGGCCCTGCTGGCCGAGGGCGGGCAGTTGGAGGATCCGAGCGCCTATGTGCGCCGCGTGAATGCCTTGCTGACCTCCTGAGGCCTTTTTTCGTTCCGACGCGGGGCTGGCCGACGGCGCGCCCCTGAAGCCGCCTCCGGGCGGCTTTTGCGTTGCAAGAAGACCAACGCGGGCACAAAAAAAGCCGCCCCGGGGGGCGGCTTCCGCTGAGCGCCGACCCCGAGGGGCTGGCGGACTCGGCGTGTTCAGCTTATTCGGCTTGCTTGCGGCGACGGGCCATGAAGCCCAGGGCGCCCAGGCCAGCCAGCATCAGCGCGTAGGTCTCGGGCTCCGGCACCGGAGCCAGGCTCAGGCCGACCACCAGGTCGTCATAGTCGGCGTCGTGGGTGGCGCCGTCATTGAAGGCCAGGATGAAGTCGAACTTGCCATAAGCCGGCGAAGCTTCGCCCAGCGTGGACACGTCCACCAGGACGTAGCTGGCGTAACCAGAGCTGGGGCCGCCGTTGCCGACGTTGTCGCCGTCAGTCGTGTCGGTCAGCAGGAAGTCCAGGGCACCGGCGCCAACCGTCGTGGTGAAGCTGCCGCCAACGGCGCTGGTCTTGTTGTTGACCACGACGTCGCCGATCTCGAACGTGTTGGTGTGGCCGGCGTTGTCCTTGCCGAGGAAGGTCACGGTCAGATCGCCGCCCAGAGCGGATTCGATCAGGCCGTTGCGGACGCCGCTGTTCAGCACGCCAGTGAAGCTCACCGGGGTGCCTTCGTAGCCGGTGAACGAGATTTCGGAACCCGAAGACACGGCGAGTTGTGCGCTGGCGGTACCAGCTGCGAGGGCCAGACCCAACGCGAGCAGATGACGTTTCATTGTTGAAATCCTCCTGAGGGAAGTAAAAGCCCACTACGGGCGATAACGCATGGGGCAAACAGGAGCGTATTCGGAGCTGCTAGAAGATGCAGCCCCCAGGTAAGGGTATCTCTAGGGGTATTCCGGGCATGGAGCTCGCCGCCAGGGTTACAGGTGCAACGGTGGTTCTTGCATCGCTTGCAACTGCTCACGCAAGCGTATTACCTGCTCCGACCAATAGCCGGAGCTTCCGAACCAAGGGAAGGCATGCGGGAAGGCGGGGTCGTCCCACCGGCGCGCCAGCCAGGCACTGTGGTGTATGAGGCGTAGTGTGCGCAGTGGCTCGATCATCTGTAACTCGCGATGATCAAAGTCGGCGAAGTTCCGGTAACCCTTCAAAACAAAAAAGAGCTGTTGCTGCAAGGATTCCGCGTTGCCGGACAGCAACATCCAGAGGTCCTGGACTGCCGGGCCGGTGCGTGCATCGTCAAGATCGACGAAGTGCGGGCCCGCCTCGGTCCAGAGAATGTTGCCGAGGTGGCAATCGCCGTGCAGACGCAACTGCGGCAGCGGGCCCACCGTTTCCCAGGTCCGCGCCACCTGGTCCAGCGCCCGGTCGACGGCGTCGCGCCAGGCCGGCAGCACCTCGGGCGGAAGTGCCTCGTGCTCCAGCAGCCAGTCGCGCGACTCCAGCCCCAGCGTCTGCAGATCCAGGGTCTGCCGCACGGTGAAGCGGCTGCGCGCCCCGACCGCGTGGATGCGGCCGAGGAAGCGGCCGGTCCACTCCAGCGTCTCGGGGTCGTCGAGTTCGGGAGCGCGGCCGCCGCGGCGCGGGTAGACCGCGAAGCGGAAGCCCGCATGGTGTCCCAGGGTGCCGGTGTCGCCGCCCGCCTCGAAGGACAGCGGGGCTACCACCGGGATCTCGGCCTCCGCCAGCTCCAGCGCAAAGCGATGCTCCTCCTCGATCTGGGCATCGGTCCAGCGCTCCGGGCGGTAGAACTTCGCGATCACCGCGCCGCCGTCTTCGAGAAAGACCTGGAAGACGCGGTTTTCGTAGGAATTGAGTTGGATCAGCCGCCCGTCGCCGCGCAGACCGGTGAGGTCCAGCGCGTCGAGCACCGTGTCGGGGGTCAGGCTGGCGTAGGGGTGGAGGCGGTCCGGCGTGAGGGGCGTCGGGTCGGTGTGGTTCGGGTCGGACTCGAAGGGGCGTGACATCACGCCATCCTAGCGAGCTTCGGCCAGGCTCAGGAGGCCTGCCCTTTCGTCGGCAGGCCTGCCGATTCGAGCGCCGGGGTGGGCTCGGGGGGCGGCACCGGGGCGGCTGTCTCCGCCGCGGCCGGCGGTGAGGCCGGCGCCACGTCCATGAAGCCGCTTTCCACCAGGCCGTCGAGGCGGCTGTCGGGCGCAAAGAAGGAGTCCTGCGAGAAGCTGGAGTCCTGCCAGCCGGTCGCCGCCCGCTGCTCGCGCCGCTTGCGCACCGTGGTGGCCAGCGTGTCGCGGGCCTCGGCGAAGCCCGCCGGAGCGGCGCCAAGACCGGCGGGATCGGGGTCGACCAGGCGCTGCACCTCCTGGAGACTGGGCAGTTCGTCAGCGAAAAACCGCAGGTAGCGGACCCGGCAGGCTTCCAGCACCCCGGTCTTGATGGCCGTGGCGCGGCGGGAGTGGTTCTGCCGCCCCTCGACGTCGATGGCCGCGACGACGCGCCCGTTGGGCGTGCAGATCGCGAAGGTGACGTGGAGGGCGCCGATCATGCCGTGCCAGTAAGCCACCCGGCTGGGCTCGGTGGGCTGGGTAAAACGGGTCAGCGGCAGCTTGGCCAGCACGATGTGCTGGGGAAAGGCCTCGCGCAGCTGGCGGTGCATGCGCCGCTCGTCGGCCGTGAAGACCGGGCGCAGCATCAAGTGCCATTCCTTGGGCAGGGAAGGAGGGCGGCGGCGCCGGGACAGTTGCCACGCCAGCAGCCCCAACAGGAGCAGGGTGGCGCCGGCAAGGGCGGCGATCAGGAATTCGGTCTGCATGGCCTCACGCTGCAGCCGTGGCCGTCGTGTTTGTTCTCATCAGTCGGTGCGCGAAGATCGCGCGAGGATCAGGGGGGATCATAGGGCGGCCCGGTTGTCGCGGGCACCGCTCATCCCGGGGATCCTGCCGCCTGACCTCGACAGCGGACGGCCGGCTTCAGTCGAAGGTGCGACGGCGCCGCGCGCCGATGCCCGCCTTCACCTCGGCAAAGCCTTCCAGCAGGCTCTGGAAACGCTTGGCGTTGACCTTGAGCCGGTAGTCGACCTCGGCAGCCTGCTGCTCCAGCAGCTGTTCGAGGTGGGTGGCGAAGGTGTCGGGCGGCAACTTCAGATAGGCTTCCGATTCGCTGCCGTCGCGCTCCACCTGGGCGCCGGCGCGCCGGGCGATCTTCAGCATCGCGGTGTTTTCGCTCAGCGCGTGGATGTACAGCGTGTCGATGCGGCGGTTGCGCGCGTGCATCACGGCACGTTCGAACAGGCGCGCACCGAGGCCGCGACCACGCGCGCTCGGCGAGACCGATACCCCGAACTCGACCATCGCAGGGCGCCCGGCGATCTGCTGCGGCGCTTCGTAGGCCAGATGGGCGACCGCGATCAGTTCCAGCCGGCGGTTGAACACGCCGAACACCTCATCGCGTTCGAAATCGAGCGATTCCACATATTTCTCGATCTGGGCATCGCCGGCCGCATAACCGAAGCGCAGGTAGCGGTCGTGCGGCTCCAGGCCCAGCAGGTGGCGCAGAATGCGGGCGCGGTGGCGCGGCGCCAGCGAACGGATCGGCACCCAGGAGAAGGGGCGTGGCTCGGGCGCACCCTCGGTCCGATCCGGCACGTCGGCAGGCATCCCGGCGATTCGGGGTGCTCCGATGGCATTTGCGGAAGGGCTCATGACGTTCTCCTTGACCTAGGGTTAACCCTGACAAGTTGAATGATATGCCAAGTTGGGCAGGGGAGTCGGGCACGATTGCACGCGACGCGCCAATCGGCTGGCGCGGCTTGCTCTTTGCTGCTATAGTCGCCCGCTTTCCCGTCTTCAACCCCGGGAAGATCTGTCATGCCCTGCCTTCCGGCGTCGCCGGGGCAAGGCGGCAGAGGCGCCTAAGAGGCTGCCGGCCCGGGCTCTTCCACGAGCCCAGGCCCCAAGAAGCAGCACCGACCGCGCCCCGCGTTGTCCTGCGCGCCGCAGGGACGCACACGGGTTGAACAAACCAACTTGGAAATGCTCATGAAAACCTTCAGCGCCAAGCCGGCCGAGGTGAAGCACGAGTGGTTTGTGATTGACGCCACCGACAAGGTGCTCGGACGAGTGGCCAGCGAAGTCGCTCTCCGCCTGCGCGGCAAACACAAAGCCATCTACACGCCTCACGTCGATACCGGTGACTTCATCGTCATCGTCAATGCCGACAAGATCCGTGTCACCGGCCAGAAGGCCGAACAAAAGGTGTACTACCGTCACTCGGGCTTCCCGGGCGGCATCTACGGCACCAAGTTCAAGGACATGCAGGCCAAACACCCCGGCCGTGCGCTGGAGAAGGCCGTCAAGGGCATGCTCCCGAAGGGTCCTCTGGGCTACGCCATGATCAAGAAGCTGAAGGTGTATGCCGGTGCCACCCACCCGCACACCGCTCAGCAGCCCAAGGCGCTGGAAATCTAAGGAGCGGCGATGATCGGCAATTGGAATTACGGTACCGGCCGCCGCAAGTCGTCGGTGGCCCGCGTCTTCATCAAGAAGGGCAGCGGTCAGATCACGGTCAACGGCAAGCCCGTGGACCAGTACTTCGGCCGCCAGACCTCGATCATGATCGTGCGTCAGCCGCTGATGCTGACCGCCAACGGCGAGGCCTTCGACATCAAGGTCAACGTCCACGGTGGTGGCGAGTCGGGCCAGGCCGGCGCGGTGCGCCACGGCATCACCCGGGCACTGATCGACTACGACGCGGCACTGAAGCCCCAGCTGAGCCAGGCCGGTTTCGTGACCCGCGACGCTCGTGAAGTCGAGCGCAAGAAGGTCGGTCTGCACGGCGCCCGCCGCCGCAAGCAGTTCAGCAAGCGCTGAGACACGTCGGCTCACAAGAGCTTGCTTCTGGCAACACAAAGGCCGCCTCCGGGCGGCCTTTGTGCTTTCTGCGCCGACCTGGGCAGACCCTACAATCCATCCTCTTTTTGCAGCCCGTGGCCCGGCAAGCGATTCCGGCGCCCTTCGTTCGGAGGTTCACATGCTCAAGATCGGTATCGTCGGTGGTACGGGCTACACCGGGGTGGAACTGCTGCGCATCCTGTCGCAGCATCCCCAGGCGCAGATCACCGCGATCACCTCTCGCAAGGAAGCCGGCATGCCGGTGGCCGAGATGTACCCCTCGCTGCGCCGCCGCATCGACCTGGCCTTCGTGACGCCGGACGAGGCCCGGCTCTCGGACTGCGACGTGGTGTTTTTCGCGACGCCGCACGGCGTCGCGATGGCCCAGGCCCGCGAGCTGCTCGACGCCGGCGTCAAGATCATCGACCTGGCGGCCGACTTCCGTTTGAAGGACGTGGCGGAGTTCGAGAAGTGGTACGGCATGCCGCACACCTGTCCCGACATCCTCGGCGAAGCGGTCTACGGCCTGCCCGAGCTGAACCGCGAGGCCATCAGGCGGGCCCGCGTGGTCGGCAATCCCGGCTGCTACCCCACCAGCGTGCAACTGGGCTTCGCGCCGCTGCTCAGGACGCCGGGCCTGGTGTTGGCCAGGCAGCTGATCGCCAACTGCGCCTCGGGCGCCTCCGGCGCCGGGCGCAAGGCCGAGGTGCACACGCTGCTGGCGGAGGCCAGCGACAACTTCAAGGCCTACGGCGTCAAGGGTCACCGGCACGGCCCCGAGATCAACCAGCAGCTGCGGATGGTGGCCGGCCACGACGACGTGAACTGCCTGTTCGTGCCCCACCTGCTGCCCACCATCCGCGGCATCCATTCGACCCTGTACGCGCGCCTGACGCCGGCCGGGCAGGGCGTCGACCTGCAGAAGCTGTTCGAGGACTTCTACCAGGGCGAGCCTTTCGTCGACGTGATGCCGCCGGGCTCGGCCCCCGAGACACGCTCGGTGCGCGCCTCCAACATCGTGCGCATCGCGGTGCACAAGCCCGAGCCGGACCTGGCCATGGTGCTGGTGGTCGAGGACAACCTGACCAAGGGCGCGTCGGGCCAGGCGGTGCAGTGCATGAACCTGATGTGTGGTCTCGACGAGACCGCGGGGCTGATGCTCGTGCCGGTACTGCCCTGAGCGCGACGGATCGCAAGACATGCGCTGGAAGTTGATCCGGCGGCGGCTGTCCATCAGCTCGCCGCGCATGACGGTGCGCAGCAGCCTGCCCTGGCCGCTGCGCTGGGTGGTGCTGGCGCTGATGCTCGGTTTTTCCGCGGCGCTGGCCCTGTGGGCCTTCGAACTGGGCAAGTCGCTGGCCGGCCTGGACCGCGGCAATCCCGAGGAACTGCGCCGGCTGCGCGCCGAGGTGGCGCAACTGCGCGAGGAGCGTGACAAGGCCCAGTCCATCGCCAACACCGCCGAGAGCCTGCTGACCGCCAAGCGGGTCGCCCAGGACCGCCTGGCGACGCAGGTGCGGGAGCTGGAGGCGGAAAACCTGGCCCTCAAGAACGACCTGGGCTTCTTCGAACGGCTGTTGCCGTCCAGCCGCCACCAGACACTGGCGGTGCGCTCCTTGCAGGCCGAGGCCACTGCACCGGGACAGCTGCGCTACCAGCTGCTGATGATGCAGAACGGCAAGACCCTGCCCGAATTCACCGGCCGTTACGAAGTCACGCTCACCGGGACCCTGGACGGCCAAGCTTGGAGCCTCGCCATGCCGGGCGGCGCGCGTCCTTTACAAGTGAAACAGTACCAGCGTGTGGAAGGTGTCATCGACTTCCCGGCTCAGGCCGTGGTAAAACAAGTTCAAGTTCGCGTTACCGATGCCGCAGGCACGTTACGTGCACAACAATCCATCAGTTTCAGCTCGTCCTGAGCGCCCAAGGCCGCCGCAGTGCGGCCGCCTCCAAGCAGGCAAGGCAGCCCGGGACGGCCCGCGTTGTTTCTCGAGAGCCGGCACGGCTCGACAGGCCGGCGCCTTTCAAGAGCGGCACGACCCTTCGGTCCAGCCGCCATTCAATCGTTGGAGAAACCACCATGTTCGGCAAGAAGAAACAGCCGCCCATACGCACGCTCATCGGCGAGGGCACCCGCATCGAAGGTCGTCTCGGGTTCAGCGAGGGCCTGCGCATCGACGGTGAGATCGTCGGCGACGTCGTCGCCTCCGGCGACGCAGGGAGCATCCTCGTGATCAGCGAAAAAGCCAGGGTCTCGGGCAAGGTCAAGGCCGGCCATGTCATCATCAACGGCACTGTTGAAGGCCCGGTGGAGTCCGACGACCTGCTGGAGCTGCAACCCAAGGCGCGCATCTTCGGCGATGTCTGCTACCACTCGCTCGAGATGCACCAGGGCGCCACCATCGAAGGCGAGGTGCATCCCTTGAAGCGCGAGTCGCAGGCCGCAACTAGTGCCGCTACCGCTACCGCCAACGCGCTGAAGCTGGCGTCGAACAACGGATAATTGCCGTTGTCGGCCCCAACGCCCCAGGAGAAAGTATGACCGCCGTCGCCGAGACCCTCGCCCCCGCCAACACCGATATCCCGCCCGCCCCCATCATCTTCACCGACAGCGCCGCGTCCAAGGTGAAGGAACTGGTCGAGGAAGAAGGCAACCCGGAGCTCAAGCTGCGCGTGTTCGTGCAGGGCGGCGGCTGCTCCGGCTTCCAGTACGGCTTCACCTTCGACGAGATCGTCAACGAGGACGACACTCAGATGCAGAAGAACGGCGTGACCCTGCTGATCGACGCGATGAGCCTGCAGTACCTCACCGGTGCCGAGATCGACTACAAGGAAGACCTCGAAGGGGCCCAGTTCGTGATCAAGAACCCCAACGCGACGACCACCTGCGGCTGCGGCTCGAGCTTCTCGACCTGAGCCTCGGCCGCCGCCGGCCTGCCCGCCAGAGCGAGCGCCGGCTGTCCGAAAAGCCGCCTGCGGGCGGCTTTGTCGTTTCCGGCCTCAGGCGGCGTACCACCCCCCCAACACCCGCGGCCCGCGAGCGCCGGTGACGCCCGGCAGATTGCCCGGCTCCAGGCTCAGTCGCTGCCGTGCCAGCCACGCGAAAGCGGCGGCCTCGACCTGCAGCGGCGGCAGCCCGCAGTGCGAGCTGTCGACCACCGCGACGCCGGGCAGTGAGGCCGCGAGCCGGCGCATCAGGTGGGTGTTCAAGGCCCCGCCGCCGCAGACGATGAGCTCGCGTGTGGTGGGCGCGTGGGCCTGCAGGTGTTGCGCACAGGCGGCTGCGGTGAACTCGCACAGCGTCGCCTGCACATCGACCGGCTCCGCGGGGTGCCGTGCCAGCCGCTGTTCCAGCCAGGCGGCATTAAAGAGGTCGCGGCCCGTGCTCTTGGGCGGCACGGCCTGCAACCAGGGTTCGGCCAGCAGGGCCGCCAGCAGTTCGGGCTGCACCCGGCCTTGCGCCGCCCAGGCGCCCCCGGCGTCGTAGTTCCGGCCGAGATGGCGGGCGCACCACAAGTCCATCAAGGCATTGCCCGGCCCGCAGTCGAAGCCGAGTGTGAGGCCGTCGGGCGCCAGCAGGGTCAGGTTGGAGATACCGCCGATGTTGAGGGCTGCCACCGCCGCCTGGGGCTTGCCGAAAACCGCCCGGTGGAAGGCCGGTACCAGCGGGGCGCCCTGCCCGCCAGCCGCGACGTCGCGGCTGCGGAAGTCGGACACCACCGCGATGCCGCTCAGCTCGGCGAGCAGCGAAGGGTTGTGCAGCTGCAGCGTGTAGCCGTGGCCGTCGAACTCCAGCGGCCGGTGACGCACCGTCTGGCCATGGGCGCCAATCGCGGCGATCTCGGTCGCCGCGCGACGGGTCTGCTGCAGCAGGCGTTGCACCACCTCGGCGTAGGCCTGCGCCAGCCGGTTGGCGGCCAGCGCGGCGCGGTGCAGCTCGTTGTCCCCCGGGCTGTTGAGGGACAGCAGCTGAGCGCGGAAATCGGCCTCGAAGGGCAGGGCGACATGGTCCAGCACCTGTATCGGCAGGGCCGGGTCGCCGAAGTCCGCGAGCACGCCGTCGACGCCGTCGAGCGAGGTGCCCGACATCAGTCCGATGTAGAGCTGGTTCATGGCCGCGATTGTGCCGGTCTTGCCGCCGCTAGCGCCTGACTGTCGTGCTTTGCGCCCCGGCGTCGCGTGACGAGCCGCCGACCCGCAAGGTGTAGCTGCCGGAAGGCACCCGCCAGCGGTGGGCCCCTGTGTCCCAAATCGCGAGGCGCTCGCGCGGGATGCGGATGACCACCTCTCGGCGCTCACCGGCGGCGAGCTTCACCTTCTGCCAGCCCACCAGCCGCTGCGGGGGCTCGCCCGCGCTCGCGGGCAGGCTGGCATACACCTGGGCCACCTCGGCGCCTTCGCGCGCGCCCGTGTTGGCCAGGGTGAAGCGCAGCTCCACGCCGCCGCGCCCATAGGCTGCGGCACTCAGCCCGGAGTAGGCGAACTGGGTGTAGGACAGACCGTGGCCGAAGGGAAACAGCGGGGTCAGGCCCCGGCTGTCGAACCAGCGGTAGCCCATTGCCAGGCCTTCGCGGTAGACCACGTCCAGCTCGGTCGAGGAGATGACCGGCTGCGGCAAGTCGCTCTCGCCGCGCGGAAATGTCAGCGGCAGCTTGCCGGAGGGGTTGACCGCCCCGAGCAAGACATCCGCGATGGCCTCGCCGCCCTTCACGCCCGGGTACCAGGCCTGCAGCACCGCGGGGACCGCGTCCAGCCAGGGCATGGTGAGCGCGGTCCCGGTCTGCAGCACGAGGACGGTACGCGGGTTGCGCGCCGCGACCGCGCGGATCAGCGCCTCCTGGTCGTAGGGGTGGTTGGTCGGGTCCGTGGTCGGGCCCGGCAAGGCGAGCGAGGCCAGGTCGACCTGCTCGCTGGTCCATTGCGAGGCGAACACGATCGCGAGGTCGGCGGCAGCCGCCGCTTCGGCCGCAGCCGCGGCGTTGCGGCCGTCCAGGTAGCGCAGCTGTGCCTGGGGCAAGCGCTCACGCAGCGCGTGCAGCGGCGCCGACGGGTAGTAGGTCGCGCAGGCGCGGAACAGCGCCTCCGGCCCAGGCTGCCTCTCCGGCTCGGTGCACGGGACCGGATCGATGCCGTCGGGTGGCGGCACCCGGGCCGATCCCCCCCCGGAGATCACCCCCGCATCGGCATGCGCGCCGACCACGAGCACCGAACGCAGTGCCGCGGGCTGCAGCGGCAGCAGCGGCGTACTGCCCGCAGCCGGCGCGTCGTTTTTCAGCAGCACCATCGCCTCGGTCGCGATCTGGTGGGCCAGCCTGTGCCCGGCCTCCCGGTCGATGGGCTGGCGCGGGCCGGGCGGCCGGTCCATCAGGCCGATGCGGTAGAGCGTGCGCAGCTTGCGCAGCACCATGTCGTCCAGCCGGTCTGCCGGCACCCGGCCGTCCTGCACGGCGGCTTTCAGGCGCTGGTTGAAGAAGGTCTGCACGCCGTAGCTGCCCACGAAGTCGTTGAGCGAACCGGGTTGCTCCTCGTCGAGGCCGGCCAGGGCAGCGCGCTCGGTGTCGGTCACGGCAAGCACCCAGTCGCTCTGCACCACACCCGGGTAGCCCCAGTCCTGCTTGAGCACGGTCTCGATCAGGTAGGGGCTTTCGCAGGACTTCAGGCCGTTGACCAGGTTGTAGGCGCACATCACGTTGCCCGGCCGTCCCTCCTTGACAGCGATCTCGAAGGCCAGCAGCTCCAGCTCGCGCATCGTGCGCTCGTCAACCACCGAGTTGGAGCTGAAGCGCCGCGTTTCCTGGTGGTTGAAGCCCAGGTGCTTGATGGTCGCCACCACCTGTTCCTGCTGGGTCGCGGCGGTGCGCCGGGCCGCCAGCACGCCGGCCAGCACCGGATCCTCGCCCATGTATTCGAAGGTGCGGCCGTTGCGCGGCTCGCGGGCCAGGTTGATGCCGGTGCCCAGCCCCACCGCGATGCCCAGGGCCCGCAGCTCCTGGCCAATCAGGCGGCCGTAGGCTTCGGCGAGGTCGGCGTCCCAGGTGGCGGCCAGTGCGATCGGCGCGGGCAGCGGCGTCGCCCCTGAACCGGCGAGATTGATGCCGCTGGCGCTGTCGACGTAGCGCAGGTCCGGGATGCCGAGGCGGGGAATGCCGGGGATCAGGCCGGCTCCTTCCGGCACCTCGCCGACGCCGTGCACCAGCTGGATCTTCTCGTCGAGGCTCAGCTGCGTCAGCAGTTCCCGCGCGCGCCGCTCGGAGGGGTCGGGCGGCGGGCCACCGCTGGTGCAGCCGGCCAGCAGGGCGGCAAGGAGCACAGCGGCGCCTCGACGGCGGCGTGTGGTGAGGGCTGGTGCCACCGAAGCCGGGGTGAGCGCGGCGGCGGGGCGGACCGATGCGGGGGCGGGCGGGCGGACACAACAAGACATGGGAGCTCCGAATCTGGACCTGGAGGGGCGCCATCAACGAAGCGGCTGGGCGGGCCACCGCAACGCCGGTCGCGCGCGTGCACGGTCAGGGTGCACGCAGCGCCCGGCAGGGACAAGCCGTGACTATCGCCAGGGAAGGGTCGGAGCGGGACAACAACAAGCGGCCGGCGAACACCGGCGCCAAGGGCCGCCAAGCGGCGGCCCGCCGGGCAGCAGGGCGCTGCCCGGCGCGGGGACATCGCTCAGTCGGCGCTGGCGACGCTGGTGCCCGCAGCCGCGGCGGCCAGCTGGGTTTTCATCGCGCCGGCGTGCACCATGAACATCGGGCGTGCGGCGGCGGGGATGGTCACGGCTTCCGAGGCGCGGGCGATCTGCAGCGGATCGACGTGTTCGCCGCCTTGGCGGAACTCGAAGTGCAGGTGCGGTCCGGTGGCCCAGCCGGTGGCGCCCACGGCGCCGATGTACTGGCCCTGCGCCACCATCTGGCCCTTGCGCACGCCGATGCGGCTCAGGTGCGCGTAGACGGTGACGCGCTCGCCGCGGTGCTTGATGTAGACCACGTTGCCGTAGCCGTTCTGCACGCCGGCGAACTCGACCACACCTTCGCCGACGGTGCGCACGGCGGTGCCGGTCGGCGCCCCGTAGTCGACGCCCAGGTGGCGGCGCCAGGTCTTGTGCACCGGGTGGAAGCGCATCGCGAAGCCCGAGGTCACACGCGAGAACTCCATCGGCGAGGCGAGGAAAGCGCGGCGCATGCTCTGGCCCTTGAAGTCGAAGTAGGCGCCCTTGGTGCCGGGCGCCTGATACCAGACCGCCTCGTAGGTCTTGCCGCCGTTGCGGAACTCGGCGGCCAGCACGCGGCCCGCCGCCTGGTTCCAGGTGATGGGCTCGCCGTCGGCCTCCAGCGCCTCGAAGAGCACGCTGAAGTGGTCGCCCCGGCGCAGGTCGTGGGCGAAGTCGATCTCGTTGGCGAACATCTCGGCCAGCTGGCTGGCCACCGTGTCAGGCAGGCGGGCTTCGTCGGTGGCGGCGAACAGCGAGGTGCGGATCGTGCCACTGCCCAGGCGCACCTGCGAGCTCAGCGGGGCCTGCTCGGTGCGGGCGCGGAAGCCCAGCGGGTCGCGGATCACCGTGAGGCGGGTGAAATGGGTGTTGAAACGCGCTGGGTCCTCGGCGGGGTAGCGGGCGATCAGCTCGCGCAGCTGCCCACGCTCGCCCGTGACCACCTGCACCATCTTGCCGGGCCGGCCCTGCAGGAGCTTGCGAGCGACCGCGTCGCTGCGCAGGAAGGCGGCGGCCTCGACATCGCTGACGTTGAGGCGGCTCAGCAGCGAGTCGACCGTGTCACTGCTGCGGGTCAGGTCGCTGCGGGTGAGTTCCAGCAGGTACTGGTCAAGCGCCTCGACCTGCGCGTCAAGCGCGACAGGCAGCACCTCTTCGGCGATGGTGCGGCTGGCCAGCGGGGGCACGTCGGTTGCTGTGAAAGGAGCAACACCGAAAGCCGTGATGCCCGTGCCGAGCAGCAGGCTGACCACGCCCGCGACAATGCCGCGACGGTGGTGGTGTGCCCATGCGGTCGCGTGGTCGAAGCCACGCTCCAGAGTCTCCAACGCTTTCAATTTCTTCTGTCTTTCAGGGGCAGACGGCAGGGTCACGAGGACCGCGCGGTCTGCCCGCAGTGTAGAACGGACCCCTCAGCGCAGCGGGCGGCAACAACGAAGCCGTCCACTAGAATGCCGAGGCACCAAGCTGGGGGTGAAAGTGCGGCAAAGTATAGCAACCGCACTTTCCAGCTCCCCGTCTGAAATAACCCGTATATCGCTTACTTCTGAAACGTTTGCCGTGGCCCACCCCATGTCTGCAACTGTGACAAGCACCGACAAAACACCGCACGAGGCGCCGGCCCCTGTCACGAGACACCCGATCACCGACAAAGTTCGCGCGGCCCTGTCAATTTCTTTGCGGGGTTGCGACGAACTGTTGCCCGAGGCGGAGTGGTTGAGCAAACTCGCACGGTCAGAAGCAACAGGCATGCCATTGCGGATCAAGCTGGGCCTGGATCCGACGGCTCCTGACATCCATATCGGGCACACCGTGGTGCTCAATAAGATGCGCCAGCTTCAGGACCTGGGCCATACGGTGATATTTCTCATCGGCGACTTCACGTCGACGATCGGCGACCCCTCCGGCCGAAACACCACCCGCCCGCCGCTGACCGCCGAGCAGATCAAGGCGAATGCCGAGACGTATTACCGCCAGGCCAGCCTGGTGCTCGACCGGGACCGCACCGAGATTCGCTACAACTCCGAATGGAGCGATCCGCTGGGGGCGCGCGGCATGATCCAGTTGGCCGCCAAATACACCGTGGCCCGCATGATGGAACGCGACGATTTCACCAAGCGTTTCAAGGCCGGAACCCCGATTTCCGTGCACGAATTCCTATACCCGCTGATGCAGGGCTACGACTCGGTGGCGCTGAACAGCGACCTGGAGCTCGGTGGCACCGACCAGAAGTTCAACCTGCTGATGGGCCGCCACCTGCAGCAGGAGTACGGCCAGGAACCTCAGTGCATCCTCACGATGCCGCTGCTGGTGGGCCTGGACGGTGTCGAGAAGATGTCCAAGTCCAAGGGCAACTACATCGGCATCACCGAGCCGGCCAACGAGATGTTCGGCAAGCTGATGAGCATCTCGGACGAGCTGATGTGGCGCTACTACGAGCTGCTGAGCTTCCGCTCGCTGGAGGAGATCGCCCGGCTCAAGGCCGAGTGCGAGGCCGGCCGCAACCCGCGCGACGCCAAGGTGATGCTGGCCCAGGAGATCGTGACCCGTTTCCACAGCGCCGCAGCGGCGGAGCAGGCGCTCGCCGACTTCAACAACCGGGCCCGCGGCGGCATCCCGGACGACATCCCCGAGGTGACGCTGGGCGGCGCGCCGCTGGGCATCGGGGCGCTGCTCAAGCAGGCCGGCCTCGCGCCCTCGGGCGCCGAGGCCAACCGCCTGATCGAGCAGGGCGGCGTGAAGATCGACGGTGCCACGGTCAGCGACCGCGGTCTGAAGGTGGACGCCGGCACCTTTGTCATCCAGGTCGGCAAGCGCAAGTTCGCGAAGGTGACGCTGGCCTGAGGCCGGCGTGAGGCCGGCATGTCGGTCTCCGGTTACCTGAAGCTGTCCATCGTCGCGGCCTTCGCGACGATCGCGCTGAAGACCGGCGCCTGGTGGTTCACCGGCTCGGTCGGCCTGCTGTCCGACGCGATGGAGAGTTTCGTCAACCTGGCTGCCGCAGTGTTCGCGCTCGCCATGGTGACCGTCGCGCGCGCCCCGGCCGACCGCGACCACCCCTACGGCCACAGCAAGGCCGAGTATTTCTCCAGCGGCTTCGAAGGGCTGCTGATCCTCGGCGCGGCGCTGGCGATCGTCTGGGCGGCCCTGGATCGCCTGCTCGAGCCTCAGCCGCTGCAGGCCCTGGGTCTCGGGGCCGTGCTGTCGCTGCTCAGCTCGGCCATCAACGGGGCGGTGGCCTGGCTGCTGCTGCGCGCGGCGCGCAGCTACGACTCGATCGCGCTGGAGGCCGACGGCCGCCACCTGCTGACCGACGTCTGGACCTCCGTCGGCGTGGTGCTGGGCCTGCTGCTGGTGCCGGTCACCGGCGCGCTCTGGCTCGACCCGGTGCTGGCGATCGCGGTGGCGCTCAACATCGCACGCGAGGCGCTGGGTCTGCTGCGCCGCTCCATCGACGGGCTGATGGACCGGGCGCTGAACGAAGCCGACCGGCAGCAGATCGAGGTCGCACTGGCTGGCTTGGCGCAGCCGGAGGTGCGATTCGACGACCTGCGCACCCGGCGCGCCGCCGGGGCCAAGTTCTGCGAGCTGCACATGCATGTGCCGGGCTCATGGCGGCTGGACACGGCCGCCGCCCACCGCATGGAGGTGGAGGCCGCGCTGATGCAGGCCGTGCGCGGCCTGCATGTCACCATCGAACTGCTGCCCAGCCATGTCGAGCCCTTGGGTCGGGCCCGTGTGAATCAGGAAGGGGAGGTCTGATGCTGGCGGT
The DNA here is from genome assembly GCF_026153205.1 of Aquabacterium sp. A7-Y. Lineage (GTDB taxonomy): Bacteria > Pseudomonadota > Gammaproteobacteria > Burkholderiales > Burkholderiaceae_C > Caldimonas. Next base: position 66,532 of record NZ_JAPFBW010000021.1, on the reverse strand, counting down.
GATCCAGAGAGTGAGCGAAGCCCGTGTCCTCGTCGCGGGGCGGACCGTCGGCGAGATCGGCGCCGGCCTGCTGGTGTTGGTCTGCGCCGAGGTGGGCGACAGCGAGGCCCAGGCCGACCGCCTGCTCGACAAGCTGCTCAAGCTGCGCGTTTTCGGCGACGCCGACGGCAAGATGAACCAGAGCGTGTGCGACGTCGGCGGCGGCCTGCTGTTGGTGTCGCAGTTCACGCTGGCGGCCGACGTCTCGGGCGGCAACCGGCCCAGCTTCACCCAGGCGGCGCCGCCCGCCGAGGGGCGCCGGCTCTACGACCACCTGCTGGGCCGGGCGCGCGAGCGGCATCCTCAGGTTGCCGCCGGCGAGTTCGGCGCCGACATGAAGGTCCATCTCGTCAATGACGGGCCGGTCACGATCCCGCTGCGCTTCGCGCCGCCGGCCTAGGGCCTGTTCACACTGCGGCGGGTTGTGCGTTGCGACCCAAAGGGCCGCAACCTGGAGGGAGGGGGTCGTGCCCGGGCGCAGCGCGTCGTTGGACTCCTCGCCCAGACGTCCAGTCTGGGCAGCGTCGTCCGCCTAGCTCTGCGCCCGGGCAGACCCCTCGCACAACCCGCCGTAGTGTGAACAGACCCTATAAAAAAAGCCGCCCGGCCTGGCGGCGGGGCGGCCGGCCTGCGGCGGGCGCAGGCAGCAGCTCTGGCGAGGCTCAGTCGGCGTACTGGCCGGCCGCCTTGATGACCGGGCTCCACTTGTTGATTTCGGCCTCGACGAACTTCTTGTGCTCGGCCGGGTTCATGCGGCCGTCGGTCACGATCACGGCGCCCAGCGCTTCCTGGCGCTTGATGAACTCGGGGTCCTTCAGCGCGGCCTTGAGCGCACCGTTCAGCTTGTCGAGCACGGGCTTGGGCGTGCCCTTGGGCGCGTACAGGCCGTGCCAGATGGCGACCTGGAAGCCCTTCAGTCCGGACTCGTCCAGCGTCGGCAGGTTCTTCAGCGAGTCGGTGGTCAGGCGCTTGGGGCTGGTCACGGCATAGGCCTTGACCTTGCCGCCGACGATCTGCGGCGTGGTGTTGGTGGTCTGGTCACACATCAGGTCGACCTGGCCGCCGATCAGGTCGGTCATGGCCGGACCGGTGCCCTTGTACGGCACGGTGACCATGTCGATCTTCACGGTGGACATGTAGAGCAGGCCGCACAGGTGCGAGGCCGATCCCAGGCCGGCATTGGCCATGTTGATCTTGCCCTTGTTGTCGTTGATCCACTTGTTCAGCTCGGCGTAGTTGCCGGCCGGCAGGGTGGAACGGGCGATCAGGGTCATCGGCACTTCGTTGACCAGGCCGAGGTACTCGAAGTCGTCGAGCGTCTTGTACTGCAGGTTGCGGTACAGCGACGGGGCGGTCGCCATCGCGATGTGCGCGAGCAGCAGCGTGTAGCCGTCGTTGGAGGCCTTGGCCACCTTGGTCTGGCCCAGGGTGCCGCCGGCGCCGCCGACGTTCTCGATGATGATCTGGCCGCCCAGGGGTTTGCGCATCGCCTCGGCCAGGTCGCGCGCGACCTTGTCGGTCGGGCCGCCGGCGGCGAAGGGCACGACAAAAGTCACCGGCTTGGTGGGGTAGTCCTGCGCGATGGCGCCGGTCACAGCAAAGACGGCGGCAGCCGCCATCAGCAAGCGTTTCATGGGGGTCTCCTGGTCAGGTGGACGACAAGCTCGAAAACGCCGTGATGCTAGAGGGCCGGGACCGCTTCTGCATCACGGAAACTACGTAAAGGGGTGTTACCGAGCGGGGCCTGGCGACGCGTTGCGCGCGAACGTCGCGTCGAGGCGCAGGAGTGTGTCAAAACAGGCGGCCGGCCGCGCGTCAGTCGTGGCGCCGCATGTCCTCGATCAGCCGGCCGTCGGCCGGCAGCGTGCCGGGCGCCAGCAGCTCCACCTCGCCTCGCAGCCGGGTGAGCTCGCGCAGGGTGTCGCCCAAGGCCTGTGCCGTGGCGGCGTCGCCGCTGCCGGCCGCCAGCTCGACGCGCAGGGTCATGCAGTCCTGTCCCGGCGCGCCGCTCACCACCAGCCGGGCGCGCGCCACTTCGGGGTGGCGGCGCAGCAGTTCGTCGAGCTGGGCGGCGTGCACGAACATGCCGCGCACCTTGGCGCTCTGGTCGGCCCGGCCCAGCCAGCCCTTGAGGCGGGTGTTGGTGCGGCCGGTGGGGCAGGGGCCGGGCAAGACGGCCGACAGGTCGCCGGTCGCGAAGCGGATCAGCGGGTAGTCGCGGTTGAGTGTCGTGACGACCACCTCCCCGATGTGTCCCTCGGCCACCGGTTCGCCGCTGCCGGGCGCGAGGATCTCCAGGATCAGTGTTTCGTCCAGCACCAGGCCCTCGCGGGCCGACGTTTCGTAGGCCACCAACCCGAGGTCGGCGGTCGCGTAACACTGAAAAGACACGATGCCGCGTGTGCCGAACCAGTCGCGCAGTGCCGCCGGGCAGGCTTCACCCGACACCAGCGCCTTGCTGAGGCCCCGCAGCGGCTGGCCCTGCGCCTCGGCGCGGTCGAGCAGGATTTTCAGGAAGCCGGGCGTGCCGACATAGGCTTGCGGGCGCAGCTCGTGCATGGCCTGCAGTTGCAGCTCGGTCTGGCCGGTGCCGCCGGGAAACACCGCGCAGCCGAGTGCCAGCGCCCCGCCTTCCATCATCGAGCCGGCCGGCGTGAGGTGGTAGCTGAAGCTGTTGTGCACCAGGTCGCCGGCACGAACGCCCGCTGCATGCAGGGCCCGGGCAGCGCGCCAGTAGTCCGGGGCCGCGCCTTCCGGCTCGTAGAGCGGCCCGGGCGACTGGAACACCCGGCGTACGCCGCGGCCGGCTCCCATGCCGCGCCAGCCGACCGTGGCATGGCCGCCGAAGGCATCGTGGCTGCGGCGCGCCTGCTGGCGTTGCAGCAACTCGTGTTTGCGCGTCACCGGCAGCTCGCGCAGCGCCTCGCGTGTCGTGACCTCGCGGGCGTCGACACCGGCCAGCAGCTCGGCGTAGGCGGCCGTGTGGGCCTGCGCGTGCGCGACCTGCTCGGCCAGCGCGCGCATCAGCGCCGCCTCCCGCTCCTGCGGATCACGGCCTTCGAGGCTGTCGTAGTGCTCCGGCGGCTGCTGGCTCATTCCTCGCTCCAGTTCGCCAGCCGGCGTTTCACCTCGTCGATGAACTGCCGCACCTGGGCCGCGTCGGCGAGGACGCGCCGCTCCCACTCGGGCGAGCGGTCCGGGCGGCGCACCAGCGCCGCCCGCAGGGTCTCGCCCTCCTGCGCCAGCTCGACCACCGGCCGGCCCCCCAGTTCGAAGCTGCCGCCGCGCTCCTGCAGCGGCCGGCAGTCGCGCAGCGTGCGTCTGAGCTGCACCAGGGCCTCGGCGGCGTTGAAGGGGGGCGGGGCAAAAAAAGTCGTCCATGCTGTCCTCCGAATCCGGGGCCGGCCTCAGGCCAGCCAGCGTTTGCGGCGCCGGTAGCTCTTGACGTCGCGGAAGCTGCGCCGGTCGCCGCCGCCGATGCCGAGGTAAAACTCCTTGACGTCCTCGTTGTCGGCCAGCGCCGCGGCGGCGCCGTCCATCACGATGCGGCCGTTTTCCAGGATGTAGCCGTGGTCGGCATAGCGCAGTGCCATCGCGGTGTTCTGCTCGGCCAGCAGGAAGGTGACACCCTCGCGCTGGTTGAGGTCTCGCACGATCTCGAAGACCTCCTCGACCACCTGGGGCGCCAGGCCCATCGAGGGTTCGTCGAGCAGCACCATCTTCGGCTGGCTCATCAGTGCGCGGCCGATCGCGCACATCTGCTGCTCGCCGCCGGACGTGTAGGCGGCCTGCGAGTGGCGGCGTGTCTTGAGGCGCGGGAAGTAGCCGTAGACCTTCTCCAGCGTCTCGGCCACCGCGGCCTTGCCATCGCGGCGCGTGTAGGCGCCGGTCAGCAGGTTCTCCTCGATGCTGAGGTGGGCGAAGCAGTGGCGGCCTTCCATCACCTGCACGACACCGCGGCGCACCAGTTCGGAGGGCGACAGCGCCTCGATGCGCTCGCCGCGCAGCTCGATGCTGCCCTTGCTGACGGCGCCGCGCTCGCCCTGCAGCAGGTTGCTGACGGCACGCAGGGTGGTGGTCTTGCCGGCCCCGTTGCCACCGAGCAGCGCAACGATGCCGCCCTCGGGCACCTGCAGCGAAACGCCTTTGAGCACGAGGATCACGTGGTTGTAGATCACCTCGATGCCCTTGACCTCCAGGAGCGCCGGACGCCGCGTCGTGGCAGCGCCGGCCCGCACAGGATCTTCGAGGACCGCCGCTCCGCTCATGACTGGCAGTCCGCCGGCGTGCGGCGCTCCAGCTTCTTTTCGGCCGCGTAGCGATCGGCGGCGGTTTTCACCAGCGGCTTGAGGATCTGCTCGTCGGCCTGGTACCAGTCGGAGCTGAAGCTCCACTTCTTGCCGTCCCAGCTGTGCACCCGCACCCAGGACGAGCCCATGTGGTCCACGCAGGAGGTGCTCACCGGGCGCATCACGCCGGCGAAACCCAGCGCGTCGAGCTTCTTCTGGTCCAGCGCCAGGTTCTCCAGGCCCCAGCGCACCTGCTCGCCGCCCATCACCTTGCCCTTGCCGAAACGCTCCTGGGCGCGCCTGACGCCCTCCACACCCAGCATGGCCGAGAGCATCCCGCGCATGTAGAGCACCGTGCCGACTTCCTCCCTGGGGCCCGTGCCCTGGCCCTTGGCGTGCACCAGGGACAGCACGTTCTGGATCACCTTGGCGTCGGGATGGGCCCCGTGCTGCAAGGCCGCCGCGTGGTAGCCGCGCGCGCCCTCGCCGACATCCTTCACGTCCGGCTCGGCGCCGGCCCACCAGACGCCGTACATCTTGTCGCGCGGGTAGCCGGTGGCCTGGGCCTCCTTCAGCGCGGTCGAGTTCATCACCCCCCAGCCCCACAGGAAGACGTAGTCGGGCCGGCTCTGGCGCACCTGCAGCCAGGTCGCCTTCTGCTCGACGCCGGGCGCCGTCACCGGCAGCAGCTGCAGCTCGAAGCCGTGCAGGCGCGCGCGCTCCTGCAGCAGCGGGATGGGCTCCTTGCCGAAGGGCGAGTCGTGGTAGACCAGCGCGATCTTCTTGCCGCGCAGCTTGGCGGCCCCGCCCTCGAGCTTGGCGACGTGCTGGACCAGCGCATCGGCGCTGACCCAGTAGGTGCCCAGCAGCGGGAAATTCCACTTGAAGACGCCGCCGTCGGCCGATTCCGAGCGGCCATAACCCGCCGTCACCAGCGGGATCTTGTCCTGCGGCGCCTTCTCGGTCAGCGCGAAGGTGATGCCGGTGGACAGCGGCTGGAACACCGTCGCGCCCTTGCCCTTGAGCCGCTCGTAGCATTCGACGCCGCGGTCGGTGGCGTAGCCGGTCTCGCATTCCTCGAAGCTGATCTTCACGCCGTTGATGCCGCCCTGGGCATTCACCAGCTTGAGATAGTCCACGTAGCCGTTCGCGAAGGGCACGCCGTTGGGCGCATAGGCGCCGGTGCGGTAGACCAGCACCGGGAAGAACTGCTCCTTGGCCTGGGCCGCGGCGGCGCCGGGCATCAGGGCGCCGCTGCAGGCGAGCGCGGCCGCGAGGGCGAGGGACTTGAGGCTCATGGACTTTTCTCCTGTCGTGTCGGTCTTGTGCGGGAACATCAGTGTGGGAAGGGCCACAGGCGCAGCTTTTCCTTGGCGGTGGACCAGAGGCGGGCGAGGCCGTGCGGCTCGACGATGAGGAACCAGACGATCAAGGCGCCGAAGATCATGTATTCGAGGTGCGAGGCGGTCGCGGTCGACAGTGGCAGCCCGAACCACCCCGGCACCTGGTTCAGCAGCAAGGGCAGCACGACGATGAAGGCGGCGCCGAAAAAGCTGCCCATGATGGAGCCCAGCCCGCCGATGATGACCATGAACAGCAGCTGGAAGCTGCGGTCGATGCTGAAGGCGGCCGGCTCCCACGAGCCGAGGTGCACGAAGCCCCACAGCCCACCGGCCACGCCAACCAGGAAGGAGCTGACCGCGAAGGCGGTCAGCTTGGCGTAGACCGGCCGGATGCCGATCACCGCGGCGGCCACGTCCATGTCGCGGATGGCCATCCACTCGCGGCCGATGGCGCCGCGCACCAGGTTCTTGGCCAGCAGTGCGAAGACCACCACGACAAGCAGGCAGAACAGGTACTTCTGCACCGGGGTCTCCACCGGCAGCCCGAAGGCCTCCAGGCCCGAGACGCTGACCGAGCCGGAGGGTGTGTCGTTGGTGAGCCACTTGATGCGCAGGAAGGCCCAATCGAGGAAAAACTGCGCCGCCAGCGTTGCCACTGCCAGGTAGAGCCCGCGGATGCGCAGCGAGGGGATGCCGAACAGCACCCCCACGCCGGTCGCGCACAACCCGCCCAGCAGCAGCGAGGCCACCAGCGGCATCCCGTCGATGCGCACCTGGAAGTTGTAGGCTGCATAGGCGCCCACCGCCATGAAGGCGCCGGTGCCGAGCGAGATCTGCCCGCAGTAGCCGACCAGGATGTTCAGGCCGAGCGCGGCCAGCGACAGGATCAGGAAGGGGATCAGCAGCGCCCGCAGCAGGTACTCGGGCGCCAGCGCCGGCACCACGACCAAGGCCAGCACCAGCAGCAGCGCGATGGCGATACGGTCCTGGCGGATGGGGAAGATCTGCTGGTCGGCCCGGTAGCTGGTCTTGAACTGGCCGTTTTCGCGGTAGAGCATGTCTCTTCCTAAAGGTCAGACCCGGTCGATGATCTTCTCGCCGAACAGGCCTTGCGGCCGTACCAGCAGGAACAGCAACGCCAGCACATAGGCGAACCAGATCTCGATGCCCCCGCCCAATGCCGGCCCGAGGTAGACCTCGGAGAGCTTCTCGCCCACGCCGATGATCAGTCCGCCGGCGATGGCGCCCGGCACCGAGGTGAGCCCTCCCAGGATCACCACCGGCAGCGCCTTGAGCGCGACCAGCGAGAGGGAGAACTGCACCCCCAGCTTGGAGCCCCAGACGATGCCGGCGACCAGCGCGACGAAACCCGCCACCGACCAGACGATGACCCAGATGCGTCCGAGCGGGATGCCGATGGACTGGGCCGCCTGGTGATCGTCGGCCACCGCGCGCAGCGCGCGGCCGGTGCCGGTCTTCTGGAAGAACAGCGCCAGGGCGGCCACCAGCGCGGCGGCGACCCCGGCGGCGATCAGGTCCTCCTGGCTCAGCAGGATGCCGCCGGGGAAGGCCTGCTCGGCAAGGATCAGCGGGTCCTTCGGCATGCCGACGTCGATCTTGTAGATGTCCGAGCCGAACAGGGTCTGGCCGAAGCCGTCGAGGAAGTAGGTGATGCCCAGGGTTGCCATCAGGAGCGTCACGCCCTCCTGGTTGACCAGCCGGCCCAGCACCAGCTTCTGGATCAGCCAGGCCAGCACGACCATCACCGCCATCGCGGCGGCGAAGGCCAGCAGGTTGGCCAGCAGCCGGCTCTCGAAACCCAGCCAGCGCGGGAACCACTCCGAGAAGCGCGCCATCGCGAGCGCCGCGAACAGCACCATTGCGCCCTGCGCGAAGTTGAACACGCCCGAGGCCTTGAAGATCAGCACGAAACCCAGCGCGATCAGCGCGTACAGCATGCCGGCCATCAACCCGCCGAACAGCGTTTCGAGGAAAAAACCCATCGCCTGCCGCCTTTCCCGGTGGTGTCGCGTTGTGATGTTTCAGTGCGCCGTGCCCAGGTAGGCGCGGATCACGTCGGGGTGTTGCCGCACCTGCGCGGGCGTGCCGTCGGCGATCTTGCGGCCGTGGTCGAGCACGACCACCCGGTCGCTGAGGTCCATCACCACGCCGATGTCGTGCTCGATCAGCACGATCGTGGTGCCGAACTCGTCGTTGACGTCGAGGATGAAGCGGCACATGTCCTGTTTCTCCTCGACGTTCATGCCGGCCATCGGCTCGTCGAGCAGCAGCAGCTGCGGCTCCATCGCCAGCGCCCGGCCCAGATCGACCCGCTTCTGCAGTCCGTAGGGCAGGCGGCCGACCGGCGTCTTGCGGCAGGCCTGCAGGTCGAGGAAGTCGATGATGCGCTCGACCGCTTCGCGGTGCGCGATGTCCTCGCGCTCGGCCGGGCCCCAGCGCAGCGCCTGCAGCAGCAGCGAGCTTTTCATCTTCAGGTTGCGCCCGGTCATCAAGTTGTCGAGCACGCTCATGCCCTTGAACAGGGCCAGATTCTGGAAGGTGCGGGCCACCCCCATCTCGGCCACCTGGCGCGGGTTCATGTGGCGGAAGGCCTGCCCGCGCAGGCAGATGGCCCCCTGTTGCGGCGCGTAGACCCCGTTGATGCAGTTGAGCATCGAGCTCTTGCCGGCACCGTTGGGGCCGATGATGGCGCGGATCTCGTGTTCCCGGACGTCGAAGCTGATGCCGCTCAGCGCCTTCACGCCGCCGAAGCCCAGCGAGATGTCGCGCACCTCGAGGATCACGTCACCGATGTGGCGGCCAGCCCCCGGCGACGCATGCGAGCCGTCGAGGTCGGCCGGCGCCGGGGCCGCGGCCGGCGCCGCGCTTTCGTGCGGGGCGGCAGGGGGAAGCGCCTTGCGGGCGGCGAGCACACTCATGCGGCGCTCCTGAGCGGGGTGAAGGTGCGGGCGTCGGCCAAGCGCAGCTCGGCTTTCACCTGGCCGCGCCGGCCGTCTTCGAAGCGCACTTCGGTCTCGATGTACTGCGAGGCCAGGCCCTCGTAGAGGGCGTCGACCAGGACTCGGTACTTGCCGGCGATATGGCCGCGCCTGACCTTGCGGGTGCGGGTCAGCTCCCCGTCGTCGGCGTCCAGCTCCTTGTGCAGCACCAGGAAGCGGGCGATCTGGCAGGCGTGCAGGCGAGCGTCGGCCGCCAGGTCGGTATTGACCTTCTCGATGCATTCGCGCACCAGCTCATACACCTCGGGCTTCTGCGCCAGGTCGGTGTAGCCGGCATAGGGCAGGCCGCGCCGCTCGGCCCAGTTGCCGACCGCCTCGATATCGATGTTGACGAAGGCGCAGACCTGCTGGCGGCCGTCGCCGAAGGCCACCGCCTCCTTGATGCAGGGAAAGAACTTCAGCTTGTTCTCGATGTACTTGGGCGCGAACAGCGCCCCGCCCTGCAGCCGCCCGACGTCCTTGGCCCGGTCGATGATGCGCAGGTGGCCGTCGGTGTCGATGTAGCCGGCGTCCCCCGAGCGGTACCAGCCGTCGGCGGTCTTCACCTCGGCGGTGGCTTCCGGGTTGCGGTGGTATTCCTTGAGCAGGCCGGGCGAGCGGATCAGGATCTCGCCGCTCGGCTCCACCTTCAGCTCGACGCCGTCGATCGGCACGCCGACCGTGTCGGCGCGCACCTGGTGGTCGGGCTGCAGGCAGACGAACACGGCGGTCTCGGTCGAGCCGTAGAGCTGCTTGAGGTTGATGCCGATGGCCCGGTAGAAGGTGAAGAGGTCGGGCCCGATCGCCTCGCCTGCGGTGTAGGCGACGCGGATGCGGCTGAAGCCCAGGGTGTTGCGCAGCGGGCCGTAGATCAGCAGGTCGCCCAGGCGCCAGAGCAGGCGGTCGGCGAGGCCCAGGCTCCGCCCGTCCAGGCGCGCCGGCCCGACGCGACGTGCCAGCGCCATGCAGCGCTCGAACAGCCAGCGCTTGGCGCGGCCGGCGTCTTCCATGCGGATCGTCACGCTGGTCAGGAGGCTTTCGAAAACGCGTGGCGGCGCGAAGTAATAGGTCGGGCCGATCTCCTTGAGGTCGGTGGTGACGGTGGCCGCCGATTCCGGGCAGCTGACCACGTAGCCGCAGGCCAGCCATTGCGCATAGCTGAAGCTGTTCTGCCCGATCCAGGCCGGCGGCAGGTAGGCCAGCACTTCCTCGCGCTCGTTCAGCCGGTCGAAGCGGGCCCCGGCCTGGGCCCGGTCGATCAGTGCGCGGTGGGTGTGCACCACCCCCTTGGGCAGACCGGTGGTGCCGGAGGTGAAAAACATCGCCGCGACATCGTCCGGCGTGCCGAGCGCGACCTCGGCGTCGAACAGCCCGGGGTGGCCCTCCAAGTGAGCGCGGCCGCGTTCGAGCAGGCCGTCCAGGCTCGCCAGGCCGGGCTCGCGGTAGTGGCGCAGCCCGCGCCCGTCGTCGAAAAAGAGGTGCTGCAGCTGGGGGCAGTCCGGGCGCACTTCGAGCAGCTTGTCGACCTGTTCCTGGTCTTCCACCACCGCAAAGCGGACCTCGGCGTTCTGCAGCGGGTAGACGAACTCGGCGGCCGCCGCGTCCTGGTACAGCGGCACCGGGATGGCCCCGAGCGACTGGGCCGCCAGCATCGTCGCGTAGAGCCGGGGCCGGTTCTCGCCGACCACCACGATGTGCTCGCCGCGCCGCAGGCCGGCCTCCGCCAGGCCGCCGGCCAGCTCGCGCACCAGCTGCGCCAGCGCGGCCCAGCTGAGGGTTTGCCAGATGCCGTATTCCTTCTCGCGCAGCGCCGGCCGGTCGGGGCGGCGTCTGGCGTGCTCGAGCAACAGACGCGGAAACGTGCTGGGCACCGTCGGTCTCCTTAGGGGCCTCCCGAGCCGGGCGGCGAGGGAAGTTGGGGCAGATGCTAGGCAGGAGTTTGACGCCAGGTTGTCGTTGTGACGACAATCCTAGGGTCCATCCCCAGGGGAATTACCCCGAGTGTGAGCCCATGGCCGAAGCCGCTGCCGTCACTCCGCTGCACCGCCGGGCTCGCCACGCGACACCGGCCGAGCTGGCCGACATCGTGTGGCTGCAGACGCTGGAGCCCGCCGACCGCGACCGTGTGGCCGAGGAGCTCCAGGTCGCCGAGGCCCACCCCGGCGAGCTGCTGTGCCGCATCGGTCGCACCCCGAGCTACTGGCTGGGGGTGGTCAGCGGCCTGCTCAAGATGAACAACGACTCCTCGGTGGGGGCACCGGTGACCTTCACCGGCATCCCGCCCGGCGCCTGGTTCGGCGAGGGCACGCTGCTCAAGCACGAGGCCTACCGCTACAACGTGCAGGCCCTGCGCAAAAGCACGGTCGCGGGGCTGCCGATGGCCAGCTTCCATCGTCTGCTCGACAACAGCATCCCCTTCAACCGCTTCGTGATGCGCCAGCTCAACGAGCGCCTGGGCCAGTTCATTGCCGCGCGCGAGATCGACCGCCTCAACGACCCGGACCTGCGGGTGGCGCGCAGCCTCGCCGCGCTGTTCCATCCGGTGCTCTACCCGGGCGTCGGCTCTTTGCTGCGCATCACGCAGCAGGAGCTGGGCATGCTGGTGGGGCTGTCGCGCCAGCGGGTCAACGAGGCCTTGCACACCTTGCAGCGCAGCGGGCTCATCCGCATCGAGTACGGCGGCGTGCGTGTGCTGGATCTGGACGGCCTGCAGCGCCAAGTCTTCCACAGCTGAGCTGCGCAGCGCGTCGATATACTGACCTCTACCGACGGCCAGGGCGGGTCGCCGGAGCGAGGGCGTTCGGCGCCCCGCGTACAAGACGAGCCCGCACAGAACAAGAAAACCACCGAAAAAAATGGGCCTGCGCCGCGCTGCGCGGGGGAGAGGGGCGTTGGATGCAACACGTCGACTTCATGCACCTGCTGCGCCTCAGCGAGCAGGCCTGCGAGAGCGATGCACGCGCCTATCGCCGCAGCGTCTGGTGGTTCGCGCTGCTGGGGTATGCCGTCGTGGTCCTGTTCGGCCTGGGGGCGCTGGCCGCGCTGGCCGGGGTGGCTCTGGCCTGGCAGCAGCGCGGCTTCGCCGGCTGGATGGCCTGGGCCGGTGCCGCCGCGGCGGCCTTGGGGGTGGTCTGCGTGCGCGCCGTGGTGACGCGCTTCGACCCGCCCGACGGCTGCCGCATCGAGCCGGCCGAGTCGCCCGAGCTGTTCAAGGCGCTGGAGCGCATCCGCCACAAGGTCAAGGGCCCGCGCATCGACGTCGTGCTGGTCGACGCCGAGTTCAATGCGGCCATCCTGCAGCGGCCGCGCTGGGGCCTGTTCGGGCACACCAACTACCTCGTCATCGGCTGGCCCATGCTGTGCGCGCTGGAGCCGCGCCGGCTGCTCGCGGTGGTCGCGCACGAATACGGCCACCTGCGCGGCGAGCACGGCAAGTTCTCGGCCTGGGTTTACCGCACCCGCACCGCCTGGTGGCGCATGTACAACGCCTACCAGGACGACGAGAGCCCGCTGTCCTGGCTGTTCCGGCGCTTTTTCTCCTGGTACATCCCGCGCTTCAACGCGCGCACCTTCGCGCTGGCCCGGCAGGACGAGTACGAGGCCGACCGCATCGCCGCAGCCCTCTGCGGCGCCGAGGTGGTGGCGCAGGCCTGGAGCGAGATCGAGATCAAGTCGAGCTGGTATGCCGAGGCCTACTGGCGGCGGCTGTGGCGGCGCGCGCTGAAGGAGGCGGTGCCCGAGCCGATGCCGCACGCCGGCATGGGCGAGGGCCTGCTGGAGCCGCCGCCCGAGGACTTCGCCTGCGAAGCGCTGCGCCAGGCGATGCAGCGGCTGCCGGGCTACGACGACACCCACCCGGTGCCGCGCGACCGGCTCGCGGCCCTGGGCCTCAAGCCCGCCATGCCGGCCTGGTCACCCCAGGGCTCGCTGGAGCTGCTGGGGCGGGCCGCCCGGCGCGTCGCGCAGCATTTCGATGCGCAGTGGTGGCAGGAGATGCGGCGCGACTGGGGCCGCCACCGGGAGCACCTGCAGCAGTGCCGTGCGCGCATCGCCGAGCTCAAGCCGCGCGCGGCCTCGCTCACGGCCGAGGAATGGCTGGAATGGGCCGAGTGTTTCGAAGCGCTCAGCGAGGCCGACAGCACGCCCTTCTACGAGCAGGCCCTGCAGCGTGACCCCCAGCATGGCGGCGCGTTGCGCGCGCTGGCGGAGCGCCGTTCACGCCAGCTGCACCCCGAAACGCCGGAGCTGCTGGAGCGCCTGCAGGCCCAGCATCCCGAGCACGGCTGGGCCGCCTGCTCGATCGCGCTGGACTGGCTGGACCGGCTCCAGCACGGCGGCTGCGAGGTGGCGCCGAAAACGCGGCGCGGCTGGCGCGAACGGCTCGAGGCCTTCGAGGCGCTGGAAGCGCGCGCCTGGCAGGAGTTCACCTCCACCCACCCCTGCCAGGGCGCGGTGCCGCCGCAGCTCGGACGCGAGGAACGCAAGCAGCTCACGGGCGAGCTGATCCGCACCCCCGAGGTCCAGGCTGCCTGGCTGGGCGGCAAGCAGGTTGCGGCCTTGCCGGGGCGCGCCTACTTCGTGCTGTTCGTGCGGCTCAAGCGCCCCGACGAAGCGCTCGGGAGCGACCTGGTGCGGCGGCTGATGCAGCAGCTGCCCTACACCGGGCAGTTGCTGGTCACCGTGGTGGACCTGTATGTGTCCGAGAGCGACATGAAGGCCGCGGGAGCGCAGCCGGTCTACCAGCGCCGCCAGCGCTGAAGCCCCTGCACGCACCTAGGCGCCTGCGGCCGACGGGGCGACAGCCGGGAGGTCCATCCGCTACAGTGCCTGGCATCGGAACACGCGGTCGAAGGAGCCATCGTGAGCCAGTCTTTGAACGCCGAGGTCGCTGCCGCGGGCCGCATCGTGGCGGTGCCCCGGATCCTGGAGGTGGTCTGCCGCAGCACCGGGCTGGGCTTCGCCGCCGTGGCGCGCGTCACCGAAGACCGCTGGATCGCATGCGCGGTGCGCGACGAGATCGGCTTCGGCCTGGAGCCGGGCGGCGAACTGCAGGTGGAGACGACGCTCTGCAACGAGATCCGCGCCAGCGGCCAACGGGTCGTGATCGAGCACGTGCAGGAAGACCCGCGCTACTGCGAACACCACACGCCGAGGCGGTATGGCTTCCAGAGCTACATCGCGGTGCCCATCTACCGGCCGGACCGGCGCTTTTTCGGCACGCTGTGCGCCATCGATCCCCGGCCGATTCGCCTCAACACCCCCGAGACCATCGGCATGTTCGAGCTGTTCGCCGACCTGATCGGCTTTCATCTCGATGCCCAGGAGCGCCTGGCCGCCAGCGAGGCCGAACTGCTCGACGAGCGCCGGGCCGCCGAGCTGCGCGAACAGTTCATCGCGGTGCTGGGCCACGACCTGCGCAACCCCCTCATGGCGATCGCGATGACGTCCCGCCTGCTGCAGAAGTCGGCGCCCGACGCCAAGGTCAGCCAGGCGGCCGGGCTCATCCAGGGCAGCGCGACGCGCATGGCGGGCATCATCAACAACGTGCTGGATTTCGCGCGCGGCCGGCTCGGCGGCGGCTTGGGCGTCACCCGGGTGGCGGACCCGGCGCTGGCGCCCATGCTGGAGCAGGTGGTCGCCGAGTTGCAGGCGGTTTGGCCGGACCGGGTCATCCGGACCGAGCTGTCGCTGCAGGCCCCGGTCGTGTGCGACAGTGCGCGCATCGCGCAGCTGTTTTCCAACCTGCTGGCCAACGCACTCACCCACGGCGACCCGGCAGGGCCGGTGTCGGTCGAAGCCTGCAGCGACCAGCAAGGCTTCACGCTGTCGGTCGCCAACCGCGGCGAGCCGATCCCGCCGCAGACGCTGGACGGCCTGTTCCAGCCCTTCTCCCGCGAGGAGTCCGCGCGGCCGGGCGATCAGGGGCTGGGGCTGGGTCTCTACATCGCCTCGGAGATCGCCCGGGCGCACGGCGGTTCTCTGGAGGTCGCCTCCTCGGTGGAAGAGACGCGATTCATCTTCCGCATGCAAGCCGCGGCGGGGTGAGGCCCGAATCCTGCATCTCTTCTCGCGCGCGTGCACGAATTCTGCACACGGCGAGTGTGTCGTGTGCCGCAACGATCACACATTGTGCGTGCCACCGCATAAAGTTCTGGTTGCCAAGGGGTCGCCGGGAGCGGCCCGACAAGGAGACCGACATGCCCACCCTCGAACGCCTGAGCCCCGATGCCGCGCGCCAGGAACTGCAGCGGCTGCCGCACTGGCAGCTCGACGAGCAGCGCGGCGCGATCCGGCGCACTTTCAAGTTCGCCGACTTCAGCCATGCCTTCGCCTTCATGACGCACCTGGCGCTGCTGGCCGAGCAGCGCAACCACCATCCGGAGTGGTTCAACGTCTACAACCGGGTCGAGATCACGCTCACCACCCACGACGTCGACGGCCTCTCGGCGCGCGATATCGAGCTGGCGCTGAAGGCCGACGAGGCCTTCGCGCGCTTCGGCGGGCCGGGGGCTTCATGAAGGTCGCGGAGAAACACGGCGCCGCGGCCGGCGAGGCCGGCCGTCCGGCGCGCGCCGACTGGACCATCGACCAGGGCTGGGAGCAGTACAGCGAGGCCGAGCACGGCGTCTGGAAAACCTTGTTCGAGCGCCAGTGCAAGCTGTTGCCGGGGCGGGCCTGCGACGAATTCGTCCGGGGCATGAGCGACCTGACCCTCGACGCCGACCGGATCCCCGACTTCCGCCGCTTGAGCGAGGTGCTGATGAAACGCACCGGCTGGCAGATCGTCGCGGTGCCCGGTCTGGTGCCCGACGAGGTGTTTTTCGAGCACCTCGCGAACCGCCGCTTCCCGGCCGGCCAGTTCATCCGCAAGCCCGGGCAGCTCGACTACCTCGAAGAGCCGGATGTGTTCCACGACGTGTTCGGCCACGTGCCGATGCTGGTGAACCCGGTGATGGCCGACTACATCCAGGCCTACGGCGTCGGCGGCCTGCGGGCCCGGCAGCTGGGCGTGCTGCCGCAGCTGGCGCGCGTCTACTGGTACACGGTGGAATTCGGCCTGGTGCAGCAGCGCGATGGGCTGCGGCTCTACGGCGCCGGGATCGCCTCGTCCTTCACCGAGAGCGTGTTCTGCCTCGACGATGCCTCGCCCAACCGCCTGGGCTTCGACCTGGAGCGGGTGATGCGCACCCGCTACCGCATCGACGACTTCCAGGAGACCTACTTCGTGCTCGACCACCTGGACCAGCTGCTGGAGCTGGCGCACATCGACTTCGCGCCGCTCTACGAGCGCGTGAAACAGGCGAGCGAGCTGGAGCCCGGCGACGTGCTGCCGGGCGACCGTGTCATCGGCCGGGGCACCGGCACCTACCACCGCGCCAAGCGCCAGGGGATGTGAAGTGAGTGATCTGCGTGAACAGACCGTGGTCGTCACCGGCGCGGCCGGCCATCTCGGACGTGCGGTGGCTGCGGCCTTCGACGCCCGCGGGGCCCAGCTGGTGCTGCTGGACCGCGAGCGCGCCGCGCTGCAGCAGGTCTACGGCGGGGAGACGCCGCGACGCCTGTTCGTCGCGGCCGACCTGCTCGACGCCGCCCAGGTGGAGAGCGCCTTGCGCAGCGCGCACGAGCGTCATGGCCGCATCGACGTGCTCTGCAACCTGGCCGGCGGCTTCCGCATGGGCGAGGCGGTGCACGAAACCTCGGCTCGCACCTGGGACTTCCTGATGGACATCAATGCCCGCACCGTGCTGCACGCGGTGGCCGCTGCGGTGCCCTGGATGCAAAAGGCCGGACAGGGTCGCATTGTCAATGTGGCGGCTGGCGCGGCGCAGCGCGGCATGGCGCAGATGGGCGCCTACTGTGCGTCCAAGAGCGCAGTGATCCGCCTCACCGAGTCCATGGCGGCCGAACTGCGCGAGCAGGGCATCAACGTCAACTGCGTGCTGCCCACCATCATCGACACGCCGGACAACCGCGCCGCGATGCCGGATGCCGACCCGGGCCGCTGGGTGGCGCCGGCCGACCTCGCCGAGGTCATCGTTTTCCTCGCGTCGCCCGCCGCACGCGCGGTGCACGGTGCGGCGCTGCCGGTGTCGGGCCTGAGCTGATTCGCGGGCCGGCCGGGACGCGCTTGGCCGAGCCGGGGATAATCATCCGCAGCCGGTCGGCTTCGGACCGTTTATCGCCAGCCCGGCTCTGGCACAGACTTTGATTTCGGCATGACAAGGGCAGCACAGTGGGCGCTCGTGACCGGGGCGCCACGCCGCGGAGGCGAAGCCATCTGCAAGGAACTCCACCGGCGCGGGCTGGGCGTGATCGTGCACCACAGCCGGGCCGGCTCGGCGCCGGATGCGGCCCGGCTGGTCGATCTGCTCAACGCCTCGCGTCCCGGTTCGGCGCTCGCCTGGGCGGCCGACTTCACGGCCCGCGAGCTGCCGGCCCTGCCGGCGCTGCCGCAGCCGGACGCCTCGATCTCGGTGCTGGTGTGCAACGCCTCGCTCTACCGGCCCAGCGATCTGCACGACCACGCGGTGCGCGACGCCGACCTGCAGGTGCACCTGCTCAGCCACGCCACCCTGATCGAGCGGCTGCGCGGCGGCCTGCGGGCGCTGGTGGGCGTCACCGACATCCATGTGCACGTGCCGCACCGCGGTCACCTGTGGTACCACGTGAGCAAGGCGGCCCTGGAGTCGCTGATCCTGACCCTGAGCGTCGAGCTGGCGCCGGCCACGCGCTGCAACGTGGTCGCTCCCGGGGCCTTGCCCTGGCCAGCCGACAATCACCTGGAGGCCGAGCGCATCCGAGAAGTACAGCAGACCATTCCGCTCGGCCGGACCGGCAGCTTCGAGGAGCTGGGCCAGGTGGTGACCTGGCTGGCGCTCGACGCGAGCTATGTCAACGGCAGCGTGGTGCCCTTGGACGGGGGGCGCTCGCGCTGGATGCGGTGAGCCGGCCGGTGCCGGCAGAACCGCAGGGAGGGCGATCATGACAACCCATCGACGCAGGGCCTGTGTCGCGCTGCTGGGCGCGCTGGTGCCATCGCTGTTGCCGGCCGCGACGCCGGCCGGCGAGCGACCCATGCTGACCTTCTCGGGCCGCATCACCCGCTACACCGACAGCGGGCGCAAGGTGTACGAGATCTCCGAGGCGGCGCTGCTCGCGATGCCCCGGCGCACCATCCGCACCGGCACCAGCTGGACTCCGCCGGCCCGCTTCGAGGGACCGCTGCTCAGCCACCTGCTGCAGCTCGTGGGCGGCACCGGCAGCACCTTGCGCTGCCGCGCGGTGGACGACTACGAAGTGAGCGTGCCGGCCTCCGACGCCGAGCGCTGGGGCGTGATCCTCGCGCACAGCATGGACGGCAAGCGCCTGTCCTCGCGCGATTTCGGCCCGCTCTGGCTGGTCTATCCGCGCGACGAGTACCCGCGCGAACTGGACACCCCGGCGACGGTGGCCAAGTTCATCTGGCAGGTCGACGCGATCGAGGTGGCATGAGGCGTGGCGCCTCCCGACTGGCGCGCGCCTGGTCGCTGTGGCGCACCTGGCTGCCCTTCGTGCTGGCCTGCGGCCTGATCGGCGCCGCCGTCGTCGCGCTGGCCTGGCACTGGTTCCTCAAGGACCGGCAGCAGCCCGAGTGGAGCGGGCCGCACGAAGGGCTCTACTGGACTGCCGCGCAGTATCAGCTGGCCCTGCAGTCACTCGCGCTGGCCCTGCTGCAGCAGCAACAGGCAGGCGGGGCCGACGCCGAGCGTGAGGTGCGGCGGCGCGCCGACGTGCTGCACTCCAAGTTCCGGCTGCTGAGTGGCTCGGCCGAGTTGCAGCACTACTTCGAGGGCGTGGAGGACTACCGGCCCAGCGTCGATGTCCTGGGCCGTTTCATGGCCGAACTCGAGCACCGGCTCTCCGCTGCCCGAAACGGCCAGGCGGCGCGGGAGGCGCTGCTGCTGCAACTGCAGGAGGCGGTGCGGACCGCCTCGCGGCTGTCCAATGCGGTGCGCGCCGAGGAGATGGCCTACCGCGACCGCACCGCCGCCCGCTTCGCCCAGCACCAGGCGGCACGCTTCTGGCAGACCCTGGCGCTGATGGCCGTGCTGTTCCTGTGGGCGGCCTTCGTCTATGGCAACCGGCTGCGCGCCCGCGAGATGGTGCGCCGGCTGGAAGGGTTGCTGGAAGCCGAGCGCATGGCGATGGCGGCGGTGGCCTCGGCCAACCAGGCCAAGGAGGCTTTCCTGGGCATGATCTCGCACGAGATCCGCACGCCGCTGCAGACCCTGCTGGCCTCGGTCGACCTGTTCGAACTGCACGCCGCGAGCCTGCCCGAGCTCGGGCGGCCGCTGCAGCGCATGCGGGCCTCCGCCGCACAGCTGGAAGCGCAGATGCGCGACCTGACCGATTTCGCCCGGCTCGAGTCGGGGCCCATCGCGCTGCACCCCGGTCGCTTCGATGCGGCGGCCCTGGTGCGCGAAGCGGCCGAGCCCTTCACCACCATGGCGGCCGACAAAGGGCTGGTCCTGGATGTCGATGCCGGCGAGGGCCCGTTGTGGCTGATCGACGACGGCGCGCGGATTCGGCAGATCCTCGCCAACCTGCTCAGCAACGCGATCAAGTACACCGCCAGCGGCCACGTGCACCTGCGGCTGGATCGGACCCAGCTGCCGAGCGGTCTCTACGCCATCCTGGTCGAGGACAGCGGGCGCGGCATCCCGCCGGACAAGACGTCCGAGATCTTCCTGCCCTTCGTGCGCCTGCGCGGCAAGGACGAGGCCAGCATCGAGGGCTCGGGCATCGGGCTGGCGGTGGTGCACCGCCTGGTCGACCTGCTGGGCGGGCGCATCGAGGTGCAGAGCCAGCCTGGCCGCGGCAGCCGTTTCCGTGTCGTGCTGCCGGCGCGGGTGGCCGAGGCCGGGACGGCCGCCTGCGCCGCACCGACCGGCGGGGAGCGCCTGCTGGGGCTGGGTCGGGCGCTGGTGGTGGACGACGCGCCGCAGGTCCGCTTGGCGCTGACCGAGCTGCTGCTGGCGCTGGGCTGCGCCGAATGCGTCGGGGCCGAGGGCGGTGCCCGGGCGATGGCGCTGTTGCGGGAGCAGCCCTTCGACCTGATCCTGCTGGACCTGCAGATGCCGCTGCCCGATGGCTACCAGGTGGCCCAGGCCTTGCGCGATGCGCCGGCCAACCGCCACACCCTGTTGCTGGCGATGAGCGCGGGTGCCGTGGACCGCTCACGTGCCGGTGCCGAGCGCTTCGACGCCTGCCTGCAGAAACCCATCGTGCGCAGCGCGCTGCTGGACGCGGTGCGCGACCGGCTCCATGTGGGCGGCCCGCCGACGAGCTGACCGGCGAGCCGGCCGGCGACCCCGCGGGGCCCGGCCCACGGACTGGTCGCACGAGGGGCGCGGTCTCACATCCTCAGGCGGTTGTCGATGGCCGCGGCCAGCACCCGCGGGTAGACCGGTTTCTCGAACAGCAGCACGTCATGCTGGCGCATGGTCGCCGCGAGTTCGCTTTCGTTCGCGGTGCCGTCGCGCAACTGCCCGGTCAACAACAGCAGCGGGGCCGTCGGGTGGGCCTGGCGGATCTCGCGGCAGACCTGCTGCGCGGTCTCGCCGCCGCCCAGCAGCCAGTCGACCACGAAGCCGTCGTAACGCCTCTCGCTGCACGCCTGCACCAGTGCTCGCGAGGTGTAGAAAGCCTCGCAGGCATAGCCGGCCGCGAGGAAAAAGTCGGCCACCGTGTCGGCCAGCAGCGCGTCGTCGTCGAGCACCGCGATGCGCGGCTGGGTCTCGGCCTCGGTGGGCGCGAGTTCGACCTGCAGCACCGCATGGCGGGGACCGTCGGGCAGCTCGCGCGGCACACCCAGCCACCAACCCGTGTGGGTCTGGACCGCGGCGATCGCGGCGGCCGCGCGGTAGCCCAGCGGCGCACCGATGCGCGCCATGCAGGCCAGCTGACGGCCGCCCAGCAGGAAGGTCGCAGGTGCCGCGGCCGGCGCCGCCGGGACGGGCGGACGGACCGCTTCGGCGAAGACCGTGTGCAGGCCTTCATCGAAATGCGCGGCGAGCGTCTGCACCTCCAGCAGGCGCCATCCGACCGCGCCCCTGAGTTTCTTGCGCGCGGTCGCGTCATTCAGGCCCAGCACCTCTGCGACGCGGCTGGCGTGCGAGCGCTCGGGCACGCCGTGGCGACTCAGCAGCGCGGCCACCAGGCGGCCGACTTCGCGTGCCTCGTCGTGGAGCTCTCCGGCCGTGCGAGCCGCTGGTCCCTCGTCTGATGTGTCCATGCATGTCCCCGTTCTCGGGGATTATTCTCGCCAAGCGCGCGTTTTGTGCGCGTTTTGTGCGCTTGGCAAACATGCAGTTGCACATACGCGGTGGCTGGTTTTTCAAGGTGCGCAAAATTCGCGCGGTTCGCGGCGGAGTGGAAGCGGCTCGCCGGGCCCAGGGAGAAGAGGCAGACATGCCGAGCATCAAGCAACTGGACGTTCGAGTTCACATCGGGGGTGGCGAGGCCCGCCAGGTTCCCTGGGAGCAGTACCTGGCCATGTACGAGGGCGCACGCCGGCGCCTGGAGACGCGTTCACGCGTGTTGCTGCTGCGCGGTTCGCAGTTCGCGGCTGCGGTGCTGAAATGGCTCTGGGACCTGCTGCGCCTCACGCCGCTGCTGATGTTCTGGGTGCTGGTGGCCTGCGCGACATGGGACAGTGCCCTGTGGCAGCCCGGCCCGGCCGGCATGCCCTTGCTGCAACCGGCCGTGTTGCAGCCGGCGCTGTTTTTGTCGCTGTCCTTGTCCTGCCTGTTCGCGACCTTGCGCCATGCCCTGGCCGCGGACGAAGCGACGAGCCGGCAGCGGCGTCTGCAGGCGGATGTGGAGCAGCAGCTGCGCGCCCGCCTGGGGGTGTCTGCCGCGACCCCGCTGCACGTCGACCGCCTGCCGGTCGCTGAGCCGGGAGGGGCACGCCGGTGTTGAGCTCAGGGGTTGCTGACGCCGGCGGCGACGTGACCGGCCGGCACATGGGCGGCGGCGTTTTCGATATGGCGCATCTGGTCGTCGAAAAAGAAGTCGGGCTCGAACTCGCGCAGGAACTCCCCCTTGGGCAGACCGCCGAGGAACAGCGCTTCGTCGACCTCGATCTTCCAATTCATCAGCGTGCGGATGGCCCGTTCGTGGGCCGGTGCGCTGCGCGCCGTGACCAGCGCCGTGCGGATGCGCATCAGCGGGCTGCCGCTGTGCTGCAGGCGGTGCAGGGCTTCGAGCAAGGGCTTGAAGGGCCCCGCCGGCAGCGGGTTGTCGACCCGGCTGGTCTCGTGCTGCTGGAAGGCGTCCAGCCCGCCGGACTGGAACACCTGCTCGGCCTCGTCGGAGAACAGCACCGCGTCGCCGTCGAAGGCAATGCGCACCTCGTGCGGGTGGGCGTCGGAGGCTCGTGCGGAATGCGGATAGACCCGCGCGGCGGGAAAGCCGACTTCCAGCGCCGAGCGCACGTCCAGGTCGTTGGCCGACAGGAACAGGTTGGCGTTGAGCGGCCGCAGGTAGCGGTAGGGCGACTGCCCGCGCGTGAAGACGCCGCGCTGGATCGGCAGGCCGTAGTGCTGCGCCGAGCGGAACACGCGCAGTCCCGAATAGGGGTCGTTGCGGGACAGGATCACCACTTCCACGCGCGGCTTGCCGTCGGCGGTTTCGCGGTTGAAGGCGAGCAGCTTGTGCACCAGCGAAAAGGCGACGCCCGGCTTGGCGGGCACCTCCAGTCGCTGCATCTGCAGCTGCATGTAGGCGTGGTCGTCGGTGGCCTCGAAAAGCTGGTTCTCTTCCTCGAAGTCGAACAGCGCGCGCGAGGAGATCGCCACCACCAACTGACCGGCGAGAGTGATGCTCATGAGAGCACCCCGCTCACCGGGGACGGCAAGCCAGCCTCCGGGAGGGCTGCGGCCGGGGGCTCCGGCATCAGCGGCCGGCAAGACAGTGAAGCTTCCATGGGCCGCGATGATAGTGGTGTCGCCCGACCATCGAAACGCCGCTGTCTCCGCGGGGCGGAAGGCCCCGCATTTCCATGTCATCATCCGCCGCCCCGCGAGGCCTCCTGTGTCGCGGGCGCAGCAGTAACGAGGCAGTTTGAGGGAACCCCATGCTCGAAAAATTGATGCACCGGCTGGTGTGCGGCGCGGCGGCGGCCTGCTTGGCCGCGTGTGGCGGGGGCGACGACCGCGGCGGCGACGCCCGGGAGCCCAACGGCGGTGTCGACGGCGATCTCAGGGCGGAAAGCTTCATCGCGACGGCCGACACCGCGATGGAAACGCTGCAGTCGAGTGCGTCCCTGTCGAGCCTGGTGCTGTCGGCCTCG
This sequence comes from Aquabacterium sp. A7-Y, assembly GCF_026153205.1. Lineage (GTDB taxonomy): Bacteria > Pseudomonadota > Gammaproteobacteria > Burkholderiales > Burkholderiaceae_C > Caldimonas. Next base: position 43,530 of record NZ_JAPFBW010000021.1, on the reverse strand, counting down.
CCGGCGACCGTCGGCACGGTGAGTCGGCGTACCGCGCGTCGCCACCCGCTTTATGCACTGCACCGACTGGTCGCCGACCCACTGGCCGGCCGTGTCGCGCGCAAACAAGCGGTGGGCAGCTTCACCGATTATGACGAGAGCTATTGCGACAGCGGACGGCTGCTGATCGCCGTCGAGTACGGCAGCGACACCGGGCATACCGTCGGCGACCACACCACCGTGACTTCCGACGCGTGTGTCGTCAACGGAAACCCGGTGGTGGGCCGCATCACCGGGACGCTGACGGCTTTCCGCAAAGGCAGCAACAACAGCGTGCAGGCGACGGTCAACGTCGATTTTGCCGCCTTCGGGCACGGTCAGTTCCGGGCCGATGGCCGCACCATCGTGGACCTCAGCTACCCGGAGAACGGCGACAGCCACTTCGTGCTGGCCTACGAGGACTTCCGCATCGGCGCCGGGCCGGCCGCGAGGACGTGGCGGCACCGCGTCACCCTCAGCTACCTGTACCAGGCGGAAGCGACGACGATGAGCTTTGCAGGCACGGTGCTGATCGACGGCCGGCGTTACGAGGTGAGCCAGGAGCAGGCCTTCGAACTGGGCGAGGAGGAGTTCCCGACCCGCGGGCTGCTGCGCATGCGCGACGCCGACGGCGACCGGCTCGAGGTGCAGGCCGAGGGCAGCTGGCTCAGCTACCGCCTGTTCCTGGCCAGGAACGCCGGCAGCCGGCCCGACGCGAGCGCGCGCAGAACCGCGCCGCTGTGGTGAGGCGGCCCCCGCGCCGCAGCTTCATTGCACGAAGCCGATGGCCTGCTTTTTGACGCCCGTGTCGGGCAGGTCCTTTTCCTCGATGCGCCCGCGCTGGTCGAGCTTGGCGTTGCCGAAGGCGGTCATCCAGGCGCGGCGCATCTCGCGCGGCGCGAGCCCGCTCATGCGCTCCAGCACCGCCTCGCCGGGCTCGGGGTCGAAGCGCGAGCCCCAGTCGTGCTCGCCGCGGATGGCCTGGTAGAGGCGCAGCGCGATGCGGCGCGCGGCATCGCGGTCCGGCGCGGGCACGGTGTAGACGTTCATCCGGTTCAGGATGGGGTCGGGGATGGCGCGTTCGTCGTTGGCGGTGGCGACCCAGATGAGCTGGCTGGCGTCGATGGGCACTTCCGCGAACTCGTCGGTGAAGGCCTGCGCGGTGTCGTGCTCGAGCAGGCTGTAGAGCGCGCCCAGCGGGTCGTACGTGGCCTCGGCGCCGGCCTTGTCGATCTCGTCGACCACCATCACCGGGTTGGCATACTGGCCGTCCACCAGGGTCTCGAAGACCTTGCCCGGGCGGGCGCCCTTCCACTGCGAGGAGGCGCCCGAGAGCACCCAGCCGGCGGTCAGCGAGCTCATCGCGACGAAACCCATGCCGGTGCCCAGCAGCTGCGAGAGGCGGCGCGCGAAGTGGGTCTTGCCGATGCCGGGTGAGCCGAGCAGCAGCATGGGCGTGATCTCGAGGGCGTCCCGGCTGTCCTCGCACAGCGCCAGCTGGCGCTTCACGTCATCCAGCACCTCGCTGAAGTTGGGCAGCTCGTCGTAGAGCGCGTCCATCGCCGGCAGCCCCGAAGGCTTGACTTGGAAACGTTCGGGACCACGCTCCAGCATGCGCTCGTAGGTCGAGCGCAGGTTTTCATGTTCCTTCTGCGGCAGCTTGTCCAGCCGCCGCTCGACATCGGTGAGCCGGTAGACGGCACGCATGTGGGCGATCGGGATATGGTGACCGCCGCGCACGGGAACCAGGTCATTGGCACTCATCGGATGAACCTCCAGGGGACACCGCAGGTGAGATGGATTCAAGCAGAGCCTGCCTGCCGCGGGCCGGGGAACAAACGGGGAAAACCCCGCCTGTTCACTCGTCCGCTGCAGCACCGTGACGTCCGGCCGGAAGCGCTGGGCCGCCCGCCGCCGTCACCGAGGGCTTAAGCATGACCTGTGCCCGGTTTTTCGTGTGTCGGACCGTCGCCGACAAGGCGCGTCGGCGCTGGCCTTCGCGGGGCAGGCGCTCAGCGCACCCAGGAGTTGAGCTGGATGATGGGCATCAGCACGGCCAGCACGATCATCATCACCACCAGGCCCATCACGACGATGAGCAGCGGCTCGAGGATAGTGGCCAGCGCCATCGCGCGACGCTGCACCTCCTGGCCGAGCTGGTCGGCGGCGCGGCCGAGCATGTGGGGCAGGCGCCCGGTCTGCTCGCCCAGGCGCGAAAACATCGCGATCAGACCGGGGAAGCGCTTTTTCCCGGCCAGTGCCGAGGCCAGCGGCGCGCCTTCCCGCACCTGCACCAGGGCGTCCAGCGCGTCGACGCGCATGGCGCGGTTGTTGAGGGTTTCGGCTGCGGCCTGCAGCGCCTTCAGGATGGGCACGCCGGCGCCGGCCAGCATCGCCAGCGTGCCGGCGAAACGCGCCGCGTTGTAGCCGCGCGCCAGCCGCCCGACCAGCGGCAGCGTGAGCCAGGCCGCGTCGAAACGCTCGCGGAAGGCCTCGTTGCGCAGCGACCACGACAGCATGCCGCCGCCCGCGGCCAGCAGCAGCGCCACCAGCCAGCCCCACTGGCGCACGAAGGCGCTGATGGCGAGCATCGCCACGGTCAGGAAGGGCAATGCCTGCTTGCTGCTGGAGAACACCGAGGCGACCTGCGGCACGACATAGGTCACCAGGAAGATGACGATCACGACGGCCACCAGGGAGACGATGGCCGGGTAGAGCGCGGCGCCGATCAGCTTGCTGCGCAGCGCCTGGCGCTCCTCCAGGTCGTCGGCCAGCTTCTCCAGCACCAGGCCCAGGCCGCCGCTCTGTTCACCGGCGGCGACCACCGCGCGGTAGATCTCGTCGAACTCGCGCGGCGCGCTGCCCAGGGCCTTGGCGAAGCTGGAGCCGGCGTTGACCTCGCTGCGCAGGTGGGCCAGCAGTTCGCGCTGGCGCTCGTCCTCGGCTTCGTCGCCGAGCGCAGTGAGGGCACGCTCCAGCGGCAGGCCGGAGGTGACCAGGCCCGAGAGCTGACGGGTCCAGATCGCCAGGCCGGTGGAGCTGAAGGCCTTGCGGCGCAGGTTGACGTTGCCGGGCTTGTCGGCCTCGGCGGCGACCGCGTGGACCTCCAGCGGCACCAGCTTCTGGGCGCGCAGCTGGGCGCGCGCGGCCTTGGCGTTGTCGGCTTCGATCAGTCCGGTGCTGCTGTTGCCGGCGGCGTCGAGCGCTTCAAAACGGTAGGCGGGCATGGATGTCGGGCGGAGTCAGCGGGTCGGGGGCTCAGTCGCGTGTCACGCGCAGCACTTCCTCGAGCGAGGTGAGGCCGGCACGCACCAGGCGCTCGCCGTCCTCGCGCATGGTGCGCATGCCGGCCTGCTCGGCCGCGACGAACAGCTGCGACTCGGCGGCGCGGCTGTGGATCAGCGCGCGCACCTTGTCGTCGGCCACCATCAGCTCGTAGACGCCGGTGCGGCCCTTGTAGCCGGTGTTGCCGCATTCGGGGCAGCCCACCGGGTGCCAGCGACCGTTGGCGTCCTGGCGCTTGCAGACGATGCAGAGCTTGCGCACCAGACGCTGCGCCAGCACGCCGAGCAGCGAGGAAGACAGCAGGAAGGGCTCGACCCCCATGTCGGTTAGGCGGGTGACCGCGCTGGGCGCATCGTTGGTGTGCAGGGTGGCGAGCACCAGGTGGCCGGTCAGCGAGGCCTGGATGGCGATCTGCGCGGTCTCGAAGTCGCGGATTTCGCCGATCATGATGACGTCCGGGTCCTGGCGCAGGATGGCGCGCAGGGCCTTGGCGAAGGTCAGGTCGATCTTGGCGTTGACCTGGGTCTGGCCGATGCCGGGCAGCTCGTACTCGACCGGGTCCTCCACCGTCAGGATGTTGGTGGTGGAGGTGTCGATGCGGCCCAGCCCGGCGTAGAGCGTGGTGGTCTTGCCGGAGCCGGTGGGGCCGGTGACCAGCACGATGCCGTGAGGCTGCTTGACCAGCTTGTTGAAGCGCACCAGGGTGTCGCCGCCCATGCCCAGGCCTTCGAGCGTGAACTTGGTCTCGCCCTTGTCGAGCAGACGCAGCACCGCACGCTCGCCATGGGCCGAGGGTAATGTCGAAACCCGCACGTCGATCGCGCGGCCGCCGATGCGCAGCGAGATGCGGCCGTCCTGCGGCAGGCGCTTCTCCGAGATGTCGAGCTCGGCCATGATCTTCAGGCGCGAGATCAGCGCGGCGTGCAGGGCCTTGTTGGGCTGCACCACCTCGCGCAGCCCGCCGTCGACGCGGAAGCGCACCGAGGAGCTGCGCTCGTAGGGCTCGATGTGGATGTCGGACGCGCCGTCCTTGGCCGCCTGCGTCAGCAGGGCGTTGAGCATGCGGATGATGGGCGCGTCGTTGGCGGCCTCCAGCAGGTCCTCGACGGCCGGCAGGTCCTGCATCATGCGCGACAGGTCGACCGCGCTCTCGACCTCGCCGACCACCGCGGCCGCGCTCGACTCGCCGCCGGCGTAGGCAGCGGCGATGCGCTGCGACAAGGTGGCCGCGGCCTCGCGTTCGAAGGCATGCACCTCGAAGTGCCGCAGCACCTCCGAGATGGCCTGGGGCGAGACGCTTTCGTCGGCCCACAGCACCAGGCGTTCGCCGTCGTCCTCGAGCAGGACGGTGTGGGCTTTCGCGAAGGCGTAAGGCAGGGGATGGCGGGCGCCCATGCTGCGGCCTCCTGCTCAGTTCACCGGGGCGGCGGGCGCGCTCGGCGCTGCCGGGGTGGCGGGGCCCGGGGCGATGGGCTGCGTCGGCGCAGGTGCAGGGGTCGCCGGAGTCGCGGGCGGCTTCGGCGCCGTCGCGGCGTCGGGCGCTTGGGGCCTGCCCAGCGCGGGCAGCACCGGTGCCTCGTTGACGGGGATCAGCACGCGGTGTTCGGGCTGGTTGTCCTTCTGCTGCGCGCGGATGATGTCGTAGCGGTCCATCGACATGCGGTTCAGGGCATCCTGGTCGCGCATCACGATGGGACGCAGGAAGATCATCAGGTTGGTCTTTTCGCGCTTGCGGCGCTCACTTCGGAACAGCCCGCCGATCACCGGTGCGTCACCCAGCAGAGGCACCTTGTCGCGGTTGTCCTCGAACTTGTCCTCGATGAGGCCGCCAAGGACCACGATGGCGCCATCGTCGACCACCACGTTGGACTCGACCGCGCGCTTGTTGGTGATGATGCCGGAGGCCGAGCTGTCCTGGACGCTCGAGACCTCCTGGTAGATCTGCATGCGCACCGTGCCGTTCTCGCCGATCTGCGGCTTGACGCGCAAGGTGATGCCCACGTCCTTGCGCTCGATGGTCTGGAAGGGGCTGGTCGTGCCGGTGCCGGTGTTGGTGTACTGGCCGGTCACGAACGGCACGTTCTGACCCACGGTGATCTTGGCTTCCTCGTTGTCCAGGGTCACCAGGTTGGGCGTGGACAGGACGTTGCCGCCGACGTTGGTTTCGAGGAAACGCGCCAGCGCCGCCAGGTTGTAGACGTTGCCGAACTTCTTGATCAGGCCGACGTTCAGGCCTCCCCCGGGGACGGGCGGGCCGCCCTCGGTGCCGGTGCTTCGACCCGCGGCCGCCAGCGACAGGTTGATGATGTTGTTGCCGCCGCCGCCGAAGTTGGTGCCCCCGACCAGTCCGTACTTGTCGCCGTCCTTGCCCAGCAGGCCCTGCCACTGGAAGCCCGCCTCGGCCATCTTGGTGGCATTGACCTCGACGATCATGGTCTCGACATAAACCTGGGCCCGGCGCGAGTCGAGCTGCTCGATCACGGCACGCAGCTGCCGGTAGAGCGGCTCGGCGGCGGTGATGATCAGCGAGTTGCTGGCCGGGTCGGCCTGGATGAAGCCGCCTGTCGAGGGCTGGGCCGCGGCGTTGACCGGCGAGGCCGCCTGCGGCGAGACGCCGCTGGTGCCGTTGCCGCCGCCCAGCGCGCCGGCATAACTGTTCTGCAGATTGCCGGGCTGGTTGCCGCCGCCCTGGATGTTGCCGAGCCCGCCGACATTGCCGGCGCCGGTGCCGCCGGCGGCCTGCTGGGCCGCCTGTGCCTGGCTCGCGAAGGCCGCGCGCAGCACCTGGGCGAGGCGCACCGCGTCGGCATTTTTCAGGTAGACCACGTGGATGCCGCTGCCGGCCGCCCCGTTGGCGCCGGGCCGATCCAGGCGCGCCACCAGCGACTTGATCGCGTTCATCCGGGCCGGGTTCGGGGCCTTGACGAGCAGCGAGTTGGTGCGCGCGTCCGCCATGATCGAGCCGCCGCCGCTGGCGCCGCCCTGGCCCACCGGTGCTCCGGGCGGCAGGCCGGGAACGCCCCCGCCGGCCTGGTCCGCCAGTCGCTGCACGACGGGCAGCAGGTCGGTCACGACAGCATGCTGCAGGGGGATCACCTCGACGTCGGTGCTGCCGGGGATGTCGAGGGCGGCGATGATCTTGGCCAGCCGGCGCAGGTTGTCGGCGTAGTCGGTGATGACCAGCGAGTTGTTGCCGGCGTTGACGTTGATGGTGTTGTTGGGGCTGATCAGCGGGCGCAACACCGTCACGAGGTTGTTGGCGTTCTCGTAGTTGATGCGGAAGATCTGCGTGATCACCTGGTCGCCGCGCTGCGGCGTCACGGCGCCGGCCGAGACGCTGCCGGTCTGCAGCTTGGCGTCGGCCTCGGGCACGATCTTGTAGAGGCCGTCGACCTGCACCAGCGCGAAACCCAGACCGCGCAGCGCGGCCAGGAAGCTCAGGTAGGCGTCGGCCCGGGTCATGGGCTGCTCGCTGTAGAGCGTCATGGTGCCCTTGACCCGCGGGTCGACCACAAACTGGCGCTTCAGGATCACTCCCATCGCGCGCGCGACGCCTTCGATGTCGGCGTTGACGAAATTCAGCGTCACCTGGTTGGAGACCGGCGCGTCAGCGCGCTCCACCGGGGCCTGCTGCGCCAGCGCGGCGGGCAGGCTCATGACCAGGACCGCGGCCGAGACCGCCGTACACAGCGCTTTGGAACCCATCCGGCCCTGCGACTTCACCTTCATGCTTATCCGATCGAGATGACCGAGCGCTCGCCGTCGCGCCGCCCGATGATGTTCAACAGGTTGTTCAGGGCGGCTTCGTTGCCTTCGCTTGCGCGTGCTTCACCGCGGAAACGCAGGCCCTTCGGCCCCACCATGCCCTCGCCCGTCAACTGCAGGGCGCCTTCGCTCGTGCTCAACTGCGTCTGCACCTGTCCTTCGGGATTGCTGGACAGCCGCAGCCGGTAGCTGCCCAACTGCTCCAGCGTGGTCAGCGGCGACGAGGCGTTGAGTACCTCGATGTCCGCACTGCCTTGCATCTGCCAGCGGCCTGCGGCCTGCTGCAGCGTCAGTCCTTCGGGGGCGCTGAAGCGGATCGCGCCGCCCAGCCTCAGTGTGTTCCAGGGGGTGCCCAGTCCACTCAGCAGGCCACTCGGCCACTGCCCGACCCAGCCGCCCTGTGGCAGCAATTTGACCTCCGTTCGACCCAGCCCGGGCCGGATCTGCAGCGACACTGTGCCATTGAGGCAACAATCCTGCCGCAAGTTCAATTGCAAGGCCCGACCGGCGAGCCCCAGGTCCCAGGCGACGCGGCCCGGCAGCGTCGCGGCGTCCTGGCTGCCGCTGCCGCCGGTGAGGATCAGCATCGCGCTGCCGGCCCAGACCGTGCCTTGCGCCTCGGCCAGCAGCACGCGCTGCCCGGTCCCCTGGGCCACCGCGCCGGCCAGCCAGCTGGCCGGCGCACAGGCGACCACGGCGACCATTGCCCCGAGCAGCCCGCCGAGCCAGCCCCAGCGACGCGCCGCGGCCGCCGCGGCGCGCATCGAGCGGGCGGGGGCGGCGCGCAGGGAAGGCGCCCTGGGTTTGATCAGGGAGGTGCGCAGTTTCATGACCCGGACGGCAGGCTCAACACCAGCGTGCCGCTGTAGCCTTCCGCGCCGTGCGTCAGCTGGGCATCGACGGGGCGGGCACGGGCCGTGTTGCGGATTTCGTTGAGCAGGGCCCACAGCGGGTCGCCCTTGACACCGGTCAGCGTCAGCGTGGCGCGCTCGCCCTGCAGGCTGAGCTTGATCTTGCCTTCGAAGCGGGCGACCGAGGCTTGCAGCGCCGTGCTGGCCTGCGTTGCGCCGACGCTGGGCAGGTCCTTCAGGGCGCGGCTCTCGGCGGCCAGCGCGCGCATCTGCAAGAGCTGCTGGTCCAAGGCGGCCAGCCGGGCCGGCGTCTCGCGCAAGGTGCGCAGCGCCGGCGCCAGGCCCACCCACCACAGCAAGGCCAGCGCCACCAGTGCGGCTGCCGCCATCACCAGGCGGCGCTCGCGCAGGTCCATCGCGGCCCAGCGCGTGCTCAGTTGCTTGCGCAGTTCCTGCAGCTTGTCGGCCTGGAGCTTCATGCGCCTCCTCCGGCGGGGTTGCGGCGCAGGGTGAGCCGGCTGCCGTCGCGCTCGACGCGCCAGCCGGCCGGTTGCAGGCTGCCGCGGAAGGTCTCGATCTCGTCGTCGCGCCAGCCCTGCACCGACAGCGTCAGGACGCCGGTTTCGAAACGCAGGCCTTCCAGCACGCGGTCGGCCGGCCAGGCGCTGGCGGCCGCCTGGAGCATGGGCTCCAGATCGGTGTCGCCCGGCTTGCCGGCCTTGGCGCGCAGTTGTTCGGCCTCGCGCTGCATCTGCACCGGCGCGTCGAGCACCGCGCTGACATGGGGGAAGGCTTGCCGCAGCACGTCGAGCTGGGCCTGACGCCGTTCGTCGACCGCACTGCGCTGGTGCCAGGCCCAGGCATTGAGGCCGATCAGGTTGACCACCACCAGCGCGATCAGGCCCCAGCGCATCGGGCGCCATTCGGGGCCGCCGAGCTGGCGCAGCGTGTCACGCAAGGCGCGCACGCCACGGTGGCGCAAGGCGAAGTCGAACTGGCGCAGGTTCCACGCCGAATCGGCCGCACGCAGCGCCGTGTCGGCGCGCGGCAGCACCGCCACCGGCTGACCCAGCCAGTGCTCGGCGGCCTCGGCGGCGCCCGGCTCGGCCGACCAGCGCATGCCCTGCGGCGCAGGCTGCGGCAGCCAAGTGCGCGCCAGCGTGCCGCCCGGATGCAGGACCATCACCCCGTCGGGACGGGCCCAGATCAAGCGCAGTGCGCGGCTCTCCTCGGCGGCAGGATCGTGTTCAAAGTGACCGCGCGGCGGATCGGCCGGCTCGGCCTGGGGCACGATGCGGTCGATAAAAACGTTGGCACTCTCCAGCGTGTCGATCTGCAGGCGCAGCCAGGCGCGCTGCGTGACCGCGACCCAGCCTTCCTGGCCCGGCTGGGCCTGGGGCGCGATCGCGTAGTGCACGTCCTCGCTGTCTTCGAGCAGCGCGTCTTCGAGCAGGCCGGCGAGTGCGGCACGCAGCTTGCCTGCCGGCGCCTTGGGGATGGTGAGCCGGTGCCAGGCCAGGTCGCTGGCGGGCAACACGGCGACGACGCTGTCGGCCTTGGGCAGCAGGGCCGGGCCGCAGCGCCCCTGGGCGTGGACCTGGGCACCGTCCTTGCTCAGCACGTAGTCGAACTCGGCAGGCGTGCGCAGGCCACCGTCTGCTCCGGGAGCAGCACGGGGGCCCAGATGAGGGCGGGGCGCGAAGAGGATGAGAAGGACGCTCATGCAGCCTGCATATAAGGATGGGCGATTGTATGAAGCGAAGTGTGATCAGCGCTCAGGAAACACCCGCTTTAGCGGTGATGGGATGGTTGACCATGCATCAAGGTGTAAGGGGGTTGCCCGAGGTAAAACTGGCCCTTTCGCGCTGGACAACGGCGACGTTGTTGCCTCGGCGTTCGACCACGGAGCGCTCCTCGACCACCTTCTGTTCGATGCGCATGCGGCCCCGGACCTCGAAGAATTCGGACGAGATGCTGACGCGGTCCCCGAGGTTCCCGCCGGCCGCCGGGCTGCCTTGGCCCAGTTGATTGATGGCGTCCTCCACGTTCTTGAAGGGGGTGCGCTGGCGGACCTGCATCACGCGGTCGGCGCTGGCCGGATCGCCCAGCACGGCGGCGAGCACTTCCCGGGGCGCCGTGTTGAGGTTCACCTTGGTGATCTTGGGCAGCAAGGTCACATACGGCGCCAACCGTTTCGAGCTCTGTACATCGATGCCCAGCCAGTGCAACTGCTCGACCGTGGGCGGCAGCAGGGGGGCATCCTGGCCCGCGGTGCCGTCGGCCGGCCCGGGAGCACCGGGTGTCTCGGGAGCCGCGGATGCCGGCAAGGCCAGCCGCAGGGCATTGGCCAGCGCCTGCGGCACGCTGGAGTCGATGTTGAGTTGCTCGCACAGGCGTTGCAGGACCTTGACGTTGGGCTCCGACAGCTGGCCGTCGGCCTGCACCAGGTTGCGCAGGTTGAAACGGGCTTGCGCGTCGGTGATCTGCCCGGCCAGGAAGGCCTCGGGCCCGTCCTCGGCGTTCGCGTTGTCGGCCGCGAGGAAGGTCGAGAGGCGGGCCTCGGCGAGCGGGATCGCCCAGGGTTCGGAGAGGTGGTCCGGGCCGCCTGTGCGGGCGTCCTCGGCCAGGATCAGGCGCGACCAGGACAGCGCGCCGGTCAGGATCCAGGCCGACTGCGATCGGGCCCGCTCGGCCACTTCGATCTGTACCGAGCGCCATTGCCGCCAGTACATCGCGCTGGCCAGGGTGGCAACCAGGGTCACGATGATCATGGCCGTGAGCAGGGCAGCGCCCCGTTGAGCGGGTCGGAGGGCGGGCATCGTATCGGTCACTCCGAGCGCACGCGCAAGACCGTGTCGCGCGTGTAGCTGCCGTTGAGCCCGGAATCGGGGGCGGCGGTCAGTACCAGCCGCACACCCTGGGGCAGTTGCTGGGCCACCGCCGAAACGGGTTTGCCACCGCTTCCCGGGGGGGCGCCCGGGGCGCCGGCCGGGTTCTCGGCGTCGCCGGTGGACTGCGGGTTGGTCCAGGCGTTGTTGCGCCAGAAATAGACCTGCCACTGCAACACGCCCGGGAGCGCGCGCACGGTGCCGGCCTCGTTGCCGAGCAGTTGCTGCGAACGCATCCACTGCTCCTGCAGCTCGGCCCGGCGCACCACCGGCTTGGCGGCCCAGCGGTTCCAGCTGCCGTCGCGCAGCGTCCACACCACCATCTGCACCCCGTCCTCGGTGCGCCGGGTCAGGCGCAGCGAAGCACCATCGAACTCGATGGCCGGTACCTGGTCGGTGTCGTGCAGGGTGGTGAGGTCGGCCTCCCACTGCGCCAGCACGGTGTTGAGCCGCAGCACGTGGTCCAGTCGCTCCTCGCTGATCGTCTTGGTGCGCACCAGGCTGTCGACGCCGCGCCACGCCATGCCGGCGAGCACGGCGAGGATGGTGATGGTGACCAGCACCTCGATCAGCGTGAAGCCGCGGCGGGTGGAGCGGGCGCTTTTCGATCTGCGCTGCGGGTTCATCGGCGCCCCAGGATGGTCGAGAGCACCAGCAGCGGTTCGCCGGTCTCGGTGAGGATGCGCGCATCGACGCGCCGGAAATTGGGGTTGGGGGTCGGACGCACCACCAGCTGCCCGCCGTATTGGCGGCCGCCCTGCTCGCAGGCGAAGGTCGCGTCGCCGACCGAAGGCCATTGTTTGGCCAATATCATGCCGCTGATCTGGTTCTCGGCGCACCACTGGGCCGCCATCATGTCGGTGAGGCGTTCGGCATTGCGCGTCAGCGCGCCGCCGGCCTTGGCCCCGGCGCCCAGGGCGATGGCCACGATGGCCAGCGCCACCAGCACCTCGATGAGCGTGAAGCCGCGCACGCGGCTGCAGCGGCCGCGCGGCCGGGAGAGTCGGGGCAGGGGCTTCACTGGACGGGCTCGGCGACGATGGTGAAAGGTTGCAGACCGTCGGTCGCCAGCGTGACGCGGCGGTCGCCCAGCAGCAGGGTGAGGCGCTGGGCGCCGATGATGGGATCGGGGCCGAGCTGCAGGAAGGGCGCACCGATGACCTCGGCGCGCACCTCGGGGTTGAGCCAGCGGGTGGGCAGCGCTTCGGCATCGGGCAGGCCGACGAACTGAAAATCCTGTCCGGCGCTGTTGTCCTGGATCTTCGCCGTCTGCCAGCGCACCGCCAGGCCTTGTGCGCGCGCCTGTGCGCGGGCTGATTCGAGCAGTGCCGACAGTCGTTCGGCTTCGCGCTCGAGCTGAGTCGCCGAGGGGTCGCGTATCGCCAGGCTCACGGTCGACACCACCATCGCGAACAGGGCCAGCACGACCAGCAGCTCCAGCAGCGTGAAGCCGCGGGCGCGCTCGCGGGGAGCCATCGTGTGGTCCCGGCGCCGATTACTGCCAGGAGCCGACGTCGGCGTTGTTGCCTTCACCACCGGTCTGCCCGTCGGCGCCGTAGCTGAACACATCGACCTCGCCTTTGACCCCGGGACTCACATACTGATAGGGCTGCCCCCAGGGATCGTTGGGCAGCTTGTCCAGATAGGGTTTCCAATTCGGCGGGATCGGGCTTGCGCTGGGCCGGGCAATCAGTGCCTGCAGGCCTTGTTCGCTGGTGGGGTAGCGCTGGTTGTCGAGCTTGTAGAGCTTGAGAGCCTGCATCAAGTTGTTGATGTCGGTGCGGGCGGCGGTGACCCGGGCATCGCTGGCGCGGTCGAGCACATTGGGCACGATCAGCGCGCCCAGGATGCCGATGATGACCAGCACCACCATCAGTTCGATCAGCGTGAAGCCGCGCTGGCGCGGCGAAGAGGGCGATGAGGGACGACGCGTGTGCAGGCGGATCATGGTCACTCGGTTGTTGGCTGTAAGAGGTCCCGCTGCCGATGCATTCTTTCGTCTTCGGTGAAGCATTCGGAGACAAAGCACCTGTGCAAGGGCCTGGCTCGAAACCGCGGGGCTTGAATCATAATCGCCCCATGGTCTCCCGACTGATTGCATTTGTAGTATGGGCGCTGGTGGCAGGCGGCGCAGTGTTCTGGACACTGCGCCTGAGCGCGCAGCCGTTGAGCGTTCCGGCACATGCCGCTCCGGTGGTCGCCCAGATGGGCAGCCCGGCGGCGGTGTCGCGCATGCTCGGCGGCGGGCCGGAGCGCGCGCCCGAGCAGGCCGCCCCGCCGCCCGAGAGCGCCCGGTTCAAGCTGATTGGTGTCATGGCGCCACGCAGCGGCAGCACCGGCCCGGGTGTGGCGCTGCTGTCGATCGACGGCAAACCGCCCAAGGCCTTCGCTCTCGGCGGACGCATCGAAGGCGACCTGACCGTGCAGTCGCTCAGCCTGCGCGCCGCGACCATCGGCCGCGGCGAAAGCGGCAGCTCCTTCACGCTGGAGCTGCCCCCGCCGGCCCCGGCCCAGACCGGCGACCTGCCCGCCATCCCGCCGGACCAGGGTGCCGCCGCGGCGGACTCCATGCCGCCCGAGGGCTCCCAGCCCCCGCCTGGCGAGCAGCCCCAGTAAGCCCGGGGCCGCGAGCGCGGTGTTACAGGGCCGCCGGCTGCGAGGCCTCGAGCTCCTCGCCTTCGGCGACTTCGCTGAGCAGCGCCGCCGCGCTGTGCACCAGGGGCCAGGCCAAGGCAGCCCCCGCGCCGTCCACGCTTTCCAGGCCCAGTTCCAGCAGCGGGCCGACCCGCAGATGCTGCAGCGCGAAGCTGAGTCCCTGGCGGTTGTGGCTGCGGGCGTAGACGCAGTAGTCGGTGGCCGGCGCGGCAATGCGCGAGGCCACCATCAGCGCTGCGCAGGCAGGCAGGCCGTCAACGATGATGAGGTGGCGCTTGCCGGCCGCGACCAGCATGGCACCTGCCATCATCGCAATCTCGAAGCCACCCAGCGCGGCAAGGATCTCGACCGGGTCGGTGACATTGCGGTGGCGGCCCTGGGCGCCTTCGAGCACCACCATCAGGCGGGCCAGCAGATCGGGGTTCATCTGCGGGCTGCTCATCACCAGATCGCGCACCGGCAACTGCCCCAGTCGGGAGATGACCAGCGCAGCGCTTTCCTCGCTGCCTTCGCCGAGGCCGGCGCAGGCCAGGACATTGCCGGGCAGACCGTCGGCGATCTCCATGCCGGCGCGGATCGCGGCCTGGGCCTGATCCACACTCATGGCCGGGCCGACCCGGGTGTTGCGGGTCGCGTGCGCGATCTTGCGGGGCAGCACGCCCGGGTGGCGCGGCGTCGCGACGGCCAGGCCGCTGTCGACCACCGTGAAGCCCATCCCGTGGATGCGCGCGAAGGCCGCGACCGGCAGCCGTCCCGCCGCCAGGTCGTTGACCAGGCTCAGCGTGGAGGCGCCGCTGGGTGTCGTGATGCCGTCCACGGCAAGACCGTGGTCGGCGGCGAAGATCAGCAGCTGCGGATCGTGCAGGCGCGGCTTGAGTGTGTTGCGGATGAGCCCGAGGCGCACGGCCAGGGGCTCGAGTTCCCCCAGACTGCCGGCCAGGGCCTGGCGGCGCTCGAGTTTTTGTTTGAGAGCTTGTTCGAGCGGCGCGTGAAACGTCGGCGCGATCAGCGAGCGATTGAGCGACATGGGTCGGACCCTGGTGGACCAGCCGAGGCCTCGCGCCGCCCCCCACAGATCGGCGCTGCCCCGGAGCGCGATTGTTTCAGCCGGTGCGCCGCGCTGCAAGCGCCGTCGCAGCCCGTTTGAGGATCGGCAGGCGCCGTTCAGGCCGCTGGCCCGTGCGCCGCCGCTTTTGAGCTGTCAAGATCCTCAGGTTTTAGCGCAGGAAAAGTCGGTAGGCCGGGTTGTCGGTTTCTTCGACGTACGGGTAGGCCAGCGTGTCGAGGAATTGCTGGAAGGCCTTCTTGTCACCCTTGGGGACCTGGATGCCGACCAGGATGCGGCCGTAATCGGCGCCCTGGTTGCGGTAGTGGAACAGGCTGATGTTCCAGTTCGGGTGCATGCTGGAGAGGAACTTCATCAGCGCGCCCGGCCGCTCGGGGAAGATGAACCGGTAGAGGAGCTCGTCGCGTGCCAGTTCGCTGCGTCCGCCCACCATGTGGCGCAGGTGCTGCTTGGCCAGTTCATCGTGCGTCAGGTCCAGGGTCGCGAAGCCGTTTTTCTTGAACAGTGCGGCGATCTTGGCCGACTCGCCGCGGTTGGCGGTCGCCAGGCCCACGAACACGTGCGCGGCACGGGCATCCGAGATGCGGTAGTTGAACTCGGTGACGCTGCGCTGCTGCAGCAGCTCGCAGAAGCGCTTGAAGCTGCCACGTTCCTCCGGCATCGTCACGGCGAAGACCGCCTCGCGCTCCTCGCCCACTTCGGCGCGCTCGGCGACGAAACGCAGCCGGTCGAAGTTCATGTTGGCGCCGCAGGTGATGGCGACGAAGGTCTGGTCCTTGCAGCGGTGCTCCTCGGCGTATTGCTTGATCGCGGCCACCGCGAGCGCACCGGCCGGCTCGACGATGCTGCGGGTGTCCTCGAAGACGTCCTTGATCGCGGCACACACCGCGTCGGTGTCGACCACGACGAAGTCGTCCACCAGCTGGCGCGAGATGCGGAAGGTCTCCTCGCCGACCAGCTTGACGGCCGTGCCGTCTGAGAACAGGCCGACGTCGTTGAGCTGCACGCGCTTCTTGCCGCGCACCGAGCGCAGCATCGCGTCCGAGTCGTTCATCTGCACGCCGATGATCCGGATCTCGGGCCGCACCGCCTTGACATAGTTCGCCACGCCGGAGATCAGTCCGCCGCCGCCGATGGCCACGAAGATCGCGTCGATGGGGTCGGGATGCTGGCGCAGGATCTCCATCGCGATGGTGCCCTGGCCGGCGATCACGTCGGGGTCGTCGAAGGGGTGCACGAAGGTGAGGCCGTGTTTCTTCTCCAGCTCCAGGGCGTGCAGGTAGGTGTCGGAATAGCTGTCGCCGTGCAGCACCACCTCGCCGCCGAGGGCGCGCACGCCGTCGATCTTCAGTTGCGGGGTGGTCACCGGCATGGCAATGACCGCGCGGCAGCCGAGCCGGCTGGCAGCCAGCGCGACGCCCGCGGCATGGTTGCCGGCCGAGGCGCAGATGACTCCGCGCTTCAGTTGCGCCGGGCTCAGGTGGGCCATCTTGTTGTAGGCGCCGCGCAGCTTGAAGCTGAACACCGGCTGGTTGTCCTCGCGCTTGAGCAGCACGCGGTTGCCGACGCGCTTGGAGAGGTTGCGTGCGACTTCGAGTTGGGACTCGATTGCCACGTCGTAGACCTTGGCGGTCAGGATCTTCTGCAGATAATCGGCCGGCTTGAGCTGGCGGGCGGTGCTGCGTGTGGCAGGCCGGACGGCCTTTTTTCGGGGGGCGGGGGAGGCAGAAGAGCGGTTCGTGGCGCGGGCCATCTGGGTTTCTCCAACGGGGGCGCCGATCATACCGCCAGCCCCTGGCGGGGCCGGGCGCCGGGACGGCGCCGCCGCAGACGGTGCGCGGCACAAAGAAAAAGGCCCAGAGCCGTGAGGCGCTGGGCCGAATCCACCAAAAGAGGAGGGTGGAGGAGACAAACTGAACGAAGTCGGTGTGATGTTCGACAATGGCCTTACATCAGATGAATGGGAGTTTAACGTGGTTCGATGGTGCAGTGCAATAAAAAAATCACGTTCGAACGTTTTTTCAAGGCGCAGCGCGCTGGGCACCGGGCGCCGCGCCGCACAAAATCGCGACTTTCTCCACACCTTGCAAGAAGCACATTCATGGAATGCACAGTGAACTGGCTGCCGGCCTCCGGCATGGCGTTTTCGGCGGAGACCGGCAGTGGCCACCTCCTGACGATGGACGGGGCGCCCGACGGCGGCGGCCGCGACCTCGCGCCGCGCCCGATGGAGACCGTGCTGGCCGGCACGGGGGGCTGCACGGCCTATGACGTCGTGCTCATCCTCAAGCGCGGCCGCCACGACGTGCGCGGCTGTCAGGTGCAGATCAAGGCCGACCGGGCCGAGGTCGACCCCAAGGTGTTCACCCGCATCCAGATGCATTTCGTCGTGACTGGCAAGGGGGTGCCGGAGGCGGCGGTGCAGCGTGCCATCCAGATGTCGCACGACAAGTACTGCTCGGCGAGCATCATGCTGGGCAAGACGGCCGAGATCACGACCAGCTTCGAGATTGTCGAGGCCTGAGCGCGCTGCTCGACGTCGGTGCGGTGCCTCGCGGGCGCCGGCGCTCAGAGGTAGTGCGCGGTCGTCGTCATCACCTTGGCGGCAGCCCGCATCAGCAGCCGCACCGGCAGCGGCAGGGTGGCCGCGCCGGCCTGCTCGGCGTCGCGGGCGTGGCGCGCTTCGTCTTCCTTCATCTGCTCGACGATGGCGCGCGAGGCGCGGTCTTGCTCGGGCAGGCGCTTCAGGTGGCTGTCGAGATGGCGCTCGACCTGCCGTTCCGTCTCCACCACGAAACCCAGGCTCACCCGGTCGCCGGCCAGGCGCCCGGCCGCGATGCCGATGCCCAGCGCCCCGGCATACCAGAGCGGGTTCAGCAGGCTGGCGCGGTCCCCCAGTTCGTCCAGGCGCTGCCGGGTCCACGCCAGGTGGTCGGTCTCCTCGCGTGCGGCCGCCTCGAAGTGGGCCTTGAGCTGCGTATCGCGCGTGACCAGCGCCTGCCCGGTGTAAAGCGCCTGGGCGCAGACTTCACCGACGTGATTCACCCGCATCAAGGCGCCGGCCAGGCGCCGCTCGGCATCGCTGAGCGGCGCCTCCGGTGCGTCGTGCGGGGTGCCGGGCAGGGGCCGGGGACGCGAGGCGTGGTGGCTGCCGAAGACGGTACGCAAGGCCTTGTCGGCCGTCCCGAGGATCACGTCGAGGGCGGAAGGGCTCATGGTCGAAGCACGGAAGATGGTTCAGGCAATCAGGATAACTCGCTACGCCGATCGGTTGACCGGGTCATTGACCCGTGGCAGCTCTTGGCAAGGTTCGAACGTCTCGTTGCGAATTGGCAACAAGGGGACTGCTTTTGTGGTTCCTCCGCTGGTCGCCGCCGAACGGCTCTGGTGGAATACGTGCAGCTTCCGATTAGGAGGTCGGCCTGAAGCGCCACACCAAAAAGGCGCTCAGGACCTCTTGTTCAACCCTGGAGATAGTTGCAATGAAAAAATCTCTTCTCGCTCTCGCCGTTCTGGGTGCTTTTGCTGGCGCCGCTTCGGCCCAGTCTGCCGTGACCATCTACGGCAAGATCGACATGGGCCTGGCGAAGGCCAACGACGGTGAGTCCATCCTGACCGGCGGTCCCAGCAACGACAAGCTGCAGGTCCGGGAGCAGGCGGGTTCGCGTCTGGGCTTCCGTGGCACGGAAGACCTGGGTGGTGGCCTGAAAGCGAACTTCCAGATCGAGCACCGTTTCCAGCCCGACGGCGGCAATATCACTTCCGCGGCCTCCTTCTGGGACGGCATGTCCTGGGTCGGCCTGTCCGGTGCTTTCGGTGAATTGCGCCTCGGCCGCGACTACTCTCCGTACTTCTGGACCAACATCGCCGCCGATCCCTGGGGCTATGACACCGTCGCGCAAGCCGGCATGCTGCACACCTCGGCCGGTATTGCCGTGTCCCGTTACGGCAACATGATCAGTTACCGTACCCCCGACATGGGCGGCTTGACGGCGCAGGCCGCCATCGGCCTGGCCGAGAAGGACGACACCGAGCACAACATCGGCTTCAACGTCCAGTACAAGGGCGGCCCGCTGTACGCCGGCTTCGGTTATCACCGTGGCGGTGCGGCCACCGGCTTCACGGGCATGCTCCTGTCTCTCAATCCCGGCATGACGACCTCGTCGCCGACTTATGGCCCTGCACTGGCTGAACTGGGCCTGGACGACGACCACACCGCCAGCAGCTTCGGCTTCACCGTTTCCTATGACCTGGGTGTCGCCAAGCTCATCGGTAGCGTGGCGCAATCCAAGACCGAGACGGCCCTGGAAGATACCGAGGACGCGAAGGCTCGTAACTTCCTCTTCGCCGTGTCGGCACCGCTGGGCGGCGGCGACCTGCGCGGTGTGGTTACCCAACTGCGCGGCAAGGACGGCCTCGACGGCCTGCGTATCACCAAGTTCGGTCTGGGCTACCACTATCCGCTGAGCAAGCGCACCAAGGTGTACGCTGACGTCGGCTCCGCGAAGACCAAGTTCGACGACGAGAGCCTGAAGCGTCGCACCGCCTTCGACCTCGGCATCCAGCACAACTTCTGATCGTTGGCTCGCCTTGCGCGAGTGAACCCGGAAGATCAAAGAGCCGCCCTCGGGCGGCTCTTTTTATTTCAGCGGCCGAAGGTACAGAATCAAGCTGTCGTTTGACGCAAAGCCGACAAACGGACCGGACCCGGTTCAACCACAAGCGCCTGTATCAATTACAACTCGAAGCCAGGCACGCCGCGCCATGCCCGGCGGCCCTCGGGCATACCCCTTTGACGAGTGGCAAGCCTTTTGCTGATCATGCGGGTTTTATATTCGGAAGTCACTTTCATGGTGCATCGCCTCTCCCTTGCGGCCACCGTCGCTTCGACGTGCGCTGCCGCTGCCCTGACCGTGGGCGGCATGTCGACCGCCCAGGCCAAGACCTTCAAATGGGCCAGCGCCAGCGATATCCCGACCTGGGACATCCATTCGCAGAACAACGCGCTCGGCAGCGGCATCCACGCGGCGGTCTACGAGACGCTCTTCTATTACAACCACAAGTTCGAGGTTGAACCCATCCTCGCGACCGGCAGCAAGCAGATCAGCCCGACCCAGCTGCGCGTCACCCTGCGGCAGGGCGTCAAGTTCCACGACGGCGCCAGCTTCACGGCCGACGACGCGGTCTACTCGCTGACGCGCGCGATGGAGAAGACGTCCAACTACGGCATCTTCACGCAGGGCATCGACAAGGTGGTGAAGGTCGACGACTACACCATCGACATCCTCACCAAGGGGCCGAACCCGGTGCTGCTGCGCCAGCTGACCGAGCTGCGCATGATGGACAAGGAGTGGTCGGAGAAGAACAAGTCGACCACCCCGATGGACATCAAGAGCAAGGACGAGAACCACGCTCACCGCAACGCCAACGGCACCGGCCCCTTCATGCTCAAGAGCTGGGACCAGGACGTGCGCATGGTGCTGGTGAAAAACCCGAACTGGTGGGGCAAGATGCCCGGCAACGTGACCGAGATCGTCTACACGCCGATCAAGTCCGAGGCCACCCGCATCGCCGCGCTGCTCTCCGGCGAGGTCGACCTGGTGCTCGACCCCTCGCCCGCGGACCTCGGCCGCCTGCGCAACAACCCGGCGCTCAAGGTCGTGGACGGTGTCGAGAACCGCACCATCTTTTTCGGCATGGACCAGTTCCGCGACGAACTGCCCGGCTCCAACGTCAAGGGCAAGAACCCGCTGAAGGATGTGCGGGTGCGCAAGGCGCTCTACCAGGCCATCGACGCCACCGCGATCCAGAAGAACACGATGCGCGGCCTGAGCCAGCCCACCGGCACCTTGATCCCGCCGCAGGCCAACGGCTGGACCAAGAAGGCCGACGCGCGCCTGCCCTATGACGTCGCTGGCGCCAAGAAGCTGCTGGCCGAGGCCGGCTATCCGAACGGCTTCGAGGTCGACTTCGCCTGCCCCAACAACCGCTACATCAACGACGAAGAGATCTGCCAGGCGGTCACCGCGATGTGGGCCCGCATCGGTGTGAAAGCCAAGCTGCGCACCCTGCCGCTGGTGACCTACTTCCCGATGATCCAGCGCTACGAAGCCAGCATCTACATGCTGGGCTGGGGCGTGCCGACCTTCGATGCGCTGTACTCCCTGCAGTCCCTGGTGCGCAGCGTCGGCGCGCAGGGCGACGGCAACTACAACAACGGGCGCTACAGCAATCCGCGCATCGACGCACTGGTCGAGCGGATCAAGAAGGAGATCGACCCGGCCAACCGCAACCAGCTGATCGAGCAGGCCCTGCTGCTGTCGGGCGAGGACGTGAGCCACATTCCGCTGCACAACCAGGTCATCCCCTGGGCGATGAAAAAGAATGTCGACGTGGTCCACCGCGCCGACAATCGCGTCGACATCCGCAACGTCAAGATCAACTGATCTCGTTTCGCCGGGTGCGCCGCCCGTGAGGGCGGCGCGATCCTTGCTGGCCTGATGGACCTCGGCCGGCAGGGCTGGTTTTTGCGCGGCGGCGCTGGCGACCCCTCGCTGCCGCTGACAGGGACTGTGCAGATGTTCGTTTTCATTCTTCGCCGCCTGATGCAGGCGGTCATCGTGATGCTCACGGTGGCCTTCATCGCCTTCACGCTGTTCCAGTTCGTCGGCGACCCCGTCACCAACTTGCTCGGGCAGGACGCGACGCCGGAAGACCGCGCGCGCCTGCGCGCCGACCTCGGGCTGGATCAGCCTTTCCCGGTGCAGTTCGCGCGTTTCGTCGGCAACGCCGTACAGGGGGAGTTCGGCATCAGCCTGCGCCAGGGCCGCAAGGTCTCGAGTCTGATCGCCGAGCGCTTCCCCGCCACCCTGGAGCTGTCGATGGTGGCCGGCGTGCTGGCCCTCGTGGTCGGTATCCCGATGGGGGTCTACACCGCTCTGCGGCGCGGCAGCTTCCTCTCGCAGGTGCTGCTGACCCTCTCCCTGCTGGGTGTCTCGCTGCCGACCTTCCTGATCGGCATCCTGCTGATCCTGGTGTTTTCCGTGACCCTGGGCTGGCTGCCGAGTTTCGGCCGCGGCGAGACCGTGTCGCTGGGCCCCTGGAGCACCGGTTTCCTGACACTGGACGGCTGGAAGCATCTGGTCCTGCCCGCGGTCACGCTGGCGGTGTTCCAGCTGACGCTGATCATGCGCATCGTGCGGGCCGAGATGCTGGAGGTGCTGCGCACCGACTACATCAAGTTCGCGCGGGCCCGCGGGCTGTCCGACCGGGCAGTGCATTTCGGGCATGCGCTGAAAAACACGCTGGTGCCCGTCATTACCATCACCGGTCTGCAGATCGGCTCGCTGATCGCCTTTGCCATCATCACCGAGACGGTGTTCCAGTGGCCGGGCATGGGCCTGCTGTTCATTCAGGCGGTGACCTTCGCCGACATCCCGGTGATGGCAGCCTACCTGTGCCTGATCGCTTTGCTGTTCGTGCTGATCAACCTGGTCGTGGACCTGCTGTACTTCGCGGTGGACCCGCGGCTGCGTATAACCAAGGCTTCCGGAGCGCACTGACGACCATGCGTGCCCTGACCCACGCCGCCCAGCAGGGCCTGTTCGCGCACATCGCGCGTTTTCACCCGGAACTCACCGCCTTCCGGCGCGACCTGCATGCCCACCCCGAACTCGGCTTCGAGGAGGTCCGCACCGCCAGCCGGGTGGTGGAGGCCCTGAAGCTGACCCGCGTCGACGAGGTGCACACCGGCATCGCCAAGACCGGCGTGGTGGCGGTCATCCGTGGCCGTTCGCATGTGTCCGGTCGCAGCATCGCGCTGCGCGCCGACATGGACGCGCTGCCGATGCGCGAGGAGAACGACTTCGCCTGGCGCTCCGGACGCAGCGGCCTGATGCACGGTTGCGGCCACGACGGCCACGTCACGATGCTGGTCGGCGCGGCGCGCTACCTGGCCGAGACGCGCCGCTTCGACGGCACCGTCTACCTGGTGTTCCAGCCCGGCGAGGAAGGGTTCGCGGGCGCCAAGGCCATGATCGACGACGGCCTGTTCGAGCGTTTCCCGGCTCAGGCCGTGTACGCGATGCACAACTGGCCCCACCTGCCGGCGGGCCAGGTCGGCGTCGCGCCCGGCCCGATGATGGCGGCGGCCGACCGCATCGAGATCACCGTCACCGGCAAGGGCGGCCACGGCGCTCACCCCCACCTCGCGGTCGACCCCGTGCTGGTGTCGGCCCACATCATCACGGCCGCCCAGAGCCTGGTGTCGCGCAACGTCAGCCCCTTCGACAACGCGGTGCTGAGCATCTGCGCGGTGCACGGGGGCGACGTTGGCGCGATGAGCGTGATCCCGCGGCAGGCCAAGCTGGTCGGCACGGTGCGGACCTTCCGGCCCCAGGTGCAGGAGATGATCGAGGAACGCCTGGCGCGCCTGGTCGAGTCGGTCGCGATGGGCCTGGGGGCGACCGCGACGCTGGACTACCAGCGGGTCTACCCGGCCACCGTCAACAGCGTGGCCGAGGCGACGTTCGCAGCACGTGTCGCCGAGTCGCTGGTCGGGCCCGAGCAGGTGCTGCGCGACCTGCAGCCCAGCATGGGCGCGGAAGACTTCTCTTTCATGTTGCAGGTCAAGCCGGGCGCCTACCTGCGCATCGGACAGGGCCGCGAGGCCAACGACCCGGGCTGTTTCCTGCACAGCGGGCGCTACGACTTCAACGACGAAATCCTGCCGTTGGGGTCGGCCCTGTTTGCATCGCTTGCAGAACAGGCGATGCCTCTCAACCCAGGAGGAGGATCCCCATGACGAAGCTCCAGCCCACCCTGATCGCCCTGGCGCTGGCCGCGGCCTGCGGCCTGGCCGGCGCCAAGACGGTGCGCATCGCCAACCAGGGCGACGCGACCTCGATGGACCCGCACTCGCTCAACGAGTCCTTCCAGCTCAGCTTCACCGGCAATGTCTACGAGCCGCTGGTGGCGCACGACAAGAAGCTGGGCCTGGTGCCGGGCCTCGCGACACGTTGGAGCCAGCCTTCGCCCACGGTGTGGCGCTTCGAGCTGCGCCGCGGCGTGAGCTTCCACGACGGCGCGCCCTTCAGCGCCGACGACGTGGTGTTCTCCTTCAAGCGTGCGGCCAGCGAGGGGTCGGACATGCGCAGCTACACCTCCTCGATCAAGGAGGTGCGCAAGATCGACCCGCACACCGTCGAGATCGAGACCACGGCGCCTTTCCCCATCCTGCCGGACGTCATCTCGCTGGTCTACATGATGAGCCGCAGCTGGTGCGAAACCCACAAGGCCGAGAACCCGGTCGACCGCCGCAAGGGTATCGAGAACGCGGCCAGCTTCCGTGCCAACGGCACCGGCCCGTTCCGCCTCAAGGAGCGCCAGCCCTCGACACGGACCGTGCTGGTGCGCCACACCGGCTACTGGGACAAGATCGAGTCCAATGTCGACGAGGTGGTGTTCACGCCGATCGGCAACGACGCGACCCGGGTCGCGGCGATGCTGTCCGGCGAGATCGACGTGATGGAGCCGGTACCGCTGCAGGACCTCGACCGCCTCAAGGCTTCGCCCCAGGTGCGCGTGCTGCTGGCCCCGGAGCTGCGCACCATCTTCCTCGGCATGGACCAGAAGCGCGACGAGCTGCAGTATTCCAGCGTGAAGGGCAAGAACCCGTTCAAGGACAAGCGGGTGCGCCAGGCCGTCTACCAGGCGATCGACATCGAGACCATCAAGAGCCGGGTGATGCGCAACGCCGCGACACCCACCGCGCTGATGGTGGCCCCCGGCATCCGGGGTTTCGCGCCGGAGCTCAACAAGCGCCTGCCTCACGATCCCGAGGCGGCGAAAAAGCTGCTGGCCGAAGCCGGCTACCCGAACGGCTTCGAGGTCGCGCTGAACTGTCCCAACGACCGCTATGTCAACGACGGCGAGGTCTGCCAGGCGGTGGCTGCCAATCTCGCGCGCGTTGGCATCAAGGTCAACCTGCAGGCCGAGACCAAGGCGACCTACTTCCCCAAGATCCTCAGCCGCAACACCAGCTTCTACATGCTCGGCTGGACGCCCGGCACCTACGACGCCCACAACGCGCTCAACGCGCTGATGGCCACCCCGGGCGAGAAGGGCCAGGGCCAGTTCAACCTGGGCAGCTACAGCAATCCCCGGCTGGACGAGCTGACGCTGAAGATCCAGGCCGAGACGGACGCCGCCCGGCGCAACGAGATGATCCGCGAGGCCTTCAAGATCCACCAGGACGACGTGGGCCACATCCCGCTGCACCAGCAGTCGCTGGCGTGGGCGGCCAAGAAGAACATCGAGCTGGTCCAGCAGGCCGACAACTTCATGCTCTACAAGTGGATCGTCGTGAAGTGATGGTTTTTCCCCTCGACGGGGTCGGGTCACAAGCCGGGTTCCGTCTTTCAGCACCTGCCGAGTGATGACAACAACTGCCTTGCAACGTTTTTTCGACGGCGACGTCTGGTTCAGCTTCCGGACCTCGCCGGTCGCCGTCATGGCCGCGGTGATCGCCGCGGTCTGCATCTTCTGCGCGGTGTTCGCCGAGCTGGTCGCGCCGCACAACCCCTTCGACCTCGCCACGCTGGAGCTGGGCGACGCCCGCCTGCCGCCGGCCTGGATGGAGGAGGGCAAGGCCACCTACCTGCTGGGCACCGACGACCAGGGCCGCGACATCCTCTCGGCGCTGATGTACGGTGCGCGCATCTCGCTGCTGGTGGGCCTGGCCTCGGTCGCGCTGTCGCTGGTGATCGGCGTGAGCCTGGGGCTGCTGTCGGGTTTTGTCGGCGGCAAGCTTGACGCCTTCCTGATGCGGGTGTGCGACGTGATGCTGTCCTTCCCGACCATCCTGGTGGCCCTGCTGATCGACGGCGTCGGCCGCGCGATGTTCCCGGATGCCCACGAGACCCTGGCCTTTGCGGTATTGATCGTCTCGATCGGGGCCACCAAGTGGGTCGACTATGCCCGGACCGTGCGGGGCTCCACCCTGGTGGAGCGCAACAAGGACTATGTGCACGCCGCCCGCGTCATTGGTGTCAGCCCGCTGCGCATCATGCGCAAGCACGTGCTGCCCAACGTGCTCGGGCCGGTGCTGGTGCTGTCCACCATCCAGGTCGCGCAGGCCATCATCATCGAGGCGACCCTGTCCTTCCTGGGCGTCGGCGTGCCGCCGACCTCACCCTCGCTGGGCACCCTGATCCGCGTCGGCAACGACTTCCTGTTCAGCGGCGAGTGGTGGATCACGATCTTCCCGGGTGTCATGCTGGTGCTGATCGCGCTCAGCGTGAACCTGCTGGGCGACTGGCTGCGCGACGCGCTGAACCCCCGTCTGCGTTGAGGAGCAAGGGCATGACCACGACACCTCTGCTGCAAGTCAAGAACCTGCGCGTCGAGTTTCCGACCCGGCACGGCACCCTGCTCGCGCTGGACGACATCTCCTTTGACATCTCCGCCGGCGAGATCCTCGGCGTGGTGGGCGAGTCGGGCGCGGGCAAGTCCCTCACCGGCGCCTCCATCATCGGGCTGCTGGAGCCGCCCGGGCGCATCGCCGGCGGCGAGATCCGGCTCGACGGGCAGCGCATCGACAACCTGCCGCCCGCGGCCCTGCGCAAGGTACGGGGGCGTCGCATCGGCGCGATCTTCCAGGACCCGCTGACCTCGCTGAACCCGCTCTACACGGTGGGCCGCCAGCTGGTCGAGACCATCCAGACCCACCTGCCGATGGGCGGCGCCGAGGCGCGCCGGCGCGCCATCCAGCTGCTCAAGGACACCGGCATTCCGGCGGCCGAGGCGCGCATCGACCACTACCCCCACCAGTTCTCCGGCGGCATGCGCCAACGGGTGGTGATCGCGCTGGCGCTGGCCGCCGAGCCGCAGCTGATCGTCGCCGACGAGCCGACCACCGCGCTCGATGTCTCGATCCAGGCTCAGATCATCACGCTGCTCAAGCGCCTGTGCCGCGAGAAGGGCGCGGCCGTGATGCTGGTGACGCACGACATGGGGGTCATCGCCGAAACCTGCGACCGCGTCGCCGTGATGTATGCCGGGCGTATCGCCGAGATCGGACCGGTGCAGGAGGTGATCCATGCCCCGGCGCATCCCTACACCGCCGGGCTCATGGGCTCCATCCCGTCGATCGAGGACGACCGCGAGCGGCTCTCTCAGATCGACGGTTCGATGCCGCGGCTCAATGCCATTCCCCGGGGCTGCGCCTTCAACCCGCGCTGCCCCCGTGTGTTCGACCGCTGCCGGGTGGAACGGCCCGAGCTGCTGGATGCCGGCCGTACCCGGGCCGCCTGCTGGCTGCACGCCGAACAACCGCTGAGGAGGGCCGCATGAACCCGAGCATGAGCATGACCGCGACGCCCGCTGCCCTGATGGACCCGCACGCGGCGCCTCGCACGACGGACGCGTCGAAAACGGCCCTGGTGCAGGTCACGGACCTCGCCAAGATCTTCGACGTTTCGGCGCCCTGGCTCAACCGGGTGGTCGAGCGCAAGCCGAAGCAGTACGTCCACGCCGTCGACGGCGTCAGCTTCGCCATCGAACGGGGCCGCACGCTGGCACTGGTCGGCGAGTCGGGCTGCGGCAAGAGCACCGTGGCCCGGTTGCTGGTCGGGCTCTACGAGCCGAGCCGCGGCGAGGTGCGTTTCGACGGGCAGGCCACCGGGGCCGCGCTGGCCACGCGCGAAGGGCGCATCCTGCGTCGGCGCATGCAGATGATCTTCCAGGACCCTTATGCCAGCCTCAACCCGCGCTGGAAGGTGCAGGACATCATCGCGGAGCCGCTGCTGGAGCACGGCCTGCTCAAGGGCGGCGAGGCGTTGCGGCAGCGGGTCGGCGAGCTGCTGGAGTCGGTGGGCCTCTCGGCCGCCGACATGCAGAAGTTCCCGCACCAGTTCTCCGGCGGGCAGCGCCAGCGCATCTCGATCGCGCGGGCGCTGGCAACCGAGCCCGAGTTCCTGGTCTGCGACGAGCCCACCTCGGCGCTCGACGTCTCGGTGCAGGCCCAGGTGCTGAACATCATGAAAAACCTGCAGCGCGAGCGCGGGCTCACCTATCTCTTCATCTCGCACAACCTCGCCGTCGTGCACCACGTGGCCGACGAGGTCGGCGTGATGTACCTGGGCCGGCTGGTCGAGCTGGCGCCCAAGCGCGAGCTGTTCGAGCGGCCCCAGCATCCCTACACGCGGATGCTGCTCGACGCGATTCCCGACATCCGCATGACCGGGCGCTCGCGTGTGCCGGTGCAGGGCGAGGTGCCCAACCCGCTCAACCCGCCGCAGGGCTGCGCCTTCCATCCCCGCTGCCCGCATGCCAACGCGCGCTGCTCGCAGGAGCGGCCCGTGCTGAAAGAGTTGCGCGGTGTGAAGGTGGCCTGCCACGCGGTGGAGGAGGGGCGGATCTGAGAGCGGTCGCTGCCCGGCCCAGTGCCGCCCGCGGCCCTGCGCCGGCGGGCTGCCAGCACCACGGCAGCCAGACCCAGGCTGGTCAGTGCCACGCTGGAGGCTTCGGGCACCGGTGCGTTCGACAGCGCGATCACAGTGAGATCGACGAACTTCGGGCCGTAGCGGGCGGTCAGGGTGTAGGCGGCCGGGTCGAGGTTGCTCTCCAGTGCCTCGAAGCTGCCGACGATCCCGCCGTCGGCGTCCAGGATGCGGTAGCTGCCGGCGACGGGCGTCGACGTGTCGAACTCCGCCCACAGGCGGGTGTCCTCCAGTCGCGCTGTGCCCTCGACGTGGACCCGGTCGAAGCGGGCCGGCCCGGCGACATCGACATCGAAGATGCCGCGCTCGAAGCTCGCACCTGCGCCCGGCAGCTGCGCCTGGCCCACCTCGCCTTCCAGCCCCGCCCCGAAACGACCGCCCCACAGCGCGAATCCGGCGCTGCGCAAGGTGCCGCCGATCCAGGTCTCGGCGTGCTCGTCGTACTGCTTGTACTCGGCCGGCCTGTCGGCATCGCTGCTGGTGAGGTGCAGCTCGCTGCCGGCGCCGATCTGGAGGCTGCCGCGGTTCACGACCGCACGCTCCACGCTCAGGGCGGCGCCTTCCAGCACCTGGATGTCGCCGCTGTTGAGTCCCATCCCGGCCAGGGCGTTGTCGTCCGCGCCCGACCAGTGGTTGACGAAACGGGCCTGGGGCCCGGCCAGCACGATGGCGGCCTGGTTCTCGATCAGGCGGCCCGCGTCGCGACCCTCGGGATCCCCGAGGCGCAGCGCCAAGGTGCCCTGGCGTGCCACGTAGCGGCCGCCGGTCAGAGCCTGCACCAGCGCCGGCTCGTCGCGCGTCTCCTGCTCCTGCCGGCGCGAGACCCACTGCGTCAGCGGCCCATGCACCTCGACGCGGCCGTTCACCGCCTCGATCGAGCCGGTGTTGTCGACCGCGCCGTCCAGGCGCAGCAGCCCGGCCCCCACCGAACGCAGCGTGCCCTGGTTGTAGAAGCTGCTTGACACGGTCGTCGAGCCGGCCCGGGTACGCAGGTAGCGGCCCTGGTTGTGGATGGCGCTGACGCCGACCACGGTGTCGCGCGTGGCGCCGGTGGGGTCGGCCTGCGGGATGCTCCGTTCGGAGAAATGGCACCGGGCCCGATGTGGAGGCGGCCGGGGCCCGCCAAGTCGGCGTCTCCCCCCCAGGCGACCCGGCCTTGGAAGTGGAAATCGCTGGTCAGCTGCTTGTCGTAGACCGTCGTGTCGTCGACCCCGTACTGACTGGGAATGTTGCGGTAGGCGCCGTGGTGCAGCACCGCGCGGCCACGGACCGTCACCGGTCCCGCAGCCGAGAGCACGGCGTCGCCCCAGTCCACGCGTTCCAGCGTCAGCGGGCGGTTGATCTGCAGCCGGCTCTGCGGGTCGTCCACGAACCTTTGCGTCGAAGTGAGGCGCAGGCCGCCCAGGCTGGCGCCTTGCCGCCGGTCGTCGAAGCGAACCTGCGCCCCTCCCCTGATGTCCAGCCAGCCCGGCCCGCTGATGCGAGCGCCGCCGTCGATCCGGTAGGTACCGCCGTTCAGCGCCACGGTGCCCGCATTGACGATGGAGCCGGAGATGACCTTGGTGAAGGGCGGCGTGTGTTGCTCATAGCCCCGGAAGGCGAGCCGGCCGCCTTCGGCAATCCGCCAGCTTCCCGAACTCTGCAGCGAGCTGTCGCCGATGCCCAATTCCACCCGGGCGCCGCGCCCGACGTCCCCGTGGCCCCGGTGCGTGAGGGTGCTGCGTGGCACATCGGCGGCGTAGCTCGCACCGGCGCCGACCGCGAATGTGCCCCGGTTCAACCAGCCCCCGCTGCCCGGCATGAGATCCTGGGTCACGCTGCCCTCCTGCACGTCGAAGCGGCCGTGGTTCTCGAAGGCGGCGGTCACGAGATGGGTCGTGGCGGCGCCGGTTTTGGTGTAACGGCCTTCGACCACCAGATCCCAGGCCCAGAGTCGACGGTACGGGCCCTGCGTGCCGGCGCGGTCCTGGAAGTGCCCGCCGCCGCCGACGTGCAAGCGTCCGAAGCTGTCCAGGGACCTGGCGCTGGCCTCCCAGAGGGTCTCGCCCATCAGATGGAAGGGGGTGTCGGTCGATCCCCCCTCGATGCTCCGGGAGCCGGAACCGGTGAAGACGGCCCGGCCTCGCACCGTCCGGGGGCTGCTGCCGGCCAAGGTGCCGCCGCTCCAGCGCAGACTCTGCACGGTGACCGGGCTGCTGGACGACAGTCGGCCTCCGCTGAGATCGAGATGCCCGAGGGCGGCGCCGCCGTCCCCGATCGCCAGTTCGCCGCCGCTGAGGCGGAGCCGGCCGCTGCCCTGCACGGAGTGGGCGAGGAAACTGCCGTGGCGCAACTCGGTGTCGAAGCCCCCCAGTAGGGCTCGCGTGTTGCTGCGGACCGGCGCGCCGGCGGTCCAGTTGAGGACGGAGTCCCAGTACGGCGTGCCGGCCGCGCCGCTCCAGCGTGTCTCGTCGGCGGTCGCGAGACTGGCGTGCAGCGCGGCGGGGGCGGCGACCAGCAGGGTGGCTGCGGCGCGGCCTCGCAGGTGGCGGGTGGGCTGGCCGGAACGGGCCGGGGAGGGTGTCATGCGGATCTCCTTGGAGAGCCAGATCGTTCGCGTGCCGGCCATGACGGCCTGGCACGGCCCATGACAGCACCTCGGCGGCGCCGCCATGTGCGACAACAATCGGCGATCGGGAGAGGCGCCGCATGGGAAGTTGCAAGCGCCGGTAGGGCCGCCTTTGCAGGGGGCCGTGCTGAGCCCGAGGTGCCGCGCCGGGGCGGGTCAGCCCCGCCTCCGATCAGGCGCCCAGGTCGCGTTGGTAGGGATCGTCGAAACCCAGTCCGAGCAGGATTTCGGTCTCGCGCGCCTCCATCACCTGGGCCTCGTCCTCCAGCTCGTGGTCGTAGCCCTGCGCGTGCAGCGTGCCGTGCACCAGCAGGTGGGCGTAGTGCGCCTGCAGCGGCTTGCCGAGCTCCCCGGCCTCGCGCTCGACCACCGGGGCGCACAGCACCAGGTCGGCGACGACCACCGGCTCGTGCGTGTAGTCGAAGGTCAACACGTTGGTCGCGTAGTCCTTGCTGCGGAAGTCGCGGTTGAGCGCCTGGCCTTCCTCGGCATCGACGATACGCACTGTGATCTCGGCGGGTGCCTCGAGCGCGGCACGCATCCAGCGCACGACCTTGTGGCGGGGCAGGTGGGTGCGATGGCGTGCATCGGCGAATTGCAGCGAGAGCTGCAGTTCGGGTTTGGCGGCCGGCATCAGTCCTCGCCCTGGTGTTCGTAGGCGTCGTAGGCCTCGACGATGCGCGCCACCAGCGGATGGCGCACCACGTCGCTGGCGGTGAAGCGGGTCATCGCGATGCCGCGCACCCGGCGCAGGATGCGCTCGGCATCGATCAGCCCGCTCTTCTGCCCGCGCGGCAGATCGATCTGGCTGACGTCGCCGGTCACCACGGCCTTGCTGCCGAAGCCGATGCGGGTCAGGAACATCTTCATCTGTTCCGGCGTGGTGTTCTGCGCCTCGTCGAGGATCACGAAGGCGTGGTTGAGCGTGCGCCCGCGCATGAAGGCCAGCGGCGCGATCTCGATGCTGCCTTTCTCGAAGGCCTTGGTGACGCGGTCGAAGCCCATCAGGTCGTACAGCGCGTCGTACAGGGGGCGCAGGTAGGGATCGACTTTCTGCGACAAGTCGCCGGGCAAGAAACCGAGCCGTTCGCCGGCCTCCACCGCCGGGCGCGTCAGGATGATGCGCTGCACCGCGCTGCGCTCCAGGGCGTCGACGGCGCAGGCCACCGCCAGGAAGGTCTTGCCGGTGCCCGCCGGGCCGATGCCGAAGGTGATGTCGTAGCCGAGGATGTTGCGCAGGTAGTGGTCCTGGTTGGGCGTGCGGCCCTGCAGGTCGCTGCGCCGAGTGCGCAGCACCACGTCCTCGCCCTCGGAGGCCTTGGCCTCGCGCGCGCCCTCGGGCTGCATGGCCTCCATCAGCGCGAGCTGCAGTTCGTCGGCGGGAATGGGCCGGCGCGCCCGGTCGTAAAGCGACTGCAGCAGGGCCACGGCACGCTCGGCCGGTTTTTTGGCGCCCTCGATGCGGAAGGACTCGTTGCGGCGCGTGATGCTGACGTCGAAGGCGGCCTCGATGGTGCGCAGGTGCTCGTCCAGGGTGCCGCAGAGATGGGCCAGTCGGGTGTTGTCCAGCGGGATGAATGCGTGGCGAAGAATCACGAAATGAGAACTCCTGCAGCCCATTCAACCGGGGGGGCCGCCGGTGCATTGTCCCCCGGGCGGGGCTCGCGGAGAATCCGCTCCCATGACTTCCTTGCTTTCGATGCGGTGTTGCGACGCTCGCTCACCGCGGTTTTTCAACGTCTTTACGGTCTTGCTGCTCCTGCTTCTGCTGAGCGCGCTGGGGGCGGCGCCGCAGCGCGCCGCGGCGGCCGAGCTGACCTTGCGCCGGGCGGTGGTCGTCGAGGAGGCTGCGTTCGACGGCCCGACGCGCAGCGTGAACCGACCGGTCGAGCTGCCCGACGCCTGGTCGCAGACCCGGCCGGGCTTTGACGGTTTCGTGACCTACCGCATCGAGCTGCCGGCCACCCCGCCGGCCAAGGAGCAGCTGCTGGCGCTCTACATCGAGCGCGCCTGCTCCAACGTGGAGGTGCATTTCAACGGACAGCTGCTGGTGCGCCACGGCAGCATGACGCCCCCGGTGACACGCAACTGCTACTACCCTCACCTGGTGATGCTGCCCGCCGGGCTCTTCAAGGCCGAGGGCAACCGCCTGGAGCTGAAGGTGGCAGGCTACGCGCTCGAGCACGTGGCGGCCCGCCAGCGCGCCGGCGGGCTGTCCGAGGTCGTGCTGGCGCCTCAGGCCGAACTGCTGAGCCGCTACGAGCGCCAGCTGTTCTGGAACGTCACGATGGGCCAGGTGGTGGGCGTCACCATCGTCGTGCTGGGCCTGTTCATGCTCGGCCTGGCGTGGGCGCGGCGCAGCGAGCCGGCCTATCTCTACTTCGGCCTGCTGTTGGTGGGGTGGGCGGTGCTCGGCTCCCGCATGTGGGTGCGGCACATGCCCCTCGACCACTGGACGGTGGAGATCCTGACCAGCACGCTGAGCGCTCCGGTGGTCGCGCTGGCCGTGCTGTTCCTGCAGCGCTACGGCGGGCACAGCCACCGGCCGGTCAATCTCGCGATGATGATGCAGTGCCTGCTGGTGCCGGCCTCCATCGCGCTGGCCGGCGAGGAGCACTTCTTCACGGTGATGGCGCTCTGGTCCTCGGCCTACCTGGTGGAGGTGACCTGGGCCATCGGCCACTACCTGCGCCACGTGTGGCACGAGCGGCGCCCCGAGTTCTGGATCATGAGCGGGGCGCTGATCCTGCTGGTGGCGCTCGCCGCCGTCGAGATGGCGGTGCAGCACGGCTGGATCGGCGTGCCCAGCGTGCACCTGATCCACTTTTCGATGCCCTTGCTGTTTTTCGCCGTCGGCCTCCGGCTGGTGCAGCATTTCGTGCAGGCCCTGCAGGCGGCCGAGGTGGCGCGCTACCAGCTGGAGCAGCGCATCAGCGAGAAGACCGCGGAGATCGAGCGCAGCTACGCCGAGCTGGCCGAGGCGCGCATCGAGCAGGTGGCCGAGGCCGAGCGCAAGCGCATTGCCGGCGACCTGCACGACGACCTGGGCGCCAAGCTGCTGACCATCGTGCACACCAGCGGGGACGAGCGCATCTCCACGCTGGCGCGCGAAGCGCTGGAGGAGATGCGGCTGTCGGTGCGAGGCCTGACCGGCAAGCCGGTCAAGGTCGCCGACGCACTGGCCGACTGGCGCGCCGAGGTCGTCTCGCGGCTGGGCCAGGCGGCGGTGCAGGTCGACTGGATGACCGCGCACGAGAGTGATGAACGGCACCTCTCGGCGCGCGCCTACGTGCAGACCACCCGCATCCTGCGCGAGGCCACCAGCAACATCATCAAGCACAGCGGTGCGAGCGCCTGCACGATACGCTGCGTGATCGATGCGACCGACTTCAACCTGGTGATCCAGGACAATGGCCGCGGCATCCCGCTGGAGCTCGACGGCAAGCTCGACCGCGGGCACGGCATGGCCAGCATGAAACGCCGCGCGAAGCAACTGGCCGGTCAGTGCCTGGTCGAGTCCGGGCCGGGCTATGGGACGGTGATCCGACTGACGCTGCCGCTGTGATGCCGGCCGGCGTGAACGGGGTACAACGTCGCAAAAGAGTCACTCGGATCCCCCGCCGGAGTGAGTGGCAAGGGGCAATTGCGCGTTACCATCACGATTGCCTCCCGCGCCGGTGCGGACGCTGGCTTCTGAGTGAATGTTCACATGCATATCCTGCTGCTCGAAGACCTTCCCGAAATCCGCCAGTGGCTCAAGACGCTGGTGACCCAGGTCTTTCCCGCTGCGCGCGTTTCGGAGAGCGCCCGCGTCCACGACGCGCTGGAGCAAATCACGGCGCTGCGCTTCGACCTGGCCTTGATCGATCTGGGCCTGCCCGACGGTTCGGGCGTCGAGGTGGTCGCCGCGCTGCGTGAATCGCAGCCCGAGGCGCAGTCGGTGGTGGTGACCATCCACGACGACGACGACCACCTTTTCCCCGCGCTGCAGGCTGGTGCCTTCGGCTACCTGCTGAAGGAGCAGGCCAAGGACCAGTTGGCCGAGCAGCTGCAGCGCATCACCCAGGGCGAGCCGCCGCTGTCACCCTCAATTGCGCGCCGTGTGATCGCCTACTTCGCTTCCCAGGCGCGTCACCAGCCGGCCCAGACCGAGCCGCTGCTGCCGCCGGTGTCGCTGACCGACCGCGAGAACGAGGTGCTGTTGCGCGTCGCCAAGGGCTTCACGCTGCCCGAAATCGGCGTCCAGCTGGGGCTGTCGCGCCACACCATCGCTGACTACGTCAAGCAGATCTACCGCAAGCTCAACGTCTCCTCGCGTGCCGAAGCCGCGCTGGAGGCGCAGCGCCTCGGCCTGTTCCGCAAATCGCCGCGCTGACGCGGCGAGTTAGTTCCGCGTTTCGCCGCGTTGACCCGGCACCGGGGCGGCGCCGGCCGCGATAATGCGGCCGATGATAGGACGGCTCACGGGCGTGATCGCGGAGAAGGCCCCTCCGCTGGTGTTGATCGATGTCAACGGCGTCGGCTACGAGGTCGACGTGCCGATGAGCACGTTCTACCACCTGCCCAACCTGGGCGAGCGGGTCAGCCTGCTGACGCATTTTGTGGTGCGCGAGGACGCGCAGATCCTCTACGGCTTCGCCACCGCGCCGGAGCGCGAGACCTTTCGCCAGCTCATCAAGATCTCGGGGGTCGGTCCGCGTACGGCGCTGGCCATCCTGTCGGGCATGAGCGTCGGCGACCTGGCGCAGGCAGTCAGCTTGCAGGAGGCCGGCCGTCTGGTGAAGCTGCCCGGCATCGGCAAGAAGACCGCCGAGCGCCTGCTCCTGGAACTCAAGGGCAAGCTGGGGCCTGATCTGGCCCAGCCCGTGGCGATCACCAGCGAAGCGCATGGCGACGTGCTGCAGGCCCTGGTCGCGCTGGGCTACAGCGACAAAGAGGCCGCTGCGGCCCTCAAGGCCCTGCCGGCAGACGTGGGCGTGAGCGAGGGCATCAAGCTGGCGCTGCGCTCACTGAACAAGTGAATCCGCGATGAGCATCCAGACCGACGACTTCAGCCCGCCGCCGCGCCAGCGTGTGGTGTCGGCGACCCCCGGCTCGCCCAACGAGGAGGCGATCGAGCGCGCATTGCGTCCCAAGGGCCTGGACGACTATGTCGGCCAGGCCAAGGCGCGCGAGCAGCTGGAGATTTTCATCGGCGCGGCGCGCAAGCGCGGCGAGGCGCTCGATCACGTGCTGCTGTTCGGTCCGCCGGGCCTGGGCAAGACGACCCTGAGCCACATCATCGCGCACGAACTGGGCGTCAACCTGCGCCAGACCTCCGGTCCGGTGCTGGAAAAGCCCAAGGACCTGGCGGCGCTGCTGACCAACCTCGAACGCAACGACGTGTTGTTCATCGACGAGATCCACCGGCTTTCCCCGGTGGTCGAGGAGATCCTCTACCCGGCGCTGGAGGACTACCAGATCGACATCATGATCGGCGAAGGCCCGGCCGCACGTTCGATCAAGCTCGACCTGCAGCCCTTCACGCTGGTCGGCGCGACCACACGCGCCGGCATGTTGACCAACCCCTTGCGCGACCGCTTCGGCATCGTGGCCCGGCTGGAGTTCTACACCGCCGAGGAACTGGCCCGCATCGTAGTGCGCTCGGCCGGGCTGCTCAACGCGCCGACCGACGCGCTGGGGGCGATGGAAATCGCGCGCCGTTCGCGGGGCACCCCGCGCATCGCCAACCGCCTGCTGCGGCGCGTGCGCGACTATGCCGAGGTGAAGGGGGACGGGCGTATCACGAAGCTCATCGCCGACAAGGCACTGGCGATGCTGGACGTCGACCCGCAGGGGTTCGACGTCATGGACCGCAAGCTGCTGGAAGCCGTGATCCACCGCTTCGACGGTGGCCCGGTGGGCTTGGACAACCTGGCGGCCGCCATCGGCGAAGAGCGCGACACGATCGAGGACGTGATCGAGCCCTATCTGATCCAGCAGGGTTACCTGCAGCGCACACCGCGCGGACGCATCGCGACGGTCGCGGCCTACCGGCACCTGGGCATGGCCCCGCCGGGGCGGGCCGAGGCCGGCGGTGACCTGTTTCCCGAATAAGCCGAAGCCGCGCGGACCGGGCGGATCGCGGCTCAGATCAGGTCTTCGATGACCAGGCGGCCGTAACGCTCGGCGATGCGGGCCTGGAAGCGCAGCGCAACGTCCGACACCCGCTGCGCATGCGTAGCGTCGGGCGCGAACACCACCAGCCAGCCGCAGCCTTCGTCGGCCAGCTGCTTGTAGCGCCGCATCAGCCGGATCTCGTGACCGAACTCGGCCGCCCCGCCGGCCCTGGCCAGTCGCTGCTCCATCTCGCGTGCGCCTTCCTCGCAGCTGTACTGGACGATGTCTTCGGCATCGAAGCCGGCTTCCCGCAGGGCCTGGGCCGCTTCGCTGGCCCGCTCGTCGGAGTCGAAGCCGATGACGATATGACCGACCGGATTGAATGCGCCGAAGGACAAAGGCATGTCCTCCTTGACCATCCGCTTGAGTGCCATGGCGAAATCCTCCGTGAGGAGATCGTTTCAGTGTAGTGAGGGTGGCTCCGCTGGCAAGCCGCGGGCCGGTGTCCCTTCTGAGCTCAGGGGACTGGGCTCGCCGCTGCAGATCATTCCGATCAGCACCAGGCTGGCGACGATGCCCAGCGCCGCCAGTGCGCTGGCGCTCGGCGCCAATTCGTGGGCGAACCAGAGGAAAGCGCCAGTCGCGTTCAGCACCACCAGGAAGAGCCCGCCCGCCAGCCACTGCGCGCGCCGGCTCATCGGCGGGTCCCAGCGGCGCACGCGGCGAACGTCGAAGGGAGGTTTGGGGTCGAGCTGCTGCAGATCGGCGGGCCGCCAACCGGGGGGCTTGAACCAGATGCGCAGCTTGTCGGACCAGCGGCGGGTGCGCCAGCTGTCACGGGCCAGCTCGGCATAGACCTGCAGGTTCGCCCACAAGGGGTTCCAGCTGCGCAGCGGACCGCGCGTGCCCCAGACACAGGGCTCCTCGTCGTCCTCGTCCCGGAAGGTCCCGAACCACCGGTCCCACAGCATCAGGATGCCGCCGTAGTTTTTGTCGAGGTAGGGGTCGTTGACGGCGTGGTGGACGCGGTGGTTGCTCGGCGAGCAGAACACCCGGTCGAACCATCCGAGGCGGCCGATCTGCCGGGTGTGGACCCAGTATTGGTAGAGCAGGTCGACCAGGGCCACCACGCCGAACACCAGCGGCGGCACGCCGACCAGCGCCATCGGCAGATAGAACAGCCAGCCGGCGATCCAGCCGGTGCTGGTCTGGCGCAGCGCCGTCGAAAGGTTGTAGTCTTCGCTCTGGTGGTGCACCACGTGCGCGGCCCAGAACAGCGCGCATTCATGACCCAGGCGGTGATGCCAGTAGTAGCAGAAATCGTAGAAGACCAGCGCCAGCGGCCAGATCCACCACACGTTGCCCGGTAGCTGCCAGAGTGCGGCATGGTGATAGACGAAGCTGTAGATGCCCACCGTCATCAGCGTCGTGAAGACCCCGGTGAGCTGGCTCATCATGCCCAGCCCGATGCTGCTGAGCGCGTCGTTGAGGCGGTAGGTGTTGCGGCCGCGGACCAGGCCGACTGCGTATTCGAGGGCGATCAGCAGCAGGAAAACGGGGGTCGCAAGAACGATGATCTGGGCGGCTTGCATGGTGTCGCAGAGGAAGGCTCGCGCGGTGGCGGGGCGGGACTTCCATCTTGCGGCAAGCGGGCGCGCTTGTGGAGCGGGTCTGCCCGACTCGTGATCGACGTGCCCGGACTGCTAGGCGGCGCTGCCGACGCGATCACCGTCCGAGTTTTCGTCCAGGCTGGTTTCGTTCAGGTGCGAGGTGTCGGCCCAGCCGACCAGCATGAAACCCTCGCCGGTGTAGAGCAGGCGGTTGATGCTGGCATTGCCCAGTTCCCAGGTGCGCGCAGCCTGCAGGTCGACCCGGGTGGCGGCGCGATAGAGGCAGTCCAGCACCCCGCCGTGCGCCACCAGCGCGATGTTCTGGCCGGGGTGCCGAGCGGCAATGCGGCTGGCCGTCGTGACGACCCGGTCGTAGAAGACCTGCAGTGCCTCACCGCCCGCCGGGCCGAAGGCCGGGTCACGCCTGCGCCAGCGCAGCGCCTGCTCCGGCCAGCGGGCCTCGATCTCACGGAAGCTCTGGCCCTGGAACTCGCCGAAGCCGCGTTCGCGCAGACCGGCGTCGCGCTCGATGGACAGGCCACGGGTCGCGGCGACCGCCTGGGCCGTTTGGTGGGCACGGGTCAGGTCGCTGGAGTAGATCGCGTCGATGTGTTCGTCGGCCAGCGCCTCGGCCAGCCTCTCGGCCTGCCACAGGCCCTTGTCGTTGAGCGGGATGTCGAGGTGGCCTTGGATGCGGCTGTCGGCGTTCCAGGCGGTTTCGCCATGCCGGATGGCAATGACGCGGGTGAGGTCGCGATGGGGCATTTGGGAGGGATCCAGGACGGCGGGCCGGCGGCCCGCCCGTGGCGATTTTCGCCGCGGCCGGCGCCAAGCGCTACAGCAGTCGGCGGTTCAGCGTGTAAGTTCCCGAGAAGGAGGCCTGGCCCAGCACGTGACCCCGGATCGCTTCGCGCACCTGCGAGCCGGTGAAGCTGCCGTCGACCGGGCAGTGCGGCAGGTCCAGGGCATGGAGCGTGAACACGTAGCGGTGCACCCGGGCGTCGTTGAAGGGCGGGAATGGGCCGTCGTAGCCGAAATACTGGCCACCGTTCTGCGGGTCGCCCTCGAACCAGCCGGTGTAGTCGTTGAGCCCCTGGCGTGAGCCGTGCAGGCTGGCTGGGCCGGGTTTGCCACGCGGGGTGAAACCCCGGCTGAATTCGCCTTCGGCGATCTCCCTCAACGTCGCCGGCAGGTCGACCAGCACCCAATGGAAAAAGTCGACGCGGGGCAGCGATTCCGGCACTTCGCGATCCGGCTGGTTGACGTCGTCGCCGCGGCTCGGCACGTCGGGGTCGTGGCAGATCAGCACGAAGGAGCGCGTGCCCTCGGGGGCGGCGTCCCAGGCGAGTTGCGGATTGACGTTGTCGGCGAAAGTCACGCCGCCGTGCTCATCGGGCCGACCTGCGGCGTAGCGCTGCGGAATGCGGCCGCCGTTGGGCCAACTGTTGCTGACGAGTTTCATCGGGTCTCCTGGTTCTCTGGCTGCAGGACGGGGCGCAGGTGGTTCAGCCACCTCACACGCCCCAGACGATCTCCTGGTCGGCGGCGTGGGCACGCCGCATCATCTCGATGAGGGGCCAGACGCGCTGCCTCAGGGTCACGCCTTCTCGCGGGGGCAGGGTGCGTCCCTCGGCGCGGGCTTCTTCCTCGGCGCGCTCGCGCGCCGCTTCGTCCTCGAGCACGGCGCGCTCGAGGGCGGCGGTGGCGGCCGGCATCTGGGACGGTTCGATGATGCCCTTGGGGGCCGGTTCCTTGCCGATCAGGCGCACGATGTGGTCGCCTGCCGGGCCCGTCATGATCACGTCGCCGGCGGCCTTGGACTTGAACTTGTAGAGCATGCCTTATCCGTACATGTAGCTGCGGTTGAACGGGAAGTCGCATTGTGCGCCGCGCATCGGCCCGTCGGTTTCCGAGCCGCTGGGGCGCGACGCGAGCAGTTGATACAGCGAGATCCAGCCCCTCTCGAAGCACATCGCGCACCCGGCCAGATAGAGCCGGTAGGCTCGCACGGTGCGTTCGTCCGTCACGGCGCGCGCCTCGTCGAGGTGCGCTTCAAGGCCATCGGACCAGTCCCACAGGGTGCGAGCGTAATGCGGTCGCAGGTTTTCCGCATCGAGCAGTTCCAGGCCGGCCCCGCCGAGGCATTGCGCCAGGCGGGAGACATGCGCCAGTTCGCCGCCGGGAAAGATATACCGCTCGATGAAGTCGCCCATGCCGGCGTCGAGCTGGTGGTGGTGCAGGCCGCCGGAGGTGATGCCGTGGTTGAGCAGCAGGCCGCCCGGCTTGAGCAGCCGCGCGATCTTGGCGAAATAGCCCGGCAACTTGGCCCGGCCCACGTGCTCGCACATGCCCACCGAGGCGATGCGGTCGAAGCCCTGCGTCTCGGGCAGGTCGCGGTAGTCCATCAGGTGGACCTCCACGCGGCCGGCGAGCCCGCGCGCGTCGATCAGGCGGCGCACATGCTCGGCCTGGTTGTGCGACAGCGTGATGCCGACCGCCTCGACCCCGTGGTGTTCGGCCGCCCACAGCAGCAGGCCGCCCCAGCCCGCCCCGATGTCCAGCAAGCGCAGCCCGGGCCGCAGCTGCAGCTTGCGGCAAATGTGCTCGAGCTTGGCTTCCTGCGCCTGGGCCAGGGACATGTCGGCAGCCGCGTAGTAGGCGCAGGAGTAGACCCGTCGAGGATCGAGCCACAGCGCGTAGAAGTCGTCCGACACGTCGTAGTGGAACTGCACCTGGCGCGCATCCTGCTCCTGGCGATGCCGTCGCAGCGAGCGCAGATGCTGCCAACAGCGCAGCCAGGGTCGCGGGGCCTGCTGCCGCACCGGGTTGCGCACCAGCCGTGCGGCGACCTGCATCACATCGCGCATGCGGCCCTCGATGTCCAGGTGGCCCTGCACATAGGCGTCGCCCAGGGCGCCGAGCTGGCCTCGTGCCAGCGAGCCGACCCAGCGCGCGGCCCGCAGCGTCAACCTGACTTCGGCCGGCAGCGGGCCCGCGCGGCCGCCCGGCCATTCGAGGGCGACCCGGCAAGGCAACTGTGCCAGGCGCTGTTCCAGGATTCCGGTCCATGCATCCATCGGTCATGCCTCCGTTGCGGTGAGTAAGCCGTGGATATGCGCTATAACCTAAGCCGAGTGGATTGACGAGCTTTCTTGTAAGCAGAGGTGGGGTGTTCCCGGGCGCGTCCGGCCGGCACCCGAGTCAGCGCGTTAAACCCGATGGAAGCATCGCGTTTGCGCGCTAGCATCCGGGAATGACACTGCAGGTCTTCGGATTGCCCGTTTCTCGCGGGGTGGCCATCGGCAAGGCGGTCCTGGTTTCTTCCAGCCGGGTCGATGTGGCCCATTACTTCATCAACGCCGATCAGGTCGAGTCCGAAATCGTGCGTCTGCGCGAGGGCCGCGACGTGGTGGCTCGCGAGCTGGAAATGCTCAAGCGCGACATGCCGGACGACGCGCCTGGCGAGCTCGCGGCCCTGCTCGACGTGCACCTGCTCCTGCTGCACGACGAGGCGCTGACCGGCGCCACCAAGCAGTGGATCATCGACCGCCATTACAACGCCGAGTGGGCCTTGTCGGCCCAGCTGGAAGTGCTGGCACGCCAGTTCGACGAGATGGAGGACGACTACCTGCGCGAGCGCAAGGCCGACGTCGAGCAGGTGGTCGAGCGCCTGCTGCGCGCGCTGGCGCGGGGCGCCACCTCGGCGCTCGCGCCAGCGCCGGGCAAGAGCACGGAGGACTGGGGCGGCGAGGAGCCGCTGGTGCTGATCGCCAATGACATCGCCCCGGCCGACATGCTGCAGTTCAAAAAGAGCGTGTTCAAGGGTTTTGTCACCGACGTCGGCGGCAAGACCTCGCACACCGCCATCGTGGCGCGCAGCATGGACATCCCCGCGATCGTCGGCGCCCGCGAGGCCAGCCGGCTGATCCGGCAGGACGACTGGGTCATCATCGATGGCGACGCCGGTGTCGTCATCGTCGATCCCTCGCCGATGGTGCTGGAGGAATACCGCTTCCGTCAGCGCCAGAGTGAATTGGAACGCGAGCGCCTGGCGCGACTGCGCCATACGCCGGCGGTGACGCTCGACGGCGAGCGGGTGGAATTGCTGGCCAATATCGAGTTGCCTCAGGATGCGCCGGGCGCCTTCGAGTCAGGTGCCGTGGGTGTCGGACTGTTCCGCAGCGAGTTTCTGTTCATGAACCGCAACGGCGAGCTGCCCGGCGAGGACGAGCAGTTCGAAGCCTACCGCGCCGCCGTGCAGGCGATGCAAGGCCTGCCTGTCACGATACGCACCGTGGACATCGGCGCCGACAAGTCGCTGGAGCGCATGTCCATCAACGAACTGCGGCACGAACACACGCTCAATCCTGCCCTGGGTCTGCGTGCCATCCGCTGGAGCCTGTCGGAGCCCAACATGTTCCGGATGCAGTTGCGCGCCATCCTGCGCGCAAGCGTCTTCGGCCCGGTCAAGCTGCTGGTGCCCATGCTGGCTCACCGCAGCGAGATCCGGCAAACCTTCGAGATGATCGAGCGGGCGAAGCAGCAGTTGCGGGACGCGGGCGTGCCCTTCGCCGACATCCAGGTCGGCGCCATGATCGAGGTGCCGGCGGCCGCCTTGCTGATGCCCTTGTTCCTGCGGCACTTCGACTTCGTGTCGATCGGCACGAACGATCTGATCCAGTACACCCTGGCGATTGATCGGGCGGACGAAAGCGTGTCCTATCTCTACGACCCGTGGCACCCGGCGGTGCTGCGGCTGGTGGCCGGCACCATCTCGCAGGCGCGCGCTGCCGGCAAGGGTGTCTGTGTGTGCGGTGAAATGGCGGGCGACAGCAGCTTCGCGCCGCTGCTGCTCGCGATGGGCCTGCGCTCATTCTCGATGCACCCGTCGCAGATCGCCTCGGTGAAGCAACGCATTCTTCGGTCCGACACGCAGAAGCTGATGCACTACCTGAACGACATCCTGAACAGCGACGACCCTCAGGCCCGCTATCGGGAACTGGTGGCGGGAGACGGTGTGC
Source organism: Aquabacterium sp. A7-Y (assembly GCF_026153205.1). Taxonomy (GTDB): domain Bacteria; phylum Pseudomonadota; class Gammaproteobacteria; order Burkholderiales; family Burkholderiaceae_C; genus Caldimonas. The sequence goes on along the minus strand of NZ_JAPFBW010000021.1, from coordinate 165 downwards.
GGCCGGCCAGCTTGGCGGCGTGAAAAAATCTCTTGCGGCCTGGCGATTTGTTGCTATAGTCACGCCCTTCGCTGAGCGCAGCGCTGCAAACCACCGGTGACGGGGGAGGGCGGCGGAGGATCCGAAGGGATTCTGAGGCGGGAGGTGAGGAAAGATAAGCGAGCC
>NZ_JAPFBW010000020.1 GCF_026153205.1 Aquabacterium sp. A7-Y | reverse complement strand
GGTCGCCACTTGGTGGTGATGTCGGCGTCTCGGAAGACGGCGCTGGTCGGGATGCTGACCGTGGCGGCGTCGGTGCTGCTGACGTTGTTCAGTGTGCCGACGACCAGCGGGTTGTCGTTGACCGCGTGGACCGTCACGCTGACCGTGATGGTGTCGGTCGCACCTTGCGCATCGGTGACGACAACGGTGAAGCTGTCGGTGCCGTTGAAGTTCGCGTTCGGGGTGTAGGTGTAGCGGCCATTGGCGTCCACCACCACGGTGCCGTTGGCCGGACCCGTGCCGGCCGCGTAGGAGAGGGCATCGCCGTCAGCATCCGACGCCGAGACGGAATCGCTGAGCGAGCCGTCCTCGTCGATGGTGCGGCTCTGATCGACGCCCACGGGGCCCGGGTTGGTCGCCGACAGCGAGAAGCCGGCGCGGGCGCTCTTGCCGGCCTGGTCGGTGACCGTCACCTCGATCGCGAACGGACCTTGGGCGCTGGCGTTGTTCGGCAGTGTGCCGGAGATGACACCAGTGTTCGGGTCGATGCTCAGGCCGGCGGGCAGGCCGGTGGCCGAGAAGGTCAGCCGGTCGCCATTGGTGGCGATGTCGGCGTCGGCAAAGGCGGCGGACGTCGGAATGGAGACCTGCGCTGCCTCGGTGCCTGCCACGTCGGCGACAGTGCCGACCACCACCGGGTTGTCGTTCACCGCGTTCACTGTGACCGTCACGGTGATGGTGTCGGTCGCGCCCTGCGCATCGGTGACGCGCACCGTGAAGCTGTCGGTGCCGTTGAAGTTGGCGTCAGGTGTGTAGATATAGCTGCCGTCGGCCTGAACGGTCACGCTGCCATGGGACGGCTCGGAGGTCCTGGCGAAAGTGAGCGTGTCGGCGTCGGCGTCTCCGGCCGTCAGGGTGCCGGTGCGGGCATTGTCCTCGTCCGTCGCCACCGCGGCATCCGCGCCGGCGGGCGCGGGGTTGGCGACGGTCAGTTCGATGGTTTGCGTTGCCGAGGCGCCGGCGGCGTCAGTGGCCGTGACGCGGAGGGTGTACGGGCCGGCCGCGCTGGCATCATGGGTCAGGGTGCCGCTGATGACGCCAGTCGCCGGGTCAATGCTCAAGCCGGCCGGCAGCCCGGTGGCCGAATAGGTCAGCAGGTCGCGGGTGTCCACGTCGGCGAAACCGCCGGCGGTGCTCAGCAGCACGCCGCCACCGTCGACGGCGGCCGCGCCTGGCAGGCCGCCCACCAGGGTCGGACCGTCATTGCTGCCGGTCACGCTGATCGTCACCGTGGTGATGGAGCCGTCGTTCAAGGCGACGGTGAAGGTTTCCGTGCGCAGCTCGCCGGCTGCCAGGCTTTGCGCGGCCGTGTTGTCGAGCGCATAGGTCCAGCGGCCGTCCGCGGTCAGGGTGAGGCTGCCCAGCGCGCCGGCCGCGGTCTGCGGGACGAAGGCCAGCGCCGGGTTGTCGGCGTCGGTGGCGGTCAGGGTGCCCGTGGCGGTTTGCACCGCGTCCTCGCGGACGGCGCCCGCCCCCCGCGCAATCTCGGGGTCGGCTGGCGCCGGCGACGGGCCGGGAGCCGGCGCAGGCGTCGGCGCAGGCGTGGGCGCCGGTGTTGGGGCAGTTTCGGCCGTGAGCGCCGTGCCTTCCGCTGCGGCCACCGGCAACTCGGTGGTCGAGGTGCCGCCCGACGTGGCGACGCCCGCCGGCGCGATATTCTCGGTGACACGGTCCACCCGCAGTCCGGGCCCGAAGCCGTCGCCGGAGCCGTCACCCGTCAGGCCGGCCGCCGGTGCTTCGTCCGGGTTGGTCCCGGCGTCCACCGCGCTGATGATCTGGTCGATCTCGGCGCCAGACAAGGCCTCCGCCTTGCGCGGCGGCTCGCTCGGGGTCGCCGTTTCCAGGCCGGCCAGGGTCAGCGCCTCGCCGGTGCGCGGCAGATAGACGGCGCCGGCCTCGTCGGTGATCTCCACCCGGCCATTGCCGGCAACGATCACGACGTCGCCTTCGCGGATCACGTCGCCCACCTTCAACTCTCGGGTGCTGCCGTCGGGCCGCTGCAGATAAGCCTTGCCGACGATGGCGGAAACCTTGCCGAGCAGCGTGGAGGAGGCGGTGGCCATGGAACGTTCCTTGAAGCGCTAGGCGGCCGAAACCGCCTTGATACAGTTAGCTACAGAATAGTGAACTTGCCGGTGACGCGGGGCGGGGAAGGGCCTGAGCTTTCGTGATCGGGTGCACGAATCCGGGCGGTTCTTCCCCCAAAAACGCCGGGGCGCCACTGTGGAGGCGGCGGTGCCGGCATGCGTTCCAAGGCGAGTGACACGTTTGGCCCGGAATACGGCAGTTTTCGTGAGATCTTTAGGAAAACGGCCTAAGCGGGACCCCAAAAAGAAACGGGTGCGGAGAGGCACCCGAGGGATGGGGCGAGGCGGCCTCAGCGCTCGCTGAGTGCGACCGACCGGGCCCGTAATATCGGCTTCATCAGATAAGCCAGCACCGTTTTATTCCCGGTCAGAATATCGACCTCGGCGGTCATGCCGGGAATGATGGGCAGTTTTTCGCTGAAGCTGGGCCGGTCGGTGCGGACCCGGATGACGTAGAACGCGTTGCCGCGCTCGTCGATCACGGTGTCGGGGCTGATGTTCTCGACCGTCGCGTCCAGGCCGCCGTAGACCGAGAAGTCGTAGGCCGTCAGCTTGACCTTGGCGCGCTGCCCGGGGCGGATGAAGGCGATGTCCTTCGGCAGGATGCGGGCCTCCAGCAGCAGGGCATCGTCCAGCGGGACGATCTCGACGATGTCCTTGCCAGGCTGCACCACGCCGCCCACCGTGTTGGCGAGCAGGCGCTGCACACGGCCGCGCACCGGCGAGCGCACCGAGGTCTTGTCGACCTTGTCGGCCAGCGCCACCGCGCCTTCGGTCAGCGCGTTCAGCTTGGCAAGCACGTCCGAAAGCTCCTTGCGGGCCTCGTTGCGGAAGGTGATCTCGGTCTCCTGGATCTTGCGCTGTGCCTCGCCGATGGAGGCCTGCGCACGGGCGATCTGGGCGCCGGCCTGCTCCATCTCGCCCCGGAAGCGGGTCAGGTCCCGCTCCAGCCGCAGGATGTCCACTTCAGAGACGGCGCCCGAGGCCAGCAGCGGCCGCGTCTTGGCCAGTTCCTCCTGAGCCAGCTCCAGGCTGCGCTGGGCCGAACTGCGCTTGGCGCGGGCCTCGCTCAGCTCCTCCTGGCGCTGCACGAGCTGCTGGCGGCTGATGGAAACCAGGGTGTCGAGCTCGGAAACACGCGCTTCGTAGAGGCGGCGCTCTTCCTCGACGGTGCGGAGCTCGTCGGCATCGCCCTCGCGCGGCTTGGGTGGATTGAACGGCGAGCCCTCGGCCAGGGCCTTGAGTCGGGCCGCGCGGGCGCCCAGCGCGAGCGACTGCGACTGGCTTTCGTTGACGCCGGAGACGGCGCGCGTCTCGTCGATGCGCAGCAGCAGCTGATTGGGCTCGACCTGCTGGCCTTCGCGCACCAGGATCTCGGCCACCACGCCGCCGTCCAGCGACTGCAGCACCTGCAGCTGCCGCGACGGGATGACCTTGCCTTCGCCGCGTGTCATTTCGTCGACGCGGGCCAGCGCCGCCCAGACGACGAACAGCGCGGTCACCAGCACGGCGGTCCGCACCAGGCGCTGGGCGCGCTGGGTGCGGCGACGGTCCATCACCTCGTCGGCCTCGAACTCGAAGCCGCGATAGGCGGTGCGTTCTTCCTCGGCGTCGAGGCTGACCTTGCCCAGCACGCGGTCTGAGGCCGCTTCGATGAACGAGGCGACGCGGCTGGCGACGCGCCGGAGCAGGCCGGGGCGCGGGGTGGCTGGCGCCGGGGGCGGACTTGCCGGCAGGCCGGGGGTGTTCATGCGGCCCTCGCGATCTTGCCGGTGGACAGGGCTTCGAGGATGCGGTCCCTCGGCCCGTCCGCCACGATCTTGCCGCCGTCGACCACAATGACGCGGTTGACCAGCGACAGCAGCGAGGTGCGGTGCGTGACCAGCACGACGGTCTTGCCCTCGGCGTACTGGGCGATGCGCTGGTTGATATGCGCCTCGGTCGAGAAGTCCATGGCGCTGGTCGGCTCGTCGAGCAGCAGCAGCGGCGCGTTGTGCAGCACCGCGCGGGCGATGCCGACGCTCTGGCGCTGCCCGCCGGAGAGCGACTCGCCGCGCTCGCCCACCATCATGTCGAAGCCGCGCGGGTGGCGGTTGATGAACTCGGTCAGCCCGGCCACCTCGGCGGCGGCCACGATGGCCGAGTCGTCGGCGAAGGGCAGGCCGAAGGTGATGTTTTCGCGCAAGGTGCCGTAGAACAGCGTCACGTCCTGCGAGACCACCCCCACGTTGGCGCGCACGTCGGCCGGGTCGAGCTGGCGCAGGTCGATGCCGTCCAGCAGCACCGAGCCCTGGGTCGGCGCGTACAGGCCGAGGATGAGCTTCTCGATGGTGGTCTTGCCGGAGCCGACCCGTCCGATCAGCGCCACCCGGTCGCCCGGGTTGATCTTGAAGCTCACGCCTTCCAGCGCCGAGTCCTGCCGGTTGGGATAGGAAAAGCTGACGTTGCGGAACTCGATCTCGCCGCGCAGCTCCTTGCGCTGCACGAAACTCTGGCCCAGCGGGCGCTCGACCGGCTGCTCCATGATCTTGTCGAGCGACTGCATCGCAGTGCGTGCGCCCTGGTACTGCATCAGCAGGCCGATGATCTGGCCGGCCGGCGCCAGCGCCCGGCCCGCCAGCATGGTCGAGGCGATCAGGCCGCCCATCGTGAGCTGCCGTTCCGAGATCAGGTAGACCCCCGCCATCACCATCACCACCGAGACCAGCTGCTGGGCCGACGCGGTGCTGTACATCGCCGCCGACGACAAGCCGCGCATGCGCACGTTGATGCCGGCCAGGAAGCTGTTGGCGCGCTCCCAGCGGCTCTGGATCACGCCTTCGGCGCCCTGCGACTTGATGGTCTCCAGCCCGGTCAGGCTCTCGATCAAGGTGGCGTTGCGCATCGCGCTGGCGCGGTAGGTGGTCTCCGAGAGCGTGTGCAGGCGGTGCTGCAGGATGTAGCCGGCCAGCAACACCAGCACGAAGACGGTCACCACCGGGATCACCAGCCAGGGCGAGATCCAGGCGATCGCGACGATAAACAGCAGCGCGAAGGGCAGGTCGATCAGTGCCGTGACGGTCGAAGACGCGATGAAGTCGCGCACCTGCTCGAAACCGCGCAGGTTGGACGCGAAGGAGCCGACCGACTCCGGGCGGGTCTCCATGCGCATGCCCAGCACCCGTTCCATCAGGGTCGCCGAGATCTGCACATCGATGCGGGCGCTGGCCTCGTCGACGAAACGCCCGCGCAGCAGCCGCATCGCGAGGTCGGCGCCGATCACCAGCACCACGCCGACGCCGAGCGCCCAGAGCGTCTCCACCGCGTTGTTGGGCACGACGCGGTCGTAGACGTTCATCGAGAACAGCGGGAAGGCGAGCGCGAAGACATTGATCAGCAGCGCCGCCCACAGCACGTCGCGGTAGACGAAACGCTGGTCGCCGAAGGCGCCCCAGAACCAGTGGCGGGCGCGCTCGCGGCGTACCTCCGGCGTGCGCTTGTCGAAGCGGAAATGTGGCCGCACCGACAGCACCAGCCCGGCATAGCGGGCCTGCAGCTCATCCCGGGAGAGCGTGACCCGGCCCTGCCCGGAGGCGGGCAGCAGCACGCGGGCCTGCCCGCCGCCGTCGTCCCAGCCCAGCAGCACGCAGGCTTCGTCGCCCTGCAACACCAGGATCACTGGCAGCACGGCCCGGTCGATCTTGTCCAGCGCGCGCCGCTGCAGCCGGGCGGCCATGCCGGCCCGCGCGGCGGCGCGCTCGGCCAGGCCCAGCGTGAGCCGGCCCTGCACCAGCGGCAGCCCGGCCGACAGCGAGGCGCGCGAGGCGGCTTGCCCGTGCAGCCGGCAGACCTCGATCAGGCAGTCCAGCAGCGGATCCGGATGGATCAGGTCTTCGCGTTGGCGGGCGGCGGCGCCCGGTGCGGGCGCGGCAGCGGCGGAAGTCGCTGGAGGGGACTGCATGGATCGGGCGGCGGTTTCGGGGCGACGGGTGAGGGCGGTGGAACGGAACTCCTAGGCGATATCGGCCGTGTGGATCGGAAATTGACCCCTGGTGCGGTCGGAGAAATAAAACTTGAGGGTTTCCCGCACGGTCTGGAAGGCCAGTTCGTTCCACGGCACCTGGTCTTCCGAGAACAGGCGCGCCTCGATGGTCTCGGGGCCGGGGTTGAAATGGGTGTTGAGCAGGCGGGCGCGGTAGAACAGATGCACCTGGCCGACGCGCGTGACGTTGAGCAGGGTGTAGAGCCCTTCGAGCTGCACGCTGGCGCCGGCTTCCTCCTCGGTCTCGCGCAGCGCGCCTTCCTCGGTGGTCTCGCCCAATTCCATGAAGCCGGCGGGCAGGGTCCACAGGCCGTAACGCGGCTCGATGTTGCGGCGGCACAGCAGCACCTGGTCTTCCCAGACCGGCAGCGTACCGACGACGTTGAGGGGGTTTTCGTAGTGGATGGTGCCGCAGGCGCTGCAGACGGCACGCTCGCGGTTGTCGTCCGTCGGGACGACATAGGCGGCCGCGGCGCCGCAGGCTCGGCAATGCTTGATCTGGCGGGCGTGAAGCATGGCGGGCAGTGTAGCTTGCGGCGGGCTTTCGCAAGGCGGCTGCAAGCCGCCAAGCGCTAGCATGAGGGGGCCGTATTCTGAGGAGAAACCCTTGAAGGACGTGATTCCGGCCCCCCAGGTGCCGCGCGTGCCCGTGACCGGCGGCGCCAGCGTCTTCCCGGTGCACCGCATCTACTGTGTCGGCCGCAACTATGTGGAGCATGCGATCGAGATGGGGCATAGCGGTCGCGAGCCGCCGTTCTTTTTCATGAAGCCGGCCGACGCGGTGCTGCCGGTCGGCGAAGGCGACGCGGGCGCCATGCCCTATCCGCCGCTGACGGCCAACCTGCACCACGAGCTGGAGCTCGTGGTGGCGATCGGCAAGGGCGGCCGCGATATCGCGCCGGCCGATGCGCTGGACCATGTCTGGGGCTACGCGGTGGGCCTGGACATGACCCGGCGGGACCTGCAGAACGACATGAAAAAGCAGGGCCGCCCCTGGTGCATCGGCAAGGGTTTCGAAGCCTCGGCGCCGATCGGGGCGATCACGCCGGCGGCTGCCGTGCCGGGCATCCACGACGCCGCGATCGAGCTCTGGGTCAACGGCCAGCCGCGCCAAGGCAGCCGCACCGGCAAGCTGATCTGGAGTGTCGCCGAGGTCATCTCGCACCTGTCGGCTGCCTGGACGCTCGCGCCCGGCGACCTGATCTACTCCGGCACGCCCGAGGGCGTGGCCGCGGTGGTGCGGGGCGACCTGCTGGAAGCGCGCATCGAGGGGCTGAGCCCGCTCAAGCTCAGCATCGTCTGAGGCCCCGGCGTCGGCGCCGCGACCCGGGCTCAGCGGCCCGGCCGGCGCCGGCGGACGATGTCCGGCGAGAACACTTCCATCAGCCACAGCCGGCAGCCACGCTTGGCGAACACGGAGCGGCGCGCCCACAGGGCGCCTCGCGGTACTGCTTCGCCGGTCGCTTCGCGCCAAGCCGACTCGATGCGCCGACGTGCCGGGCCGCAGCGCGGCACCCGGGCATAGGCGAGCGGCGAGCGATCAACCGGGCGTTGCTGGAACAGCAGCTGCGCGAGCGGCCGGCTGCCCAGGCCGATCAGCGCTCGCCAGGGGCCGCGCACATGGGGCGCCGCCACGACGCTACGTGCATAAACCACCGCCTCGCCATCGCAGCGCAGCACCACCTCGCGGGCATGGCCACGCCGTTGACGCTGGCGGGCGAGCGCCTGGGCCTCGTCGTATCGGATCGGGCTGGCGCCCTGGCGCAGTCGCTGCACGGAAAACCGCTCGCAGGCCTGCTGCAGGCGGGCGCTCAGCGAGCCGGACGCGCTCAACCAGCGGCGCAGCGGGCGCAGGAGCGGCGGGTGGGGGAGCCATTGCACGATCGGGGGGTTTTCGGTCTCGGAGGGGCGGGCGCCATCATAACGATGGGGTCGAGTGTAGAAACGACATGGGCTCTGGCTACACTGCCGCGCATGAAGCTCTACAACTACTTCCGCTCTTCGGCCTCCTTCCGCGTGCGCATTGCCCTGCAGCTCAAAAGCCTGCCCTACGACTACCTGCCGGTGCACCTCGCCAAGGGGGAACAGCTTCAGCCGAATTACGCCGCCTTGTCGCCCGAACGCCTGGTGCCGCTGCTCGAAGACCAGGGCCGGCGCCTGAACCAGTCGCTGGCCATCATCGAATACCTGGACGAGATCCAGCCCGAGCCGCCCCTGCTGCCCGGCAGCCCGGCCGAGCGGGCCCGGGTACGCGCGCTGGCGCTGGACATCGCCTGCGAGATCCACCCGCTGAACAACCTGCGCGTGCTCAAGTACCTCACGCGTGAGCTGGGCCAGACCGAAGACACCAAGAACGCCTGGTACCGACACTGGGTCGAGAGCGGGCTGGAGGCGGTGGAGCAGCAGCTCGCCGGACATCCCGCCACCGGCCCTTACTGCCACGGCGACATGCCCAGCCTGGCCGATTGCGTCCTGGTGCCGCAGATCTTCAACGCCCGGCGCTTCGACTGCCGGCTCGACCACGTGCCCACCGTGATGAAGGTGTTCGAGCACTGCATGCAGCACCCTGCCTTCATCGCCGCCCAGCCATCGAACTGCCCGGACGCCGAACAGTGAACACCGCCACCGGCCTGGTCCCGGGCGCCTGGCTGCAGCCCGCGTGGCCGGTGCCTGCCGCCGTCGGAGCCCTCATGAGTACCCGCGCGGGCGGCTGCAGCCGGGCGCCCTACGACAGCCTCAACCTCGGCGACCATGTCGGCGACGACCCGGCCGACGTGCGGCGCAACCGCGAGCATTTCGCCGCGGCGCTGGGCGCCCAGCCGGTGTTCCTGACCCAGGTGCACGGCACCCGGGTGGTCTGGCTGGGGGCAGGAGACGTGCTGCAGCAAAACGCCGGCGGCGCGCCTGCCATCGAGGCCGACGCCGCCTGCACGACCGAGCCGGGCATCGCCTGCACCGTGATGGTGGCTGACTGCCTGCCGGTGCTGTTCGCGGCGCCCGATGGCAGCGGTGTGGCGGCTGCCCATGCTGGCTGGCGCGGTCTTGCCGCCGGCGTGCTGGAAAACACCGTTGCCACCTTGTGCGAGGCCTCCGGCTGCACACCCGGAGAGCTGCAGGCCTGGCTGGGGGCCTGCATCGGGCCGCGCCAGTTCGAGGTCGGCGACGAGGTGCGCGAGGCCTTCGGCGGTGAGGCGGTGGCGCAACGCTTCCGTGCCACCGGGGTGGCAGGCAAGTGGTGGGCCGACCTGTGCGGCCTGGCGCGCGACCGGCTTCAAGCGGTCGGTCTGGCCTCGATCAGCGGCGGGCAGTGGTGCACCGTGGAGGACCGCTCACGGTTCTTTTCTTTCCGGCGCGACCGGCTCACCGGCCGCATGGCGGCCGCCGTCTGGATCCGGAGGGAGGGCGGGTGAGTCCTGCGCTGCAGCCTCGCGGGCCCGCTGGTGGGCCAGCCGTCGCGCCTGGCGCCGGCGCGGCGTGCCCAGCAGGTAGGTCACCAGCGCGGCCGGCCCCAGCCCGTACAGCACGAAGGTGAAGAAGGCGCCCAGCAGCGTGCCCTGCGTGCTCGTGGCCTCGGCGATCGCCATCATCAGAACGACATACAGCCAGGTGATCGGAATGAGATACATCGGAATCAGAAAGACCAGAGACCGGGTGGTGACCTGCGAGGGCTGACAAGCCCCATTGACACGCCTCGTCGAGGCGACACGATTATGGATCCGCCCGCACGAGCCCGGCTGGCAGGCGGTGTACAAACAAGGCCTGGGCGTCAGGCCGGTGATTTCCCCATGCAGTTCGAGGAGACGATGAAGCACAGCGAAACGACCTCGCAGCCCGCCGATCAAGCTGCGGGCGGGCCTTCCGGTGGGGCTTGGGCCGCACCCTTCTCCGCGCCTTTTGCGGCCGCCTTTCCGGGGCCTTTCCAGGCGGCCTTCAACGCCATGCCCTTCGGGGCGTCGGCCGGGGCGCCGTTCGGCGGGTTTTTCAGCGCGCCGTTCTCCGCTTCATCCGGTCCCCCCTTCGGCCTGCCCGGCGCTCCGGCCGCGGGCGCTGGTGCGGGCAGCCTGGCGGTCCCCATCGGCGAGGCGATCGCGGCCCTGGGCCAGCTCAAGGTGCCGCTGCCCGAGCTCGCCGAGATGCAGGCCGACTACCTGCAGGAGGCGGCCCGCATCTGGAACACCGCGGTCTCGCAGCCCGGTCAGAGCCCGGCCCTGCCGGACCGGCGCTTCGCTGCGGCCGACTGGTCCGGCACCCCGGGCGCGGCCTACACGGCGGCGATGTACCTGCTGAACGCACGCACCCTGATGAAACTGGCCGACAAGGTCGAGGCTGACGAGAAGACGCGCCAACGCATCCGCTTCGCGGTGCAGCAGTGGGTCGATGCCTGCGCGCCGAGCAACTTCCTGGCCTTCAACCCGGAGGCCTTGCGCAAGGCGCTGGAGACCGGCGGGGACAGCATCAACCGGGGCTTGCAGCACCTGCTGCAGGACCTCAAGCAGGGGCACCTGTCGCAGACCGACGAGAGCGTCTTCGAGGTCGGCCGCAATGTCGCGACCACCGAGGGCAGCGTGGTGTTCGAGAACGAGCTGTTCCAGCTCATCGAGTACAAGCCCCTGACGGAGCAGGTTTACGAGCGGCCGCTGCTGATCGTGCCGCCCTGCATCAACAAGTACTACATCCTCGACCTGCAGCCCGACAACTCGCTGGTGCGTTATGCCGCCGAGCAGGGCTTGCGGGTTTTCCTGGTCAGCTGGCGCAATGCCGACGAGAGCATCGCGCAGCTGAGCTGGGACGACTACATCGAGAAGGCCGCGATCAAGGCCATCCATCTGACGCAGGAGATCAGCGGCAGCGAGCAGATCAACACGCTGGGCTTCTGCGTCGGCGGCACCATCCTGGGCAGCGCGCTGGCGGTGCTCGACGCGCGCGGCGAAAAAGCCGCCAGCAGCCTCACGCTGCTGACCGCCTTCCTCGATTTCGCCGACACCGGCGTGCTCGATCTTTTCATCGACGAGGCGGCGGTGCAGGTGCGTGAACTGGGGATCGGCGAGCGCAGCCCGAGCGGCGGCGGACTGCTGCGCGGGCAGGAGCTGGCCACCACCTTTTCCTTCCTGCGCCCCAACGACCTGGTCTGGAACTATGTGGTCGGCAACTACCTGAAGGGCGAGATGCCGCCGCCCTTCGACCTGCTCTACTGGAACTCCGACAGCACCAACCTGCCGGGGCCGATGTACTGCTGGTATCTGCGCAACGCCTATCTCGAAAACAAGCTCAGCCAGCCGGGCGCGCTGACGGTCTGCGGCGTGCCGCTGGACTTCGGCCGCATCGACGCGCCGGCTTTCATCTACGGGTCACGGGAGGATCACATCGTGCCGTGGGAGGGCGCCTATGCCTCCACGCGGCTGCTCAAGGGGGAGCGGCGTTTCGTGCTCGGCGCCTCCGGCCACATTGCCGGCGTGATCAACCACCCGGCGAAAAAGAAACGCAGCCACTGGGTCGGCGACCACCTGCCGACCGATCCGAAGGAGTGGCTGGCCGGCGCCACCGAGCAGCCGGGCAGCTGGTGGACGGGCTGGGCGGAATGGATCCGGTCGCATTCCGGCCAGCAAATCGCAGCGCCGCGGGCCCAGGGCAGCGCGGCCTATCCACCGATCGAAGCGGCCCCGGGCCGCTACGTCAAACAGAAAGCCTGAAGCCCGGCGGCCCTATCCGGCCGCCGGGCTTCACCATCGTATTCATAGAAGGAGTTTTGACATGACTGATATCGTGATCGTTTCCGCTGCCCGCACCGCTGTGGGCAAGTTCGGCGGCAGCCTCGCCAAGACCCCGGCCGCCGAGCTGGGCGCCACCGTCATCACCGAGGTGCTCAAACGCGCCGGGCTGCAGGGCGAGCAGGTCGACGACGTCATCCTGGGCCAGGTGCTGCAGGCCGGTTGCGGGCAGAACCCGGCGCGTCAAGCTGTGATCAAAGCCGGCTTGCCGAACAGCGTGCCGGCGATGACCATCAACAAGGTCTGCGGCTCGGGCCTGAAGGCCGTGATGCTGGCAGCCCAGGCCATTCGCGACGGCGATTCCGAGATCGTCATCGCCGGCGGCCAGGAGAACATGAGCCTGTCGCCGCACGTGCTGCTGAATTCCCGCGAGGGCCAGCGCATGGGCGACTGGAAGATGATCGACTCGATGATCACCGACGGCCTCTGGGACGTCTACAACCAGTACCACATGGGCATCACCGCCGAGAACGTCGCCAAGCAGTACGGCATCACGCGCCAGCAGCAGGACGAACTGGCACTGGCCTCGCAGCTCAAGGCGGCCGCCGCGCAGGAGGCCGGCAAGTTCAAGCAGGAGATCGTGCCGGTCAGCATCCCGCAGAAGAAGGGCGACCCGCTGCTGTTCGACACCGACGAGTTCATCAACCGCAAGACCAACGCCGAAGCCCTGGCCGGCTTGCGCCCGGCCTTCGACAAGACCGGCAGCGTGACCGCGGGCAATGCCTCGGGCATCAACGACGGCGCCGCCGCGGTGGTCGTGATGAGCGCCGCCAAGGCTCAGGCCCTGGGTCTGAAGCCGCTCGCCCGTATCGCCTCCTATGCGAGTGCCGGTGTCGACCCGGCTTACATGGGCATGGGGCCGGTGCCGGCGGCGCGCAAGGCGCTGGAGCGGGCCGGCTGGAAGCCGGCCGACCTCGACCTGCTCGAGATCAACGAGGCCTTCGCGGCCCAGGCCTGCGCGGTGCACAAGGAGATGGGCTGGGACACGGCCAAGGTCAACGTCAACGGCGGTGCCATCGCGATCGGCCACCCGATCGGTGCCTCGGGCTGCCGCATCCTGGTGACCCTGCTGCACGAGATGCAGCGCCGCGACGCCAGGAAGGGCATTGCTTCGTTGTGCATCGGTGGTGGCATGGGGGTGGCTCTGACCGTCGAGCGCTGAGTTTTCGCATCCGCGCCGAATGCCAGGCAGGGAGAACACGCTTGACCGGTACGGTCAAAGCGGCAAACCTGGTCTTCGGCCAACCGATTTCAAGAAGGAGTAGGACATGAGTCAGAAGGTTGCATACGTCACCGGCGGCATGGGCGGCATCGGCACTGCGATCTGCCAACGTCTGGCCAAGGATGGGTACACGGTGATCGCCGGCTGTGGTCCCAGCCGCGACTTCCAGAAGTGGCTCGATCAGCAGAAGGAGCTGGGGTTCCACTTCTACGCCTCGGTGGGCAATGTCGCCGACTGGGAATCGACCGTGGCGGCCTTCACCAGGGCGAGGGCCGAGCACGGCCCCATCGACGTGCTGGTCAACAACGCGGGCATCACGCGCGACCGCATGTTCCTGAAGATGAGCCGCGAGGACTGGGACGCGGTGATCGACACCAACCTCAACAGCATGTTCAACGTGACCAAGCAGGTGGTCGGCGACATGGTGGAGCGGGGCTGGGGCCGCATCATCCAGATCTCCTCGGTCAACGGCGAGAAGGGCCAGGCCGGCCAGACCAACTACTCGGCCGCCAAGGCCGGCATGCACGGCTTCACCATGGCGCTGGCGCAGGAGCTGGCGGCCCGGGGCGTGACGGTCAATACCGTGAGCCCGGGCTACATCGGCACCGACATGGTCCGCGCGATCAAACCGGAAGTGCTGGACAAGATCGTCGCGACCATCCCCGTCAAACGTCTGGGCACGCCGGATGAGATCGCCTCCATCGTGTCCTGGGTCGCGTCCGACGAGGCCGGTTTCGCGACCGGGGCCGACTTCTCCGTCAACGGCGGCCTGCACATGGGCTGAGGCCGCGGCGCGGCGGGGCCACGCTCTCTGCCGTGCGGGCTGCTGGCTTCAGCCCGCCGCGAGCAGGTCTTTCAGGGCCGGCCAGACGTTGTCCAGCATCGTCGCCTGGGCGGTTTCGCTCGGGTGGATGCGGTCGGCCTGGAACAACTGCAAGGCGTTCGGCGCATCCGCCACGCCCTTGAGGAAAAACGGTACCAGCGCCGCCTTGCGAGCCTCGGCCACCTTGCCGTAGAGCGCCGCAAAACTCTCCGCATACGCACGCCCGTAGTTGGGCGGCATCTGCAGGCCCAGCAGCAGCACCTTGGCGCCCGCCTGCTGGGCGGCACGGGTCATCTCGTCAAGGTTGGACTGGGTCATGGACATCGGCAGCCCGCGCAGCGCGTCGTTGCCGCCCAACTCGATCACCACATGGGTCGGCCGGTGCTGCTTCAGCAGCGCCGGCAGGCGCGAGCGGCCGCCCGAGCTGGTGTCGCCGCTGATGCTCGCGTTGACCACCGTGGCTCGCAGCTTCTGCGCGGCCAGGCGCTGCTCGAGCAGGGCCACCCAGCCGCTGCCTCGTTTGAGGCCATACTCGGCCGACAGGCTGTCCCCCAGCACCAGGATCTTTGCAGCCGGTGCCGGCTTGCCCTTGCCGGCGGCCAGGACGTCCCTGGACCCGAGCCCAGCGCAAGCCAGGGCCGAGAAGATAAAGTGGCGACGTTGTTGGAAGACTGGAACCATGACCGAACCCATCATTGTCGTGGAGCGTGTCACCAAGCAGGTGCGCGACTCCACAGGTGTGCTGACGATTCTGCACGATATCGATTTTTCGCTGGCCCGCCGGGAATCGGTCGCGATCGTCGGTGCCTCGGGCTCCGGCAAGTCGACCCTGCTGAGCATCATCGCCGGGCTGGACACGCCCACCCAGGGCACCGTCCGGCTGGCCGGCCGCGACCTCTTCGGCATCGACGAGGACGCGCGGGCGGCGCTGCGTGCGGAGACGGTGGGTTTCGTGTTCCAGAGTTTCCAGCTGATGGGCAACCTGACGGCACTCGAGAACGTGATGCTGCCCCTGGAGCTGCAGGGCCGCGCCGATGCCCGCAAGGCCGCGGCCGAGATGTTGCGCCGCGTCGGGCTGGGTGAGCGGCTCGGCCACTACCCGCGGGTGCTCTCCGGCGGCGAGCAGCAGCGCGTCGCGCTGGCACGTGCCTTTGTCGTGCAGCCGGCGGTGCTGCTGGCCGACGAGCCGACCGGCAGCCTGGACTACGCCACCGGCGAGACGGTGATGAAGCTGATGTTCGACCTCAACCACGAGCTCGGCACCACCCTGGTGCTGGTGACCCACGACCGCAGCATCGCAGCGCGCTGCGACCGGCAGATCCGCATCGAAGCGGGGCGCGTCGCGGCTACCATCGCGACATGACATCCCAGAGAACACGCAGGTCCCGATGAGCGCCAAGGTCTTGTTCGGCTTCCATGCCGTCACCGTGCGGCTGAAGACCGCCCCGCAATCCATCCACGAGATCTATATCGACACGGGCCGGCGCGACCAGCGCATGCGCCAGTTCGTGACGCGCGCCCAGGAGGCCGGCGCCCGCCTGGTCGACAGCGACGACGAGCGCTTGCACAAGCTCTGCGGCACACACCGCCACCAGGGCGTGGTCGCCAAGGTCGAGCCGGTGGCCGCGGCGAAGTCGCTCGACGACTTGCTCGACAGCATCGAGGAGCCACCGCTGCTGCTGGTGCTCGACGGTGTCACCGATCCGCACAACCTGGGCGCCTGCCTGCGTGTGGCCGACGGCGCCGGCGCGCATGCCGTGATCGCGCCCAAGGACCATGCGGTGGGCATCAACGCGACGGTCGCCAAGGTCGCCAGCGGCGCGGCCGAGACCATGCCTTATTTCATGGTCACCAACCTGGCCCGCACCCTCAATGAGCTGAAGGAACGCAACATCTGGATCATCGGCACGTCGGATGATGCACCGAAGACGCTCTACCAGGTCGAGCTGAAAGGACCGGTCGCGCTCGTTCTGGGTGCCGAAGGCACCGGCATGCGCCAGCTCACGCGCAAGACCTGCGACGAGCTGGTCAGCCTGCCGATGCGCGGGGCGGTGGAAAGTCTCAACGTCTCGGTCGCCAGCGGCGTCTGCCTCTACGAGGCGCTGCGTCAGCGGGGCTGAACGGCGATGGACGACCTGCAGACCGTGCGCGGCTGGCTGGAACAGGCGCCGCGCCTGTGCGTGCTGACTGGCGCCGGCATGTCCGCCGAGAGCGGGGTGCCGACCTTCCGTGACGCCTTGACCGGCCTGTGGGCCCGCCACGACCCGCAGCAGCTCGCCACCGAGGCCGGTTTCCGGTCCGACCCGCAGCTGGTGTGGGACTGGTACGGTTCACGCCGCGAGGGTGTGGCGCGTGCCGAACCGAACGCCGGGCATCGGGCGCTGGCGGCCTGGCAGGCCGCCCATCCCGAGCGCCTGACCCTGGTCACGCAGAACGTCGACGACCTGCATCAGCGTGCCGGCAGCACCGACGTGATCTGCCTGCACGGAGCACTGTTCGAGGACCGCTGGATCGACCCTTGCGCCCGCGAAGTCCGCGGCGAGCCGGCCTGCGATCCGGCCCGTGCCGAGCCGGGACGGCCGCCCCGCTGTGGCGAGTGCGGCAACCTGGTGCGCCCGGGGGTGGTCTGGTTCGGCGAAGCCCTGCCGGGACGGGCGCTGCAGGCCGCCGAGGACGCGGCGAGCGACTGCGAGCTGATGCTGGTGGTGGGCACTGCCGGAGCGGTCTACCCGGCAGCCGGGCTGCCGGCGCTCGCGCGCCAGGCCGGCGCGCGGGTGGTGGTGCTGAATCCGCAGCCCAGCGAGCTCGACCGGGGCGCCCACGTCGTGCTGCGCGGCACGGCCGCCCAGCTTCTGCCGCAGCTGCTGGGCTGATCAGGCTCTACACTGCGTGCATCGCAGTTTTCCCGACGGCCCGACCGCCTGCGCGGCGAGGCCCCCTCACCATGCCCGTCATCGAAGTCAAGCACCCCCTGGTCAAACACAAGGTCGGGCTGATGCGAGAGGCCGACATGTCGACCAAGAAGTTCCGCGAGCTGACCGCCGAAGTGGCGCGCCTGCTCGCCTACGAGGCGACCGCCGACTTCCCGCTCGAGAAGACCACCATCGAGTGCTGGAGCGGCCCCACCGAGGTCGACCAGATCAAGGGCAAGAAGGTCACCGTGGTGCCCATCCTGCGCGCCGGCCTGGGCATGCTCGACGGTGTGCTCGACATGATCCCCAACGCCAAGATCAGCGTGGTCGGCCTCTCTCGCAACCACGACACCTTGAAGCCCGAGCACTACTTCGAGAACCTGGTCGGCGAACTCGGCTCGCGCACTGCGCTGATCATCGACCCCATGCTCGCGACGGCGGGCTCGATGATAGCCACCGTCGACCTGCTCAAGCGCAAGGGCTGCCAGGACATCCGCGCCCTGGTGCTGGTGGCGGCCCCCGAGGGGGTGCGCGCGCTCGACCGCGCCCACCCCGAGGTGCGCTGCTGGACCGCCGCGATCGACAGCCACCTCAACGAGCACGGCTACATCATCCCCGGGCTGGGCGACGCCGGCGACAAGATCTTCGGCACCAAGCAGGAATGAGGGCAGGCCGATGAAGGCCTGAGCCCTTGCCGGCGACAGGGGAGTCAAATCCTTGTCACCGTCGCCGGCCACACTGTCGCCTTCTGATCACAGGAGACGACAATGCGCACGCTCCGGCTCGCGGCGGCTTCCGGCCTGACCGCTATCGTGTTGCTCGGCTGCGGCGGCGGTGACGACCCCGAGACCCCGGGCGCCCGGCCGCTCGTGATCGGCCATCGCGGCGCCAGCGGCTACCTGCCGGAGCACACGCTGGCGTCCTACGCCAAGGCGATCGAGATGGGGGCCGACTACATCGAGCCCGACCTGGTCTCCACCAAGGACGGCGTGCTGATCGCCCGCCACGAGCCCAACATCGCCGACACCACCGACGTGGCCCAGCACCCCGAGTTCGCGTCGCGCAAGCGCACGATGAAGGTGGACGGCGTCGACGTCGAAGGCTATTTCGCGAGCGACTTCATGCTGGCCGAGATCCGCACCTTGCGCGCGGTCCAGCCGATGGCCGAACGCGACCAGGGCTTCAACGGGCAGTTCGGTATCCCGACGTTCGACGAGGTGCTGGCGCTGGCCCGGGAGAAGGCGCGGGAGACCGGCCGCACCATCGGGGTATACCCCGAGACCAAACATCCGACCTACCACCAGCAGCTCGGCCTGCCGCTGGAGGACCGGCTGCTCGCTTCGCTCGACAAGGCGGGCTGGAACCGCGTCGATGCCCCGGTGTTCATCCAATCGTTCGAGCAGTCCAACCTGAAGGCGCTGCGGCAGAAGACCCGGGTCCGCCTGGTGCAGCTGGTGGATGCCAACGACCAGGATCCCGACACCGGCGAGATGGACCTGAGCGCTCCCTACGACCGACCCTATGACTGGACGGTCGCCAACCGCCAGGGCAGCCAGGACACCTTCGCCTGGCTTCTGACCGAGGCCGGCCTGGACGAGGTCAAGACCTATGCCGACGGCATCGGTCCCTGGAAGCGCTACCTGGTGAAGGTGCGCTCGACCCGGGATGCCCAGGGACAGCGCGTGGATGTCAACGGTGACGGCAAGATCGACGAGCGTGACTACCGCGCGGTGCCCGACGACCGCATCGTCAAGGCGGCCAAGGCCCGCGGTCTGTTGGTGCATGCCTACACCTTCCGCAGTGAGCCGCATCGGCTGGCCGGCAGCTACCAGAACGATGCGAAGGCGGAGTACCGGCAGTTTTTCGAGCTGGGGCTGGACGGCGTGTTCAGCGACTTCCCGGACACGGCGGTGGCGGCACGCGACGCCTTCGTCGCCTCGCGTCGCTAGTCCAATTTCATTGGACTAGGGTTTACCTGGGGCCACAGCTCACACAGCTTTACACGACTTCGCTTGAAACCCCTGGCGCGGCCTTCCATCCTAGTCGGGGCCTGAGTGCTGAAAGTGCTGAATGTTGTCGGAGAGTCGAACATGAGCAAGACGTTTCGCTTCTGGATGACGGGCTGTGTTGCGGTCGTGATGGCAGCCGTCAGTGCCGACCTCAGTCACCCCAAGCCCGAACGCCTGCTGGCGGCCGTGCACAGCAAGTACAGCGCGGACGAGACCCTGCGCAAGCTGGAGTCGGTCGCCCAGGGCCAGGGCTACACCGTGTTCGCCCGCGTCGACGCCGGGCGCGGCGGCACCGGCTTCCTGCATTCCACGGCGCTGGTGCTCGGCTCGCGCGAGGGCATCACCCCGGTGAGGGTCGACGAAACAGGTCATGCGGTCGACGCGCCACTGTCGCTGGTCATCGTCACCCTGCCGGACGGCCGCATCGAGGTGCGCTTCCCCGCTGCCGAAACCTACCCGGCGGCGGGCTCGGCGGCCGACGCCTCCGACCAGCGCGGCCTGGCCGGTTTGATGTCGCTGCAGTCGGTCGTCGAGCAGGCCCTGGCCTGAGTCCGGGAGCGCCCGGCTGCGCTCTCAGACCCAGCCCGCCATGCCGGCAACGGCGCCGACACCGATCATCCACATCGGGCTCAGCTTCGTTTTCACCATCACGGCCACCGTGAGCAGCAGCAGGGCCACTGCGCCGGCATCGTGCCGGCTCGGCTCGGAGAGGATCCAGCCGGTCGCCAGCAGCAGCCCCAGCGTGATCGGCGCCATGCCTTCGGTGAAGGCGCGCACGCCACGCGTCTCACGCCGCTGGTGGCGCCAGCGGGTGGCCCACAGCGCGAGGGTGGTGGAGGGCAGCATCATGCCCAGCAGCGTGACCGCCGCGCCGCTCGGGCCGGCGACATTCCAGCCCAGTACCGCGACAAACCGGATGTTGGGCCCGGGCGCCGCCTGCGCCAGCGCGATCGAGGTGGTGAAGTCGGCGTCGCTGATCCAGCCGTGTTCGAGCGCCAGGTAGCGGTGCATGTCGGGCGCGGTGGTGATGGCGCCACCGATGGCCAGCAGTGACAGCATCAGGAAGTGGCCGAACAGGCCCAGCAGGTCGCGGGGGCGAGCGGCGTCATGGCTTGAGCTTTCTCCAGGCGAGTGCACAGCCCAGCGGACCGAGGCTGCCCAGCACCCACAGCAGTGGCCAGTGCAGCACCACGATCAGGAGCACCGTGAGCGCGGCCAGCAGCCAGGCGAGCTCGCGCCCCAGCACGGCCTTGCGCAAGGTGCCGACCAGCTTCAGGCCGGTCGCGAGGATGAGCCCGGCCGCCACCGAACCCATGCCCCGCAATGCACCGCTGAGCAGCGGGTGGTGGGCCAGCTCGGCGTAGACGGCCGCGGCGACCAGCACGATGACCAGCGGGGCTGCCATCATGCCCGCCAGGGCGACGAAGGCCCCACGCACCCCGAAAAAGCGGTCGCCGACCATCAGCGAGAGATTGACGATGTTGGGCCCCGGCAGCACCTGGGCCACCGACAGCAGCTCGACGAACTCCTGCTTGCTGAGCCAGCGGCTGCGCTCGACCAGCTCGCGCTGCGCGACCGGCAGCACACCGCCGAAACCCTGCAGTGCCAGACGTGTGAAGCTCAGGAAAAGCTCGCGCAGGGAAGCCGGGCGGGATGGGGCGGCGGCGGACTCGGTCGCTGGCGGACCGGGCGGTACTGCGGAGCAGGGCATCGCGCCAGTGTAGCCAGCCCTCGCGTTCGGTGTGCGGCCCGCCTCAGGCGCCGCCCGCCAGCGCCGGACGCCGCGCCGCCCACAGGCTCAGCGCCAGCGCGAGCAGCGTCCAGCCCAGGCCGACCCAACTCAGCACGTCCCAGCCGAAATGCTCCATCAACCAGCCGCCGCCGGAAGCGCCGACGGCCTGGCCGAGGTAGATCGCCGAGGTGTTGAGCGCCATCAGGGCCGGGGCCAGCAGCGGCGCGGCCGCGCCCAGCCGGGCCTGCTGCGCCGAGTTGCTGGCGAAGCAGGCCAGCGCCCAGGGCACGATGAGCACACCGATGCGCAGCGGCGTCGAGCCGAGCGGCCACAGCAGCAGGCTGAAGGCCACCAGCCCCAGCAGCACCGCCACCGCGCGGGCTGCGCCGATGCGGTCGACATGGCGCGACAGCATCATGTTGCCGAACAGGCCCCAGGCGCCGAACCAGCCGAACAGCAGGCTGATCTCGCCGGGGCTGGCCTCGATCACCTGGCTGAGGTAGGGCGCGTAATAGGCGAACACCGTGAACTGCCCGGCCCCGGTCAGCGCCGTCACTGCGACGATGGCCATCAGCACCGGGTTGGCGAACACGCCGCGCCAGGCGCGCAGGCTCATGCCCGGAGGGCGAACGTCATCGGGCAGGGCGCGGAACACCGCCGCCGCGGCGGCCAGCGCGATCACCGCCACCCAGGCCATGGCCCAGCGCCAGCCAAGGCTTTCGCCGATCCAGGCCGAGATCGGCATGCCCGCCACCGAGGCGACCGACCAGCCGAGAAAAACGAAGGTGATGCTGCGGCCGCGCTGCTCGGGCGGCGCCATGTGGCCGATCACCGCGGCGGCCTGCGGCGTGAAGACGGCCGCCGCGAGGACCGTCAGTGCGCGCACTGGCCACAACGCCCCGTAGTCGGGCATCAGGGCGCACAAGGCATGGCCGAGTGCGTACCACAGCAGCGCCAGGGTCAGCAGGCGGCGCCGGTCCCAGCCGCCCAGCAGCATCGCCATCAGCGGGGCACCGAAACACATCAGCGCCGCGGCAATCGCGATCAGCTGGCCGGCCAGCGCCACGGAGATCTGCAGCGAGCGCGCCAGGTCGTTGAGCGTGCCGCTGACGACCATCACGCCGCAGCCGATCACGAAGTTGCCGAACAGCAGCGCCCAGCGCGTGGCCGCGAGCACGCGCGGCGGGGGAGCGGCGGCGGTCATGGCGCCACCGGCACGGGCAGGTCGGGGCTCATCCTCGGATCACCTTCAGCGCGTCCGGATTGACGATGTTGCTGGGTGTGCCGTTGATGAAGTTGATGACATTCTCGAAGGCGGCGTTGAAGTACAGCTCGTAGCTGTCCTGCTCGACATAGCCGATGTGCGGCGTGCACACCGCGTTCTCCAGCCGCAGCAGGGGGTGCCCCTGCAGGATGGGCTCGCTCTCGAAGACGTCGACGGCAGCCATGCCGGGCCGGCCCCGGTTGAGCGCGCTGACCAGCGCGTTCTCCTCCAGCAGCTCGGCGCGCGAGGTGTTGACGAACAGCGCGTTCGGCTTCATGCGCAGCAGGTCGTCCAGGCGCACCAGGCCGCGTGTCGAGTCCACCAGGCGCAGGTGCAGCGAGACCACGTCACTGGCCTCGAAGAGCGCTTCGCGGGTGAAGGCCGCGTCGTAGCCGTCGGCCTGGGCCTTGGCGCGCGAGCTCTCGCTGCCCCACACCAGCACCTTCATGCCGAAGGCGCGCCCGTAGCTCGCCACCAGCTGGCCGATCTTGCCGTAACCCCACAGGCCCAGCGTCTTGCCGCGCAGCACCATGCCCAACCCGAAAT
The DNA here is from genome assembly GCF_026153205.1 of Aquabacterium sp. A7-Y. GTDB lineage: Bacteria > Pseudomonadota > Gammaproteobacteria > Burkholderiales > Burkholderiaceae_C > Caldimonas. The sequence goes on along the minus strand of NZ_JAPFBW010000020.1, from coordinate 111,189 downwards.
TGGGCGGCATGGAGGCCGACTTCAGGCCCGACTGCTGCCAGGCGCCGTGCTTGAGGTTGCCGATGTACTGCGGCAGGCGGCGCATCGCCGCCATGATGAGGGCCCAGGTCAGCTCGGCAGGCGCCACCGGGGAGCCGACCCCGTCGGCCACCGCGATGCCCAGGCGGGTGCAGGCATCGACGTCGATGTGCGGGCCGACCCGGCCGGTCTGGGCGATCAGCTTGAGCTTGGGCAGTTTTTCGAGCAGCTGGCGGGGAAAGTGGGTGCGTTCGCGGATCAGCACCAGCACGTCGGCGTCGCGCAGCCGCACCGAGAGCTGGCCGATGCCCTTGACGGTGTTGGTGAAGACCTTGGCGTTGTAGCGCTCCAGCTGGGCGGCGCAGCGGAGCTTGCGCACCGCGTCCTGATAGTCGTCCAGGATGATGATGTTCATGGCACTTCTTGCGGGATGCGCCCCCCGCCAGGGGGCAGGGCAGCGGCCCGATGGGCCCTCATTCTCCATCTTTCTCCGTTTTTCCGCGTGGCGTGACAGGCGGGCCGGTGCAACGGTTCCCCGGGGGCCCTGGCGGGCGGCCTTGCGGTACCCTCGCTCCTCACATCGAAAAGCAGCTTGAGGAGACCCCTTGTGAAGTGGATGCGTAGAGTCCTGTGGGCGCTGGTCCTGCTGATTGTCCTGGTGGTGGCGGCATCCTGGTGGTATGTGCACCAGGCCTTGCCGAAGACCGACGGAGTGGTGCGGGTGCAGGGCCTGAAGGCTGAGGTACGGATCAGCCGGGACGCGCACGGCATCCCGACCATCCGGGGCGACTCGCTCGCCGACGTGATGTGGGGCCTGGGTTTCGTGCATGCCCAGGACCGGCTCTGGCAGCTGGAGATGCACCGCCGCGTCGGCGCCGGCCAGCTGGCCGAAGCCTTCGGCGACAGCGCGGTCGGCACCGACGTGTTCCTGCGCAGCCTGGGGGTGCGCCGAGCCGCCGAGCAGCAGCTCGAGAGCGTGGCCGGCGAGGCGCGTGGCGCATTGGACGCTTATGCGGCGGGCATCAACGCCTACGTGGCCCGGCACATGGGCGCGCGGCCGCCGGAGTTCCTGGCACTGGGCCTGCAGCCCGGGCGCTGGGAGCCGGCCGACAGCCTGGCCTGGATGACCATGATGGCCTGGGACCTGGGCGGCAACTGGAACAACGAGCTGCTGCGCATGCGCCTGGCGCTGAAGTTGCCGGTGGAGCGCATCAACGAGCTGCTGCCGCCCTATCCGGGCGAGAAGCCGCTGCCGACCATGGACTATGCGGCGCTCTACCGCGGGCTGCGCGTCGACGCCGGGCTGGGCGAGCGGGCGCAGCGGGACGCGCCCGAGTCGGGCATCGAAGGGGTCGGATCCAACAACTGGGTGGTGGCCGGCTCGCACACCGAGTCGGGCAAGCCGCTGCTGGCCAACGACCCGCACCTGCGCCTGTCGGCGCCGGCGCTGTGGTACTTCGCCCGGCTCGAGGCGCCCGGCTACAAGGTTGCCGGCGCCACCATGCCCGGACTGCCGGCGGTGGTGCTGGGCCAGAACGAGCACGTCGCCTGGGGCTACACCAACACCGCGCCCGACGTGCAGGATCTCTACCTGGAGCAGCTGCATCCGGACGATCCGATGCAGTACCTGACCCCCGAGGGCTGGAAGCGTTTCGAGACCCGCGAGGAAGTGATCAAGGTGAAGGGGCGGGTGGACACCCGGGTGACGGTGCGCGCCAGCCGCCACGGCCCGGTGATTTCCGACGCCCCGGGGGCCGCCGACGGGCTGACCGGCCCGCGGGGCCGGCCGGCTTATGCGCTCGCCATGCGCTGGACCGCGCTGGACGCGCCCAACACCACCTTCGAGGCCGGCCTGGCGATGAACAAGGCGCGCTCGGTGGACGAGTTCGTTGCTGCCTCGGCCCTGCACATCGCACCGATGCAGAACATGGTGGTGGCCGACACCGCCGGGCGCATCGGCATGGTGGCGGCCGGCCGGGTCCCGGTGCGTGGCGCGGAGCACGACCTGCGCGGGCTGGCGCCGGCGCCGGGCTGGGAGGCCCGCTATGACTGGACCGGCTTCCTCGACCCCACGCTGACCCCGCGCGAGTTCGACCCGCCGCGCGGCTGGATCGCCACCGCCAACCAGCGCATCCACGCCGCCGACTACCCGCACTACCTGACCAGCGAATGGACCGTGCCCTACCGGCAGCAGCGCATCGAGCAGCTGCTCCAGGCGGCGCCGCGGCACGGCAGGGCCAGCATGGCGGCCCTGCAGGCCGACCAGGTCTCGCTCGCGGCGCAGCGCCTGCTGCCCTGGATCCGCAAGGCGCGCTCCAGCCATCCGCTGGCCGCGGATGCCCAGCAGCAACTGGCCGGCTCGCGCGGCAACATGGCGGCCGACCAGGCCGCGCCGCTGATCCTGTGGGCCTGGACGCGCCAGCTCTACCAGCTCCTGATCGCCGACGAACTGGGGCCCGAGCTGTGGAAGCGGGTCGACACGCGCTCTTTCTACGACGCTGTCGAAGGCATGCTGGAGGGCAACAACGCGTGGTGGTGCGACAACAAGACCACCGCTGCGGCCGAGACCTGCCAGCAGATCATGGACCTGGCCTTCGATGGTGCACTGCGCGAACTCCAGGCGGCGTATGGTGCGGAGGTCGCGGCCTGGCGCTGGGGCGAAGCGCACCAGGCGCGCTCGGAGCACCGGCCCTTCAGCAAGGTCAAGCCGCTGGCTCAGCTGTTCGAGCTGCGGGTCCCGGTCGGCGGGGACACCCATACCGTCAACGCCAGCCGGGTCAGCCTCAAGCCCGACGAACTGAGCGGCGCGCTCTACCTCAACGAACACGGCCCCAGCCTGCGCGCGATCTACGACCTTGGCACGCCGGCGGCCTCCCGCGTGATGCACTCCAGCGGGCAGTCCGGCCTGCCGTTCTCGCGCCTGTACCGGGGTTTCATGTGGCCCTGGGCCAAGGGCGAGTACGTGCCGTTGTGGGGCGGGGAGAGCGAATCGGAGCTGGTGCTGCAGCCGCAGTGATCCCTGGCAGGGTGGTCCGTCGAGTCAGGGCTGCAGGGCCATGCAGAGCCCGGTCAGCAAGGCGCCCAGGCCGGCCAGGCTGAGGCCCAGGGCCACCGGCCGCGCCCCCTGGCGCCGGCCGATCACGAGCCCGAGGCAGAACAGCAGCAGCACCACCAGGCCGTGCGTGATGCGCAGTGCCGCCGGGACGTGGCTGAGCCACAGCAGCGGCAAGGCCACCGGAAAGGTGGCCCAGAACACCAGCGCGAAGATGGCCGTGGCGCCGAGCAGGTCGAGCGGCTGGCTCAGCCGGCCGGCCGAGGCCTGTGGCGGCCGGGGCAGCATCGCACGCAGCCGTGCCAGCTCCTGGGGGGTGAGGCTGCGCACCCAGGTCTCGGGCAGCTCGCGGGACAGGCTGTTGAGGAAGGCCTCGTCGCTGTCGGCCCGGGACAGCGCATGCAGCAGGCGCTGCTGGCGCTCCCGCGCCAGCCACATGCGGCGCAGATACATCGCGGCGCAGATCAGGCTCCAGGCGAAGCTGGAGGACAGGGCGCCGAGCAGGACGGTGCGTGCATCGCGCCCGAGGATGGCGAAAGCGCCTGTGAAGATGACCAGGACGAGCAAGCCGCCCGCCACCTCGCTGGCACGGTCCAGCGGGTTGAAGAGCTGCCGGGTGGACGCGCGCAGATGTCCCAGGGCATGCGCCTGATCGGCGTCGCCGGGGCGGTGCTTGGAATCCTCTAGCTTGCTTCCGGGCATGGCGGAATCAGTATCTTCCCCTTTGCCGCCCCGGCATAGATGTCAGCCTCGTTCAAGCACGGTTTTTGCCAGCTCCCAGAGGGACAAAGGCGCACTGCCTTCGGCCTTGTTGTTGACGGTTACGAAAACCGCATGGCCGGCCAGTGCGGTCGCAGCGACGACCTTGGCAAGCACCTGCCGGGTGGCCGGGTCGGGCGCCTTGATCGCGTTGAAGGGAGCGAACTGCGCCCGTGCCGGCTCGTACTTGAATCCGCGCTGCAGATTCCAGCGGCACACCAGCGGACCGGGCCAGAGCGCGCGCAGCATCGGCAGCTGCGCCTCGATGGGCGGCATGCGGTCGTGCAGGCCCAGGCAATAGCGCACCTCGTGGCGCTTGAGCAAGGCGGCCAGCTCGGGCGTCAGCAGCTCGGCGTCCCGCACTTCGAGGGCCAGCAGCACCGGGTGGCCGGCCTCCCGGCGGGCGGCCTGGAGCGCCTCCCAGAGCCGCTCCAGCGCCTGCAGCCAGCGCTGCGGCTCGGCCAGCCAGGCCCGCGGCAGCGGCGAGACCTGGAACACCAGCACCCCCAGCGTTTCTCCCAGGCCCTGCATCGCCGGCTTCAGGCCCTGCTCGACCGCGGCGGTCGGATCCAGGAACAGCGGGTTGGGTTCGATGCCTCGACCATCGCTGGCACGCACGACGACGTCGGTGACCAGCGAGGGCGCCTTCACGACAAAGCGGAAGCCGGGCGGGACCTGGGCCGCCAGCCCGGAGTAGGTGGCGGCATCGAGCGGGCGGTAGAAACTGCGGTCCAGGCTGACGCAGCGCAGCAGGGGATGCCGGGCATAGGCGGTGAGGCCGCGCCGCGACAGCGTGCTCTCGGCATACTCCCGGCCCCAGACCAGCCCGTGCCAGCCCGGAAAGTTCCACGACGAGGTGCCCAGGCGGATGTTCGGGTGGAGCGCATCGGCGACCCGTTGCACCTCGGGATTCAGCGTCGCGGGCTCCAGCCGTCCCGGTTCCTCGCCGGCGCGGCGCGACGGCGCGCGCCCGGGCGGCATCGCCACGGTTTCGGCGGGCGACGCCGCGGCCTGGGGCTGCGCCTCTTCCTCCTCGAAGGCGAACAGACTGGGCTGCGGACTGGGGGGACGGGACGTGCGGCTCACGGTCGGGATGTCGGGTACCCACGCACTGTAGCGGCCCTGGGTACCCCGGCGTGTGCCGGTCTGTAGCGGGCCGGCCCGCCCTGCACGCTAGTGCACAGCCTCTTCGGTCAACCGAGCGCGCACCGCTTTCGCGGCCTCGACCATGTGGCGCAACGCTGCCATGGTCTCGGTCCAGCGGCGGGTCTTGAGCCCGCAGTCGGGGTTGACCCAGAGCCGCCGCGGATCGACCACCTGGCAGGCGCGGTCGAGCAGCTGCTGCATCTCCTCGACGCCGGGCACGCGCGGCGAATGGATGTCGTAGACGCCCGGGCCGATCTCGTTGGGATAGGCGAACGCGCCGAATCCGTCGAGCAGCTCCATGCGCGAGCGTGAGGTCTCGATGGTGATGACGTCGGCATCGAGCGCCGCGATGGCGGGCAGAATGTCGTTGAACTCCGAGTAGCACATGTGGGTGTGAATCTGGGTGCCATCGGCCACGCCGCAGGCAGCCAGCCGGAAGGCGTTCACGGCCCAGTCCAGGTAGGCCGGCCAGTCCTCGCGGCGCAGCGGCAGCCCTTCGCGGAAGGCCGGCTCGTCGATCTGGATGATGCGGATGCCCGCCTTCTCCAGGTCGCTCACCTCGTCGCGGATCGCGAGCGCCAGCTGGCGAGCGGTCTGCTCGCGCGGCTGGTCGTCGCGCACGAAGGACCACTGCAGCAGCGTCACCGGGCCGGTCAGCATGCCCTTGACCGGCTTGCTGGTCAGCGACTGGGCATAGCGGGTCGTGTCCACCGTCATCGCCTCGGGCCGGTAGACATCGCCGTAGATGATGGGCGGCTTGACGCAGCGCGAGCCGTAGCTCTGCACCCAGCCGTTCTCGGTGATGCCGAAGCCGAACAGGTGCTCGGCGAAGTGCTCCACCATGTCGTTGCGCTCCGGCTCCCCGTGCACCAGCACGTCCAGGCCGAGGTTTTCCTGCTGCTCCACCGCGTGGCGGATCTCGCGCCGCATCGCCTGCAGGTAGTCGAAGGCGCCCAGCTCGCCGCGCCGGTGCGCCGCGCGAGCGGCGCGGATCTCCGGTGTCTGCGGGAAGGAGCCGATGGTGGTGGTCGGAAGCAGGGGCAGCTGCAGCGCCTGGCGCTGCTGCACGATGCGCTCGGCGAAGGGGGCCGTACGCCGAGCCATCGAGTCGTCCACGCTGGCCAGGCGCTTGGTGACATAGTCGTTGGTGACGAGGCGCGAATGTCGCCGCGCGGCGAGGCTCGCGTCGCTCTCGGCCAGGGCCTCTTGCACGCTGTCCTCGCCGTCGACCAGCGCGCGCCGCAGCACCTCCAGCTCGCCCAGCTTCTCGTCGGCGAAGGCCAGCCAGCGGCGCACCTGCGGCTCCAGCCGGTTTTCATGGGCCAGGCTGCAGGGCACGTGCAGCAGCGAGCAGGACGGAGCGATCCAGAGGCGATCGCCCAGCTCGGCCTGCAGCGGCTGCAGCTGCTTCAGGACCCGCCGCAGGTCGGTGCGCCAGATGTTGCGGCCGTCGATGACGCCGGCCGACAGCACCCGGCCGGACGGCAGCGCGGCGGCCACGGCGCCGAGCTGCGAGGCGCCGCGCACCAAGTCGACATGCAGCCCGTCGACCGGCAGCGCGCCGATCAGCGGCAGGTGGTGCAGGACCGGGCCGAAGTAAGTTGCGAGCAACAGGCGCGGGCGCGGCCCGACGGCAAGCCGCGCATAGGCCTGCTCGAAAGCGTCCTGCCAGGCCGTCTCCAGGTCGGTCACAAGCACCGGTTCGTCGAGTTGTACCCACTCGATGCCCCGGCGGTGCAGCGTTTCGAGCAGCTCGGCGTACACCTCCAGCAGCTGCGGCAGCAGGGCCAGCCGCTCGCCCGGACCGTCCAGCTTGGACAGCCGCAGGAAGGTGAGGGGCCCGATCAGCACCGGCTTGACCGCCCCGCCGGTGGCCAGGGCGGCGTCGACCTGGGCCAGGTAGCGCGACGCGTGGAGCGAAAAGCGCTGGTCGGGCGCGAGCTCGGGGACCAGGTAGTGGTAGTTGGTGTCGAACCACTTGGTCATCTCCAGCGCCGGCTGCTGCGCGGTGCCGCGGGCCAGTGCGAAGCTCTCGGCCAGCCCGACGGCGGCCGGAGCCAGTCCGAAGCGCGCGGGCACGGCGCCGAACATCAGGGCGTGGTCCAGCATCAGGTCGTAGGCGGCGAAGTCGCCCGCCGTGAGCCAGCCTGTGCCCGCGTCCCGCTGGCGGCGCCAGCGCTGCGCCGCCAGCTCATCGCAGGTCAGTTCGAGCGCCTCCAGGGCGCTCTGGCCTTGCCAGTAGGACTCGAGCGCGAACTTCAGCTCGCGGCGTTCGCCGATGCGGGGGTATCCGAGGATGTGGGTGAGGGCCATGATGGTGTGAAGGAGGTGGGTGGGCTTGACGGGCTTCAGTCTCATTGCGGACACTTCATTCATCAAGCGAAACCTTTTCAGTTCCACTTGAATTTCATTCATGTCCAGCCCTTCCCGAAAACCCTCCCACCGATGATCGAACTCCGCCATCTGCGCTCGCTGCAGGCCATCGCCGACACCGGCAAGATGGCGCTGGCCGCCGAGCGGCTGCACCTGACCCAGTCGGCCCTCTCACACCAGGTCAAGGCGGTCGAGTCCCACTACGGGCTGCCGCTGTTCCGCCGCACCAGCACGGGGCTGCGCTTCACGCCGGCCGGCGAACGCCTGCTGGCACTGGCGCGCGAGGTCTTGCCGCAGGTCGACGAGGCCGAGCGCGACCTGGCACGCGCGCACAGCGACACCCGCGGCGAGCTGCGCATTGCGCTCGAATGCCACACCTGTTTCGACTGGCTGATGCCGGTGATGGACGAATTCCGGCGTCGCTGGCCCGAGGTCGAGGTGGACCTGGTGGCCGGCTTCCACGCGGATCCGATGGCCTTGCTGGCGGAGGGCAAGTGCGAGCTGGTGGTGGGCTCGGCGCCGGGCAGCCGGACGCCCGGGCGGCGGGCCCTGGAGAGCTGGCCGCTGTTCCGCTTCGAGATCCTGGCGGTGCTGCCGGTGGAGCACCCGCTGCGCCACCGGCGCCGCCTTGACGCGCAGGACTTCGAAGGCGAGACCCTGATCACCTATCCTGTCCCCGAGGAGCGTATCGATGTGATACGCGAGGTCCTGCGTCCGGCCGGCGTCGGCTTCCAGCGCCGCACCGCCGAGCTGACCATCGCCATCTTGCAACTGGTGGCCAGCCGGCGCGGCCTGGCCGCACTGCCCAACTGGGGAGTCAAGAACTATGTGGATTACGACTACGTGGTGGCCAAGCGCATCGGCCGGGCCGGGCTGTGGAGCGAACTGCATGCCACGGCACCACGCTCCCTGTCCCAAAAGCCCTACCTGGCTGACCTTTTGAGCATCATCCGGCAACAATGTGCACGGCAACTCGCCGGCATCGAATTGCTGACTTGACGCGAAAATTCCTGCCCGGCAGTGACATAGTTGACGCCTGGGCCGAAAAATTCAGGCCGGGCGCTTCGGCAGCCGATCGGGGGTACCACCGGAGAAGTCTCGGTGAAACAATGCGTGCCTCGTCGCAGGGGACGCAGGACCCATCATCGAAGGGAGCCGCGTGCTCCATACACAAGGGAGGAACATGTTCTGGCGGATGGTCTGGATGATCTTGTGCAGCCTTCCGGGCTGGACCATGGCGGCCGACACGTCGGCGGCCGTGCTGACCATCCTCGAGGGCGAGGCGCTGCTGATCCGCGGCGCCGCGAAGTTTTCGCTCTCCGAGGGCGTGCGTCTGCAACGTGACGACATCGTCGAATCCGGCGCAACGGCGACACTGGTGCGCCTTGAATACCCGGACGGGAGCATCGCCGACCTGGGCCCCGGCAGCCGGGTGCTGCTGCAACCGGCGCTGCCCGGCGAGCGCGGCCGCAGCGCCTCGCAGCTCTACCTGCAGCAGGGCTGGGTCAAGCTGACGCCGGGCGCAGGCAATGCCGGCAAGCCCGGCAGCGTGGGGCTGGGCTCGGCGCGGCTCGACGCGGTGGCCGACGGCGTGCTGGTGGCCCACCTGGCCGAGCAGCGCGTCTTCGCCTTCGCGGAGGCCGGCGCGGCCCGTCTCACCGAGCGCGAGGACGGCAAGGCGCAACGTGGCGTGAACCTGAAGAGCGGCGAGTCCTACCTGCAGGAAGGCGAGAGCCGCGGCAGCGTGGCGGCGCGGCCGCCGGCCGCGATGCTGGAGCGCATGCCACGCGCCTTCCGCGACACCTTGCCGCCCCTGGTCGAGCGCTACCGCGGCCGCGAGGTGGCGGCCAAGCCGCTCGGCGCGGTCGCCTATCAGGACGTGCAGACCTGGCTGCAGGCCGAGCGCGCGCTGCGGGGCCGTTTCGTCACGCGCTGGCGCTCCCGGGCGGCCGACGAAGACTTCCGCGCCGGCTTGGTCACCAATCTGCGCTCCCACCCGGAGTGGGACCGCGTGCTGTACCCCGAGAAATACCTGCCGCGCCCCCCCGCGCAGCGTCCCTGACTTCTGGCCGCCGTGACGGCGGCGTCGTGTGAGAACGAAATGAAACTGCTCGTCAAGTTCAACCTGGTCTTCGTGCTCGTGTTCGTGCTGGGCCTGGGCGTCACCGGCTACATCAGCCGCGACCTGCTGCAGCGCAATGCCCAGCAGGAGGTGCTGGACCATGCCCGGCTGCTGATGGAGAAGGCCCTGGCGGTGCGGGCCTACACTTCCGGGCAGATCGGTCCGCTGCTGGAGACCCAGATGAAGTACAGCTTCCTGCCGCAATCGGTGCCGGCCTACTCGGCCACCGAGGTGCTGGCGACGCTGCACAAGAAGTACCCCGACTACGCCTACAAGGAAGCGACGCTCAACCCGACCAATCCGCGCGACCGGGCGGTCGAGTGGGAGGTCGACATCGTCAACCAGTTCCGCAACTCGCCCGAGAACAAGGAGTTCGTCGGCCAGCGCGACACGCCCACCGGGCGCTCGCTCTATATTGCCCGGCCGATCCAGATCAAGGACCCGGCCTGCCTGCGCTGCCACAGCACGGTGGACGCCGCGCCGCGGCCCATGGTCGAGCGCTACGGCCCGGCCAACGGCTTCGGCTGGAACCTCAACGAGATCATCGGGGCCCAGGTCGTCTCGGTGCCGATGACGGTGCCGCTGCAGCGCGCGGCCAGCGCCTTCAACGTGTTCATGGGCATGCTCACGGCCGTGTTTGTCGTGATCGGCCTGGCGCTCAACCTGATGCTGTGGAAACTGGTGATCCAGCCGGTCAGCCGCCTGTCGGCCATCGCCGACCGGGTCAGCCTGGGCGAAATGGACGCGCCCGAGTTCAACGCCCGCAGCAAGGACGAGATCGGCACCCTGGCCGAGTCCTTCACGCGCATGCGCAAGAGCCTGGTGCAAGCGATGAAGATGCTGGACGGCTGAAGCTGGCATGAAGCACCCTGAGCGCCTCGGAAAGTATCCGATCACCGGCGTCCTCGGCGAGGGCGCAATGGGGGTGGTCTACAAGGCTTTCGATCCGGACATCAAGCGCACCGTCGCGATCAAGACGATACGCAAGCAGCTGGTCGAGGACAGCCCGCACGCCGCTTCGATCGCCGAGCGTTTCCGCAACGAGGCGCAGGCGGCCGGCCGGCTGCTGCACCCGGGCATCGTGGGCGTCTACGAGTACGGCGAGGACCGCGAGCGCGCCTTCATCGCGATGGAGTACGTCGAGGGGCACAGCGTCGCGCACTACCTGGGGCGCAAGATCCGGTTCCCCGAGCAGGACATCCTCAGCATCATGGTGCAGCTGCTGACGGCGCTCGACCACGCCCACGAGCAGGGTGTCTGGCACCGTGACATCAAGCCGGGCAACCTGATCATCACGCGCCACGGCAAGCTCAAGATCGCCGACTTCGGCATCGCCCGCGTGGACGCGGGCGGGCTGACCCAGCTCAACGCCATCGTCGGCACGCCGGGCTACATGGCGCCCGAGCAGTACACCGCGGAGAAGATCGACCACCGTGTCGACATCTGGTCCTCGGGTGTGCTGCTGTACCAGCTGCTGACCGGCCAGCTGCCCTTCAACGGCACCGCTGAGGCCTTGATGTACCGCATCGTGCACGAGGAGCCGGTGCGCCCCTCCCAGCACGTCGGCTCCTCGCGCGCCGAGCACTACGATCACGTGGTCGCGACCGCACTGGCCAAGCGGCCGGCCGCGCGCTACGCCAATGCGCTGGCCTTCCGCGACGACCTGCTGACGCATTGCAGCGCGCCGGTGAGTGCGACCGTCTCGGAGGAGACCGTCATCATGGAGGTGGTGCGCCCGGAAGGCGCGCCCGGCTCGGGCGGCGGCGCGGCAGCGGCGAGCGTTGGCGACGGTGGGGTCATCTCGGTGGGATCGCTGAGCTCGCTCGGCTCGGGGGCGCCGTCCCCGACCACGGCCGCTCCGACCCACTGGGACCCGGCCACGCTCTCGCACCTGGAGACCACGCTGGCGAAGTTCGTCGGCCCGATGGCCAAGGTGCTGGTGCGGCGCGCGGCGCGCGAGTGCCACGACATCGACACCTTGCGTCAGCGCCTCGCCGAGCACCTTCAGAACGAGCGCGAGCGTTCCACCTTCATCGGTCAGCAACTGACATCCGCGTCCTCGCTGCGCACCGGCGCGCCAGCGCCCAGCAGCAGTGGCGGGGGGCAGCAGGGCAGCGCGCTCAACCCCGACACGATCGAGCGCGCGCAGCGGGTGCTGGCGAGCCACATCGGGCCGATTGCCAAGATCGTCGTGAAAAAGGCCGCCTCGCAGGCGGGCTCGCGCGAGCAGTTTTTCGCCGCGCTCGCCGCGCAGTTCGACGATCCGGCGGTGCGCGGCCAGGTGCTGGCGCAGCTGCAGCAGCTGAGCTAGAGCGCCCGCCGGCCGCACACGCTCGGGCCGCCTGCACCGGCGGCCTCGGCAGCGGACAAAAAAAGGGCCGCCTCACGGCGGCCCAGACAGGCAACGACGGGCGGCGAACCGCCCGATCACGGAACAAAGAGGTCAGGCGTGCACCGGGCGGGCCGCCGCGCGCTGCGAGGTCGGCGTGGCCAGCGCATGCGCCGGGATCATCGTGCCGGCGCGCGTGAGGCGGCGGCCGAAGGCCTGGCCCTTCAGCACGCTGTGCTTGGCGCGCAGCTGCTGCAGGCTCTGTGGCTCGCTCAGGAACAGCATGCGCTCGGTGGGCGAAAGGCGGTCGGTGTCGGAGTCGGTCGCGAGCCGGCTCATCAGCTGCCGGCGTGCCTGGGCGCGCGGGCCCTGGTCGGTGCGGCGTTCGCCCATCGCGTTGACGACCAGGTTGAACAGCCAGTTGTCGCTCAGCACGTCCAGCCAGCGCGGCACGCGGATCGGCCGCTTGGCGTAAGCCCAGGCTTGGCGCAGCACCGCCGGCGTCCAGGTTTCCTCGGGGATCAGCAGCAGGCCGCGGCCGCGCACCTTCTCGCCCAGGGCTTCCTGGCTGGTCAGTACCGATACCGGCACCACCAGCAGCAGCGGCAGGCCGATCGGAGCCAGCCACAGCAGCGCGGCCGGGTTCAGCAGGGCGACACCGCAGACCACCACGGCCACGGTGGCGCAGATCGGGGCGAAGCGACGCGCCGCGTCGGCCCAGCCGATGTCCTCGGCTTCCCGAGGAGGCGACTTCCACTCGATCTTCCAGCCGGTCAGGGCGCCGAGCACGAACATCGTGTGCGCGACCATGCGCACCGGCGCTTGCAGCACCGACAGGCCGGCCTCCAGCACCGCACCCTTGATCAGCGCGGCGGTGCCGCCGAAGTGGCGCTGCTCGCCTTTCATCAGCACGGTGGCGATGCCCAGCAGGCGGGGCAGCACCAGCATGGTCAGGGTGCCGATCCACAGACCCGTCATCGCGGTCGGCAGCAGGCTGTTGGCGGCCGCCGAGAGGCCGCCGCTGAGCCACAGCGCGGCGCCGAGCACGACAAACAGCAGCCACAGCGGCGCCGAGGCGTAGGCCATCGCGCCGGTGGCCAGCATGGCGCGGTGCACGGCGTGCAAACCGGGCTCGGCGATCAGCCGAGCGTTCTGCAGGTTGCCCTGGCACCAGCGCCGGTCGCGCTGCAGCTCTTCGATCAGGTTGGGCGGCGACTGCTCGTAGCTGCCCTGCAGGTCACCGACCAGCCACACGTGGTAGCCGGCCCGGCGCATCAGCGCGGCTTCGACGAAGTCGTGCGAGAGGATCTCGCCGCCGAGGGCGCCCTTGCCCGACAGCGGGGCCAGCGCGCAGTGTTCCATGAAGGGCTGCACCCGGATGATGGCGTTGTGGCCCCAGTAGTGCGACTCGCCCAGTTGCCAGTACTGCATGCCCAGCGTGAACAGGCGGCCGGTGACGCGGCTGGCGAACTGCTGCGAACGGGCGTGCAGGGTGGCGTGGCCGGCCGCCTGCGGCGCCGTCTGGATGATGCCGGCCTTGGGGTTGGCTTCCATCAGGCGGACCATGCCCAGCAGGCAGTCCCCGCTCATCACGCTGTCGGCGTCCAGCACCACCATGTAGCGGTAGTTGCGGCCCCAGCGGCGGCAGAAGTCGGCCACGTTGCCGGCTTTGCGCTTGGTGCGGCGCTGGCGCCAGCGGTAGTAGATGCGGGCGCCGTCACCCAGGGTCGCGCGCAGCTCGGCCCAGGCGGCCAGCTCGGCGCTGCGGATGTCGGGGTCGTTGCTGTCCGACAGGATGTAGACGTCAAACAGGCGCTGCGCACCGGTGGTCGCCAGCGACTCGCAGGTGGCCCGCAGGCCCGCGAACACGGTCGGCACGTGCTCGTTGCAGATCGGCATGACGATGGCGGTGCGCGCGTCCGCGTGCACCGGGCGGTGTGCGACGTCGTTCTTGGACAAGGAGTACTTGTCGCCGCGCAGCTGGACCACAAAACCCATCATCGCGGTGAAAAAGCCCGCCGAGACCCAGGCGAACAGCAGCGCAAACAGCGCCATCTGGCCGTATTGCAGGGCCGGGTTGTCGGAGGCCGGCTGGGTCTGCGCCATCAGCGCCGTCGCGACCGTGGTCGACAACAGGATGAGGGCGAGGAAGACGCGGCGACGCACGATGGCGGCGCGTTCCCAGGGGGCGCGCTCAGCAGCCGGGGTGGCAGCCGGGCGGCCCCTGCCGGTGAGCAGGGCGCCGAGGGCCGGCCAGAACGCGGTCCAGGGCTGGGCCACCATGGACCCGCGGTTGATCGGCGGGGCACTGGCACCCGAGTCCTTGGACCCCGCGCGCAGGCGCGGGTTGTTGTCCTGGCGCGACCAGCGGGGCCGGCTCATTGGGGAGGAATGATGTTGCTCCATGTTTCCGTCAGGATGTCGTTGCCGTGTTGGAGATATGCGCGCAGCTCTAGCGGCTGCGCACCCTGGAGTTGTTGGACCCGCACTGCCATGCGCCAGGCGCCGGTGGCGGCGTTGCGGTAGGCGTTGCGTTCGACGATGCGGCCGTTGGGGCCGGCGGTGACGACGGCCTTCACGGGCGCGTCGGGTCCCAGCTTCGCGAGCGAGGGACCGGTGAAGTCGACGATGAACTGGCGCTCGCCGGGCGCCAGCGCCGCGAAACCCCGGCCGGTGCGGGTCTGGCTGACCCAGCCGCCGGGCGGGCGTTGTTGCTCGGATCCCTGCCAGCGCATCTGGTAGGCAAGCTCCAGGGGCTGGCCGGGGGCGGGGAGTTTTTCGGGCACCCAGTAGGCGACGACGTTGTCGTGGCCTTCGTCGGGCGCGGGCAGCTGCACCAGCTCGACCCGTCCCGGGCCCCAGCTGCCGCGCGGCTCGATCCACGTGCTGGGGCGCTGCTCGTAGCGAGCCTCGGTGTCCTCGTAGCTGGAGAAGGCGCGGTCGCGCTGCATCAGGCCGAAGCCGCGCAACTCGCGCATGGCGAAGGAGGTGGCCAGCGGGCGGTTGGGCCGCACCAGCGGGCGCCAGATCCATTCACCGCCGCCGGTGGCGACCATCAAACCGTCGGAGTCGTGCACCTCGGGACGGAAGTCGCCGGCATCGGGCTGGTTCTCGCCGAACATGAACATGCTCGTGAGCGGCGCGACGCCGAGCGTCGCGACACCGGCACGCAGGAACAGGCGCGAGCGCACGTCGACGACGGTCTGGGCGCCCGGCTTGAGCTCGAACTGGTAGGCACCGGTGGCGCGCGGCGAATCGAGCAGGGCGTAGACGGTCAACGCGCTGGCGTCCGGGGCCGGGCGCTGGATCCAGAACTCCTTGAAGCGCGGGAACTCCTCGCGCTCGCCGCCCACCGTGTCGATCGCCAGTCCGCGCGCCGACAGGCCGTAGTGCTGGCCCGCGCCCAGCGCGCGGAAGTAGCTTGCGCCCAGGAACACCACCAGCTCGTCCTTGTACTCGGAGCGGTTGAGCGGGTAGTGCACGCGGAAGCCGGCGAAGCCGACATCACCCCAGGTCTCGGGTGCCAGGCGGTTCTTGCCGTAGTCGAAGTCGGCCCGGCTGAACGGGATGTGGCGGGTGCGGCCGTCGGCGCCGATCTCGTTGATCAGCACCGGCTCGGTCTGGAGCTTGCCGAGGTGGAAGAACATCACCTCGAAGGGCAGCTTGTCGCCGCGCCAGAGTGCACGCTCGGGGCGGAAGCGGATGTCGCGGTACTGGTCGTAGTCGAGCGCCTTCAGCTCCTCGGGCAGGGTCGAGCCGGCCGGACGGTGCGGCTGCTGCGCCAGGCGGCGGGCCTGCTCGCTCAGCTGTTCGAAGTCGAAGCGCTGCTTGCCGGCGGCGGCCACGGCAGCCGTCGAGCCGGCCAGCAGGGCCAGCGTGCAGAGGCTGCGGCGCCACGCAAGGGCGGGACGGACACCGGGGCTCCTGCGGTCCGCGGCGAGCGCGCGGCCGGCACCGGCCGAGCCGGTCCAGGAGGAGGGCGGGTCACGAAACAACACTGACGATCCTTTCCCTGAGGTGTTCGACAGCGGACCCGGAGGGCCCGGCCAGACCGGCCTGCGAGGGCCGATTCGTGACGTATTCCGCAACGTCCGTGCCAGGAGGGAAAAGATCAGCTAGATCAACAACTTAGGGCGGCTTACAAGGGGTTTCACGGGGGGCTGGCCCCGATCCGCTCCTCGCCAGGGTCTCAAGCGTCGCCGGACAGCGACAGGAAAGCGGCCCTATTCCCCAAGTTGTTGATATCAAAAGGGATTTTGTTGTCGCTATTCGGCGACAGGGGCGTCGGCCCGGAACGAGCCGGGGGCCAGGCCGTTCTTCTGCAGCAGCCGGTAGAACTCGGTCCGGTTGCGCTGCGCCAGCCGCGCCGCGTCGGCGACGTTGCCGTCGGTGAGCTTGAGCAGGCCCACCAGGTAGTCGCGCTCGAAACGCTGGCGCGCCTCGGCGTAGCTGAGCACCTCGACGCTGGGCACACGCAGCGCACGCTGCACCAGCACCAGCGGGATCAGCGGTGTGGTCGCCAGCGCGCTGACCTGCTCGACCACGTTGTAGAGCTGTCGCACGTTGCCCGGCCAGGGCGCGGTGGCGAGGGCCTTGATCGCGTCGGGCGCGAAGCCGTTGAGCCGTTTGCCGTACTTGCCGGCGAGTCGCTGAAGGAAGTGGTTGGCCAGCAGCGGGATGTCCTCGCGCCGCTCGCCCAGCGGAGGCAGGTTCAGCGAGACGACGTTGAGCCGGTAATAGAGATCCTCGCGGAACTGGCCCTGTGTCATCGCTTCGTCCAGGTCCCGGTGGGTGGCCGAGAGGATGCGCACGTCCACCGGCACCGGCTGGGTGGCGCCGACCGGCCGCACCGAGCGCTCCTGCAGCACGCGCAGCAGCTTGACCTGCAGGGCCAGCGGCATGTCGCCGATTTCGTCGAGGAACAGCGTGCCGCCGTCGGCGGCCTGGAACAGGCCGCGGTGATTGGCGACCGCGCCCGTGAAGGAGCCTTTGACGTGGCCGAACAGCTCGGACTCCAGCAAGGCTTCCGGGATGGCGCCGCAGTTCACCGCGACGAAGGGGCGCGCGGCGCGCGGGCTGGCGTTGTGGATGGCCTGGGCCAGCAACTCCTTGCCGGTGCCGCTTTCGCCGCGGATCAGCACGCTGGCGTCCGAGCCGGCCACCAGCTTGGCCTCGGCCAGCAGCTCGGCCATGCAGGTGGAGCGGCTGACGATGGCCTCGCGCCAGCGGTCGTCCGCGGGCCCCTGGCCGCTGACCGGTGCGGTGAGCGCCAGTGCCTGGGCGATCTTGTCGAGCAGCGCCTTGCCGTCGAAGGGTTTGGTCAGGTAGGTGAAGACGCCGCGCGAGGTGGCCTCCACCGCATCGGGGATGGTGCCGTGGGCGGTCAGCAGGATCACCGGCAGTGCGGGGTGGCGGGCACGGATGTCGTCGAACAGCGCCAGGCCGTCCTTGCCGGGCAGCTGCACGTCGCTGACCACCAGCTGCGGCCGCTCCAGCGCGATCTGGTTCAGTGCCGCCTCGGCGCTCTCGACCGCGGTGACGCGGTAGCCCGCCGCATTGAGCCGCATCGACAGCAGCCGCAGCATGTCCGGATCGTCGTCCACCACCAGCACTCGAGCGGTCATGACGGTCTCCTCATCGCCGCTGGGGCACCGGCCTCGCGGGGCGCCGACTTGTTCTCTCGCATCTCGGTTTTTCCAGTCTTTTCAGGGCAGCGCCGGCTTGCTGCCTGGTATGCCGGGCGCCGGCGCGGGTGTGGGTCGCGGTGCGAGGCTGCGCTCGATGGCCTTGAGCGCCTCGAGCTTTTCGTTCAACTGATCGAGCCGGCGCTGCCCGTCGCGCACCTGCTGGTTCTGTTTCTCGATCTGCTCTTCCAGCCGCTTCACCTCGCTGTAGCGGGGAAGCAGGAGTCGGGCCAGGGGCTGCCAGGGCGCCGCCTGGGGTGCCGTGGAGCGCAGCAGGGTTTCGAGTGCGATGACGGCGCGGCCCATGTCCCCCGGCGCGCGCGTCTGGCCCAGCACCAGGGCCAGTTCGAGCGCGGCCGCCGGGGCGAGCTGGGGATCGCCGATGCGGGCGATCTCGGCCTGCAGCTCCGGTGGTGTCAGGGTCCGCACCCGCTCGGCATAACGCAGCACATGGCGCGCCGCCTCGTCGGCCGGCTCGACCACCACCACCGGGACCCGGACGGGAACCTTGACCTGCCGCACCTCGGTCACTTCCGGCAACTGGGCGCAGGCGGCCAGCAGCGACACGGAGGCGCCCAGCAGGTACAGGGCGGTGGAGGACAGGCGGTCGGACATGGAGCGCATTTTTTCTTCGAAAGATGGACAGACCGGCGCAGCCGCGCTCGGCAGGACTTCAAGCGACATGGGGCAGGTCGATGCGGAAGTGGGCGCCCGGCGTGTTGGGGAGCAACTCGACCCGCCCGCCGTGGGCCGCCACGTACTCCTGCACGATGGACAGACCCACGCCGGTGCCGCGGGTCGCGCCTTCCGGCTGGCGCTCGCCGCGGTAGAAGGGCTCGAACACCCGTCCCCGGTCGGCCGGCGACACGCCCGGTCCCTCGTCGACCACGTCGATGCAGGCCCGGTCGCCCTGCAGCGACAGGGAGAAGCGAATGGTAGCGCCGGTGGGGCTGAAGCGTATCGCGTTGGACAGCAGGTTGCCCAGGGCGGTCCCCAGCTTGTCCTGGTCGACCTCGGCGTAGAGCGGGCCGCCTTCAACCACCACATTGAGTTGCTTGGCTTGCCACTGCAGCTTCTGCTGCTCGATCAGCTGGCGCACCAGGGCGCCCAGCTCGCTGCGGCGACGCAACAGCCGGCGCGCTTCGAAGGCGGCGGCGTTGAAGCGCAGCAGGTCTTCGATCTGGCGCTGCAGCACGAGGGTGTTGTGGTGCAGGATGCGGGCGATCTCGCGCTGGTTTTCGCTCAGCTCGCCGGCGACGCCGTCCTCCAGCAGCGCCACGCCCTCACGCAGCGCGGCCAGCGGGGTTTTCAGTTCGTGCGAGACATGGCGCAGGAAGCGGGCCTTGTCGGCATCCAACTCGGCCAGCCGCAGGCGCAACCAGTCCAGCCGCCGGCCCACCCCCCGCACGTCGGCCGGGCCGCGGATCTCGATGGGCTGGTCGAGCCGGTTTTCGCCCAGCCCGACGATGGCCCGCTCCAGCCGCTTGAGCGGGCGCGCCAGCCACAGCCCGAAGCCCAGCGCCAGCAGCACCGCGACGACGATGGCGCCCAGCACCTGGCGGCCGAGGTCAAGCCGGCTGGCTTCGAGCTCTTGCTGCAGCTCGCGGTTGAGCGCTTCGTTGGAGCGGCGCACCTGGTCCGCGATCGCGGTGTTGAGGTCGGCCAGCTCACGGAAGGCCAGGCTCAGGGTCAGCTCACGCTGGCGCGCCGTCGCACGCGGGCCGCGCATCTGCTCGCGGACGCCCTCCAGGCGCTGGCGCCACTCGTCGGCGGTTTGGCGCGGCAGCCGGTTCGCGACCAGCCGGGTCAGCACCGCATCGGCGTCGCTGGCTGCCTCTTCGAAACGTTGGCGCAGCGCGGTGTCGTCGAGCACCACGTACTGGCGGGCCGCCCGCTCCATCGTGACGCTGCGGTCGGCCAGGATCTGGGCCTCGGCGCTCAGCTGCACCGCGCGCTCGGCGCCGGCGCGCGCCTGGCTCATCAGTCGCTCCAGCGTGAACAGACCGCGCAGCGAGGCGCCGCCCAGCAGCGCGGCGATCAGCAGGAAGGCGACCAGCAGCAGCTGGCGGAAGGAAGCTCGGTGCAGCGTGAACATCGATCTGGACGGGTGGCTCGCGGCAGCCACCCCGGGTGGGGGCGCGGAACTATAAACGGAGGCACCCGGTCCTGTCCGCCCATTGGCGGACCGCGGCCGACCCTCATGTGGGCCGGCCTTGCCATCGACCTGCATCTTGCCGGGCTCGGCGCGCTGAATACTACAGCTTGTAAACGCGGCTCAGCGCGCCGGCTCGCGCGCGCTGACCTGCTGGTGGATCAGGATGGCGCCTGCGACGACCAGGGCGACCACCACCGCCAGCAGCGCGAAGCTGCCCAGGCCCGGATCGCGCACGGCCTCGGTGACGCGGTCGATGAAAAGCACCGTCATGCAGATACCCGGCGCCATGCCGAGGAAGGTGCCGAGCAGGTAGTCGCGCAGCCCGATGTGCGAGGCGCCGGCAACCACATTGACCAGTGTGAAGGGCGCCACCGGCAGCAGGCGCACCACGGTCATCGCCACGACGCCGCGGTGCGCCAGCACCCGGCTGAGCCGGTTGATGCGCCGGCCGGCGAAACGCCGCACCAGCTCGCGCCCGAGGGCACGGCCGATGCCGTAGGTCACGGCCGCGCTCAGCAGGGAACCCATCACCGCATAGACCAGGCCCTCGGTGGGCCCGAACACGATGCCGGTAACGGCGATCAGGGCCGTGACCGGCATGGCCACCAGTCCGGCCAGCACATAGGCCAGCAGGGTCAGCAGCGGGGCCAGCCGGTGTTCGCGCACCTGCTCCGCGGCGCGCATCAGGACGTCGAGATCCAGCAACCCCTGCAGCGGTGTGACGCGCCAGGCTGCCGCCAGGGTGCCGAGGCCGAACACCGCCGCGGCGATCGCCAAGGTGCGGCGCGAGACGCGCGGCTTGGCTTCCTTGGGGACGAACTGGGCGACAAAACGGTCAGGCTGCAGCGGCGCCTCGGGGTCGATGAAGGCCTGCTCGGGCAGCAGCGCCTCCAGCTCGGGCGCGACCTCGGGGCGCGAAGGCGCCAAGGTGCGCCGGCCCTCCTGGCGCAGGCTCTCGATGGCGGCGTTGAGCCGGCCGAACTGGCGCAGCGCCGCCGCGACCCGGTCGGGGGCGACGTCCAGGTGCTCGGCCAGCAGCCGGTTGCGCAGCAGCGCGACGGCCGCCCGTACCCGGGCGGCGGCCGCCGCGTCGGCCTGGCCCGCCGCTTCGACCACCAGGTTGCATTCGGTGTCGAAGCCCATCGAACGGTTGGAGATGTTGGCCGAGCCGACCGAGAACAGCTCGTCGTCCACGGTCATGACCTTGCTGTGTACGTTGAGACACTGTTTGCCCAACTCGGGAATCTGCGGGCAGTAGGCGCGGAAGCGCCGGTGCACGTCGGCCGCCGCCAGCCGCCGGTGCAGGCGGGAGCGCAGCACGCCCATCGTGCTCTCTTCGAGCCAGCCGCTTTCGCGCTGCGGCGTCACGACCACCACGTCCGGCCCCTCGGGTTCGGCCAGCCGCTGGGCGATCGCGGCGCCGACGGCGGCGGAGCTGAAGTACTGGTTCTCGATATAGATGTGAGATCGCGCCGAGGCGATCGCGTCCTGGTGCATCAGCCGTATCTCGTCGACGCCGTCGAAGCTGTCGAAGCGCGGCTCGGTGCGCGCGACCGCGACCCGCACGTCCTCCAGGTCCGCCTGCAGCCTCGGCGGCCACGGCGAGGGGCCCTGTGGCGCCGCCTGCGGGGGCTTGAGCCGCTGGCCGGTGGCGCGGCACCAGCGCTCGCGGGCCAGCTCGCCGAGGGCCGCGGCCACCGGGCCCTCGACGATCACGCCCACGTCGTGGAAGGGGCCGTAGGGCTTGCCGTCCGGGTCGATGCGCAGCGGTTCGCCGCAGGCGTGCTCCGAGGTGTCCCAGCGGCAGCGGGTCAGGTCGAAGCCGCCGACGAAGGCCACCCGGTCGTCGACCACCACCACTTTCTGATGGTGGGAAGCGCCGAAAGGGTGGCGGTCGTCGAGGCGAAAGCGCAAGTGCCGATGGGTGCGCCAGTCGAGCTTGTAGGTGGTGAGCCATTCGCGCTCCAGCGCGAACAGCATCGCGAAGTCCCAGCTCAGTACATGCGCCTGGATGCCGTTGCCGCGCGCGACCACCGCATCGAGGAAGTCGCCCAGCGGCTCGGGCAGTCCGTCATTGGCGCCCTCGGGCACCAGGCGCATGCGGCTGTCGATGTCCCAGCCGAGGATGAAGATGGAACGCCGGGCCTGCGCGACCGCAGAGCGCACGGCGCTGAAATAGGCCTGGCCGTCGATCAGGAAGGCCAGCCGCTCGGCCGGCTCGATGCGCCAGCAGTTCCTGCCGGCTTCGAGCACTGGCGAAGGTCCGGGTTCGAGCGTCGGTTCGCGGGCGGGCGGGACCTGGGGCACTGTGCTCATATTGCTGTTCTTGATGCCGGATTGCGGTGGAGCAGGCCCAGCAAGAGCCGATCCTGCCAGGCGGGCCTTGCAGCTTGACGTGCCCATCCGGGCGCTCATACACTCATTACCGCTCCGGGGTGCACCGTGAAAGGTGCTGAGATGGCAAAGGCAGCCGAACCCGCGAACTTGATCCGGTTCATACCGGCGGAAGAAGAGCTGAAACGTGTTCCTTGTTGTGTCCCGCTCCCGCGGGACGGCGCCTCTGGCGCCCGCAGGGCCACTTTCCGGAGCAAAGGCATCAACCGGAAAGGAGTCCTGATGAACGCACCCGACAAGCTTGCGCACGACAAGCTCACACAACTGCTGGCGCTCACCCGCGAGCCGTTTCCCGCCTCCCGCAAGATCTATGTCGAGGGCCGAGCCCACCCGGAGTTGCGGGTGCCCATGCGAGAGGTGAGCCTGAGCAACGGCGAGGTCGTCTCGCTCTACGACACGTCCGGCCCCTACACCGATCCCGGCGCCGAGATCGATGTGCGCCGCGGCCTGCCGGCGCTGCGTGCGCCGTGGATCGAGGCGCGCGGCGACACCGAGGCCTATGCCGGCCGCAGCCACCAGGCGCTGGACGACGGCGCACGGCACGAGGAGCGCGATGCCGGCCGCCTGGAGCAGCTGCGCATCGAAGCCGCCGCGCTGCAGCGCACGCCGCGCCGTGCGCGCTCCGGCGCCAACGTCACGCAGATGCACTATGCCCGCCGCGGCATCGTCACGCCGGAGATGGAATACGTCGCGATCCGTGAGAACCAGCGGCGCCTCGACCGCGAGGACTGGACCGCCGCCTACCTGAACGATCCGGAACGCGAAGCGCGCCTGCGCGGCCAGCCGCTGGGCGCGCGCATCCCGGCCTTCATCAGTCCCGAGTTCGTGCGCGACGAGGTGGCGCGCGGGCGCGCCATCATCCCGGCCAACATCAACCACCCCGAGATCGAGCCGATGGCGATCGGGCGCAATTTCCTGGTCAAGATCAACGCCAACATCGGCAACTCGGCCGTCACTTCCAGCATCGAGGAGGAGGTCGAGAAGCTGGTGTGGGCGATCCGCTGGGGCGCGGACAACGTGATGGACCTGTCCACCGGACGCAATATCCACACCACACGCGACTGGATCATCCGGAACTCGCCGGTGCCCATCGGCACGGTGCCGATCTACCAGGCCTTGGAGAAGGTCGGCGGCGTCGCCGAGGACCTCACCTGGGAGATCTACCGCGACACGCTGATCGAGCAGGCCGAGCAGGGCGTCGACTACTTCACCATCCACGCTGGCGTGCGCCTGCCCTTCATCCCGATGACCGCGCGGCGCCGCACCGGCATCGTCTCGCGCGGCGGCTCCATCATGGCCAAGTGGTGCATCGCCCACCACCGCGAAAGTTTCCTGTACACGCACTTCGAAGAGATCTGCGAGATCATGAAGGCCTACGACGTGAGCTTCTCGCTGGGCGACGGGCTGCGCCCCGGCTCGGCCGCCGATGCGAACGATGAGGCCCAGTTCGCCGAGCTGCGCACGCTGGGCGAGCTGACCCGGCTGGCCTGGAAGCACGACGTGCAGACCATGATCGAGGGCCCGGGTCACGTGCCGATGCACATGATCCAGGCCAACATGGAGGAGCAGCTGCGGCACTGCCACGAGGCGCCGTTCTACACCCTCGGGCCGCTGACCATCGACATCGCGCCGGGCTACGACCACATCGCCAGCGCGATCGGTGCCGCGATGATCGGCTGGTTCGGCACCGCGATGCTCTGCTACGTGACGCCCAAGGAGCACCTGGGCCTGCCCGACCGTGAGGACGTCAAGCAGGGCATCATCGCCTACAAGATCGCCGCGCATGCGGCCGATGTCGCCAAGGGCCACCCGGCAGCGCGCGCCCGCGACGACGCCTTGTCCAACGCCCGCTTCGAGTTCCGCTGGCACGACCAGTTCAACCTCTCGCTCGACCCCGACACCGCGCGCGACTTCCACGACGAGACCTTGCCGAAGGAGTCCAGCAAGGTGGCTCACTTCTGCTCGATGTGCGGACCGAAGTTCTGCTCGATGAAGATCACCCAGGAGGTGCGCGAATTCGCCGCCAAGCAGGGGGTCAGCGAGGACACCGCGCTGGCGCAGGGCTTGCAGGCCAAGAGCGATGAGTTCAAGCGCTCGGGCGGCGAGATCTACATCCCCATCCAGCCACAGGCCTGAGCAGGGCAAGCACCATGGCAAGCCTCATCACTGAAGGCCGGGCGGGGGCGCCGGGGCCGCATGCCGGCATCGCCGGCGCCGGGCTGCTGGGCCGGCTGCTGGCCTGGTGGCTGGCCGGCCGAGGCTGGCGGGTCACGGTGTTCGACCCGGCCGCCGGGCCCCAGGCGCGCGGCGCCGCGGGCTGGACGGCGGCCGGCATGCTGAGCCCCTATGCCGAGCTGGAGTGCGCCGACACGCGCGTCGCGGCCCTCGGCGTTCGTTCCCTGCAGCTGTGGCAGGACATCGTCGCGCGCCTGCCGGGTGAGGTCGACTTCCGCCGCTCGGGCAGCCTGCTGGTGGCGCATGCCGCGGACCTGGGGGCGGCGCGTCGCCTGATCGACCTGCTGCAGGCCAAGGCGATCGACGAGGCCTGCCCGCAGCCGCTGGCGCCGGCCGCGCTGCGCGCGCTGGAGCCCGCCATCCACGGCCCGGCCCACGCCTGGTTGCTGGAGCAGGAAGGCCAGATCCACACCGTGCAGGCCATGCAGGCCCTGGCCGAAGGCGCCACCCAGCGCGGCGTCTCGTGGTGCTGGGGCCGCAGCGTGCGTTCGGTGCTGCCCGGCCGGCTGGTCTGCGACGACGGCGAGCATCGCTACGACTGGGTCTTCGACGTGCGCGGCGTGGGGGCGCGGCCCGAGCTGCCGGTGCGCGGCGTGCGCGGCGAGATCTTCTGGCTGCACGCGCCGGGCGTGCCCTTGGGGCGGCCGGTGCGGCTGTTGCACCCACGCTGGCGCGTCTACCTGGTGCCGCGGCCCGGCGACCTGGTCGTGGTGGGCGCCAGCGAGATCGAGTCCGAGGACCGCTCGCCGGTGTCCTTGCGCAGCACGCTGGCGCTGCTCAGCGCGGCTCACAGCGTGGTGCCGGAGCTGGCCGAGGCCCGCATCGTGCACAGCGAGGCCAACCTCCGGCCGGCCTTGCCCGACAACCTGCCTGGCCTGCAGTCGAGTGCCGGGCTGACGCGCATCAACGGCCTGTTCCGCCACGGCTGGCTGATCGCGCCGGCGCTGGTCGAGCAGGCGGTGGCGGGTATCGAGCAGCCGCAGCACCAGGAGCTTTTGTCATGAATGTCTTTGGAAACGCGGCGACCGACGCCTATGTGTTGTCCAGCACGCCGGACGCGGTGATGGTCACCGTCAACGGCGCACCGCGTCATGTGTGCGCTGGCACCAGCCTGGAGCAGTTGCTGCAGCGCCTGGGGCATGCGCCGACGACGGTCGCAACCGCCGTCAACGGCCAGTTCGTGGCACGCGGCGCGCGCGCCGGTTGCCGCCTGCAGGCGGGCGACCAGGTCACCTGCTTCGAGCCCATCGTGGGAGGCTGAACATGGACCACAACAGCGCGGACTTCCTGATCGGCGGCGTCGCCTTGCGCAGCCGCTTTTTCCTGGGGACCGCCGGCTATCCCTCGCCGGGTGTGCTGCGCGAGGCCATTGCCGCCTCGGGCACCGAGGTGGTCACGCTGGGCCTGAAGCGCCAGCTCTCGGGCAGTGCCGGCGACAACGGCTTCGTCGAAATCATCCGCGCCAGCGGCGCCCGACTGCTGCCCAATACCGCCGGCTGCCGCACCGCGCGCGAGGCGGTCACCTTGGCCCACATGGCGCGCGAGCTGCTGCAGACGCACTGGATCAAGCTGGAGGTGGTGGGCGACGAACACACCCTGCAGCCCGACCCCTTCGAGTTGGTGGATGCGGCGGCGCAGTTGGTGAAGGACGGTTTCGAGGTGTTCCCCTACTGCACCGACGACCTGGTCAGCTGTCAGCGCTTGCTCGATGTCGGCTGCAGCGTGCTGATGCCC
This sequence comes from Aquabacterium sp. A7-Y, assembly GCF_026153205.1. Classification (GTDB taxonomy): domain Bacteria; phylum Pseudomonadota; class Gammaproteobacteria; order Burkholderiales; family Burkholderiaceae_C; genus Caldimonas. The sequence continues at coordinate 85,188 of NZ_JAPFBW010000020.1, read as the reverse complement.
TGGGGCGCGCCGATCGGCTCCGGGCAGGGTCTGCTCAACCCCTGGGCCCTGCGCACGCTGAGGGCCAGGCTGCCGCAGGTGCCGCTGATCGTCGATGCCGGCATCGGCGCGCCCTCGCACGCCGCCCAGGCGATGGAGTTGGGGTTCGACGCCGTGCTGCTCAACTCGGCAGTGGCGCAGGCGAGCGATCCGGTCGGCATGGCGGGTGCCTTTCGCGCCGCCATCGAGGCGGGGCGGCTCGGCTACCGCAGCGGCCTGCTCGCGCCGCAGCCGATGGCCGTGGCCTCGACCCCGGTCGCCGGGCGACCCTTCGAAGTCTGAGAAGAAAAGATCCCGCTGATGAGCCTCCCCATCATCTGGAGCGTCGCAGGCTCCGACAGCGGCGCCGGCGCCGGGGTGCAAGCCGATCTGAAGGCTTTCGAGGCCTTCGACGTCCATGGCTGCACCGTCATCTCGGCCCTGACCGCGCAGAACTCCACCGCGGTGCAGAGCATCGAGCCGGTCTCGCCCGCGATGTTCGAAGCTCAGCTCGCAGCCCTGGCCGAGGACCTGCCGCCGCGGGTCATCAAGACCGGCCTGCTGGGCAGCGCCGAGCATATCGATACCCTGGTGCACTGGCTGGACCGGCTGCGTGAGCATCAGCCGGTCGCGCTGGTGGTCGACCCGGTCTGGCGCGCCAGCACCGGCTCGACCCTGAGCGGCGAGCCGCTGCGCGAGGCGCTGCTGGGCCGGCTGCTGCCGCGCGCCACCGTCGTCACCCCCAACCGCGCCGAAGCGGCCTGGCTGCTGGCCGGGGAGCCCTTGCTGCGCCATGGCGACGTGGCCTCGGCGGCGGCGGCGCTGCGCGCACTCGGGCCCGAGGCCGTGGTGGTTACCGGGGGCGACGCGGGCGGCGCGCTGGCGCTCGACTGGCTCGACACACCGCAGGCACGCGGCTGGCTGAGCGGGCCGCGGCTGGACACGCCGCACCACCATGGCACCGGTTGTGTGTTCGCCGCCTCCATGGCCGCGGCCTTGGCGCTGGGCTTCTGCAGCGCGGATGCGGCGGTGCTCGGCAAGATGAGCACGACCGAGGCGCTGCGCCTGTCGTACCCGGCAGGGCAGGGCGCGGGTCCGGTGCGTCCGCGCCGCGGTTTCGCCTTGCGTCCCGGTGCGCTGCCCGGCCTGCATGCGGGCGAGCCGGACGAGGTCCGGTCTTTCGCGCCGCTCCTCGAGCGGCAGCTGGGCCTCTATGCCGTGGTGGACAGCGGGGCCTGGGTCGAGCGGGTCCTGCGCGCCGGCGTGCGCGCGGTGCAGCTGCGCATCAAGGACGCGACCGCCGCGGCGCTGTCGCGCGAGATCGGAAGGGCCGTCGCCGCCGCCCGGGCTGCCGGCGCACAGCTTTTCATCAACGACCACTGGCAACTCGCGATCGAGCACGGTGCCTATGGCGTGCACCTGGGCCAGGAAGACCTGCAGGCCCACGGCGAGGAGGCCCTGCGGCGGCTGCGCGAGGCCGGCCTGAGGCTGGGCTTGAGCACCCACAGCTACTGGGAGGTGTGCCGCGCCCGCGCGCTCGCGCCCAGCTACATCGCCTGCGGACCCATCCACGCCACCGTGACGAAGGACATGCCGTGGTGGCCGCAGGGGCCGGGCAACCTGGCCTACTGGTGCCAGGTGCTCGACCAACCGGTGGTCGCGATCGCCGGCATGGACGAGCCGCGCAGCCTGGAAGCGATACGCTGCGGCGCCGCGGGTGTCGCGGTGTTGCGGGGCATCACCCATGCCGCCGACCCCGAGGCCGCGATCGCGCGCCTGCAGCAGGCCATCGCGGCCGGTGGGGCGGCCGAGGCGCTGCCAGCGCCGGCACTGCCGCGCAGCACGCTGCCCGGCCCGGTGTCCGGGGTCGCTGCTGCTTCCTGAGCGTGCCCGCGAACCCGCTCCCGGGTTTGCGCTTTACACTGACGCGTTCCGCATCCGTCACCCCTCTTCATTCATGACCGAAGCCATTGCCCAGCCCGTTCACGTGATCCGCCGCCATCCCGAGCCCGCCGACGCAGGGCAGCGCTGGAGCGTCGATGCGGTCGAGGCCCTGTTCGATCTGCCTTTCAACGACCTGCTGTTCCAGGCCCAGCGTGTGCACCGCGAGCATTTCCAGGCCAACGAGATCCAGCTGTCGACCCTGCTGTCGATCAAGACCGGCGGCTGCCCGGAGGACTGCGCCTACTGCCCCCAATCGGTCCACTACGACACCGGCGTGGAGGCCGGCAAGCTGATGGAGGTCGAGGCGGTCCGCGCCGCGGTGGAGGCCGCGCGCGAGCAAGGCGCGACACGCTTCTGCATGGGCGCCGCCTGGCGCGCGCCCAAGGACCGCGACGTCGAGAAGGTGGCCGAGCTGGTGCGGGTGGTGAAGGACGCCGGCCTGGAGGCCTGCTGCACGCTGGGCATGCTGAGCGAGACCCAGGCGCGCACGCTCAAGCATGCCGGACTGGACTACTACAACCACAACCTCGACACGGCTCCGGAAGCCTACGGCCGCATCATCTCGACGCGCGACTACCAGGACCGGCTCGACACCCTGGAGCACGTGCGCTCGGCCGGCATGAACGTCTGCAGCGGCGGCATCGTCGGCATGGGCGAGTCGCGGCGCGAGCGCGCCGGGCTGGTGGCCCAGCTGGCCAACATGGAGCCCTACCCGGAGTCGGTCCCCATCAACCATCTGGTGCAGGTCGAAGGCACGCCGCTGCACGGCATCGAGGCGCTCGACCCGCTCGAGTTCGTCCGCACCATCGCGGTCGCGCGCGTCACCATGCCGAAGGCACGCGTGCGCCTGTCGGCCGGGCGGCAGCAGATGAGCGACGCGGTGCAGGCCCTGTGTTTCCTGGCCGGCGCCAACTCGATCTTCTACGGCGACAAGCTGCTCACCACCGGCAACCCGGACTGGGAGCGCGACCAGCGGCTGTTCACCAAGCTGGGGCTGCAGGCGGGCTGAGGCGGGGCCACGCCGCGCCGCTGCCCCGCCGGGGCACGGCGCTTGCCGGACTGCGGGACCGAGAACCAGCCGGAGCACCCGCATGCCGCAAGACAAGAAGACGCTGCCGCCGCAGCACCAGGACGTCCAGCCCGGACACGAAGGCCTGATGGATCCGCCGCCCGCCTCGGATGCCGAGGGCTATGTGGGCAGCGGCAAGCTGCGCGGCAAGGTCGCCATTGTCACCGGCGGCGACAGCGGCATCGGCCGCTCGGTCGCGATCTGTTTCGCCAAGGAGGGCGCCGACGTCGTGATCGTCTACCTCAACGAGCACCAGGACGCGGCCCACACCATCCAGAAGGTCGAGGCGCAGCAGGTGCGCTGCCTGGCGCTCGCCGGGGACCTGGGCGAGGAGAGCTTTGCCGAGCAGGTGCTGCGCTCGACCCTGGAGACCTTCGGCCGCATCGATGTGCTGGTCAACAACGCCGCCGAGCAGCACCCCAGGGAAAAGATCGAGGACATCTCCGCCAGCCAGCTCGAGCAGACCTTCCGGACCAACTTCTTCTCCATGTTCAACCTCTCGAGGCTGGTGGTGCCCCACCTGCCCGAGGGCGGCAGCATCGTCAACACGACCTCGGTCACGGCCTACCGGGGCAGCGCCCACCTGCTGGACTACGCCTCGTCCAAGGGCGCCATCGTCGCCTTCACCCGCTCGCTGGCGCAGCAGCTCGCCAAGCGCAAGATCCGGGTCAATGCGGTGGCGCCCGGGCCGGTGTGGACGCCGCTGATCCCGTCCACCTTCGACGAGGACGAAGTGGAGAGCTTCGGCGCCAAGGTGCCGATGGCCCGGCCTGGCCAGCCGGACGAGATCTCGCCCAGCTACGTCTTCCTGGCCTCGCGTGACGCCAGCTACATGACCGGACAGGTGCTGCACCCGAACGGCGGCGAGGTCATCAACGGCTGAGGTGCACTCAGCCCGCGTCGCGCGCCAGCCGCAGCCCGCTGAACTGCCAGCGCGCCTGCGGCGGGAAGAAGTTGCGGTAGCTGGCGCGCAGGTGTGAGGCCGGCGTCGCACAGGAGCCGCCGCGCAGCACCATCTGGTTGATCATGAACTTGCCGTTGTACTCGCCCACCGCGCCCGGTGCCGCGCGGAAGCCGGGGTAGGGCAGGTAGGCGCTCTGGGTCCACTCCCAGGTGTCGCCGAACATCTGGGCCAGCGGGTCGCCGTTGGCGGGGCGCGGGTGGAAGAGGCCCTGCTCCAGCAGGCAGCCGCGACCCGAGCCGGTCCCGCTGCCGGGGGGGCCCAGGCTGGCGGCCGCGGTCTCCCACTCGGCCTCGGTGGGCAGGCGGGCACCGGCCCAGCGCGCATAGGCGTCGGCCTCGTAGTAGCTGAGGTGGCAGACCGGCTCGCCCGGTGCCGGCTCGCGCTCGCCCTGCAGCGTGAAGTGCCGCCAGCCGGCTGCCTCGTTCTCGCCGTCACGCTGCCAGTAGAGCGGCGCCTGCCAGCCCTCCCGGCTGCACAGGTCCCAGCCGTCCGACAGCCACAGCTCAGGGCGCCGGTAGCCGCCGTCCTCGATGAAGGCCAGGTATTCGGCGTTGCAGACCAGCCGCGAAGCGAGCTCGAAGGGCGCCAGCCAGGCCGTGTGGCGCGGCTGCTCGTTGTCGAAGGCGAAAGCCGGGCCGGCATGTCCGAGCTCGGTGCGACCGCCCTCGAAGCCGACGAAACGCAGTGGGCCGGGAGGGTCCCCGACCGGGCGCTTGCCCAAAGGCCGGTAGGCCGGCAGCAGGGGATTGCGCGAGAAGTGGTGCTTGAGGTCGGTGAGGATCAGCTCCTGGTGCTGCTGCTCGTGGTGCAGGCCCAGCTCGACCAGGGCCAGCAGGTCCGGCGCCAGCGCACGCTGCTCCAGCAGCGCCGCGACCTGCTGCTCGACTGTGCGGCGGTAACTCTGCACCTCCGCGAACGAGGGCCGGGAGAGCAGGCCGCGCTCGGGCCGCGGGTGGCGTTCCCCGACGCCGACGTAGTAGCTGTTGAAAAGCCGGCGGTAGGCCGGATCCACCGGCCGCCAGCCGCCCGGGGCGCGTTCCAGCACGAAGGTCTCGAAAAACCAGGTGGTGTGGGCGATGTGCCACTTGACTGGGCTGGCGTCGGCCATCGACTGCAGCATGCAGTCCTCGGGCGTCAGGCCTTCGACCAGCGCGTCGGTCTGCCGGCGCACCGCGCGGAAGGTGGCAAGCAGGGCTGGCGCGGCGGGCGGGGCCGCGGGGGCAGGGGGCATCCAGGCCATGGCGGGTCCTTCAGGCGCCGGCGACGAAAACATGGAACCAGCCGCGCTCGTCGCTCCAGTGCCAGCTGCTGCCGAAGCCGGCTTCGCGCAGCAGGGCGGCGAAGGACTCCGGCGTGTACTTGTAGGAGTACTCGGTGACGATGGCCTCGCCGTCGTCGAAGACGCGCTGGTCGGTGCCGAGGTGCACCTGCTGCACGCCCTGGGCCACCAGGTGCATCTCGATGCGGCTGTCGCGGCTGTTGAAGACCGCCCGGTGCGCGAAGCGCCGCGCGTCGAAGTCGGCGTCGAGCTCGCGGTTGACCACCCGCAGCACATTGCGGTTGAAAGCGGCCGTGACGCCCAGCGCGTCGTCATAGGCGGCCTCCAGCACCGCCTTGTCTTTGACGCCGTCGATGCCGATCAGCAGCCGTCCCTCGGGGCCGAGGTGCTCGCGCACCGAGCCGAGCAGCGCCAGCGCCTGCTCGGGCGGGAAGTTGCCGATGGAGGAGCCCGGGTAGAAGAACACGCGCGGCCAGTGCGGGCGTTGGCCCAGTACGTGGTGCAGTTGCAGCGGCCGGGTGAAGTCGGTGGCTACGCCGACGAACTCGACCTCGACGAACTGTTGACCACCGGCCTGCAGCGACATCGAGAGCCATTCGGGAGAAATGTCGACGCCGACCCAGCGGCGCGCCTCCACCGGCTTCAGCCAGGGCCAGGACTTGGCGCCGTCGCCGCAGCCCAGGTCGACCCATTGCACACCGCGTGGCAGGCGGCGCGCGATCGCGTCCCGGTGACGTTCGAAGATCGCAGCTTCGGTGCGTGTCGGGTAGTACTCGGCCAGCTCGCAGATGGCGCTGTAGAGCGCGCAGCCCTGCGCGTCATAGAAGAATTTGGGCGAGATGTGGGCGGGCCGCTGCAGCAGCCCGTTGCGCAGGTCGAGCAGGCGCTGGTCGCTGTCCTCCACCAGGCCGACGGAGATCCATGCCGGCACCCCGCGTCGCGCAGGCGAGGCAGGGTGTCGGGCATCCGGGAGGTCGGCGGGAGCGGGCTGGGACAGGAGCGGAGGGGAGGCGAGGTGTTGCAACTGTGGCTTCATGCGCCGGCCCGCTCGGAGTCGCCACGGCGGGCGGGGCGGGCGGCGGCGGCCGTCGAAGGGGTGCGGTTCGCGGTCTTGTTCGTGTTCATGTCACTCTCGGATGGGCGACGCCCGGCGCAGCGGTGCGGGCGGGCGGGGCCGGGACACGACAGCCGTCCTGGCCGCAGAGGGCCCCGCTGCGCCGGTCCGATCGGGGCAGCGGGGCGGTGAAGGGGGGTCAGTGCGTGCGGTCCGGCTGGGACGGCGAAGAGATGCGTTCCAGCGTGCCTTCGACGTCTGCCGGATGACGGGTTGCAAGGTCGCCCAGCGAAACGATGCCCACCAGCCGGTTGTCGCGGTCGACCACCGGGACGCGGCGGATCTGCACGTCGCTCATCTGCTTCATCACCTCGTCGACCGGCTGGTCCTCGAAGCACCAGCGCACCTGATCGGTCATCACGTCGCCGACATGGGTACCGTCGGCCGGCAGGCCGGCGGCCACCGCGCGCACGGTGATGTCGCGGTCGGTGATCATGCCCACCAGGCGGTCGCCGTTGCAGACGGGAACGGCGCCGACGTTCATCTCGTCCATCACCCGGGCTGCCGATTGCAGGGAGTCGTCGGGCGAGACGACCCGCACATTCCGGGTCATCACTTCGGAAATCTGTTGCATGGTGTTCTCTCCTTCATGGCGTCAAGGGACACGACAACCGACACTTTGGCCGCCGCCTGCGGTCGCCGTCAAGGGCGATGGCGACGCTGCCGGTCGGGCCGCGCCGTTCCCTGCAGCGCTTCGCAATCGCCATGCCCGCTGCGGCTGTCCGCCTGGCTGGACGGGCACGCGCTCGGGTGACGACGGCGTTGCGCCGCCCGGCAGGCGCCGGTCCCGGTAAAAAGGTATGCCAGGCGATGTAGATCGCGCCGGCCCAGCGCCTCGCCGAAGGCGTGCTCAGAAAAATGTCGTCACGGCTTGCCATGTCAATGCCGACAGAATGAGTCAAGGCACACCTTGCCCGCGTCCCGGGTCACAACAGGAATACCATGGCTAGCAGCAGCTCCTCCCCCTCGTCATCCTCGTCCGCTCCGTCCCGCTACCTGATACTGCCCACTGCGGGTTTTGTCACCGGCGGCCTGTCCTCCGCCACCGCCGAGCATGCCTTGCGCCAGCTTCTGCCGATGCAGCAGGAGGGGCGCGCCTCCCTGGGCGGCTTGTCGCTGCGTGTGCTCGCCTCAGCGGCGAGCGACGGCACCAAGGTGGTCGAGCTGACGCCCGACGAGGCAGCTTTGGTGCAATCCCAGCTGCCCGGCCTGCGTATCGTGCCCGAGCGGCGCTACACACCGGCCCGCGCGCCGCGGGTGGAAGTGCTCAACCGGGTCGCCCCCACGCAGGAGGCCCCGCTGCGTGAGCTCACCGTGCGTATCGTCGCCGACGGGGCAGAGCCACGGCCGCTGTCGGACTGCATGGTGGTGGTGCTGACCGATGCCGACAGCCGGACCGGTGCCCAAGGGGTGACCGACGCGCAGGGCGAGGTGCGGCTGCAACTGCCCGGCAGCGTCACGCGTGCGCCGCTGGTGGTCGCTTATCCGCTGCACGGCGGCTGGCCGCGCGAGTGGCAGGATGTCGAACTCGAAGCAGTGACCCAGCTGCATGTCGTGGGGCTGGATCGCAGCTTCGCCGATGCCCGGCGCCGTCTCTACGGCGAGCCGGAACCGTCGGCGGGCGCCGGCGTGAAGGTCGCCGTGATCGACACCGGCGTCGGGCCGCATGCCGATCTGCCAGTGGCCGTCGGACGCAATACCACGCTGGTCGAGCCGGTCGAGGAATGGCACGACGAGGAGGGCCATGGCACCCACGTGGCCGGCGTCATCGCGGCGCAGCTGCGCGAGGGCGGCTTCAACCTCGCGGGCGAGGCGCCGCAAGTCGCGCTGCACGCCTATCGCGTGTTCGAACGCGGCGAGGGCGGAGCGTCGAACGCCGCCATCCGCGAAGCGATCCGCCAGGCCGTGCTCGACGGCTGCGACATCATCAACATGAGCCTCGGCGGGGCCGGCAGCGACCCGGCGATTTCCGAGGCGATCCAGTTCGCGCGCCTGAGCGGCGCCATCTGCGTCTGCGCTGCCGGCAACGAGGGCGGCCCGGTCAGCTACCCGGCCAATGACCCGCTGTCGCTGGCCGTCTCGGCGCTGGGCGTGAAGGACGCCTGGCCCGAGGGATCGGCCCAGGCCCGCCACCTGAGCGAGCCGCCGGGCGAGTACGACACCTTCGTCGCACGCTTCTCCAACCGCGGGCCGCAAATCCGGCTGGGTGCCCCCGGGGTCGGCATTGTCTCGACCATCCCGCAAGACCGCTGGGGCGTGATGGATGGCACCTCGATGGCCAGCCCGGTGGCTGCGGGCGTGCTGGCGCGTGCGCTGGCGGCCTCGCCCGAGCTGCTGCAGGCACCGCGCGACGCCAAACGGTCGGAAGCCATCCTGGCGCTGGCGGCAGAACGCGCCGACGACCTGGGTTTCGCCCCGACTTTGCAGGGCAAGGGGCTGGCGAGATAATTCGCCGATGTCCAGGTTCGTCCTCTATTGCCGGAGCCTCGAAGCCATCGCGCCCTCGGACGTGCCGGAGCCCGAGGCGGCCGCGCGGGCGGTGCGCGCCGCCGGTGCGACGGTCCTGGGCCGGGGCAGCGGCACTCTGATCATCGAGGCCCAGCCCGAACAGGCCGAGCGCATCGCGCGCCAGCTGCCGGGCTGGTCCTGTACCCCCGAGACGCGCGACATCCGCACGCCGCGCCCCCCGCGCCTCGGCGCGGGGTGAGGCGGTGGCCGCGCCGCGGCGCCGCGTTCAACCGTAGGCGCCCTGGCGCGCCGGCCCGCCGGGCATTCCGGTGGTCGGGAGCCGCGAGTCGGTCTGCCCCTGCGGCGGGGCGGTTCCCGCCACCTCGCGGCAGCTGTCGGCACAGCGTCGGCAGGCGGCTTCGCAGTCCTCCAGGGAACCGAGCTGTCGGCAGCTCTGCGCGCAGGCTCCGCACACCTTGGCGCACAGCGCGCACACCTCGCTGTGCAGGGTCGATCCGCTGAGCATGAAGTTGGCCGTCGCCTGGCAGAGGTCGGCGCAGTTCATCATCAGGCTGAGGTGGTCCTGCTCGGCGTGGGGGCCGCCGAGATCCAGGCATTGCCGCAGGGCGGTGCCGCGGCAAGCGGCCCAGCATTGCAGGCAGTCCTCGATGCACTGTTGAACCCGGGGGTCGTTCACGATACCTGTCACGGTGGGCTCCGGCTTGCTGACCTCCGCTGTCTGGCAAGCCCCGTACCCAGCCGGGAATGCCTCTTGCCGTTTTCCTTGCGAGCAGGTTCAAGAAGGGCGACCGCCCACACAGCAAGGAAAGCGAGGCATTCGATGAAAACCTGGACCGCAGCCGTGAAAGACGCCGTCGTCTCGGGCGGTGCCGCCAGCATCACTTCCGCGGCACTGTTGGCGCTGCGCGGACGCAAAGAGACCGGCAGCGCCGTGGCGCCGCTCAATGCCACCAGCCACATCATCCACGGCGACGAGGCGCTGAACGTCGACCGGCCCACCGTGCGCCACACCGCGACCGGCGCCGCGCTGCATGCCGCTTCCGGCATCTTCTGGGGGGTGCTGTTCGAGAAACTGCTGGGCCGCGAGCGCGAGCCGCGCAGTGCGGCAGCCGTGGCGCGCAACGCGATCAAGGCCACCGCGGTGGCGGCCGTGGTCGACCTGGTGGTCGTGCCCAGGCGGTTGACCCCGGGCTTCGAGCGCCGCCTGTCGGGCAAGAGCCTGTGGATGGTCTACGGCGGCCTGGCTGTCGGCATGGCGATGGGCGCCTGGCTGATGCGGCGGCGCTGAGCGCCTTCCCGGGGCAAAAAAACGGGCCCCGAGGGGCCCGTTGCAAGGCACAGCGGACTGTGCTTCTCTCAGGAGGAAACCAACGACAAGAAAACAAAATTCGGGGTCGAGTCCGGCCTGGCCATCCTTCAGTGGCCGAGCTGCAGGCCGCCGGCAGCCTTGCCCTTGCCGGCGCGGGCCGGCGGGTTGCACATGCCGCACACGAAGTGCTTGGCGATCTCGTGCGGGTGCGTGACGAAGTGGCCGCCGCACTTGGAGCACTTGGTCAAGGTCAGCATGCCGTTGTCGATGAACTTCACCAGGCGCCAGGCCCGCGTCACCGACAGCAGCGGCTCCAGCCCCTGCGCCTGGGTCTGCTCCAGGTACAGCCGGTAGGCCTTGATGATGGTGTCGATCTCGTCGATCTCCGCCACCTTGTTCAGGTACTCGTGGATGTTCAGGAACAGCGAGGCATGGATGTTCGGCTGCCAGGTCATGAACCAGTCGGTCGAGAACGGCAGCTGGCCCTTCGACGGCGACTTGCCCGACACCTCCTTGTACAGGCGCAGCAGGCGCTCGTAGGACATGTCGGTCTCGGACTCCAGCACCTGCAGGCGGGCACCCAGCTGGATCAGCGTGACGGCACGTTCGATCTGCTTGGCTTCGCTCAGGATGCTCTTGGTGCGCATGGGCGGGGTCCGTGTCTCAGTGAGGAGGGGGATGAAGGGGATCGAGGCGGGCGCGACTCAGGCCGCTTCCTGGTGCCGGCCGGCCAGCACGATGGAAGCGTGCAGGCGCGAGGTGGCGTCGTTCGCGGCGGTGGTCTTGCCATGGTTGGTCAAAAGGCCCCAGACCAGTTCGTCATCGAACCGGAAGCGGCACAGCAAGGTGTTGCCCGAGGCGATCTTCATCATCTGCGCGGGGCTCAGCACCGCCAGCAGGTCGGCGGTGTCTTCCGACACGCCCAGGCGGTAGAGGGCCTGTTCGCGGTCGCTGCGGATCAGGTTCTGCGCCAGCATCAGGTAGGACAGGTTGGCTTCGCGGATCTCGCTGAGGATCTGGTCTGCGGTGGCGGTCATGGTGAACTCCTGCGTCTGTCCTGAACTTCTTGACTGGGGTGCAAACCGGGGCTTGCTCGATGGATTGAATTCTGGCGAAGCTTGAGGCCTGGAAACATCAGGTTGCTTCTGTCCGCTGTGTCGCCTCCGTCTGATGTGCTTGTCAGGCAACTTCCTACAGGACTTCCCGGTATACCGTCCAATTCCGGCTCAAGCCGTGCGGCTGGCACGCCGAGGGCCCGCCCCGGGCGAACCGGGGCGAAGGGTTTCATTCCATGATGGGGACGACCTTGAAAACGTCGGCCTCGGGCCAGCGCTGAGCGGCCATCGCTCGGGCGCTGGCGAGCGCTTCGTCGCGCTCGGGCTGTTTCACTTCGAGCCACTGAGGGCCGCTGTCGCCTGCCGGGTATTTGAAGGCCACCAGCCAGCCTGTGATTTCGCCGAACATTTCTGCATCTGCCTGTAACAGTGACATGAGCAGGCGATGGTAGCGAGCACCTCCGGCCTGCGGGCAGGGGCGCGGAGGGCGGGCGAGGAATTGTGCCGGGAAGCCCGGATCGGGAGAGGGGCCAGGGCCGGGAGGAAGCGGTGCAGCACCGGCACAGCCGCCGGCGCCGCCACTCAGCCGGGATCCCGCAGAACGGTCGGGTGCCGGCGCTCGAAGACGGTTTGGCAGTCGGCGCAGCGGGTGGCGCTGGGCTGAGCCTGCAGGCGGGCGTAGGCGATGTCTTGGCCGCAATCGACACACTCGCCGTAGCTGCCGGCCTGGATGCGCTCGAGCGCGGCCTCGATGTCGAGCAGCTCCTCGATGTCGCGTTCGGTCTCGACGTGGCGTATGCCGGCCTGGAGGTGCGCGGCCGCGGCGTCCCCGTGGTCGCCGACCACACCTGCCTGTCCCACGGCAAGTTCTTCTTTGGCCTGGCGCGACAGCCGCACTTCACCTTGCAGCTTCTGCTCGCGCTCCTTGAGCTGTGCTTTCAACGACGACAGCTGAGCGTCTGACAAGGAAGTCATCTTGGCCTTTCTCTGCGGACCGGGGTCCGCACGATTGCGGGGTCGGCCCGGCGGCAGCGGGCCGGCGGGCCTGTCGTTCACCAGCAAATCCGGGGCCGGCTCACTCGACCTCGTCCCGCTCGCGCAGTCGCTTGCAGTGCGGATGGTTCACGTATTGCGGCTTCCTGCATTGCGTCTGCATGCAGTAATACAACGAGAAATTGGTCCTCGGCTCGCACAAGGTGCGGGGATTCGACGGTTCGCTGGCGCCCACCCGCCGCGTCGCCGTGGAGCCGGCGCCCGTCTCCTCCTCGCGTGGCAGCCCGGCCGCCGCTTGAGGCGGGGGAGTTTCCAGCGGCGTCGTGGCGGCGGCCACCGGGGGCATGGCCGGCGCTGCAGCGAGGGCGGAGGCTGCCGGGACCGGCGCCGGCGGTGGGGCGGCGGGCGTTGCGGCGACCGGGTCGACGGGCGGCGTCGCCGGCGCGGGGGCTGCCGGAGCCGGGGTCGGCGGTGGCATCGGCGCGGCAGCGACAGCCGGCGGGGCGGCTGGCGGCGTCGCAACTGTCGGCGCGGGAGCGGGCGGCACCGCCGCGGGGGTGGGCGGCACGGCCCCGGGGGTGGGCGGTGCCGGGCGGGGCTGCGTGAGTGCCGGGTCGCTCAGCGAGCTGCCTGCGATCTGACGCAGCACGGCCTCGGCGTGGCGGCGTTCGTTCCATTTCCAGGCACCCAGGCCGATGGCGACCAGGACGGCGAGCATCAGGCCCCAGCGCACCATGCCGCCGCTACTGCGTCCGGCGGCGCGGTCATCTTCGTCGGCCGCGCGTGTTGCCGTCCAGCGCTCGGGATCCGGCTTGAGGTCGGGCAGCGAGCCGAGCGCGACATTGAGCGCCGCCATCACGGCGGCGTCGGACGGGACTTCGTCCGGCTTGCCGGTCGCAGGCCCGGGCGCTGCACCCGCCGCGGCGGGCCTCGGTGTGTCCGGCCCGGGAAAGACCGAAAACAGCGTCGGCACTTCCTGCGGCGGCTGGGTCGAACGCGGCGGTGGCATGGCGGCCGCGATGCTTGCCGCAGACGGCGTCACCGGAGGTGGAGCAGCCGCAGCCGCCGCCACGACAGCGGGGGGCGGGCCGCTCGGACGCCCGCCGTCGTGGCGATTGAGGGCTTGACGCAACTGCTCGACGTTCTGAGGCCGGTCCTGGGGACGCACGGAAAGGGCCCAGTCGATCGCTGCCAGGAAGCCCGGGCTGTAGCGCACCTCGGGGAAAGTCGCCTGCAGCGACTGGACCACCTCGCTCAGCGGCTTGAGCTGGTCATCAACGGCCCTGACGGTGGACGGCAACGGCGAGCGGCCGCTGATGCAGTAATAGACCACCGCCGCCAGCGCATAGAGATCGGTCCACGGACCTTGCTGGAGATGGCCGGCCTCGGCGTACTGCTCGATAGGCGCGAAGGCGGGCTTCAGGATGGCGGTGAGGGTCTGCGTCTTGTCGCCGATCACCCGGCGGGCGGCGCCGAAGTCGAGCAGCACCGGGCGGCCGTCGGGCAGCAGCAGGATGTTGTCAGGCGCGATGTCGCGGTGGTAGCAGGAGCCTTCGTGCAGAACCTCCAGCGCCCCCATCAGGGAATGCAGCAGCCGGCGCAGCCAGGCCTCGTCGGGCGGCGTGCGCATCGCCAGCCGGGCCTCCGCCAGCGTGGGGCCCTCGTAGTAGGGCATCACCATGTAGGCGGTGCCGTTGGCTTCCCAGAAGCGGTAGACACGCACCAGCGAGGGGTGGTCGAAACGGGCCAGCAGGCGCGCCTCGTTGACGAAGGAGCGCAGTCCCAGCGCGAAGGTCTCGGCATGCGAGGAAGCACGCAGCGTCACCTGTGAACGGGCGCCACGCGACGCCAGCGCGGCTGGCAGGTACTCCTTGACTGCGACATGCCGCTGCAGGTCGTGGTCGACGGCGAGGTAGACGATGCCGAAGCCGCCTTCGCCCAGCACACGCTCGATTTCGTACTCGGCGACGCGCGCTCCATGACCCAGCGCATCCTGGCTCGGCGCGGCCTGGGCGTGGGTCGGTTCGAAACCCGCAGGATGGCGGTCGGTGGAGACGGACTGTTGGGATGGGTAGGTCATCGAATCAAGTGCGGAGAGCGAAGTCGCTCATGAAGCCGGGCGCAAGTGCATCTCGGCAATGATTGTGACCGTTTATAGACGAAAGACGCGCGTAAACCGTAGCCAAGGGTGACCCCGGCCCCTGCCGGCAGCCCCTGGATGCGGGGGCCCGTGCCGCTGCGACCGCGGCTGCACGGGCCCGTCGCGCGCTCACGCCGGAGCGGTCGCGCAGTTGTTTCCTTTTGAATCTGCGGGCGTCGGAGCCGCTTCACAGGGAAGCGGCATCCCGGCCGTCGGGCCGCACAGCCGGCCCGCCGAGCAGGCCGACCATGTCGCCGCCGCGCACAGGCCGCGCGAAGTCGTCGAAGCCGCCGCTTTGTGCGTCGGCCGCCGTCGCGGGCGCTCCCTCGCGCAGTCGGCGTGTATCGTGCACCAACTGCCCCAGCACCGCGATCACGGTGATCATGAGGATGAGGTGCAGCAGCAGGGCGTTGGGCAAGGGGGCGCTGGCCTCGGGCACCAAGAGGCAGAGCCCCAGTGCTCCCCACGAGACGGCTCGGCGCTCTTTCCAGTGCACGGTCACGACCACCGTCAGGGCGGTCAGCATGCCGGCGACGAATAGTGCTTCCATCGAGTCCTGTTCCATCACGGGCCCTCCCCAAGCCGCCCCGCGGCGGCCGTGCGGACACCTCAGCAATCGAAGTGCCCGCGCCAGCCTCACTGGTCAGGGAGGGCGGGGCGCGACCGCTGATCCTGCGGGCTTGGCAGGGTTGCCAGGGCGCCGGACACTGCCAGGCGGCAGAACTTGCCGAACCGGCCGGGCAAAAACGCAGCCTCCGGTGCTCGGCGGCGCTGGTGCACGTGCTGGGGCGCAGCGTGGCGAGGGCGGCCCGGATGACCCTGCGGGCCGTTGCGAATTCCCGGCAAGGCGCGCGTGCAAGCTCCTATAGTGGGGGTTCGGCATTTTCCGGCCCGCGGGCGGCTGTGCGCCAACTGCAACCAGAGGCGGCATGCCGACCGACGACACCCAGGCCCCGGCGCCCGCCGGGGCGGCAACAGGAGAACTGTATGCTGGCTGCCCAATGCGTGTGCTCGTTGCTGCAAGCCGAGCACGCGGTGATTCGTCAAACGCTCGCGACACTGGACGAGATGTTGCGGGCCCAGGCGTGGTGGCAGCCGGGCATGTCGCTCACCCGCATGAAAGGCCTGCTGCATTTCCTCGGCAGCTTCCGCGATGGTGGCCCTCACCTCAAGGAGCGCGATCAGTTGCTGCCCCTGATGCGGGGCCGTTCCAGCGAGGCCGACCGGCTCATCGCCCTGATCGAGGAGGGCCAGCGCCAGGCGGCCTTCCTATTGGCCCGGTGTCTCCAAGCGCTCGATCGCATCGCCGCCGGCGAACTGCGCCTGGTCGGCGAGCTGTCGGCGCTGGTGGAGCAGCACCGCGCCGAAGTGCTGCGTCTGCTCGACCACGAGGACCGGGCCCTGTTTTCCTTGGCCATCCAACTGCTGCGTGAAGAGGAGTGGTCCAGCATCGCGTCGGCGATGTCGCGGCTGCCGGCCCATCCCGGCACCCCGTCCGCCGGCCTCGCGGCCGCTGACGAGAGCGGTCCCGACCAGGCGCTGCTGCAACGCACGGCAGCGCGCGCCAGCCAGCAGGGCTGCGGGCCCGAGCTCCGGCTGCGTTGAGCACGACAAACGGCCGGCGCTCGGCTGTGCTCGCTTCCACGGAGGCCTGGGGAGGTCCTGATGGCCCAGATCTTCACTGATCGCATCGAGGCCGGACGCTTGTTGGCCGACCAGGTCGCGGCGCTGCAACTGCCTTCGCCGGCGGTGCTGGCGCTGCCGCGCGGCGGTGTGCCGGTGGCAGCCGAGGTGGCGTGGCGGCTGCAGGCGCCGCTGGACCTGCTGATCGTGCGCAAGATCGGCCTCCCCTGGCATCCTGAACTCGCCGTGGCCGCCTTGGTCGACGCCGATCCGCCGGTGCTGGTAACCGACGAACAGATCATGGCCTTGACGAACACCAGCCGCGCCCATGTCGAAGCACGCGCCCAGGTCGAAGCGCTGGAGATTGCGCGCCGGCGTGAACTCTACCTGCAGGGCCGGCAGCCTGTGGCGCTGCAGCGCCGCTCGGTGATCCTGGTCGACGACGGCATTGCGACCGGTACGACGGTGCGTGCCGCACTCAAGGCTCTGCGGGAACGCCAACCGGCGGCCTTGGTCCTGGCTGTCCCGGTGGCCGCACCGTCCACTGCCGAGGCCTTGCGGCCGGAGGTGGACGAGTTGGTCTGCCTCTTGCAGCCGCCGGAATTCCAGGCGGTCGGCGCCTACTACCGCGACTTCCACCAAGTGAGTGACGAGGAGGTCATCGCGGTGCTCCGGCAGACCGCGGGGATCTAGACCGCGCCTGCGCCGCGGTCCATCCGGTCCTTGCACGCCCTGGTTTCGGCTCGCCGCGCGCTGAGCCGTGACCGCGTCTCCTTGTCCGTTCCACAACTGCACAAGCGGCGGCTTGCGGAGGAAAACGGAATTCTTTGTTCGTTTGTTTTCGTTTTGTTCCTATTAGGTTTTCGATTTGGTTCGTTTCTGTTGACTTTGAGATCGTTTACGCGGACACTGCCTCCCGACGCGAGCACGTCCCGGCTCGCTCCCTCCCCGGGGCCTCCTTCACTGTCCGCTGCCATGGAACTTCGCAACGCCTGTCTTACGGAACTGAAAACCGCCGTTTTCGACACCCTGGTCATCGGCGCTGGCATCAACGGCGCCGTCACCGCGGCGGCCTTGGCGACCCGCGGTGCGCGCACCGCGCTGATCGACGCGCGTGATTTCGCCGGGGTGGCGAGCCAGCAGTCGTCCAACCTGGCCTGGGGCGGCATCAAGTACATGGAGTCGGGCGAATTCGGCCTCGTGAACAAGCTCTGCCTGTCGCGCAACCGCCTGATGCGCAGCTACCCGTCCTCGGTGCAGGAGATTCGCTTTTTCACCGTGCACGAGAAGAATTTCCGCCACTCGCTGCTCAAGCTGTTCGCCGGCACTTGGCTCTACTGGTTGATCGGCAGGGGGTTCACGCAAACGCCTCGGCTGCTCTCGCGCCGGAGCATCCAGGCCGAGGAGCCGGTCGTGAAGCTCGAGGGCTGCGACGGCGGATTCGAATACTCCGATGCCTACCTGGTCGACAACGACGCCCGCTTCGTGTTCCAGTTCGTGCGGGTGGCCATGGACGCTGGCTGCGCCGCCGTCAACTATGTCGAGTCCGAGGGGGCGCGACGCGACGCCGACGGCCTCTGGCGCGTGTCGGTGTTCGACAAGGTCGCTCAGGAGCGCTTTGAGGTCCGCGCTCGCACGCTGGTCAACGCGTGCGGCGCCTTTGTCGATCAGCACAACACCCGCAGCGGGCAGCGCACCGAGCACCGTCACGTCTATTCCAAGGGCATCCACCTGATCGTCCCGCGTCTCACTGAAAGTCGGCGCATCCTGACCTTTTTCGCGGACGACGGCCGGCTGTTTTTCGCCATCCCGATGGGCCACCGCACGTGCATCGGCACCACCGACACCCGCGTCGACGATCCGCTGCCTCAGGTCACCGACGAGGACCGGCGTTTCGTGCTGGACAACATCAACAAGCGTCTGAATCTCAAAACGCCGCTCACGGTGGCGGACATCATCTCGGAGCGCTGCGGCGTGCGGCCGCTGGTGGTGCGAGGCGGCGGGCAGGGCGAGCCGGACTGGCTGCAGATGTCACGCAAACACGTGGTGGAAACCGACCTGGCGAGCCGCCACGTCAGCATCTTCGGCGGCAAGCTGACCGACTGCATCAACGTCGGCGAAGAACTCTGCGAAGAGATCACGAAGATGGGTGTAGCGCTGCCTCACGCGGACCGGCGCTGGTATGGCGAGCCGCCCCTTACCCGGCGCGCCGCGTTTCTGCAAGCGTGGGCCCGCCTGGCCTGCCCGGCCGCGACGGGCGAGCGGCTGTGGCGGCTTTACGGGGAAGATGCCTTCGCGCTGCTGAAGGAGATCCAGGCCGACGCATCGGCCGCCGAAGTACCGATCGAGGGCAGCGGCTACATGCGATGTGAACTGACCTGGATCGCCCGACGCGAGATGGTCACCACGCTGGAGGACTTCCTGCGCCGCCGCAGTACGCTGGAACTCACGCTCGGCCGCCAGCGCCTGCGCGCCTCGCCGGGACTGCGAGAGGCGTGCCATCTGCTGTTCGGCGCCGCGGCAGAGCCCCAGTACCAGGCCTATGTCGCGCCGGCCCGGCCCGGCACGACAGCGCAGCAGACGGTGGCGCTGGCGGCCTGAGAAGCCGTCCTTCGGCCCGGCGCAGGCAGGAGCCCGGCAGCGACCGTTCAGAGGCGGCGTGTCAGTTGGGCCGCGTGGAAGCGCAGGTGGTCCTCGACGAAGCTCGCGATGAAGTAGTAGCCGTGGTCGTAGCCAGCGTGGCGGCGCAGCGTGAGGGGTTGCCCGACCTGGTCGCACGCCGCCTCGAAGGCGGCGGGATGAAGCTGCTCGTCGAGGAAGTTGTCGTCCAGACCCTGGTCGATCAGGATGCCGCCGGGGTAGGGCGCCTCCGGCTGTCGGGCCATCAGCTCGGTGGCGTCGTGAGAGGTCCAGGCCCGGCGGTCCTCGCCGAGATAACCTTCAAAGGCTTTCTGACCCCAGGGGGAGCGGATCGGCGCGGCGATCGGGGCGAAGGCGGAGACCGAGGCGAACAGGCCAGGATGGCGCAAGGCGAGGGTCAGGGCGCCGTGCCCTCCCATCGAATGACCGAAGATCCCGGCGCGGTGCACGTCGACGGCGAAGTGCTCGGCGACCAAGCTCAGCAACTCGTCGGCAATGTAGCTCTCCATGCGCCAGTGCTTGCGCCACGGCGAGCGCATCGCGTCGAGGTAGAAGCCCGCACCGACGCCGAAGTCCCAGGTGGCGCTCTCTCCTTCGGCACCGGCCTCCCGGGGGCTGGTATCGGGCGTCACCAGAGCCAGGCCCAGTTCGGCTGCCCAACGCTGCGCGCCCGCCTTGGTCGCAAAGGTTTCCTCGGTGCAGGTCAGACCGGCAAGGTAGAAAAGCACGGGGACCGGACCGGAGGCTGTCTGCGGCGGCAGGTAGATGCCGAAGCGCATGGGGAGGCCGATACGCGCCGAGTCGTGGCGCCAGAAGGACTGGTGACCGCCGAAGCAGGCATGTGCGCTGAGCAGCTCGGGTGCCATCTCAGTACACCACCACCGAGCGGATCGACTCGCCGCGTTTCATCAGATCGAAACCTTCATTGATCTGGTCCAGGCTGAGGGTGTGGGTGATCATCTCGTCGATACGCAGCTTGCCTTCCATGTACCAGTCGACGATCTTCGGCACGTCAGTGCGCCCGCGCGCCCCGCCGAAGGCCGAGCCTTTCCACACCCGCCCCGTCACCAGCTGGAAGGGCCGCGTGCTGATCTCCGCGCCGGCCTCCGCGACTCCGATGATGATGCTCTGGCCCCAGCCCTTGTGGCAGCACTCCAGCGCCTGGCGCATGGTGGTGGTGTTGCCTATGCACTCGAAACTGTAGTCCGCGCCACCCTCAGTGAGCTGCACGATGGCGTCGACGACGTGGTCGACCTCGCGGGGATTGATGAAATGCGTCATGCCGAAGCGGCGCGCGATGGCTTCGCGCGCCGGGTTGATGTCGACCCCGATGATCTTGTCTGCGCCGACCATCTTCGCGCCTTGGATGACGTTCAGGCCTATGCCTCCGAGGCCGAACACGACCACGTTGGTGCCAGCCTCCACCTTGGCCGTGAAGACCACCGCACCGACGCCGGTGGTCACGCCGCAGCCGATGTAGCAGACCTTGTCGAAGGGGGCGTCCTCGCGAATGCGAGCCATCGCGATCGCGGGGGCCACGATGTAGTTGGCGAAGGTCGAGGTGCCCATGTAGTGGAACAGGGGCTTGCCGTCGATCGAGAAGCGCGAGCTGCCGTCGGGCATCAAGCCCTTGCCCTGGGTCGCGCGTATCGCTTGGCACAGATTGGTCTTGCGCGACAGACAGAACTTGCACTGGCGGCATTCCGGCGTGTAGAGCGGGATCACGTGGTCGCCCGGCCTCAGCGAGGTGACGCCTGCTCCAACCTCGAGCACCACGCCGGCACCTTCATGACCCAGGATGGCGGGAAACAGACCTTCTGGATCGGCGCCCGACAGGGTGTAGGCGTCGGTGTGGCAGATGCCGCTGGCCTTCACCTCGACCAGCACCTCCCCCTCACGGGGGCCGTCGAGTTCGACCTCTTCGAGGCTCAGGGGAGCGCCGGCCTTCCAGGCCACAGCCGCTTTGGTCTTCACTGCTCTTGACTCCTGATGAACGCTGCCTGTCGAGGGTACGCCCGGCGATTCTCGTCCCGGGTACCGGCAGCGCTTCGCGCGGGGGGATAAAGCCCCAGAAACGGCCGGGCCTCCCGGGCAGCGCGCGTCGGGCGGCGCACGAATGGCCGACTGCGCCAACGGCGGCCGAAATGGCCCAGCGACCGAATCGTCCGTCGATGTGGGGTGCACGCCACGGCCGCCGCCCCGACCGGGTGCCTGAAACTGCACCAAGCCCTTCGTGCCCGGGTGGGGGCACGAAAGGCGCGCCCCTGCCTGGGCGGTGGGGCACGCGCGCCTGCTGGCAAATGGCGTGCTTCTGCTGCTCAGGGCGCGCGACCGGGCGGCCTGACGGTGCGCACTAAAGGAGGTCCCGCGTTGACCCTCTTTCGCAGCGGGCTCGAATGACGCGAACCGTTCGGGCCGTTTCTCGTGTTGCCGTCAGTAAGGTGGGTGGGGGGCACCTCAGATCAACCGCAGCCGGCTTGCCACGGTGACGGCTTGCGCACGATTCGAGACATTTAACTTTGTATATACATTCTTCAGATGAAACTTGACGGTTCGCTCCGACATCGAGAGGATTCGCCCGACCTCCCAGGACGTCTTGCCCTCGATCACCCACTTCAGAACCTCCTTCTCCTTCGCCGTCAGGTTTACCCCGGAAGGTTCATCCTGCCAGTTCGAATCCACCACTCTCAGCGTGAAGCTGGAATGCAGGTAGAAGGAAATGAAGCTGACCATCAGAAGGTGCCGCATGCGCAGGCTGCCGCGTGTGCATTCGAGCTGGAACAGGGTGGCCACGTCGCCGGTGTCCGAGCTCAAGGAACGCACGCTGCCTGCCACGCCTTCGCCACCCTTCATCTGGTTTCGCAGATCGGCGATTCTCGGATCCAGATCGATGTCCCCGCTATTCGTATCGCGCCAGAAAAACGCGTTGTCGAGCGGCTCGGTTTTCTCGAAGCAGGCCAAGTAGCGGCTGATGCCGATCGGCGGGCCGATCCAGGACCGCCCGCGACTGCCTTCGTCGCGCTCGGGCAGCCGACCCGAACTGCGGTACATGATGCCTCTTGAAATCGACTTGCCGTCGCGCTCATGAAGCAAGATGCACTTCTTGAAGGGAATCACTTCATTCACCTTCAGGGAGAACTGGTCGAGCTGATCCAGCAGATCCCCTGTGGGTTTTATTTCATTGATGATTTTCGAAAGTGTCTCCAACTCCCCTGTTGGAGTGGTTGAGCCATCCATAACTCCTCCCGTGAACATCTTTTGCCGGGTACGTAAAAAATGGGCTGCCGACAAGCTACCTTTCCGTCGTGAAAAGCCGATTGGCAATGCGATCGAAGCCCGTCCGCTCAGACCTCGCTGCATGAATAGATCGCCCTCTTGTCACCTTCAAAGTTTCTCCTTTCATTCGATGCATGCACTATTTAAACTCAATTCATCGCTGGACCTGCGCGGGGCCCGCTCCGCCCCCATCTCGCTCCTTGGATTGTTCTCTCGCACCTTGTCGACAGGGTGCTTCAAAGATCCATCTGGAACAGTTTCACTTTCAGGCCACTGCCTCTCGGTAATGCGAATAGCCATGATCGAGGACAGTGCGTGTCGCGATATGGCAAAGCCTGCAGCAAGTATCATGATTGCGGCCCAAAATAACATCACTACAAATGTTTCCGCGACCCCGGTTACGCTTAGTGTCGTTTTGTAGGCCAAAAAATTGCTTGATGCATTTTCTGGTGCATTTCGCAGCGAAATGTTTCTGCCAGCTGAACGAGTGAACCGTTCCACAAGGCTCTGGCGGGATTGCCAGGAGCGAGGATGGGGGCGCCGAACCTCCCATCTGTGACGTACTCCCATTGATGCTTTTGAAAAAGCAAAGGACCTGTCCCATCGGACAGGTCCCGGAGGCCGCGGCGAGAGCGGCAAAACAGCCGACGCCCCGCGCCTCGCGACCCGGACTGGCGCATCGACGGCTCAAAGCATGCCGTCCCGCTTGGCACTCGCGCTGCAAGTCAGGGCTTGCGAGGGTTATAGCGCGTATCGACCTTCAGCGCTTCGCCTGGAAATCCCCGGGCAATTTTCTCCCACGGCACGAGTTTCAAATTCGTCGCATCCGTCGAGCCATCGAAGACGTCTCCATCGTAGCCATCCTGAGCAATGAATACTCCGTGGGGAAACCCCGGGCAGGGGCACGTTGCTGACGTCCGAGCCGTCGGACTCCTCGACGCCGTCGATCCGGCCCTGGCGCCGCGCTTCGATACGGAAACTGCCCAGCAGTCGGTTGGGACCTACGCGCTCGAAGACGACGAAGGTGTCATCCAGGCCGGGTGTGGGCAGGGTGGGTGCTTCGCCGTGGGCGTGGCCTTGGCTGGAAGCGAGCAGATAGCCCCGGCCGCCGCTGGCGTAGTAGATCGTCAGTCCTTCGACGTCGCGCGCCACCCGGCTGTTGGGGTCGAAGGGGCGTGTCTCATAGAAGGGCCGGCTGTCGGCCACGCCAGTGCGGGTGTCGATACGCCAGATGCCGACGTCCTCCTGAGCGGCGTAGAGGATGCCGGTTTGCTGGTCGACCACCATGCCCTCGAACTGCGGGCTGAAGTCGCGTGCCAGGTCCTTCTCGTCCTCCTGCGTCAGGTCCTGCCCCTTCCAGGAATAGGGGAAGCGCCAGTCCCGCACGAAACGCGCAGTGATCTTCTCGTCGCCGTCGTCGAGAAGTTCGTACTGGGCGATCACTGCCTCGCTGTTCTGATTCACGAAGGCGTAGACCCTGCGGCTGTCGCGCTCCCTGTAGAGCGCCAGGCCATAGGCGGTGTGCTCGCCGTCGTCGGGATTGGCCATGCTGGCGCCTTGCCGGTCGTCCGGCCCGGGCCGGGTGGGGAAGAGCCGCGGCATGCGCGCCGAGGTGATGTCTTCCAAGACGGCATCCTCCTCGTCGCGGTCCTCGCCGATGCGCCAGATGCGGAGCTTGTCCTGGCGGCGGTCGCTCGCCACCGCGATGTCGATGTCATCGCCGTCGAGCGCAAAACCATAAGCGACGTCGACATTGTTGTAGCGGTTCAGAGCCTCGCCTTCGGCGTCAAGCCGCACGCCGATGCGCTGCACCAGACGGCCCCTGAGGTCGTAGACGCGCAGCCCGCCTTCCTTCGCAGCTGCGATGATCAAGGAGTCTTCCGCGTCGTCCTCGTCCGGGTGGATCCAGACCGCGGGGTCGTCCATGTCCGCGGGCCCACCCTCGGTCGGCGTTTCGCGGCTTGCCACGATGGTGCCATCGGCCGGCTGGCGGTCCGCGGCACTTGCGTGTGGGCCGGCCGCGCTGCCGTTGTCGTCGGAGCTGCCACCGCCGCAGGCGACCAGCAGCGCTGCGAGGGCGCAGACATTCAGGACCGTGAAGCGGCGTCGCGCCGCGCAGCGGGATAAAAAACAGGGCATGAACAGAGCCTCCTTCGATGTGGCGGGCCCGCGGCAAAGCGGCACAACGGCACGCGACGGAGCGACCCTAGCGCATCCGGCCTTGCGAGCCGGTCACCGGGCGCGGGCATGATGTAAGGGTTGAAAGAAGCGAAGAAGGTAGATTGAATGGATGTCAACGCAGTGAAGGTGCGTGGCCTGCGGCGTATGAAGGCCATCTCGCTGGGCCTGCTCGCGGCGGCCGCGCTGCTCTTTGCCGTGGCGAGTTCCCTGGAGGGGCGGCACCCCGGCTGGGCCTACCTGGCGGCTTTCGCGGAGGCGGCGATGATCGGCGCCATCGCCGACTGGTTCGCGGTGGTGGCCCTGTTCCGGCATCCGCTCGGGCTGCCCATTCCGCACACGGCGATCGTGCCGGCCAACAAGGCGCGCATCGGCGCCAACCTGGCGAGCTTCATCTGCAGCAACTTCCTCAGCACGCCCCAGGTGCTCGAGAAGCTGCGTCATTTCGATCCGGCCGGGCGGCTGGCGGACTGGCTGGCGGCGCCCGGCCATGCCGATCAGGTCGGCGCATACTTGAAGGCCGCCATGCGCTACGGCCTGGACGCGCTGGACGACGACCGCGTGAGCCGCTTCATCCGCGCTACCGTGCTGACGCGGCTCGAGCAGCTCGACGTGTCGCACCTGGCCGGCCAGGTGCTGGACGTGCTGACGGCCCAAGGGCGCCACCAGGCCTTGCTCGACGAGGTGCTGCAGCAAGTCGCCTCACTCATCGAGGACGAGGCCGTGCAGGCGAAGATCGCGGCGGTCATCGCCGGCGAGGTGCGCTACCTGCGCTACCTCGGTCTGGACAACCTGGCGGGGCAGGTCGCCACCGGCAAGATCGTCGCCGGCGTGGGCCGCGTCATCGGCGAGATGGGCAAGGACCCAGCCCATCCGCTGCGCCTGCGCTTCGACGAGTACGTCGCCGGTTTCATCGAGAAGCTGAGGCAGGACCCGGCGCTGCGACTCAGGGGCGAGCAGATCCGCGACGAAACGCTGGCCCATCCCGCGCTCACCGACTACCTGCGTGGCCTCTGGCACGAACTGCTGGCCTGGCTGCAGAGCGACCTCGGCCGCGAGGACTCGAGCGTCGCCCGCCGCATCAGCGCCGCTGCACGCACGCTAGGCAGCAAGCTGCAGGCCGACGCGACGATGCGCGAGTGGATCAACAACCAGGTGCTGCAGGCGGCGCCCGAATGGATCGAGCGCTACCGCGAGGACATCCGCCGCTACATCGTGAGCCGCGTCGAAGCCTGGAACACCCGCGAACTGACCGATGAGCTGGAGCGCAACATCGGCCGCGACCTGCAGTTCGTGCGCATCAACGGCACCCTGGTCGGCGGCCTCGTCGGCCTCGGCATCCACGCGCTGACGCAGTGGCTGCGCGGCTGAACTCACCTGGGATGCAGCAGCGAGCGCCGACGTGCGTAGCCGAAGTAGACCGCCAGTCCCAGGACCAGCCAGGCGCCGAAGGCGATCCAGGTCGAGGCCTTCAGATGGGCCATCAGGAACACGCAGAAGGCCACTGCCAGCACGGGCACCACCGGCACGCCGGGGCAGCGGAAGGCGCGCGGCAGGTCGGGGCGGGTCCGCCGCAGGACCAGCACCGCCACCGAGATCAGGCTGAAGGCCGCCAGCGTTCCGATGTTGATCAGCTCGGCCAGCACATTCAGCGGCACGAAGGCGGCGATCAGCGCGAACACCAGCCCCACGCTCCAGGTGGCGAACACGGGAGTGCCAGTGCGCGGGCTGATGCGGGACAGGCGGGTGGGCAGCAGGCCGTCGCGCGACATCGCGAACAGCACGCGGGTCTGGCCGTAAGCCATCACCAGGATCACGGTGGTCATGCCCAGGATGGCGCCCAGGTCGACGAAACCGGCCACCCAGCTTTCGCCCGCATACTGCAGTGCCAGCGACACGGGATGGTCCACGCCGGCGAACTTCTGGAAGGGCACGATGCCGGTCATGATGGCCGACACCAGCACGTAGAGCAGGGCGCAGACGGCCAGCGAGCCGACGATGCCGATCGGCAGGTCGCGCTCCGGCCGGCGCACCTCTTCGGCGGCCGAGGTCACGGCGTCGAAGCCGATGAAGGCGAAAAACACCAGCGCTGCGGCGCTGAAGACGCCTTGAGAGCCGAAGGGCATGAAGGGCTGCCAGTTGGCCGGCTCGACATGGCGGGCGCCGACCAGGATAAACAGCAGCACCACCGCGATCTTGACGGCCACCATCAGGTTGTTGGCCCGGGCCGACTCGCGCACGCCGAGGGACAGCATGGACGTCAAGATCAGCATGATCAGCAGCGCCGGCAGGTTGATCCAGGTCTGCACCCCCGGCACAGAGCCCGGCGCGGCCGTCAGCGCCGTCGGCAGCGTGAGGCCGAAGCCCTGCATCAGCGACTGGAAGTAGCCGGACCAGCCGACCGACACCGCCGAGGTCGCGAGGCCGTACTCGAGCAGCAGGTCCCAGCCGATGATCCAGGCCACCAGCTCCCCCAGCGTGGCATAGCTGTAGGTGTAGATCGACCCCGAGACTGGAATGGCCGACGCGAACTCGGCATAACACAGCGCAGCCAGGCCGCAGGCCAGCGCAGCGATCAGGAAGGACACGGTCAGCGCCGGCCCGGCCGTCAGGGCGCCGGTGCCGGTCAGAACGAAGATGCCGGTGCCGATGATCGCGCCTATGCCCATCAGCACCAGGTCCACCGGCCCCAGCACCTTGCGCAGCCCGCCCGGCGCGCGGCTGGCGTCGAGCAGGGCATCGACGCTTTTTGTTCGGAAAAGGCTCACGAAACGGTACTCCTGGAGAGGGTGTCTGGCGGGCGTGCATTGTCTGCCCCGCCCCTCCCGCGAGTCACTGTGAACTATTGCAGCCCCGGCGAGGGCAGGGCCGCTCAGGCCATCGTGTGCAGCAGCAGCGCCTGCAAGGTGCGCTGCCAGGGTCCGGCTGCCCCGGGCCCGCGCGCATCCGGGCCGCCGACGCAGCGGTCGGCCGCCGTCAGGCGCCACTCGCCCTGGCCGTCCTCGGTCAACTGCAGTTCGGCGTCGCCCTCGTCCACCAGTCGGCAGCCGAGGCCGGCTTGCGCCGCCAGCGCCTGAAAGCGCTCGGCCAATCCGAGCGGCGTGCCGGCCGGCCAGGCCACCTGCAGCCCCGCCAGCGGGCGCCCAGCCTGTTCCTGGAGGCACACCAGCGCGGCGAGCGCACGGGCCGGATGCGCCGCGCCGGCCAGGCCGTCGTAGACCGGCACCCCGGCCTCTCCGTCGAGGTCGCGCAGCACGGCCGGCGTGGTGCCGGTGCAGTCCAGCGCGTCGTAAAACCGCCCCAGCAGCCGGGCTCTGGCCTTCAGTTCGGCCCCGTGGGGCGCGTCCGCGTCCTGGTCCGCGAGCAGCGAGACCCGGGCACCGAGCCGTTCTGCGGCCTGCCGCAAGGCGTGGCAGCCGGTCCGGCGGGTCGCTCCCGGGGCTTCCCCGGCACCGCGGAGCAGCGCCAGGTGCTTGCCCCGCAGCGGCATGGCGTGCGCGCCGGTACGGTCGGCCGCTGCCAGCCGTCGCGCGCTGTCGAGCAGGCTCAGCACCTCGGCGCCGGACAGCCGGCCGGGGCTCCAGAGCTTGCGATGGTCGAGAACGGACGCGGAAACAGTCATGCCCCCAAGCGTAGGGGGCGCCCCGCCGGCGGGGGTTGACGCCGGTCAAGCGCGGGTTTGCGGAGGCGGTTTGATACCGGCCGGACACGTTCCGTTGACGCAGCGTTACCGAGCGCCTCCGGCCGTTGATGCTGGCGTTGCACGCGTTTTCTACAGTCCTTCCCCAGAACACCGGAGAACGACATGACCGCCGCCAAAGACCTCGACAGCCAGTTCAGCCACCGTATCGCGCGCACGCTGAAGCTCCTGCAGGAGCAAGTGCCCATCCAGCGTCGGGTGGTGCGTGCCGGCGAGAGCGTCTACCAGGCCGGCGAGGCCTTCGGCTGCCTGCACGTCGTGAACTCCGGCTTCTTCAAGATGGTCAACCTGGCCTCGGACGGCCGCGAGCAGGTCGTCAGCCTGCACTTCCGCGGCGACTGGCTGGGTTTCGACGGCATTGCCGAGGGCCGCTACGGTTGCGACGCGGTGGCGATGGACACCGGCGAGGTCTGGAGCATCCGCTACGACGCGTTGATGCGTGCCTGCATGAGCGAGCCGGCGCTGCTGGGGGTTCTGCACGAGGCGATGAGCCGCGAGATCGGCCGCGACCGTGACTCGATGATGTCGCTGTGCACGCTACCGGCCGATGCCCGCGTCGCCGACTTCCTGCGCAACTGGGCCGACGCCCTGTCCCAGCGCGGCCTGCGCGCCGACCAGATCACCTTGCGCATGACCCGCGCCGAGATCGGCAACTACCTGGGCATGACGCTGGAGACGGTGAGCCGGGCACTGTCGCGGCTGGCGCGCGGCGACGTGATCCGCTTCGCCGAAAAGGGCCGCCGCGATATCCACATCCCGCGCGTCGAGGCGCTCACCGCCTTCATCCAGCGCAGCACCGCGCCGGCCGCCACCGCGGCGATGCACTGAGGCGGCGCCGCGGCCTTCAGCCCGGCCCCAGCACCTTGACGATGGCCCGGGCAAGGTCGCCCCGGGTGTAAGGCTTGCGCAGCAGTTCCCACTCCGGCGGGGCGTCCAGCAGGCCGCTGGAAAAACCGGTCATCAACAGCACCGGCAGCTCGGGCATGATGGCCTGCGCGCGGCGCGCCAGCTCGGTGCCGCGCATGCCGGCACCCAGCGCGATGTCGCTCAGCAGCAGTTCATAGCCGGCCTGCGGCGACAGCAGGGCAAGTGCCTCCTCGGCCTGCAGGCAGGCGGTCACCCGGCAGCCCAGCGTCTCGAGGAAACGCCGCACCACCGCGCGCACCTCGGCATCGTCTTCCACCAGCAGCACATGCAGGCCGGGCGGCACCTCGCTGTCATCGGCCGCAGCGTCTTGGTCGCCCGCTGCTGCCTGCACACTCGGCAGGTAGAGCGTGACCGTGGTGCCGGCGCCCGGCGCGCTGTCCAGGCTGACGGCGCCGCGCGACTGCTTGACGAAACCGTACACCGTGCTCAAGCCCAGGCCGGTGCCGCGGCCGGCTTCCTTGGTGGTGAAAAACGGTTCGAAGGCACGCTCCTTGACAGCGTCCGGCATGCCGGCGCCGGTGTCGGCCACCGCAATCGCGATATAGCCGTCCGCGACGGAGGCGGCCGGCGTCGCCTCGCCGCGGTCTTCCTGCAGCGGCACGGGCAGGGTGTCGATGGGCTCGCAGGCGAAACTGAGCGTGCCGCCTTCGGGCATCGCGTCGCGCGCATTGATCGCGATGTTGAGCAGGGCCGATTCCAGCTGTCCGGGGTCGGCCAGGCAGCTCAGGCCGTCCTGCGGCGCCTGCACCTCGATGCGGATGCGCTGGTCCAGCGTGCGCCCCAGCAGGCCGGCCAGCGAGTGCAGCAGGGCCGGCACGTCCACCGGCGCCGGCTGCAGCACCTGGCGGCGCGAGAAGGCCAGCAGCTGGCCGGTCAGCTCGGCGCCCCGGCGCGTGGCCCGCGTCGCGGCGGCGACCAGCTGCTGGCCGTAGGCGTCGTCGGCGAGCGCGGGCAGCTCCTCCAGCACTTGCAGGTTGCCCGAGATCACCGTCAGCAGGTTGTTGAAGTCGTGCGCGATGCCTCCGGTGAGCTGCCCCACGCTGTCCAGGCGCTGGCTGTGGCTGAGCGCTTCTTCGCTGTGGGCCCGCTGCAGGGCGGTGACCAGCAGGCTGGCGAGCGACTCCATGAAACGCAGCTCGTCGTCGCCGAAACGATCGCGCTCGCGCGAGCGCACCACCAGGGCGCCGATGTCGCGGCCTCGGTCGGACAGCGGCGCCGCCAGCAGGCTGGCCTGGCCCGCCTCGAGAATGCGGCGCGGCAGCTCGAAGCGCTGCTCGCTGGCGCAGTCACCCACCCGCACCGGCCGGTCCTGCGCCAGCACGTAGCCGGGCAGGCTGTCGGGCCGGTTTGGCAGACGCTCGCCCAGGCCTTCGCCCTCGAGCAGGCCGACGCCGGCGGCCACGCGGAAGCTCTGTTGCCCGGGGTCGAGCAGGAACACCACGGCGGTCTCGACCTGCAGGGCTTCGGCCGCCACCACCGGGGCCTGCTCGAGCAGCAGTTGCGGGTCGCGTTCATGCACCGACAGGCGGCCGAACTGGGCCACATGCTCGCTGTAGCGGGCACGTTGCAGCGCCTGGCGCACGCGCGGGTAGGCCTCGATGCCGCGGATCGCCGCCACCACATAGGGCAGCCCCTGGTCCTGCAGCGGGCTCAGCGCAATCTCCACCATCACTTCGCGGCCGTCGCGCCGCTTGGCGACCAGCTCCATCTGCGTGCCCATGGGCCTCGCATGCGGGCTGCGGCCATAGGCTTCGCGGTAGGCGGCGTGGCGCGGGCGGATGCTGTCGGGCACCAGGGCGTCGACAGGCAATCCGGACAGCTCTTCCGGCTGGTAGCCCAGCAGGGTCGCGGCAGCCGGGTTGGCCAGCATGATGGTGCCGGAGCTGTCTACCAGCAGTAGCGCGTCCGGATAGGCGGCGAACAGCGAGCGGTAGACCCGGTCGACGTCGAGGCCCGGGGGGAGGGGGGGGTGCGGAGCAGCCATGGGGAACCTCAAGCCGGCGTGACCGGTAGCAAAAAGAGATAGCCCGCGCCGCGCACCGACTTGATCAGCTGCGGTTTCCCGGGATCGCCCTCCAGCTTCTTGCGCAGCCGGCCGACTTGCACGTCAATGGTGCGGTCGAAGGGCCCGGCTTCGCGCCCGCGCGTCTGCTCCAGCAGGAAATCGCGCGTCAGCACGCGGCCGGGGCAGCGCGCGAAGGCGTACAGCAGGTCGAACTCGCCAGCCGTCAGCACCACCTCCGCCCCCTGCTCGTCGAGCAACCGGCGCGCTGCGAGATCGAGCTGCCAAGGCCCGAAACGCAGGCGCTCGGGCGGCCCCGCAGGGGCCCCGGCGGCCGGCGCAGCTGCCGGGGCGGACGTCGCTCCGGACGCGGCGCCGGCCGCCGGCGCGGGCGGTGCCGGCTCCACGCGGCGCAGCACCGCACGAATGCGTGCCAGCAGTTCACGCAGCTCAAAAGGTTTCGTGACATAGTCGTCGGCGCCGACCTCCAGGCCGACGACCTTGTCGATGGCGTCGCCGCGACCTGTCACGATGACCAGCCCGCAGCGCCAGTGCTCGCGCAGGTGGCGAGCGATGGACAGGCCGTCTTCTCCGGGCAGGCCGAGGTCCAGCAGCACCAGCTGCGGCGGGTCGGCGTTCATCAGCTCCACCAGCGCGCGGCCGCTGTGCAGCTGGCTGACCCGGTAACCCTGGCTGCCGAGGTAGCCGGCGAGCAGTTGGGTGATGTCGACTTCGTCGTCGAGAACGGCAAGATGGATGGGTGTCGTCACGGGGGCGATGTTACCGGCGCCCGCGCCGGCTTGCCCGGCCTTGCTGAAGGCGCGTCGATTGCTGGGGAGCGACGTTGTGGTATGAGACGCAGGCCGCCTGCTGTGTTTTTTGGAAGTTTGTATGTCGAGCAAGACCGGTTGCCGCGAGTGGTGCCCGCAAGCGCGGGAGGCGGCATGAGCACGCCGAGCGAACCGCTGGGGCTGAGCCGGGACCCTCCGTCGGACCCCACTTCTGCCAGTCCCAGCCTGCGTGTCTTGCCGTGGCTGGTGCTGCTGATCGGGCTGCTGGTGGCCGCGGTGGTCGCCTGGTGGCAGGGCGAGGTCAATGCCCGCATCGAGCAGGAGCGCTTCCAGACCCTGGCACAGGGCGTGGTCAAGCGGGTGGAAGGCCGCATGGAA
The DNA here is from genome assembly GCF_026153205.1 of Aquabacterium sp. A7-Y. GTDB lineage: Bacteria > Pseudomonadota > Gammaproteobacteria > Burkholderiales > Burkholderiaceae_C > Caldimonas. Next base: position 53,319 of record NZ_JAPFBW010000020.1, on the reverse strand, counting down.
GCCTACGCCTACGGCCTGCGTGGCGCCCGCGGAGCGGTGATTGCCGCCGGCGGCAAGGCCGTCAATCACGAGCGCTTCCACCAGTACAGCCTGTCGCGCGACATCGCCCGCGAGTTCCCCGGCTCGCGCGGCTTCGGTTTCGTCCGCCGCGTGCCGGCCGAGCGCGAGGCTGCCTTCCTGGCAGAGGCGCGCCGTGAGGGTGGGCCCGGTTTCAAAATCCGGCAGCTGCAGGCGCACGACGGCGACCGCTACGTCATCCAGTACATCGAGCCGGTCGAGTTGAACGTCGAGGCGGTGGGTCTGGACATCGCCTCCGAGCCGCGCCGCCGGGCCGCCGCGGACATCGCGATGCGGACCGGCCGGCCCAGCCTGACCGCACCCATCACCCTGGTGCAGGCGACCGGGCAGCCCTTGCGCTCCTTCCTGCTCCTGCTGCCCATCTACGCCGAGGAGCAACTGCCTTCCACCGTCACGCGCCGCGAGGCGAGCACGATAGGCTGGGCCTACACGCCGCTGGTGACCGACGAGGTGCTGCAGGACATCGCCGCCGACGGCCTCTTCGCGCTGGCCCTGCACGACATCTCCGACGGTCGCACGGACCCGTTTTTCACCTCGCCGGGCTGGCAGGCGGGCGACGCGGCGGCCCGGCTGGTCCGGCGCATCCCGCTGCCCATGTACGCGCGTGAATGGATGGTGGAGGTGAAGGCCTTGCCGCCCTTCATCGCGGAGCTGAATCTGCGCAGTCCATGGGGGCTGGCCGCCGGCATCGCGGCGGCGTCTGCCCTGATGGCCGTGCTGCTGCACGTGGTGCTGGTCGGAGTGCAGCGCGAGCGGGTGGTTCGAGTGCAGCAGGCGCGCATGGCCGCCATGGTGGAGAGCGCCCACGACGCCATCATCGGCCTTTCGCCCGAGGGCCGCGTCACCGATTGGAACGGCGCCGCGGAGCGCATGTTCGGCTACAGCGCCGCCGAGGCCCTGGGCCGGCTCTTGAGCGATCTGACCTTGCCGCCGGGCCAGGAGGCGGAGGAGGCCTGGCTGCTCGAGTGCGCCGCCCGCGGCGAGGCCGTGCCGCGCTTCGACACGGTGCGCCGGCGCAGCGATGGCAGCCTGCTCGACGTGTCGGTGGCGGTGTCGCCGATCCGGCTCGGCGGCCGGCACGTCGTGGGCGCCGCCAAGACGGTCAGCGACATCAGCCACCGCAAGGCCGCCCAGGCCGAGATCCTGCAGCTCAACGCCACGCTGGAACAGCAGGTGCTGCGCCGCACGGCGCAGCTGCGGGCGCTGGCGGCGCGCGAGCGGGCCATCCTCGTGAGCGCCGGCAGCGCCTTCATCGCCACCGACATGGCCGGCCGCGTGACCCTCTTCAACCCGGCCGCCGAGGCGATGCTGCACTACCGCGCCGAGGACGTGCTCGGCAAGAAGGACCTGCTGCAGTTCCTCGACCCCGAGCAGCTGCGGGAGCGGGCGACGGCGCTGGCCGAACAGCTGGGACGCGCGGTCGAGCCGGCCGAGGCCTTGTTCGGTGCCGGCGCGGCCGGCGGGGTGGAGCACGAGTGGACCTTCGTGAGGGCCGACGGCAGCCGCCTGCCGGTGCTGCTGACCGCGAGCAGCCTGCGCGACGAGGGCGGCGGGACGCTGGGCCACATCGTGATCGCCGTCGACCTGTCCGACCGCAAACGGCTGGAGCGCGAGCTGGTCGAGCTCAACCAGGCCTTGACCGAACGCAGCGTGCAGGCGGAGGCGGCCACCCGTGCCAAGAGCGCCTTCCTGGCCAACATGAGCCACGAAATCCGCACCCCGATGAACGCCATCATCGGCCTCACCCACCTGATGCAGCGCGACATCCGGGACACCGTGATGCGGCAGCGGCTGGACCTGGTGGTGGAAGCCTCGCACCACCTGCTGGCCATCATCAACAACGTGCTCGACCTGTCCAAGATCGAGGTCGGCAAGCTGGAGCTGGAGCAGGCCGAGTTCGAGCTCGAGGACGTCGTGATGCGCAGCTTCACGATGGTGCAGGGCGCGGCCCGCGAAAAAGGCTTGGAGCTGGTCCTGGACGTCGACGAGACGCCCTCCCGCATGAGCGGCGACGCCACGCGACTCGGCCAGGCGCTGCTCAACCTGCTCGGCAATGCGGTGAAATTCACCTCGAAAGGCGTGGTGATGCTGCGCTGCCTGTGCCTCGAGCGCAGCGACAGCGCGGCCTTGTTGCGCTTCGAGGTGCACGACAGCGGCATTGGCATCGCGCCCGAGGCGATCGACAAGATCTTCCGCGCCTTCGAGCAGGGCGACAACTCCACCACACGTCGCTATGGTGGGACCGGGCTGGGCTTGACGATCACGCGCGAGCTGGTGCAGCTGATGGGGGGGCGAGACGGGCGCGTCGAGCCGCGAGGGCGAAGGCAGCATCTTCTGGTTCACGGCCCGCTTCGCCGACCCGCTGCCCCCGGCCGCCACGCAGGAACCGCGCCTCGCCGGTCGACGCGCCCTGGTGGTCGACGCGCTGCCGCAGGCGCGCCACGCGCTCAGCGCCTTGCTGCATCGGCTGGGGCTGGAGCCCCAGACGGTCGCCTCGGCGCCGGAAGCGCTCGCGATGGTGCGCGGCACGGCGGCCGCCGGCCTGCCGTACGCGGTGCTGCTGGTGGCCGCCGAACTGGACGAGGCCGACGGCGCTGCGACGCTCCAGGAGTTGATCAGCGCCGCCGCCGGCGCGCCGCCCGCCGGCCTCTTGCTGACCCGGCGCAGCCGAGAGGAATTGCGCGGCCGCGGGCAGGAACTCGGGCCGGTGCATGTGATCGAGAAGCCGGTGTCCCTGGGCGTACTGCGCCGGCACCTGCTGGAGCTGCTGCATCCGCAGCGCGACGGCGCAGGCGAGCGGTTCGAGCCCGCGCCAGCTCCCGGCGCGCTGCAGCTGGCCTTCGCCGGGGCCCATGTGCTGCTGGCCGAAGACCACCCGGTGAACCAGCTGGTGGCGACCGAGCAGTTGCGCGCGCTGGGCCTGGAGATCGACCTCGCCGAGACCGGCGTCGAGGCGGTGCGGCATGCCGAAGCCCGGCCCTATGACCTCATCCTGATGGACCTGCACATGCCCGAGATGGACGGGCTCAAGGCCGCTCGTGCGATCCGCAAGTTGCCGGCGCATGCGAGCACGCCCATCCTGGCGATGACGGCGAGCGCCTTCGGCGAGGACCGCGACGCCTGCCTGGAGGCCGGCATGAACGACCACATCTCCAAGCCCGTGGAGACGGAGGTCCTGGTCGCCACGCTGAGCCGCTGGCTGGGCCGACGCCCCGGGGGAGTCGGTCCTCGCGACGTATAGTGCGTCACGAGGAGGTCCTGTCACCATGCGACAACAATGGCACATCGATGCCTATGTCGAGGCCTGGGAGTACGCGACCCGCTGCCATGCGGGGCAGAGCTTCGACGGGCTCACCGAGGGGGAGCAGATTCCCTACAGCAACCACCTGGCGGTGGTGGTCACCGAGCTGATGGCGGCGCTGCCCGCGACGCCCGGGGCCGACGGCGACTTCGCGGTTCAGTGCGCGCTGCTGCACGACACGCTGGAGGACACCCCCGCCACCTACACCGACCTGCTGGAGCGTTTCGGCCCGCGCGTGGCGGACGGCGTGCTGGCCTTGTCCAAGGCCCCGGCGCTCGGCAGCCTGGCGGCACAGATGGCCGACAGCCTTGCGCGCATCCGGCGACAGCCGCGCGAGGTCTGGATGGTCAAGTTGGCCGACCGCATCGCCAACCTCTACCACCCGGCCTTCTGCTGGGGCCCCGAGCGCATCGAGGAGTACCGGCAGGAGGCCGTCACCATCCTGGAGGCGCTGGGCGCGGCCAACGACCAGCTGGCCGCGCGGCTGCGCCACAAGATCGCCGTCTACGGTCGCCGCTGAGGGCGCTCAGCAGAACAGCAGGGATCCAGCGCAGGCAACCGGCCGCCGACAGCATCACGCTCATCTGGTGCCAGCGGCCCGGCAAGGCAGGGCAGAAGGCATGCACCGCCGGGGCCGGATTGGGCCGGGAGCGGTCGGTCACGACAAACAGCACGCCGCTGGTGCCCAGTCGTCTTGGCCCGCTGCCCCCGTTTCGGCGCAGCGCGCAGGCGTCGCCGCGTCGCGGTCACGCGTCGGGTCGTTCCCTGTGGGACGGTGTGTCCGACAGCAGGCCGTGGCGCGACACCGAGGCGAGCGTCTCGGCCGATTCGTCGAGCCGCTGCAGCACCAGCGAGGCCGCGCCCTGGGCCCAGACCTCGTCACCCTGCGGCATCACGGTCAGGCGCACGCGGCCGCGATGGGGCAGGGCCATCGCGTCCTGCATCGCCTCGTGCAGCGCGCCCTGGTAGAGGTCATAGGCGCTGGTGCCGCCGCCGCCCAGGATCACCGCCTGCGGCGACAGCAGGTTGACGACGTTGCCGATCCACTGTCCCAGCCAGCGGCCCTGGCGCTCGAAGATGCGCACGGCCTGCGGGTTGCCCTCGCGCGCCTGGGCCGCGAGGGTCCGGTAGGCCTGCTCGGTGTCGTCGGCCGGCGCCCGCCCGTCCGCCGGCGGCAGCAGGCCGGCCACGCGGCCCTCGCGCACCACCGCGTAGTGGGCGACATACGCCTCCAGGCAGCCCGACTTGCCGCAGCGGCAGGGCTGGCCGCCCGGCACGACCTGCAGGTGGCCGAGTTCGGAGGCCAGGCCCGCATGACCCCGGTAGAGCTCGCCGTTGATGATCAGCCCCAGGCCCACTCCGTGTTCCAGCGTCACCAGCGCGGCGTTGCCGACCCCGGCGGCGGGCCCGAACCATTGCTGCGCCAAGGCGAGCATGTTGGCGTCGTTCTCGATGAAGACCGGCACCTTGAGCAGCTCTGACAGTGAGCGCCCCAGCCCCTCGACCCGCGGGCTGCCGGCGTCCAGCACCGGGGACCACAGCAGCACATCGGCGAGCGAATCGACAAAACCCGGCAGCGCCAAGCCGACGCCGGCCAGCCGCCCGGCCGCCGGGGCCGGGGCGCCGTTCAAGCAACGGTCGATCGCGCCGGCGATCTCGGTGATCAGCGCCGCCGGCGCCAGCGGCGCCTGCAGGGGCAGCGTCAAGGTATGCCGCACGCCGCCGGCGAAATCGGCCAGCGCCATGGTGAGCTGGTGCATCGCTGCCTTGACGCCGAGCACCCAGGCGAAGTCCGCATTGATCGCCAGCTCGCGCTCGCGGCGGCCGCCGGCGGAGGGGCGGGCGCCGACCTCGACCAAGGCGCCGTCCTCGATCAGCCGACGTGTCAACCCGGAAACCGCGGCCTGGCTCAGTCCGGTGGACAGACAGATCTCGGCTCGCGAGATCGGCCCGCGCGCGAGCCGGACGGCGTGCAGCACCTGGTAGAGGTGCAGCTGGGAGATCAAGCGGGCTTGGAGCCTGGCCACGTCGAGAAGGGGAAGAAGTTTTTTGGCATTTTATTTCGATGAAATTTAATTCTGTCGCCCGGGTTTACCCCTGAAGATGCGACCCGCAACACGGCCGAGCTGCCGCGACATAGGTCGGGCTCCTTGCAGGCGCAACCGTTGGTTCTTCCAGCTCCAAGCTAGGGAGAGCCGCAGCGCCCGGCCTTGCCTAGCATCTGCCCACCGGAACTCATCGAAGGGGGCCAGGATGCAGGGCAGCAGGAAGCGGCTGATGCCGCGGGCTCGACGCGGGCCAGGGTGTCGAGGCGCCACGATGCTGGACCTTCACTCGCACCCGCAGCCCTGAAGGACCGGTGATGATGCTGGCTTTGTCCCAACACCGCGACCCGCAGCTGGGCCTCGACACCCACCTCGGTGCTCTGCCGCCGTCGCCCTCGCCGGTTCCGTTGCCCGCCTCCCGCCTCCCGGTCGTGGGCCGGGGCTTCCTGAAGTGCAAGGTGCTCAGGGGCTCACCGGTCAACCTCCTGACCGGTGAGGTGGTCATGGAGCAGGTCGATGGCGTGCTACCCGGACGCATCCCGCTCGAATGGAAACGTGTCTACCGCTCCGGCAGCCGGCGCCGCGGCGCCTGCGGCGTCGGCTGGGAATGCCCGGCCGACGCCCGGCTGGAGCTGAACGCCGGGGACGGCAGCGTGCTGTTCATGCACCCGAGCGAGGGGCCGGCGCTGTTTCCGGCCTTGCCCGCCGTGCCGGGGCCCGACGGCGCGGTGCTGGAGCTGATGGACGGTGCGGTGCTCACCGACGACGGCGGCGAGTGGCGGGTGCGAACCAAGGAAGACCGGGTCTACCACTTTCCCAAGCAAGACCTGCGGCGCGGCGAGGGCGGGGCGCTCGAATGCGGGCTCGCGCTCATTGCCGACTTGTGGGGCAACTGGCTGGAGTACGAACGCCGCGACGGGCGACTGCAGGTCTTGCGGACGTCTTCCGGCCGGGAGCTGCAGGTCGACCAGCACGACGGGTTGATCGTGCGGCTGCGGGTCTCGGTGCCCGAGACCGGTGTTGCCCGTGAGCTGGTCGACTACCGCCAGGACAGCGAAGGCGACCTGACCGAGGTGCGCGATGCACTGGGCCAGCCGTGCCGCTATGCCTACGAGGCGCACCACCTGGTGCGCCACAGCAAGCGCTGCGGCCTGTCCTTCCACTTCGACTACGAGCGCAGCGGCCCGGCCTGGAAAGTGCTGCAGACCCGGGGCGACGGCGGACTCTACGAGCGTCGTTTCGCCTGGGGGCCGGGGGGACGCGAGACCCGTGTCACCGATTCGCTGGGCCATGTCAGCGTGATCCAGTGCGACGAGCGCGGCCTGCCGGTGCTGGAGATCGACCCCTTGGGCGGTCGCACCCTGTTCGAGTACGACCAAGCTGGCCGCACCACCGCGCTGGTCGACCCCGAGAACCACCGCAGCGCCTTCACCTACGATGAGCGCGGCAACCTGCTGCGTCTGCAGCGGCCCGACGGCAGCTGCGAGAGCTTCGACTACGACGGCTGCAACAAGCCGGTGCGCAGCACCGACGCCGGCGGGGCCGTCTGGGAGCGCCGCTGGGACGCGCGCGGCGCCATGCTGGAGCTGCGCAGCCCGCTGGGCGCGGTGACCCGCTACGAGTACGACAACCTGGGCCAGCCAGTGCGGGTGCTGCATCCGGGCGGCGCCGAGACGCGCCTGGCTCACGACAGCCAGGGGCAGGTGGTGGCCGTGATCGATGCCTTCGGGCAGGCCCGGCGCCTGGAGCGCGACGCGCTGGGCCAGGTGCTGGCGTCGACCGACGCGCTCGGCCGGACCACCCGCTACGCCTACGACCTCAAGGGCCGGCTGACCGAGGTGTGGCTCGCGGGCGGCGCCCCGGCGATCTACCGCTACGACGCCGAGGACCAGTTGTGCGAATACGTCGACGAGCTGGGCGCGTCGACGCGCTTCGAGTATGCGGGCCTGGGCCTGCTGGCCCGCCAGTGGTTGCCCGACGGCCAGGCCATCGCCTACCACTACGACACCGAGGCGCGCCTGCTCGGCGTCGACAACCCGCGCGGCGAGGCCTGGCGCTTCCGGCGCGACGCGCTGGGCCGGGTGGTGGAGGAAACCGACTACTGGGGGCAGACCACACGCTGGCGCTGGAGCATCGCCGGACACCTGCGAGAGCGCTTCGACCCGATGGGCGGCAGCGTGCGCTGCGAGACCGACGCACTGGGCCGCATCACGCGCACCCTGGCGAGCGGGCCGGCAGCAGCGGAGCCGGCCTTCGAGGAGCGCTTCGAGTTCGATGCGGCCGGCCGGCTGCTGGCCTGTGCCAACCCGCACATCGAGATCCGGCGCCGTTTCGACGTCGAGGGCCGGCTGCTCGAGGAGCGGCAGGGCGACTTCGTGCTGCGCCAGCGTTTCGATACGCGCGGCAACCGGATCCGCCGCGAGACCAGCACCGGCCGGGGCGTCACCTTTGCCTACGACCCGCTCGACCGCCTGGTGGCCTTGAAGGTGGACGGTCAGGCGCCGGTGCAGCTGAGCTGGGACACGGCCGGCCGGCTGCGCTCCGAGCGGCTGGGCACGGTCCTGCAGCGCCGCTACCGCCACGACAGCGAGGGTCGGGTGACGGAGCAGGAGCTGGTGGGGCCGTCCGGCCGGCTCGCGTCCACGCGCTATCACCGGGATGCGCGTGGCGAGCTGGTGCAGCGGGTGGACACCGACGCCGGCGTCGAGCGCTACCGCTACGACAGCCTGGGGCAGATCGTCGAGCAGCTCGACCCGCGCGGCCAGGTCAGCCGCTTCCTGCGCGATGCGGCCGGCGACCTGTTGCGCACCGAGGTGATCGAGGCGCCGGGTCGCCGGGTGGCCGGCGAAGGCGGGCAGGCCGACGCCGCCTGGTCGCGCGAGGGCCGCTACGCCGGGACCTTCTACCGCTACGACCGTGCCGGGCGCCTGGTCTGGCGCGAAGACCGGCGTCGCGCCACCCGGCTGGTCTGGGACAGCCAGCACCGCCTGGTGGGCAGCGAGACCGGCGCGCGGCGCTGCCGCTACGGCTACGACCCGTTGGGGCGGCGCATCTTCAAGGACCACGGCGAACGGCGCACCCGCTACCACTGGGACGGCGACGTGCTGCTGGCCGAGGCGCGCCAGGGAGCCTCGGGGAGCGCCTGGCGCGAGTGGCTCTGCTACCCCGGCAGCCACGAGCCGCTGGCGCTGCTGGTCCACCCGCCGCACGAGACGGCACAGGCACCGGCCGCGCCTGTGCGGCTCTATTTTTTCGGCAACGACGTCAACGGCGCGCCGCTGCGGGTCTTCGACGTGCATGGCAAGACCGCCTGGCGCACCGGCTACGACGCGCTCGGTGCCTGCCGCGCCGAGACCCTGGCGAGCGCCCGGCAGCCGCTGCGCCTGCAGGGGCAGTACGAGGACGAGGAGACCGGCCTCTACTACAACCTGCAGCGCTACTACGACCCGCACATCGGGAGTTTCATTTCCCAGAACCCGATCGGCCTGGCCGGCGGCGTCAACCCCTACGGCTGGGGCCCGAACGTGCTGGCCTGGATCAACCCGCAGGGCCTCGCGGTGCGTGCCCAGCACGGCTCGCAGTCGGCCGGGCGGCGCAAGGGGTGATCGACGATGGCGACGACGTCCTATTACAGCCGTTATCGCGCCGGAGAGCAGGCCGCGGTGTGGCGCGGCCTGGCCGGCAGCGGCGCCCGGGTGCCCCGGCTGGCCTGCCGGCCCGCCTTCGCGCGACTGCTGCCCGGGCTCCAAGAGGGGTTGAAGCCCTTGTGAGCCCCGGCGCGCTCAGTCTTCTTCCGCCTCGATCAGCAGCTCGTGCCGCTCGGCCCCGCGCACCGCGGTCTTGGCCGTGATGCGCAGCGGCTGGCCGCTCGGCACGGTGCGGCGGAAGCGGTAGTCCAGCGAGTCGGTGCTGCCCGGGTTTTCGGTCGGCACCTGGCGCGACCATTCGAGCGCACCGTCCACGTCGCTGCGCAGGCTGTGCCAGGCGGGGTCGCCGGCGCCGGCCTTGCGCGCCACGACAAAACGGCAGGCGATCTCGAAGCGGCGGTCGCGCTGGGCGTCGGGCGGGATGATCAGGGTCGCGACATCGCGGGGGCCGGCTTCGGCGCTCCAGCGCTCGTGGCCGGAGCTGCCGGCGGACGGCGCGACGGGGTGGCGTGCATCTTTCATGGGCAAAGGATGTCAAGGCGGCCGGGCAGGGCCGGTCGGGTGAAGGAGGGGCCGTCGGAGAAGACCGCATCCTCCCACAGTGGCGCGCGGCGTGCCGGCGAGTCCCCGGGCGAGCGTCGCCGGCCGGCGGAACGCCGGCTTGCAGCGCAGGAAGCGGATCGGGGCAGGTCCCGGCCCCGCCGAGCCGATGAAGGAGAGTTGCGATGCCCAGTCCCATCAAGCACCGCGCCGTCAGCACGAACAGCGGCCGCACCCGCAACGACGAAAGCACCCACCGGAAAACGCTCAGCCCGTCCGAGCACGGCAAGCGTGCGCCGATGCCGGCCGCCGGCAAGCGCGGCGGCCGAGCCCCGACAGCGCCGCCCCCGGTCCCAGGACAGGAGAAAGAGACATGCTGGGGCTCGCTGAAAAACCCATCACCGGTCCGGTGATCCGTCTGCACTCGGCCGATAACGTCGGCATCGGCACGCCGGTGCCGGACGGCGAGCCCGGCGCTGGGCCCGGCGGCGTCATCCTGGTCCACCAGGGTGGCACGGCCATCCTGTCGGAGACGCCCGAGATCTACGTGTCGAGCACACGCTCACCTGGCGGGCCTGCAGCCGCAAGGTCGGCGAGAGCCTCATCCTGTTCACCACCGGGCGCGGCTCGATGTTCGGCGCAAAGCCGCTGCCCAGCATCAAGCTCGCCACCAACACGCCGATGTACCGGCGCCTCAGTGAGGACACGGACCTGGTGAGCTAGCGACCGCAGGGCGGGCGCCGGCGTTCGGGACGACCCGGTGCTGCGCGCCTTCCCCGCCTTGGTCCTTTTCGCCCGCGGCAAAGCCCGCGTGCCGCGCTTCTCCCTAGCTTGAGGGGGTGGGGCGGTGCAGATCGTCCCCGGCGCCGGTGGCGGCGTCGAGGACCCTCTCTAATCGGGGCGGACAGTGCCGCCGGGCGCGTTGTTTGCACCGTGTGTCGGCCAGCGCTTGCGAAACGATCCAGATGACGGCCCGTACTCTCGCGCCAACCCGGGGTTGGAGTCTCGGCTTTGCGACGCTTGGTAACGAACCTCACCCGCGGCGGAGGCACACTGCCGGAGTTTCCCGCAGGCAAGGGGGCTGCCACGAGCGCCCCCGACACGGTGCAACTGGCCGCAGGGAAGGGACCGGCCAGCGCCGGTGTCGCAGGGAGGAAAGAGCAGTCACATGTCAGAAGCAGGAAGTTCCAGCGGGCCGGGCCGCGGCAATGCGCCGCCGGAGGACGATGCCACCCGCATCTCGCCGCTGCCGCCGCCGGAGCGCCCACCCGAGCCCAGCCCGGCGCCGTCGGCGGGCCAGGCGACGCCGTCGGCCGCACCGGCAGCGCCCAACGCGACGCCGCCTGGGCGCCCCGCTGCGCCGCTGCCCCGCCCGGCCCCGGTCTCGGCCCCGCTGGCCGGCGGCGCCGCACCGCAGAGCCCCGCACCCGGTACGCTGCCCGGCAGCGCCGCGAGCGGCTCGGCCGGCGTGCGCCAGGTGGGCCGCTATCAGATCGTGAGCCGGGTGGGCAGCGGCGCGATGGCGACCGTCTTCAAGGCCCACGACCCGGACATCGGCCGCGACGTCGCGATCAAGTTCCTGCACCCCGCGCTCTGCGAGGAGGCCGGCTACCGTGCCCGCTTCCTGCGCGAGGCGCGCGCGGCCGGCGGGCTGTCGCATCCCAACATCGTCACCGTGCACGACGTCGGCGAGATCGAGGGCCGGCCCTACATGGCCATGGAGCTGATCGAGGGCCAGCCGCTCAGCGACCTGATGGACCAGGGCAAGCCGCTGCCGCTGCGCGATGTGCTGGTGATGGGCATCCAGCTGGCGCGGGCGCTCGACTACGCCCACGCGCGCGGCGTCGTGCACCGCGACATCAAGCCGGGCAACATCCTGCGGCTCAAGGGCAGCCGCACGATCAAGGTCACCGACTTCGGCATCGCCCACATGGACAGCGGCGCCGATCAGCGCACCCGGGTCGGCGACATCCTCGGCACGCCGCAGTACATGTCGCCCGAGCAGACCCAGGGCAGCAAGATCGACGGCCGCTCCGACCTGTTCTCGGCCGGCATCGTGCTTTATCAGATGCTGACCGGCCAGCGGCCCTTCCTCGGCGAGGGGCTGGTGGCGCTGGCGATGCAGATCGCCAACGAGGACCCGGTGCCGATTGAGAAGCTGCGCCCGGGCCTGCCGCACGCGCTGCGCCGGGTGGTCGAGCGCTGCCTCGCCAAGGCGCCCGAGCGCCGTTTCCAGACCGGCAAGGAACTGGCCGAGGCGCTCGCCCGGGTGCTGACCGACCTGGACGCCTCCGCGCGCGACAAGGACCGCCCGCGCATCGTCCCGCTGCGCGTGAAATGGGCCGCGATGATGGCCCTGATCGTCGCGGTCGTGATGGCGCTCACCGCCACCGTCATCACCCAGCGCCAGTACGCTGCGATGATGAGCCAGGTGACCGACTACGGCGCGGCGCTGACGCGATTCATCGCGGCACAGAACGCAGTCTCGGCGCTGTCGGAGGATTGGGTCGCGGTCGAGGTCGCGGTGCAGGAGGTCATGAAGACGCGCGCCATCGACAGCGTCACCGTGATCGATCGCGAAGGCATCGTGCGTGCCGCTGCCCGTCCCGAGGCGGTGGGCAAGGCCTACCAGGCGCCGGCCGCCCAGCGGCTGGACGAGCGCGAAGGCGGTATCACGGTCTCGCGCTACCTGGTGAACGACGAGACGCTGCTGTCTTTCGAGGCGCCCATCACCTTCCGCGGCAAGCAGGTGGGTCGGGTCGCGCTGGGGCTGCCCGAACGCCCGCTGGCCCAGGTCGCGCGGCTGTCCATGATCCTGATGGTGGTGCTGGTGGTGGTGACGGTCCTGGCGGTGGCCGTCGCGATGTATTTCGTCGCCAACTGGTTCGCCCAGCCCATCAAGCTGGTCACCGAGGCCATGGGGGAGATCGCGCGGGGCCGCTTCGACCACCGCATCCGGGAGCAGCGCAAGGACGAGTTCGGCCACCTCTTCGCAGCCTTCGACCAGATGGCCCAGGCGCTGCAGGACCGCCACCCGGGCACCTTGCAGATCAGCGGCGGCGCGCCGCTGGCCCCGGCGGCCCCGCCACCGCCCGGCTCGCCCCCGCTGCCACCGGCCCCGGCCGCACCGAAGCAGCAGCCGGCCCCCTAGGAGTACCGCCATGCGACTGTCTTTCCAGGCGCGCCCTTGGGCCCGCCGTCGTGTCCGCCGTTGCCTGCTGTCGCTGCTGGCGGCCGGCACCGCCGCACTGTCCGGCTGCGCCAGCCTGTCCGCGGGCGGGGGCGAGGTGCTGGGCCGCAACCACCGCTTCGTGCTCTACCAGCCCGGGCCCGGCGAGACCTTGCGCTCGGTGGCCGCGCGTTTCCTCGGCGACGCCGACCGCTACTGGGAGATCGGCGATTTCAACAATGTGCGCGAGGCCAGCGAAAGCCAGCCGCTGGCGATCCCGCTGCAGACGCTCAACGCCGTCGGGGTGCACGCCGACCACTACCAGACCGTGCCCATCCTCTGCTACCACCGCTTCGGCACGGGCGGCGGCAAGATGGCGGTCTCGACCGCCAACTTCGCGGCCCAGCTCGACTGGCTGGCACGCAACGACTACCACGTGATCCGGCTGGAGCAGCTGGTGGCCTACCTGGAGGGCCGCCAGCAACTGCCCAAGCGCTCGGTGGTGCTGACCATCGACGACGGCTTCGAGTCGGTGCACCGGCATGCCTGGCCCTTGCTGCGCCGCTATGGCTTCCCGGCCACCTTGTTTGTCTACAGCGACTTCATCGGCGGCGGCGAGGCGCTCGACTGGGACCAGCTGAAGGAGTTGTCCGACTCCGGGCTGATCGACATCCAGGCCCATTCCAAGACCCACCGCAACCTGCTGGACCGCCTGCCCGGCCAGTCGGAGGTCGCCTACCGGGAGATGCTCAAGCAGGAAGCGCAAGCGCCGCGCGAACTGCTGGAGCGCCGCCTGAAGACGCGCGTGAAGCACTACGCCTATCCCTACGGTGACGCCAACGAAGCGGTGCTGGAGACCCTGACGCGCCAGCGCTACGAACTGGCCGTCACCGTCAACCCGGGCGGCAACGCCTTTTTCGCCCAGCCGCTGATGCTCAGACGCAGCATGATCTACCGCGACGACGACCTGGAGGCCTTCAAGGCCAAGCTGCAGCTGAGCCAGGGGGTGCGACGGCCATGAAGAGGCACATGAACAACACCGCGGCTGCCGCGAGCAGCCGGCCGATGCTGGCCCGCGCCCTGACGGCGTTCGCGCTGGCGGCAGCCGGCTGGGGCTGCACGACCCCGCCCGCCGGTGGCCCGGAGGCGGAGCCCGAGCGGGCCACGCTGCCACCGGTGCAGGCCGACCGCCATGCGGCCTACGAAGCCCAGCTGCGCCAGCGGGCGCAGGCCGCGACACGCCAGCGCCGGCTGGCCGAGGCGGCGCTGAACTGGGAGTTGCTGACCCTGCTGCGGCCCGATGTGGAGGCTTACAACGACCGGCTGGCCGAGACCCGGCGGCAGATCCGCGGGGCTGTCGCCGACCAGACCCGGCGCGCCGAACAGGCACAACGCCGCGGCGACCTGGAGCGCGCCGCGTCCCACTACCTGGCTGTCCTCGCGCTGCAGCCTGAGCTCGACAGCGCCGCGCAGGCCCTGCGCGCGATCGAGCGCGAACGCAACCGCCGCAACTACCTCGGCAAGTACTCGCGCATCACGCTGGGGCGCCGGCTTTCGGCCGAGCCGGCGCAGCCGGCGGTGGTGGAGGACGCGGTCGCCGAGGGTCGGGGCAGCGTGCGGCTCGAGGCTGGGGGCGGACACTAGTCCTACAGTCGTCGTTGCGATTTTCGTCGCTGTCACATGTCGCTGGCACCTACTTGCGACACGAAGGGTCGGTGCGCGAGCTGGCCGCATTGCTGAAGTCGTTGGAGTGTCTGCCTGCCCGGCTCGCCTTGCCGCTCCGGGCAGGGGGCAAGCCGGGGTCGAGCCTCGATTCAGCGCTGGAACTCTCGGGAGCGCCGCCCCACTCATCAGTTCGACGGGTGTTAACCAACGGGCTTCCTTCGCCACCCTAGCTTCCTCAACGCCTCAAAGCCCAGCTCGATCCATGGAACTTGACCAGAACCAGACTCAGAACCAGACCAGCGTGCGTGCCGTGCTAGCTGCCATGGGGGGGGCTTCGGCCCTTCGCCGCCGGCCTCCGGCGGTGCGCTATGAGAACCTGGACGCCGAACTGACGGCGGTCAACGCCGAGCTGGAGGCCAGGGACCTCGGGTTCAGTGTTGACAGCAAGGAGCGCCTCCAACAGGCGAAGAAGGCAGCCGGCCTGGGCAACACCACAGACACGGCACACGACTTCAAAGCCTTTGTGGATCGCCTGGTCTCTGCACTGCGCCTCGGCGCATTCGACGGGGTCGCTGTGGACGCTGTTGAACAGCAGGCCTATGCGGACAAGTTCCGTGCGGAGGTCCGCAAGCTCGTTGCGGGTCGCCTGGAGGAAGACGAGTCTTTCACGTTTGCTCAGTGCAAGGCCTTCGCGGAAGCAGTGACGGAGGAAGCGATCCATGGCCTCAGCGCGGCAGCCCTGGCGCGCAAGGTGGTGAGCCACCTTGGCGGCGGCCAGTTGGCCGGTCTCTTCCCTGGTGAGAAGGAGGAAGCAACGGCGGAGCAGGGTGGCAAGGACCGCCTGAGCAAGATGAAGAACCTGGGCACGAAAATCGTCGATCGCCTGAGCAAGCTGCCTGACGTGGGCGACTTGAAGCCGGAGGTGACAGGGTCCATCGTCCTCACGAGCGGTGACTATGCAGGCATTCCCGAGGACCTGGACATCAATGTGAGAACGACAGGCAGTGACGAGGAGCGCGGGAGACAGTGGCAGGCGGTCGTTGGCCACATGAATCGATACAACGAGGAGAGGCTTGCTGTCGACGGCGGCACGGTGCGCATCTTCGCAATGAAAGCCGGCAAGCTGCAGGGCGACAACGACGCCATCTGGACGCGGCGCTACGGCTACGAACTCCAGGACGGCGATGCCAAAGGCAAGGTGATGCCCTTCGAGATCGAGGTCAAGGACGTCGGCAGCACCGTGTGGTCAAAGCATCTGGCGGACACTGCCCAGCCCCGCAACACCGACGAGAACGGCTCCAGTCTCCCTCAATGGCTGCTGATCGACACGATGACGCGCATCTTGCAGCTGCGCCAGGATATGGCGGTGAAGATGCACCTTCCCGATCCTGACCACCTTGAGGGCGTACCCGCCAATCAACAGGCGGCAAGGTGGATCGAGGTGGTCAAGAACGAGGGCGTGAAGATGTCCGCTGAGAAGCGTCTTTGGGAGAAGATGAAGGTGGCAGCCTCCCTGGCGGCTGGAAACGTCGAACTGCAGAAGTGGATACTTCAGACCGTCAAGGAGCCCGAACGCTACCTGGAACTGCTGAAGACAGTGGCCAATGAAGACGCTTATCAGCAGTGGCTGACGTCCATCGAAAGCAGTCGTTGATCTTCGACGAATGCCGGGGAGGCGTTGCCGAGCATCAGATTGTGCTCAGCGGCCTGTTCGGGGGGGGCCTCAACGTCGCGGCCTCATCACTCCACAGGTCGGCCAAGCGATTCAAGGCGAGGTGCAGCGACGGTAATCCGCTCGCGCGGGGCCTGTCCGATTTTTTGTGTGTGAGGCGCTGAGGGCTGCTCAGCAAAGTGAGCGAACCCGAGCCGCATCTTAAGCGACGGTCTTGATGAAGCGGTCGCCGTAGGCGATCGTGAACTGGTTCATGGCCTCGCGCCATTCCTTGGCAGCGCGTCCCCAATCGGCAGTGATGTTGCACAGCGCCAGTCAGATCAGCTGGGTGGCAGCATCGTCGCTGGGAAAGTGCCAGCGCGTCTTGATGATCTTGCGCAGTCGGGCCCTCATCGCGGCTCTGGCGAACCGGGGTACCGGGCGCCAAGCCATGGATGGGGCGTTGCAAACCTATTCGGGCGGGGTATCGGGCCTTGCTCAGTGGACGCTGCGCTTTCGCGAGGCGAGGCATTGCATGTCGCGCGAGGATGCGTGAATAGCAGGCCCACGGCGAAGGAGCCTTGGCAGCCCGCCCTGCCACGGCAGCGCTCCGCTCACTGCCGGAGCATCAAGATGCCGAGGCGGTGGCTGAAGCGGACGCTCGGTCCTTGTGCCGGCCTCGCCTGCGGGCGACAAAGCCCACGACGCCGAGGCCTGCTGCCAGCAAGGCATAAGTGGTCGGCTCGGGAACGGGGAGTGCGCCGCTGGCGTACGCATCCGCGCTCATCGAGATCGTCAGCTCGACCGGGCGCGATGAGTGGTTCTCATAGGTCAACGAGAAGGTCCTGGCCTCCGCAGGTGCGGATCCCGCCGCGGCATAGGCAGCCACGGTGCGATCCGAATTACCGCTGTCGGGCACCACGGTCCGAAGAGCGGCGCGCGCAATGGCGAAACCGCCTGCACACGGGACTACGCAACTCATGTCGGCGGACACGACCCCGGAAAAGGTGAACGACGAGTTCGGAGCCAGTGTCAAGAAAGTCGACGTGTGGGCGTAGGTGTGCAATCTGATGCCCGTGGAGTCGGATTGCGTTACGCTGGCCATCAACTGGCTCGGTCCGCTCAGCAGCATCGCTCCCGGGGTCTCAAACGTTTTTTCCGGAAGGAAGACCGGGCCGTCGAACTGCAAGCTTTCCGAGCCGAGCGCAAAATAGCTGGAGGAGCCGAACCCCAGCGTGTAGAAGGCGTCCAGCCCATCGTCCGGTGCAAGGTCGGTCACCGCGAATTGCAGTTGCGTGACCGAGCCATGCGCCGTAAAGCCGGCGGCCGCCGGAGCGGCGATGCAAAGTGCCGCCAAAGCCGCGGCAATCGGTTTGATCAAGATGACACTCCCTCGTTTGGTGAAGAGATGGCTGCCTGCAGGGGGCTGCTCTTTTGCCTCGTATTCCGCTTTCAAGCGGGCAACGGCATCGGCACGGTATGACGAGCCGATGCCGGGGGTCACAAACTATAGCGGCAAAGCGGAAGTGCGGAAAGGGCAAAAACGCTGGATGCGAAGATTGAACGACGGCAGTGCCCCGTGTGTGGGGCGCTTGACGCCCTCGATTCACTTTGAGTGTCGAAAAAATAGTAAACGCGTTCACCCCAACCCTATGGTCAGGGCAGCGCCCTCTGCCGCGTGAAATCAGAGGACGTGAAGGTCGCTGATGCCCAGTAGAACGTGACGGCCGTCCGTCTTTACGCTCAACGACAAGGTGAGATCACTCATCCCTTCCTCTGCCGTCCAGAGAGGCAGGTCCACAAACCATCCCGAACCATCCTCTAACTCGTAGACATCGGCATGATCTAAAACGTCATGCGGAGGCACGACCAGAGTTCGACCGTATTGCGCAATGGCAGCATCAAGCTCTTGGGGGGGCAGCCGACCGATCCACCCTTTGTCCACTATCTTCTGATAGTCCTTGCCCACCAAGCACATCACCAGTTCGGCAGCGAGAAGCTGGCACTCATCTGGAAGTTTCATGGCAATCGATTCCCTGGTACGCGCGTGACCGCGTTCGGTCCAACACCGATGGAGCCGAAATAGGTGTCCGCATCATCAATCAACGCCCGCGCCTCATCCTTGGTCCAGGGAGCTGGACTGCGGGGGCAGCACCAGGGCTGTATCCTGGAAGATTCCTATCGGTGCGGCGACGGCTTCGAGCAGGTCGGATGCCGTTGGCGGGCAAAACCCGGCACAAGCGGCGCAGGGGAGGGGGCTCGACGTCGCTCTGTAAGACCGGACACAGGCACCTCCTGGGCGATACACTTATGGCAAGATCCGCTCGGCAACCTGATGCTGCAACCATCGGAGGACCTGGAAATGGGATGCTGGGCGATCGACTCTTTTGGCAACGACGATGCCGCCGACTGGATTGCGGAACTCACAGAGCAGGATGACTGGACGCCGGTGGACCAAGCCCTGACCACCGTTGTGGAGACCATCGAATACGTCGAGGCGCCAGAAGCGGCCGAAGGTCTTGCCGCCGCAGAAGTCGTGGCCGCGGCGCTCGGCCGGCCTGGCCCGGCGGCAACTGCCAACCCGGCGCTCGTCAAATGGCTTGACCGTACCCAGCCCCGGCCCAGCAGGCAACAGGTGGAAACGGCAGCAAAGGCTGTAGCCCGGGTGCTCGCTGAGGATTCAGAACTTCGCGAGCTGTGGGCAGAGACCTCAGATTTCGACGCGTGGAGGACCGATGTCGAGGGCCTCCTTGCGCGACTGAACGTCTGAGACCGTAGCGCTCCGCGGTGGTGCCTTGAGCGGCCGACTGGCGTGTCGGTTTCTCCACCCGTCGCCGATGTCATCCATAGCTGCGTTGCGCGACTGGCGGCCTTGTGCAAGAGCCGCGCGCGAATAAATGATGGCCGTTGGCAGCGTTAGCGCGCTGAGTGCTTGCTTTGAACCCGCCGGCAAGTCCGCCGACAGGGACGATTCATCCTCAAGTGGGTGGTGGCGTCCGACACGTCGACGTCTACACGGTTTGATTTCCGAGGAGGCGAGTCGTCAAGATCTCAAGGGCGCCCTGAGCGTTCTGCTGAGACGCTGGCACGTCCCCAACCCACAAACCTTTCCCGCCCTGCATGGACCATGCGAACGGTGCTCGCCACGACTAAACCCGTTGATGTTCGGCACGGAGTCGAGAGCAGCAGCTCGGTTTGCTACCGGAGTGCCACCGGACATCAGAACGATCGAGTGACCGGCCTTCTTCGCTTTGGAATGTTCTGAGGTAGCTCCGGGTACTTGCTCACGCTGATCCGCAATTCGGGCAGTCCCTTTGCACCTATGTTCTTGCGAGTAAGCCCCGGTGCACCGGACACAACACACGTCCATCGTCACTTGCCGACCAGCCAGCATTGCACGCGCGGTTGACCATGTCTTGGGCCTACTTCTCCACTGGATCGCTCGCAGGCTCATCGAGCGTCGGCTGGAATACATGGGTGCAGCCATCCACTTGACAAGCGATCAACAGCTCTGAGTAGGCAATGGCTTCCATGGCGTCTTCTGGCTTGCTCATGGTTTGATGGCTCCATTTGTTGGCGGCGCCGACGACGCTGCTCTGGCCGTTGGCATAGAGCCAGGTCTTCCTGGCGGTGCCGCTGCCTTCGTACCTCACCAGCGGCTCGTCCACGCCGGGCGCGTGCACGTAGCGGCGCAGCAGGGTGCCGTTTTCTGCGTACTCGGCCACCAGGTCCGTACCGTCGTAGCGCAGGACCGTCGTGACCCCGTCCAGCACGGTGCGGTGCAGGCGCCCTTCGGCGTCGTAGTGCAGTCCGGCGGCGTAGCCGCCTTTCGTCGCGCTCTTGAGCTTGTTGTCGGTGTCGTAGGTGTAGCTCCACACGCCGTCGCCAGCAAGGTTGCCTTTCGGGTCGTACTTCAGCGTGGCACCTGCGGCAGCGGTGTACTGGTTCAGGCCGTTGCTGCGGTAGGTTTTCGTGCCGGCGGCATGGGCCTTCCACTGGTAGCGGTCGTTCGACCAGGTCTCGCTCTTGATGTCCTGCAGCTGATTGCGGGTGTAGTTCCACTGGATGTCGTGCGTGTCCCCGGCCAGGGCGTGGGCCAGCAGGGCGAACTCACCGCGCGCGTCGTACGAGTAGGTCGTCCGGGTGCCGTTGCCCAGCGTCACGACATGCCGGCGGGACAAGTCGTCGTAGGTGTAGTGAGCCAGGCGGGTCGTGCCGAGCTCCTTGATCTCCCTGGGCCGGTTCAGCGCGTCGTAGTCGGTGGTGACATGGAAATTGCCTTCCGGCCAAGTCAAGCGCTTGCGGTTGACTGACCCAAGCTTTCCAGCGCGAGAGAAGTCGCGCAGCCAGCCCTTGAGGCCTTCACGCCGACTGCGCCAGCCAGTGCCGCGGCGATACCCCCACGCGCTGCGTGAACAGGCGCGACAGGGCGGACGCGTTGGCATAACCCAGCTCATGGGCGATCGCCTTGATCGGCCGCCCTTTGCGCAGCTCCGCCTGTGCCAGCGTGAGCCGCCAGTCCGCCAGATAGTCGGCCGGTGTCTGCCCCACCACCGTCTTGAAGGTAGCGGCGAAGGCACTGCGGGACATGCCGGCGCGCTTCGCCATGCCCGCCAGGCTCCAAGGCTGGCCCGGCTCGCTGTGCAGGGCCACCAGGGCCTGTGCGAGCCGTGGCTCCGACAGCCCGGTGATGAGACCGGCCGGCACGCCGGCTTGCTCGGGGTGGTCGATGAGCCAGCGCAGCAGCTGGATCAACACCACCTCGAACAAGCGGTCGGCCAGCAGGCGTGAGCCGCAACGCACCCGGTCCGTCTCGGCGAACAGCAGCGACAGCGAGGGGGCCAGCCCGTCCACCGCGTCCAGCGGCAAGACCACCAGGGGCGGCAGCGCATGCACCAGCGGATTGCGGTCGCCGCCGTCGAAGTCGAGCGCGGCACAGGTGAAGTCCGATCCTTCCGCGGGCGCATTGTGGAAGGCGTGCGCCAGGGGCCGGGGATAGAAAAGCAGGCTCGGTTCACGCAACGTCACCCGCCGCGGCAGGCCGCTCCTGGCGTGGTGCGTCAGCTCCATCTCGCCACGCCGCAGCACGTGCAGGAAACCGCGCCCGGGCTGGGCGGCATAAGCCGTCACCCCGCACAGCGGGCCGCTGTGGAACAGGTGGGCGCGCACCCGGAACCTGTCGAGCAGCGAGGACAGGCGGTCGATCTGGAGAGGTGATGTCACGGTGTCTGGATGAATAGGTGTGTGTTGTGGACGATGCGCACCCAATGGTACAGGCTTCGGGGCCACACTGTCCCCGTGCCGCAAGCCTTCACACGGCGCCCGGCACCTCGATCCACCACCACTTCGCGTCGGCACACCGCCACGCCAGAAAAGGAAACTTCATGTCCCGCATTCACCTCGTCGACCCGGCCCTGACTTCCGACCCGCGCGCCGCCCTGCTGGCCCCGATCCAGGCGGCCTTCGGTGCCACGCCCAACATGTTCCGTGCCGTCGCCAACTCCCCGGCGGCCCTGAAGAGCATGTGGGGCGCCTTCGCGGCCCTCGGCAACGGCGTGCTGCCGCCCAAGCTGGGCGAGCAGATCGCGGTGGCCGTGGCCGACCGGAATGCCTGCGAGTACTGTCTGGCGGCTCATACCGCGCTGGGGCGCAAGGCCGGGGCCTCGGCCGACGAAATGGCCGCGGCACAGCAGGGCGAGTCGTCCGACCCGAAGACCGCCGCGGCACTGCGTTTCGCGCTCAAGCTTGTCGACGAGCGCGGCCAGGTGGGCGCTGCGGACGTGCAGGCGCTGCGTGAGGCCGGCTTCGACGACGAGCGCATCGTCGAGATCCTCGCGCACGTGGCCCTGAACCTGTTCACCAACTACGTGAACGTCGCGTTTGCGGTCCCGGTGGATTTCCCGGCCGTCGCGCTGCGCCGCGCCGCCTGAGGTTCCCTTCGGGGTGCCCAGGCGCTGGCTTGGCGCCCCGCTGAATGAGGAGGGAGGGAAGGGACGCCGCTCAGCTCGACCACGCCGGCGGAAATTTCACGAGGCCTGCGGGTGTTCTACGAGCGTCTGCTCTGGGCAGGCCCGGGCATCCTGGCCGGCGCGGCGCCGGCCCTGGCCGGGCACAGTTCCGCAGCTTGGCGGGCCCCGGGGCATCTGCTAAGGTCGCCGCCATCCAGTTGCTTGGTGGGGCGGTCTGGTGTGGACCCGACTCAGGAGATTCCCATGAGCGTGATCGCGTTTTTCGGTCTCGGTCACATGGGCGGCCCGATGGCCCGCCGCCTGCTGCGCGACGGCCATGCGGTGATCGGGTTCGACCCCTCCGCGACGGCGCGCGAGGCCTTTGCCGCAGCCGGCGGGCGCTGCGCGCCGGGGCCCGAGGACGCGGCGGCGGACGCGCAGATGGTGATCTCGATGCTGCCGGCTGCCGCCCACGTCGAGGCGCTCTACCTGGGCGGGGCCGGCGAGCCGGGGCTGCTCTCACTGCTCGATGCCGAAACGCTGGTGATGGACTGCTCCACCACCGGGCCGGCCGCGGCCCGCCGCGTCGCCCTCGCCGCCGAGTGCCTGGGGCTGGACTGGCTGGACGTGCCCGTCTCCGGCGGGACCGCGGGTGCCGAGGCCGGCACGCTCACCTTCATGGCAGGCGGTACGGCGACCGCGCTGCAGCGCGCCCGGCCGGTGCTCAGGGCCATGGGCAACAACGTCTTCCATGCCGGCGAGGCCGGTGCCGGGCAGACGGCGAAGCTGTGCAACAACATGCTGCTGGGGGTGCTGATGGCGGCCACCGCCGAAGCCCTGCAGCTCGGTGTCGCCCACGGGCTGGACCCCCGGGTGTTGTCCGAGATCATCTCGCGCAGTTCCGGACGCAACTGGGCGCTGGAGACCTACAACCCCTGGCCGGGCGTGATGCCCGGTGCGCCGGCTTCGCGCGAGTACCGCGGCGGCTTCGCCAGCGCGCTGATGCTCAAGGACCTCGGCCTGGCGACCGAGGCGGCCTTGCAGAGCGGCTCGGCCACCCCGCTGGGTGAACTGGCGCGCAACCTCTATGCGCTGCACAACGCCGGGGGGCGCGGAGAGCAGGACTTCTCCAGCATCCTGGAGCTGCTGCGCGGCGGGCCGCCGGGGCCCGCGTCTGCGGCTACTGCGGCTACTGCAGCTTCTTGAACTTTTCCTTCAAGGTCTGCGCCTTGCGGCGCTCCAGCCGCGCGGTCTCGTGCTCCGGATCGAGTTCGAGCACACGGTCCCACTGGCGGATGGCGCCGTCCAGGTCCTGCTTGGCGAAGGCGGTGCGCGCGTTGACGGTGTGCCGCGAGATCAGCTGCTTGCGCACCTGGGCGCCCTTGGACGCGGCGCTGGCCTGGCCGAGACCGGAGGCGCGGCGGTATTCGGCCAGCGCGCGGTCCAGATCGCCGGCGCGTTCGGCCGCTTCGGCGTTGCGCAGGGCCAGCTCGCCGGCCGAGGGCTCCGGCGCCGCGACCGGCGGGGGCGGCGCCGGAGGCGCAGGTGGAGGCGGCGGCGAGGCGACGGCCGGGGCCGGTGGAGCGGGCGGCGCCGGCGGAGGCGGCGGAGGCTCGCGTTTCGGCTCGGCCCGCAGCGGCGGCGTCTCGCGCTCAGGCGGCGGTGCCTTGCCCGGAATGCGGAGTACCTGGCCGCCGCTGACCTGCCGCGGCGCCTTGATGTCGTTGTAGCGGGCGAGGATGTAGAAGGCGTAGATGTCGCCGAGGAAACGGCCGGCGATCTTGGACAGCGTGTCGCTCGGGCGCACCGTGTAGAGGAAGGACTCGCGCCCCAGCACCGCGACCGGGTCGGCGGTGATCTGGCGCGACAGATTGAGCGCCAGCTTGTTGCTCGGGTCCAACGCCAGCGCACGCTGCAGTTCGAGTTTGGCCTGTTCCTCGTTGCCGGCCTCCAGCAGGTCGGCCGCCGCCATCGCGCCGCGCTGGGCCTGCTGCTGCATGGCCGGGGTCCTGGCCACCGGGGTGATGGGGGGCGCCTCGGCGCTCACCGGGGGCTCGGTGGGCCGAGTGCTGCAGCCGGCCAGCAGGGCCAGCGCCGCGGGCAGCGCCATCAGCGCCGCATGCTTGGTCGTGGAGAGCTTGAACGTCATCCCTAAGCCAGGTTGTCCCGTCTGCGGAAAAAGAACGGAATCGGGTGAAAAAAGCACCGTTGTGCGCCGGCCGGGCACGGCCCTGCCGGCGCCCGGCGATCCGCCATTGTGCGCGAAGCCGCCCCAGACGGCGCGCGGGCCCGCGGCCGGCTATCGGCCCGATAAGAAACTTACATCGCCGTCCGGGGCGGGTGGGTCCGCCGGTTGCCGAGTGAAGGCTGTCGCCCCAGCCCCACGCTGGCTCGTCATTACTTTCACAAGGAGCCTGTATGTTCGCGCATAACAAACGGTTGCAATACACCGTCCGCGTCAACGAAACCAATCCCGGCCTGGCCAACCTGCTGCTGGAGCAGTTCGGTGGTCCTCAGGGCGAGCTCGCCGCGGCTTGCCGCTACTTCACGCAAGCCCTGGCCGAGGACGATCCCGGCCGCAAGGACATGCTGATGGACATCGCGACCGAGGAGCTGAGCCACCTGGAAGTCATCGGCACCATCGTCGCGATGCTCAACAAGGGTGCCAAGGGCCGCATCTCCGAAGGGGTCGATGAAGAGGCCGAAATGTACCGCTCGATCAGCGGCGCGGGCAACGACTCCCACGTGACCCAGGTGCTCTACGGCGGCGGCCCGGCCCTGATCAATTCGGGCGGGCAGCTCTGGAACGCCGGCTACATCGACTCGATCGGCGACCCCTCAGCCGACCTGCGCTCCAACATCGCCGCCGAGGCGCGCGCCAAGATCATCTACGAGCGCCTGATCAACGCCACCGACGACCCGGGCGTCAAGGAGGCCCTCGGTTTCCTGATGACGCGCGAGATCGCGCACCAGCAGTCCTTCGAGAAGGCGCTGTACTCGATGCACCCCAACTTCCCGCCGGGCAAGCTGCCGGGCGACCCGCGCTTCACCAACGCCTACTTCAACATGTCGCAGGGCGAGGGCGACGCGCGCGGTCCCTGGAACAGCGACGACAACTTCCAGTACATCACCGAGCGCGAGGAGCAGATGGCCGTGGACGGCGGCACCGGCTTGCCCGAGATCCGGCTCAAGCCCGATGAACTGGCCGTCGCCCAGCGCCTGATCGCGCGCACCGCGTCCGACCCGGCGTCCGATCCGATGACCGGCGCCGAGCTGGGCATGGGCACGATGGAGGACGGCACCCCCGGCGACCCCACCGCGGCCCAGGCGGTGAGCGCCGCCCGTTCGCGCCGCGGCGGCCCGGGCACCAGCAAGACGCACTGACGCGTCGACGCTGAGGCGGCGCCGCGCCGCCTCAGCGCCTTCTCATCCCGGAGACCCATCTTGGCCACCCCCGATCCGCTTCAGGCGCAACGTGTTCCGTCCCCGTCCCGAGCGCGACCGCGGCTGCAGCCGCGTGTGCTGTTCGGCCTGCTGCTGTGGACGGCCGGCCTCTGCTCGGGGCTGTGGCTGCTGTGGCAGCACCTGGCGGCGACCGACCCGCGAGTCGGCCAGGCCTGGCTGGGCGGCCTGATGGCAGCCGGCGCCACCGCGCTGGGCGTTTTGCCGGTGCTGCTGGCGCAGACGCCGCCGGCCGAGCGAACGCGCGATGCCATGCTGGGTTTCGGTGCGGGCGTGATGCTGGCGGCCTGCGCCTTCTCGCTCATCGTGCCGGGGCTGGAAGCCGCCGCGGCCCAGGGCGCCGGCTCCTGGGGAGCGGCCCTCGTCGTCGCCGCCGGCATCCTGCTGGGCGGTGGCTTCGTGCTCGGCCTGGACCGCTGGCTGCCGCACGAGCACTTCATCAAGGGGCGCGAAGGCAAGCAGGCCCACCTGCTCAAGCGCACCTGGCTGTTCGTCTTCGCGATCTCGCTGCACAACCTGCCGGAAGGGCTGGCGATCGGCGTCGCCTTCGCCGGCACCGACCCGCTGGCCGCCAGCGCGCTGGCCACCGGCATTGCCATCCAGGACGTGCCCGAGGGGTTGGTGGTCGCGTTGGCGCTGCGTACCGCGGGCTACGGCCGGCTCACCGCCGCCGGCCTCGGCGCTGCCACCGGCTTGGTGGAGCCCGTGGGCGCCCTGATCGGCGCAGCCGTGGTGGCCCTGTCGGCGGTCCTGCTGCCCTGGGGCCTGGCCTTCGCGGCCGGCGCGATGCTGTTTGTCATCAGCCACGAGATCATCCCCGAGTCGCATCGCCAGGGCCACGAGGCCTGGGCGACCGGCGGGCTGATGCTGGGTTTCGTGATCATGATGCTGCTCGACACGGCGCTGGGCTGAGTCCGGCGGCCGGCCAGGGGCGCGGTCCTGCCGTTCGTCGGCGTGCCGGCCGCGGTCGTCCGGCGCGCGGGCGACGGGCAGGGGAGATGGGAGCATCATCCGCTTCACTACATCCCACACTGTTCCCGGAGGGTCTCCATGCCGTCGTCCTCGGCTGCGCAGCCGCGCCTGCGCGTGCTATTTGCCGTCACGCTGGCCGGCGGCCTCGCAGCCTGCGGCGGTGGCGGCGGCTCCGGCGACGACAGTGCGACCGGGACGGGCGGCGGCACCGAAGCGCCGGCGCCCGGACCGGCAGCGTCGCCGGCTGCCGTCGCCGACTGCGGGCTGCCGGACTTCCGGGCCGAGGCCTTGCGCCTCATCAACCAGCACCGCACCGCCGGCGCGGTGTGCGGTCGCCAGGGCCGCTTCGATGCCACCAAGGCCTTGACCTGGAGCGATCGGCTGGCACAGGCGGCCGCCGGGCATTCGGCGGACATGGCCAACCATGACTATTTCTCGCACACCAGCCGCGACGGCACCAGCTTTTCCCAGCGCATCCAGGCGACCGGCTATCGGGGGGCAACGCTGGCCGAAAACATCGCCGCGGGGCAGTCCTCGGTGCAGGAGGTGGTGAACAGCTGGATGGACAGCGAGGGCCACTGCGTCAACATCATGACGGCCGACTACACCGAGTTCGGCCTCGCCTGTGTCGCGGGACCGGGCAGCTATGGCCGCTACTGGACCATGAACCTGGCCGCCCCGCGCTGACGGGGCAGCCGACGCTGCGGCGCGCGGCCGGCTCAGCCCGCCGGGAGCAATCCGCGCGCGGGTGCCTCGCCGAGGCGGAAACTTTCCACCGCCTGGGCCAACTGCAGCGCGTGCGACTGCAGGCTGTCGGCGGCGGCGCTGGATTGTTCCACCAGCGAGGCGTTCTGCTGCGTCATCTGGTCGAGCTGATCCACCGCCGTCTTGACGTGGCTGATGCCGTCGGCCTGCTCGGTCGAGGCGGCGGAGATCTCGGCAATCATGTCGGTCACCCGCTGCACGCTCTCGACGATCTCGCGCATCGTCGCACCGGCATCGTTGACCAGGGCCGAGCCGACCTCGACGCGGTCCACGCTGAGGCCGATCAAGGTCTTGATCTCCTTCGCCGCGTTGGCCGAGCGGCCGGCCAGGCTGCGCACCTCGGAGGCCACCACCGCGAAGCCGCGGCCCTGTTCGCCGGCGCGCGCGGCTTCGACCGCCGCATTGAGCGCCAGGATGTTGGTCTGGAAGGCGATGCCGTCGATCACGCCGATGATGTCGGCGATCTTCTTGCTGCTGCCGTTGATCTCGTCCATCGTCGCCACCACCCGGGTCACCAGCTCGCCGCCGCGACGCGCCACCTCGGCGGCCGAGGTCGCCAGCTGGCTGGCCTGGCGCGAGGCCTGGGCCGACTGGGCCACCGTGGCGGTCAGCTGCTCCATCGAACTCGCGGTTTCCTGCAGGCTGCCGGCGGCCTGCTCGGTGCGCTGGCTCAGGTCGGTGCTGCCCGAAGCCACCTCGTTGCTGGCGGTACGGATCGCCTCGCTGGCTTCGCGGATCTGGCCCACCATGTCGCGCAAGCCTTGCTGCATGCTGGCCAGCGAGCGGCCCAGCTGGCCGGTCTCGTCCTGCCCGCCGTGCCGGAGCGTGCCGGTCAGGTCGCCGGTTGCGATGCGCGAAGCGGCCTGCTGGGCTGCGCCGAGCGGTCGCACGATGCTGCGCGTGAGGGCGACCGCCAGGCCGATCGCCAGCGCGATCGTGGCGCCTACCGACGCGAGATTGATCCAGCGCATCGCCTCCAGCCCGTGCAGGCTGTCGGCCATGCCTTGCTTGATGCGCTGGTCCTGCAGCTCGAGCAGGCGGTCGGCCGCCGCGACGTAGTCCTTCACGTGCGCCCGGAAGGCCGCGACGGCCTGGGCCAGGGCGGCTGGGTCGCCGCTCTCCTTGGCCTTCATCATGGCGTCGCGGCTGACCAGGTAGCCCTTGCGCACCTCGGTCATCTCGCGCTGCAGGGCCTGGCCTTCCGGCGTGGTCTCCAGGGCCTCGAATTCCTTGATCACTTCCGAGGTGCGCGCGCTGCTGGCCTTCACCTCGGCCGCCACCTCGGCGTTGAGCGCCGGGTCATTGCTCATCACGAGCGCCAGCGCGCGGCTGGCGTTCACCGCGATGTTCTGGCGCCATTCCGCCGCCAGGGCGACACGGCGCATCTGCGGCCCGCCCGCTTCCGTGGCCCGTTCCTTCACGTCAGCGATGTTCTGGAGGCTGAAGATCAGGGACAGCAGCATCAGCAGCACGACGATGCCGAAACACAGTGAAAGTCGGACGCCGATGCGCAGGTTGAGAAAGAGCTTCATTCGGTGGTTGTTCCCGGGGTTGGCTAGGTGAGGCAGGCGTCGGCGCCGCGTCGAGGCGGGGCGGGGCGGCGCGGGCGCATGGCCTGTCTAGAGCCTTTATCGGCAAGCCGGGGCGCGGCTTGAGCGGAAAGTTTGACCGTGCGCAGCAGGATTTGCCTGCGGATGAAGTAAGCGGGGAACGCAAGGGCCTCAGGGTTGACCCCAGGGCGCCCGCGCTCGCGACCGACTTCTGAAAATCCCTGTCGCTTTGCCGCAAGAACGGCTCGGGCGGCCTGCCTAGACTGGCGCCACTTCCTACCGCCCGACACGCCATGAACGACACGCTGCAAGCCACCCCCGCCGAGAGCGCCGTGACCCGAGCCGACTTCGACCAGCTGCTGGTGCCGGTCTATGCCCCCAGCCAGCTCGTGCCGCGCAGCGCCCGCGGCCTGTGGCTGCAGGATGCCGCAGGTACCGAGTACCTCGACCTGACCAGCGGCATCGGCGTCACCAGCCTGGGCCATGGCCATCCGGCGGTGCTGCAGGCGCTGCAGGCCCAGGCGGCGCAGCTCTGGCACGTCGGCAACGGCTACACCAACGAGCCGGTGCTGCGCCTGGCCAGGCTGCTGACGCAGCACACCTTCGCCGACCGCGCCTTCTTCTGCAACTCGGGGGCCGAAGCCAACGAGGCCGCGCTGAAACTCGCCCGCCGCCATGCCGCGCTCCGGCACGGCGCGGCCAGGCGCCGCATCGTGGCCTGCCAGCAGTCCTTCCACGGCCGCACGCTGTTCACCGTCACGGCCGGCGGGCAGCCGAAGTACACCGAGGGTTTCGAGCCGCTGCCGCCGGACATCGGGCACATCCCCTTCAACGACATCCCGGCGGCCGAGCGCGCGATCGGCGAGAACGTCTGCGCCGTCATCGTCGAGCCGGTGCAGGGCGAGGGCGGCGTGGTGCCGGCCACCCGCGACTACCTGCTGGCGCTGCGCGAGTTCTGCGACCGCGTCGGCGCGCTGCTGATCTTCGACGAGGTGCAGTGCGGGCTGGGCCGCACCGGCGAGCTGTACGCCTACATGGGTTACGGCGTCGAGCCCGACATCCTGACCACCGCGAAGGCGCTCGGCAACGGCTACCCGGTCGGCGCCATGCTGACGCGCGAGGCCGTGGCGGCCAGCCTCACGGCCGGCACCCATGGCACCACCTATGGCGGCAACCCGCTGGCCGGTGCGGTCGCGGGCGCGGTCGTGCAGATCATCGCCCAGCCGGCCTTCCTGGCCCGGGTGCGGGAGGCCTCGGCCCGCCTGCAGGCGGGCCTGCAGGGACTGATGCGCGAGTTCCCGGGGCTGTTCACGGAGGTGCGTGGCGCCGGGCTCATGCTGGGCCTGGTGCTGGCCGAGGCCCACCGGGGCCGCGCCAGGGACTTCACCCGCGCGGCCGAACTGGAGCGGCTGATGCTGTTGATCGCCGGCCCCGACGTCGTGCGCCTGCTGCCGGCCCTCGTGATCAGCGATGCCGAGATCGACGCCGCGCTGCAGCGGCTGCGCGCGACGGCGCGGCGTTTCCTGGCGCCCGCCGCATGAACGCGTCGTCTTCCAGGCAGGCACCGGGCTGGCGGGCCCGGCTGGTGCGCGAGACCGACCTGCCGGCGCTGATCGAGCTGACCGCCCAGGCCGACCCGCAGGTGCACACGCTGCCGCGCCAGCCGGCCCAGATCGAGGCGGCGGTGGAGCATTCCATCGACTGCTCGGCGCGGGCGGTGGACGTGCCCGGCGACGAGTCCTACCTGCTGGTGCTCGAGGACCCGGAGGGCGTGCTGCGCGGCGTGGCGGCGATCCGCGCCACGGCCGGCTCGGCCGGCACCTTCTTCGCCTACCGCAACGACGTCGTGCACCATGCCTCGCGCGATCTGCGCATCAGCAACAACGTGCACGTGCTCAACCTGTGCTCGGACCTCACCGCGCACACCCAGCTGCTGAGCTTTTTCGTGGCGCGCGAGCGGGTGCCGGCCGCCGCGGCCGAGCTGCTGTCGCGCGCCCGGCTGATGCTGGTGGCGGCCGGCCGGGAGCGTTTCGCGAGCGATTTTTTCGTCTCGCTGGCCGGCTGGACCGATGCCGACCACACCTCGCCCTTCTGGGACGCGCTGGGCCGCAAGTTCTTCGGCATGGACTACCTCGACGTCGAGCGCAAGGTCAGCGGGGCCCGCAACCGCACCTTGATCGTCGAGCTGATGCCGCATTACCCGGTGTATGTGCCGCTGCTGCCCGACACGGCGCGCGCGGTGCTGGGCCAGATGCACCCCGAAGCCGCCGTGCCCTTCGACATCCTCAGCGCGGAGGGGTTCGAGGCCGACCGTTATGTCGACATCTTCGACGGCGGGCCCATCCTGGAGGCGCATGGCTCCAAGCTGCGCACGCTGGGCGCGGCCCGAAGCTGCGTCGTCGAGGCGGCCGAGCTGCCGGCCGACGCGCCGGGCGTGCTGGTCTCGACCGAGGCGCCGCTGGCCGGCTTCCGCTGCTGCCGCAGTCCTGGTCTGCTGAAGCTGGACGACGGCCTGCTGCTGGCGCCGCCGGCCACGCTCGCCGCGCTCGGCCTGAACTCGGGCCAGCGTGTGGTCGTCTCGCCGGCCTGAGGAGGATGCCCCGATGATCGTGTTCCGTTCCATCCGCAGCGGCGACCTCGACGCGCTGATGGCCCTGGCGCGCCAGGTCGGCCCCGGCATGACCACGCTCAAGCCCGACCGCAAGATGCTGGGCCAGCGCGTCGAGCGCGCCGTGGCCTCCTTCGCCGGCGGCCTGCCGGCCGCCGAGTGCGACTACGTATTTGTGCTGGAGGACAGCGGCAGCGGCGAGGTGATCGGCGTCAGCGCGCTGAAGGCAGCCGTCGGCCTGGACGAAGCCTTCTACAACTTCCGCGTTGGCCGCCTGGTCCATGCGAGCCGCGAGCTGGGCGTGCATGCGACCAAGCAGACGCTGTTCCTCTCCAACGACTTCACCGGCAGCGCCGAGCTGTGCACGCTGTTCCTGGCGCCGGCGCACCGCAGCAGCCATTGCGGACGGCTCTTGTCCAAGGGGCGGCTGCTGTTCGCGGCGGGTTTCCTCGATCTGTTCCCTGAACTGCTGATCGCCGAGATGCGCGGCTGGCAGCGCGAGGACGGCTCCTCGCCCTTCTGGGAAAGCCTGGGCCGGCACTTTTTCCGCATGGACTTTGCCGAGGCCGACGACATCAGCAGCCTGGGGCCCAAGTCCTTCATCGCCGAGCTGATGCCGCGCTATCCGGTCTACACCGACTTCCTGACCGACGCCGCCCGCGAGGTGATCGGCGTCGTGCACCGCGACACCGTGCCCGCCCGGCGCCTGCTGGAGCAGGAGGGGCTGCTCTACGAAGGTTTCGTCGACATCTTCGACGCCGGCCCGGTGCTGCAGGGCCACGTCAAGCAGCTGCGCATCACGCGCGACAGCGAGCTGGCGATCGCCCGCCTGCGGGAGGGCGGCCGCGGCGACACGGCCGCTGCTCCGGTGCTGGTCGGCAACACCCGGCGCGGCGACTTCCGCGTCATCGTCGGCCATGGGCAGCCCGGCTACGGCCGCTTCGACCTGAGCCCCGCGGAGCTGGCCGCGCTTGGCATCGCGGACGGTGACCCGGTCCGTGTGGTCGCACTCAACCCGGGAGACAAGCTGCATGGATAAGCACAGCCACTGGATACAGGGCGAGCCGGTCGAGGGCCGCGGGGTAACGCTGCTGTCGTCCTGCCCGGTCGCGGGAGAGGTCCTGTGGCGGGGCTTCGAGGCCGGGGCGGCGGAGGTCGATGCGGCCTGCGCCGCCGCGCGGGGCGCCTTCAGGGACTGGTCGCGCCGGCCGCTGGCCGCGCGCATCGAGGTGCTGCAGCGCTACAAGGACGCGCTGAACCGGGCCGCCGAGCCGCTCGCCACCCAGATCTCGCGCGCCGTCGGCAAGCCGCTGTGGGAGGCACGCACCGAGGTCGCCACCATGGTCAACAAGATCGACGTCTCGGTGCAGGCCTACCACCAGCGCACCGGCGAGCGCCGCACCGAGGCGGCCGACGGCACCAGCCTGCTGAGCCACCGGCCGCATGGCGTGATGGCCGTGCTGGGCCCCTACAACTTTCCCGGCCACCTGCCCAACGGCCACATCGTGCCGGCCCTGCTGGCCGGCAACGCGGTGGTCTTCAAGCCGAGCGAATACGCGCCGCAAGTCGGCCTGACGATGGCGGAGTGCTGGCACCGCGCCGGCCTGCCGCCGGGCGTGCTGAACGTCGTCAACGGCGGTCGCGCCACCGGCGCGACCCTGGTCGAGCACCCGGAGGTGGACGGCGTGCTCTTCACCGGCAGCTATGCCGGCGGGGCGGCGATCTCGGCCAGGCTGGCCGGGCGGCCCGAGAAACTGCTCGCGCTGGAGATGGGCGGCAACAACCCGCTGGTGGTCTGGAACGTCGAGGACCTCGACGCGGCGGTGCACCACATCATCATGTCGGCCTACGTCAGCGCCGGCCAGCGCTGCACCTGCGCGCGCCGGCTGATCGTGCCGGACGACCAGCGCGGCGAGGCGCTGCTCGGACGCCTGGTCGATGTGGCGCGGCAGATCGGTGTCGGCGCCTGGGACGCCGAGCCGCAGCCTTTCATGGGCCCGGTGGTGTCCGTGCGTGTCGCGGCCGAGCTGCTGGCGCGCCAGCAGGGCCTGCTGGCGGGCGGCGCGGTCGCCTTGCTGGAGATGGGCTCGATCGCCCCCGGCACGGCGCTGCTGTCGCCGGGCGTGCTGGACGTGACGGGCGTCGCCGAACTGCCCGACGAGGAGATCTTCGGCCCGCTGCTGCAGGTCCAGCGTGTGGCCGACTTCGACGCCGCCCTGGCCGCCGCGAACCGCACCCGCTACGGCCTGGCCGCCGGACTGCTGAGCGACGACCCGGCGCTGTGGGAGCGCTTCTGGGGCGAGGTGAGGGCCGGGGTGGTGAACTGGAACAAGCCGACCACCGGCGCGTCCAGCGCCGCGCCCTTCGGCGGGGTGGGCCGCTCGGGCAACCACCGGCCCAGCGCCTGGTACGCAGCCGACTACTGCGCCTGGCCGGTGGCCGGCATGACGGCGCCGCGCGCGGTGCTGCCGGCGAAGACCTCGCCCGGCCTGCCTTTTCGGTGAATGAATGCGGACAAGACGAGCATGAGCCCCGCCCGGCCGCCCGAAGGGGCTCGCACCGCAGTGCGAAGCACGGAGGTTATCCAATGAGCCCCGCCCGGCCGCCCGAAGGGGCTCGCACCGCAGTGCGAAGCACGGAGGTTGTCCAATGAGCCCCGCCCGGCCGCCCGAAGGGGCTCGCACCGCAGTGCGGAGCACGGAGGTTACCCAATGAGCGCCAAGGAATACAACTTCGACGGGCTGGTCGGCCCGACCCACAACTACGCGGGGCTGTCCTCAGGCAACGTGGCCTCGATGCGCAACCGCGAGGCCGTCTCCAACCCGCGCCAGGCGGCGCTGCAGGGCCTCGACAAGATGCTGGCATTGGCCGACCGCGGCGTGCCGCAGGGCGTGTTGCCGCCGCTGGCGCGGCCCAACCTGGCGCTGCTGCGCCAGCTGGGTTTCGGGGGCGAGGACGCCGCCGTGGTGGCGCGTGCCGCCCGCGAGGAGCCGCGCCTGCTGGCTGCGGCCTACTCGGCCTCGGCGATGTGGACCGCCAATGCGGCCACGGTGAGTCCCTCGGCCGACACCACCGATGGTCGCGTGCACTTCACGCCGGCCAACCTTTACGCCAAGCTGCACCGCGCCCAGGAGCACGCGGATACGGCACGCAGCCTGCGCGCGGTGTTCGGGAATAGCCAGCGTTTTGCCGTCCACGACGCGCTGCCCGCCGGTGGCGCTTTCGGTGACGAGGGGGCGGCCAACCACACCCGCTTCGCCACCGCGCACGGCAGTCCGGGGGTCGAGCTGTTCGTCTACGGGCGCTCGGAGTTCGATGCCGCGGTCGCGGCGCCGCGGGTGCATGCGGCGCGCCAGACCGTGGAGGCCAGCCGCGCGGTGGCGCGCCTGCACGGCCTGCACGAGGCCCGGGTCGTCTACGTGCAGCAGAACCCGGCGGCCATCGATGCGGGGGTGTTCCACAACGACGTCATCGCGGTCGGCAACCTCGACACCTTGCTCTACCACGAGGACGCCTTCGCCGACGAGGCTGCCGCGATGGACCGGCTCGCCTCGGCCTGCGCCGAAGTCGGCGTCACGCTGCGTCCGGTGCGCATCGCGCGCGGGCAGATGAGCGTAGACGACGCGGTCGCCTCCTACCTCTTCAACAGCCAGCTGCTGGCGCGCGGCGACGGCCGCATGCTGCTGGTGGTGCCCCAGGAGTGCCGCGAGCACGAGCGCGTCAGCCGGGTGCTGGATGAACTGGTCGCCTCCGGTGGGCCGATCGCCGAGGTGCAGAGCTTCGACCTGCGCCAGAGCATGCGCAACGGCGGCGGCCCGGCCTGCCTGCGGCTGCGCGTGGTGCTGACCGAGGCCGAGCGCGCCGCGCTGCGAGGCCGCGTGTTGATGACAGCGGAGCTGCACCGCGATCTCAGCGACTGGGTGCGGCGCCACTACCGCGACCGGCTGGCCGCCGAGGACCTGGCCGATCCCCGGCTGATCGGCGAGGTGCGGGCGGCGCTGGCCGAGCTGCAGCAGATCCTCGAGCTGCCCGGCCTGTATCCGCAGGCCGGCTGATGCCCGCCGCGCGCCGGGCGATCGACGGCGCGAACTGAGCACGACATACCAACAACCGGCGGGTTCGGAGCCCGCCTGAAGGAGACACGCATGCACACGACGAACAAGGGCTGGAAGCGGCTGCTGGTCGGCGCCCTCGGACTTTTCCTGGCGGCCGCGGCACAGGCGCGCGGCTACGACGAGATCCGCAAGGCTGGCAAGATCGTCATCGCCTCCGAGGGCCAGTACGCGCCCTTCAACCACTTCGAGAACAACAAGCTGACCGGCTTCGAGATCGAGCTGGCCGAGCTGGTCGCGAAAAAGATGGGCCTGGCGGTGGAGTGGAAGGCGCTGGGTTTCGACGCGCTGCTGGCCGGCCTCAACCAGGGCCGCTGGGACCTCGTGATCGCCTCGCACGGCGTGACACAGGAGCGCGCCCGCGCGGTGACCTTCACCGAGCCGCACTACTGCTCGGGGGGCATCGTGGTGTCGAAGAACCCGGCGCTGCGTGCCGCCAAGGACCTGGCCGGCAAGTCGGTCGCGGTGCAGACCGGCTCGTCCTACATGCAGCAGCTGAGCAAGCTGCCCGGACTCAAGGAGGTCAAGAACTTCCCGCAGGACACCGATGCGCGCACCGCGATGCTGTCGGGCCGGCTCGACGCCTGGGTCACCGACCGTTTTGTCGCCAAGGCGGCCGCCAAGTCCCAGCCGGCCGCCGGGCTGCAGGTCGGCGAGCTGATTTTTGTCGAGCGTATCGCCGCCGCGGTGGGCAAGGGCAATACCCCGCTGGCCCAGGCCTACAACCAGGCGCTGCGCGAGGTGTTCGCCGACGGCAGCTATGCCGCCCTGTCGCAGCGCTACTTCGGCGAAGACGTACGCTGCAAGTAAGCCGGGCGCCGCTGGAGGAATGCCGATGACGACCTTGTCGATGCAATGGCCCCGGCGCTGGAGCCGGCAGCAGCGCAGCAGCGCGACCATCCTGGTCGCCAGCGGGGCCCTGCTGGTCCTGCTGTGGCTGATGGCCATCCCCCTGGCCTGGGCCCCCGAGCCCATCGGCGACAACGCGCGCGCCTTTGCCGAGGGCACCCGCGTGACGGTGCAGCTGACGCTGCTGGCGGGCCTGTCCGGCATCGTCATCGGCGTGCTGGCGGCACTGGGCAAGCTGGCGGCCTTCGCGCCGCTGCGCTGGCTGGCGTCGTTCTACATCTGGGTGGTGCGCGGCACGCCCTTGCTGGTACAGGTGCTGTTCGTGTTTTTCGCGCTGCCGGTGCTGGTGCCGGCCTTGCAGCTGTCGGACTTCACCTCGGCCTGCGTGGCGCTGGCCTTCAACGTCGGCGCCTACAACGCCGAGGCGATCCGTGCGGGCCTGCTCGCAGTGCCGCGCGGGCAGGGCGAGGCGGCGCGTTCGCTCGGGCTGTCGCGTTGGCACACCTTCATCGACGTGAGTTTTCCGCAGGCCTTCAAGGTTGCGCTGGCGCCGCTGGTCAACAACTCGGTGGCCCTGCTGAAGGACTCCTCGCTGGCCTATGCGATCGGCGTGGTCGAGCTGACCAATGTCGGCAACCGCATCCAGGCCTCGACCTTCCAGCCGGTGCCGACCCTGGTGACGGTGGCGCTGCTCTACCTCGGTCTGACCACCGTGATGACCCAGATCTCCGGCGCCATCGAGCGCCACTTCGACGTGGAGGGCCGCCAGCCATGAGCGCACGCGAGAAGGACGCCTTGATCCGCGTCGAAGGCCTCAGCAAGCGTTTCGGCCCGGTGACGGTGCTGCAGGACGTCACGACCCACTTCAACGCCGGCGAGGTCGCTGTCATCGTCGGCGCGTCGGGCTCGGGCAAGTCGACCCTGCTGCGCACCCTGAACCAGCTGGAGAAACACGACGGCGGGCGCATCCTGCTGGGCGGCGAGGAGGTCGGCGACAGCCCGCGCCAGCTGGAGGCGCTGCGCCGCCAGGTGGGCATGGTGTTCCAGCAGTTCAACCTGTTCCCGCACAAGACGGTGCTGGACAACGTGACGCTGGCGCCGCGCCGGCTGCGCGGCCTGAGCCGCGCCGAGGCCGCCGAGCAGGCGCTGCAGCTGCTGCACAAGGTGGGCCTGCGCGAGCACGCCCACAAGTACCCGTTCCAGCTCTCGGGCGGCCAGCAGCAGCGCGTGGCGATCGCCCGGGCGCTGGCGATGCAGCCGCAGGTGATGCTGTTCGACGAGCCGACCTCGGCGCTGGACCCCGAGATGGTCAAGGAGGTGCTGGACGTGATGAAACAGCTGGCGACTTCCGGCATGACCATGATCGTCGTGACCCACGAGATGGGTTTTGCCCGCGAGGTGGGCGACCGCGTCCTGTTCTTCGACCAGGGCCGCATCGTCCAGGACGCCCCGCCGGCGCGGTTTTTCGGTGCCCAGGACCACCCGCGCATCCGTGCCTTCCTGGGGCGGGTGGCGCATTGAAGGCGGCACGCGCCGGTGCGGCTCGCCAATGTTTTATGCCGCAACGCGTATGACGAAACGTCACATGTTCGCCGGCCGGCGGCGCAGAATGCCGGCCTGTTTGCCAACCCCGAGAACGCCCGCCGGACCCCGGCGCTGACCCATCATGGCCTTGCTCGACTTCGCCGGCGCCGCTGCCGGCTTTTCCGCCGCCGGCTGGCAATGCGAGGAATGGGCGCCCGAGGTGTGGCGCTACGCGCCGCGGCCCGGCAACGCGCCCTGGCGGCTGCTGCTGTCGGTCGGTGTGCACGGCGACGAGACCGCGCCGATCGAGATGCTGCAGCACCTGCTGGCGCGCTGGGCGCGGGCGGCCGGCGAATTGCGCTGCGAGCTGCTGCTCTGTGTCGGCAACCCGGCAGCGGTGGCGGCGGGGCGCCGCTACCTCGAACAGGACATGAACCGGCTGTTCTCCGCGCAGGCCGATCGGCGCGGCGGGGAGGGCGCCCGCGCGGCGCTGCTGCGCGGCGTCTCGGCGCGTTTCCTGCAAGGCGGTGTGGGGCCGGCGATCCACCTCGACCTGCACACCACGATACGGCCCTCGCTCAGGCCCACCTTCGCGGTCCTGCCGGAGAACGGCCCGGAGGCGGTGCGGCAGGCGCTGCTCGCCTGGCTCGCCTCTGCCGGGCTGGACGCGGCGCTGAGCAATCCCTTGCCGAGCAGCACCTTCAGCGCCTGGAGCGCCGGGCTGGGGGCTGCCGCCTGCACCATCGAACTGGGCCAGGTCGGGCGCATCGGTGGCAACCGCATGGAACTGCTGGAGCGTTTCACCGCTGCGCTCGGCACCCTGGTGCGCCGCCCGATTCCCGGGCCTGCGGGCGGTGGCGAGCTGGCCTGCTACCGGGTGACACGCGAGCTGCTGCGCACCAGCGAGGCCTTCCGCCTGCTGCTGCCGCCCGAGGCGACCCAACTTCCACTGCTTTTCGGCCGGCGAAGCCATTGCCGCGGAAGGCAAGGTCGTGGTGCGCGCGCTGACGGACGACGAGTGCATCGTCTTTCCCAATCCCAAGGTGGCACTGGGCCAGCGCGCCGGACTGCTGGTGGCGCCGGACGGCAGCGTGACGGTGTGAGCTGGAGCGCGGGGCCGGCTCCCGCCGCAGGGCGGCAGGAATGAGCGGGAACGAGACCGAAGCCACCGTGTCCGCGGACGCGCCTCCGGCCTGGGCCGCGCTGGCGGCGCAGCCCGGGCCGCTGCGTTGCGGCCTGCTGTTCTGGAGCGCCTGGCCGCCGGCCGAGCTGGCGATGCTGGCGGCGGTGCTGCAGGCGGCCGCCGCCCACGAGCCGCAGGCGCTGCAGTTCGCGTGGCTGCCGGCGGGGCAGGGGATCGAGTCCGCCCCGGCGCTGCTGGTGGTCGCCGAGGCGCCGCCGGCCGAGGCCAGCGCGGGCGACCTGCTCAAGCGCCTGGCCGAGCAGGCGCTGCACGTGGTGCTGATCGGGCCGGCGGTGCGCTGGTTCGCCGCAACGCGCTGGGCGCGCGGGCGCCGCGTGGCGCTGCACTGGGCCGACCTGGGTGCGCACGAGCAGTTGCCGGAGCAGGTGATCGCCTCGCCGGCCATCATCGAGGCCGGCGAGCAGTGGACCACCTGCTGTGGCGGTGCGGCCACCCACGACCTGGCCCTGCTGCTGGTCGAGGCGGTGTGCGGGCCGCGGGTGCGCCAGGCGGTCCAGGACGAATGCTGCCTGGAGCGGGTGCGTGCCCCGGCCAGCCGGCAGCGCTCGGCGCTGCCCGGCAGCGTCGGGCAGCTGGTGCCCAGGCTCGCGGAGGCGGTCGCGCTGATGGAGGCCAACATCGAGGAGCCGCTGCAGTCGGAAGAGCTGGCCGAGCTGGTGGGCATGTCGCGCCGCCAGCTGGAGCGGCTCTTCAAGCAGCACCTCGACAGCGTGCCCTCGCGCTACTACCTCGAACTGCGCCTGGCCCGGGCGCGCCGCCTGCTGCGCGAGACACGCCACTCGCTGCTGCAGATCGCGCTGATGTGCGGCTTCTCCTCGGGCTCGCATTTCTCGACCAGCTACAGCGCCGTCTACGGCGTCACGCCGCGCGACGAGCGGCAGAAGATGCTGAAGGCCGGCTGAGGCTCAGGGCCGGGCCGGTGGGGGCGCCGCGCCCGGGTCCAGGAAGGCGAGCAAGGCCTCGGCCAGCTCCTGTGGGCGTTCCTCGGCGAGATGGTGGCCGCAGTCCAGGCTCCCGCCCTGGACCTCGTCGGCCCAGCGGCGCCAGACGGCCAGCACGTCGCCGTGCAGCTCGGCGAGATCGTCGCGCCCGGCCCACAGGGCCAGCACGGGGCAGGCGAGGCGGCGGCCGGCGGCCCGGTCGGCGTCGTCGTGCGCCCGGTCCACGCCGAGGCCGGCCCGGTAGTCGGCCAGCATCGCGCTCACGGTGGCGGGGTCGCGGATCGCCTCGACAAAGTCGGCATAGGCCGGCGTATCCATCTGCGCCGCCTGTTCGGCCGCGCGGTACCAGGCCAGCGGGTCGGCGAGGATGGCCTGCTCCGGCCGCTCCGGCTGGGCATAAAAGAACCAGTGCCACCAGCGTGTCGCGAAGTGCGCGTCGCAGCGCGCCAGCGCGTCGCCGATCGGCACCGCGTCGAGCACGGCCAGCCGGCTCACCCGGCCCGGCTGATCCATCGCGAGGCGAAAGGCGACATAGGCCCCGCGGTCGTGGCCGACCACCGCGTAGCGGTCGTGGCCGAGCGTGTCCATCAAGGCTTGCATGTCGGCGGCCATCGCCCGCTTGGCATAAGCGGCGTGTCCGGGCCCGGGCGCTGGTTTCGACGAGCGGCCGTAGCCGCGCAGGTCCGGGCAAATCACCGTGAATCGGGCCGCCAGCAGTGGCGCCACCCGGTGCCAGGTTGCGTGGGTGCGGGGATGGCCGTGCAGCAACAGCACCGGCGGCCCGTGCCCGCCATGCCGCACGCGCAGGCGCACCTCGCCGAGGGCCACAGTTTCGAGGGTGAAGGTGTCGAAGAACATCGCGCTCCCGGGCCCCAGTGTCCGGTATCCCGGGGCGCCCGGGCAAGTCGGCGAAAGCGCCTGCCTGAGCGCCAGCTGAACGCCGGTCGCCTCCGCTGCAGCGCCTGCCAGAAGGTGAGAAACTGGCATCCGGTCGATCGAGAAAGCAGTCCGTTGACGCAGCTCCCCGGACCCGAAGGTCCCCGCGCTTCCGCCATTCCCGCTCCCGACACGCCGCGCTCGCCGGTGGCCGACACCTCGGCGCTGGCGCCCTTGCGCGAGCCGGTGTTCCGCATGCTCTGGCTGGCCTGGCTCACGGCCAATGTCTGCATGTGGATGAACGACGTCGCGGCCGCCTGGCTGATGACCTCGCTGACCACCTCGCCGGTGATGGTGGCGCTGGTGCAGTCGGCCTCCACCTTGCCGGTGTTCCTGCTCGGGCTGCCGAGCGGGGCGCTGGCCGACATCCTGGACCGGCGCCGCTACTTCATCGTCACGCAGTTCTGGGTCGCGGCCGTGGCGCTGGTGGTCTGCCTGGTGCTGCTGTCCGGCGCCATGAACGCCGCGCTGCTGCTGGTGCTGACCTTCGCCAACGGCATCGGGCTGGCGATGCGCTGGCCGGTGTTCGCGGCCATCGTGCCCGAGCTGGTGCCGCGGCCGCAGCTGCCGGCCGCGCTGGCGCTCAACGGCATCGCGATGAATGCCTCGCGTATCGTCGGCCCGCTGGTGGCGGGCGCGGTGATCGCGAGCCTGGGCAGCGCCTGGGTGTTCGTGCTCAATGCGGTGCTGTCGGTGGCCGCGGGTTTCGCGATCATGCGCTGGCGGCGCGAGGCCAAGGTCAGCGCGCTGCCGGGGGAGCGGTTTTTCGGCGCGATGCGGGTCGGCCTGCAGCATGTGCGGCAGTCCACCCGCATGCACGCCGTGCTGTGGCGCATCTCGGCGTTTTTCCTCCAGGCCACGGCGCTGCAGGCGCTGATGCCGCTGGTCGCCAAGGGACTGCCGGGCGGCGGCGCCGGCACCTTCACGCTGCTGCTGGCGGGCCTCGGCATGGGCGCCATCGTCGCGGCCCTCTACCTGCCGCGCATCCGCCAGCGCTACACCCGCGACCAGCTGGTGCACCACGGCACCCTGGTGCAGGCCGGCGCCACGCTGGTGGTGGCCTTTTCGCCCAACCTGTATGTCGCGATGCCGGCCATGGTGGTGGCCG
Organism: Aquabacterium sp. A7-Y; assembly: GCF_026153205.1. Classification (GTDB taxonomy): domain Bacteria; phylum Pseudomonadota; class Gammaproteobacteria; order Burkholderiales; family Burkholderiaceae_C; genus Caldimonas. The sequence continues at coordinate 11,244 of NZ_JAPFBW010000020.1, read as the reverse complement.
GCATGGCCTGGATCTCGGTGGCGAACTCGCTGACCGTCGCGGCCCAGCTCTCGCTGCCCGACTGGGTCCGGGCGCGCGGCATGTCGATCTACCAGATGGCCTTGATGGGCAGCAGCGCGGCCGGCGCGGCGCTGTGGGGCCAGGTGGCGGGCCTCACCGACGTGCGCACCAGCCTGGTCGGCTCGGCCGTGTTTGGCGTGGTGGCGCTGGCCTTCACCCGGCGTTTCCGCATCCAGGGTGCGGCCGAGGAGGACTTGAGCCCGACCCGGGTGGTCAAGCCGCCCGAGATCAGCGAGCCGGTGGACCCGGACGCGGGGCCGGTGCTGGTGACCATCGAGTACCGCATCGACCCGGCGCAGGCGACCGCCTTCCTCGCCGTGATGGAGGAAACCCGGCGCGCGCGGCTGCGCCAGGGCGCGCTGTCCTGGGAGCTGTTCCGCGACACGGCCGACCCGGGCCGGTATATCGAATACCTGCTGGACGAATCCTGGGTCGAGCACCTGCGCCGCTTCGACCGATTCACGGCCTCCGACGCCGCCTTGCGCGAGCGCCGGCTGAGCTTCCATATCGGCGAAACTTCGCCGGTGGTGACCCGCTGCATTGCCCAAGCCTTCCAACGTTGACCGACAAGGACCCGTCTCCATGAGCTTCAATACCGAAACCCAGCCCGGCGTTTGTGAGGCCGCACCCGAGCCGACACGCGGTTTCGTGCTCAACCACACCATGCTGCGCGTCAAGGACCCCGAGGTCTCGCTCGGCTTCTACACCCGCGTGCTGGGCCTGCGCCTGCTTCGCAAGGTCGATTTCCCGGAGATGAAGTTCTCGCTCTATTTCCTGGCACGGCCCGAGCTGGCCGAAGGCGCGCCCGAGGACATCGGCGAGCGCACCGCCTGGACCTTCGCGCAGCGCGGCGTGCTGGAGTTCACCCACAACTGGGGCACCGAAAGCGACCCGGAGTTCCGCTATCACGACGGCAATGCCCAGCCCCAGGGTTTCGGGCACATCTGCTTCTCGGTGCCCGACCTCGACCTGGCGATCCGCTGGTTCGACGAGAACCAGGTGGCGTACGTGAAGCGCCCCGAACAGGGCAAGATGAAGGACGTGGCTTTCATCAAGGACCCGGACGGCTACTGGATCGAGATCGTCGAGCCGGCCCGCATGAAACAGCTGGGACGCCCGGCGGCCTGACAACTCTGCCGGGCAGGGAAGTGTTTCTCTGCCCTGCATTCGTTTGGTAACCGCCTGGCGGCGTGTCGAGCGTGCAGAGTATCGGGTCCCCGCAGTCTCCAACCCGATCCGAGAGAGCCTCCGACATGCACGACATCGATTGCCAACGCCGGCGTTTCTTCGCGCTCGGCGCCGCCGCCTTCGGCCTGCCTCTGGCGGCCGCCGAGCTCCGGCCGGCCGCGCCGGCAGCCTCAGCAGCGGCCCCGGCCAAGTCCGCGTCTCCCTTGCCGCCGCTGCCCTGGCAGCCCTCGGCGCTGGAGCCGGTGATCTCGGCCCGCACCATCGGCTTCCACTACGACAAGCACCACCGCGGCTATGTCGACAACCTGGCGCGCGCGATCAAGGGCACGCGCTACGAAGGGCTGTCGCTGGAGCGTGTCGTGCAGGCCAGCGCGGTGCAGCCGACCGAGCGTGCGATCTTCAACCATGCCGCGCAGGACTGGAACCACCGCTTCTTCTGGCACAGCCTGTCGCCCCGCGGCGGCGGCAAGCCACCGCGCGAGGTGCAGATCCTGCTCGATGATTCCTTCGGCTCCTTCGAGGCTTTCCGCAGCCAGTTCCTCAAGGCCGCCACCGGCCTGTTCGGCTCCGGCTGGCTGTGGCTGGTGCAGGACCCGGTGACGCGCCGGCTCGAACTGCTGCAGACCTCCAACGCCGACACGCCCGTCGTGCAGGGCTCGGTGCTGCCCCTGGCGGTGCTGGACGTCTGGGAGCACGCTTACTACATCGACTACCAGAACCGCCGGCCGGCGTATGTCGAGGCGGTGTTCGACAAGCTGTGGAACTGGCGGTTCGTGGAGTCGAACCTGGCGCAGGTAGCGCGGGCGTGAGGGCAGAGGGCGGCGCGGCCGCCGACGCAGTGCCGACCTCGCCGGTTCGCCGTGGTGGTGGTGTGTAGTAAGGTACCTGCGTTTCGGGAGGCGCCGGCCTCGTGACAACCATCCTCACGACCCTTTCCACTCAGGAGTTCAACCAAGACACCGGGAAAGCGAAGAAGGCAGCGAACAATGGGCCTGTCTTCATCACGGACGACGGTCGCCCGGCATACGTGCTCTTGAGCATTGAGCATTACCAGGCACTGCTTGGATCGTCTGCGAGCATCCTCGACATGCTGAAGATGGAAGGCGACGACGACATCGAGTTTGACCCGCCGCGTGCCAGCAAGCTGTATCGGCCGGCCGACTTCTCCTGAACTTCGTGGAAAGCGACGCGATGATCAGAGAAGCCCGATCCGAAGATGCCGACGCCATCGCGGCACTCCTGCTTGAACTCGGATATCCCGCCACGCCGGAGCTGCTGCGGCGCAAGCTCGAGGTGTTTGCGCAAGGGCTGAACGACAAGGTGATGGTCGTCGAAGAAGACGGGGCGCTGCTCGGTGTCATCAGCCTTCACGTTGTCGAACTTTTTCACGCCGAGGGGCGCCTCGGGCGCATCACCTCCCTGATCGTCTCCGAGGCGGCCCGGGGTCGTGGCGTCGGCACCGGCCTCGTGGAGGCGGCGGACCGCTACTTCCGCGATCGAGCTTGTGTGCGGGCGGAGGTCACCAGCGGCGATCACCGGGCAGAGGCCCATGCCTTCTACCAGCGACGGGGGTACCTGCCGGACGAGCGCCGTTTCGTCAAACACTACGAAACGCCGATGCCCTGACCGGCCGCAAGCAGGCTCTCGCGCTCCAGCCCGAGAAACCGGCCGACCGCCGCCAACTCTTCAGTCAGCGCTGCGTGAAAACCCGGCTCGGCCGGCGCTGCACCCTCCACATAACCGGCCGCCGCTGCTAGCCGGCCGCCCTGCAGCGACAGATTGGCCCACCCGATCACCTGATCGCGCCACAGCATCGGCAGCGCGTAGTAGCCGAAGCGCCGTTGCGCGGCCGGGGTGTAGGCCTCGAACTTGTAGACCCAGCCCCACAGCAGCTGAAAGCGGGTGCGGTCCCAGACCACCGGGTCGAAGGGCGCGAGCAGGCGCACGGCGTCGTCCGGCAGGTGGCGGCGGGAGGCCGGATTTTCATCGGCGGGCCAGTACCACCACAGGCCGTCCACCTCGGCGCCGGCCAGTCGCTCGCGCGCGCCGCGCAAGGCGTGACGCACCGCCGTGCCGAGCTGGGGCGCGCCGTAGTCCAGCATGCGCACGACAAAACCCAGGCTGCTGGCCGGCAGCGGCGCGTACTGGCGCACCACGAGCTCCATCAGGGCGGCGGCGCGCTCGGCCTGGGCCGCCGGGCTGTCATCGACCGGTGGATGCGCCGCCGCCTCGTAGATCCGGATGCCCTTGTCGCGCCGCGCCACGCGCAGCAGGCCGCGGTAGTGCATGCCGTCGAGCAGGTGCGTGGTGGCGGCGCTGGAGCCGCCCCAGTAGTTGGTGATGCGGCCGTGCGCGAAGTGCGCCTCGACCTCGCGCGGGTGGACCCGCTTGCGCTCGCGCACGAAGGCAAGGAGTTCTTCAGCCCGGCGCCGGGTCGCTGCGTCCCAGACCCGGTGTGGCACTCGCGGATGCATCAGCGCCAGGTGCCGCCGCGGCAGGAAGCCGTAGTTGACCAGGCAGTCTTCCTCGACCGGCAGGCGCGGGTAGCGGCGTTCGAGATCACCGGCCAGGTAGTCCTTGACGCGGTGCCTCAGGATCAGGTCTTGCGCACGGGCCGGCGCACGGATGGGGTCGGCCTGCACGAAGCCCAGCCGGTCGATCGCACGCAGCAGCGTGGTTGGCGATGTGAGGGTTCGGGCGACGGCATAGCGCCGCAGGTGATCGAGCGTGATCCGGGCCATGGGTCGATGTTGCCGCAGCAGCGCCGTTCTTGCACGAGGGCTCGAAGCCGGCGCACGGATCGTTCAGTGCGTCGAGCGGCGCGAGATCCGCACCGCTCGATGCACCGGCGACCCTCAGAACTTGAGCAGTGCCGCGACCTTGTCGAACTTCAGGCGCATCGCTTCCTGGTAGGGCGTGCCCCAGTTGTCGGGGTTGTCGCCGTGGCGGTCCTTGATGGTCCGGTCCGCGCCGTGCTTCAGCAGGACTTCGATGATCTTCACGTTCTCGACGCGATTGTCGTAGCCGGCGTGCGCCATGCCGGCCAGGGCCATGTGCAGTGGCGTATAACCCCCGTGCAAGACGTATCGGCTTTCGTGGTCCGACATGGCGTTGATCTTGGCGCCCTTGCTGACCAGCAGTTCGACCAGTTCGACATTGCCGTAGTAGGCCGCCCAGTGAAGCCCGTACTGCCCGCCGTCGGACCTGAGGTTCGGGTCCGCGCCACAGTCCAGCAATTCCCGGATGATCGCGATATCCGGGTTGCCGTCCCGCTTGACCAGCGTGCCGAAGGTCGTTTCGGCGATGTAGGCCAGGGGCTGTTTGCTCTTCTGGTTTTTCGCGATCTCCTTGCATTCATCCGCGGGGATGCGACCCTTGGCCGCCGCTGCCAGAGGCAACAAGCAGGCGGCAAAAACGCCGGCCGCCGCAAGAAGGCGTGAAGTCTTGTTTTTGATGCGCATGATCCTCTCCGCTGTTGTAGGTGTCGGCGCGCAGTGTAGCGAGCAGGACGCGACTTCGCGGCCTGGCTCCCTCGTTTCGGGGGGCCAGCGATTCCCAGGCATGGTCAAGCAGACGCCGCGGGGCGGAACGCCCGGCCGGGCGACTCACAACTCGACCGTCCCCAGGGCATTGATGTGGGTGTCCGGCGCCAGCTCCTGGTAGGACAGCACCGGCAGCAGCGGCAGGTCCTGCTCGATGAACTTGCGCACATAGGGCCGCAGCTCCAGCGAGGTCAGCAGCACGGTGCGCGCATGTGGCGGGCTGCCCGGCTTGGGCGGCTGCTGCAGGGCCTGGCCGATGCGGGCCGCGAGCTTGCGACCCATGGCCGGATCCAGCATCAACACGGTGCCCGTGCTGGTCTGTCGGCGCGCCGCGTGCAGCTGCTGCTCCAGCGAGGGGTGCAGCACCAGCGCCGGCAGGCTGCGGCCCTCGCCGGCGAAACGCCAGGTGATCTGCCGCGACAGGGCGCTGCGCACGTATTCGGTCAGCAGTACGGTGTCCTTTTCCTTCGGCGCCCAGTCGACCAGCGCATGCGCGATGTCGCGCAGGTTGCGGAGCGAGACCCCCTCGCGCACGAGGCGCTTCAGTACCTCGGCGGTGCGGCTGGCCGGGCAGACGCGCTGCAGCTCCTTCTCCAGGTCCGGGTGCTGCTCGGCCAGGCGGCGCAGCAGCCACTGGGTTTCCTGCACGCCGATGAACTCGTCGGCATGGCGGCGCAGCTGGGCCAACAGGTGGCGGGCGAGATGCTGTTCGTGGCTCAGCGGCGTCACGCCGCGGCCGGGCTTGTCGGCCGGCACCAGCACCGCCTGTCCGCTCCACAGGCCGGGCGGCGGCGTGCGGTGCGGCGGCAGGCGACGCTGGGCCTCCTCGCCGGGCTCGACCGGCAGCCAGCGCAGCTGCGCCGGCAACAGGCTTTTCGAGACCGGCACGTCGTTGACCAGCACGACGTACTCACCGGCCGCCAGGCGCGTGTTGATGCGCACGGTCAGGCCGGGGAAGGGCAGACCCAGCTCCTGGCTCAGCGCGCGCCGGGTGTGCTGCAGCTGCTCGTCCAGCGCAGCGGGCGAGACGGCCGCCTCGAAACCGGGCCAGACCTGCAGCGACAGCGGCGTCGCAAGCGGCAGCTCGCTGCGCTCCACCAGGCTCGGCACCTGCTCGCTGCCTTCGCGCCGCATCGCCGGCATCGGCGTGTCGGCGGCATGCCGGTAGCGCGGGCGTGCGTAGAGCAGGTAGTGGCCGCCCCAGGCGACCGCCCCGCCCAGCACCAGGAACTGCAGCGCCGGCAGCCCCGGCACCAGGGTCAGTGCCATGATCACCACACCGCCGATCAGCAAGGCCTTGGGCTGGGCGCGCAGCTGGCCGGCGATCTCCTGGCCCAGGCTGGCCGGCCCGCTGCGCGGGTCGGACACGCGCGTGATCAGGATGCCGGCCGAGATCGAGACGAACAGCGAGGGGATCTGCGAGACCAGCGCGTCGCCCACCGTCAGCACCGCATAGGTGTCCAGCGCGTCGCCGGCCGTCATGCCGCGGCGCAGGATGCCGATCGCGAGGCCGGCGACGATGTTGATCGCCGCGATCAGCAAGCCGGCGATCGCGTCGCCCTTGACGAACTTCATCGCGCCGTCGAGCGCGCCGTAGAGCTGGCTTTCGCTCTCGATGGCGGCGCGGCGGCGCTGCGCGGCGTCCTTGTCGATGATGCCGGCGCGCAGGTCCGCGTCGATGCTCATCTGCTTGCCGGGCATGGCGTCCAGGCTGAAGCGCGCGCCGACCTCGGCGACCCGCTCCGAACCCTTGGCGATGACGATGAACTGCACCGCCGCGATGATGAGGAAGACCACAGCCCCCACCACCACGTCGCCGCCCACCACCAGCTTGCCGAAGGTCTCGATGATGCGGCCGGCGTTGCCCTGCAGCAGGATCTGTCGCGTCGACGCGATGTTGAGCGCCAGCCGGAACAAGGTGCTCAGCAGCAGCAGGCTGGGAAAGGTCGACAGCCCGAGCGGCGAGCGCACATGCAGCGACTGCATCAGCAGCACCACCGACAGGGTCAGGTTGAGCGCGATCAGGCTGTCCAGCGCGAAGGGCGGCAGCGGCACCACCATCAAGGCGATGACCGCGACCACCAGCACCACCAGGCCGAGCTCGGGATGGCGGGTCCAGGCCAGCCAGCGGCCGGCCGATCCGGCCGCGCCGTGCCAGGAGGCGGCCGAGCGGGCGGGGCTTGAGGGGTTTTTCATGCTTTCCTTCATGGCCGGAACCCGGCGTGGACTTCGCGCACCCAGCGCAGCACCGCCGCCACCGGCTCGATGAACTCGTCGGGAATGAACTCGTCGAGCGGCGCCTGCTCGGCCAGCCGGCGCGCCAGGCCGACGTCCTGCAGCACCGGCACGCCGTGGCGCTCGGCCACCTCGCGGATGGCCTGGGCGACATGGTCGGCGCCCTTGGCGACCACCACCGGCAGGTCGGTCTCGCCCGGCTGGTAGTACAAGGCCACCGCGATGTGGGTCGGGTTGACCACCACCACGGTCGCGGTGCGCACCTTGTCGAGCATGCTGTTCATCGCGATTTCCTCGTGAAGCTGGCGGCGCTTGCCCTTGAGCATCGGGTCGCCCTCCATCTCGCGGTGGTCGCGCTTGACCTCCTCGCGTGTCATGCGCAGCTGGCGCAGGTGCTGCCAGCGCTGGAACCACAGGTCGAAGGCCGCGACGGCCAGGAAACTGATCACCGCCGGCCACAGCAGCTGGCTCAGCGAGCCGGTGGCCAGCGGCATCAGCGCCTGCAAGGGCAGCCAGTGCGCGCGCAGGAACTCGGGCATGGTCGCCAGCGCGATGACGGTCACGATGACACCCAGCACGACGGTCTTGAGCACCAGCTTGAGCAGCTCCACCACGGTCTGCAGGGAAAACAGGCGCTTGACACCCTGCGTCGGGCTGAGGCGCTGCAGCTGCGGCGTGACCGGCTCCATCGAGAACAGCGCACCCACCTGCACCCAGGCAGCCAGCAGGCTGACGGCCAGCAGCAGCGCGACCGGCGGCAGCACCAGCCACAGCGCCTCGCGCACGAGCTCGCCGAGCAGCGGCGCGGCGCTGCCGCCGGCCTGCAGGGCCCGCAGGTCGTGCTGCAGCGCGCGGGCGATGAGGGCCTTCAAGCCCTCCAGCGTGGCGTCGCCGGCCAGGGTCAGCCAGACCCCCAGCGCCAGCAGCACGGCAGCGGCGGTCCAGTCGCGGCTCTTCGGCACCTCGCCCTTGCGTCGCGCGTCACGCAGGCGCCGCGGGGTCGGTGCCTCGGTTTTCTGCTGGGCGCTGCTGTTGCTGTCAGCCATCGGTGGCCTTTCTCAGCAGTAGCAGCAAGGCCCCGAAGTCGGTCACCGGCAGGCCGCGCAGGCCGTCCGTCATCACGGTGGCATACAGCAGGATCAGGCCGGTGAGCACGATCATCTTGAGCGGCAGCGACAGGAAAAACACGTTGAGCTGGGGCGCGAAACGCGACAGCAGGCCGAGCGCGATCTCCACCACCAGCATCAGGATCACGAAGGGCACGGCGACCTTGAGCGCGATCAGCAGCAGCTCGCCCAGCCCGCCGATGACCACTGCCACGAGCTTGAGATTGCCGACCACCGGCGTCATGCTGGACAGCGGCCACACCGTGTAGCTCTCCAGCAGCATGCCGATCAGCGCCAGCAGCCCGCCGGTGGCGAGGAACAGCAGGGTGAAAAGATTCATGAACAGGCCGCCGACAATGGAGTCCTCCTGCCCGGTGAGCGGATCGATCGCGGTGGCGACGGTGAGGCCGGCCTGGTACTCGACGATGGAGCCGGCCGCATGCACGCCCCAGAAGGCGATGCCGCACATCAGCCCCAGCACCAGACCGAGCGCGCCTTCCTTGAGCACCAGGCCCAGCACGCCGGCCGAGGGCACGGCCTGCCGCAGCGCCGGGTCGGCCAGCGCCAGCGGCAACACCGCCAGCGTCAGGCCGGCGACAAACACCAGACGCACCGTGGTCGGCACCGAGCTGCCGACAAACAGCGGGATGAAGGACAGGGCCACCAGCATCCGGGCCATCAGCAGGCCGATGACGAGCAGCTGGTGCTGCCAGCTCAGGGTTTCCTGGACGGCCGACATGCGCGCGCGGGCCTCCTCATTTGACGGCCGGAATGGCCAGCAGCATCTGCTCGCCGAAGTTGAACAGCGCGCCGCCCATCCAGGAGGCGCCGAGCGCCAGCGTGGCGACCGCGGCGACCAGCTTGATCGCGAAGGGGGTGGTCTGGTCCTGCACCTGGGTCACGGCCTGCAGGAAGGCCACCACCAGGCCGACCACGGCGCTGATGATCACCACCGGCAGCGAAAGCATCAGGATCAGCACCAGGGCTTGACGGATGTGCAGCGCCAGGGTGGCCAGGTCCATGGTGGTTTCCTTCTCTGGAGGTCACTGGTAGGTGAGGATGAGGCCGTGGACCAGCTTGGACCAGCCGTCCAGCATCACGAACAGCAGCAGCTTCAGCGGCACCGAGACCACGGTGGGCGAGAACATCATCATGCCCAGCGCCACCAGGATGCTGGCGACCACCAGGTCGATGACGACAAACACGATGTAGAGCAGCAGGCCGATCTTGAAGGCGGCGGTCAGCTCGCTGACCGTGAAGGCCGGCACCAGCACCAGCAGGTCGTCGCGGGTCAGGGCCTCGGCCTTCTCCTTGGGCCAGATGCGGGCCGCCGAGCGCACGAAAAACTCGCGTTCGGCCGGCTGGGCGTGCTTGCCGAGGAAGGCCCGCAGCGGCTCGCGCGCGGCGCCCAGCATGTCGAACACCTGGGCCCCGCCGACCCCCTGGCCGGGTTTGATCTGGGCCTGCGCGGCGGTCTGCACGTCCTGCACCACCGGGGCCATCACGTACAAGGAGAGCACCAGCGCCAGCCCGTTGAGCACCATGTTGGGCGGCACCTGCTGCACGCCCAGTGCGTTGCGCACCAGGCTCATCACCACCACCAGCTTGGCGAAGCTGGTGACCATCACGGCGACGAAAGGTGCCAGCCCCAGCAGTGCGAAGCTGACGATGACGACGGCGGGATCCGGCATGCCGGTGGCGAACACACGACCTCCTGATCAAGCGGCGGCCGGGCCGCTGCCGGACTCGACCCGGGTCTCGAAGGTGCGGACCACCCGCACCCCGAGCTTGCGGCCCATCAGGATCAGCTGGCCCTCGGCCACCGCGACGCCGTGGACCTCGATGCGGACGGTGGCGTCCGTCGCATCTTGCGGCAACTCCAGCGTCTGGCCGGGTTGCAGGCGCTCGATCTCGTCTAGCGTCAACAGGCGTTCGCCGAGCGTGAAGCTCAGCGGCAGCTCGACATCGGACAGCGGGTGCATCTTCATCGCATCGTCAGGTGGGGAAAGGGCCGCGGCGGCATCGAGCGCCTCGACATGCCCGGCCAGCGCGATGTCGACGCGCTCCACCGGGGTGGGTTCCAGGCTGACGGTGCGCCGGCGCACCGTGCAGCGCCAGCGCCAGTCGGCGTGTCCGCGGGCGCGCAGCGTGGCGGACATGCCGCGCGGGCTGAGCTGCGCCCCGGGGAGCTGCACGACGTCGCCGGCTTCGAGCTCGCGCAACTGGGCCAGGCTCACGCGGATGCCCGGCAGCTCGACGTAAACACGCAGCGGCACGCCGGCGAACCGGGCGTCGGCGGCGGGGTCGGGTGTGGCGGGCAGGGCCGCATCCAGCCAGGCCAGCGTGGCCGGGCCGTCGGCGAACAGCAGGCCGTCGCCGGAGCCGCCGTCGGGATCGCGTTGAAGGGTGTAGCCGAGGGCGCAGGCGGGCACGTCCCAGCCACCGGTCGGCCAGCGCAGCGCGAGCAGCTCCAGGCCGGCCGACAGGCGCGGCGGCAGCAGGCGCAGGAAGTCGTCGAGCACACGCTCGGCCACCAGGTCGCGGGCCGCCACCGGCAGCTGGGAGAACGGCGCGCCCGCCAAGCGGGCGTCGATCACGCCGATGTCCTCCAGCGCAATGCCGAAGCGGTGCGCGCCGCTGGCGCATTCGAGCACGAAACCGGCGGCGCCGAGCGCCAGGCGGGCCGGGGCCGGCTTCCAGCGCAGCGCATAGGCGCGCTGGCCGATCTGGAAGCGGGCCGAACGGCGCCGCGCCAGCCATTGGTTGACCGCGACGGCCACGGCCGGGTCCACCGTCGGCACGGCGGCGGCGAGATCGTCGCGGAGGGTCACATCAGGCTCCATGGTGCGTCAGACCACCTCGACCTGGATCTCGGCCTGCGCCTCGGCGCCCGCCTGTCGGGCCAGCTCGCCGACCAGCCGGCCGCGCTGGCTGTCGAGCAGCTCGCGGGTGGCTTCGTCGCGCGCGTGCAGGCGCACCAGCAGGCCGGTGCCGTGGCGCACCAGCTCGATCTGGGTGCCGGGCAGCAGCGGCGAGACGTCGAGCATCAGGCGGCGCGCCCCGTCGCCCGGCGAGACGCCGCTGTAGAGGCCGCTCGCACAGCTGCTCCAGCA
>NZ_JAPFBW010000019.1 GCF_026153205.1 Aquabacterium sp. A7-Y | reverse complement strand
AGCTCGCTTATCTTTCTTCACCTCCCGCCTCAGATTCCCTTCGGATCCTCCGCCGCCCTCCCCCGTCACCGGTGGTTTGCAGCGCTGCGTTCAGCGAAGAATGCGACTATAGCAGCTTTCTTTTCGGTCGCGCAAGCTCTCTGTTCAGGCTGCCAGCTCAAGCGCTGACTCGGCGCGATCAGTGCTGGGCCGCACGACGGGCGTTGCGAACTCTCGCCCCACCGTGGCGCGCGCATACAGGTAGTTGGCGCGGGCACGCTCGCTCAGGGCATCGAGGTCCACCCGTCCGGCCCCGTCGCATGGAAAAGAGTAGCCCCGCCCGGCCTGGAACAGGGACTGGAAGCGCAACTCGTGGCTGGGCGCCCCCTCCACTTTGGACTGCAGAACGTTCATGGTTCGGCTCCTCATGTGCTGGACATGTCGGATCCATCTTCGGCACTGCCCGTGCGCCCGGCCATCCCTAGGAGCGGGGAGCGGCCCCCCTGGCTTGCGGGGTGTGAACCCCGAGCCAGGGCAAAACCTGGCAGGACACAAGGTGCTATGCCGCTTGTTTCGTCCCGGCCCCCTGTTATCGTCGCCGGGTCCCCACCCTCAAAAACACACAACATGTGGATCGCCCTCGCGAGCGTGGCCGCCACGCTGGTCGTGGTACTCATCGTCGCCAACCTCGGCACGAGCGAAAAGAAGATCGAGCAGCAACTCGACCGGCAATACGACACCGACGACATTCAGTTCCGCCGAGGCCTCGGCGTCCTGCTGGGGCCGCCCATCCTCGAGGGCAATCAGGTCGAGACGCTGCTCAATGGCGACCGGATTTTTCCGGCCATGCTCGCGGCGATCCGCTCGGCCCGCCGCACCATCACCTTCGAAACCTTCATCTATTGGTCGGGCTCGATCGGCCGCGAATTCGCCGAGGCGCTGATCGAACGAGCACAAGCCGGCGTGAAGGTGCACCTGCTGCTCGACTGGGGCGGCAGCATCAAGATGGCCCAGCGTTTCCTCGACCAGATGCGCGACGGCGGCGTTGAGGTCGAGCGGTACCACAAGCCGCATTGGAGCCACCTGCCGCGCATGAACAACCGCACCCACCGCAAACTGCTGGTCATCGACGGCGAGCTCGGCTTCACTGGTGGCGTGGGCATCGCGGACCAGTGGCGCGGCAATGCGCAAGACCCGGAGCATTGGCGCGACACGCACTTCCGCGTGTCGGGCCCCGTGGTGGCGCAGATGCAGGCGGTTTTCATCGACAACTGGATCAAGGCCACCGGTCGCGTGTTGCACGGCGACGCCTACTTCCCCGCCCTTCACCGCCGCGGCGACACCCCGGCGCAGATGTTCAGCAGTTCGCCCACCGGCGGCAGCGAGAGCATGCACCTGATGTACCTGATGGCGGTGACGGCGGCGCGGGAGAGCCTCCACCTGGCCAACTCCTACTTCGTGCCCGACCGCCTGGCCGTCCGGGCGCTGGTCGACGCCGCGCGGCGCGGCGTCAAGGTCCGCATCGTGGTCCCTGGTCGGCACATCGACTCGCCGGTGGTGCGGCGCGCCTCCCGAGCCCTTTGGGGCGAACTGCTCGCGGCCGGGGTGGAGATCGCCGAGTTCCAACCCACCATGTTCCACTGCAAGGTGCTGGTGGTCGACGGCCTGCTGGTCTCGGTCGGCTCGACCAACTTCGACAACCGTTCCTTTCGCCTGAACGACGAGGCCAATCTCAACCTGATCGACACGCGGCTCGCGCGCGAACTGATCGATGTTTTCGAGCAGGACTGGCAGCGCGCCCGGCCCCTCAGCCTGGCCCAGTGGCAGCATCGGCCCTGGCCCGAGAAGCTGCTGGAGCGCCTGGCGGCGCTGCTGCGCAGTCAGCTCTGAGCTCCCCCGCGCGGCGTCGGTGCGCCGGGCTGAAACACCGAGCAGGCCGGTTTTCCCCGCCTTCCTCCGCGCCTAGAAGACGAGCCATTCGGGTCACAGTGCCTGCATGCCCCTGCGTCGCTTCCTTGTCGCCCTTTGCCTCGCCTGCCCGGCCTTGGCCGCGGCCGAGGGGCGTCTCACCGAGGCCGAGACGCGCTGGCTGGACGCCGCGATGCCGGTGCTGGAAGCGGCCCGCGAGCAGGGGCTGCCGCTGGACGTCGCAGTCCAGGCCCAGCCCCAGCCGGGGGCCTCGCCGGTCGCAATGGGTTATGCCGGAGGCCGCTGCAAGCTGGTGCTCGCGATGCGCGGCAACGCTCAGGCAGACACCTTGCTGGCCGGCGTACCGCCGCACCTGGAGACCCGCGTCATCGAGGCGATGACGGCACATGAACTGGGCCATTGCTGGCGTTATGTGCGGGGAGCCTGGAACACCCTGCCCGACGGCTTCATGGAGAACGTCGAAGACGACAGCGAGCCGGCCCGCCAATGGCGCGACATGCGCCGCACGCGTCGCGAGGAAGGCTATGCCGACCTCGTCGGCCTGGCCTGGACCTTGAAGCACCACCCAAAGCACTACGCCGAGGTGCACACCTGGCTGGCCGGCGTACGGGCCCACCCCGAGGTGCCGGGCAGCCACCACGACACGCGCGCCTGGGTCCGCCTGGCGGTGGATCCAGGCGTCTTCCCGTCCAGTGGCAGCGCCTTCGAACGCGCCTGGACCGTCTGGCTGCAAGGCCTGGCCGCTCCCGACGAATAAGCGCAGCGCCGGAGCCGCGCGGTTGGGTTCAGTTCGCCGGCGCGCCGGCTCCCTGGGCGCCGCCGTTGCCGGCCAGCCGGCCGGACACGATCATCGCGGTCGCGGTGGCGGTCGCCAGCAGATCGCCACGCGGGTTCCGCAACTCCCCCGCGAGGTAGCAGATCGAGGTGCTGCGCTGCACCACGTGCGCCTCGGCCAGCACTGGGCCCGGCCGTGTCGAGCGCATGTAGCTGACCTTCGCTTCCAAGGTCGGGACGAACTGCCCCGGACCCAGCGTGGCCAGCGCCGCCTGTCCCATCACCTCGTCCAGCATGGCCGACAGGAAGCCGCCTTGCACCATGCCCGCCAGGTTGAGGAAATCGTCGCTCGCCTCGAACTGCAGGCGGATGCGCCCCGCCTCCGGGTCCACCTCGAGCAGCTGCCAACCCAGCAGCCGGGTGCCCGAAGGGGCCGGGATCCTGCCTGCCACCACGTCCCAGAACGGACCGATACGTTCAGCCATCACCGCTCCTGCTCGATGCAACACGCCCGGCTGCATCCTGTTGAACTTCAAGACCTGCGCCTGAAGTGAAACCATGGAACGCCAGCCGGCCGCTGCTTCAAGCGCTCAGGACGCTGCCGCAAACACCGGCATGACCATCGCGCTCGCGGTCGCGAAGACGCGCCCTCCGCCCTCCAGCGTGCCTTGCACGAAGGACAAGGTGCGCGAGGACCGTGTGACCCAACCGCGGAACTCCGGGGCGAACTCAGTGCGGGCCAGCGAGAGGAACTGCACCGACAGCTCGAGTGTGACGACGACGTCGGTCTCGTACTGCCCCAGCCCCGAGAGCACCGAAACGGCGTCGAAGCCGGCCGCGATGACGCCGCCGTTGACCGCGCCGGTGCCGCCGCCGCCGCGCACGCCCTCATGCAGCTGCTCCAGGCTGATCGCCGCCACGCCGTCGGCATCGAAGCGGCCGCGGAAGCCGAACCAGAGCAGCTCCGACCGTTGGTTGAAAAGCCGCAAGGCCCGCTCGCGCTGAGGCAAGGACAGGCGATAGTCGGCTCGCTGCTGCAAAGGAAGGCTCATGGCTGGCGCTCCGCAAGAGGTGAGACATGTGCCGCCCCTTCACTCCACGGGGTCGAGCACCATGACGCCTCGCGCCGGCACCCCCAGCCTTTGCCACAGCGCCTCGGGCCAGCACTGAAGCTGCTCCTTGCGCAAGAGGCTGAAATGGTCACCCGGCACTTGGGTCACCTCGATGGTGCCCGATGCACGTACCTCGCGCCAGTCGTAAGGCCGGGTGTCGGGGACCGGGCGGCCGCCCTGCGGCCGCAGCATCAGCACCGGGCCGTCGTAGGCCAGCGGCCGATAGGCCCGCAAGGCCGCGGCATGCCGGCGGTAGAGCGCCAGCAGCCGGCGCAGCGGCTCCAAGCCCCAGCCTGCGGGTAGCGTCGGCGTACCGCGTGCGGCGCGCAGGAAACAGGCCATGGCGCGCGCCGTGTCACCGGCCTCTTGCAGGTCGAGCAGCAGGCCTTCATCGCCGATGCCCGCCTCGCACGCGAGCAGCTTCAGCAGCGCGGCATCGTCGGTCGCCGCGTCCAGAAGCTGCAGCGGATCCACCAGAACCAGCGCCTCCACCGCCGCCCCCCGCGCCCTCAGCCGTGCCGCGAGCTCCCAAGCGACGAAGGCACCCAGCGACCAGCCACCCAGACGGTAGGGGCCCTGCGCTTGCACGGAGAGCAGCGGCGGCAGATAGGCCACAGCCATCGCCGCGATGTCGTCCTGGGCCTCCTGCCCGGCCTGCAGCCCCTGAGCCTGCAGGCCGTAGACCGGGCGGCCTTCGTCCAAGGCGGCGACGAGCGCCTGGTAGCCATACAGCGAGCCGCCGATCGGATGGACCCAGAACCAGGCGCCGTCGCGGGTCCCGCGGCGCAGCGATACCAGGGGCGACGCGTCGGCCCCGGGGTCCCCAGCGACGGACCCGGCCGCCAGACGCTGTGCCAGGGTCTCCAGCGTCGCTCCGGCCTGCAGGTCCGCGGGCGTGAGCCGCAGGCCCAGCTCGGTCCAGACGCGGTGCTCCAGTTCCACCGCGCTCAGCGAGGACAACAACCCGCTTTCCGCCAGCGGAGCATCGGGACGCAGCTGCGACGCCGCCTCGCCGCAGATGCCGGCCAGTCGGTCGGCGAGGTAAGGTCTCAGCCAGTCGGCACGCTGCGGTGGCGGCAGTGCAGCGAGTTCGCCCTTCAGGTCGGGGGCGTCGCTTCGCGCCAGGGCCGCCGCCGTGGAGCGGCGCGGGTCGTACCAGCAGCGGCGCCGTTGGAACGGGTAGCCGGGCAGGCTCAAGCGCTGCCGCGGCCAGGCTGCATCGAAGGCCGTCCAGTCGACCGGGTGCCCCAGCACGAACAAGCGGGCAAGCAGAGCGGCCCAGGCGGGCCAGCCCGGCGCCTGCGCCTCTCCCGGCGCCACCGGCAGCAGGCGCAGCGTCGCCAGGTCGATCACCGCGTGCTCGCCGGCAGCCACCAGGCGCGCCATGGATTGCGGCCCGACTTGCGCTGCGTCTTCATGCCACTGCGCCGGATCCGCCGGCAGGGCCCGACCCGTCGCCGCCTCCAGCACCGACAGCCGCGGCGACCGCAACGCCGCCCGGCCCGTCGCGGCGGACCTGCCCAGCAACCGGTCGAGCGCGTCGTCCAGTGTCAGCATGCCCGCAGCACAGGCCGCCACCCAGCGGCCTACACCTCCGACCAGCAGCAGCCGCGGCACCACCCCGTGCGCGCGGCACAGCGCCAGTAGCGCATGCTGCAGCGCGAAGGCGCCGAGATGGTGCTCGATGCTCGCGACCGGCCCCTGCTGCTGCGGCCGCCACAGGCCCCGCCCGCGAGCCCGCCGCAGCGCCTCGTCGCACTCCGCATAAGCACGCTCGAAGCCAGGATGGGCGCGCAGGGGCCAGGCCTCGCACAGGGTCTCCAGCGCATCGCAGCCGTGCAGCACCAGGGCCGGCTTCGCCGACACACGCTTGGGGCGGCGCCCCCAAGCCGGCTGCGGGCCGGGACACCGACTCAGAAATGCCGCCAGCTGCTCGTCCACCTCCACGCTGGAGCGACCCGCCACCGCCAGCCGCCATTCAAAGGGCGAACGACCCGTGTTGGCGGTCCAGGCCGCATCTGCCAGCGCTTCGGGGCGCGCAGCCAGCCACTGCCGATAGCTCACGGCCAGTTCACGCAGCGCGGTTTCGTCGCGAGCCGCGAGCGTCAGCACATGCACCGGGCGCTCGGCCGGATGCGAGCGGGGCGCCACGGCGGCCCGTGGCGGCGGGCTCTCCACCACCACATGGCAGTTGGTGCCGCCGAAACCGAGCGCCGTGATACCCGCCACCCGCGGCGCGCCGGGCGCGCCCGGCCAACTCGCTCCGGAGCGAGGCACCGCCAGCGGCGAGCCCCGCAGCGCCTCCGGTTGCCCGGAGCCGCGCAGGTGGAGGTGCGCCGGGATCCAGCCGTGCTCGAAGGACAGCACCACCTTGATGAGGCTGGCCATGCCCGAAGCCGCCTCCAGATGCCCGATATTCGTCTTGACCGAGCCGACCCAGCACGGCTGCTCCGGGCCGCGGCCCTCGGCCAGCACCTCGCGCAGCGCCCGCAACTCGATCGTGTCGCCGAGCGCCGTGCCGGTGCCCTGGGCCTCGATGCAACCCAGCTCCCCGGGCGGGTGCCCGCGGCCTGCAGCGCACGTCGCAGCAAGGCCTGCTGGGCCGGGCCGCTGGGCGAGATCAAGCCGTTGCTGCGGCCGTCCTGGTTGACCGCCGAGCCGCGGATCGCAGCCAGGATACGGTCGCCGTCGCGCTCGGCGTCGTCCAGGCGCTTGAGCACCACCACGCCGCAGCCTTCGCCGCGCACATAGCCGTCGCCGCGTGCATCGAAGGACTTGCAGCGCCCGTCGGCGGCCATGATGCCGGACTTGGACAGGCCGATGGTCTCCTCCGGCAGCAGGATCAGGTTGACCCCGCCCACCACCGCCAGGTCACATTCGTGCGAGCGCAGGCTCTGCAGCGCGAGGTGCAAGGCCACCAGCGAGGAGGAACAGGCCGTGTCCACCGCCATGCTGGGGCCGCGCAGGTCCAGCGTGTAGGACAGCCGGTTCGCCGCGATGCAGTGGTAGACGCTGGTCCCGCTGTGGGCGCCGACGCCCGCCACGTCGTGGTAGACCAGCCGCTCGTAGTCGCTGTGGCTGATGCCGATGAAAACGCCGGTCTCGCTGCCGGCCAGCGAGGCCGGCACGATGGCAGCGTGCTCCAGCGCCTCCCAGACCACCTCCAGCACCAGGCGCTGCTGCGGGTCCATGCGCTCGGCCTCCAGCGGCGACAGCCCGAAGAAGGCCGCATCGAAGGCATCGACGTGCTCCAGGAAACCGCCCCAGCGCGTGCTGGTCTTGCCCGGTGCCGCGGGCGAGGGGTCGTAGAAGGCATCCACATCCCAGCGCTCGGGTGGCACCTCGCGGATCGCCTCGCGGCCTTCGACGAGCAGGCGCCAGTAGGCGTCGAGGTCGGGCGCCCCGGGAAAACGGCAGGCCATGCCGACCAGCGCGACCGGCTCCTGCTTCATGCCCGCCCCGGCCGCGGCTGGGGCTCCAGCCGGCGCAGGCTCAGCCGGGCCAGGCCCATCGAGCCGACATGAAAGCCGATCATGCAGAGCTGGAAGTACTTCTCGTAGCGGACCACCGTCGCCTCCCCCACCAGCGCGACCGCCTCGGCACGCCGCGCCCGCAGGCGCTGCCGCCACTGGCTCAAGGTGCGCTCGTAGTGCTCGCGGTCGTTGCGCAAGCGGACCACCTCGAACAGGCCGTCGAGGCTATCGAAGATCTCGCCCAGCCTCGGGAGGTCGGACTCGGGAAAAATCTCTTCGTCGAAGAAGCTGCAGAACTCCTTGCTACCGGCCCAGCCATAGACGATGCTCTGCAGCGACATCCCGCCGCCCGGCTCCAGCCAATCGTGGCAGTGCCTGAAAAAGCGTCGGTAGGTCTCGACCTTCTGCTGTCGGCTCAGACCGTGGCGAGCGAAGTGCTCGAAGGCGCCGATCGAGACGATCGCCCCGTAAGGCGCCTCGGGCCGGTGGTCCAGCCAGTTCTCGAGACGCACCTCGACGCCGGGCAGGTGCTGCGCGGTGACGAAGGCGGCCTGCGCCTCGCTCAGCGTCAGCCCGACGGCACATCCCACACCGTGCTGCTGCACCAGGCGCTGCAACAGCCCGCCCCAGCCGCAGCCGATGTCCAGCACCCGCGCGGCACCCGGGGCGCCGGACTCGCGGATGTGATGCTCCAGCTTGCGCACCTGGGCCTGCTCCAGCGCGTCCTCGCCGGTCTCCCACAGCGCGCAGGAATAACTGCCGGTCGGGTCCAGCCAGAGGCGGTAGAAGGCGTTGCCGACGTCGTAGTGGTGGCGGATCGCCTCGGCCGAGGCGCCCCGGCCGGCGTCACTCGGGTCGGCGGGGTCCGGCTCCGGGCCTGCCGCCGCTGGCACAGCGTCTTGCGCGGCCTGCATGGCGTCAGTCCGCGCTGACCAGGCCGGCCTCGACCAGATGGCGGGTGAGCCGGTCTATGGTCGGGTGGTCGTAAAGCAGGGTCGGCTCCAGCTGCACGCCCAGCCAATTGCCCAGGCTGTCGGTGATGCCGATGGCCGCGGACGAGTCCAGCCCGTAGCGGTCGTAGGAAGTCTGGGTGTCGATGTTGTCGGGCTCGAGGTCGAGCAGGTCCGCGAGCACCGCCACGATCCACTCCTCCGCCTGCTCGCGCGTGCGCAGGTGGGTCGTGCCCGCCTCCACCGCCGCAGGGTCCTGCTCCAAGGGTTGCGTCTTTGCACTGGACATACCGGTACTCCCGCAGTTCGAGTTGATCAAGGAAAACACCGATTCAGGCCCGTCGCGGCCGCACGCCGACCAACTTCTTCTCCATCAGCTCGGCGCTCGGCCGGCCCACGTCCCAGGCCAGGCCCAGCTTTTCGAGGGCGAGCACGACCCAGCCGCCGAGATCGGGCTGCCACCACTTCAGCCCCATCAGCGCGGAGCCTGGAAAGGCGTGGTGGTTGTTGTGGAAGGACTCGCCCAGCGTGGGCAGCGCCAGCCAGAGATTGTTGGTGCTGGCGTCGCCGCTGTCGAAGTCGCGCCGACCGAAGACATGGGCGACGCTGGTGATGGACCAGATCATGTTGTGCCAGACGAAGATCCGGATCAGCCCGCCCCACACCAGCCCGGACAAGACACCCGCCCAGCTGCCGTGCAGCATCCCGCCCAGGGCCGCCGGGATCAGCAGCCCCAGCGCCACGCACAGGAAGTAGTGCCGGTTGACGCGTGCGATGGGGGTGTCGCGTATCAGGTCGCGTGCGTAGTAGGCCGCGTTGGGCACCTCGTGGTGGAAGGTCCAGCCGATGTAGGAATGCCAGAGTCCGGCCAGGAAGGATCGGTGCTGCCGCCCCTGGTCGCTGACATGCGGGGAATGCGGGTCCCCGGCCGCATCGCTGCACTGGTGGTGGCGTCGGTGCAGCGACACCCAGAAGATCACCGTGCCCTGCATCGCCATACTGCCCAGCACGGCCAGCAGCACCCGCACCGGCGTGACGGCCTTGAAGCTGCGATGCGTGAAGTGGCGGTGGAAGCCGACGGTGCTGCCGATGCCGACCGCCAGGAACATGCCCGAGAAGATGCCGAGGTCGATCCAGGTCGGCACATGCCCGGCCGCCAGCATGCCGACGGCCAGGGCCAGTCCGAGCGCCGAGAGCAACACCACCGCCTGGGCGTGGCGCCGCTGTGCGGTCTTGAGGTGGCGGCTGTCCAGCACCTCCACCATGGTGGGGCGCGGCAGCCGCGTGCCGGGACGTCCGGCCTCCAGTTCCTGGGTGGCGTTCATCGGTGTCCTCGCTCACGGTGGCGGTTCAGGCCCGGGCGCCGGCCGGCCGGCGCAGTTTCTGCCGACGCAGTTCGGCCGGCGGCACGCCCTTGACGTCCCAGACCAGGCCGCAGCGCTCCAGCAAGCGGATCAACCAGGCCGAGGGGTCGACCTGCCACCACTCGAAGCCGACTACCGCGCAGTTCGGGAAGGCATGGTGGTTGTTGTGCCAACCCTCGCCCAGGATGGGCAGCGCCAGCAGCGCGAGGTTGCGGCTCTGCTCGTGGGCCCCGGTGTCATAGGGACGGCTGCCGAAGAGGTGCGCGAAGGAGCTGATGCTCCAGGCCGCATGTTGGTTCATCGCCACCCGCACCAGACCGCCCCAGAGGAACCCCTGGAAAGCGCCGAACCAGCTGCCCGCCCACCAGCCGCCGATGACCGCGGGCAGCACCAGCCCCAGCGTCACCCAGAACAGGTACTGGCGGTTGATGCGCACGATGACCGGGTCGCGCAGCAGGTCCTTGGCGAACAGCACCGCATTGGTGATCTCGCCGTCGAACATCCATTCGAAGTGGGCGTGCCAGAAGCCCCGCCAGCCACCGCTGGGACCGCCCTGGTTGACATAGGGTGAGTGGGGATCGCCCGGCTGGTCGCTGTTGCCGTGGTGACGCCGGTGGTTGGCGACCCAGTTGATGACCGGCCCCTGCGCCGTCATCGAGCCCAGCACCGCCAGGACCGCCCTCACCCACGGGTGCGCCGAGAAGGCGCGGTGGGTCAGGTGGCGGTGCAGCCCGACGGTGTTGCCCAGCATCGTGACCGCGTACATGGCCAGCGCCAGCGTGACTTCCATCGCGCCCACCAGGCCGGCGGCCACCTCGACCGCGGCGATCGCCAAGCCCAGGGTCGGCAGCAACACCGTGGGGTAGGCAAAGCGCCGCTGCGTCGCCCGCAGTTTCTCGTTCTGGATGGTCAGGCGGTCGAGTCCGACCCGGCGGGACGGGGGCATCCGGGCCGCGGCCGACAGGTTCTGGGTCTGGGCGTTCATGGCCGTGTTTCTCCCTGGCGTGCGGGTGCCGGCGGGGACCTGGCACTCCGCTTGTGAGCCGGCTCCCGGTGGAGGGCGTCGTCGGTCTCCCGCTCCGGCAGGTCCTCGCCGGCCGGCGGCTGCTGCGCGAGCCGGGCCGCGATCATCTCGGGGGTGGTCAGTCTCACGTCGTGGATCAGGCGCAGCCGCGCCAGCCCCCGCACCACCCAGCCGCCCGGATCGAGCTGCCACCAGCGCAAGCCGAACACCGCCGAGCCCGGGAAGGCGTGATGGTTGTTGTGCCAGGCTTCGCCGCCGGTGGGGAGCACCAGCCAGGCGTTGTTGCGGCTCTGCTCGCGGGTGTTGAAGGGGCGCGAGCCGAACAGATGGGTGATGGAGTTGATGCTGTGGGTCGCGTGGTAGGTGAGGAACAGCCGCACGAACCCCCCCCACAACAGCCCGGTCAGCGCCCCTCGCCAGCTGCCGCTCAGCAGCCCCCCCGCCAGTGCCGGCAGGCCGAAACCCAGCAGCACCCAGACGAAGTAGAGGCGGTTGAGCCGGCTCACCAGCGGGTCGGCGATCAGGTCCTTGGCAAACACCACCGTATTGCTCAGGCGGTGCCGGAAGGTCCAGGCGACATGGGCATGCCAGAGCCCGCGCCACCGGCCCAGGCGGCGTTCCTCGTCGTACAGCGGTGAATGCGGGTCGCCCGGTCGGTCGCTGAAGTGATGGTGACGCCGGTGGTTGCTGACCCAGTAGATCGGCGGCCCCTGCGCCGCCATTGCACCCAGTACCGTGAGCACCGCGCGAGTGGCGGGCCCGGCCTGGAAAGCCCGGTGCGTGAGGCCGCGGTGGAAGCCCACCGTGATCCCGATGATGGTCAGGACATACATGGCGGCCAGCATGAGCAGATCACTCCAGCCCAGGCCCCACCGCCACGCGAGCGCGACGGCCAGCACCGTTCCAGCCGGTGGCAGCGCCAGGATCAGCAGCGCATGCAGGAACTGCGCGCGGCCGGTCCCGGCCGGGCTCAAGGTCGGGTTGTGCCGGGGCTGCCAGCCGGCCGCCACCTCGTGGCTCTCAAGCTGCGCCGACATGGCGGCTCCTCGGGGCAGGTCCGGCAGCCGCTGCAGCCGTCTCGGCCTCCTGTGGCGCGACCCGCTCCACCGGCCGCCCCGGCGGCGCGAACCCGCCGGCGAGATAGAGCTGCCGGCACAGGAAACGCTGCACCTTGCCGCTGGAGGTCTTGGGCAGACCGGCCGGGCGGGCGATCACGACCCGGTGGACCTGCAGCCCGTGTTCTGCGGCCACCGCCTCGCGGATGTCGCCGCTGATGCGCTCGATGTCCAGGCCGTGGCGCGCGTTGCGTTCGGCCTCCCGGACGATGACGAGCCGCTGCGCGCCTTGTTCCTCCACCGAGAAGGCGGCGCAGCCGCTCGCCCCCAATTCCGGGTGCACCCGCGTCGCGGTGCGCTCGATGTCCTCGGGCGCATGGTTCTGCCCTCGCACGATGATGAGATCCTTCATGCGGCCGTGCACGAACAGCTCGCCGGCGTGAAGAAAACCCAGGTCGCCGGTACGCAGGTAAGGCCCCTGCCCGCTGCCAGCGAGCTGCGCGCCGAAGACCTCGCGGCTGGCCTCCTCGCGGCGCCAATACCCCTGGGCCACGCTCGGACCGGCGACCCAGATCTCGCCCACCTGGTTCTCGCCGCAGGGCAGGCGGCTCTGCGGGTCGACCACCTGCACGGACTGTCCCAGCCAGGCATGGCCGCACCCGACCAGCGTGGAGGACTCGCGGTCCATCCCGGGGCCGGCCCTTGCATCGGCGGCCGGCAGAGGCCGGACCTCGCCGCGCGCCAGCGCCGCATTCTCGACAGCGAGACAGCGCGGCGTCACCTGCTTCGCGCCGGCGGTCACCAGCAGGGTGGCCTCCGCCAGGCCGTAGCAAGGGTAGAAGGCCTGCGGCCGGAAACCCTGCGGCGCAAAGCGGGCGGCGAAGCGCTCCAGCGTGTCCGCGCGCACCGGTTCGGCGCCGCTGAAGGCGAGGTCCCAGCGGCTCAGGTCCAGCTCCTCGCGTTGCGTGTCGCTGATCTTGCGCACACACAGGTCGTAGGCGAAGTCGGGGCCGCCGCTGGTCGTCACGCCCCAGCGGGAAATCATCTGCAGCCACCGCAAGGGCTTCTGGAGGAAGGCCGCCGGCGGCATCAGGATGCAGGGCACCCCCAGGTAGACCGGCTGCAGCACGTTGCCAATCAGCCCCATGTCATGGAACAGCGGCAGCCAGCCGCCGACCACGGTCGCATCCCCGTTCCCGAAGCAGGCGCGGATCATGCGCTCGTTGTGCAGCAGGTTGCCGTGCGTCAGCATCACGCCCTTGGGCGAGCCGGTGGAGCCGGAGGTGTACTGCAGGAAGGCCAGCGAGTGCCCGTCCAGCTCGGGCTGCTGCCAGGCGCCGGGCGGCGCCTGGCCCAGTGTGTCGGAGCTGATCCACTGCAGCTCGGACAGCCGGCCCTCGGCCTCGGCGCGGCCCAGCACCCCCTGCAGCAGCGCAGCGGTCGAGAGCCCGACGCTGGCATCGGCGTCGGCGACGATGGCGTGCAGGCGCTGCAGGTTCTGGTTGCCGCGCGGCGGATAGCAAGGCACCGCCGTCATCGAGGCGTAGAGGCAGCCGAAAAAACCGCAGATGTAGTCCAGGCCCGAGTGATAGACCAGCAGGGCGCGCTCGCCGCCCGCGCCGAGCGCCTGCAGCCGCGCGCCGATCGCGCGCGCCTGCCGGTCCAGCTCGGCATAGGACAGCCGGCCCGACTCGGACTCCCCGTCGGCCAGGAAAACGAAGGCTGTGTCCGAAGGCTGCAACCGGGCGCGCAGTTGCAGCAGCTCGACCAGGCTGCGGCAGGCGGCGGCGTCCTCCGAAGCCGGCCGCACCGCGTCTCGATGTGTAGACATCGAGGGGCGCGCCAAACGGGGCACAGCGCTGCTGACAGGGGTGCTCATGGCAATCCACTGCTCCTGAACCGAACGGACGTTCACCGTGCCTGTACCGCCGATGAGCAAGATCTGAAGAGTTGCGTGAACTGCTGCACAGGCAATACCTGCGCCTTGCCGTTCACCTGAGCTTTGTGGCCTTCGTCAGGACTTCGTGCACAGCGGCGCCAGTAGCGATCCATGATGCGTAGAAGCCCGTGTCGGAGAACCTGTTCATAGGGGCAGAAATGGGCAGGTCGTCCCGCCCCAGCGGCATGGACCTTGCCTGTCCCCCGCACCGCCAACCACCCCACGGGAGACCCGGCTCATGAAGCTCCATTCCCTGACTTCGATTTGCCCCGCCCTGATCCTCGCCCTGCTCGCCGCGGGCGCCCAGGCCCAGACGCTGCGATGGGCCAGCGCCGGCGATCCGCTGACGCTGGATCCCTACTCGCAGAACGAGACCTTGACCAACAACTTCAACCACCAGATCTACGAGCAGCTGGTGGAGCGGGACAAGCAGCTCGCCTTCGTGCCCGGGCTGGCCACCGAATGGACCCAGGTGGAGCCGCTGCTGTGGCGCCTCAAGCTGCGCCCGGGCGTCAAGTTCCACGACGGCCGGCCTTTCAGCGCAGACGACGTCCTGTTCTCGGTGCAGCGCGCGCGGCAGAAGACCTCGCAGTTCGCCGTCTACGCCGGCGCGCTGGGAGAGCCGCGCAAGGTGGACGACCTGACGGTGGAGTTCCGGCTGTCGCAGTTCAACCCCATCTTCCTCGACCACCTCGGCGCCGTGCTCATCATGAGCCGCGGCTGGTGCGAGGAGCACGATGCCGTGCAGCCGCTGGACTTCAGCGGCAAGGAGGAGCGCTACACCACCTTCCATGCCAACGGCACCGGACCCTACATGCTCGTGAGCCGGGAGCCCGACGTGCGCACGGTGCTGAAACGCAACCCCAACTACTGGGGCCAGATCGAGGGCAACATCCAGGAGATCGTCTACACGCCGATCCGCAGCGACGCGACCCGCGTGGCCGCGCTGGTCTCCGGCCAGGTGGACTTCATCCTCGATCCGCCGCCACGCGACCTCGAACGACTGCGCCGCGCCAGGGGCCTGCGTCTCGTCGAGGGGCAGGAAAACCGCATCATCTTCGTCGGCATGGACCAGGGACGCGACGAGCTGCTCTATGCCAGCGTCAAGGGCAAAAACCCTTTCAAGGACCTGCGGGTGCGCCGCGCGCTCTACCAGGCCATCGACATCGAGACCCTGCGCACCAAGCTGATGAACGGCCAGGCGGCGCCCACTGGCGCCGTGGTGCCCTCCGCGCGCGCGCACCACCACGACCCCGAGGTCGAGAAGCGGCTGCCCTACGACCCCGCGGCAGCGCGGCGCCTGATGCGCGAGGCCGGTTATGCCGACGGTTTCGGCGTGACGATGGACTGCCCCAACAACCGCTACATCAACGACGAGCGCATCTGCCAGACGCTCGCCTCGATGTGGGCCCGCATCGGCGTCAAGGTGCGCGTCAATGCGATGCCGAAGTCGACCTTCTTTCCGAAGCTGGAGAAGCTCGACACCTCGCTTTACCTGTTCGGCTGGGGCGGCCCCATCACCGACGCCGAGACCACCTTCACGCCGATCTACCGCAACCGCGGCGAAAAGGGGGTCGGCGAGTACAACCGCGGCAACTACCGCAACGACACGCTCGACGCGCTGGCCGCGGCAAGCGGCCGGGAGATCGACCCCGAGAAGCGGCGCGCGCTGATCCGCCAGGTGTTCCTGTTGCACAACGAGAACGTGCACCACATCCCGCTGCACCGGCAGTTCAACACCTGGGCGATGCGCAGCGACATTCAAGCCGCACACCGGGCCGACAACCACTTCGAAGTGAAGTGGGTGACCAAACGTTGAGCAGGCACGCGGCGGCTGAGGGGCCTGTCGGATCTACCGGGAAGGGTAGAGCCTGTCTTGCCACCCGGGCGGCCAGCCGCTATCCACCTTGGGTCGGCCCAGACGCGGCGCGTGAAAACACGGGGCAGGTGCCGTGGAGTAAGGGTTGGACGTATCCCCGTCCCCGGTGGAGAACCTTCATGCGTATTTCTCTTGCCTTCTGGGGGCTGGCTCTGGCGGCGTTGGCCCTGCCGGTCGGCGGTGCCGATGCCCCCCGGCCCGGCGTACCGGGCCGCGAGGCCCTGCCCCCGCCCAACGGGCAGCAGGCGGCGCGCCTGTTCCCGGGCGACGACAAGATGCCGGCCCTGCCCGAATGCGCCGGCATCCCGACCGACGAGCCCTTCTACGACCTCAAGGGCTTGGCGGGCAGCTTCGCCGGCACCCTGCCCGCGGGGGAGGCCCAGCCCCTGCGGATCAGCTTCGCGGTGCTGCGTTCGGCCCCCTATGCGCCGACCGAGGGTGTGTTCAACGGCGTGTTCGTTGCCAACGGCGCGACGCCGATGCCGCGCTTCGGCAACTTCCGCGCCCTGCCGCTGAACCCGGCCATCTACCCGGGCATCTGGCTGCAGAGCCAGCCCGGCAACTGGGAGCCGGTCTACATCATCCTCGGGCTGCAGCAGTCCGCGGCGACCGGCCTGATTTCCTCGCTGTGCCTCTACGACGCGCGCCACCCCTGGCCCCCGACGGTGTTCCCGCGCCGTCCCTTTGCGCTGCACCGCATCACGGGCTGAGCCGTAAGCGCTGCGAGCGGCCCGCTCAGCGGCCGCCCAGCCTGATGGCGTCCCTCAAGGCCTGGCAGGACGGCGCCGCCGGGATGCCGAGCGCGCTGCACAGGTCCAGCACGCGCGGCAGTTCGACACTGTGCACCAGCACGAGTTGCAGCGGCTCGCCGAGGTCGGGACCGAAGTCGAGCAGGCTGTAGCCGCCTGCATGACCCAGCCCTTCCAGTTCGTCCTGGACAGCCTGCAAGGCCACCACCGGGTCGGCGAAGCCGGCCACCTCGTCCACACTCAGCATCAGGGCGCCGGCAGACTCCTCGTCCAGGCCCCCGATCAGCGACTCGTACAGCGCCTCCAGGGTGTCGCCGCGCAACAGCACCTCGGCCGGCAAACCGCGACACAACACCCATTGCCACAGCGGTGCCGCGAAACGCTCGTGCCAGCCCGAGGTCTCGTGCCAACGCAGCCAGCCGCGCGGGTCGGCACAGGCCTCGGCCACCTCTTCGGTGAGCGCGCGCAGCACCGCGGGTTCGATGCGGCCGCGCCCCAGCCGGTACAGCAGTTCCAGCAGCTCGTCCTTCATCGGGCGCTTCCACAACGCGGCCGCCGATTCCCGTTCATGACGCGGTGCCCGAGCCACCCTGCACCTCGTCGGCGCGCCGGCCGCGGCTGCGCTTCTTCTGTTGCCGCTCGGCCTCGAGGCGCTCGCCCTCGGCCAGCCACTGCGCGTACTGGGCCGGTGTTTCCAGCGTGATGCGCCCGAGGCTGCTATTGCGGAAGTCGTTCAGCACGATCTCGCCGGCCTTGTGCAGGCTGACGCGCCCGCCCGGCAGCACCGCGCCGCGGGTGCGACCGATCGCGCTCAGCAACTCCTCGTCGCTGCGCTGGCCGACCTCCTCCAGCTTGTAGCGCTCGGCGAGGCGGTCCGGGTACTCCGCTTTCAAATAGGCCAGCAGTTCCAGCGCCACCTCCTCTTCATCGTAGGCGTTGCGCCCCACCGCCCCGCTGGCGGCCAGGTTGTAGCCGCTCGGCTCGACGATGATCTTGGGCCACAGCATGCCCGGCGTGTCGAACAGGTAGAAATCGCTGGCCAGCGCGATCTTCTGCTCCAGCTTGGTGATGCCCGGCTCGTCGCCGGTCTTGGCGGCCCGCTTGCCGGCCAGGCTGTTGATCAAGGTGGACTTGCCGACATTGGGGATACCGCAGACCAGCACCCGCACCGGCTTGGCAAGCCCGCCGCGCAAGGGCGCCAGCTCCCGGCAGGCGGCGATCAGCCGCTGCGCCGGCGCTGCAATGCTCGCGTCCAGCGCGAGGGCCCGGGTCGCGGGCAGGCTGTTGTAGTGGTCCAGCCACTGGTCGGTACGGGCCGGGTCGGCCAGATCCTGCTTGTTGAGCAGCTTCAGCGCCGGCTTGCCCTGGGTCAGTTGGGCCAGCAGCGGATTGCTGCTCGAGCCCGGCAGCCGGGCATCGAGCAGTTCGACCACCACGTCGATGCCGCCTTTCATGCGCTCGAGGATGGCCTTTTTCGTGGCGTGCATGTGGCCCGGGAACCATTGGATGGCCATGTCCAGTCTCTTTCCTTGTCTCTGCTGCAGTGCGCCACGATTCAGACGGGCAAACCCCATTGTCTCCTGACAGGCGGCATCTGCTACGAGGTCGGCTTCAACAAGGTCGCCAACTTCAACCGGCGCTTGCTGCAGATCAAGGGCATGACCGCGAAAGAATTCCGCCGCCAGGCCCTGGGCCGCTACGGCGCCCGCGCCCCGACCTGAGGCGCAGGGGGCTTCAGCGGCCGAACCGCCCCTCGGCTTCCCTGCGGAACTGCTTCGGCGTCATGCCCTTCGCAGCGCGGAAACGCCGGTTGAAGTTGGCGACGTTGTTGAAGCCGGCGTCGTAGCAGACATCGCCGACCGGGGCCGCCGTCGTCATCAGGAGATGGCAGGCGCGCTGCACCCGCAAGCCGTTCAGGTAGTCGCTGAAGCTCAGGCCGGTGGCGCGCTGAAAGTGCCGGGAGAAGCGGCTGGGTGTCATGTCGACACGGGCTGCGACCGCCGGCAGGCTCAGATCGAGCAGGTAGTTCTCCTGGATGAAGTCGAGCGCCTGCAGCATCGGGTCGGCCTGCGCGTCCTCATGGACCGGCTCCGGACGGGCCGAGGACAGCTGGCGTGTCTCGCGGCACGCGGCGAGCCTTTCGAGCAGGTCCAGGAACAGACAGAGCCGGCGCAGGCCGCGCTGCTGCCGGATTGCATAGTAGGACTGCTGCACGACCTCGCTGAGGCCGAAAAACTCCAGCCCGCTGGCGGCGCGGTCCAGCATCGGCAGGACTTCGCGCAACTCGACCAGCGGACCGGCCGCCTGCCTCAGCGCCTGGTCGGAAAACTGCATCACGATGTCGCGCAGCGCGACGCCGCCTTCGGGCACCTCGGTGGAGATCCAGTTGTGCGGCAGATGCGGCCCGGTCAGCACCAGATGTCCCGGTCCGAAGTCACCCACATAGTCGCCCACATAGGCTTTGCCGCGGGTCGCCACGATCAGATGCAATTCGTACTCTTCGTGGCAATGCCAGCGCACCAGTGGGCTCGGAAATCCGTGGTCCAGACAGCGCACCTGCTCGGCCACCATGTGGCGCTCATAGCCCGCGGCGGGGTCGCGCCTGAATTCCAGTTCCAGCTCCGGTGAGCTGACGCGGGGTCTGCTTCTGAGGGTCATCGCATGTTGGCAGCTGAGCGTTTGCCAGCGCCCGGCTTGGGGATGGTACGGGGCAGGTCCGGCGTAATTTACAGCCGATTCGAACCTCTGTCTCACGGTCGGACACTCCGTCCCTGCACCTCAAGGTCAAGCCCGCCCATTCGATCGGTGGCCGAATACGCGCCGCTCGTCCTTCTCGCCCTTTCGTCCCTTTGTCGGGCTTTACCCTTTTCGCTCCTCCAGCCTTTTCTCCTTTCCGCACTGTCCGGCAGTCATTCTCCGCAAGTACCGGGAAAATCTTCCCAACCCCGTCGAAAAGCGCGCACTCCGTCCTCCCGGGCGCCACGCATTCGAGGCGCATCGCACCTTGCAGCTTCCTGCATAGACCGGACGGCGACATACCTACCACTTCACCCTCGGGGAGCAACCCGATATCCTCCCGACTTTTCCTGACATAGGGCGATTCAATGACCAAGTCATATTCACAGCTCGTCCAGCAGATAGAAGCACTGAAACAAAAGGCGAATGTCCTGAAGCGCAAAGAAGCGCAGGGCGTGATTGCGAAAATCAAGGAAGCGATCGCCTACTACGACCTGACGGCCGAGGATCTGGGATTCTCTTCAGGGGTGACACGGCGCACGAGACCCGGGGAAGCCACGGGCGGCGGCCGAAAGGCCGCGGCATTGCCGAGTGCCAACGTGAAGTACGGCAACGAGCAGGGCCAGATCTGGTCAGGCCGCGGGCCCAAACCGGCCTGGCTGCGCGAGGCCCTCGCGGGCGGACACAGCCTGGAAGACTATGCGTTGGCCAAGCCCGCTTCGCCCAAGGCGGCGCGCCGTCCTGCCGCCTCGGGCAAGACCGGCCGCAAGGTCCCGATCAAATATCGCGACGATGCGGGCAATGCCTGGAGCGGGCGCGGCTCCAAACCCAAGTGGCTGGTCGCGGCGCTCAAGTCCGGCAAGACCCTGGAAGACTTTGCCGTCAACGGTTGAGCCGCCGGCGCACCGGGGCCCAGGCCGCAGCCGTCCGGCACGGCCGGGTCAGGCCTGCGCGGCCCCCTCGTTCCAGACGTCCGAGTGATGGCCCGCGAAGACGGCGCAGACGTCGTGGTCCTGTTTGTCGTCCAGCACCAGCTGGACCGCCTCGTGCCAGGTCTGCGCCCACACGAGGACGGTCTCGTACTCCACCTGCTCACAGGGGCGGCGCAGCACCACGGTGTAAGGCAGCAGACAAAGCCGGGAACGGCCTTCCGGCTCGGCCGCGGGCTCTGCCGGTTCGGCAGCAGCAAGGTGGCCTTTCTCGATGAGGAACTTGGTGGTCTCCCAGATGCTGTTCACGCGACTCTCCTGTTGTTCGGCATTCCGACCCGCGGTGCCCTTGGGAGGCACCAACCTCGGCCTTCGACACAGCCGTTGTTTGCGACCCGAGATACTTCGGGCGCCGAACAAGAGGATCGGCGCGCAGCGCGCCGAGCGCAACACTCGTCCCCGCGGATGCGGGGGAGGACTGACCCTGCGGCGTCCGGCCCGCCCCAGCTTCCAGGTGAAAGAGGCGCAATAAGCGGTCAGCTGCGTACCGCGTTCTGCAGGGCCCCGCGAGCCACCGCCCGCAACGCCGCGGCCAGGCCGATCGACACCAGCACCAGTCCCACCACCAGGCCCACCCAAAAGCCGTAGACCTGCAGCGGCTCGCCGCCGGGCAGGCCCCGGTAGCCCAGCCAGCTGCCGAGCGGGATGCCGATGCCCCAGAAGGCCAGCAGCATCAGCAGCATGGGCAGGAAGGTGACCTTGTAGCCGCGCAAGGCGCCGATCGCGCAGACCTGCGTCGCGTCGAAGAGCTGCCACAGGGCGGCAAAAAGCAGCAGCGTGGCGGCCAGCTGGCGCACCGCGAGGTCACTGCTGTAGAGCGCCGCGATGGCGTCGCGGCCCAGCACCATGGGCCCGATGGCGGCCAGCGCGATCGCCAGCCCGAGCGCGATGCCGGTCCAGGAGATAAAGCGCGCCTGGCGCGCGTCGCCGGCGCCGAGCGACTGCCCGACGCGGATCGACAGGGCCGACGACAGGCCCATCGGCAACATGAAGATCAGCGCCGCGAAGTTCAGCGCCACCTGGTGGGCCGCGATCTGCACCGCACCGAAGCGCCCCACCAGCACCGCCACGCTGGAGAAGGCCGCCACCTCGGCCAGCCCGGCCCCGCCCATGGGCAAACCGATGCGCAGCAGCCGCCGCTGGCCGGCCCAGGTCGGCAGCGACCAGCCGTGCCACAGGTAGTAGGGCTTGTAGGCAGGCGCCAGCGCCGTCGAAGCGAGCAGCCCGACCAGGCCGGTCCACATGCCAATGGCGGTGGCCCAGCCGCAACCTGCGCCGCCCATCGCCGGAAAGCCGAAGTGCCCGTGGATCAGCACCCAGTTGAAGAAGCTGTTCACACCCAGGCCGAGGAAGGCCAGGAACATCATCGGCTTGGGCTGGTTGATGCTGGCCGAGTAGAAAGCCAGCGCGCGGAACAGCAAGGCCGCCGGCATGCCGAAGGCGATGCCCCAAAGGAACAGCGCCGTCTTCTCGGCGAGTTCGGCCGCGATGCCCGCGAGCGACAACAAGTCGGTCACGAAGGGCATCAGCGCGAAAGGAATCACACTGACCCAGGCTGCCAGCCACACGCCTTCGCGCGTGTCGGCCACCACGGCCGCCTTGTCGCCGGCGCCGAAATGATGCGCCACCACCGGACTGACGGCTTGCACCACGCTCATCAGCCCGATGAAGATGGGCACCCACAGCGCCACGCCCAGGCCGACCACGGCCTGCTCCACGGCGCCGGCCTGGCCGGACATCACGGTGTCGATCAGCCCCATCAGCACATAGGCCACCTGGGACAGGATGATGGGAACGGCCAGCTGGGACAGGGCCCGGCTCTCGGCGACAAAACGCTGCAGTCTGGACATCGGCATCACATCGGGGACGGACAACAAGGGGCAGAGAGTAGGGGCGCGTCGATGTCCTTACTGCCACGCGGACACCGCGGTCACGGCGAGGCGGGGGAGCCGGCTCCCCCGCCTCGCCGCCGGGCCTCACAGGCGCCGCACGCCGGGCAAGCGCCCGATGTACTCGCCATCGACATACAGGGCGCCGTCGCAGGCACCCGGCTCGGCGTGGAACTCCACGCGCGGCTCTTCCATGGGGCTGTCGGCATCACAGGCACGCGCCTGCGCCGCCTGCCGCACCGGCTGCAGGCTCTCGGCCGCGCGCAACAGCGCGTCGCCGGTGTACAGCAACACCTGGCACAGCAGGCGCCGCGGCAGCCCCCACAGGGTTTGCGATTCGACCCGGGCTGCCTGCTTGTGCGTTTGGTAGCTCGACAACATGAGAGAACTCCTCAAGGGCGGCCGCCGCTGGCAAAGGACACAGGGGGACCGGCGGCCGCCGGGTTCAGGGACAGGGGGGAGGCTGGCTTCTCAGCCGGCGGATGGCGTGCAGCGACTGGCGTCGCGGGTGCCCTGCGGCCGACGGCAGTGCGGCCTGCTGGCCGGAGGACAGGGCAGAAGGCATCAGAGGCTGTTGTGCTGGCATGGTGGACTCCTTGTGACGAGAGAAAAACAACAAAAGCGGCCCGGCGGGTTCAGCCTGCCGGGCCGTCGAGAGCTTCGGAAAAGCAAACGGCCCGGAAGATCCGGGCCGTCGGGAGAGAGCTGCGCCGTTCAGCGGTGGCTCGACCTCCGGGCGCCCCGGGTGGGGATCGGCGGAGACACGGGTTCTCGGTGCCACGCCATCGCGACCACAGCTTCCCCGTTCATGCGTCGCTGCAGTGCAGCGGCATGGCAACCGAGCGTCGATGGCGACGGCACGGATGCAAAGAGGAAGAAGGCGAAGCGGGACACGGTGAACTCCTGGTTGGAGAGTGACGGGCTGATGTCATCGCAGGGGACCGGCTGCTTTGCCAACCGGTCTGCCTTGTGACTTGCTGCCCATCATAGAGAGATCGTGCCGATGCGCAAGACCCTCCATCGGAACATGGCACAAACGTTTGTCGCGCGCTACAGCGCGAGTGAGTGCCCATCCAACAGCCTCGCACCGGGCACCGGGAAGGTGTGCGCTGCGAGGCGGAAGCCGAGCCCGGCAGCGCCCGTGCAGCCAAGAAAAAGCCCCGCGATGCGGGGCTTTGTCTAGCGGCAGCCGGCAGGTGCACCGGCGCAAGAACCAGCTTGCGGAGCTTCAGGCCTGGCCCGAGGCGCGACGGCGCTTCTTCACCGCGACACCCAGCATGCCGAGACCGAGCGCCATCAGCGCATAGGTCTCGGGCTCGGGCACCGGCGCCAGCGAGACCAGCGACACGTAGTCGAGGCTGACGCTGTACTGCTGATAGGGCGAGCCGTCGAACAGCGAGAACGAGAATGAGGACCCATCCGACCAGACGCCCGACAGCAGGTTGTTCTCGAGCTTCAGGTCGCGGCCGAAGATCGTCAGGCGGGCCTCGCCGCTGCGGTACAGCGTCGAGATCGAGCCGCCGCTGATCGATGCCTGCGCGCTGCCGGTCAGCTCCATCCAACTGACCGTGCCGCCGCTCATTTCCATCGAGCTCTGCTCGTGGCCGCCGTAGGTGTCGAGGTCGCCGGACTGCAGCACCACATGCGACTCGTCGTAAGCCCCGAAATAGCCGAAGTCGCCCCCCTGGTTCACCACCTTGGCATCGTGCGCCACCGTGATCCAGTGGTAGTACTGGCCGTCCTGGTACTGCGCCTCATCGACGGAGGGCTCACCGGTGGACAGGTAGATGCCGGCCTGCGCGGACCCGATGGGCGCAAGCAGCGCAAAGGCCGTGGCAATGGCGGACAGGCTGAACCGAGCAAATCTCTTCATGTTGACTTCCCCGAGAGATTGTTGATGGATGCGCCAGCGTCCTGAAGACATCGGCGCGGGCGCAGTTTAGGGTCGTCTTGACTCCCGCGGCATGGGCTTTCGAGAGGCGCCCCCTGAGGTGAGGGGGCGGCTGGAAAACGCGGCTTTCGGCGCTGCCCGCGACCCACCACGACGTCGCCGCCGGTGAGTGCGCCCTTGCACTTCGGGACGGCGAGAGGTGGCTTGAGCGAGCCTCGCGCCGTCATCTCAAGCCCCCCCGTGAGCAGCTGCTCACGTCTTCACCGCTTCATTCACATCTGCATGGGGCGGGTAGAGGCGCTGTTGCGCCGACGCCGCAACGGGCACCAGCGATCGCCGGCCTCGCTTCACCCCGAGCGGCACGTTGAATGCTGCTTGACTCTCAACCTGCTACAGGCTTTCGAATGCAGGTGAAACGAGGACCAGTGATGAAACTGCAAGACCCGCTTTCCCAGGCCGGCCGCGCCTGCTCCGGCCCTGCCTGCCACAGCTGCGGGGCGGACGCGCCGCCCGCCCCTGCTCCCGCGGCCGGCCCAATCCATTCGAAGGGGGCCGCTCTGTACCGCATCCCCACGATGGACTGTGCCGTCGAGGAAGCCGAGATTCGCCGCGCCCTCGAGTCCGTCTCGGGCGTGCAGGCACTGAGCTTCCAGCTGCGTGCGCGGACGCTGGCGATCACGGCGCCGGCCGAGGTGCTGCCCCGCGCCATCGAGGCCATCACGAAGGCCGGCTTCAAGCCGCAGCCGGTCGAGGCCGATCCGGGCGCAGAGGCGCCGGCGCATGTCCACGACCACCACGGCCACCACGACCACGGCGCTGAGGCGGGCCAGGGACGGCTGGCGCTCGCCCTGGGGCTGGCGATTGCCGCGGAGCTGGTCGAGTTCCTCGCGCCCGAGAGCGGCTGGAGCACCGGTCTCGGCATGGTGCTGGCCTTCGCGGCCATCTGGCTGGCCGGGCTCGACACCTACACCAAGGGCTACACCGCGCTGCGCCGCGGCAAGCTCAACATCAACGCGCTGATGTCGGTGGCCGTCACCGGCGCCTTCCTGATCGGTCAGTGGCCGGAAGCCGCGATGGTGATGGCGCTGTACGCGATTGCGGAACTGATCGAGGCGCGTGCCGTCGACCGTGCGCGCCATGCGATCCAGGGGTTGATGGCGCTCGCACCCGAGCAGGCGCAGGTGCGTCAGTCCGACGGCAGTTGGCACACCGTGCGTGCAGCGGACGTCGCGCTGGACGCCGTGGTGCGCGTCCGCCCCGGCGAACGTGTGCCGCTCGACGGTGTCGTGAGCCGGGGCAGCAGCGCCCTCAACCAGGCCCCGGTGACGGGCGAGAGCATCCCGGTGGACAAAGGCGTCGGCGACACCGTGTTCGCCGGCACCATCAACGACACCGGCGAATTGGAGTTCCGCGTCACGGCGGCGGCCGCCAACACCACGCTGGCGCGCATCATCCATGCCGTCGAGCAGGCCCAGGGCCAACGCGCCCAGACCCAGCGCTTCGTCGACCGCTTCGCGCAGGTCTACACCCCCGCGGTGTTCGGTATCGCGCTGGCGGTGGCGTTGTTGATGCCGCTGTGGATGGGCTGGGGCTGGCTGGAGGCGCTGTACAAGGCGCTGGTGCTGCTGGTGATCGCCTGCCCCTGCGCGCTGGTGATCTCGACGCCCGTCACGGTGGTCAGCGCGCTCGCGTCGGCGGCGCGCCGCGGCATCCTGATCAAGGGCGGCAGCCACCTCGAAGCCGCCCGCAAGCTGCGTGTGGTGGCGCTCGACAAGACCGGGACGGTCACCGAAGGCCGCCCGCGGCTGGTGGCGCAAGAGGTGCTTGCTGGCGACCCGGAACACATGCTGGCGCTGGCCGCCGCCCTGGCCGGCCGCTCCGACCACCCGGTGTCCCAGGCGATCGCCGAGGGCCTGGGCCGCCAGGGCCCCGAGGTGGAGGGCTTCAAGGCTCTGCCCGGCCGCGGGGTGCAGGCCTGCGTGCAAGGCCGCGTCCATGTGCTGGGAAACCATCGGCTGATCGAGGAGCGGGGCCAGTGCAGCAACGAGCTGGAGGCCCGCCTGCAAGCCCATGAGGCCGCCGGCCGCAGCGTGACGCTGCTGGCGTCCGAGACCGAGGTGCTCGCGGTGTTCGCGGTGGCGGACACGATCAAGCCGTCCTCGCGCGCTGCGGTCGACGAACTGCGTGCCCTGGGTGTCACGCCGGTGCTGCTCACCGGCGACAACAGCGCGACCGCCCGGAGCATCGCCCGCGAGGCCGGCATCGAGCAGGTGCACGGCAACCTGCTGCCGCAGGACAAGCAGCAGGCGATCGAGGACCTGCAGCGGCGCTTCGGCCCGACCGCGATGGCGGGCGACGGCATCAACGACGCGCCGGCCCTGGCGCGGGCCGACATCGGCATCGCCATGGGTGCGGCGGGCACCGATACGGCGATGGAGGCGGCCGATGTCGTGATCATGAACGACGACCTGCGGCGCATCCCGGCCACCATCCGCCTGTCGCGCAAGACGCACACGGTGTTGTGGCAGAACATCGGCTTCGCGCTCGGCCTGAAGGCCGTGTTCCTGCTGCTGGCGGTGTTCGGCAACGCCACCATGTGGATGGCGGTGTTCGCCGACATGGGCGCAAGCCTGCTGGTGGTGGCCAACGGACTGCGGCTGATGAGGGTGCGGCTGGAGGTGCCGGCCTGATCCGGGTCAACGCAGCCGGGCCGACGGCCCCGACCACGACCTGTCGCCGATATACTGCCCCGATGCGCCGCTGGCTCGCCATCTTCCTCTGGGTGTTGTTGCCGCTGCAGTTCTCCTGGGCTGCGGCCGCTGCGTATTGCGGGCACGAGAGCGGCACGGCCGCACACCACTTCGGGCACCACGAGCATGCGCACCATGCCGCCGAGAGCCCGCAAGGCGACGGCGGCATGGAGTCCGCCAAGCTGTTCGGCATCGACGACGTCGACTGTGCCTGCTGCCACTTCGGTTGTGCCAAGCCGATCACTCCGGCGCTCGCCCTGCCCCTCGGGGGCGTCGAGCGCGCCGTGTGGGTGACCGCGCTGCCCGGACGCCACGACTTCCAGCTCGCCGAACGCATCGAGCGCCCCAACTGGCACCGCGCCTGATCCGGCGCGGTCCCCTTCCCTGCTCGACGTCGAGCGTCCTCTGCGGCTGACCGCTGACTGATTCCGCGCCGGATTTCCCCCCGTTGTCTCGTTCACAACCCGGAGAATTCGATGCCCAGGATCTGGATGCCGGTCGCCGTCTTGGCGGCCCTGACCCTCCCACCTCCCACACAGGCCCAGGAGGAGGCTCGTAGCGAGCCCCCCGCCCTCACCCTCTCGCAAGCCCTGGCCCGGGCAGCGAGGGGGCACCCCGAGCTGTCGGCCGCCCGGCATGGGCTGGACGCGGCCGACGCCGCTCGGCTGCAGGCCGCCTCCCGCCCCAACCCGGAACTGGGCCTGGAGGTCGAGGATACCCGGCGCCGCACCCGCAGCACCACGCTGCAGTTGAGCCAGCCCGTCGAGCTGGGCGGCAAACGTCCGGCCCGCGTGGCGGCCGCCGACCGCTCACGCGAGCTGGCTGAGGTGCAGCTGATAGCGCGCGGCTCGGACATCCGTGCTGCCGTGCGTATCGCCTTCGTCGACGCCTTGATTGGCCAGGAGCAGGTGCGGCTCGCCGAGAGTTCGCTGCAGCTGGCGCAGCGCGCGGCCGACGCCGCGCAACGGCGCGTCAGCGCCGGCAAGATCTCGCCGGTCGAAGCGACCAGGGCCCGGGTGGCCGCAGCCGGCGTGCAGCTGGAGCTGCTGCAGGCGCGCAGCGGGCTGCGCACCGCGCTGCAGGAGCTCGCCGCCGCCATCGGCCACACCGGCCCGGCCATCGAGCGTGTCGAAGGCAGCCTCGATCTGCCCCCCGCGCCGCCTCGGCAAGGCCAGCCCCCGGTGGTGGACTGGCCGGCGTATCGAGCCGCCCGCCTGGAGGTCGAACGCCAGGGGGCGCTGGCCGCCCTCGAGCGCGCGCAGGGGGTGCCCGACCTCCGGGTCAGCCTGGGCGTCAAGCGCTCCGAGGAACTGGGCCGCCAGCAGGCCGTGATCGGGGTGGCCCTGCCGCTGCCGGTGTTCGATCGCAACCGCGGCGCCGAGCTGGAGGCGCTGCGCCGCCAGGACCAGGCCGCCGACCACAGCCGCGCCCTCGCCTTGCGACTGGCGGCCGACTGGCAGCGCTCGGCGGAACGCCTGGACACGGCACGTGCCCGCGCCGAGGACTTGCAGCGAGACCTGCTGCCGAGCGCCCAGGGCGCCTACGACGCCGCGACACGGGGTTTCGAGCTGGGCAAGTTCGGTTTCCTCGACGTGCTCGATGCGCAGCGCACGCTGCTCGATGCCCGTGCGCAGCTCCTGCGCGCCCTGGCCGATGCCCACCGCGCCGCCACCGAGATCGAGCGCCTGAGCGGCGCCGGCGTCGAGCCAGCGGCGTCTGCCGCGATCCAGCCTTGAGGAATCTTTCGATGCAACCGACTTTCCCCTCGATCCGCAAAAAACAGGCGCTCGTCATCGCCGTTCTGCTCGCCCTCGGCGTGGCGGGCGGCGTTGCCATCCTCCGAACCGAGCCGGCCAGGCCGGGCGAGACCCACGGCCAGCCGCACGGCGACGCTCATCAGCATGCCGAGGCCGAAGGCCATGCCGACGAGCAGGCCGAAACGCCCGACCACCGGCACGAGAGCGCCGAAAACGGCCGATCCGCCCGCCACGAAGGCGTGATCCGGCTGTCCGATGCGCAGATCCGCAGCGCCGCCATCACGCTGGAGGCCAGTCGCCCGGCCCCCATCGGATCGACCCTGCAGCTGCCCGGCGAGATCCGCTTCAACGAGGACCGCACCGCCCACGTCGTGCCGCGGGTCGCCGGCGTGGTCGAGAGCGTGTCGGCCGGCCTGGGCCAGCAGGTCGGCAAGGGCCAGGTGCTCGCGGTGATCTCCAGCCCCGAGGTGTCGGAGCTGCGCAGCGAACTGCAGGCGGCGCAGCGGCGGCAAGCGCTGGCGAAAACCACCTACGAGCGCGAGCAGAAGCTCTGGGAGGAGAAGATCTCGCCCGAGCAGGACCTGCTGCAGGCCCAGCAGGCCCTGCGCGAAGCCGAGATCGCGGTTGCCAACGCCCATCAGAAGCTGCAGGCCCTGGGCGCCGGCGCCAGCGCCACCTCGCTCAACCGCTTCGAGTTGCGCGCGCCCTTCGGGGGCATGGTGGTGGAGAAACACCTGGCGCTGGGCGAAGTCGTCAAGGACGACACCAGGATCTTCACGATCTCCGACCTGTCCAGCGTCTGGGCGGTGATCGACGTGCCGGCACGCGCGCTGAATCAGCTGCGCGTCGGCGACAAGGTGCAGATCCGCTCCAGCGCCTTCGACGAGACGGCCAGCGGCACGGTGGCCCATGTCGGCGCGCTGATCGGCGAGCAGACCCGCACCGCGCAGGCGCGCGTGACCTTGCCCAACCCGCGCGGCGCCTGGCGTCCGGGGCTGTTCGTCACGGTCGAGGGGGTCGCCTCCGACGCCGAGGCCCCGGTGACGGTCGCCAAGGACGCGCTGCAGACGCTGGACGGGCGGCAGGTCGTGTTCGTCAAGGTGCCGGGCGGTTTCCTGCCCCAGCCGGTGGTGACCGGCCGCAGCGATGCGCGGCGCGTCGAGATCGTCCAGGGGCTGAAGGCCGGCGTCGCGCATGCCGCAGCGGGCAGCTTTGTCGTCAAGTCGGAAGTGGGCAAGACCACGGCCGAGCACGTCCACTGAAGCGGAGCAGGATCCATGTTCGAACGTCTCATCCGCTTCGCCATCGAGCAGCGCTGGCTGGTTCTGCTGGCGGTTCTGGGCATGGCCGCGCTCGGCGTCTTCAGCTATCGCCAGCTGCCCATCGACGCCGTGCCGGACATCACCAATGTCCAGGTCCAGATCAATACCGAGGCGCCCGGCTACTCCCCGCTGGAAACCGAGCAGCGCATCACCTACCCGGTCGAAACAGCCATGGCCGGCCTGCCCGGCCTGCAGCAGACCCGCTCGCTGTCGCGCTACGGCCTCTCGCAGGTCACGGTGATCTTCGAGGACGGCACCGACATCTATTTCGCGCGCCAGCTCGTCAACGAGCGCCTCCAGTCGGCACGCGGGCAGCTGCCCGAGGGCCTCACGCCGGCAATCGGTCCGATCTCCACCGGGCTGGGCGAGATCTATCTCTGGACCGTGGAGGCCGAAGACGGCGCCACGAAACCCGACGGCACGCCCTACACCGCGACCGACCTGCGCGAGATCCAGGACTGGATCATCAAGCCGCAGCTGCGCACCGTGCCCGGCGTGACCGAGATCAACACCATCGGCGGCTACGCCAAGGAGTACCAGGTCGCGCCCCTGCCCGAGAAGCTGAGCGCGCTCGGCCTGACGATGAGCGACATCGTGACGGCACTGGAGCGCAACAACGGCAATGTCGGCGCCGGCTATATCGAAAAGCGCGGCGAGCAGTACCTGATCCGTGCCCCCGGGCAGGTACGCACGCCGGAGGACATCGGCCATGTCATCCTGAGCCATGCCGACGGCGTGCCGATCCGCGTGCGCGACGTTGCCAGCGTGGAGATCGGACGCGAACTGCGCACCGGCGCCGCCACCGACAATGGCCGCGAGGCGGTGCTGGGCACCGTCTTCATGCTGATCGGCGAGAACAGCCGCCGGGTCTCCCAGGCCGTGGCCCTCAGGATGGAGGAGATCAACCGCACGCTGCCGGAAGGCGTCAAGGCCGTCACGGTCTACGACCGCACGGTGCTGGTCGACAAGGCCATCGCCACCGTCAGGAAGAACCTCTTCGAGGGCGCAGTACTGGTGATCGCGGTGCTGTTCATCTTCCTCGGCAACCTGCGCGCGGCGCTCATCACGGCCGCGGTGATCCCGCTGTCCATGCTCTTCACATTCACCGGCATGGTGAGCCAGAAGCTCAGCGCCAACCTGATGAGCCTGGGCGCACTGGACTTCGGCATCATCGTCGACGGGGCGGTCGTTATCGTCGAGAACTGCGTGCGGCGCCTGGCCCATGCGCACGCCCGCCACGGCCGCCCCCTCACCCGTGCCGAGCGCTTCCACGAGGTGTTCGCGGCCTCCCAGGAGGCGCGGCGGCCGCTGCTGTTCGGGCAGCTGATCATCATGATCGTCTACCTGCCGATCTTCGCGCTCACCGGCGTCGAGGGCCGCATGTTCCATCCGATGGCACTGACGGTCGTGATCGCGCTGCTGGGCGCGATGATCCTGTCGGTGACCTTCGTCCCGGCCGCGGTGGCGCTGTTCATCGGCCGACGTGTGGCCGAAAAGGACAACCGCGTGATGCAGGCGGCGCGGCGCTGGTACGCGCCGGTGCTGGAGCGGGCGTTGGGCGCGCACGCCGTGGTGCTGACGTTCGCCGGGGTCAGCGTGGTGCTGTCCGGGCTGTTGGCGACTCGGCTGGGCAGCGAGTTCGTGCCCAGCCTCGACGAGGGCGACTTCGCCGTCCAGGCCCTGCGCATGCCGGGCACCAGCCTGACCCAGTCGGTCGAGATGCAGCGGCTGCTGGAACGCACCCTGAAGGACAAGTTCCCTGAGATTGAGCGCGTCTTCGCCCGCACCGGCACGGCTGAAATCGCCGCCGACCCGATGCCGCCCAACATCTCAGACGGCTACATCATGCTGAAGCCCCAGGAAGACTGGCCCGAGCCACGCAGGACCCGCGAGGAGCTGCTGGCCGCGGTGGAGGCCGAACTGGCCCGGCTGCCGGGCCAGAACTACGAGTTCTCGCAGCCCATCCAGCTGCGTTTCAACGAGCTGATCTCGGGCGTGCGCAGCGACGTGGCGGTCAAGGTCTTCGGGGACGACATGGCCCGGCTCGAGGCGACCGCGCAGCAGATCGCCCGAGTGCTGCAGGAGGTGCCGGGCGCGACCGCGGTCAAGGTGGAGCAGACCACCGGCCTGCCGATGCTCACCGTGCACATCGACCGCGAGAAGACCGCCCGCTACGGCCTCAACGTCGGCGACGTGCAGGAGACGGTGGCCGCTGCGGTCGGCGGCCGCGAGGCCGGCACCCTGTTCGAGGGCGACCGGCGCTTCGACATCCTCGTGCGCCTGCCCGAGCACCTGCGGGGCGACCTGGACGTGCTGCAGCGGCTGCCGCTGGCCCTGCCGAGGACGGAAGGCGCTCGCACCCGCTTCATCCCGCTCAGCGAAGTCGCGAGCCTGGAGCTCGCTCCGGGCCCCAACCAGGTCAGCCGCGAGGACGGCAAGCGCCGTATCGTCGTCAGCGCCAACGTGCGCGGCCGGGACATCGGGTCCTTCGTCGCCGAGGCCCAGCACGCCTTGCAGCGTCAGGTACGGGTGCCGAGCGGCTACTGGACCAGCTGGGGCGGCCAGTTCGAGAACCTGAGGTCGGCCACCGAGCGGCTGCAGATCGTCGTGCCGGTCTCGCTGCTGCTCGTGTTCACGCTGCTGTTCGCGATGTTCGGCAACCTGAAGGACGGGCTGCTGGTGTTCACGGGCATCCCCTTCGCGCTGACCGGTGGTGTGCTGGCGCTGTGGCTGCGCGGCATCCCCTTGTCGATCTCGGCGGCGGTGGGTTTCATCGCGCTGTCGGGCGTCGCGGTGCTCAACGGGCTGGTGATGATGTCCTTCATCCGCACGCTGCGCGAGAAAGGGCGCCCCTTGGACGAGGCCGTCCGCGAAGGTGCCCTGAGCCGGCTGCGGCCGGTGCTGATGACGGCCCTGGTGGCCTCGCTCGGATTCGTGCCGATGGCGATCGCCACCGGTACCGGCGCCGAGGTGCAGCGGCCGCTCGCCACCGTCGTGATCGGCGGCATCCTGTCCTCCACGGCGCTGACCCTGCTCGTGCTGCCCGTGCTGTACCGGCTCGCACACCGGCGCGACAAGGCGGTGCCCTTCTCCACCGCAGCAGCGGCCGCGCCGCCTTGAGGCCGGGTCGGCGCCCGCCGCGTTCACCTCGGGCGCCGGCGATACGGAGGAACCGGCCGGCCTGACTGCGGGTGCGTTACGGCAGGGTCTGGAAGTCGACCATGTCGCTGCTCACCGGCTGCGCTGCCGCGGAGTTCTGTGCCTTGCAGGTGTAGCGGTAGCGGGCGTTCGGCGTCAAGCCGGTCAAGCTGAGGGTCCGGTGTTTCAGTCCGCCCGACAGCGTGACCTTGGGATGTGCCTGCCATTCGAGTGCGCCGCCCGGATGGGGTCGCCACGACACGAACCAGAACTGGGTGCTCAACTCGCGCGGATCGACGTCGCAATGCAGGGTTGCCGAGGTGCGGGCGATACTGCCGGCCGGCTGCGCGCCGAGGACCGGCGCTCCCCAGAACAGCGAGCCGGTGGTCACCGAGCGCCAGGCTTCCTGGCTGGCGGCGTCGTTGAGGCGGAAGTCGCCGCCCACGGTGGCGTGGAAGTAGGTCACGAACACGGCCCGGTCGCGCGCCCAGCGGCCCAGGGCACGCAGCCAGTCGGGCCGCCCTTGCAGACACTCCTGCGAGCCGATCTCGGCAATCGCATACTCGTTGCCCTCGGCCTGCGTGATCTGGTGGGCCGGCCGGTTCGCCTCGTGGTCCTCCATCGAGGTGTAGGCGCAGCTGCCGGCATCGGTGTAGTTGTACTGGTCCCAGG
Source organism: Aquabacterium sp. A7-Y (assembly GCF_026153205.1). Taxonomy (GTDB): domain Bacteria; phylum Pseudomonadota; class Gammaproteobacteria; order Burkholderiales; family Burkholderiaceae_C; genus Caldimonas. Next base: position 101,114 of record NZ_JAPFBW010000019.1, on the reverse strand, counting down.
CCTGCACGTCGATCACCTGTGCGCCGGGATAGTAGTCGCGCCAGTTGCGTCCGGAGCGTCGGTCCAGGGTCCAGTCCATCAGGACCTGGGTGGTGCGCAACATCGGGTTGCCCGCCGCATCGGCCAGGCTGTCCAGGCGCTGGAAGGCGGCCCGGTAGTCCTGTGCCGTGAAGCGGCCGTCGCGGATGTCGTCCTCCGGTTCGTGCCAGTAAACCCACCAGACCTTGCGGTCCCGTGGCGCGGCCGCGAACCAAGTGCGCATCTGCGCATCGTGGACCCCGCTCAGCACCTCACGGGGCGGCAGCTTGAAGGACACGACGACCGCGCGGTCGTGGTTGAGCGCGCCATGCGTCCATGGCTCGGGCGCGCCGGGAAAGAAGATCCGCACGACTTTCAGCGGGCCGAACAGCGCGTCATGGCGCGCCAAGGCGTTCGGCCACGTTTCGTTGGAAGGCTCGCGATGGATGCTGGAACCGAACAAGGTGTCGGCCCGCGGGGAGCCGGCCAGTCCTGCGAGCAGGAAGGACGACACAAAAAATGCGCGTAGGAGCTGGCGCGAAAAGCGCCAGCCAGACGATCTGCTGTGCACGGCGTGTCTCCTGGTCAATGGCGTGGTCCTGGACAACAACCGCCAGCCGCCGGGACGGGACCAGCAGGCGCGCCCCGGGGCAGCTGGGCAGTTGCGAGGCCGGCCCGCGCTCGCGTCTACGAGGCCTCGGCGCTCGACTCTACTGTGCACAAGGAAGACTGCGACACCGGCGTTACAGCACCTTTCGTCTGAGCGCTTCCGGAAGACGCGGCCAAAGGCTAGACGAAGCGACTCGCCCACACGAGGCGCAAGCCCAACAGCGCGGCCAGCGAGACCGCCGCAAACACTTCGGCCGAAGGCCAAGCGGCGGGCAATGGATAGGCGACGCGATGAGCCAGCTGATACAGGGCAATGAGCCCGGGGATGCTGAGCGCAAACGAACACAGGTCCCAGCGCGTCTTGCCGGTGTTCCCTCCGGCGGCCGGGGACGTCATGGGCTGCGGAGCGACCGCGACGATCAGGAGCGCGACCACCAGGGGCAGGTGGCCGACGGCATCCAGTGTCCCCGCGAGCGGAATGGCGCCGAGCAACAAGGTCAGCAGGACAACAGACGCCACCTGCGACGACAAGCCGCCGAAGACGATCAGGAAGGCCAGACAGTACTCCACGAAGCCGGCGGCCATGACAAAAAGGCGATGGTCCACGCCCACCGAAAGCTGCCTCAACTCGCGATTCAGGACATCATAGGACCAGGCCGGATAGACCCACTTCTCGACGCCCACCCACATCAAGCTGAAGCCGACGAACAGCCGAAGGACCCAGGGCGCAGCCGTGTCTCGACGGGACGAGCCGAGCGCATGCAGCGCAAGAAAACCCGCGATGCCGATGAAGTAGAGGTAGTCGAGCATGTGGAACCAGCCATACATCCACATCGCGTAGGCGTAAAGCAGGAGCAGGCCGCAAACGCCGATCCATACCGTGGGGCGCCACAACACCGTCAGCGCTATCCCCAGCTGAACAGCAGGCAGCCATGCCGCCGAGCTCAAGAGCTCGGGAGTCAGGATGTAGGGACGGTACATCGCATACCCGGCGACAGACACAAAGTAGACCGCGACAGCGCCGCGCAGGAAACGTGCCGCCCGCGAGGCATCGGCCAGCGCAAAGGGACCCGCGCCTCGAAAGGTGTACCGCGGCACGGCACGATCGACGCACAACACCGCCCCGATCGTGACCAGTGCTGACAGATACAAGCCGATGAACAGGGGCGCCGTCACGACATCGGCGATCCCCAGCGGGCTCGTGGCGCAATTGACGACCCTGGAGAACCACTTGACGTGCGCCTCCGCGCCGAGAGGCACGCCGGCGAGAGCCGCGACCGTTGCCCGAGGCAGAACACGCGGAACCCCGCGCGGCACGACATCGCCTTGCAGTGGCATGCCCCTTTGCGCGAGGCTGGCGGAGGCCATTGCGGCCAACGCGGTGGAAAGCAGGGACCAGCGTTTCCCTTCCATGTACGGTTCCTCCTCCGTGGGTGTAGCGGAGCCTTCAGCGACTCCATCCCGTGGCAATGTAGAAAGGGCACGGCGGATCGACGCTTCGGTAAGGCCGTTGAATGCGACTTGTGGAACCGCGTGCAACGGTCCCGGGGTGCTCGATCGACCGACTCTCACCTTGGCGCCAGACCGCGCAAAACAGGGGCAAGACAAGGGCGCCCACCTGGGGCGGCAGGATCGGGAATGAAGACCTGCCCGGCAGACACTCGGCGTCACAAAACGACGACGGTGGGCACGGTATTCGCGAACGGCTGTCGCATTTGATGGGTGCTTGCCGGGTCGGGCGACCGGGCGAGCACCACGTCTGGGCGGCGGCGTTTCTCGGCGGGACGGGCCGGCACTTCCGCCTCCGTCGCCACAAGTCCGGCGGGACCGCACCTCGCACCCGACTGCAAGCAGGACGGACACGCGTGCCCGCGAGTCAGAGGGGCGATCGCCTCAGCCGAAGATCAACCGCCGCGGCGGGCCTCGGCCGCAGCCGCCCCGGCAAGCGGGTGCCGGCCCGGAGCTTCCGCGTGCGTCGCGTCGCCGCCCGCACCGAAGGCCTTGCACAGGAAATCGACAAACGCCCGCGCGCTGGTGGCAAGGGGCACCTTGTCCGGTGCGAAAGCCCGGACCTCCAGGGGCTGCATGCTCCAGTGCGGCAGGACCCGAACCAGGCGGCCACTGTCCAAGTCACGCCTCACCACGAATACAGGGTGCGCAGCCCGGGCAGGCGGGGGACCAGTTCGCACTTGGCGAAGGCCGCCGGCGCCAGGACACGCACGCGGCCTTGGGGACGGTATCCGCAGCGGCAATGAAGAGCTTATCCATCATGTTTCACTTTGACCCTCCTGGACGCCCCCCCCTAGGTCTAGGTGCTCAGCGAGATATATCGCTCGCCACCGGAACTGCCCGCCGTACTCATCCACTCATGGACTCAACGCTCATCGCCGACGGGATGTGCGGAAGACCGACGCCGGCCCAAGGCCGTCCCCATCCACCCCTTGCGGAAGGACCCTAGACATGTACGCCCTCACCTTGTCAGCATGCAGCAGCGTTCACGCGCTGCATCGCGTCTTCGCCGGAGCCTCGGCATGACAGAGGGCTGGTGGATGCCTTTGGAGGGCAGCGAACCCGGCGGGCCCAACCTCGAATACGACGCCGACTTCATCACCTTGATGGCGGCGGCCGCCGGAAAGCCCGAGAGCCTGTTCGGCCCTGCGCAGCCCCCGGACTGGCTCGAAGTGCACACCCTGGCCGAAACACTGATGCCACGCACTCGCGATCTGCGCGTGGCGGTGATGTGGGGCCGTGCCGCTGTGGCGCTGCGAGGCATCGATGAGCTTCCCGCCACGCTGCGCCTGCTGGCCGGTCTCCTGGAGACATGCTGGGACCACCTGCATCCGCAGCCCGACCCCGAGGATGTCGACGCCTTTGTCCGGCTCGGCCAGTTCACCGACCTCGATACGGCCAAGGGCCTGCTGGGCGACCTGCGCCATGCCATCCTGACGAACGATCGGCGCCTGCCCAGCTTGCGTCTGCGCGACATCGAGGTCGCGCTCGATCACCTTCCTGCACGTGAGTCCGACGAGCCGCTGACCTCCGAGCAGATCCGGCGCGCCTTCGCAGAGCTTCCTGAGGTGGCGCAGCATCTGGCGCAGCGAGTCGCCGAGGCCGAGGGTGCGCTGAACGCCCTGCGCGACGTCATGACAAGGCGCTTCGGCGCGGCACAGCCGGTGCAGTTCAAGGGACTGCGCCAGATGCTGGCCCTGCTGCGATCGCTATTGCCGCCGCCAGTGACTGCGGCCGGCGTCCAGGTGCCGGCCCCCGACGAGGCCTCGCCAGTGGCCCCCACACCGCGCCCCATGACGACGGAGTCCTCGCCGCACGCGCTGTCCATCGAAACTCGCGCCGATGCGCTGCGGGCGCTGCGCCAGGTGCGCGCCTTTCTGGAGCGCACCGAGCCGACCAACCCGGCCCAGCTCATGCTCAGACGCGCCGAACGTGTCATCGACAAGGACTTCTTCGAACTGGTCCGGGAGATCGCCCCGGGTGGCCTGGCCGATGCGGCGCGCATCCTGGGCGTCGACACCGAGTCGTCCGCCGACACACCGTATTCATCCTGACCGACAGCGACCGACCGCCCTCAGGCGGCTCGGACGCACACATGGAGATCCCAATGGGAAGCAGTCAGAAATTCATCGGGCGCAACCGCGCCCCCCGCGTCCAGATCGAGTACGACGTGGAGCTGTATGGCGCCGAGAAGAAGGTGCAGCTGCCCTTTGTCATGGCGGTGATGTCCGACCTCGCCGGCCGGCCCGAGGAACCCTTGCCGCCGGTTGCGGAGCGCAGCTTCCTCGAGGTGGACATCGACAACTTCGACAGCCGCATGAAGGCGATGAGGCCGCGTGCCGCCTTCACCGTGCCCAATACCCTCACCGGCGAGGGCCAGCTGCCGGTGGAGTTGACGTTCGAATCGATGGACGACTTCTCGCCCGCGGCGGTTGCCGCCCGCGTGGACGGCTTGCGGCAGCTCCTGCAGGCACGTCAGCAACTGAGCAACCTGCTGACCTACATGGATGGCAAGGAAGGCGCGGAAGCGCTCATCGCACGCCTCCTGCGCGATCCTGCGCTGCTGCAGTCGCTCACGGCGGCTGCCTCGCCGGATGCCGCCGAGTGAGCGGAGGGTCCGCCTCTCATCCGGCTCCGACCTCCGCGTCGCCCTGAGTGGCGACATCCGATCGACTCTCGAACCGCCACGTTTGCGCACTCCCATGCTCGAATCCACGCAGACCAGCGCCGACTTCGCCGGCGCCACCATCGAGGGCAGCGACTTTTCCACGCTGCTCAACAAGGCCTTCAAGCCGAAGTCCGACGAAGCCCGCCAGCAGATGGAGGCGGCGGTGCGCACCCTCGCCCACCAGGCACTGCAGCAGGTCACCCTGATCGACAGCGATGCGGTGAGCCGCATCGAGGCGCTGATCGCCGCCCTGGACCGCAAGCTCTCGGAGCAGATCAATCTGATCCTGCACCATCAAGACTTCCAGCAGCTCGAATCGGCGTGGCGCGGCCTGCACTACCTGGTGAACAACACCGAGACCGACGATCAGCTCAAGATCCGCGTCATGCCCATCAGCAAGCCGGAGCTGGCCCGCACGCTGAAGCGCTACAAGGGCTCTGCCTGGGACCAGTCACCGCTCTTCAAGAGGATCTATGAAGAGGAGTACGGGCAGTTCGGCGGCGAGCCGTTCGGCGCCATCGTCGGTGACTACCATTTCGATCACTCGCCGATGGACGTGGAGCTGTTGGGCGAGATGTCCAAGATCGCGGCGGCCGCCCATGCCCCCTTCATCGCGGCGGCTTCGCCGGCGGTCATGCAGATGGAGTCGTGGGGGGAGCTGGCCAATCCGCGCGACCTGACCAAGATCTTCACCACGCCTGAATATGCGTCCTGGCGCTCCCTGCGCGAGAGCGAGGATGCGCGTTACCTGGCCTTGTGCATGCCCCGCTTCCTCGGACGGCTGCCCTATGGCCCGAAGACCAACCCGATCGACGAGTTCGACTTCGAAGAAGATACGGCCGGCGTGCATCACGAGACCTATACCTGGTGCAACGCCGCCTATGCGATGGCGGTGAACATCAATCGCGCCTACAAGCTGTACGGGTGGTGCTCGCAGATCCGCGGCGTCGAGTCCGGCGGTGCCGTCGAGAACCTGCCGACGCACTGCTTCCCGACCGACGATGGCGGCGTGGACATGAAGTGCCCGACCGAGATCGCCATATCGGACCGCCGCGAGGCAGAACTGTCGCGCAACGGATTCATGGCCCTGGTGCACCGCAAGAACTCCGACTTCGCCGCTTTCATCGGGGCGCAGTCGCTGCAGAAGCCGCTCGAGTACGACGATCCCGACGCGACCGCGAACGCGGCGCTGGCTGCGCGTCTTCCCTACCTCTTCGCCTGCAACCGCTTCGCCCACTATCTCAAGTGCATGGTGCGCGACAAGATCGGTTCCTTCAAGTCACGCGAAGCCATGGAACGCTGGCTGAATGACTGGATCTTTCGCTACGTCGATGGCGATCCGGCCAACAGCACCGAGCAGACCAAGGCGGAACGCCCGCTCGCCGCTGCCCAGGTGGTGGTGGAGGACATCGAGGACTCGCCCGGCTACTACCAGGCCAAGTTCTATCTCCAGCCGCATTACCAGCTCGAAGGGCTGTCAGTGTCCTTGCGCCTGGTGTCCAAGCTGCCTTCCGAGAAGTCCTGAGCCGGACTTCCTCGACCCCGTGATCCAGGGCCTGCGAACAGGTCCTCAGCCGGTCCCCGCCGTGCGGGGCCTTTCCGGCGCGCACCCTGCGCGTCGCCGACCTTCGGAGTTTTTCCATGCCAGGAAACGCATTTATCAAGTTTGAAAAAGTCGACGGCGGCACCGCCCCCGGCGAATCGCTGCAGTTGTCCCATCTCGGCAGTGCCGGATGGATCGAAATCAGCGACTGGAGCTGGGACGTCGAGGCCGAGGCCAGCCACCTCAAGGGGACCGGCGCGGCCGTCGGCAAGCCCACCCCCGGCGTGCTGAGTTTCTCGCACTACTACGACAAGTCGTCCCCGGTGCTCCTGCAATTCATCGTCAAGGGCACCCACTTCAAGACGGCCACCATCGACATGCTCAAGCAGACCGGCAAAGACCAGCCCGAGCTCTATTTCCAGCTGGTCGCCAAGGACGTCTTCATCACCAAGGTGGGCAGCAGCAGCGGCGAAGACGGCGCCGTCAACCAGGACGTCGAGTTTGTCTTCAAGCAGCTGGCGGTGGCCTACAAGCGCCAGAAGAACGACGGCGTGCTCGACAAGGCACTGTTTTTCCGCTGGAACATCGCCGAGATGACCCAGCAGACACCCGAGATCAAGCTGACCATCAACTGAGGACCGACCATGGCAGGCAATAGTTTCATCAACTTCGGCAAGGCCGACGTCCCGCAGGGCGAGTCGCTGCAGAAGGGCCATCACGGCGACCAGGGCTGGATCGAGATCTCGGACTGGAGCTGGGACGTCGAGGCCGACCACAGCGTCACCAAGGGTACCGGCGCCGCCGTCGGCAAGCCGACACCCGGAAACCTCAGCATCACCCACTACTTCGACACCTCGTCGCCGGCCATTCTTTCGAAGATCGTGGCGGGCAAGCACTTCCCGATGATCACCATCGAAATGCTCAAGGCCACCGGCAACGTCGACGGACCGCAAACCTATTTCCAGATCAAGGTCACCGATGCCTTCGTGACCAAGGTCGCCACCAAGGGCAGTGAGGACGGCAGCCTCGAGCAGGACGTCGAGTTCGTGTTCAAGGAGATCTTCATCGGCTACAAGCCGCAGAAGAACGACGGCCTGCTCGACAAGGCCCTGGCCTTCGACTGGAGCGTCAAGGACATGAAGACCGCCACCGCCATCAGCGGCAAGCTGGCCTGAGCCGCACATCATGTCCTTGCCGATCGCCTTCCTGGACTTCGCCTGCCTCGGCCGCCCTGTCTTGGGCGAGAGCCGGGTGCAAGGGTTCGAGAACCAGATCATGCTGCTCACCCTGTCCTGGTCGGCAACGGCCGAGCACAGCGCCTCGAAGGTCAAGCGCCAGCGGACCGAACTGAGGCCCGGCCATGTCCTGATCTCGAAACATCTGGACCGCAGCAGCATGGCCTTGTATCGATGCGCCAACGAGGCGCGCCGCTACGACCGGGCCCGCATCACGGTGATCGATCCGGCGCTGGTCGGCCCCGGGGACCGGCCGGTTCCGATGCTGGAACTCGACCTGCAGGACGGCACCGTCATCGAGATTGCGACACGCACGAGCGACAGCACCCATGCCAAGCCCATCGTGGAGCAGATCTCGCTGTCCTTCAAGGACATCCGCATCCACTACTACGCCCTCGATCCGGCGCGGCTGCGCCGCCCGATCCCCAGCAACGTGCTGCTGCGAAGCAGCCGGCATGAATGAGGCACGCATCCTATGGCTGAACATGCAAGGCTTTTCATGTCCGTCGTCAGCGAGTCGGCGGGCACCATCCAGGGCGAGTCTCAGGTGCCTGCGATGCGCGGCTGGATCGAGGTGGAGGACTGGCAATGGTCGCTGCGCGCGTCCGGCGAGGCGGGCGAGCACCCGGAGCCGTCGGTCTTGACGGTCTCCAAGCGCATGGATCGATCCAGCACCGCCCTGCTCACCGCCATGGACCAGGGCAGCGCCATGACGGTGACCCTGCGCATGGAAGAAGCCTCGCTGGAGATGATGAGCCTGTCGATCCGTCTGGAGCAGGCGCGCTTCACCAGCTATCGCCTCGACCTGGAGGACGAAGACAGCGCTGCCGGGCTGATGGAAGACTGGGACATCGACTACCGCCTGGCCAGCTTCGAATACCGCGCCGACCGCCAGTCGGGCGTGATCACCACCTCGCTGGTGCGGCTGGCGGGCGCCTCGGTGGAGGCGCCGGACGCGCCGCAGCGTGAGCTGCTCAAGCTGGCCGGCCGGCTGTCGGTGCGCCAGCTCGAAGAGGTCTGGGACGAGATGCTGGCCGAAAGCCGCCGCCGCGCCGGCCTGTCCGGCGACAGCAGCGACAAGGAGCCGACCCGGCGCCGCGCACTGCCACCCTCCCTATGACTGCCCTGATGTCCATGACCCTCCCTCTGGCCCATGACCGCCTGCAGCCGTCCTTGCTCGACCGGCTGATCGACGCTGACACATCGCGCGATGGCGCGGGCCGGACCCTGAGCCGCCGCCAGCTGCGCGAAGTGGTCGCGCGCGACCTCGTCTGGCTGCTGAATGCGACCCGTCCCGAACCCTCGCAGGAGGACGACCCCTGGCTGGACGCGCCGACGCTGCCGACGCGCGGGGATGAGCGCCGGCGCTGGCGCGAGGCCTCACATGCCCGGGCCTCCGTCCTCAACTTCGGACTGCCGGCCATGACCGGCCTGTCGCAAGGTTCGCTGGACAGCCGCCGGCTGCAACGCGAGCTGGCCGAGGCGATCCGCCGCTTCGAGCCGCGGCTGATTCCGGAAACGCTGCATGTCGCCGTCGAAGGGGCCGCGAGCGAGCGGTGCCACAACCAGCTGCGGCTCGTCATCCAGGGCCAACTCCTGAGCGATCCGGTGCCCCTGGACCTGTGGCTGGCCGCCGAGCTGGACCTCGAGACCGGGCACGCCCGGCTGCGCGAACTGCGCGCCTGACACCGGAGCTGCCTCATGGACCCTCGCCTGCTGCAGTACTACAACCAGGAACTCCGCTACCTGCGCGACCTGGGCGACGAGTTCGCCCAGGTCCACCCGAAGGCGGCGGGGCGCCTCGGCCTCGGCGGCGTGCCGGGGCAGGACCCCTATGTGGAGCGGCTGCTGGAAGGGTGTGCCTTTCTCGCGGCCCGGGTGCAATTGAAACTGGACGCGGAGTTTCCGCGCCTGTCGCACCGCCTGCTCGACATGGTCTACCCGGGCTTCAACGCCCCGATCCCCGCCATGCTGGTGGCCCAGGTCGACCCGCTGCCGGACCCGCATCTGCTCGCCGGGCACCGCCTGCCGCGCGGCAGCGCGCTGTACGGCCCCGTGATGCCGGTGTCCGCGAACCGCTGCGAGTTCCGCACCGCGCAGGACACGCTGCTCACGCCCGTGGAGGTGAGCGGCGCGCGTCAGACGCTGGATCTCTCGGGATTCGACCTGTCCCGCCTGCCGCCGGGCCTCCGGCCGCGCGCCGCGCTCGTGCTGGAGCTGCGCCTGCCCGAGGGCATGCGCTTCGAACAGCTGGAGCCCGACCGGCTGCGCTTTTTCCTGACCGGATCGGCCGAGGTGGCGGCGTGTCTGATCGAACTGTGCCTCACGGCGGTCATCGGCCTGATGGCCGGGCCGCCCGGCGGTGTTCGGCTGTGCCCGCATGCCACGGTGTCGCCGGTCGGATACCGCGACGAGGACGCCATGCTGCCGACGCCCGCACAGGGTTTTGCCGGCCTGCGCGTGCTGCAGGAGACACTCACCTTCCCGGAACGTTTCCAGTTCGTCGACATCGACGGCCTGCGCCCCGCCTTCGCCGGTACGCCGGGGGCCAGCCTCGAGCTGGTGCTGCTGCTGTCCCGCCCCGAAGACGTGCTGGCGGGCGCCATCGGGCCGGCCAACTTCCGGCTCAACTGCGTGCCCGCGATCAACCTCTTTCCGCGCCGGGCCGACCGGGTGCAGGCCGGCCCCGACCGCCACGAGTTCCACGTCGTCGCGGACCGCACAGCCCCGCTGGACCACGAGGTCTACGACGTGACTGCGATGACCGGCTTCGACGCCTCCGGCCAGGCGCAGCGCTTCACCCCGCTGTACGGCACGACACATCACGGCAGCGCCCCGCAGCGGCAGGCCTACACGCTGCGCCGCGAAGCCCGCCTGGCGAGCGAGCGGTCGCGCCGCGAGGGACCTCGCTCGGCCTATCTCGGCAGCGAGGTCTACATCGCCTGGTCCGATGCGGACACGGCGCCCGCCGGCCTCGATCTGGACCAGGTGGCGTTGCAGCTGCTGTGCACCAACCGCGACCTGCCGCTTTTCCTGAGGGCCCTGACCGAGCTGCCCCTGGAGCTGGACGCCGGCATTGGTCTGCGCTCGGTACGCGCCGTGGCCGGGCCGTCCCGTCCATGGCCCGCGCCGCCGGAAAGCGCCGCGGCCTGGCGTCTGCTCAATCTGCTCTCGCTCAACTATCTGTCCTTGATCGACGCCGAAGCGGGCGATGCCGCCGGCGCGCTGCGCGAGCTGCTGCTGCAGCTGCCGCAGGCCCAGGATGAGGCGGTGGTGCGGCAGATCGAGGCGATCCGCGCCGTACGCGCATCGGCGGTCCACCGCCGCCATCCGACCCCGGGGCCGATCGTCTATTCGCGCGGCGTCGAGGTGCGGCTGGAGCTCGATGAACGCAGCCAGTCCGGCTATAGCGCATTTCTGCTCGGCGCCGCCCTGCATCACTACCTGGCGCGGCATGTGTCGATCAACAGCTTCGTCGAGACCGTGCTGGTCTCCCTGTCGCGCGGCGAGGTGGCCCGCTGGCGTCCGCTGACCGGCGCCCGTGCCGTGTTGTGAAGGAAGGCCCGATGTCCGCAACCCTCCCCCTGCCGCCGCCTGCCGCCGATCGGCCCGAGTGGCTGCGGTATGCCGCCGCACGGCCCCACCGGCACGACCTGTTCGCCTTGCTGCGCCGCTGGGAGGCCACCCACCCGGCGCTGCCGGCGCTGGGAGAGGCGCTGCGTCCCGGCGACGAGCCGCTGCGCATCGGCCAGCGCGCCGAGCTCGACTTCGCTCCGGCGCCGGTGCAGGCGATCGCCCAGGTAGACGGGGTGCCGCACTTGCTGCAGCGCATCTTCGGCCTGGTCGGCCCGAACGGCCCCCTGCCGCTGCATCTGACGGAACTGGCGCGCGAACGCGACCGGCACCACGCCGATCCGGTGCTGCAGCGTTTCCTGGACCTGCTGACCCACCGCTTCGCGCTGCAGTTCTACCGGGCCTGGGCACAGGCGCAGCCCGTGCATTCGGTCGATCGTCCGGACATCGGCGCGCGCTGGGCCGCCCGTCTGGGTGCCTGGGGCGGTCTGGGGCTGCCGGCCCTCTCGGAGCGCGACGCCCTGGGCGATGACGCCAAGCTGAGATTCATCGGACGCCTGTCGCGTCAGGTCCGGGATGCCGATGGACTGCAGGCCTGGTGCCAGTCGGTGTTCGGCGTCGCGGTGCGCATCGAACCCTGGGTCGGTCATTGGGTGTCACTGCCCGCGCAGGCCTGCGCCCGCCTGCAGGGCCTGCCGGCCGCGGGGCCGGCGAACAGCGGGCTCGGCCGCGGCGCGGCGCTGGGCCGGACCGTCTGGGATGTCCAGCACCGCTTCCGTATCGTGCTGGGTCCGCTGACGCTGCAGCGTTACCGCGCCTTTCTGCCCGGCGGCCCTGACCTGCTGCGGCTGAGGGCCATGGTGCGCCAGTGGGTGGGCCTGGAGCTCGACTGGGAGCTGCGCCTGGTGCTCGACCGCCGCGAAGTGCCACGCCCGCGCCTGGGCCGGAAGGACCGCGGTGCCGGCCTTGGCCTCGGCCACTGTCTCTGGCTGGGGGTGCGTGCACGCGATCGCGACGGCGACGAGCTGCGACTGAACGCCGAGCGGCGCGCGGCCCACCGGCCCATGACGCAGGAGGCCACGACCGAGAGCGAATTCATCCCTGTCCGCGAGTGAGGCGACCGTCATGCCGACCACAGACTCTTTGAACGAAGCCCGATTCCTCGGCCCGGTCCCGGGCGAGGAACTCTTGTTCCGGCGCCTTCAGCTGCATGAGGAACTCGGCCGCCTGCCCGAGTTCCGACTGGAGCTGTTGCGCTCCAGCCAGAAGGCGCCGCTCCGCCCTGCCGATCTGCTGGGCCGGCCCGCAGCGGTGGCGCTGCGCCTGGACGACGAGAAGGAGCGCTTTCTCCACGGCCTGATCGTCCATGTCGAGCGCGGTGGTCACGTCGGCCGCTTCGACCTCTACTGGATCGTCCTGCGCCCCTGGCTGTGGCAGCTCACGCTCGGCTCGGACTGCCGGATCTTCCAGGACATGACGGTGCTGCAGATCCTGGATGCGGTGTTCGCCGCCTATCCCGGCGCGGGCCCGGTGGAAAAGCCGCGGGGCGTCACCTTCACGCGGCGCCCCTACACGGTCCAATACAACGAAAGCGACTTCAACTTCATCCTCCGGCTGATGGAGGATGAAGGCCTCTACTTCCATTTCCGGCATGAGCGTGACCGGCATGTCCTGGTGCTGTGCAGCGGCGCCGCCAGCCACCGGCCCACCCCGGCCGGCACGCTGCGCTGGAACGAGGAACAAGGCGTGAGCGCGCTGCGGGAAGACGTGATCCTGCAATGGTCGAGGGCCCACTCACTGCAGCCGCTGGCCGCGGCCGGGACCGATTTCGCGGCCGAATCGCCGGACTCCACCTTGATGCAGCAGGCCCGCCGTACCGGCGTGGGCCGGTCCATCGGCGGGCACGAGCGCTATGCCTGGCCCGCCGGACACGACGATCTGGCGATGACGGCCAACCTGCAGGCCAAGCGCGCCGTGGGCGAGGCCCGGCTGCGCCGGCAGGTCGACCGTTTCGATGCGCAGGCCAGCATCGCGACCGGCATCACCCCCTATCGCGCGCTGACCGCCGGGCAGACCTTCGAGTTCGCGGCACATGACGACGCCGGTGCCTACCTGGTCACCGGTGCCGTGGCCGACATGGAGTTCGCTGGCTACGAAGCCAACACGGATGCCCGCAGCACCAGCTACAGCTGCCGTTTCAACGCGGTGCCCAAGGCCCTCGCCTATCAGCCGCCGATGCAGGCGGAGCGTGTGCGCATCTCCGGGCCACAGACCGCCATCGTGGTAGGGCCTGCCGGCGAGGAACTGCATGTCGACCGCCACGGGCGGGTGAAGGTCCAGTTCCACTGGGACCGGCAAGGACGCCGGGACGAACGCAGCTCGTGCTGGGTGCGCGTCAGCCATCCGTGGGCCGGCAAGGGTTTCGGCATGATCGCGCTGCCGCGTGTCGGCGACGAGGTGATCGTGGAGTTCCTGGACGGCTGGCCCGACCGGCCCATCGTCACCGGACGCGTCTACAACGGAGCGAATCCGCCGCCCTATCCCCTGCCGGAGCGAGCCACCGTCGCCGGCGTGCGCACCCGGTCGAGCCGCGGCGGCGCGCCCGACAGCGGCAATGAATTGCGCTTCCAGGATGCGCTCGGAGAGGAGCATGTCTGGTTGAAGGCGCAGCGCGATCTGCATCAGTGGGTCGGCCGTGACCAGCTGCGCACCGTCCTGAACGACGAGGCCAGCACCATCGCCGGCCAGAGCCGCGCCGAGGTGGGCGGCAATTTCCAGTTGGGTGTCGGCGGCGAATGCCGGGTCCGGGTGGACCGCGACGCGCACGCCACGCTGGGCGCGGACCTGCTGCTCGGCGTCGGCGGCGCCGTGGATGCCTCGCTGGGCGGCGGGTTCACCGTCAAGGCCGACGGCGGGGTGACGCTGAGCTCCGGCGGTGCGCTGAACATCGATGTGGCGCAAGCCGCCGGCCTGAGCAGCGGCGCCCAGCTGAGTCTTCAGGCGCTGTCCCTGGTGCTGGAGGCGACGACCCAGATCAGCCTGCGGGTCGGCGCCTCCTTCATCACCATCGGTCCGGAAGGCGTGTCGATCATGGGCCCGCAAATCCGCCTGTACCAGGGCGGTGTACCCGGCGTGATCGTGCCGGCTGTGCCCGCCGTGCCGGCCGTCCCCCAGGTTCCCGAGCCGATGCCGCCTCATGTCGATCCGCTGACGAAGGGGCCGCGATGAACGCCGTCATCGACACCACCGTCATCCTGACCGTCATCGACCCGGACAGCGACACCCACACCGCCATCGAGACGGACCACAACGCCGACACCGTCATCGAGAGCGTCAGCGACGACACCGTCATCACCGCTGCGACGTCCGGGGGCCAGCCGCTGTCGCTCGGCGAGTTCCGACAGGCGCTCTGGCGCGACCCGGCCGTCCGTGTTTATGCCGTGTTGCAGGCCTCGCGGGTGCCCGGCGCGCTCGGCCGTGTGGCGGCGGCCCGGCAGGTGGGCGAGGTGCTCGAGTGCGAATGCCTGACCCGCGGTGCCCTCGACGACGACCACGCAGCACGGGCCGCCTATCTGCTGGCGCTGGCGCCGCAAGGCGGCTTCACGGACTGGCTGCTGGTTGAAGCGGCGCCCGCAATGAGCGATTGGGGCGTGCTGCTGAGATCGCCGCTCGCGCCGATGGCGATGCGGACCTGGGCGCGTGCACGCATGCAGGCCGCCTTGCCGGACGGGCGCGTGATGGCGCTGAACTGGCTGGACCCGGGCGTGCTGCGCGAGCTGCTGCCGCTCGCGGATCCGGGCCAGGAGGCGGCGCTCCTCGACGGACTCGATTCGCTCTCCTGGAACGAAGGCAGCGTCTGGATCCATCACCGGATGGCGCAGGGCCACCGGCTGACGGACCGGCACGAGGTGACGCGATGATCGCCCTCAACCCCGCTCAACAGTTGCGGCTGGAAGCCCGCACGCTGGAGCACGACCTGGCGCGCATCGGCGCCGCTGTGACGGAAGCACTCCGGACCGACGTCGCGCTGGAGCCACCGCTGCTCATGCGCGCCTGGCGGCGCGCGCAAGCCCACGGCCTGTCGCATGCGCTATCGGTGGGGCGCTACCTCGCGCTGACGGCCCTCTTCGGTGAGGCGTTCGAAGACCTGCCTGCCCACGCCTGGGCGCTGCAGGCGCTGCAGAGGCCGGCGCCGGAGGCGGCCAAGGTCTATCAACTCGGCCGGCAGGCGGTCGAGGCGCTCGAGGCCGGCGACGGCACGCCGCCCGGGCCGGCGACGGAGCGCTTCCGCCAGGCACTGGCTCATCTCGACCAGGCGCTCGGGCCCTGCGGTGCCGTCGGCACCTTGGGCGACCGCAGCCCTCTGACGGCCACCAGCGCGTGCGACGTGCTGGCGCTGCGTTTCGATCGGCTCCACGGTGGACACGCCGCGCCGCCGCTGCTGTACCGCCACCGTGACGGTCGCTGGTGTCGCGAGCCCGCGGCGGCCCTGCCGCAGGGCTGGTCCTCGACGGCGGACCAGCCGCTGCCCGAAGCGCTGCATCTGCTCGGAGCAGCCTCGCCGACCGAAGGCAGCATCTTGCGACTGCGCACGCGCATGCTCGGCAGCTGTGCCGAGCATGATCATCCGTCCCTCCGCCACGCCAGCGCCACCGGCGTCGAGGTGCGCCGTGGCGCGCAAGCCCTCGACTGGCGCTGCGCGCTCCCGGCCGTCGCCTTGCCCGACGGCCTGGCTGTGAGCCGCGAACCGCTGCTGCAAACGCTGAGCATCGAGAGTTGCGGTTTGCGCGATCGCGGCCCCGCGTGGGGACGGCAGTCGACCTGCCTGGCCCTTTACCCGTCGGCGCAACGGCTGCTCGCCTGGACCCGGGGGCCGGTCGAAACGCGGGTGTGGCCGGCGGCGCCGCCCCGCTCCCCCGTCCAACCCGCAGCACCGCTGCGCCCCATCACCCTCGAGACCGACGGGCGGCCCGACGACGCAGCTCACTGGCAGCGCGGCTTCGCCGCGCTCGATGAGCAACTGCGGGACGGCCTGTCACGGCTGTTCGACCAGTGGCAAGGCATTGATGGCATGAGCGGTGCAGGTCTGGAAGCCCGGCCCCGCGCACTCGCCGGCGAGGCCGGCGTGACCTGGGGCTATCAGTCCTTGGAGCCGGCCTGGGTATCGCCGCCCGTCCTGCGTGTCGCCGGCCATCTGCACCTGTGCGCCTGCCACTTGGCCCTGACGCTCTCCGGGACCCTGCGTCGCGGCGAGAGCCATACCTCGCTGCGCTTGCGGGTGGACGGGCGCGCCGACTGGCGCCTCAGCTGGGACAGCGCCGAGGACCGGTCCGCGCCGGCCCCGCAGCACGAATTCCGGCTGCCGATGGCGCTGAGCACCGAAGCGGTCACGGCGCCCGGCGCCGCGCTGGCGCAGTGGACCTGGGCCGGAGAGGCCCCGGCACTGCTCGGGCGGGCTGGCCTGCGCGAGCGGCAGCGCGGCGGTGGGCTGGAGTGGTACTTCGAGGCCTCGCTGGAGCCGGTGAAGGTCCGCGTGACCCAGGTGGATCCCTGGACCGGTCGGCTGGAGCAGAGCCTGGACCTGATGCCCGGGCTGCGTCTTGTCGAATGGAGCTGGAGCTGATGAAGCGCTTGTTGACATTGCGGCTGGAAGCTGCCGGCTGCCACGCAGAGGCCTGGCTCAACGGCATCTCGGTGGCCCGCGCCACGCCGGAGAGTCCGCGGATCTGCCTGGCGGTGCACGAGTTCATGGTGCGCGGGTCCAACTCGCTGGAGCTGCACATCGATCCGCTGACGCTGGACCGGCCGGCCACCGATGGCGCGACGATCGGCGCGTCCGTGGACCTGCACCTCACCCGCATGGGTGACGTGGCCGGCGGCGAGCGCTCGCGCGAGCTGGCCCGGCTGGCCTGGGCGCCGGGTGGGTCGTCCGAAGAGGAACCGGACGCGCCGTCCCCGGTCCTGCGCCAGCAGGTGGACCTGCCGCTGGCCTTCCCCCGCTGGCGCTGGCTGGACGCACCGGTCGCTGCGCTCACCCAGGAGCTGCAGGCGCAGGCGCAGGCTCTCCTGCAAGGCATCGCGCTGGCGCTCAACCGAGGCGACGCAGATCCCTGGCTGGCGCTCACCCGTCTGGCCCGCGAGGAACTGGCCACGGCCTATCAGCGCGACGCTGCAGAGCAGGAGGGCCAGCTCCGATCGACCCTCCTGCGCGCGCCCGACGGGCAGGCCTGGCAGTGGCAACCCCCCTCCACGCGCTTCGTCCTGCAGCCGATGGCCGGCGGACGGCTGCTGGAGTGCCTGGACCCGGAGGGCCGACCCGCGCTCGGCGCGCGCTCGCAGGATCAGCGCCACCTCCGTCAGCTGCCGCTGCGGCTGGCGTGGATCGACAACCGCTTTTACGGGCTGCGCTGAGCTCGGGTCCGCCGCTCCAGCCCTGCCCGTTTATGAAGCGCTGAACCCCCGCTCTCATCTCCCTGATTTCCAACATCTCTTATGCCCTGGCACCAAAACGTCATCTGGTCGGAAGGCACCTTCCTCCAACCGCAACACTTCCAACAGCACGATCGCCATCAGGCGTACCAGCGGCAGGCCCGGCTCACCGGCCTGATCCCCTACGCCTGGGGCTGGCTGGACCTGCAGCTCGACCGCAGCGCGCTGGCGCTCGGCAAGATCGCGCTGCTGCGCGCCCGCGGCTTGCTGCCCGACGGCCTGGCGATCGACCTGCCCGGCGAGGACGTCGCGCCGCTGGCGCTGGACGTGCCGCCGGATGCGCGCGACGAACTGGTGGTGCTGGCGCTGGCGCTGGCGCGGCCGGGCCTGGCGGAGACCGATGCCGAAGGGCCCGGTGGCGAGGCGCCGCTGCGCTACCTCGTCGGCGAGGCCGATGTCCCTGACAGCAACGTCGATGGGTCGCGGACGGCCAGGCTGCAACTGGGGCGGCCGCATCTGCGACTGATGCTGGCACGCGACTGCGGCGACGGACATGTCACGCTGGGCGTCTGCCAGGTGCGCGAGCGGCGCGGCGACCATCAGGTGGTGCTGGACGCGCAGTACATCCCGCCCACCCTGGACGCTCTCGGCAACGAGTTGCTCCTGGGCCACCTGCGCGAACTGCAGGGACTTCTGAGGCAGCGCGGCGATGCTCTCGCCGCGCGGCTGGTCCAACCGAGCAGCGCCGGCGTGAGCGACATCGCGGATTTCCTGCTGCTCGGCTGCATCAACCGTCACGAGCCCGCCCTGACCCAATGGCTGGAGGGCTCGGTCCTGCATCCGAAGCAGGTGTATGCCTGGGGGGCCGCACTGGCCGGCGACCTGGCGGTCTTCGACGGGACGCGCCGGCCTGCCGCGCTGCCGGTTTATGTGCACGACCATCCGGGGCCTTGCTTCCAGGCGCTGATGGAGGTGCTGCGGCGATCCTTGTCGCTGGTGCTCGAGCAAGGGGCCATCGCCATCCCGCTGCAAGAGCGCAAGCATGGCGTGCGGGTGGCACTGGTGCCGGATGTCGACATGCAACGCAAGGCCCAGTTCGTGCTCGCCGCCTCGGCGCAGATGCCGACCGAAGCCCTGCGCTCGCGCTTTCCGGCCCAGGTCAAGATCGGCAGCGTTGAACAGATCCGAAACCTGGTCAACCTGCAATTGCCTGGCGTGCCCTTGCGCGCCTTGCCGGTCGCGCCACGGCAGATCCCTTTCCACGCCGGGTTCAGCTACTTCGAGCTGGACACCCGCGGCAACGATCTGTGGCGGCAGCTGGAGCACTCGGGCGGCCTGGCGCTCCATGTCGGCGGCGACTTCCCGGGACTGGAACTTCAGTTGTGGGCGGTGCGTGCATGAGATGCGATCTCCCGACGCTGCTGCGTGTCCACACCCGTCGACCGGCCAAGGAAACCGCATGAACGAACTCTTGCTAGACATCGGGCGTCTCGAATCGACGCCTCCCCCCTGGTCCCAGCGCCGGCCGCTGCGGATCGCGCTTCTGGGCGACTTCAGCGCCGGCGCTCTCGCCGGACGGCTCGACACCGGCGCGACGCTGGCGGCGCGCCGTCCCCGCGACGTCAGCTTCGACACCCTGGACGAGGCCATCGAGCGGGCGGGTCTGCGCCTGGCCCTGCCGCTCGGACCGGACGGATCCACCGTGCCGGTGACGCTCAGGGCGCTCGACGATTTCCATCCCGACACGCTGATCCGTGAACTGCCGATGTTCGCCGCCCTGCGCGAGCTGCGGCGCCGGCTGGTCCAGCCCTCGTCCTTCAGCGCGGCGGCGGCCGAACTGCGGCAATGGGCCGAGGATGCCGGGCGGCCTTTGTCGCTGGCCACAGGACGCTCCGGCCGGGCGGGTGCCATCCCGCATCCGACGGCCGCCGGACTGGACGACTTCGCCCGGCTGGTGCAGCGTCCGCGCACAGGCCGCGCAGACGGCGCGGCGACGCTCGGGATGGACGCGGCGCTCGATGCGCTCGTGCGCCGCGCCGTCGGCCCCTTCGTCAGGCCGGCGCCTTCGCCGCAGCTCGCCGAGTTGTTGGGCGCGGTCGATGACGCGATGGGCGATACGCTTCGGGCGGTGCTGCACGATCGCGACTTCCAGCAGCTCGAATCGCTGTGGCGCGGTGTCGATCTGCTGCTGCGGCAACTGGAGACAGGCGCGCGTCTGGAGGTTCACCTTCTGGATGTGAGCGCCGAAGAGCTGGCAGCGGACCTCGCCGGCACCAACGACCTGGCCGAGACCGGCCTGTACCGCTGGCTGGTGAGCCAGCCCGGGGAAGAAGCTGGCGGCGGCTATGCGGCGATCGCAGCGCTGCATGGCTTCGAGCCGACACCCTCACACGCGGCGCTGCTGGGCCGCTTGGCCCGGGTCGCGTCCCACGCGGGCGCGCCGGTTTTCAGTGCCATGACGACCGACCTGCTGGCGGAGCGCCGCAAGCCGCCGCCGGCAGAGGTTCGCGAGGCGCTCGCCGCCTTGCGTCGCCTGCCGGAGGCCGGCTTCCTGTGCCTGGCGGGGCCGCGTTTTCTGCTGCGCCATGCCTACGGTCGGCGCACCGACCCCATCGCCAGCTTCGACTTCGAGGAGTTCAACCCGCGCGAAGGCTTGCGTTCGCTGCTGTGGGGCCATCCGGCGCTGGCCGCCCTCTGCGCGTGGATGCAGGACGGCGGCATCTGCCTGCGGGACATGCCGATGCAGGTCCTGCGCGACGAGGCCGGCGATACGACCGCCCTGCCCTGCACCGACCGGCTGATCCGCGCGGACATGGCTGTCACCCTGCGTGAATTCGGCGTGCAGCCGCTGCTGGCCGCCAAGAACGAGCCGATGGTGCGCATGCAGGCCCTGGCGGCGGTCAATGGCGCACCGCTGTCGCGAGCCGCCGGAAGACCCTCGCTGCAGGCCGCCGCGGCCCCGCCACCCCCACCCCGGGTGCCGGCCGAGGCCGATCCGGCGGCTGACGGCAGGTCCTCCGGCGTGGAGACCGAAGACGCCTCCGCCACGTCCTCGGAAGACGTGTCGCTGGACGCATTGCTGGCTGAACTGAATGGCAACACGGCGTCGGACACGCCGGCGTCCGAAGAGGCCGCGACCGCGGAGCCCGCCGACACCGAGGTGGATGCCGAGCTGGCCGCATTGCTGAAGTCCTTGGACTGAGGCGATCTGCTTGCAAACAGCTCGTCATGGGACGGGCCGAATCAGAAGGAGAAATGATGATGGACAAACAACTGAGCGAATCGGACTGGAAGAAGTTCGCAAAGGGCCGAGGGCTCAAGGACACCGCGCTGGTGAAGGCGCTGGCGGCGCTGGAGCAGGCCAAGGCGCCGGAGCAGCAGCTCAAGGCCCTGGACGAGATCGAGCAGCAGTCAGCGGCCCTGCGCAAGAGCAACAAGGGCGACAAGGAGCTGGCGGGCCAGCTGGACGGGCTGGACAAGGCCCTGGACAAGCAGCGCAAGGTCAGCGAGGTCGAGGCCCGGAAGGCCGCTGCACAGGATGACGGGGACGACGCCCCGGATCTGCTGACGACCAAGCTGATCCCGCTGCTGCAAAAGGTGAAGAAGGGCGAGCAGATGCACGTGCTGCTGGGCAGCACGGGCCAAGAGGTGGCGGTGCTGATGTCGCCCAAGGCGATCTCGAAAAACAAGCGTCAACTGCTGCAGGACTATCTGCAGGCCAGTTCGGTCAAGCCCTTCGAGGGCAGCTGCGTCTTCGAGGACAACGCCTACACCTTCGCGCTGCAGGAGCCGGCCGCGGGCCTGGCCAAGAAGCTCAAGGCGGCGCTGCTGAAGCAGACCGGACTGAAGCTGAAGGTGCGGGTGAGCGGCCCGGACGGCGTGGACGACGACGGCGAACCGGCCGAGGCGACCGAGGCGACCGAGGCGCAGGAAGCCCCGGGTGAGGCGCAAGGCGCCCAGCCCAAGACGCCAGAGGATGCGAAGACGCAGTTCGACGGCCGCATGGCGGCCCTGGAACCTCGCGTCCTGGCGGCCCTGCAGGCACAGGTCGGCCCTTCGTCCAAGATCCGCGCCTTGGCCGAGTTCGCGCGCGAGAAAGCTCAAGGCGGGAACTTCAAGGCCGCGCTGCAGGCACTCGATGCACTGGACACGCTGCTGTTGGCGCTGCCGGCAGCCGCACCCGGCAGCACGGATCTGCCTCCGGTCGACTACGCAAAGTCCCGTCTCGCCTGGGATGCTGCCAAGAAGAAAGTCCAGACCGAATTGACCACGCTGGAGCAGGCCATCCTGGACCAGTACCGCGATAGCCCTGTCTTTGAGGAACTCTCGGTCAAGGTGCGCGAAAAGCTGGGCGGCGTTCTGCAGTCCTTCGCGGAGGACCTGTCCGACACCCTGGATCAGGCCTTGAACGCCGCGCAGGCTGACGAGCGACGACGCCATCATCAGGCAGCTGCAGCCGCGATCCGGACCTTCCTTGACCGGGCTGCGAACGACTCCTTCCTCGCCCAACTCGATGCCAATCCCTTCGTGTCCGTGCAAGCGCGCGCCACGCTGGTCGGCACGCTGGGCACCCTCTCCAAGCTGATCGCTTGAGCCCAAGCCCGTCGTCATGTCCGCGCCCCGTGAAACACCGGCCAGGAACCGACCGGTGAGGACCGCCTTGCACCGGTCCCCCTCGATACAGGTCCAGGCGCTTGGACTGAACGTCCTCGTCTCTATTCAACCGCGCATCGCCACCGCCGCGGTCCGCCGCCGGTGCGGCGGGAACCGGGTGGCCCATTTATTTACATAGGAAGAAAAGTCAATGCCTGCACAGGATGATTGGATCAGCACCGTGTTCGGTGTGAATGTTCCGGTGAAAAGCGAAGCCGGCGTCTTTACCATACACCATACTTTGTTCACCAATGCCGAACCCGGCGCCGACATTCAGTTCGGCATGGACTTCACGGTGAGCAGCAGCGTCGGAAGACCGCTCTGTCAGCTGATATTCCCCAGTGTGGCCGTAGGAACCAATGTCCCGGGCAGATGGAACGTCGACAACCATGCCGCGGCCGGCACGGCCGCGTCTCTGATTTTCGCTAACGCCAGCGGCGGGGTCCTCGTCGACAAGCCGAGGGAAATCGCCGGCCGAGACACGGGAATCAAGAGGACCAAGTTCGCGGTCTATCTGGTGGACGTGCAAAACAACAGCGTTCAGACCAAAGGCATTCACTTCAGCTATAGCATCAACACGAATGACGCGACGCCTCAAACCATTTTTGAAGGCGCATCCAGAGCAGACATCACCAACGAACACAAATCGGTCATGCTTCAAAGGTGCCCTCATCTGACATTTGTGCCTTGAGGCGGGCTCGGGGTGGCACCCGAAGATCAAAGGCTGCGGCGAACCTCGGCCGCAGCCGCCCGGACCGAAGGCCTTGCACAGGAAATCGCCAAACGCCCGCGCGCTGGTGGCAAGGGGCACCTTGCCCGCGGCGGCGACGGGGGCGATTCGCTGGAACTCTCGGCAGTACCCGTCCACTCATGGGCTCGACGCTCATCCTCCACAGGCTCAAGACCGGCACCGGCCCGGGACCGGCGCTCCCGTGACCAGGACAGCCCTATCGACCACCAACAGGGAAAAAAAACGTGACCGACAAGTATCTGGGCGAATCGGATTGGAGGAACTTCGCCAAACGCCAAAAGCTGAGCGACGAAACGCTGGTGAAGGCGATGGCGAAGGCACTGGCGGCGCTGCAGCTGGCCAAGGGGCCGGAGCAGCAGCTCAAGGCGCTCGACGGGATCGAGAAGCAGGCGGATGCCCTGCGCAAAAGCGCCAAGGGCAACAAGGAGCTGGCGAGTCACTTGGACGGGCTGGACAAAGCGCTGGGCAAGCAGCGCAAGTTGAGCGAGGTCGAGGCCAAGACGGGGGTTCAGCCAGAAGACGAGGACGAGCCTGCCAGCGCCCTCCTCGACGCCGGGAAGCTGCTGCGGCAGCTGACCTTGTGCAAGCGTGATCCCGAGCGCCGGGTCCAGTTCGGCTTTGTGGACGCGGCAGACAAAAACACGCTGCCTGTGCTGGCCTTGAGCCCCAAGTTGGCCGGCCAGAAGCTGTTCGCCAAACTGCGCGACGAGACCGGGGTCAAGACGGGCGCCCACGGCATCGCCTGGATCCGCAATGACACCGAGTTGGTGCTGCAGGTGGACAAGGCGGTGAGCGGGCTGGTGAAGAAGGTGCGTGCGCCCGTGCGCGAGTGCGGCTTTCGGATCACCAAGGTGCTGCTCTACAGTCCCGACGGCGCGGTGTTGGAGCAGGATGAGGCGGAGGACCAGACCTCACCGGAGGCCGATGCTGGCGTCGGTGCCGCGTTCAATGCGCGGCTTGCCGCGTTGCTGCCGAAGCTCAAGTCCGCGCCGCAGGACATCCGGTCCAAGGCCAGCGAGGCGGGGCTTGCGGCGCGCCAGGGGGAGTTCACCTTGGCTCATCGACTCCTTGACGAGACCGAGCACTTGCTCGCAGCAACCTCACCCGACTCAGGCCAAGACGACGCCAGCAACGCGAGCGTCCGCGATGCGATGGCGCAGTGGAAGGCCAGAAGATCGGCCGCGGTCGCCTCGCTGAAGTCGGTTGCCACCCAGATCGCTGCGGCCAGGCACGCCAGATCGGCCGCGGCGATCATGGAGATCCAGGAGGTCATGAAAAACCTGATCCCCGAGCCCTCCACGCTGCAGCAAGTCCAGGAGTTGCAGAACTACCTCGGCGCCGATGAGGTCGTGTACGACGTGTCCGAACTTGCCGACGACATCCGCACGCCGCTGCTTGGCGCGCTGGACCAGTTGCACGAATCGCTCGCGCGCTGATTCCAACCCATCATTTCTCTTGAAAGCTACCCCTCAATGCCCGCCGATCAGGAAACCGCCGTTCGCGAAGTGCTCGAAGCGAGCACGAGTCGTGTCAGGAATGAGAAACGCTTCATCGGCGACTTTGTCGCCGCGGATTCGCGACGCAAGGACATTTTCAAAGACGTGTTCCAGACCCCTGGAGGATGGAATGAGTTCTTCGAAGGGAATTTGAGCGGATCGCCGACCGATCAGCTCTCCAAGCCAGACGCCACGTGGAGCCCCAAGTCGTTTCAAGCCCTGTTTACCGCTGCTTGGGCGCACCATCCGACCGAGAAGGGCGGCTACATGATCAATCTGTCCGGTCTCGACGAGGCCCAACAAAGCGCGGTGCAGAGGGCGTTCGCCGAGCACTGCTCCCCCCGCCCCAGCTCTCACCTCGACAAGGCCGGGGGCTCTGCCGCGGAGGGCTATCGTTTCCTCAAGGGCTACAAGGAGCTTCTGGTTCACATGCCGACCATCCAGGGCCAACGTTATCTCTATCTGAAAACAGAAGGCCACAAGCTGGATGCCAAGGGATTTTTGGCGCACATGGCGAGCTGGGGCGTGAAAGCCGTGACCGGGCACGGCATGACGGCCTCAAAGCCACTGCATGAGCTGGCCAAAAGCGATTCGGACCTGGTGGAGCCACGCGCCGCCGAGAACTACAGCAAGCCCTACGGGCGCCTGCTGAAGGAACTGGGCCTGAATGGCACGCAGGTCACGGTGCACCAGATGGCTGAAAAGCTGCTCGGCGATGGTGTTGAAACGGGGGCCGGCCAGCAGATTTCCGAGCTCACCAACAACGAGCTGGGTGAGCGCCTCCGGCAAGTGCTTGCCAATCCGGCGGAACATCAACTCCTCCAGCGCAAGGAATTCGTCGACGAACTGCAAGATCTTGCCGAACGACTCCTCAACGACAACCCGGGTCAGACCGGCCGGGTGTTTCACGAAGTGATTGCGACGCCTGCACAGCTGGATGAAGCGGTTTCACGTTTCCAACAGCTTCAGCAATAGATGTCTGGCTGTCTGAACCGCCCCGGGGAAGTGTGGAGGCTCCAACCTTCGAGAAGACGTTGAGAGCTTGACGGCGTTCTATGCACACCCCTTCGATGCGGTGGCAGCCACGTTCGTGAGCGGCGCAACGGCCTATCTCGTGCTCGAGCAGTCGGATGCCTCGCTGGCCTGGGCCCCGCTGTTCGTGTCGCTGTTCAAGCCGTACATCCACTCGGACACCGCGTCGCCGCGCTGGCTCGACTACGACGTGCAGCGACCCGAGATGCACCGCGTGCACCACCAGTTCGATCACCACGCGCAGAACGACGGCCTGCCTCTGTGGGACTTGCCGTTCGGCACCTTCGCCAACCCCCAGCAGCGCGTCGAGCGCTGTAGCTTCACGGCGGAGCGGCAGGCGCGCGTGTTCGAGATGCTGCGCGGCCGCGACGTTCACACCTGCAGCCCGGCTCGGACGCCGGCGAGCAGCCGCCTCGCACTAGCAGGACTTCTGCCACGGAAAGCGCTTCGGCCCGAACTTCACCTTCCTTCTGTCGCTGGCAGAATTCGCGCAAGGCTCCACCCACGAGAACAGGCCACGCTCGTTTCCGAAGGGATACCGGCACGCGATGGCGCAAAGCGGTGGATCGCCACGAACGAAGAATGGAGTGAGGGAATACCATCGTGCTTGCGTCGATAGGGGATCGGTTCACGGGGCAGTTCATCGATGGACTGTGCGCGCTCGCCGTTGGAACAGGCGTGTTCGTGACCATGCGTCACATGGGCTTCTCGCTGGAGTGGTCGCTGGTCGCCTGGGTGCTGTACCTGCTGCTGTGCGATGCCCTGCCAGGCGGTCAGAGCCTTGGCAAGCGAGTCACCAAGATCGCCGTCGTGCGCGTCCGTGATGGAGCGCCCTGCGGCTTGTGGCGCTCTCTGGTCCGCAACACTTCCCTGATCGTGCTCGGCGTGTTCGACTGCGTCCCTCTGGTGGGACGAGAACGACGCCGCATCGGCGACTATATAGCGGGGACCAAGGTGGTCAGGTGCACCGGCGTGCATTCCCCAAGGTGATAGAACCAGAACCGTCTGGACCGGGGCCTCACTCAAAGCGACTGTGAGGGCGCGAAACAGTACGGCTGTTGATGCTCGCCCACGCTGACAGGGGCACGGGCGGTGGCTGCCGCATCCGGCCATGAGGGTCATGTGACCCCATCGTTCGACGAACCGTTCCCTGGCGATGTCTGCCCGTGCCTTGTGGAAGCGGTGACCGAGCGCTATAGCCTCTGGCAGGACACCTCGGGGACCGGGCTTCGTCGAGGCCCGAGCCGAGCACCGTGTCGATCCCTGGAGGGAGAACTGACATGCCGCTTCCCACCTTGCTTCGCCGCCTCATGGCCCTGGCTGTAGCCATTGCTGCCGTGCTGCCCTCGTTCGCCGCAGAGGTACCCGCCGAGCAGACCGCTCCCTGGACACCGCTCCCGGAATGCGCGGGCTTTCCCCTCGGCGCGTCCTATGACTTCCAAGGCTTGAGCGGCACGTATGCCGCTCGGAACATGCGTGAGCCGGGCCAGGCGATCCAGTTGAGCCTGCTGGTCACCCGCGCGGACCAGGTGCCCAGGGTCGATGGGCAGTTCATCGGTTCATTCGCGACTGCCGCCGGGCCAGTGTGGCGCGCTGGAACGTTTTCGGGGCTGCCTTCGAACCCGGCGTCGGGCGACGGCTTTCTGTTGTTCTTCACCGGCTCCGACACACCCCAGTACACCTATGGCGTCGCCGGGGTGATCAAGCAGCCGGCCAGCGGGCTGATCATGGCCATGTGCCTTTACCCTCTGACCGGCCCCTGGCCGCCCAGCGGCCGACCCTTCCCGGTCTGGCGCGTGTTGTGATCGGCCCTCCCGCCCTGCCAGCCTCGGGCCGGTGAGGTCGTCATGCTGGCCCGAGATATTCGAGTTTCTTTGAATTCCTAGAAGATAATTCAATTTCTCTTATAGCCAAGGCCTCGGTACGCTGCAGGGCACGACATCGAGGCCGACCATGACGACCCTTCCCCACCCTTTTGCACAGGACGCCGCATCCCAGGCCGCCAGCGAGCCCCCCCGGGGTGCACGGTGGCGCCGTCGAGGGACGATCTTGCTGGCGGCGCTCGTCGCATTCGTGGCGGCCGGGGCGACCGCGCTTCATGCCCTCGATGCGCCCTTGCACGCCGGCCCCCCGCCGGCCGGCGTGACCGACCCCTTGCCTTCCGCCAGACCCCCCTCCACCTTGGCTTTCAGCGTCCTGCAAACCGGCGTGTCCGGCGGGGCTGCCGAAGCGCTGCTGGTGGGGCGCGGCCGCTGGACCGAACATCGCCGGCCGTCCCAATCCGCCGTGCTGATCCGTCACCCGCACGGCGTGATGCTCTACGACAGCGGGCTGGGCAGGCAGGTGGACGCGCAGTTCGCGGTCAACGATCGATTCCATCGTCACGCCTTCAGGTACGAGCGCAGCGGGTTCCTGCCCGCGCTCGACCAACTCGAGCGCGCCGGATGGCATCCAGAGCTCGTGCGTTTCATCGTGCCATCGCACCTGCATTGGGATCATGTCAGCGGCCTGCCCGACTTTCCCGATGCCCAGGTGTGGGTCACGCCCGAAGAACGAGAGCACGCCCAGCGGGGCCAGCCGCCGGCCTTTCTGAAAAGTCAGTTCGACGGCGTGCGTCACTGGCGCGACCTGCGGTTTGACGGGCCACCGCGGCTCGGTTTTTCCGCCAGCCACGACGTCTTCGGCGACGGCAGTGTGGTGCTGCTGCCGCTGGCAGGACACACGGCAGGCCAAGTGGGATTGTGGTTGCGCCTGCCCTCCGGCCGCAGCTATCTCTTCACTGGCGATGTCACGTGGACCATTGAAGGCGTGCAGCAGGCTGCCGACCGTTCATGGCTGCTGCGCCGCCTCCTGCCGCTCGACCACGACGAGCGCTCCAACCAGGCGGCCATCCTGCATTTGCACCACATCATGAAGCACCATCCGGACATCACCATCGTGCCGGCGCACGACGAGAACGTGCTCAAGACGCTGCCGAGCTTTCCTGCACTGCAAGGGTGAGGACGGGCGCGGCTGCCCGCAATGACGGCGTGACCACCACAGCTATTCGCATCCATGCATCTGCGAAATCTTCGCTACTTCTGCGCTGCCTTCGAGACCCGCTCCACGGTCGGCGCCGCGCGCCAATGCCATGTGACACAACCCGTGATCTCGACGGCCATCGCCCAGCTCGAGGAAGAGCTGGGCACGCGCCTGTTCACCCGCCAGCAGCGGGGCCTGCAGCCGACTGCCGCGGGGCAGCGCCTGTTCCGCCTGGGCGGCAAGCTGCTGGCTGACGCCCATGCCATCGTCGAGTCCTTCCAGGACCGCGGCAGCCGACCTCAGCTGAGCCTGCGTATCCATCCTGCGCTGAGCCTCGCTCATGTGGCGCAACTGCTGCGTCACCTTCGGCGCGAGCTGGCTCAGCTGGAGGTGACGGTGCTGGGCGATGAGGGCCGAGCGGCCGAGGGGCCCGCCCAGTCGGCCGCCGATGCGAGCCTGACGGTCGAGTCTTGCGCCCCCGCAGGGCGCACCTTCATGCCGCTGTGGGAGGAGTGTTATGTCCTGGCCGTGCCGGTCGACCATCCATTGGCCGTGCAGGAGACCGTGACCTTGCAGGACCTTCACGGCACCGCCTTCATCGACCGGACGCATTGCGAGCTGGCGGCGCATTGGCACGCCGGGCTGAACGCGCGGCACATCGTTCCCGACGTGCGGGCCCGGGTGCACAACGAGGAATGGGCCTTGGGTCTGGTGGCGGCCGGGCTCGGTGTGACCATCGTGCCGGTCCACCATGTGTCGGTGCGGGACGACGTGGTGGTGCGACGCGATGTGCCCGAGCTTCAGGCCGCCACTCGGCGTGTGGGGCTGGCGTACAGCGGGACGGCACTCGGCACGCTGGCCGACGTGCTTCGCGTCTGCGAGCCATGGAGCCCGGCGGGCTTGATGGCGGTGCCAGGTTGAGCCGGCCCCGCAATCGCTCAGCGGCCGGCTCCGGCGCGCACACAGCGGCAGTGGGTGAAGGCCACACCCAAACATCTGCGCAGCGTGCAGCGGCAGCCCGCCTCTAGAGGCGCTCCAGGTTGGCGCCGCGCAGGCCGACCAGCAAGGCGCGCCCGTGTGCATCCACCCGGAACTCCCCGTACCTCGCCGCGGCCCAGCGCTCCGCTTCGCCTTCCTTGAAAAACCATGCATCGCTGACCAGCACCCATCGGCCGTTCTTTGGCGTCAGCTCGATGAGCAGTTCGCCCGCGGCCAGCGGGGCCCCTTCGTCCAGACGCAGCAAGGTGGCGACTCCTCGCGCGTCCCGGCGGGCCACGACCCGCGGACGCCGATGCGAGACCGGGCCACCGAGCCGGGCTTCCACGACGGCAGGCAAGCGAAAGTTCAGTTGCATGAAGTCCCCTTGCATCAAGGAGCGCGGGTCGACGGGCGCGAGGTCCACGTACAAGGCTTGGCCCTGCCCGATCAGCCGCTCCTTCTGCCAGATGCCGGCGTTGGCGACGACCAGCACCAGCGCCGCGGTCGACGCGATGCCGACCTGCCGCCATCGTGGCAGGGCCGCCGGACCCGGGGCGCTCTCCTGCAACCCGGCATCGCCTTGGCTGCGGTGCGCGTGCCAGGCGAGCGCCGCCAGCACCGCTGCGCTCAAGACCAGCACCGCCGCCTTGTCGACCAGCGACCAGTGGAGCTGGTAGTAGAAGCTGCCGATGACCCAGGCGCTGCCGACTGCCGCTGCCGTGGCGAGTCGCCAGCGCTGGGCGGTGGCACACCAGGCCAGCGCCAGCAGCATGGCCCCGAGCGCCGGCACGAACCAGGCCAGCACCAGCAACACGGCCGCAATGCCGGCGGACGTACCTTGGCGCAGCGCCCGCCAGCGCAGCGCACCGAGCCCGGCCGCTGCGAGGGCGAGGAGCACCGACCCTGCATTCGGGGCGGCGTCCTGCCAGCGTGAGGTGAAGCTGCGCGCCACGGCGCCGGCCACCGCGCCGACCTCGGTTCCGCCGACGCTGGCCCCGACGAGCAAGGTGGTGCCCGACCACCAGCACAGTCCCGCCAGCACCGAAAGCAGCCACCCGGCCGACAGGCTTTCCATCACCGCGGCGTAGCGCGGCCTCTCGCGAAGCTTCCAAGGCGCATGCGGCAGGGCTTGCGCGACGGCCCCGACAGCCAGGCTGCCATGCCAGGCCCACCAGGCATCGGCCAGTACGGACCCTGGGCCGGGCGACAGGCAGGCCCCGAACGTGAGGGTGCCAATGGCGGCCCCCAAGAGCACCCGCAGCCCAGCATGCGATACGAGAAACGCCAGCGCACCGGCCACCGCGGCAAGCGCCCCGGCCGCGGCCTGATCCGGCAGGTCACGAAAGAGCCCGAACCCCAGCAAGCCGCCGCCCACCAGCAAGGCGGGCACCGCCAGCTGCTCGACAAACAGCGGCACATCCTGGCCACGCAGTGCGACGACGGCGGCCGCGAGCACCAGTACACCCAGGACATAGGGACCGACACCCTCTCGGAGCAGGTCATCCAGCACCAGACCCGCCACCCCAAGCAGGGGCAGCGCCGCGAGCCACGCGCCGAGCGCCGTCAGCAGCAGCACCGGCCAGGGCCGGCCGTCCTGCACGGGACGCTGGGCCGTCGCGGGCAACACGCCGGCGGCGATCGCCGCCTGCAAGGTGCGATCGAGGTGGTCCGCGCCTTTCATGCTTGGCTCCCTGCTTCCACGGCAACACGACGGCGCGCCAGGCCGAGCACCGCTGTGACGGTCCCAGCCAGCAGGCCGGCCGCCAGAAGGCCCAGCACGAACAGATCACCGGCTGCGTCGCCGCCCGGCCCGTCGAACAGCCAGCGCGCCAGGCCGGCCACCAGCAGCACATTGCAGCCCAGCGCGGCCGCGCTGAGGCCATAGATGTCGAAGGTGAGCGGCCGGGCCATGACAAAGGCCGCAAGGGCCAGGACGGCTGTCCCCAGCGCATAGTGCGGCGCCACGTCGGTGTGGAAGAGTCCGCCAAGCGCCGTCGCCGTGATCGCCACCACGGCCAGCGTGAGGGCCGTCCGCTGCGCCCACATTCCTGCGCCGGTGTACCGCCTCAATGCGGGGCCGAGAGCCGCCACCAGTCCGACGGCGGCCGTCCACCCGGCCAGATGAACCGGCAGGTCCTGAGCCTGGACCCGCCATCGGTGTCCACTGTGGGCATGCACCCACAGCGAGATGGCCGTCATCGCCACCAGCGCCCAGGGTGTCCACACCACGTCGCTGCGCACCGTCAGACACAGGGGCAGCGCCAGCACCGCCCAAAGCGCGAACAGCTGCCACGGATCCGCGCCGGTCTGGTAGGTCTGGCCGAAGTAGCCGAACAGAGCACCGACACCCAGGAAGGCCAGCACGGCCAGCGGCGCCCGCGCGCCGGGTCGCCACAGCGCTCCCAGGCAGCTCACGAGCACGAGGCCCTGCAGCAACGCGAAGCGGCCGAAGCGACCCAAGGTCTCCCAGTTGGCGGCGATCCAGAAGATCAGGCCCAGACCGCCCAGCGCCGCCGCGAGCACGGCGGTCACACGCGGCAGCCAGTACGACAGCGCGGCCGGCTCCGATGCCAGGCCTGCCAGCCGGTGCAATTGCCGCATCTCCGACCTATCAAGCCGATGCCGCTCCGCGAGTTCATACAGTGCCAGACGCAGGTTCAAGGCCGCCCTCCTGTGCTTGGGTCGGCATCGTAGCAGCGCCTCTTGCGCGGCGGCGATCACAGGCCGCGGTATCGTTCCGCGAGACCGGCCGTCGCTACGGACGCTACCGCCATCGCAAGCGGCACCGACCGGCGGGTCCTTCGTCGGGTTGCCCGTCCGGTGCAATCGGGCTCAAGGCGCCCCCAGCGCTGTCGTCGCGAGCTCCGTGTCCATGTACTCGGTCAGTTCGCGCAGCTTGCCGTCGACGATCCGGCACACCAGGCAGTAGTCGTTGTCATAGCGCTTGCCGGTTTTGGTCGTGACCTCGCCGCGGCACTGGACCACCACGTGGTCCCCCTCCGCGATGAAGCGGTGCGCCCGGCTGACGTAGGTGTCGGCGAAACGCGCGAACAAGGGCCGGAACAAGTCGTTCACCACCGCCTGTTTGCCCTCCCAGCGGCGCGACCAGGTGGACTGGCCGGGGATGCTCCAGCAGAAGTCCTCGGCCATCGCGTCGACAAAGGGCCGGCCGTTGCCCTTGGCCATTTCGTCGAAGATTCCTTGCATCAGCTGTTTGTTGTCGTGGCTCATCTCGAAAGTCTCCGGATCGGCGCGGGAAAACGCATGGGATCGAGCGGCGGCCGTTTCCCGCGGTCCGGCCAGTGCTCGAAAATCGATCTTGACGTCGAGCAGACCCAGGGCCTGTGCTCCGCGCGGCCCGTGGTCTGCTCCTGAGACCGGATTGAAACGGCTAGAGCGCACTCGAGGTCAAGACCGGTCTGCAGGTGCCAGGCCGCACGGCTTGGCTTCTCTGTTGCGATGGCGTTCCAGGGCTGCGACGGTTGAGCGGCACTGTTTGGTGAGCGGGGGTGCAGACTCACCCCCCAGCACACCGGGCGGCAGCATTCAGCCAGCGGCCGTCGCGCCGGCAGCCGCATACCAGGTGCGTCAAGACACGTTCACCGTGAGCCTCACTGCCTTCGCCCAAGGGGCGTCTCCCTGTAGAGGGTGAATTCCCTTGCTCACACAGGCTCTCGGCTTCCGCCGTTGTGGGTGGGAAGCTGCCTGTCCTCCTGCCTCTTCGGCGCCTTGCAAGCGACGGCCCGGCAGGAACACTTGACGTGGCAAGTACCAGGAGCACCTCACATGGACACGATTCACATCGAAGTTCCCGACCCACCGCTGCCCGCCCGGACGCGCCGCATCGACGAGCTGCCGGGTCCCCGGCCCTGGCCGCTGGTGGGCAATCTGTTGCAGCTCGACCGACAGCGCATCCACCTGCGTCTGGAAGAGTGGGAGCGTCGCTACGGGCCTGTCTACCGGCTGCGACTCGGGCGCACCTCGTTGGCGGTGATCTCCGACCCGAACACGATCACGCAGGTGCTGCGGGCCCGGCCCGGGACGTGGCGGCGCTGGCACAAGACGGAGGAGGTGTTCAAGGAGGTCGGCATCGACGGCTTGCTCACCGCAGAAGGCGACAACTGGCGGCGCCAGCGCCGCCTGGTGATGTCGGCGCTCGATCCAGAGCACCTGCGCCAGTTCTTCCCATCGCTCGCCGTCGTGACCGAGCGCCTGCGCCGACGCTGGTCGCAGGCAGCGCGTGACGGTGGCTCCTTTGATCTGCCGGACGATCTGATGCGCTACACGGTGGACGTGACCGCCGGTCTCGCCTTCGGGGTCGACATCAACACGGTCGAGCAGGGCTATAGCGAACTGCACGCTCACCTGGACAAGGCCCTGCCGCGCATCTTCCGGCGCAGGGCCGCGCTGTTCGCGTCCTGGCGCTATCTCCGCCTGCCGGCCGACCGCCGGCTGGACCGGGACGTGCAGGCCATCCACCGGGTGGTGCGGGAGCTGATCGCTGCGGCCCGCATGCGCCTGGCGGCCGACCCGGCCCGCGCCCGCAAGCCGCCCAACCTGATCGAGGCCATGCTGGTCGCCCGCGACGCAGACGGGCGGGAGATGCCCGAGCACGAAGTGGTGGGCAACGTCTTCACGACCTTGCTGGCCGGCGAGGACACGACGGCCCATTCGCTGGCCTGGACCCTGCAGCTGCTCTACCGCCATCCCGAGGCCTGGCGCGCGGTGGTCAAGGAGGCCGATGCCGCGCTGGGCGAGGCGGCGCTGCCTCCCAGCTTGGAACAGGCGACGACCTTGCCCTACATCGAGGGCTGCATTCACGAGGCCATGCGGCTGCACCCGGTGGCGCCAATCAGCCGGGCCGAAGCGAACGAAGACACGGTCGTCGGCGATGTGGCGATCCCGAAGGGCACTTCGGTCTGGTGTCTGATGCGCAAGGGAGCCATCGACGAAGAGCGCGTCGAGCAGGCGGGCGAGTTCCGGCCGGAGCGCTGGCTGAGCGATCCCGGGGCGGCCGCCGCCCCGACGGCCAAGCGGCTGTCGATGCCCTTCGGCTCGGGGCCGCGGCTGTGCCCGGGACGCTACCTGGCCGTGCTCGAGATGCGGATGGTGATCGCGATGCTGGCGCGCAACTTCGAGCTGGTCGAGGTGGCACTGCCGGACGGCCGCCCGCTGACCGAGCACACCGCGATCGGGATGGCGGCGGTGGGCTTGAGGATGCGTTTGGCGCCGCGCCGGCGGCGTCATGCCCAGGCAGGCGAGGCCTGAGGACAGGCGGCGACCTGCGTCGGCCACCCGTCAGGATGCCGTCTGGCGCCGACGACGGCCTTGCCAGCCAAGCAGGCTCAGGCCGCTGAGCAGGATCACCTCAACCTCAGGATGATCCTGGCGCACCTTTGGGTGCTCTACTTCGCTCTCGTCGCCCGGCTTGCCATGCAACTGCCTTCGCCCTCGCCGCGCCAACAACGCGTGGCTAGAGCGTGACAACGAGTCGTTCAGGACCGACTACTTATAGCAATGGAAGAAATTCAAGCCATATCTTCCTTCTTCAACCAATGGGAGTGCATAGCGTTTGACCAATGCGGTAGTCAGCAGACCCATCCATTTTCCTTCCAGCGCCTGATACTCCTCCTGAACACTTCTGAAATCCTCTAGCTTGAAAAGATTGAGTCCAGGGATGATCGTGTCGGCGGTTACATCCCGCACCGTACAACGCTGAAATCCCGCCGAATTCACCAGCGGCTGATAAAGCGAAGTTTGCATAATATTGAATGTGCCATATTGGCACATGACCAGATAGCGCGTGAAATAGCCGCACCGGCGCTTCAATACATAATCCGAAATGGCGAAGATGCCATCATCCTTCAGCAGCTTGAGTAATTTCTTGAGCAGCTTTTCTTTCTGATCAATGAAATAGAAGCATTCCACAGAGAATGCATGATCGAATGAAGCATCCGGATAGTTCACCTCTGCCGCATCAATACACTCGAAGGTGATCAAGTGATCGAGCCCTTCTTCCCTTGTATAGCGACGGGCAGTTTCAATGTTCTCGTGCGACAGGTCGATGCAGTGAACCTGGCAACCATACTTTCTGGCTAGCCAGATCGCATTCGACCCGACTCCGCACCCGATATCCAGAATGCGATGGTCAGCTTTGATGCCCAGCGGATGAAGCAGCTCCTCCAGATACTTTTCCTGCGCTCGATTGAAGAGGGTGGCAAAAAAGTCATCAATTACCTTACTGAAGGAGTGGTGGAACTGCCCACCCTCCAGACTGGATCTGCCATTGAATACTATCCGATCTTCATACTCCAAACCAGTAAAGAAGCCCTGGTGGATGTGGCGGCTTGCCACAAAGTGCTTGTTAAGTACCTCTCTGTAGTCCTTGTTGTTGTAGATCAAACTTCCCGCGCTTTCCATGCAAACCTCCGCAAACTGATTAACGAACCGGCGATTCAGGCCGAAGACAGTGGAGATGAAACAAACCCATCCAGGGTGTTGACTGGATGAATCCGCGTTGGTGTTTGGCCCTGTTTTTCTACCGAAGACGGCATTTGTGATCCCATTGAATGAGCCTGCAAGGAGCTGTCATCCATTGGTTTTGCCGACAAAAATTTGCGCAAAAAATACCAGTGAAGCAAGCTATTGAATACTGTTCAAAAGGATCTAGCCTGAGAACCCTGTAAACCGCAGAATCGGCCCCGCCGTCATTGGTCATTGGTCATTGGTCATTGGTCATTGGTCATTGGTCATTGGTCATTGGTCATTGGTCATTGGTCCTTGGGCCGCCACTCGCGCCGGCCGGCCGGTGGCGATTTCATGGCGGCCGTCGCTGCTCGACCGGCGACGCGGCCGGCCGCGCCCTTTCATCACACCTTGCCCGCAGGTATCGGGCCCGCTCGGCGCGGATGCGTGCGCCACATCGACGAACTTCAGGCGGCATGATGTCGAGGCGTCGGCAGGCGACGCTTTCGATCGAAAGGAACTTGGACGATGTGGCTTGCACGAGCACTGGCACGGCTGCGCGCAGCACTGCGTCTGCAAGCTCGGCGACCCGAAGTGCCGACGCCGCCCTCAGACCTGCAGCCCTGGGTGCAAGACGCCGCGCGGGTGCTGTTGGGCGACGACGTCCGTGCGCCGGCACTGGCCGTCTGGCTGAAGCGGGGCCTGCGCGATGCCAGCGGGCGGTATGTCTGCCTGCAAGGGCACCTGGGCACGCCGAGCTACGTGGTGGACCTGCAGCGCCGATGCTGCTGGGTCGACGCGGATGGCAGCGCGCTGTACTTCGACGCCACATGCCTCACACTGGAAGGTGACGAGACACGCTTCGAGGCCTTTCCCCTGCATGCCGACACCTATACCGTCGACCTGCAGGCTGCCGAGCTGTCCTGGCAGCCCTGCCCCCACCAACGCGCCCGACAGGAGTACGCTCGGGCCGCGCTCGACCCGATCTCCCATCCTCCCGGCGACGCGAAGCCCGCACACACAGCACCAAAGTGATACGCGGAACATGAACGATATCCCAAGGCTGCCCTCACACTGAGATGAGGTGAGGTGACATGGCAGGACGCCTACGACTGGGTGGGCAGCACTTCACGCCTGCTGGAGCCCATGTCGTGCGGACACGTGTTGCCGTTGGCCACCTGTGCCGGACGGTAGCGCTCGATCGTTGCCCTGCTTGCAGCGGCCACTCTGGCCTTCGTCGCCGCGCCCGCACCGGCCGCCACCGCCATCGCCTACCACGCTCCACCTACAGGGGCGACTGGTGGCGCGGCTGCACTTCGTTCTATGCGACCAAGGGCCCGGGGCCAGGGGCCGCCTGTATCGGCGGCGCTGGGCGACTGCCACGCCGGCTCAAGCCCGCAGGCGCCCGCCCTCGTCAAACACCCCGATCTTGATGGAGTTCGAGGCGACAAAAGGCGCGCTGCCCTGGAACCCCAGCATGAACTCGCCCACGTCCAACTCCCGGATGCCCGCCAAGGCGGCACGCAGCCTCTCGCGCGTCAGGTCGCGGCCGGCACGGCGCAGCCCCTCGATGAGCAGTTGGGCGTTGATCCAGCTTTCGACGGACTTCGCCTCGCCGTTGTCGAGCTTGGCGGTGCGCAGCGCGCTGTGAAAGTTGCGGACCGCCGCCGACTTTGCACTGCTCGCGTCGGGAAACACGAGCGCCTGGGCGATGCCTTGCGCTGCCCTGCCCAGCTTGGGCACCTCTGCGGCGGTCACTGCCACCGACACGCCCAGCAGAGGGAGCGCCGCCGCCTTGCCGCGCAGGGCCAATACGAGCTTGGTCGTCGCACCGCCGGTCGTGCCCATCAGCACTGCGCCGGCCCTGGCGTCGAACACCTGCTGAGCCACCTGGCTGGCATTGCTGCCGTCGACCGCCAGGGCGAAGGCACCCACCGCCTGCAGCTTGTTGTTGCTCAAGGTGCGCTCGGCCGCCTCGAGCACTTCCTTGCCGAACGGGTTGTCGAGGTAGACGATGCCGATGCCTTGCAGGCCCATCTGGACCAACTGCGGCACAACGCGCAGCACTTCGTCCTGGTAGCTGGGGCGCACGTAAAAGACCCAACGCTGCTTGGCATGGCGCAGCGAGCCGGCGCCGGTGATCGGCCCCACACAGGGCACCCCCTGCTGCTCGATCATCGGCAGCACCGCGGCATTGTTGGCCGTGCCCATGATGGAGATCAGCGAGAACACCTGGCCACTGTCGAGCATCTGTTTGACATTGGCGGCGGTCCGTGCCGGCACGTAGCCGTCGTCCAAGGCCTGCAGCCGCAACTCGCGGCCATGGATGCCGCCGTTGCGGTTCACCACCTCGAAGGCGGCCTTCATGCCATTGACATAGTCAGCGCCGGAGCCGCCCAGCATCCCGCTCAGGGCCAGCGAACTGCCGATGGTGATGTGGGTGGCCGACAGAGCCCCATCGGCTGCCCAGCTGCCGCCGACCCAAGAGGCCGTGCCCAGCGCGGTAGCTGCTCCGGTAAGCCGGCTGACAAATCGACGACGGTCCATTCGCAAGTTCTCCTTCAGCCCCGCACGATCCTCGTCGGCGGCGGTCTGCGCTCGCGACAAGACGCTGTTCCTTGCCTCGGCGCAGCCGAGACGAGGAAAAAATCCAACGCCAGCGGAAGTTGCATCAGGACACAAAAACTTGCAATGGGGATTTCCCGCCTCCTCTATGGGCGAGTTAAGAAGAGGCCGCTGTGGCCGACAGCAAGCTCTCGGGCTGACATCCGTTCGGCGTCACGAGCTTGGTGTAAGCGGCCACGCTGGACGCGGACGGTAAGCGGTAACTGGACGGCGTTGTTCGCCGCGCGGCGGTGACGTTGTAGAGGTCCGATCGCAGGGGGTTGCTGGCGAAGTTCTGCTTCTACAGCCCTGGGGTGAGTGGGGCTGCGCACGATGCCGGGTGCTGGCCCACGCGCTGCAGCACGTCAACGAAGCAGGTGTACGGGTCGACGTTGTGCAGCCGGCAACTGGTCTCGGTCATGCCAGTCTGAGACACTTGTTCTCAGAACATATTGCGGCAGCAAGCGGCGGGAAGCTGTCGAAGTGTGAGACAAGGTGCCAAACGAGCGCGGTGCCGGACTATCGAGCCTTCCAATCTGTGACGGCACGGCTTGCGGAACTGCCCAGCGCGCTACTGGTAGAACGCTGACGGTGGCAAGCCGAAATGCCGCCGGAACATCGCTGTGAACGCACTGTGGCTGGAGTAGCCGCAGTCCAGGGCAACGTCGATGACCTTCCGACCCTGCGCGATGGCAGTCAGAGCGGCCAGCAGCCGCGCCTGCTCACGCCACTGCGAAAAGGTCATGCCGGTGCCCTTGGCGAACCGGCGTTGCAGGGTGCGTTCGCCCACGCCGATGGTCTGCGCCCATTCGGTCGCGCTGGCCTGGTCGTCGGGCCGCGCGATCAGCGCATTGCAGATGGGCCGCAGCCTGTCGTCGCTCGGCATGGGAAGGTGCAGCGCGACCGTGCTGGACACACGAAGTTCGTCGATCAGCAGGCCGATGAGGCGTTTGTCCCGTGGCGACAGTTCGCCCGTGACAGGAAGGCGCAGGGCCTCCACCAGCAACTCACGCAGCAGCGGCGACACGTTGATGACGCAGCTTGCCTTTGGCAAGCGCTTGACGACCGTCTCGTCCACGTAGGCCGTACGCATGAGCACGTCGCCCGACATGGTGACGCTGTGGCGCAACCCCGCCACCATCCACAGGGCACGGTTCGGTGGCACCACCCATGAGCCCACGTCCGAGTGAATGACCATGACGCCCTCGGTCGCGTAGAGCAATTGACCTCGGGGATGCGAGTGCCAGCCGGTCGAGGTGCCCGCAGCCCAGCGGTTCTCCATCGCCACCAGCGGGCGAGGATGGTTGTGGAAATCGAGGTGCTTCTTGGGGCCGCAATGTTCCATGTCGGGAACTCTACAGCTTCTGGCGGGATGTCGGGAGACGGACTTCTCGTACAGCCGTAACCTCGAGCCTCCCGGTGCAGCCACACGTTTTGTGCCAGCCGCCAACATTTCCCAGAGCCACGTTCATGTCAACCAAGACCGTCAATGTCGGAGCCACCGAGAGCTTGACCACCGCCAAGCTGCAAAGCTTCATCGTCCGCATCGTCGGTGCAGCCGCAGGCCTTACGGCATTGTGTGGGTCTACCAGCTCGTTTTTTTCCTCCCCCTGCTCGGCTTGACCACGGTCTTCCTGCCCAACACCCGCCGGCGCGCGGTCGCACGCTGACCACCGACCAACCTACCACCCATCGAACCATGACGAACGAACAGCAACCCGGCAAAGCGCCGGTCGACCAAGCCTGGCAGTTGGACACGGCGCTGACCCACCTCGGCCGCGAATCCAGCGTGGCGGTGAACTCGGTCAATCCGCCCGTGGTTCGGGCATCGACCACAGTGTTCCAGACCTTGGCCGAGTTCAAGGACTCGTACAAGGGCGTGGTGTTCGAGTCGCCGCGCTACGGCCGCTCGGGCACATCGACCAACTTCGAGTTGCAGGCCGCCATGGCGGGCATCTGCGGCGCGCAGACCTGCATCGCGACGCCCTCGGGCCTGAGCGCCATTGCCGCAGTGCTCGGCGCGCACGCCCAGGTGGGCGGGCAGATTTTGGTGCAGGAAGGCGTCTACGGGCCGACGCAGGCCCTGTGCGACAAGGTCCTGACCCCGCTCCAGTGCAACATCGACTACTTCGACAGCGTGGACAGCTTGAAGTCCAAGCTGACCGAGCGGGCCAGCCTGGTGTTCATCGAGGTGCCCTCGTCGCTGACGATGCGCATGATCGACGTGGCGGCGGTCTGCGGGTTCGCCGCGAGCAAGGGCATTCCGGTCGCGTGCGATTCAACCTGGGGCACACCGGTGTTCTTCAATGCGCACGCGCTCGGCATCGCCATCTCGATCCACGCGGCGACCAAGTACATCAACGGCCATTCCGACGTGATGCTCGGCTTGATCACGGGCTCCTATGAAGCCTTGCAGTCCACGCGCGCGTGGTGCGACCGCAACGGCACCCATGTGTCGGCCGACTCGTACGCGCTGGCTCTGCGCGGCATGCGAACCCTGGCCCTGCGGATGCACAGGCACCACGCCAGTGCCATCGCAGTTGCGTCCTGGCTGCAAGAGCAACCCCAGATAAAGCAGGTGCTGTTTCCTGCCCTGGCCTCGGACCCTGGGCATGCGCTGTGGAAGCGGCAATTCACGGGTGCACCTGGCCCGTTCACGGTCGAGCTGGCATCGTGCAGCGAACCTGCCTTCGAGCGCTTCATAAACGGCCTCCAACTGTTCGGGCTGGGCACAAGTTGGGGCGGTTTCGAGAGCCTGGTGATGCCCGCCATCGCCCACCACTTGCGTGCCTTGCCGGTACAGCCGAACGAAGGCCGCTTGGTGCGCCTGCACATCGGCTTGGAGGCCCCGCAAGACCTGTGCGACGACCTGTGGGCTGCGCTCGCGCACATCGGCGCTTAGCCGGCGCCGCGCGCGCGGACTTGCCAACAACAAGGGAGACAACGATGCGGCTGAACACACTGGCAACGCGCAAGCACAGGCGCAGCAGGGTCGAAAAGGTCATCTTGGGGCGGCACATCCTCGCGTTGGTGGTGCTGCTTCTTGGTAAGCGATCAATAGACCACGGCCTTGTGGGCCAGCCATGGTTGACAGTCACGAAGCAAGCTGCTTCCGCATGAAGACGCTCAGCGGATGGTCAGGGTAGTCGCCGAATGGTCCGCATCGCTCATAGCCTTGCTTGGCGTAAAACGCCAGTGCCTCTGGCTGATATGGGCCCGTTTCTAGCAAGAGTGTTCGGCAGCCCTGAGAACGGGCACTTGCCTCCAGGAATTTGATGATTTGCCTCGCGGTGCCATTTCTACGAGCCTCTGGACGGACGAACATGCGCTTGATTTCGCCGTAGCTGTCGTTGAGGACGATTGCACCGCATCCGGTGGCGAGGCCTTCGTCGGCGCGCGCGACGGCGAACAGTACATTGGGAAGCGCCAAGGAGTCGAGATCAAGCGCATAGCGCGCTTCAGCGGGATACAGCGTATCTTGGTAGGCATCCAAGTCGGCTATAAGTTTCACGACCTCTGGCTGTTTCGGCGATTCAAGAGCGACATTCATGAGCGGTCCATGAGTCCGACGTTGCGCGGACGATTCGGAGACAGGGTTCCAGTCAGTATCTCAGACGAGGGCTTTGTCAGACGGCTCGGCACCAGCCTGTCAAAGTCGCCACGGCAGCAACGCGGCGTAGTCATCGACCGTCTTCGCCTTCGGCAGCTCGATGAACAGGACTCGTAGGTACCGGTAGCCGTCGATACCGTTGACCCGGCAGGTCTGCAGCAGCGAGTACAGGTAGGCGCTTGCGTGGGCACCGGCGACGGTGTCGGCGAGCTTGCCGATCAGCTCTATTAGCCGCATCGTCAGTTGCTCAGGGCCGCGCTTGTCCTTGGGCAGCGCCTGCAGGGCGTCGTTCACGTACCGCCCGCCGGCAATGGGCCCAGCATCCAAGGTGCATGAGGTCGTGCTCCCTGGCGATCGCTTCGTAGGGCTCGTAGCCGCCGGTCATCAGCACGCCGGCCTTGCGCAGGCCGGCATACAACTGCCGGGCTGTCTGGGTGCTGCGGCTGGGCGAGTAGGCGAACATCCGGATCGGCGGCCCGGTGCCTTCGATGCCTGACGCTTCGCTCATCTGCACCCACATGTAGCTCTTGACCTGCGCCTTGCGTCCCGGCTCCTTGAGCACCTGCACTTCGGTCTCGTCCCCGAACACCAGCGGCGAGTCCAGCAACTGGTCGCGCATCAGGTTGATGACCGGCTGCACCGCCTGGCCCACCTTCACGACGCTGGCTGCCAGCGTGTTGCGCGACACGTCCGTGCCGCCGAAGCGGCCCAGCAGCGCCGCTTGGCGGTACAGCGGCAGGCTGGCGAGGTACCTGGAGGTGATGACCCACGCCAGCGCCGCCTCGCTGAGCAGGCCCTTGGGGATCACCTGCGGCGGCTTGGCCGCCAGGCGCATGCCGCCGTCGCAACACGGGCACGCGTACTTCACCCGCTCGTGGCGATCACGCGCACCTGCTGCGGCACGATGTCCAACTGCTCGCTGACCTCCACGCCGATCTCGCTCAGGCGTGTGCCGTCGTGCGGGCACACGCGCTCGCCTTCGGGCAGCTCGTGGCGCACCACCTCGCGCGGCAGCGCCGGATCCAGCGCCTTAGGGCCGCGCTTGGCACGCTTGTGGGCGGGGACGTCGATCTTGTCGTCGTCGGTCTCTTCAGCGGCTGCCTGGGTCGAAGCGCCCTCGGCCTCGGCCTCGTTGAAGAACATGTCCATCTGGTGCAGGCCGCTGACCTCGCTCTTGGCGGCGAACAGCTGCCGCTTGTCCAGGCGCTTGAGCAGCAGCCAGAAGCCGTTTCGATCCCAGCCCAGGATCTTCACCTGGTTGCGCCGCCGGTTGCTGAACACGTACACGCATGACGCGAACGCGTCCAGGCCGAGGCCCTGCTCCACCAGCACCGACAGGCCGTTGATGTTCAGCCGGAAGTCG
Source organism: Aquabacterium sp. A7-Y (assembly GCF_026153205.1). GTDB lineage: Bacteria > Pseudomonadota > Gammaproteobacteria > Burkholderiales > Burkholderiaceae_C > Caldimonas. Next base: position 57,557 of record NZ_JAPFBW010000019.1, on the reverse strand, counting down.
ATGGGCTCACGGTGCAAGTAGACCTTGGGCCCTTCGTCGAGACGGAACACCGCATCCTCCCGAGGACTTCGATGACCTGGCCGGCCTGGATTAGGTCGCAGCCTCCCAGCTCCACGACCACGCCGTTGGGCTGCCGCGCGTGAACGCATATCGTCGGCTCCGCCGGGCTGCGCGTCGACATCTCCATCGTCATCGGCACGACTGCCGCTTGCGCAGGCACAGCCGGCGCAGCGAGCGCACGTTGCCGGCGTTCGGCGTTCTCACGCACCCAGCGACTCAACTGGTTCGCGTTCACGCCGCATTCGCGCGCCAGGCGCGACACCGATGCGCCTGGTGCTGCGCACAGCGCAACCAACTCAGTCTTGGCCTGCTCGTCGTAGGCGATCAGCGGCAGTAGCGCCTGTGTGAGGAGGAAGGGCCTTTAATCTTGCGTGTCATAAGCGGCTCCTTGAGTGAGAGATGAGAAGCAGCTTATTGGGAGGACAACTGGCAATAAATCACCATCCCCCGATAAAACCATTCAAAGATCAAGAACAATGAAGGGCGCACGTCGCGCGCGGGACGACCCGGGCATAGAGGGATGGCGACCGTCCTTGGGACGGTGCGAGCGTTGACGGCATCCGGCCCCCACCATGCCAAGGCCTGTCAGCGCGAGCACCACGGAGCCCGGCTCCGGCACCTGGGTGAGGACTGCGTAGCCAACGAGCCCGTCTTCGGTGAGCCCGCTCACGAGAATCTGGCCAGCCTCGTTCACCACAGTGGCGGCCTGCAGGTCCCAGCGTCCACCGGGAGAATCGACGAGCGATTCAAGGCTCGCAGCCCGGTTGTCCATCCACAACACGGCGTCCCCCGCGATATCACCCACGATCCAGCCGTGCTCGTTGATGTCGAAGGCGGCGCTTGCCTCTGCCGCCTGTGTGCCGGGCAGAAAACTCATCACGCCGTCCTTCCACGTGACCGCTCGCGTCGCCGTCGCGAAGAAGTCGTCCGGCCCGATATCGGCAGCGGCGCCGACGATGACGCCGGCATCGTTGATGGCATTGGCGTTGGTGAACTCCCAGCCGTCGATGCCGCTGCGCAGTTGGACCGCAGCATCGCCGCCCCAGTACATCGCCTGGTTGCGTGAGATCCAGTAGGGGCGATAAGGGTCCTCCTTCTGAGGGACCCGGACCGTCCCCACCACCTCGTCGTTTTCATTGAGGTCGGTGACTTTCGCACCCTTGTACCGCACCAGGTTGTGCGGATCGCCATCGGTATCGTTCCACAGCGTGAGCGCTCGGCCATGGCGCCACAAGAACGTACTGACGGGAGCAGTGTGAACGAATGGGTCGCGCTCCGACTGTCCAGCGATCGTGCCCCGATTGTTGATCTCGGTCGCGACGTCGTACAGATGCGGGGTCGGCGGCAGCGATTGCGGCACAGCATTGCTGGAGGGCCACATCAATGCACGACCGAGACCCTGGTCATAGGGCGCGTAGGCCTTGCCGACGATGCTGCCGCGGTCGTTGATCCCAAAGCCGGCAACCTCGAAGGGGTTTTGCCCGGCCTCCTCCTTCTCAAGCGGTCTCTTCAAGAAGCTCGCCTTGCCGCCCCGCCAGTACAAGGCATGTTGCTCCTGCTCCGGAGCGTATCGAAAATGTCCATGGCCAACAACCTCGCCGTGGTTGTTCATGTCGACCGCAGCAGGGCCGATCGCCTCGTTCAGAGGCGGTGGCCCCAGCACTTGCATTCGGAACCTCGGCAAGGTGGCGGCGAGCACAGAGGGAGCGGCCAGCGCCAGGGCGATCGAGACGGCGGATTGCGTGAGCCTCATATCTTGCCCTCCAGGAAGGTGGGTACGAGATGTGGCAGCTGCTTGCGACAGCGGCAGCGGTGTCGTTTTCCGGTCGGGTCCGCCAACCAGTCTCGGCGACCGAGGTCGGAATTTCAATCGATGCCAACCGCCCCAGAAACCCGCAAGCCACCCCGGGGTCATGCCACCTTCGACGCCCCCGCCAGCTCCCCAAATCCGGGGGAGCGGAGTTCCCCCGGACCGACTATGTTTCAGGGCGACCGCGCCGCGTCATCTGCGCTCGCGCCCCGTCATCCACCTTTCCGGAGCTGCAATGGTCGATCTCCTCACGCCGCGTCAGGGAGGGGCCCTGGCACTGGCCCTGATGGCTACCTCTGTCTGGAGCGCGCCCTACTACACCGCTGAACGCGTCGAGCCGGACGGTGCGACGGACCTCAATGACAGGGGCCAGGTGCTGCTGTCGACACCGTGGCAGGGGGCGAAGGTAGGCGCTGTTTGGAGTCCTGGGGGGGCACTACTTCCTTTGACAGCGCCGACGAACACCGCTTTGGGCATCGAGACCGACCTTGTCCGCATGAACAACCGCGGCCTCGTAGTGGGCGGATCGACCTACTACGAGGGAGGCGAGAACAAGGGGATGCGAGCGGTGCTGTGGCAAGGCGGCCGGCCGATCTACCTTGGGACATTCGGCACAGATGCGACTGGCGTGGGGTACAGCAGGGCGCACGATGTCAACGAGGCGGCCGTCGTCGTGGGGGAAGCCGCGCACTATGATGCAAGGGGCAGGACCCTGGGCACGTCCGCGTTTCGCTGGCGAAACGGCCGCCTGGAAGCATTGGCGCCGTTGGCTGTCGACCCCACCGGGTACGGTGGAGCCAACGCATCGAAGATCAACGAGGCCGGTCTGGCCGTGGGGTATTCAACCCTTTACCACCGCGGAGAATTCACGAATCAAGCCACCCTCTGGGACGCGACAGGACGTGCCGTGGCTTTGGGCAGCCTCTACGACGGCATTGAACAGGGGCGTCCATACAGCACCGCCTATGACATCAATGAGGCGGGACAGGGGGTCGGTGTGTCGGAGCTGGTCGACCCGACGGGCTACTTCGGTAAGGCGCGAGCCACCTTGTGGAGCGATGGAGCGATCGTCGACTTGGGCACTCTCCAGGCTCCCTGGGGAGGACCGCTGGATAGTGCGGCAGTGGACATCAACAACCAAGGCCAGGTCCTCGTGCACGCCAGCGCTACGGATGAACACGGGGTGGTCTTCTCCGCGAGCGGGATTTGGAAGGACGGCCAGTTGGAGGAGATCGCGACGCCTCCGTACTATCAATTCGGCAATCCGCAAGGAACCCGGGCCGTGGCGATCAACGACGCCGGCGTGGTCGTGGGGCTGGGCACTTGCGAGGATCGATCCACGGGCGCCTTCCATGAATGTGTGCAGGTTGCGCTTGATGGCAAGACCTTCGAGGATCTCAATCGTCTGGTAGATCTGCCGGGCTGGCGGCTCTCGTACGAAGCGGAACTCAATGAGTCGGGGCAGATCCTCGCCCTTGGCATCGACCCGACGGGACGCGAAGCGAGCTTTCTGCTGAGCCCGGTGCCCGAGGCAGCCAGCTGGGCTTGTATGCTCATGGGCCTAGCGACGCTCGCTCTCCTCCGGGAGTTGCGCCTGCCCTCAGCCCTCCAGCGATTTTGAGATAGGTTCTATGGGTGTATCTGTGCTGTCAACGTGAGCCTACGGCTTCGTAGCCTCCCGCGACGAAGCATGCGTATTCAACGACGGCCCGATCACCAGTGCGTGCGAGCGCGGCTATTCCTCGGCCTGGATTGGCTGGTCAAGGAGATTGCTCCGGACAGGGCGACAGCCTGCCGCTTTAGGGCGGCGCCAGCGGATTCGAGCCGATCGAGCGGGAGGCCGTTCACCGCGTCGCCTGAGGTCGCGGCGTTCGCGCGATCCTTCCCTGCCTCCAACGACGCGGCTTGCCGCGCACCCCGGTCAGTAATAGTCCTCCTCGCGCTGATGCCGCACGGCCAACACGACGATGTTCGACGGTCCGGAAATCTCGTAGAGGGCCACGTACCCGGTCCGGCCGAACGGAATGATGAGCTCACGACGGGTGGGGCTCTTTCCGGTCTTTCTAAAGCTGTACGGAGTTGCAGCCAGCTGATGAAACACAGCCGAGCGAATCGCCTGAATTGCCAGTTGGGTATCGTCGAGATCTTCGACCGTCTGGGCCCTGTCCAGCAAGAAATCGAACAGGGGTGCAAGGTCGTCGTCTGCTTCAGGAGAGAAACGAACCTCGAAACTCATCCTTCGAGTTGCCGCCGCTTCGCGTCAAGCTTGCCCTGCAGCCGTTCCAGTACCTCATCAGCCGACACCGTCACGCCTGTCCGCTGGTAGTTCTCCCAAGCGGTCTCGCCCCGCTGGTGAAACCGGGTTTGGACGCGGCGGTACTCCACCGCTTTGCGTACGGAAGCCTCAACGAATTCCGACAGCGTCTCGCCGGGGTGCAGGACGGCCTCGAGCTCATTGCGCAGCTCCGGCTCAACGCGGACTTGGGGAAGCACGGCGGATTTCATGGCCTTAGTGTAGTGCATTTGCGTTGCAAGCGCAATTTTGGGACTGCGAAGCGCAAAGCGCTCGCTTCGGGCCCGGCCGCCACCAGTGTGGACACGCCGTTCACCAACGCCGGCAATGTGCGGGTGCAGGGCGGCGGGCCACTCACCTTCGCGCGAGCTCGACAACACCGGCAGCCTTGAGGCCATCCGCGCGCGGCTCGTCGTCTGGGGTGCTCTGGCCCAGCTGCGCCACACGGACGCGGGCGGCGGTGTATTCGGCACCGAGTTGACCGGCGGCAGCTTGATCGCCGACCACAGCACCATCATGCTCAACGTCGGCGAGCCGCTCGCCGGCAATGCGGCCTGGCGGCCGCGGCTCTGGCGCAATCGTGGGGTGCTGATGCTCAAGGGCGACGACGCCCGGCTCACCACCTCCTGGCTGGGCGGCGAGGTGGACCTGCTGTACTGCCGGCTGGAGAACGCCGGGCGGTTGTCGGTGCTCGAGGGCGCATGACTGACGCTGGGCGTGGACACCACCGGCCTGCTGGAGATCGGCGAAGGCTGCCGCCTCGATGCAGGTGCCTACTCGCAACATCTCGACTCCGACAGCACAGGCGCTCCCCGCAGGCAGGTCGGCGGCATCCTCTTCTCGAGCTTCACGATCAGCTTCACCGCCGGAGCCCTGGGCGCCGGGCTGGGCGACGACGTCGGCGTGGCACAGCTGTGGGGCAGCGATGTCATCCTGGGCGCGACGACTCTGCTGGACCTCGACATTGCCTCGCCCTCCAGCTTCGACCGCGTGCTGCTCGACCGCGCCCTGCGCCTGAGCGACGGGCCGACCTTGTTCGCCGAGTTCGACAGCACCGGCCCCATCCGGCATGGTCTCCATCGCCCACCGGCGAGCGCGCCCTCGCGGCGCTTGAGTCGGCCGGCTCACCGCGGGCGCCGCACCGCTCTCCCGCGTTGCCACTTTATGGCCGCCCCCGAGTGGAGAATTCCTTAATCGGCGTGCTTTGTTCTGTTGGGGGCGTCAGAGTTGCCACCGACGACCTTCGGGACGAAAACGTCGCTTCCGGTGAGCATGTGATCCCAGGTGAAGCGACTGGAGGACCGCACGAGGTGCCAAAATGTTGTGATGGTCGGCGTTCCGCCCTTGTTTTCACAAAATCCGGTCCACGAGGTGATGCTGCCATAGCTCCCCCATTGAACTGAGAACGCAATGGCGAGTACGTTGCTTTCGCTCGTGGCCTGAGAGCTGTTGATCCAGCCAACAAGCTCCTCCTTCTCTCCCTGTGTTCCGGAGGGCGAGACATAACTACCTAGTATTTTTCCGGATCCATGGTCGACACTATGAATTGAAAGTGTAGAGCCGAGTTGATTGGTCCATTCCCCTGGCAAATTAGAGCAGTCGGGCGCCGCCCCGTGAGCAGTGAACACGGGAATCATTAGGACAGTCGCCAGCAAACAATTGGTACGCATACAGTCTCCAATCCGCATACATGGTGCCGCTATTACTCAATGACCGGACGACCAAGCAGCGGCAGTACCTTGGCGCATCCGATTGCGGCCGATCGTGGCTGTGTACTGCGGCAGCTGGGACCATTTACTTCACTGTGATCGACACCCACACCCTGCGGCGTGGCTGCCGGGTGAATTACGGCTTAGGCTTTACGCCCGTCGACCCAATCCCCCGCAAATTCACCTCCGGCAACGGGAGTGTGAGTGCTTTCTAGTGGCATGCACAGCCTTTAAAAGTTGATCTAATCAACCGAACCTCACGCCCGCAGCCAGTCTTGCCGTGCCGCTTTAGAGTAGGCCAGACACGATGTGGGATCAACGAAAACGTGCGCGGTCCAGTTTTTTGGGGAAGCACCGATAGATCAAAACGTTACCTACAAGATGGGAGCCTGTCACTGGCTCGCACGGCAACCGTGTCCTCGTGCGGGACGCAGGAGTGCCCCGTGCGCGGTGCACCAGGCAGCAACAGCGCCCTCAATACCATCGCAGGCACGGCCGCTTGGGTTCACACCGGTCTGGCCCACTGCAACACGCTGAGGGCCGTTGTTGCTTCAACTCGTGGATGTGCGAGCGCGCTGCCAACGTCCCTTCGTCCCACGCCCTTGTCTTCTTGCTCAGTGCTGTCGTGGTCCGATCAAATCGGACAGCTCAGTGACCGGATAGACCGCGACTGGATCGCCGGGCGCACTCGCCCCGTCTTCGCCTTGGGGAGTGCAGCTGCACGAATGCCACAAGCACCGCCCACGGCACCGCGCGCTCCATCTCTTCCAAGACCTCTCGCTTGCGCGTCTTCTTGGTCGACCGGTTCAAGCCAAGTCCGAGTAGCTTCAGGCCTTTCATCGTCGGCGCCACCGCCTCACCACGCAAGACCATTCGGACCAGTTCTGCAAACCATCCTTCGTTGGTTTCGAGTGGCCGCGCACCGTCCTGCGCAGCCGAAGCGGCTATAGCGATCGGGGGGAATCAGTTTGCAGAAGCTGGTGCGACGAAGCGTGGCCCATGAGCCAACTTGAGAAGAACGGAATCATTTGAGGAACAAGTTGACCTCATCCGTCACACCACTGTTTTTGCCAAGCCGTCTGGATTGCCCCTCTCGTCCTGTGAGCAGGTCCCTCTTGAGGGGGGCCTCGACTCCCTATTTCTGGGGAACCGAAACAGAGTCCCATGCGGTACTTTCAAAGTGTTCACGCGCAAACGGCCGGCAAGCCGTCCACGGCTTGCACGGCAAGCCCTTAAGCAAGGCTTCGACATCAAGGCGCGCCCTTTGGCGCTTCTTGCAGCTGCCCCTGTTGCGTGGATGCGGCTGTCCACACCCCTCCGGTGCTGTGCGGCCCCTGCCCAGAGCGGGTTGAGGCACTCGTCGTATTGCCGGCTCGCCCGAGGGTTTGTGCGCGGCCCGTGCTTGCCTTCCGGCCAGCAAGGTGACTCGACCGCGCGCGACGAGAGGGCCTTGTGTCGCGCTGCGAAGTGAAGCGGCGCCCGCATCGTCGGGGCCGGCCGCCCTCCTCTCGCCGTTCGACCCGACCGCCACTTCTACATCCACTCAGGGGAGCACACCATGGCACTTGGCGACGGCATCCGCAGGGACATCTCGAAAGTCTCGGAAGCGGAACGCAATCTCTTCATGGACGCGATCGTCAAGATCGACACCACGAAGTTCTTCTCCGACGGGGTCTCGTACTGGGACAAACAGGAGGACATCCACAAGAACGCCCACTTCTCCGGCGTCGACGTGCACGCGGGCCCGGCTTTCATCCCCTGGCACCGGGTCATCGTCAACCGCCTCGAACAGCTGCTGCGCGAGGTGAACCCGGCCCTTTCGCTGCACTACTGGGACTGGACCAGCGATCCACGTTCGACCAACGGAGGACGGGCTGCCCTGTTCACGCCGCAGTTCATGGGCAACGCCAGTGGTGACGCCGGCCACTTGCTCAACGGCTTCGAGTCGACCGAGGACGCCGAAACCGGCAACGGCCACACAAAGATCTGGCGCGCCGTGGGCGGCGCAGCAGCCAACGGCGACGGCACGCCGGCGATCAGCCCGGATGCGACCATCCTGGCTGCCGGCACCAACTTCGACACCTTTGCGTCGGCCCTGAAGAGCGCGCATGACAGTGTCGCTCACTCCTACATCGGCGGCACGATCAGCAATCCGCACTACTCTTTCCACGATCCCTTTGTGTTCCTGCTGCACTCCAACGTCGACCGGCTCTGGGCGCAGTGGCAGACCGACCTGGCGCATCCGGAGCGGCTGAGCACGGCGAGCGCCTATGCCGGGCTGAGCGCCGGCGAGTTGACCTCGCTCGCCACCGAGAACGTCGAGCCCTGGGCCGGCGGCACCGGGCTGGAGCCCTGGGCATCAGACCCCACCCTGCGCGCCGTCATCACCTACATGGACGTGTCGGTCGTCACCCCGCCGTGCTACGACACCAACAGCGGCAGTTTCCAGGTGCTGGAAGCGGAGAACCCCTTCAATGCCGGCACGTCGCGCTACCAGGTCAGCTTCAACGACGTGCCGGAGGAAGAGACCACCTGGCGTGCAGCAGTCATCAAGGTGCGGGCCTGCGGCGATGTCACGCTGCGGGTAAAGCCAGGGACCGAGCCGGGCGCGCCGTTCGCGATCGCGACACCGGTAATCGTCTCGCACCCGGGCCCGGTGCCGTTCCGGGAGGTGCGCATCTGGTTCCAGTTCACCGCGGGTGCAGTGGGCACGGCACCACAGATCCTGCCCCCGATCAACACCACGGTGCTCTGCGAAGAAAACGGCCAGGAGTTCCTGTTCGAACTGCGCGCCAACAGCATCGAGCGACCCACCGTCGCGGTGCAGCTGGCGCTCGACCAATCGGGCAGCATGGCCTGGGCTGCAGGCACCAGCGGTGTCACCCGGCTGCAGGTGCTGGCCGACTCGGCAAGCCTGTTCGCCAACCTGATCCAGAAAGACAACGGCATCGGCATCATCCGCTTCGACCAGGACGCCTATGCACCGAACGACCCCAGCTTCGGCGGCATGCCCATCACCAAGGTCCTGAACGACGGCTTCGGTGACCTCACTCGCTCGACCGCCTTGACGGCCATCGCCGCGCACGGCGCCCACGGCGCCACCTCGGTCGGTGACGGCTTGGAGATGGCACGCAACCAGCTCAACGCCTTGCCGGCGGGCGCCTACGACCAGAAGGCCATCCTGCTGCTGACCGATGGCTTGGAGAACCAGCCGAAGAGCATCGCCGAGGTCGCGGGTCTGATCGACAACCGCACCTATGCGGTCGGGCTGGGCAACGAAGCGCAGGTCAACACTGCCGCGCTGACCGCCTTGGCAGGCAGCACCGGCGGCGTGCTGTTGTTGTCGGGCCTGCTGGCGACCAGCCTGGACGACCAGTTCCGCATGCGCAAGTTTTTCCTGCAGATCCTCGCCGGCGTGACCAACACCAGCATCGTGCGCGACCCCCTCGGCTACGTCGGCGTGGGCACCCGGGTGCACATTCCCTTCCAGCTCAGCGAGGCCGACATCAACGCGCGCGTCATCCTGCTGACCGACTTCCCGGTGGTGCGGCTGTGCATCGAGACGCCCGACGGTGCGCTGATCGACGAAGGCAATGCCGGCTCCTTCGGCGCCCGCTTCGACACCGCGCCCCGACTGCAGACCTCCAGCTTCGGCCTGCCCCTCGCCTTCCAACCCGGCGTGGTGCACGGCGGCACCTGGCATGCCGTGCTCGAGATCGACGAGCAGCGCTACAAGCGGTTGCTGGCCGGTGGAGTGACCCACGACATACCTGCCTCGCAAGGCCCGCTGCAGGAGCTGCGCGCCAAAGGCGCGAAGTACTGCCTCAGCGTCCATTCGTTCTCGAACCTGCGCATGAACGCAGTGCTCACCCAGGACAGCTTCGAGCCCGGCGCCCGGCTCTTCCTGCGCACCGCACTGACCGAGTACTCGCTGCCGGTCGAGCGACGCGCGAGGGTCACTGCGGAGTTGGAGTACCCCGACCACACCCACAGCATGCTCACGCTTGCGGAAGTGGCGCCCGGCGTGTTCGAAGCCTCGCTGGTCGCTCACATCGCTGGCATCTACCGCTTCCGCGTGATTGCCGAAGGCGGCAGCTTCCGGGGTACGCCCTTTACCCGCGAGCAGATCCTCACCGGGGCCGTGTGGGCCGGCGGTGACCGACCCACGCCGCCCTCGCCGGCAGACCCGGACGGTCACAAGGGCTGGTGCGCCTTGCTGCGGTGTTTGCTGAGCGAAAACTCGCTGTCACGCGAGTTCGAGGAGCGGCTGCGCAAGATCGGTGTCGACCTCGACGGGATACGGCACTGCGTGAAGGAGTGGTGCAGCCAGGGGCGCCGCGGACCGCGTGGATGATCGTTTGATCGACAGACAACCCTTCGTCGTCACCAGCAGCGGGCCGCTTGAGCCCGCCCTTCATGCTCAGCCGCCGACCTTGATCGGGGCAGCGCTGGGCTGGGTGCGCAGGAAGCTGGCAGCTTCCTGCTTCACGTCCTCGTGGCTGCGGGCGGTGGCGGTGGCGGCCTGCGCGGGCCCGGGTCGGCAGGATCAGCCCCCGGCCCCTCGCTGAGTCGCAACCGTTGGTCGTTTGTGCTCATCGATGGGATGAACTTTAGGTGTTAACCCTTGGCGGAAAGACGGGCCCGGCTACAAGACATAGTTTCAGAAATTGCAACAAAGGGGGGATGGCGTCGCCGTTGTGAGAGGTGCCGACGCCAACATTGATGACATCGCTGGCGCGGGCAACGCGACGAAGGCGTGGGCGGCCCCGGCGCCCAGGCTTGCGATCGAGCGTTGCCCGCTGGCGCGGCTGCCCAGCGGCGCGGTGTTCCCGAGCGACATGGGATCTCCCGATGAACGCCTCGGACGGTATGAGCGCCGATCGGACGGGTCCCCTCGAAAATCGACGTTCAGGAAGTCGTTTTGCACGCGAGCGCAGACCGTCTAGGACAGGGTCCTCAGGACAGTGTGATTGACAGCCGGCCGGCACCGCCTAAGCTGAAACTGAACGTCACTTGATGCGGCTTCAGCGGGGATCGAGGATGTCGATGGTGCTATTCCTGAGAACTCGGCCCCGCCCCCGGTAGACCGCTTCCATGCGCTCCGCCTTGCACTCAAAGAAGCGTCCTGCCGACGGTCTCGACCCCGCCGGGTGGCAGCGCTTGAAGGGACTGTTGGCCGAGGCCCTGACGCTGCCACCCTCGCAACGCCGCGTGTTCGTCAACCGGCTGGCGGCTGATGATGCTGCGCTGGCCGAGGAGCTGGGCTCGCTGCTTGACGCTGCAGAAGCCAGCGAGACCTTGCTTGACCGACTGCCCACCGTGCTGGCAGCCGAGGTGGACGAACTCAAGGGAGCCTCTTGCATCGGCCAGCAGCTCGGGTCCTACCGGGTCGTCGAGCTGATCGGTCGCGGTGGCATGGGCGAGGTCTACCGCGCCGAGCGCGCCGACGGCCAGTACGAGCAGCAGGTGGCCATCAAACTGATGGGCCACAGCTTCGACCGCGAACACGCGATCTCCCGCTTCCACGCGGAGCGCCAGATCCTGGCCAGCCTCGACCATCCCAACCTCGCCAAGGTCTTCGATGGCGGCGTGACCGAGGACGGCCGGCCGTACTTCGTGATGGAGCTGGTCGACGGCGAGCCGATCGACCTCTACGCCGAGCGCCGCAAGCTGCCGGTCCAGCAGCGCCTGCAACTGTTCCGCAGCGTCTGCCAGGTGGCTCACTACGCTCACAGCAAAGGGGTGGTGCACCGCGACCTCAAGCCGAGCAACATCCTGGTGAGCGGCAGCGGCGCCGTCAAGCTGCTGGATTTCGGCATCGCGAAACGCCTGGGGTCAGCCGACGGCGCGCCGCCCACGAACACGCGCACCGCACAGCGGGTACTGACGCTGGCCTACTCCAGCCCCGAGCAGGTGCAAGGCGACGAGATCAGTCCCACCAGCGACATCTATTCGCTCGGGGTGGTGCTGCACCGCCTGCTGACCGGCACGTCACCCTACCTGGACCTGCCAACCAGCAGCGACTACGAACTGGCAAAGGCGATCTGCGACGGGGAACCGACACCGCCGAGCAAGGCGGTCACCGAGCGGCGCCTGCGGGCGCAGTTGCGGGGTGACCTCGACGCGGTGGTATTGAAGGCGCTGCGCAAGGACCCGGCCAAACGCTACGCATCGGCCGAGCAATTCGCAGACGATCTGTTCCGCCACTTGGAGCGGTTGCCGGTGCAAGCGCGGCGCGGCGCATGGAGCTACCGGGCTGGCCGGTTTGTCTTGCGCCACCGAGCCTTGGTGGGTGTGGCACTGGTGGCCAACCTCGCGTTGGCGGCCGGTTTGGCCTTTGCCGCCTTTCAGGCTTACGAGGCCGACCGCCAGCGCCAACGGGCCGAGCAACAGCGCGAACGTGCCGAAAGGCACATGAACAGCATGCGGCAGCTGGCCAACGTGTTTATCTACAGTGCCAGCGATGCGATCCCGGATCAGCTCGGCAGCATGGGCACCAGCAAGGCCTTGGTGCAAACCGGCCTGAGCTTGCTGGAGCAGCTGAGTACGGAACGCCCCGACGAGCCTGGGCTGCAGCTCGAAATCGATGCCGCTCACAGCGTCATCGGTCGGATTCAACGCAACCTGGCAGACCGCAATCCCGGAGGACTGCAAGAAGCTTCTCAGACCGAGGACAAGGCCTCCCGGCTGAGCATCGCCGGAGCATCATCTACGCAGGGACCCTTGCCGACCTTGCGGATTGACAAGTCCGCGACCACGGTCTCAGGCCTGTCTGCTGGCGGCTTCATGGCGGTGCAGCTGCACGTGGCCTATTCGGCCACCTTCAAGACAGGCGCGGGTGTCGTTGCCGGTGGACCCTTTTATTGCGCGGAAGATCAGATGCTTCTTGGCGTCGGACGCTGCATGACGCACTCTGGCGGGATTCCGGTGTCCCGCCTGGTAGAGATCACCAAGAGTTGGGCGGAGAAGGGCGACTTGGACCCGGTGGCCAACCTCGCGTCCTCCAAGGTCTACCTGTTCTCTGGCTCTAACGACAGGACGGTCATGGAGCCGGTAGTCAGCGACCTGCTAGCCTATTACATGAACTTTGTGCCGGCGGGGAACATCGCCTACAAGTCGGATGTGCCAGCTGGGCATGCGATGGTCACTGACTACTATGGCAACATCTGCAGCGCGCTCGCATTGCCGTACATCAACAATTGCAATTTCGATCTGGCCGGAGCCATCCTCGAGCAGCTGTACGGCCCTCTGAACCCACGCAATGACGGTACGCTGTCCGGCCAGTTCATCGAGTTCAACCAGAAGGCTTTCGTCATCCGCTCCGGCGGTTTCCTCCCCGGCCAAGGCATGGCCGATACAGCATGGCTCTACCTGCCGCAGGCCTGTTCCACGGGTGCCAGCTGCAGGCTGCACGTGGTGCTGCATGGTTGCCTGCAGAGCACCGCCACGCCCGGCTTCGGACAGGACTATGTGCGCAACACGGGCTACAACAAGTGGGCTGACACCAACAACATCGTGCTGCTGTACCCCCAGACCAGCCTGATGGCGACCAACAACTGCTGGGACTGGTGGGGTGACAACAGCCCGGACTATGCGAAGAAGAGCGGCCCGCAGATGCTGGCGATCAAAGCGATGGTCGACTACCTGACCGGGGGCGCCGCCACCCTGCCGGATCCGCCCAGCTGAGCACCGCTTCCAGATCGACCGGCTCCACGGTACAGCTGGGCTTGAAGCCAATCTCGGCCCGGAAGAACTGGGCATGCGCTTTGTGAACCGGGATGCAAGACTTGAGCCACCTCCGTTTGACAGCCTCGTGGTGGAGTGATACTTCCGGTTGGGAAGCCGACCGGGTTGAACGCGCTGAAAAGCAGCTGCAAGCCGGATAGGCGAATGTCCATTTTGAAAAACCTCGGACGCGCTCGTCGGAGCCACTGCTATGCACTCTCCCGTCCTTGCCGCCACTTGGGCTGAGCTGCGTGATCAGACGCAGCACATCGCCAACAACGAGCCTGTGCTCGCACGGTACATGGATGTGTTTGTGCTTGGACAGACCTCACTTGAAGGGGCGCTGTGCGCGATCCTGGCGGCCAAGCTTGCTACCGCTGAAATCGATCCTGCTCGCCTGCGCGAGATCTTCCTGCAGGCCTTCTCCGAGTCGCCGGAACTCCTCAGTGCCGTACTGCGCGACCTCGGCGCGGCGTCCGAGCGCGATCCTGCAGCGCGCGGCATTGCAAACGTGTTCCTCAATCACAAGGGTTTCCAGGCCCTGCAGGCCTATCGCTTGTCCCACTGCTTGTGGACACGGGAGCGGCATGCCCTCAGTTTCTGCCTCCAGGGCCGCATCTCGGAAACCTTCGCAGTCGATATCCACCCGGCTGCCCGTATTGGCCATGGCGTCTTCATCGATCATGCGACAGGCGTGGTCGTGGGCGAGACAGCAGTGGTGGAGAATGACGTCTCCCTGCTGCAAGAGGTCACGCTGGGCGGAACGGGAAAGCAGCAGGGTGATAGGCATCCGAAGGTCGGCAAGGGCGTCCTGATCTGTGCTGGGGCCAAGGTGCTCGGCAACATCCGCATTGGGGACGGGTCGAAGATAGGCGCAGGAAGTGTTGTTCTGTGCGACGTGCCACCTCACACGACAGTGGTGGGTGTTCCGGCCCGGCCGGCGGGTTCCCCGCGTGTCGCGAGTCCGGCACTGGTCATGGATCAACAGATCGAGGTCGACGGATTGCAAAGTACAGGCGATGAAGTGCAGGGCAGCACCCTGCCTATTGCACCTCCAGGGTAGGTTCGCTGCCAAGCTGGAATGCCGCGCCGCTTACGCGACATCGTCATTGATGAAGCTGATGTGGTTCCGGGTGAAGATCGGGTTCGGGTGCAACGGAATCCGAGTCGGCAGGTTCTGAGCTCGGTCGGTGCGATCACCACAGAACTCCAGCAACGATCGATTGCACAAAATCAGCCTTGGCGTCCGTGTATGCCTCTCGGTCATCCCGGTGCTCAGCGGCGAGCCTTGCTTTGAGGCGCTCGTATCGGGCGGCAGCCTGGGGATCCACGCGCAGCCGATCGCGGAATGCCAAACGCTGACGCCAGATCCCTCCGTCGTGAACCACGACATGGAGATGATGCGTTCGGCGCCCATGGGCCCATCGCATGAACCACTTCCGGTCAGAGAGCGAAGCATTGAATTCCGCCGAGGTTGCGTAGCCCACCTCGCACAATCGGGCCGCCAACGCATCCACCCCCGTCAGCGATTCAACACCCGCGAGAATGTCCACGATCGGTTTGGCTCTCATCCCCGGGATCGCCGTGCTACCGATGTGTTCGATCGCCACAAAGGCGCTCGGAAATAGCGACAGGAGCCGCCAACGCTCTTCCTCGAACGCTGGCGGCCACGCAGGGTCATACGGCACAAGCTCCACGCTCTCGTGGATAGCAGCAAGAAGTGATTCTTGGTCGGTCATTGGTCGTCGCGTCCCGCATTGCCGACCTCGACTGTAGCTCGCATGCCAGCATGGGATCACCGACTTGCTTTTACCCGCAACTTCGCCTCTTTTACGAGCGTTGGCGCCGAAGATCCAGGGCCGACCCGCGTCCAACGTCTGCCGCCGCCGCAGCGGCGCCTCGCTCACGAGACAAACCCTCCACGGCGTCGCCCGTTCACTCGGCAGGATCGTGTCGAAATCGGCTCACCTCGCTCGTCGTGGAGATGAGACAGCCATCATCCATGCCTCACCTCCCAACCCACGGAGTCGCTCCATGAGAAAACTCATCGCATCCACCTTTGTCTCGCTCGACGGCGTCATGCAGGCACCGGGTGGCCCCGAGGAAGATCGCAGCGGCGGGTTCGCCTTCGGCGGCTGGACGTTCAGCTACTGGGACGAGGTCATGGGCCGATCCATGAGCGGCTTCGATGGCAAGGACCGCGAGCTCGTGCTCGGTCGCAGGACCTATGAGATCTTCGAGGCGCACTGGCCGTACCAGCCGGCCGACAACCCGATCGCGCAGACGCGCGACGCGGCCAGGAAGCATGTGGCCTCCCGCACGCTGGAGAAGCTGCATTGGAACAACTCGACCTTGCTGCGGGGCGAGGTTATCGCGGCCGTCACGGCGCTCAAGTCAGAGGCAGGCGCGAGCTGCAGATCATCGGCAGCGGCACCCTGATCCAGACGCTGCAGGCCGCATCGCTGATCGACGAGTACAAGGTGTGGCCTTCCCCGTCGTGCTCGGGCGCGGCAAGCGGCTGTTCGAGGCCGGCACAAAGGCCGGCGCGCTGCGGCTCGTCGCTTCGCAAACCTCGGTCACCGGCGTCGTGATGAGTACCTATGTGCCTGCTGGTGACGTCCCGCTCGGATCGTTTACCCAGGCCGAGCCGAGCGCGAAGGAAGTCGACAGGCGGGCGAAGCATCACACGGAGACAGCATGCGGAGCAACCGCTCCGGCGACCGCGGCGAGCCGCCACAGCCGCGCGGCACGGCCGATGAACAGACCGCTGAACAAGCCGTAGCAGGCGCTGAATGCGAACGCGAAGCCGGCCTGGGCGGCCAGCTCCGGCGCCTGCGCCAGTGCGACACCGGCGACGTACTTGGTGAAGAACACGCCCATCATCAGCGCCAGCGGTACCGAGCTGCCCGGCAACTGGAAATGGCGAACCGCGGCGTCGTAACGGGTGCCGGCGGGCAGCGGTCGTGACAACATGGCCAGTGCTGCCAAACCGGCGCAAGCAGCCCAGGCCAGCAGCGACAGCGGCTGGTCTGGGAAGGCGCTGATCACGCCGTACAGCGACAGCCCGGTCATCGCGATCGGCACCAGGCTCACGCGGCGCAATGAGGCCAGTCGTGGCGCAAGCTGCATCACGCCCAGCCCAAGCAGCGCGAGAAACAGCACGAAGACCCAGCGCGGGGTCTGCAAGAGGATCTGCATCATCATCGTCATGTTCGGCTCGTTGAAGCTTCGCTGTCTCGATACCGTGATGCTCTCGCCGCACAGCGCCTGCGGCAACGGCGCTGCGACGAAGCGCGCGGCTGCGGTGTGAAACGACGCTTGGATGGCGCGGGCCGCCTCTGCGGTATGGCGGGTCACTTAGCGCGTCGTCGCTGGAAGGGCGATGAAAGAGCGGCCGCCTATCGACGAGCTCGAAACCCCGCGAGGCGAGGTCGTTCAGCGATCGAATTCAATTCGCCGGTCATCGAGACTCAGGTCCGGCCAACGAGGCGGGGTGCGTGCCAGCTTCCCCGATTCGATCGCGCTGCGCCAGCCGGACAGGGTCGCAGGACCGCCTTTCAGTCGCCCCTGCTCCCGCCACCCGAACGGCTCCTTGGCGTACAGCGTGGCTTGCACGTCGTTGCCGTGCTCCACCAGCAGAACCGCGTCGCCCAGCGCGTTGCCGTCCATGTCGACCAGCCAGAGGTGGCAAGCGGCAGGTTGCCGCACACAGGAGCGCTCGTCCCAGTGGGCCTCTGGCCGAATCAGCCGCTCCAGCAGGTCGGGATCGGGCACCTGCCCTGAGGGAAGCACCCTCACCTGGCGGAGCAAGGCTGCGCGAGCTTCGTGGCTGTCCTGGGCGCTGCTGCCCTCAGCATCGTCGCGCTTCAGCGCGTCGGCGGCAAGGCGAGCCACCTCGCGGCTTCGAAGGTCCGTGCCGGGGGCGCTCGACAAGGCCTGGAGCGCCGCCCGGCCATACGCACGGTCACGCCGCAAGTGATCCCAATCGAAGGCGGCCGGCTCAACTTGACCCGACTGCAGCCGCGCTACCTGGTGCCGCACGGCAATGCCTCGTACATCCGCCAAGGGACTGATGAGCAGCGTGACCGCCACCACCATAGCGAGGGCCGCGACGATGTTGGTCGCTGGTAGGGACGCCATCCATCCCCGCCGCCGCCTCAGCACGGAAGCGGCATAGCCGGAGGCATACAGCGTGACCAACAGCCCCACGACGGCGCCCCAGAGCCGGTCCTCGGTCCAGCCGTGCTGGGCGACACGCTGCCCGAGGGCCCAGTCGCCGAGCAGCGCGAGCGCTGGCATGGCCAACCAGGCAAGAGGCAAGGACTGCGCCATCCAACCCGGGAAGGGGCGAGGCTCGCGGCCGTCCTGGAAGGCGGCGTTAGCGAAGGCGGTGGTCAGAGCCACGAACCAGAACAGATAGAAAGCCGCGTGTCGCGTGGCGAACAGCGGTTCAACGCCGGTAAAGGCAAGCGCCCCCAGCCAGGCAACGGCGAACGTGAGCGCCAGCGGCAGGAACCACGTGATCAGCGACAGGCCAGCGCGGCGCAGTGCCAGCAGCGTGTCGACATGCTCGAGCACGAGGCCGCTCGCCAAGCCGAACGCGCCGGCCGTCACAATGATACCGAACGCCGGTTGCGCAAGCAGCCGACTCATGGCCGGCAAGCCGATGCTGTCCATCAGCCAGGCTGCCGCCCACAGCAGCACCCACAGCACCGCCGTAAGCGCCGTGCTGATCGGCACCAGCAGCGCGTTGCGCCAGGTCTGTTCGAACAGTTGGCGATAGTCGAACCGAAGCGGGGCAGCCTGTACCCCCGCTGCCAGCGCAACGACGACAAAGCCGACGACCGCGGCGGCCAGCACATGACCGAACAGGAAGGACGCCCGGTAGGACACCATCCAGGACGCTCCCGCGTGCGCGCCGAGCAGTGCGAACACGCTTCCGAGCATGACGGCAAACCCGACCCGCCGCCTTTCCGTGGTGAAAGCACCCTGCGAGAGCACCCAGCTCAGCGAGGTCGCGAGGACCAGATAGACCAGTGCACCGTGCAAAGGCCCCGAGCTTGCCCGCCATCTCTGCAAGGCCCACAACGAGGCGCCGGCCAGCACGCCTACACCGAGGTGACGCAGGGCCGTCCTGTATCTGCCCGGCATGAGCTCCGCATGAAGCGCGAAGGCATGGGTTCCGGAGGCTGGCTTGGCCTCATCGTGAAGAATCAAGGGGTCCTCCCCGCGTTTTTATTGTTCAGTCAGACGTTGAGCATAACTGCTGCGCGATCGCGCTTTCTGCGGGAGATGGACACCGCGCTCGCGGCAACTTGTTCCGGCCGAGTTCGACAAAGCGGTCGCTGCGCGCGGCCTGCACAAACAGCGTGCGCCCGGCCTGGCGGATGCGGACGCGTATCCGGCTCAGACGACGCGAGCACCCGCCCCTGTTCGTCGAGGGCGGGGTGCTTCAGTACTGTGGCAGAACGCGGCGTAGCCGCCTTCAGAAATCGGTGTGCCGCTGGAGGCGAGCCTACGCAGGCCGCCACGTGACGGCGCCGTTTCGCTTTTTTTGCACGGCCCAAAAGACCAAGGGCCTGGCGTCGCCGCCAAGCCCTTGAGTGCTCTACCGAATCTGGTAGGCGCGATTGGATTCGAACCAACGACCCCCACCATGTCAAGGTGGTGCTCTAACCAACTGAGCTACGCGCCTGAAGAAGCGAGACTATAGCACGGTTTTTTAATTGTGCGCTACTTTCTTCGTGCAAGACGCACGCCGTTCACTTGTGAGACCTGGTTGAGCACCTGCGCCAGGCGCGCCGAGTCCGACACTTCGACGGTGAAGGTCATCCAGGCGGTCTCCTTGATGGTTTGCGTGTTGACCCCGACGACGTTCATCTTCTCCTTCGCGAAGACCTCCGAGATGTCGCGCAGCAATCCCTGCCGGTCGGTCGCCTGCACGTTGACATCCACCGGGTAGACCGCGCCCTGGTCGGTGGACGGCACACCCCACTCCACCGGGATGACGCGCTCGGGCGTGCGGCCGGCCATCTGGCGGAAGTTGGAGCAGTCGCTGCGGTGGATCGCGACGCCCTTGCCGCGCGTCACGAAACCGCCGATGGCGTCCGGGGGCGCCGGCTTGCAGCAGCGCGCGAGCTGCGTCAGCAGCGACTCCACCCCCACGACCAGCACCCCGCCCTTGGGTGAGCCGGCGTCCGCGCGCGGCTTCTTGAGCGTGATGCCCTCGTCGGCGCTGGGTGTCGGCTCGCTGGGCCGCAGCACGTGCTCGATGTTGCGCAGCGAGTACTCGTCCTTGCCGATCACGTCGAACAAGGCGTCGGCACTCTTGAAACCAAGCTGGGCGGCCAGGTCCTCCAGCTTGACCGCCGTCCGGCCCTCGCGCTGCAGCAGCTTTTCCACCAGTTCGCGCCCCTTGGCGATGGTCTGCTGCTGCGCCAGGGCGTTGAACCAGGCCCGCACCTTGGCCTTGGCGCGCGAGCTTTTCAGGTAGCCCAGCTCGCTGTTGAGCCAGTCCATCGACGGACCGCCCTCCTTGACCGAGATCACCTCGACCGTCTGCCCGCTCTGCAGCGGCGTGTTCAGCGGCACCATGCTGCCGTCGACCTTGGCGCCGCGGCAGCGGTGGCCCAGGTCGGTGTGCACGGTGTAGGCGAAGTCGACCGGCGTCGCGTCCTTGGGCAGCTCGACGATGACGGCCTGCGGCGTGAAGACGTAGATGCGGTCGTCGAAGACCTCCCGCGCCGCGTTCTGCGCGTGGCCCGTGAAGTCGCGCTCCCAGGCCAGCAGCTGCCGCAGCACGTTCTTGCGCGCCTCGGCCACGCGGGCCTCGAAGTCACCCGCCGCCACCACGCCTGCATACCCCTTGGTGCCGGCTTCCTTGTAGGCCCAGTGCGCCGCCAGGCCGTGCTCCGCGTGCTCGTGCATCTCGCGGGTGCGGATCTGGATCTCGATCGGGCGAGCCTGCGGCCCGAACACCACCGTGTGCAGCGACTGGTAGCCGTTGGGCTTGGGCTTGGCGATGTAGTCGTCGAACTCCTCGGGCAGCGGCTTGTAGGCCTCGTGCACCAGGCTCAGCGTGGCATAACAGTCGCGCAAGCTCGGCACGATCACGCGCAGCGCGCGGATGTCGAAGACATGCTCGAAGTCCAGCTGCTTGCCCCGCATCTTCTTCCAGATGCTGTAGATGTGCTTGGGCCGGCCCTGCACCTCAGCCGCGATGCCTTGGGCCTTCAGCAGGCGCCCCAGGTCCTGGCGCAGCGTTTCGACCGCCAGCTCGCGCTCGACCCGCTTCTCGTCGAGCATGCTGGCGATGTTCTTGTACTGCTCGGGCTCCAGGAAGCGAAACGACAAGTCCTCCAGCTCCCACTTGATCTGCCAGATGCCCAGCCGGTTCGCGAGCGGCGCGAAGACCTGCAGCGACTCGCGCGCCAGCACCAGCGGGCAGGCGCGCTTTTCCTGCGCGTAGTAGCGCAGCGTCTGCAGCCGCGAGGCCAGCCGCAGCAGCACCACCCGGAGGTCGCGCGAGAAGGCCAGCAGCATCTTGCGCACGCGTTCGGTCTGCTCGGCCCGCATCTCCTCGTCCACCAGCGCGTCGCGCGCGTTGCGCTGGATCTGCAGCAGCTTGCGGGCCGCGCCGACCAGGCTTGCATAGGACGGGCCGAAGGCCTTGGCGATGACCTCCTCGGGCTTGTTCAGGTACTCACCGACATACACCAGGTAGACCGCCGCCATCATCGAGGGCGAGGCACCGATGCCCTGCAGGATCGCGGCCACACCCTGGGAGTGCGCCAGCGCATCCTCGCCGGTGTCCAGCCGCTGCCCGGCCAGCAGCGGCTCCGAGAAGGCGCGGGCACGCTCCAGCCGGGCGTGTTCCTGCGACAGCGCCTCCGAAGGCGGCAGCAGCCGGTCGGCGGTTTCGCCGGTCAGCTGCACGATGGCCGACGGCTGCGGCCCGAACTCCAGCGACCCGGTCTTCATGCCTCGGCCAGCAGAAACTCCTGCACCACCGCGATCTGCTCGGGCGTGACGAGGGTGGGCGCGTGCCCGACCGCGGGGAACTCGTGCACCGCGGCCTTCGGTCCGCGGCGGCTCATCTCCTGCAGCGTCTCGGGGGTCAGCAGGTCGGAGTGGGCCCCCCGCAGCACCAGGGTGCGGGCGCGCACCGCGTCGTAGCGCTGCCACAGCTGGGCCTGCGCCTGGGCGGTGCTCTCGGGTGTGGCGGCGTGGAAAGGCACTGCGATGCGCGGATCGTAGTGCGGCAGGAAACCGCCGCCCTGCTCCGCCTCGACGCTGCGCAGCATGGGCCGCGTCAGCGCCAGCCACTGCTCGCGGCTGTGCTCGCCGAAGCCGGTCGAGATGGACCAGAGGTAGTCGGCCGCCTCGTCCAGCGAGGCGAACTTCGGCGTCTTGCCGACATAGGTGCCGATGCGCTCGATCGCCTGGGTCTCGATGGTCGGCCCGACGTCGTTGAGCACCAGCTGGCGCACCGGACTCCCCGGCAGCGAGGCCAGGCACAGCCCGATCAGCCCGCCCATCGAAGTGCCAACCCAGTCGAGGGTTTTCGCGTTGAGCCGCGCCAGCAGGGTGACCATGTCGCCGACATAGGCCGGGATCTGGTAGCCCATCGGGTCACCCAGCCAGTCGGAGCGGCCACGCCCGACGACGTCGGGGCAGACCACGCGGTAGTCCTTGCACAGGGCGTGCGCCAGCGCGTCGAAGTCGCGCCCCTGGCGCGACAGGCCGTGCGCACACACCAGGACTTTCGGATTGGCCGGGTCACCCCACTCCCAGTACGCCATCCTGTGCAGGCCCTGGGTGTCGAGGCATTGCACGAAGTCGAGGCGGGGTTCAGTCATTGTTCAAAGTCCTTCTCTCATAATCCCGAAATTGCGCGCGCGCCCCCCGAACCATAGCAAAGAGGACAGACCATGTTGGAAGGAAAAACCGCCGTCGTCACCGGATCCACCAGCGGTATCGGCCTGGGCATCGCCCTGGCTCTGGCCCGCAAAGGGGCCCGCATCGTCCTCAACGGCTTCGGCGACGTCGAAGCCGCCCAGGCCGAAGTGGCCGCCACCGGCGCCAAGGTCGGCTACCACGGCGCCGACATGACCCAGCCCGAGCAGATCGCCGAGCTGATGCTGTATGCCCGCACGGACTTCGACGGTGTGGACATTCTGGTCAACAACGCCGGCATCCAGTACGTGGCCAATGTCGAGGATTTCCCGGTCGAGAAGTGGGACGCCATCATCGCGATCAACCTCAGCTCGGCCTTCCACACCACCCGGCTCGCGGTGCCCGGCATGCGCGCCAAGAACTGGGGCCGCATCATCAACGTCGCCTCGGCGCACGGCCTGGTCGCCTCGGCCCAGAAGTCAGCCTATGTCGCGTCCAAGCACGGCATCGTCGGCTTCACGAAGGCGGTCGCGCTGGAGACGGCCGACACCGGCGTCACCGTCAATGCCATCTGCCCGGGCTGGGTGCTGACCCCGCTGGTGCAGCAGCAGGTCGAGGCGCGTGCCGCGCAGGCCGGCGTCTCGGTCGAGGAAGCGACCCGCCGCCTGCTCGGCGAAAAGCAGCCGGCGCCGCAGTTCACGACGCCCGAACAGCTCGGCGAGCTGACCGCCTTCCTGTGCTCCGATGCTGCCTCGAATGTGCGCGGCGTGGCCTGGAACATGGACGGCGGCTGGGTCGCCCAGTGAGACACCGGCCCGCCCGCCGGGCGGGCCCTTTTTTCTTTCGACGCGCGCGCTCCCTATTTCAGCACCACGCTGCCCGACACCGTGACCGTCACCACACCCTTGCCGGCCTCGACCGGCACCTGGGCGTCCTCGGCCATCGCCATCTTGGCGCGTGCCATCATCATCGGCCGCGGAAAGCCGCCCTGCTCGTTGCTGGCGATGTTGACCTCGCGCAACAGATAGCCGGCGAAACCGAACTGCTTCGCGTAGTCCTGGGCCTTGGCCTTGTAGGCCGCAATCGCGCGCTCGGTCACCACCGCTTCGTGGCGCTCGCGCGCCTCGCGCGAGAGTCCTTGCGTGATGTTGGAGATGCTCAAGGTGTTCAACTTGGCGGCGGTCTGGGCGATGCGCGCCAGGTCCTTGCCTTCCAGCACCAGCTCGACCGAGCCCTGCCAGCCCGAGATGCGCCCTTGCTGGCTGTAGCGCGGATGCAGCGAGAAGTCGCCGGTGCGCAAGTCCATCCGGCCCGGCTGGGCGGCCTTTTTCGCCTCGCCCAGGGCCGCGTCCAGCGCCTGCTTCAGGGCCGCCTGCACCTGGCCGGCGTCGTTGCCCTCCTTGGTGGTGCTCAGCGTGATGGTCAGCAGGTCGTGGGTGACCTCTTCCGAAGCACTGGCGGAGAAGCTGACGACGTTCTGCGGCTCGTGCGCCTGCGCTTGCGCCTGGGCCGCGTTGCTCAGCAAGGTCAGGGCCGTGAGGAGCGCGCCGGCGCCGATCTTGGCTTTTTTCATGGATGTCCTTCCTCGAGATGAAGCGGCGGCGCCCCGCCCCATGCGCTTGCGCCGCCATTGCTCTTGCTATTAATAGATAGAACAGCATAAGCTGCGCGGCGGCGAAACCCACCGACCGGGCGCCGACGGACAGCCGCAGATGGCCTGCTTGCCCTAACGCGGAAACCCCTCGCGAGGCTGACGGCAAGGTCGTTCGAAGGCAGCCGCGATGCTGTCTCCCGACCTTCCGATCCCCCCTGTTCCGGGGGATCAGCCCCGTTTGACAAGGCAACCGGACAGCGAGCAAAATTTGTAACAGTTGGTCCGGAGGCGCAGAAATGCGCGTGTGCAGCGCACAAAATCCCGCCTGTTACAAAGTAGGGAGCCCCGCTCATGACATCACAGACCCCCAACGCGCGGATGGACCGCATCGTCGTCGTGGACGACGACGCCCGCATCCGCGATCTGCTGCGACGCTACCTGACCCAGGAAGGCTTCGAAGTGCTCCTGGCTGAGGACGCCAAGGCCCTCAACCGCGTCCTGACTCGTGAGACGGTGGACCTGATCGTGCTCGATCTGATGCTACCCGGCGAAGACGGCTTGTCGATCTGCCGCCGCCTGCGCGCCGCCAACGATGCCACGCCCATCATCATGCTGACCGCCAAGGTCGAGGACGTCGACCGTATCGTCGGCCTGGAGGTCGGCGCTGACGACTACCTGCCCAAGCCCTTCAACCCGCGCGAGCTGCTGGCGCGTATCCACGCCGTGCTGCGCCGCCGCCCCACCCTGGAAGCTCCCGGCGCTCCGGCCAAGGAGCCTCAGAGTGTTGTCTTCGGCCCCTTCGAATTCGACCTGGCGCTGCGCCGCCTGACCAAGGACGGCGAACCGATGCCGCTGACCACCGGCGAGTTCTCGATGCTCAAGGCCCTGGTACGCCACCCGCGCCAGCCGCTGTCACGCGACAAGCTGGCCCAGTTGGCGCGCGGCCGCGAGTTCGAGCCCTTCGACCGCAGCCTGGACGTGCAGATCTCGCGCCTGCGCAAGATGATCGAGCCCGACCCCTCGCAGCCGCGCTACATCCAGACGGTCTGGGGCGTCGGCTATGTGTTCGTGCCGGACGGCGCTGCCTGAGGCGCGCCCGGCGCTTTTCTGTCGCTGTTTCCTGTCGCGGGCGGCCCCTGCTCCGCCCTGACGCGCCCCGCTGCGGTGGGGCCGCCGCCGGCCTGGCGCGAAGGGCATACTCCGAGTTCCGGCCACGCGGGGTGGCCGCTGTTGTCTCCGCATGGCCCGAAAACGCGTCACCCTCAGCCTCTTCTGGCGCACCTTCATCCTGCTCGGCGTGCTGCTGGGCTTCGGCATCTTCGCGTGGGTTCAAACCTTTCGCGCGCTGGAGTTCGAGCCGCGCGCGGTGCAGGCTGCCCAGCAGCTGGCCAGCCTGGTCAACCTGTCGCGCGCGGCCTTGCGCTATGCGGACAGCATCAACCGCGTGACCCTGCTGAAGACCATCTCCGAGCAGGAGTCGATCAAGCTGCAGCCGCGCGAACGCACCGACCGCTTCGAAGCCTTCGAAACTGATCGCTTCACACGCCGCATCGGCCAGGAACTGCGCTCACGCCTGGGGCCCACCACCCTGGTCGCCACCAGCGTCAACGGCGCGCAAGGCCTGTGGATCGACTTCACGATCGAGAACGACCGCTACTGGCTGCAGGTCGACCCCGGCCGGGTGCAGGCGGTGCAGGGCCGCACCTGGTTCATCTGGGTCAGCATCGCGCTGCTCGCCACCATCCTGGGTTCGGCCGGCGTGGCGCGGCTGATCAACCAGCCGCTCAAGCAGCTGTCTTTCGCGGCCAGCCGCATCCGGGAAGGCGAGTACGAGTCGCGTCTGGACGAGGAGACGCTCACCAGCGAGATCCGGGAGGTCAACATGGGCTTCAACCGGATGGCGCGCGAGCTCGCGAAGGTCGAGGAGGACCGCGCCGTGATGCTGGCCGGCATCTCGCACGACCTGCGCACGCCGCTGGCCCGGCTGCGCCTGGAGGCGGAGATGAGCGTGTCCGACGAGGAGGCGCGCCGCAACATGGCGCTGGACATCGACCAGCTCGACGCCATCATCGACAAGTTCATGGACTACGCCCGCCCGGGCGAGGTCAAGCTGGTGCCGGTGCATCTGAGCAGCGTGGTGGACCGCGAGATCGCCGCCTTCCGCGACACCAACCAGATCCGCATCGTCTCGCGCGTCGCGATCGACACCAAGGTGCTGGCCGATGACACCGAGCTGGGCCGGGTGCTCGCCAATCTGTTCGAGAACGCGCGCCGCTACGGCCGCACGCCCACCACCGGCGTCACCAACGTCGAGCTGACCTATGCGCGCACCGGCCCCTGGGTCATCGTGACGGTGCGCGACCACGGCCCGGGCGTTCCGCCCGAGAAACTCTCGCAGCTCACGACCCCCTTCTTCCGCGGCGACGCGGCCCGCACCGCGGCCACCGGCGCTGGTCTGGGCCTGGCGGTGGTCGAGAAAACGGTGCTGCGCATGGGCGGCACCTTCGAGCTGAGCAACTCGCCGGCGCCCGACACCGGGCTGATCGCGCGCATCCGGTTGAAGCGGGCGCCTTGAAGCTGCGCGCCGCCGGCCGCCTCAGTCGGCGCGGACCAGCAGCGCCACTGCACGCGCCTCGATGGATTCCTGGCGACCCACCGGCCCCATCTTCTCGGCCGTCTTGGCCTTGACGTTCACCTCCGACACATCGCAGCCCAAAGCCAGCGCAATGCGCTCGCGCATCAGCGGGATATGGGGCGCCATCCTGGGCGCCTGGGCCACGATGGTGCTGTCGACATTGCCGAGCTCCCAGCCGGCCGCGCGCACGCGGCGCATCGCCTCGGCCAGCAGCAGGCCCGAATCGGCGCCCTTGAACTGGGCATCGCTGTCCGGAAAGTGGCGACCGATGTCGCCCAGCCCGGCCGCGCCGAGCAGCGCGTCGGTGATGGCGTGAAGCAGCGCATCGGCGTCCGAGTGGCCCAGCAGCCCCAGGGTGTGCGGGATCTCGACGCCCCCCAGGATCAGCTTGCGGCCAGCCACCAGCGCGTGTGTGTCCCAGCCCTCGCCCACTCTTATCTTCATCAACGCGACCTCAGCAAACGCTCCGCCAGCTCGAAGTCGGGCGGATAGGTGATCTTGAAATTCTCCAGCGAGCCGCGCACCAGCAGCGGCGCATGACCGAGCGCCTCGATCGCGCTGGCCTCGTCCGTCACGGCCGGGCCGGCCTGCAGCAAGGCCGGGCGCAGCAGCCCGAGGCGGAACATCTGGGGCGTCTGGGCCTGCCACTTGGCGGCGCGGTCCAGGGTCGCGGCCGAGCGGCCGCCGGCGGCCTGCTTGAGCGTGTCGGCCAGCGGCAGCGCCAGCAGCCCGCCGACCTCGTCGTCCCGGCAGGCGTCGATCAGCGTGTCGACCCACTCCGGCCGCAGCAGACAGCGCGCCGCGTCGTGCACCAGCACCCAGTCGTGCGGCAGCGCGCCGCGCTCGACCAGGGCGTCCAGCCCCCGGCTCACCGATTCGGCCCGCGTCGCGCCGCCCACCGGCTCGGCCCAGCCCTCGAACCCCGGCACCGCCTCGGCGAACCGCGTGTCGCCGGGCGACAGCACCACCATCACGCCGGCCAGCCGCGTCACCTGCGCCAGCGCCGCCAGGGTGTGGGCGACAAGGGTGCGGCCGTTCAGCATCGCATACTGCTTCGGCCCGCCCGCGCCTGCCCTCTCGCCGACACCGGCGCAAGGCACAAGGGCGTAAAGGCGCGGCGGCTCGGTGGAATACATGGGGCAGTCAGGCTGAGAGAAGGCCGGATTCTATAATCCGGGCGCTTCTTCGCCCCCGGCGACCTCGCCCGGGGCGATTCGCTTTTGTTGTCGCGAAGGACGCATGCAGATCCCATCCATCGCCCCCGGCAAGCGCTACACCGTCGCCCGGCCGCCCGGCTCCGCCGACGCGCTGCTGCTGGCCGGCTTTGCGCGCCAGCAGGCCGCCGCGAAAACGCTCACCGCCATCGTCACTGCCGAGCCGGCCGACGCGCAGCGGCTGCACGACGAGCTGGCCTTCTTCGCGCCCGAGCTGCGCTGCGCGGTGTTCCCCGACTGGGAGACGCTGCCCTACGACACCTTCTCGCCCCACCAGGACCTGATCTCCGAGCGCCTCGCGACGCTGTGGCGCATGCGCCAGGGAGACGTCGACGTGGTGCTGCTGCCGGCCTCCACCGCGCTGGTGCGGCTGGCGCCGCCGTCCTTCATGGCCGGCTACACCTTCCACTTCAAGCAGAAGACCCGGCTCGACGAAACCTCGCTCAAGGCCCAGTTGACCCTGGCCGGCTACCAGCACGTCAGCCAGGTGGTGTCGCCCGGCGAATACGCGGTGCGCGGCGGCCTGATCGACCTGTTCC
Source organism: Aquabacterium sp. A7-Y (assembly GCF_026153205.1). Taxonomy (GTDB): domain Bacteria; phylum Pseudomonadota; class Gammaproteobacteria; order Burkholderiales; family Burkholderiaceae_C; genus Caldimonas. Next base: position 29,083 of record NZ_JAPFBW010000019.1, on the reverse strand, counting down.
CGATGGGCTCGGGCGTGCCCTACCGGGTCGACCTGTTCGGCGACGAGGTCGATTCGATCCGCACCTTCGACCCGGACAGCCAGCGCAGCCTCTACCCGGTGCCCGAGGTGCGGCTGCTGCCGGGCCGCGAGTTCCCGATGGACGAGGAGGCGCGGGCGCGTTTCCGGGCCCGCTGGCGCGAGCGCATCGAGGGTGACCCGAGCAAGGCACGGGTCTACAAGGACATCGGCAACGGCATTGCGACCGCCGGCATCGAGTACTACCTGCCGCTGTTCTTCGACCAGACCGCGACCATCTTCGAGTACCTCGGCGAGCAGGCGGTGGTGGCCCTGCACGGCGAGATCGACGAGGCACTCAAGCGCTTCTGGACCGACACCCGCGAGCGCCACCGCTTCCTGCAGCACGACCCGGAGCGCCCGCTGCTGGCGCCCGAGGACCTGTTCCTGCGCGCCGAGGACTTCTTCACCCTCTGCAATGCCCACCCGCAGCTGGCGGTGCGTGGCAGCGAGCCCGCCGACTGGGCCCGCCCGCTGCCCGACCTGGCCGCCGAGCGCGGCGCCCAGGAGCCGCTGCGCAAGCTGCAGATCCACGTCGGCACGACGCCGCACCGCGTGCTGCTGGTGGCGGAGTCGGCCGGCCGCCGCGAGAGCCTGCTGGAGCTGCTGCGCGACAACCGCATCGAGCCGCCCGGGGTGGACTCGCTGGCCGAGTTCCAGGCCGGCGACGAGCGCTTCGCGATCGCCGTTGCGCCGCTGGCCGCCGGCTTCCACTGGCAGCCCGAGGGCCAGGCCACCGGCCTGCAGTTCGTCACCGAGACCGAGCTGTTCGCCACCGGCCCCAGCACCCGCCGGCGCCGCAAGCAGGAGCAGGTCAGCAATGTCGATGCGCTGATCAAGGACCTCTCGGAGCTGAAGATCGGCGACCCGGTGGTGCACGTGAATCACGGCATCGGCCGCTACCAGGGGCTGATCAATCTCGACCTCGGCGACGGTCCGACCGAGTTCCTGCACCTGGAATACGCCGACAAGGCCACGCTCTACGTGCCGGTGGCGCAGCTGCACCTGATCAGCCGCTACACCGGCGTCAGCGCCGAGGAGGCGCCGCTGCACCGGCTCGGCTCCAGCCAGTGGGACAAGGCCAAGCGCAAGGCCGCCGAGCAGGTGCGCGACACCGCCGCCGAGCTGCTCAACCTGTATGCGCGCCGGGCCGCGCGCGAGGGATTCGCGTTCCGCTTCTCGCCGCATGACTACGAGGCCTTCGCGGCCAGCTTCGGCTTCGAGGAGACACCCGACCAGAACGCCGCGATCCACGCGGTGATCCAGGACCTGATCTCGCCCAAGCCGATGGACCGGCTGGTCTGCGGCGACGTCGGCTTCGGCAAGACCGAGGTGGCGCTGCGGGCGGCCTTCGTCGCCGTGACCGGCGGCAAGCAAGTGGCCCTGCTGGCCCCCACCACGCTGCTGGCCGAGCAGCACTTCCAGACCATCTCGGACCGTTTCGCCAACTGGCCGGTCAAGGTGGCCGAGCTGTCGCGCTTCCGCTCGGGCAAGGAGATCAACCAGGCGCTCAAGGGCCTGGCCGACGGCACGGTGGACATCGTGGTCGGCACCCACAAGCTGCTGTCGGCCGACGTCAAGTTCGCCCGCCTGGGGCTCCTGATCATCGACGAGGAACACCGCTTCGGCGTGCGCCACAAGGAAGCAATCAAGTCGATGCGCTCCGAGGTGGACGTGCTGACGCTCACCGCCACGCCCATCCCGCGCACGCTGGGCATGGCGCTGGAAGGCCTGCGCGACCTCAGCGTCATCGCCACCGCGCCGCAGCGGCGCCTGGCCATCAAGACCTTCGTGCGCAACGAGAGCAGCGGCACCATCCGCGAGGCGGTGCTGCGCGAGCTCAAGCGCGGCGGGCAGGTCTATTTCCTGCACAACGAGGTCGAGACGATCCAGAACCGGCGCGAGAAGCTGCAGGAGCTGCTGCCCGAGGCGCGTATCGTGGTGGCGCACGGCCAGATGCCCGAACGCGAGCTGGAACGCGTGATGCGCGACTTCGTCGCGCAGCGCTACAACGTGCTGCTGTGCTCGACCATCATCGAGACCGGCATCGACGTGCCGACCGCCAACACCATCGTGATCTCGCGCGCCGACAAGTTCGGCCTGGCCCAGCTGCACCAGCTGCGCGGGCGGGTCGGGCGCTCGCACCACCAGGCCTACGCCTACCTGATGGTGCCCGACGTCGAGGGCCTGACGAAGCAGGCGGCCCAGCGGCTCGAAGCCATCCAGAGCATGGAGGAGCTGGGCTCGGGCTTTTATCTCGCGATGCACGACCTGGAGATCCGCGGCACCGGCGAGGTGCTGGGCGAACACCAGAGCGGCAACATGCAGGAGGTCGGCTTCCAGCTCTACAACGACATGCTGAGCGAGGCGGTGCGCTCGCTCAAGGCCGGGCGTGAACCCGACCTGTTGTCGCCGCTGTCGGTCACCACCGAGATCAACCTGCACGCGCCGGCCCTGCTGCCGGACAGCTATTGCGGCGACGTGCATGTGCGCCTGAACCTCTACAAGCGGCTCGCCTCCGCCGAGAAAAACGACCAGATCGACGCGCTGCTGGAGGAGGTCACGGACCGCTTCGGCAAGCTGCCGCCGCAGGGCCAGACCTTGTTCGACGTGCACCGCCTGCGCGTGCTGGCCAAGCCCTATGGCGTGCTCAAGATCGACGCGGCGCCGGCGGCCATGACGCTCACCTTCCGGCCCAATCCGCCAATCGACGCGATGCGCATCATCGAGCTGGTGCAGAAGAACCGCAACGTCAAGCTGGTCGGCAACGAGAAGCTGCGCATCGACAAGGCCTACCCGGAGCCCAAGGACCGGGCCCAGTACATCCGGGACATCCTGCGCGCCCTCGGCACGCCGGTGGCGCAGCCAGTCTGAGCCGCGCCCCTTTTGCTTTCTTTTCCCTCCCTCCTGAACACCATGCCCACCGAGTTCGCCCCCGGCCTGACGGTCCAGATCACCACCCCCCAGCTGCAGCTGTCGGACTTCCGGCTGATCGCCTTCGACATGGATTCGACGCTGATCAACATCGAGTGCATCGACGAGATCGCCGGCGTGGCCGGCAAGAAGGCCGAGGTGGCGGCCATCACCGAGGCCGCGATGCGCGGCGAGATCACCGACTTCAAGGAGAGCCTGCGGCGCCGCCTGGCGCTGCTCGAAGGCCTGCCGGCCGACGCACTGCAGCAGGTCTACGACCAGCGCCTGCAGCTCAACCCCGGCGCGACGGAGCTGGTCGCGGCGGCACGCGCGGCGGGCCTCAAGACGCTCCTGGTCTCCGGTGGCTTCACCTTTTTCGCCGACCGGGTCCAGGCCCGCCTGGGCATGGACCACGCGCGCTCCAACGAGCTGGAGATCGTCGACGGCCGCCTGACCGGCCGGGTGATCGGCGACATCGTCGACGGCGAGGAGAAAAAACGCCAGCTGCTCGCGATGTGCGAGCGCATCGGCTGCACCCCGCTGCAGGCGATCGCGGTCGGTGACGGCGCCAACGACCTGCCCATGATGGGCGCGGCCGGCCTCAGCGTGGCCTACCACGCCAAGCCGGCGGTGCGGGCGCAGGCGATGGTGGCGATCAACGAAGGCGGCCTGGACCGCTTGCTGGAAGTCGTCAAGCCGGCCGCCTGAGGCATCTCCCCGGCGTCGTCAGGCGCGATGGCCGCTGGCTATGATGGACCGCACTGCCGTGAGCGGCAGCGCCCATTGTTCCTCTCTCAAGGAGTCCTCATGGCCAACAAAAAACAGGTTGCCGTGATCGTCGGCAGCCTGCGGCGGGAATCGCTCAATCGCAAGCTCGCCCTCGCCTTGGCGCGCATCGCGCCCGAGTCGCTGGACCTGCAGATCGTCGAGATCGGCGACCTGCCGCTCTACAACCAGGACCTGGACGGCGAGCCGCCCGCCGCCTGGGTCAGCTTCAAGCAGCGCATCGCCGCCTCGGACGCGGTGCTGTTCCTCACGCCCGAATACAACCGCTCGGTGCCGGCCCCGCTGAAAAATGCCATCGACGTCGGCTCGCGCCCCTACGGCCACAGCGCCTGGAGCGGCAAGCCGGCCGGCATCATCTCGCTCTCGCCGGGCGCTGTCGGCGGCTTCGGCGCCAACCACCACCTGCGCCAGTCGCTGGTGTTCCTCGACATGCCCTGCCTGCAGCAGCCCGAGGCCTACATCGGCGGCGGGGACAAACTCTTCGACGCCCAGGGCGACATCGCCAACGAGTCCACCCGGGGTTTCCTCGGCAAGTACCTGGCCACCTTCGAGCAGTGGGTCGCGCGCAACGCGCGGGCCTGACACCGGCGACCGACAGCGGCCCGCCCCGGCACTCGCTGGCCCCTGCCGGGGCCGCCGGCAGCGCTTCGCAAGGCGCCGCCTCCCCCTCTTGAAAAGCTCGCGGCCGGAACCTATCTCGCGTTCGTAGGCCGATGTGGATCGGCCGCCTTTGCCCAGGAGGACGCACCATGTACGAATCCCTGATGAGTTTCCCGAGCAGCCTGTTCACCGAGTTCGACCGCCTGCGCCGCGAACTCGACGAGGTGTTCGGCAGCCCGGGCGTGCCCGCCAGCATCCGCTCGGTGGCGCCCGGCACCTTCCCGGCCATCAACATCGGCCGCACGCCCACCAGCGTGGAGATTTACGCCTTCGCCCCCGGCCTCGATGCCCGCAGCATCGACCTCACGCTGGACCGCGGCGTGCTGACCCTCTCCGGCGAGCGCAAGCCCAGCCTGCCCGAAGGCAGCGAGCAGGCCACGGTCTACAGCCGCGAGCGCGTGCACGGCAGCTTCCGGCGTGCCATCACGCTGCCCGAGGACATCGACCCGACGCGGGTGAACGCGAGCTACCGCGACGGCGTGCTGCAGGTGAGCGTGGCCCGGCGCGAGTCGGCCCAGCCCAAGCGCATCGCGATCCAGTGAACCCAGCATCGTCTGCAAGGAGGTGAAGATCATGAGCGACAAGCAAATCGTCAAGACCGGCCAGTCCGAGGACGGCCGCGACAGCCGTGACAGCCGTGACAGCCGCGCCGTCGTGCCGCGCGTCGACGTGCTGGAGGACGACACCGGCATCACGCTGCTGGCGGACCTGCCGGGCGTCTCCAAGGAGCAGCTGGAGCTGAAGGTCGAAGGCGACACCCTGCAGCTCGAAGCCGATGTGGCGATGCCCACGCCCGAGGGGCTGGAGGCCGTCTATGCCGAGGTGCGCGTGCCGCGCTACCGCCGCGCCTTCACGCTGAGCCGCGAACTCGACGCGAGCCGCATCGACGCGGCGCTGAAGGACGGCGTGCTGAAGCTGCGCATTCCCAAGCAGGAGCACGCGCAGCCGCGGCGCATCGCCATCCAGGTCGCCTGAGCGCGGCCGCGACCGGGCCGCCCCGCCGGGGCGACCCGGCGCTCAAGGTGCCGGCGCCGGCATCACGACGATGCCGTCCGCGTCGGCATACAGCCAGTCGCCCGGGCGCACCCAGACGCCCTGCACCTGCACCGCGACGTCGCGCTGGCCTTCATGGCGCTTCTCGGTCGGCAGTGGCATCGAGGCCAGGGCCCGGATGCCGACCTCGCAGGCCGCCAGTTCGGCCACATCGCGCACGCAGCCGTCCACGACCACGCCGGCCCAGCCGTTTTTCGCCGCCGCGGCCCCCAGGTTGCCGCCCACCAGCGCCCGGCGCAGCGAGCCGCCACCGTCCACCACCAGTACCCGCCCCTGTCCCGGCGTGTCGAGCGCCGCCTTGACCAGCGTGTTGTCCTCGAAACACTTCACCGTGCTGACCGGCCCGGCGAACTTGCGGCGCGCGCCGAAGTCGCGGAACACCGGCGGCAGCACGCGGAAGGCGCCGTCGCTGTCGTTCTTGTGCGCGTCGCAGAAATCGCAAGTCGCGAAGTCGAGCGAGCTCGCGGAGTCGGGGGAAGTCGTCATGCCTTGTCCACTTTCTTGATCGGCGGTTTCACGTCTTCGCGGCGCGCGGGCAGCATGGGCTGGCACTCGCGCACCGCGTTCAGGATGATGGAAGTCGAAGTTTCGGTGAGGATGCAGAACTTGGTCACCACCGCATCGAGGTGGCCCACGTCGATCACGGCGATCTCCAGGATCCAGCTGTCCTCGCCGGTCACGTTGTAGGCCGTGACCACCTCGGGGGTCTGCTGGATCAGTTGCACCACCCGCGCGTATTCGGCGCGCCCGACGCGGATGGCGGCCCGGATGCCGTAACCCAGCTTCTGCAGGTCGACGCTGGCACGGTAGCCGGTGATGACGCCGGCCGTCTCCAGCTTGCGCACCCGCTCTGTCACCGCGGGCTGGCTGAGGTGCACCCTGCGGCCCAGCTCGGCCATCGACAGCCGGGCATCGGCCTGCAGTTCGGCCAGGATGCGGGTGTCGTGATGGTCGAGATCGTGATTCAAGGCTGGACCTCCGGATTGCTTTCTGAATACAAGGATTATCGGCTTCAGATCCGTGAAACGCTACTGGTGCGGTGTGGGCTGCTTTCTTACGATCTTGAGCTTTCCGGCCAGATCGGAACCACACCCAACACACCCTAGACCATGAGCGCTGCTTCCACCATCCTCGCCCGCCCGGGGTCCCTCACGCCCCTGATCACGCTCTGCCTCGCCGCCACCTGGCTGGTCTGGGGCTCGACCTACCTGGCGATCAAATACGCGCTGATCAGCTTTCCGCCCTTCTTCCAGATGGGCACCCGCTTCCTGGTGGCGGGCCTGGCGCTGCTCGCCTGGATGCGCTGGCGCGGCCGTCCCCTGCCCAGCGCGCGGCAATGGCTCAACGCGGCCGGCGTGGGCGGCCTGATGCTGGGCGGCGGCATGGGCGGCACCGCCTATGCCGAGCAGAGTGTGGGGTCCGGCCTGGTGGTGGCCTTCATCGCGGTCGTGCCCTTGATGATCGCTGCGCTCAACCTGTTGTGGCGCGTCTACCCGAGCCGCTTCGAGCTGGCCGGCATCGCGGTCGGGCTGGGCGGCGTGCTGATGCTGACCCAGGGCGCCGGCTTCCAGGCCTCGCCGGTGGGCCTCATCGCCATCGCGACGGCCTGCATCACCTGGTCCATCGGCAGCGTGCTGAGCCAGCGCAGCCTGCCCTTGGCGCCGGGCGCGATGGGCTTCGCCAGCGAGATGGTCTGCGGCGGCCTGCTGCTGCTGGCGCTGTCGCTCGCGGCCGGCGAGACGCCCATCTGGCCGCCCGAGCCGCTGGCCGCCGGGGCCTGGGCCTATCTGGTGGTGTTCGGCTCGCTGGTCGCCTTCAACGCCTACATGGTGCTGCTCAGCCAGGCCCCGGCAGCGCTCGCTTCCAGCTACACCTTCGTCAATCCCGTCATCGCGATGCTGCTCGGCGTCGCGGTGGCCGGCGAGCACATCACCGGCTTCGAATGGAGCGCTGCGGGGGTGGTCCTGGGCGGTGTGGTGCTGATGCTGTGGGGCGCCGCCCGGCGGGCCCGTTGAGCAGGCCGGCCGGGCCCTGACTTGGCCGTCGCTCAGCGCGCCAGCACCTCCACCTCCGCCAGCGACAGCGCCGCTTCCCCCCTCAGCCACAGGCGCACATAGCGCCCGCTCTGGCCCTCCGCGAGCCGCAGATCCAGCATCCGCCGGCCCTCCAGCGAGCCCACGGGGTAGGCCGTCACCCCGGGACGTCGGCGCTCCTCCTCCAGGGTGGATCCACCGAAGGGCGTGTCCGACACCAGCACGTCAAAGTCGGCCAACTGCTCGCTGCAGCAGTCCACCCGGTTCCAGATCCTGACCTGTCGCAGCGGGTGCACCGCGCCCAGGTCGACCTCCCACCACGGCTGCTGCGCCGGGCCCGTATAGGTGAGCGGCCCGTCGCGCCAGAGTGCGTTGTAGCGCCCGTCCACCGCCCGCGACGCGACGCCGCCCGAGGCAGTGCTCGATTGCCGGGCCGTCTGGCGCAGCGCCAGGTTGACGGGCCCCTGCTCGACCTGCACCTCGGCCAACGAGAGCACCTCGGCCTCGCTCCGGTCGCCCTGGCCACCGCTGCCGGACAGGTCAGGGTCGGAGCGCCGCTGCACCACCACGCTGCGTCCTGGCACTGCCGTGCCGTTGAGCAAGGTGAGGTCCAGGTGCAGGCGGTCGGGCGACTTCAGGCTGTTCTCGGGGTTGAGCTGCGACGAGGTCCAGACCGCCTGGCCGGCCGCGTCCAGCACCGAGACCGTGATGTCGCGCAGCCGGCTGCGGCAGTCGCCAGTGCCATCGCAGTCACCCAGGCGGTTGAACAAGCTGATCGCCGAGATCGGCCGCGTGTCGTCGAAGTCCAGCCGCCACCAGGCATCGGACTGCCCGGGCGCGGTCGCGGTGTGGCTGCGCCAGTCCTGGTCGGTGGCCCGGTCGGCGGCCCTCGAACCCCGCTCGTCGCTGGACTGGCTGGCGCGGCCCTCGCCCGCGACATCGCCCGCGCGGCGGCGGAACTCGACGATCACGGCAGCGGAGGGCACGCCCTGGTCGTCCACCACGTGCAGCTGGTAGTACCCCGGTGGCACGGTGGTGTCCGACAGCTGGTCCAGGTGCAGCTCGAGCCGGTTCTGGCGCTGGCGGAACGGCACCGGCACATGACGCAGGTCGGTGCTGTGGCCGTGGGTCACCGCGGCCAGCGAGATCAGGGCCACCGAGGCGATGCGCCGCCGGTCCGCCAGCCGCACGGTCGTCCGGGCGTCCTCGCCGTGGCTGAAATAGGGGTGGCCGCGCTCCATCCTCTGTACCGCCGGCCGGTCGGCCCATACCACCTGGCCGTCCCGGCGTTTCCTGAAGAAGTAAGGCGGGAAGAACACCTGTGCCGTATCCGAGAACACCGGCCCCGGCGACCCGCCAGCCGTGTTCAGCACCGCGCCGCTGGGCAGCAGCAGCGAGGTCGAGTGGTAGAGCCGCTCGGCGGAGGCCGAGGCCCAGGGGGTCCAGCGGTCCGCCTGCGGGTCCCACACCTCGGCCGGCAGAACGGCCTTGCCCAGCGCATTGCCGTGGGTGGTGCCGCCGGTGACCAGGACGCGGCCGTCCGGGAGCATCAGCGAGTTGGCATAGTTGCGCGCATAGGCCAGTTCGGCCACCGGCACCGCGACCGGGCGCTCGGCGCCGATGTCCAGCACGGCCGCCTTTCGCGACGCGGGCTCGGTGTCGAAGACGGTCTCGCCGCCGGCCACCAGCAGCACCTTGCCCGGCCGGTACATCACCGTGGTTCCGGAGATGCCGACGCGGTGCCCCGAGCGGCCCAGCACCTCGAGGCGGCCCGCGCCCGCGGCGTCGAGCCGCCAGATCAGGTTGTTGGAGATGCCGACGATGCGGCCGTCGGGCGCCAGGTAAGCGCGCGGGTACCACCAGCGTTTTTCGGTCGCGCCGAAAGCTTCGTCGCTGCTGGCGTTGGACAGCTGGCGCCAGCCCTCGGCGGCCGAGAAGACCTCGGGCGTGGTGGCGTAGATGGCGGAGGCCGTCTTGTCGTTGCTGTTGCCGCCGACCACCACCACGCGGTTGTCCGGCAGCCGCACCAGCGAGCTGTACCAGCGCGGCTGGTGCATCTGAGAAGCGCGCGCGAGCAGCAGGCTGCGCCCGGGGTCCCATTGCGAGGTTTTCCAGAAGGTGTTGCCGCCGACGATCATGAGCAGGCCATCGGGGCCCATCACCGAGGCACTGCAGAAGCTGTCGACCTCGGTGGGGCTGCGCACCTCCTTGTGCGCAGCGGGCTGCAGGCCGCCGGCCGGGTCCCACTCGTCGAAGGCCAGCGCCTTCTGCCCCGGCAGGTCGGGCCGCTTGGCGCCGTAGGTCAGCACGCGGCCATTGGGCAGGACATTGGCGTGCAGGCCCAGCACCGGCCAGTCCACCACCGGGCTCCACATGCCGACCAGGTGGGCGTCGGGTGTCGGGGGCAGCATGCCGACAAGCGCGTCCTGCCGGGGCGTGATCAAGGCAGCCTGGGCCGCCTCGCGGTCGCCGCCGTCCGGGGCCGTGTCGGCAGCGTCCGCAAGCGACGGCGAAGGCTCGTCCGTTGCTGAACCACCGCCGCCCCCACACCCGACCAGCAGCAGGAGCGACAAGGCCGCCACCGCGACCGTGCGCCTCGATACGGGCGCCCCGCCAGGAATGTTCCGCATAGGTCCTCCGCTGCTGGCCCGGGCAATACCGGGCCCCGATGCAAGCTGGGCTTGCATCGAAGCAGCGGCAGGTCCCTGAGCGTTTGATGATGAGTGAGAGCGGAAGATATCGACAAAGTCACAAGTTGGCGCCCACTCATACCGGGGGCCGAAAGGGCGACGAGCAAGGCCCGGCGTTTGCTCACAAGGTGGCCCAATCGATTCACATCTTCTGCGTCTGGGGGTGTCGGCGCAACGCTCTCATACAATCCCGTCCGTTGGTGCCCGCGCCGCCGCCCGGTGGCGCAGTTAAACGGGAAGCAGGAAGGATGTCCGCCGCGACGGCGGCCACCCGAGGCCTGCGCTGCCCCCGCAACGGTCAGCAGACGAAGCACGCCGCCAGGCGCGCTCCAGCTCCGGTTCTCCGCCACTGGCGCCCAGGCGCTGGGAAGGCCGCCGGGGTCGCTCTGCCAGCCCGGATACCGGCCAACAGGTGGGTGCGCCTCTCGCGCGCCCGGTGTGCCCGGACCTGCGGGGAAGCAGGCACGGGTGTCCTGCTCCTGTCCGTCATGAACATACCTGTCTTCGCCTTGCGCCATGGCGTGCTGCCGCCCGCCCTGGCCGCCGCGCTGTACGCCGCCCTGCCCGTCCTGGCCCAGTCGCAGCCCGCGTCCCTGCCCCAGACCGTCGTCACCGCTGCCCGCCTGCCGCAGTCGGTGCAGGACCTGGTGGCCGACGTCTCGGTCGTCACCGAGGAGGACATCCGCCGCTCGGGGCAGTCCAGCCTGCGCGAGCTGCTGCAGCGCCTGCCCGGCGTGCAGATGAGCAGCAATGGCAGCTATGCCTCGAACACCAACCTCTTCATCCGCGGCGCCGAGCTGAGCCGCATCGTCGTGCTGGTGGACGGGGTGCGCATCGGCTCGGCCACCAATGGCGCCGCGCCGCTGGAGAACATCCCGCTGGCGCAGATCGAGCGCATCGAGGTGCTGCGCGGCCCGGCCACCACACTCTACGGGCCGGACGCGGTCGGCGGCGTGATCCAGATCTTCACGCGCCGCGGCGGCAAGGGCCTGAACTACCAGGCCCAGGTGGGCGCCGGCTCGGACGGCCTGGCCAAGCTCGACGGCAGCGTCGGTGGGGGCAGCAGCAACCTCGGCTGGAGTATCGGCGCAGCCGCGGAACGGGCTCACGGCATCAGCGCCAGCAACGAGCCCTCGGGCTTCTCCTACAACCCCGACGACGACGGCTACCGCAGCCGCTCGCTCTCCGGCTCGCTCAACTGGACGCTGGCCCCCGGGCACAGCCTGGCGGTGCAAGGGCTGGTGGCACGCGGGCGGCACGGATTCGACGGCGCGTTCTTCGACCCAGTGAGTTTCGGCAGCCCGCTGGGCCTGACGTCCGAGGACACCGACGCCGAAGCCCGGACGCAGACTTCCAGCTGGGGCGTGACCCTGGAGAACCGCCTGCACGCGCGCTGGCTGTCGAGCCTGCGGTTGAGCCTGAGCGACGACAAGAGCGCGAGCGTTTACAAGCGCTCGTCCGACGGGCAGCTCGACGGCCGCAGCGACTTCGACACCCGGCGCCGCCAGCTGGTCTGGCAGAACACGTTCGAGATCGGCAACGACCGGATCATTGCCGGCCTGGAGCGGCTCGAAGACGAGGTGGACGGCACGACGGCGTACACCGTCGACGAGCGCCACATCGACAGCGTGCTGCTCGCCTATGCCCTGAACCGCGGCGACTGGACCGGGCAGGCCGCGCTGCGCCGCGACGACAACTCGCAGTTCGGCGGCTTCACCACCCACAGCCTGGCGCTGGGCTACCGGCTGGGCCCGGCGTGGCGGGTGACGGGCAGCCTGGCCAGCAACTTCCAGGCACCGACGTTCAACCAGCTTTACTATCCCGGCGAAGACTACGGCGGCAACCCGGCGCTCAAACCCCAGCGCAACCACGGCCGCGAACTGGCGCTGCGCTACGACAACGGTCCACTGCAGGGCTCGCTGACGCTCTACCGCAATCGCATCCGCGGTTTCATCGACCCGAGGACCAACGTCCAGAGCCAGCTCGCCCAAATGCAGGGCGCCACCCTGCAGGCCGGCTGGCATGCGAGCGGCTGGCACGTGGACGGATCGGTCGACGTGCTGGACGCCGAGGACAAGAGCAACGGGCTGCCGCTGGTGCGCCGCGCCGACCGCAGCGCACAGCTCAAGGTCGAGCGCCAGGCCGAGTGGGGCAACGCCTTCGCCGAATGGCTGGCGGTGTCCGACCGCGAGGACTACGGCCCGATGTTCAACCGCGTGCGCGTGGGCGGCTACGGCATCGTGAACCTCGGCGCCCAATGGCGCATGGCCCCGGGCTGGACCCTGCTCGCGCGGCTCAACAACGTCGGCGACAAGGACTACGCCACCGCCTGGGGCTACTCGACCCTGGGCCGCACCGTGTTCGCCGGTCTGCAGTTCACCGGCAGCCGCCCCTGAGATGAAGACTGCCGCGCCCCCGCTGCTGACCTTGCCGGCCCTGCTGCTGGCCGCCGCGGCCAGCGTGCTGCTCGCGATCTCGCTCGGCAGCCAGCCGCTGGCGCTGGGCGAGGTGCTGGCGGCCCTGCTCGGCAAGTCAGCCGGCGTGCAGGCCGACATCGTGACCAGCCTGCGTCTGCCGCGCGCGCTCTGCGCACTGGCCTGCGGCGCGCTGTTGTCGCTGTCGGGTGCGATGCTGCAGGCGCTGCTGCGCAACCCGCTGGCCGATCCCTATGTGCTGGGCCTGTCGGGCGGCGCCTCGGTAGGCGCCTTGCTCGCGCTGTCGGCGGGGGCCAGCTGGTGGCTGGTCAGCGCCGGGGCCTCGGCGGGCGCGCTGCTGGCGACGGCGCTGGTCTTCCTGCTCGGCGCGCGCGCCTTCCGGCGCCATGCCGACAGCACGCAGGCCGGCGTGCACCTGCTGCTGGTGGGCGTGATCCTGAGCGCGGGTTTCGGGGCAGTGGTGGCTTTCATCCTCTCGGTCGCGCCCGAGAACCAGCTGCGCAGCATGGTGTTCTGGATGCTGGGCGACCTCAACGGCGCCGATCGCTACGGCCTGCCGCTGGCCGCGGCGGCCGCACTGCTGGTGCTCGCGACGGGCGTCGCGCGCGATCTCAACCTGATGCTGCTCGGCGACGCCCAGGCCTGCTCGCTGGGTGTCGACGTGGCGCGCGTGCGCACCGTGGTGGTGGTGCTGGCCTCGCTGGCCGCGGGGCTGGCGATCACGGTGGCCGGCAGCATCGGCTTCGTCGGCCTGGTGGTGCCGCATGCGCTGCGGCTCGCGCTGGGCAACGACCAGCGCCTGCTGCTGCCGGCCTGCGCGCTCGGTGGCGGCGCCTTCCTGGTGCTGGCCGACACGCTGGCACGCACCCTCGTCGCGCCGATGCAGCTGCCGGTGGGCGTGCTCACCGCGCTCATCGGCGTGCCGGCCTTCCTGTGGCTGCTGCTGTGCAGCGGGAGGACGGCATGAGCGTCCTGCTGAGCACCGAGAACCTGCAGGTCCGGGCCGGTGTCCGCACGCTGGTCGCCGGCCTGGACTGGCAGGTGAAGCGCGCCGAACGCTGGGCCCTGCTGGGCGTCAACGGCTGCGGCAAAACCACCTTGCTGCGCAGCGTCGCCGGACTGCTGCCGGCCGCCGGCGGCAGCGTGCGCTACGAGGGCCAGCCCCTGCAGCGCCTCTCGACCCGCGAGCTGGCGCGGCGCCGTGCCTGGTGCCCGCAGCAGCACCACGACGTCTTCGCGATGAACGTGCTCGACGTCGTGCTGGCCGGCCGCCAGCCCTATGCCGGCCGGCTCGGCTGGCTGGCCCCGGGCGACCGCGAGCTCGCGTTGGACTGCCTGGCACGCTGCGACGCGCTGCAGCTCGCCGGCCAGGACGTGCGTTGCCTCTCCGGCGGCGAGCGCCAGCGCGTCGCGCTCGCCGCGGCGCTGGCGCAGGACACCGCGCTGCTGCTGCTCGACGAGCCCACCGCGCATCTCGACGTCAGCCACCAGCTCGCGCTGACCGGACTGCTGGCCGGCCTGAGCGACCGGGCGATCGTGATGTCGCTGCATGACGTCAACCTCGCGCAGCGCTGCTGCACCCATGCCCTGCTGTGCCTGCAGCCGGCGTCGGGACAGCCGCGCTGGGTGGCCGGGCCGCTGGAGCAGGTGCTGTCCGAGCAGCACCTGGAGCAGGCCTATGGCTGCCGCATGCTGCCTGTCACACTGGACAGCCGCACCTACTACCTGCCAGCGCAACAATGAGGATCACATGAACACCCCTTCCTCCGACGACGTCAAGGATGATGCCGGCCTCGCCGAACGCCACCGCCGTCGCATGCAGCGCAAGAAGGAGATCGTCGATGCCAAGATCGACGCCGCCCAACGCGACTGCGGCCTGATCCTCGTGCACACCGGCAACGGCAAGGGCAAGAGTTCGAGCGCCTTCGGCATGGTGGCGCGCGCGCTCGGCCACGGCATGAAGGTCGGCGTGGTGCAGTTCATCAAGGGCAAGATCCCGACGGGCGAGGAAATCTTTTTCCGCCGCTTCCCCGGCGAGGTCGACTTCCACGTGATGGGCGAGGGCTACACCTGGAACACCCAGGACCGCGAGCGCGATGCCGAGAAGGCGCAGGCCGCCTGGGCCGTCGCGGCCCGGATGCTGCAAGACCCCGCGATCGGCCTGGTCGTGCTGGACGAGCTCAACATCGCGCTGAAGTACCGGTATCTCGACGTGCAGCAGGTCATCGAGGACCTGCTCGGCCGCCCCGAGATGCAGCACGTGGTGGTCACGGGCCGCGCCGCGCCGCCCGAACTGATCGAGGTCGCGCACACGGTCAGCGAGATGGGACTGGTGAAACACGCCTTCGCCCAGGGCATCCGGGCCCAGCCCGGCGTGGAGCTGTGATGGTCGGGCGTCCGAGACATCCGATGGCGGCCTTCCTGCAGGCCGCTCCTTCGGGGGACAGGCCGATCCACCCGTCGGACGAGAGGTCCTTCCCGTGGCGCGTGCTCTATTGATCGCCGGCCCGGCCTCCGGGCAGGGCAAGACCTCCTTCGCCTGCGCGCTGGCACGCCGGCTCGCCAATGGCGGACAGCGTGTGCGCGGCTTCAAGATCGGCCCGGACTTCATCGATCCTGGCTACCTGGCCGCCGCCACCGGTGCACCGGTGTTCAACCTCGATCTGTGGATGGTGGGCCCTGCCGAAAGCGCCCGCCTGCTCGACGCCGCCGCGCGCGAAGCCGACTGGCTGATCATCGAGGGCGCGATGGGCCTCTACGACGGCGACCCAAGTGCGGCCGATCTGGCCGCCGCCTTCGCGGTGCCGGTGCTGGCCCTGATCGACGCCAGCGCCATGGCCGAAACCTTCGGTGCCCTCGCGCTGGGCTTGCACGACTACGGCCGCGGACGCACGCTCAGCTGGGCCGGCGTGCTCGCCAACCGGGTCGCCGGACCCAACCATGCCCGCATGCTGCGCGACAGCCTGCCGCCTCAGCTCGGCTGGGCCGGCCACCTGCTGCGTTGCGAACGGCCCCTGCCGGAACGCCATCTGGGGCTGGTGGAGGCGCACGAACTCGCTGCCGGCCTGCCCGCCATCTGGGACAGCCTGGACCACGCCCTGCATCTCGACTCGGCCTTGCTGAACGCCCTGCCCGAATGGCGCCGTCCCTTCGAGGCAAGCAGCGCCGCCAGCCCGGTCGTGCCGCCGCCCTTGCTGGAGGGCAGCCACATCGCGGTGGCGCGCGACGCGGCCTTTTCCTTCTGCTACGAAGCCAACCTGGCGCTGCTGCAAGGCCTCGGCGCGCACGTCAGCGCGTTCTCGCCACTGGCCGACGAGCCGGTGCCGGACGGGGCCAGCGCGGTCTACCTGCCGGGCGGCTACCCCGAACTGCACGCCGAGCGCTTGAGCGGCTGCGCGCGATTCCTCGCCAGCCTGCGCGAACACCACCGCCGCGAGCGACCCATCGTCGCCGAATGCGGCGGCATGATGGTTTGCGCCGAGACCCTGCGCGACGCCAGCGGCCGTGAGCACCGCATGGCCGGCCTGCTGCCCGCCACCGCGGTGATGGGCACCCGGCTGGCCGGCATCGGCCTGCACAGCTGGCGCACCGGTCAGGGCGAGCTGCGCGGCCACGTCTTCCACTATGGCCGCCTGGAAGTGCAGCCGGGCCTCGCGCCGGCGGCGCTGACCCAGCCGCGCCGTTATGGCGGACCGGAGGCGGTGTACCAGGCCGGCTCGCTGACCGCCTCCTTCTTCCACGGCTACTATGGTTCCTGCCCGGCCGCGGCAGCGCGGCTGTTCGCGCGTCCCTGAAGTCGCGCACCACCTGGCTGCTGCCTGAGCAGGCATCCCTCTCGCAAGTGCACACAGTCGGAGGTCGAGAGACGGCTTTCCGCTGCCAATACTGCAGTTCCACTCCCAGGAGGGACTCGTCATGGCAAGCACTGAACAGGCACCTCTTCCCGTTTCCCCGCCGCCGCTGCGGCGCCCCGCCGACCTCCCCGGCCCCTTCCCCTGGCCGCTGGTCGGCAACCTGCTGCAGTTCGACAGGCAGAACCTGCATGCGCAGATCGAGGCCTGGGCGCGACGGCACGGGCCGGTCTACCGGCTGCGCTTCGGCCGCACCGACGCAGTGGTGGTGTCCGACCCGGACACCATCCAGCAAGCGCTGCGCGACCGCCCCGACACCTGGCGGCGTTACAGCCGCATCCAAAGCGTGATGGACGAGATCGGCATCCAGGGCGTCTTCACCGCCGAGGGAGAGACCTGGCGACGCCAGCGCCGCATCGTCATGTCGGCATTCGACCCGGCCCACCTGCGCCGGTTTTTCCCCTCGCTGCTGCGGGTCACCGACCGCCTGCGGCAGCGCTGGATCGACGCCGCGCGCCACGGTGAGGTGCTGAACCTGCAGCGCACGCTGATGCGCTACACGGTGGACGTGACCGCGGGCCTGGCCTTCGGCGTGGAGATGAACACGATCCAGAAAGAGCACAGCGAGCTGCACAGCCACCTGGACAAGGTGTTTCCGATGGTATTCCGCCGCGCCAACAGTCCGCTGCCTTACTGGCGCTGGTTGACGTGGCTGCCGTCGGTCCGCGCCTTCGACGTCCATGTGCGCGCCGTGCACCGGGTGGTGGGCGAGTTGATCGCTGCGGCCCAGACCCGGCTGGAGGCCGAGCCGCGGCGCTGCAGCGAACCGGCGGACCTGCTGGAAGCGCTGCTCGCCGCACGCGACGACGAGGGCCGGCCCCTGACCGAGCAGGAAGTGGCCGGCAATGTCTTCACGATGCTGCTGGCCGGCGAGGACACCACCGCCAACACGCTGGCCTGGACCATCTACTTCCTGAGCCGGCATCCCGAGGCCTGGCGCCGTGTGGTCGAAGAGGTCGACACCACGCTGGCGCCGGCCGCCCTGCCCCCCAGCCTCGAAGCGGCCGGCGCCCTGAGCTTCACCGAGGCCTGCATCCATGAGGCGATGCGGCTGCACCCCGTGGCGCCGGTGCGCGAGCTGGAAGCCTGCGAAGACACGCAAATCGACGGCCTGCTGATTCCCAAGGGCGCGGTGCTGGTCTGCATGATGCGCGCCGCCACACTCGACGAAAACCGCATCGAGCACGCCCAGGAGTTCCGGCCGCAACGCTGGCTCGAAGGCCGGCAGGCCTTGAACGCCAGCTCGCCCAAGCGGCTGTCCATGCCCTTCGGCGCGGGGCCGCGTCTGTGCCCCGGCCGCTATCTGGCGATGCTGGAAATGAGCATGGTGCTGGCGATGCTGGCGCGCAACTTCGAGCTGCGTGAGGTCGGCACCCGCGAGGGGCCGGTGGCGCCCGAACGGCTCGCGTCGGCGCTGCTGCCGATCGGACTGCGCATGCGGCTGTCCGAGCGCAGGCCGCGCTGAGCCGGCGCCCGTGCCTCACCGGGGGCGCTTGCGCCGCGCCGCCTCCAGCGCCTGGCAGACCTGCTCTGCCCCCTGCAGCACCCGAGGGGTCGGGCGGTTGATCAGGTCGCCGTCGATGCTGACGAGATTGCCGCGCTCGACGGCCTGCAGGCGCGCGTAACGCCGCCAGCCCTCCAGCCCGTCGAGCGACTGCTCGTTGCGGGTCGCGCCCATGGCGGCGGTCAGGATGACCTCGGGGTCGGCCTGCAGCACCGCTTCCTCGGACAGGGTGGGCACCAGCCGGTCCAGCCCGCCGAACACGTTCACGCCGCCGCACAGGCGGACGATGTCGCTCACCATGTGGGTGTCGTTGAGCGTCATCAGCGGGTTGCGCCACACCTGGTAGAAGGTCCGCACCGGGGCGCGGCCGGCATGCTGTTGGCGCAGCGCCTGCAGACGGGCCCGGAAGCGGCCCGCCTCGGCACGGGCCTCGGCCTCGCTGCCCATCAGGCGGCCCAGCTTCTCGATCGAGGCGGCGATCTGCTCCAGCTGCTTGGGCTCGCTCTGGTACATCGGCACGCGCAGGTCCTGCAGCTTCTCGAGCTGGCGCTGGGCATTGCCGTGCCGCCAGACCACGATGAGATCGGGCCGCAGTGCCGCGATGGCCTCCAGGTCCAGAGACTTGTTGTCGCCGACGCGGCGGATCGCCTTGGCGGCCTCGGGATAGTCGCTGTAGGCGACCACGCCTACCAGCCGGGGCCCGCCGCCCGCGGCGAAGATCAGCTCGGTGGCATGCGGCGCGATGCTGATGATGCGCTGCGCGGGCGCCTTCAGGTGCACGGTGCGGCCGTGGTCGTCGACCACACTCACCCCGGCGTGAGCGGTGACCGCGGCAGTGCCGACCCACCACACCATCACGGCTGTGCCCCAGCGGGCCATCGCCTGCCTCATGTCTGCCCCTCCTGACGGTTGATCTCGTACAAGGCCTCGGCCAGCCGCTCCAGGCCGGCGGCGTCCCCCGGCAGCCCGAGGCGCAGCGCCTGCCAGGGCCGCGGCGCGTCGAGTTCGAACAGCCGGGTCCAGAGGCCGCGCCGCGCCAGCCCCTCGTGCAGCGCCCGGGCCCGCGGGGTCGCGACGGTGCGGAACAAGGGGGTGCCATGGTGCGGCAGGCCGGCTTCGTCCAGCAGCGCACCCAGGCGCAGCGACTGCCCGGTGAGCCAGCCGCGGGCTTCACGCTGCCAGTCGACGTCGCGCAAGGCCGCCGCAGCGAGATGCAGGCCAGGGCCGTTGACGCTCCAGGGCCCGATCTCGGCCCGCAGCGCAGCAAGCCACGGCGCATCGCCCAGCACCGCACCCACCCGCAGCCCGGCCAGCCCGAAAAACTTGCCCAGCGACCGCAGCACCACGACGTTCGGCAAGCCTTCGGCAGCCATGCTGGTCTCGCCGGAGACGTCGAGAAAGGCCTCGTCCACCACCAGCAGCCGGCTCCTGGACGCGAGCTCGCGCAGCGGCGCGATCCCCAAGCTGTCGCCGGTCGGGTTGTTCGGCCGCGCCAGCACACGGACCTCGGCATCGCCCTGCCCCATGTCGTCGACGCCGCTCAACACGACCTCGTGCCCCTCCAGCGCCCAGCGCGCCGCATGCTCGCCATAACCCGGCGCCAGCACGCGGCAACGCGCCGTGCCGTGCAGGCGCCGCCACACACGCGGCAGCGCCTGGATCACGGCCTGCGAACCGGGCACCGGCCAGGCCCCGGCACCGTAGTACCCCTCGAACGCGGTCAGCAAGCCGGCGTCCGGCGTCGGCAGGTCACGCCACACGTCCAGGCCAAAGCGCAGCGCCGCCGCTGCCGCGGGCCAGGGCCGCGGGTTGATGCCGGTGGACAGGTCCAGCCAGCCGCCGCGGGGCTCGGGGTACAGGCGCCTGGCACGTTCGAGGTCGGCGCCGTGCGGCACCTGGGGCCATGCACCGGCCGCCGGCGTCATCGCGTCAGCCCCACGTGCAGCACCGTCAGCACCACCAGCCACATCAGCAAGGCGCTGGCGACCAGGGCCAGCGCCCGGCCCACGTCGCCGCTGTGCGGCAGGCGGCCGGCGCCGAGCACCGGGCGCGTCTCGGTGCGGCCGTGGTAGCGCGCCGGGCCACCGAGCTTGAGCCCGAGGGCGCCGGCGCCGGCCGCCATCACCGGCCCGGCGTTCGGGCTGTCCCAGCGCGGCGCCTGATGGCGCCAGCACCACAGGGCCAGCCGGGTGTAGCCAAGGCCCGCATAACTGAGCGCGGTGAGGCGGGCCGGCAGCCAGTTCAGCAGATCGTCCGCCCGGGCCGCGGCCCAGCCGAAACACAGGTAGCGTTCGGTGCGGTAGCCCCACATCGCATCCAGCGTGTTGGCAAGTCGGAACACCAGCGCCCCCAGCCCGCCGCCGACGGCGAACCAGAACAAGCTGCCGAACACCGCGTCGTTGCCGTTCTCCAGCGTGGACTCGACGGCGGCCGCGGCCACTTCGCTCGCATCCAGCGACGTGCAGTCGCGCGTGACGATGCGCTGCACGGCGGCGCGGGCCGACGCCAGGTCGCCCTGCACCAGCGCCTGGCGCACCGGCCAGACGTGCTCCTGCAGGCTGCGCGCGCCGAGCGCGAACCAGAGGGCTGCGCCATCGGCCATCCAACGTGCGGCCTGCGGCAGCAGCCAGCGCGCGCCGCCATACAGCGCGGCCAGTGCGCCGACCAGCCCCAGCCAGGCGAGCACCCCCTGCCAGCGCCGGCCGCCGTTGAAGCGGCGGTCGATGGCGCTCGCGAGCCGCCCGAAACCCACCAGCGGATGCCAGCGGCGCGGCTCGCCGAGCAGCACGTCGGCCGCCACGCCGAGCAACAAGGCCCAGGCCCATTCGCGGTCGGGGAGGAAGGTCAGGAGATCGAGGTGCAAGGCAGGCAGGCGGCGGGGCGGGAGCGGGCAGGCGCCGGCAAGGGCGAAGCCGGAAATCATAATCGGCCCATGCCCGCTCCTTCACAAGACATCGACTTCTTCGACAGCTTCCGCGGCACCCTGATGGTCCAGGGCTGCACCAGCGACGCCGGCAAGTCCACGCTGGTCGCCGCGCTGGGCCGCGTGTTCCACCGCCGCGGCCGCAAGGTCGCGCCCTTCAAGCCGCAGAACATGGCGCTCAACTCGGCCGTCACCGCCGACGGCGGCGAGATCGGCCGTGCCCAGGCACTGCAGGCCCAGGCCTGCGGGCTGGAGCCGCACACCGACATGAATCCGGTGCTGCTCAAGCCCAACAGCGACACCGGCGCCCAGGTGATCATCCAGGGCCGCGCCCGCTTCAATGCCGATGCGCTGGCCTACCACGACTACAAACCGCTGGCCCTGCCGTATGTGATGGAAAGCTACCGGCGCCTGTGCGCCGCGCACGAGGTGGTCCTGGTCGAGGGCGCGGGCAGCCCGGCCGAAGTCAACCTGCGCGAGCGCGACATCGCCAACATGGGCTTCGCCGAGGCGGCCAATTGCCCGGTCGTGCTGGTCGCTGACATCGACCGCGGCGGCGTCTTCGCCCACCTGCTCGGCACCTTGGCCTGCCTCAGCGAGAGCGAGCAGGCGCGGGTGCGCGGTTTTGTCATCAACCGCTTCCGTGGCGACCTGCGGCTGCTGGAGCCGGGGCTAGCCTGGCTGGAAGCGCGCAGCGGGAAGCCGGTGCTGGGGGTGCTGCCCTACCTGCAGGGATTGGTGCTGGACGCCGAGGATGCGCTGGCGCCGGCGCTGCCCCCTTGCGCCGCCGGACCGCGGCTGCGGGTGGTGGTACCGGTGCTGCCACGCATCTCCAACCACACCGATTTCGACGCCCTGCGCCAACACCCGCAGGTGGAACTGCTGCTGGCCGGGCCGGGCCGGCCCCTGCCGGCGGCCGACCTGGTCGTGCTGCCCGGCAGCAAGAGCGTGCAGGCCGACCTGCGCGCGCTGCGCGAACGCGGCTGGGACAGCGATCTGCGGCGCCACCTGCGTTACGGCGGCAAGCTGGTCGGCCTGTGCGGCGGGATGCAGATGCTGGGCGAGTGGCTGCACGACCCGCAGGGCATCGAAGGCCCGGCTGGCTCCCTGCCCGGTCTGGGACTGCTGGCGCTGCACACCACGCTGGAAAGCGAAAAGCAGTTGCGTCGCGTGCGCGGCCGGCTGCTGGAGGGGGGCGCGCGTGTCGAGGGCTATGAGATCCATGCCGGCGTCAGCCAGGGGCCGGCCTTCGAGCACCCGCTGCTGTCGCTGGACGACGGGCGGCCCGAGGGCGTGCGCGATGCCGGCGGCCAGATCCTCGGGACCTATGTGCACGGCTTCTTCGACACGCCCGAGGCGCTGGATGCGCTGCTGGCCTGGGCCGGCCTGCAGGACCGCCAGCCGCTGGACCTGCAGGCCCTGCGGGAGCACAGCCTGGAGCGTCTGGCGGACGCTGTCGAAACCGCCCTGCCTTCGGATGCGCTGCGGCGCGCGCTGGCGGCATGAAACACCTCGCCCGGGCACATCGATTGCGATCTTTCGCCAGGCAGCAGCAGGAGCAGAGGCGATGGACTGGCTCGATCACGTGGCACATTTTTTCGTTGCGGTCTTCGCCGTCAACGGCGTACCGCACTTCGTCCATGGCCTGAGCGGCCGGCGTTTCCCCACGCCCTTCGCGAAGCCGCCGGCGGTGGGCGACTCGCGGCCGCTGGTGAACGTGGTCTGGGGCATGGCCAACTTCGCGCTGGCCTGGCTGCTCTACCACCGCAGCGTGCCGCCGCGTCCTGGCGAACTGGCCGACAGCTGGCCGCTGTGGGCCGGCACGCTGGTGACGGCGTTGGCCCTCAGCGCCCACTTCTCGCGCGTGCGCCGGCGCAAGATCCGGCGCCTGGGACACCTCGCCTGAAGCGCCGGCGCCTGCTACAGCACCCGCGCGACGTCGGCGAGCAGGCGGTCGTGCGCCCGCCAACTCACCGCGGCGACGGTCGCGCAGACGAGCGCCGCGAAAGCCCCGCACACCGTCAGCCAGTCCGGCACCTCGATGTCGGAAGACAGCAGCAGCCCGTGCAGGCCGAGCAGGCCGCCCAGCACGATCAGCGGCACGCCGGCCAGGGCATACAGCAGGCAGTCGCGGTTGACGCCGGCCAGGATGGTGGACTGCTCGGGCCGCTCGGGGTCGAAGTGGACCGCGATGACCGAGCCCGACTGCAGCCGGTTGAAGATGCCCTTGTGCAGCAGTCGGCGCGCCGACGGGGTGTAACAGTGGTGGATGCGCTCGCCGGCGACCTCGCTGCCTTCGACCTGGTAGCTGTAGCGCACCAGCACCCGAAAGCTGGTGCCGCGGCCGCGCGCCGTCTGCAAGCTGGTCACCCGCAAGGTGGCGGCCGTCTTGCGCCAGGCCGTGGCCTTGCGCGCCAGCAGAGCCAACGGCATCCGGGCGGCCAGCAACCACCCTCCCCACCCGAGCAGTGCTGCTGCCAGCAGCAACTCCAGCACGACGGCTGCACTCATACTCCGCACCCCTGTCACGTCTTGTGAGCCCTGAACGGGCTTCTTGCATCGGGCCCGATTTTGATCAGGACCTTGCAACTTGGATCACACAGACATGTAACGGGTGGTGCCAGCTGTCAATGTCAGGCCGGTGTCAGGACGCTGCCTTACGGCGCGCCAGGGCGGCGGCCCGAATGCCGCTGAGGGTGCTGCGGCTGGTGCTGACCTCGGCGTCGAGCTTGAGGTGCAGCAGGGTCGGCAACGGACGATCGAGCGCCTCGCGGAAGGCCGCCTCGAACTCGGTGGTCTGCGCGACCAGGGTCGCGGCCCAGCCGTAGGCGCGTGCCAGCATCACGAAGTCGGGGTTGAACAGATCGCTGCCCGAGACCCGCCCCGGGTACTCGCGCTCCTGGTGCATGCGGATGGTGCCGTAGGTGCCGTTGTCGACCACCAGCACGATGGGCCGGGCGCCGTATCCGGTGGCCGTGGCCAGTTCCTGCCCGGTCATCAGGAAGTCGCCGTCGCCGGCGATGTTGATCACCGTCCGGCCCGGCTGCAGCAGGCTGGCGGCCACCGCAGCCGGCACGCCATAGCCCATCGCGCCCGAGGTGGGCGCGAGCTGGGTGCGGCCGCCGCGGGCCAGGCCCTGGTACTGGTAGTAGCGGTGCAGCCAGCCGGAGTAGTTGCCGGCGCCGTTGGTGAACACCGCGTCCTGGCGGCCGGTCTCCTCCAGCACCCGCTGCATCGTCTTGACCACTGCGGCCAGGTCCAGCGGCCCGGGGCTGGGACCGGGCTCGAGGTTGGCCTGGTAGTCGGCCTGGGCGGCGACGGCCCACTCAGCCCATGGCACCGAGGCGGGCGCGGCGAGGCTCTCGAGCGCCTTCGCAGCGTTCGACATCGAGGACTGCAGCAGCAGGTCGGCGGCATAAACCCGGCCCAGTTCCTCGGGCCCCGCGTGCAGGTGGATCAGCTTCTGCTTCGGCCGAGGCGCCTCGATCAAGGTGTAGCCGCCGGTCGTCATCTCGCCCAGGCGCGCGCCCACCGCGAGGATCAGGTCGGCCTCGGCGATGCGCCGCGCCAGCCGCGGGTTGATGCCGATGCCGACATCGCCCGCATAGAGGGGATGGCGGTTGTCGAACAGGTCCTGGAAGCGGAAGGCGCAGCCCACCGGCAGCTGCCAGTTCTCGGCAAAACGCTGCAGCGCCTTGCAGGCCTCCACGTCCCAGCCGCCGCCACCGACGATCACCAAGGGGCGCTCGGCGGCCATCAGCATCGCCCTCACCTCGCGCAGCGCGCCGGGTGCCGGCCAGGCCGTGGCCGGCTCGACCCGGGGCAGCACGGGGCTCGCAATGGGCGTGGTCAGCATGTCTTCGGGCAGGGCCAGCACCACCGGGCCGGGGCGGCCCTGCAGCGCGACGTGGAAGGCCCGCGCGACGTACTCGGGCAGGCGCTCGGCGCGGTCGACCTCGGCCACCCATTTGGCGAAGGCGCCGGTGTTGGGCCCGAACATCGCGCGGTAGTCGACCTCCTGGAAGGCTTCGCGGTCGCGCATGTCCGAGCCGACCTGGCCGACGAAGAGGATCATCGGCGTGGAGTCCTGGAAGGCGGTGTGCAGGCCGATGCTCGCGTTGGTCGCGCCCGGGCCCCGGGTGACGAAACAGATGCCGGGCCGGCCGCCCAGCTTGCCCTGGGCCTCGGCCATGAAGGCGGCGCCACCTTCCTGGCGGCAGGCGATGAAGCGGATCTTCTCGCGGTGTTCGTAGAAGCCGTCGAGCACGGCCAGGAAACTCTCGCCCGGCACGCCGAAGGCGGTGTCGACGCCCTGGGCGATCAGGGCCTCGACGAGAACGTGGCCGGCCGGCCGGAAAGCGGTTGAGCTCATGCGATCTCCTGTGGCGAGGCATCAGGCAGCAAGGCGGGTGGCTGCGCAGCGTCCGGCTCCGGCGCCGGCAGCTTCACGTACTTGACGTTGACGGTCGTGGACTCGGTGTAGCGCAGCACCAGGTAGTCACCGTCGATGGCGTAGAAGCGGTCCGGCGCATCGGCATCCGGGCCCTCGCGATCATCGGCGAGGCGGCGCCGGCGCACGTTCTGCAGCACCAGCCGATCGAGGTCGCCGGATGGCGTCATGAAGTAGTCGTCCAGCACCCCGACGTAGAGCCAGGGCTCCTTGCCGACGTTGACGACCGCGGAGATCAGGATCAGGTCGGGCACCTCGCCGGGGGCGAAGTCGGCGCCGCTCAACAGGTAGTACCAGGGTGCGTCATTGAAGCGCAGCACCCGGCCGAAACGGCTGCCCAGCCGGTCCCAGCGGCGTGCGCTGACGAAGTCGCGCGCCAGGGTCGGCAACAGCCAGGACGCGAGATAGAGCGAAACGAAATAGAAGGCCAGCCAGTCGGCCTGGGCGCCGATACGCTCGCTCGCGTCGCGCTGGGCCTCGGGGTGCGAGCCGAGCAGGTTGAGCAGCAGGCGCAGCTCGAAGTGCCGGTCGAACAGCCCGGCGCCGAGCAGGATCCAGAAGATGTGCAGCAGCGTCGCGAGGATGGTCGCCTCGGTGGCGACGCGGCCGAAGGGCGAGGCATCGAGCACGCTGCGCTCGACGCGCTTGAAGCGCATCCGGACCAGGAAGCCGGGAAGGACCAGCAGGAAAACGACGACCGCCGGAAGCGCAATATTCACGTGCTACGGGCCGGCGCGGGCTCAGGCGGCCTTGGGTACGACTTCCGGTTGCACCTCGAAGGACTGCCCATCGCGGGGCCTCACCGTGATCACCGGGGCGTCTTTCTTGGCCCCCGGCCGCGCACGCTGCGAGAGCAGGAAGGTCATCAGCTGGCCGCTGGCGTCGGGATCCTGCAGCAGCTGCCGGGCTCGGTCGGACTTCAGGGCTTTCATGGGCTCGACGGTCGGTGGATGGGTCGTGCGAAGTGCATCCACTATGCCAGAAACCGCCCGGCGCGGCACCGGGGACTCACCGCCCGGTGTGCCGGCTGTAAGCGTAGAAGACCTCGTCGCGCACCCACCCGAGCGATTCGTAGAGGGCTTGCGCCGGGAGGTTGGTCTTCGCCGTGGTCAGGTCCATGCGCACACGACCGTCGCGCTCGGCCCTCTCCCTTGCGAACTCCAGCAGGGCCTTGGCCGCGCCGCAGCAACGTGCCTCGGGCCGCACATAGAGGTCGAAGAGGACGTAAATCGGCGCGGCAGCCAGCGAGCAGAAGCTGGGGTAGAGCTGGCAGAAGCCGAGGGCAAGACGGTCCCCATCCTCGGCCAGCAACACGACCGACTCCTGCCGTTCCATGCGGTCGCGGAGGAAGGCCGTTGCCAGCCGCAGGTCGGAAGGCTGCTCGTAGAACTGCCGGTAGGCATCGAACAGGGGGGCGACGACGGGAAGGTCATCGAGGGTGGCGATTCTTGTCGTAACAGTGCTCATGCCTGCAGTCTTCTCTGGCGGTGACGGGGGCGAAGTGTACGCAGCCGG
The DNA here is from genome assembly GCF_026153205.1 of Aquabacterium sp. A7-Y. Taxonomy (GTDB): domain Bacteria; phylum Pseudomonadota; class Gammaproteobacteria; order Burkholderiales; family Burkholderiaceae_C; genus Caldimonas. The sequence goes on along the minus strand of NZ_JAPFBW010000019.1, from coordinate 2,154 downwards.
TCTGCCAGCGATGCCGGGAGGCTGGCCGGGCCCAGCTGCGACTCCCCGGTCAGGCCGCCTGCGGCACCGCCTGCGCGCCGACCCGCTGGCGCCGGCCCACCACGGCCGCCGACACCACGCTCAGCGCCAGCGCCAGCCCGGCGCCGTAGAACACACCGGAGCTGTAGCCCCGGTCCAGCAGCGCGCCGAACACGGGCGCCGCCACCGCGAAACCCAGGTCCAGCCCGGAGTACACGGTGCCGTAGACCCGGCCGGTCGCCCCCGGCGGGGCAGCGCGCTTGATCAGCATGTCGCGCGAAGGCCCGGCCAGCCCGGTGCCGAAGCCCGCCAGGCAGGCGATCACGGCGGCCGCGATGCCGCCCGGCAACCCCGAGCCGGCCAGCGCCAGCAGCGCCCCGCCGGCCAGCAGCGACACGGCGATGGTCGCCTCCAGCCGCTGCACCCGCGCCACCAGGAAGCCCCCGGCCACCATGCCGACAGCGCCGCAGAGCATGTAGCCGGTCACCACCATGGAGGTGATGTGCTGCGGCAGCTCGTACAGCTGCTTCAGCACTGGCGCCGCGAAGTTCTGCACGGCGCTCAAGGCGCAGGTCGACCAGAAGAAGAAGGAGAAGCACAGCCACACCGAGGGCAGACGCAGAAAGGCCAGCGGGTGCTCGGCCGGGGCAGCGGCACCCTTTTTGGTCTCGTGGGCCCAGGCGCCCTGGCGATCGTCGAGCGCGTCGCGCTGGCTCCACAGCACCGCCAGCACCACCGCGGCAATGGCCGCCGCGCCCAGGCAGGCCAGGCGCCACGACTGGGTGACCGCGGTGAACTGCGTCACGCCGACCAGGAACAGCGGCGCCATCGCCCAGCCCAGGTTGCCGGTGATGCCGTGCACCGAAAACGCATGCCCCAGGCGGGCGGCCGAGACGCGCTTGTTGAGGATGGTGAAGTCGGCCGGATGAAAGGGCGCGTTGCCGAGGCCGGCCAGCGCCGAGGCCAGCACCAGGCCGTCATAACCCTGGGCCGAGGCCGCCGCCAGGGCCGCGAGCACAAAACAGCCCAAGGCCGAGAACAGCACCGGCCGGGCGCCCACACGGTCAACCAGGAAACCCGAGAGTGCCTGGCCGACACCCGAGATCAAGAAAAACACGCTGCCCAGGAAACCGAGCTCCAGCCAGCTCACGCCGAACTCGCGGATGAACCAGGGGAACAGCGGCGGCAGCAGCAGGTGGAAAAAGTGCGAGGTGCCGTGGGCCAGCCCGATCAGCCCGATGGTGCGGGCGTCCTGGTGGAGTGGAACAGGGGGGGAGGAAGCGGAAGTCATGCTGCTGTGAGGGAGTTCGCGAAGAGATGGTACGAAGACGGGCTGCGTCCGACTTACGATAGCGGGACAACTTCTGTCGAGAACATGCCAAAACCGCCGCGCCGCCCTCCGACCGCCCGCCGCATCGAGCGGGTCGGCCCGCTGACGCCGCATCTCTACGTGCCGACGACCGCCCGCCCGATTCGCGGCAAGGCGCACACGGATGCGGGCCGACACCGAAGTCGCGCCGCATGCGCACGACTGGGCGCAGCTGACCTTCTCGGCCACCGGCGTGCTGCGCGTCAATACGCAGCGCAGCACCTATCTCGTGCCGCCGACCCGCGCGGTCTGGGTGCCGCCCGGGATCGAGCACGCGATCACGGTGCTGGAGGATGCCGACATGCGCACCGTCTACATCCACCAGCCCGCGGGACGCGTCGGGCCGGAGGTGGCGCGCGGGGCCGAGGCCGAGTGGCGCCAGTGCCGGGTGCTGGACGTGTCGCCGCTGCTGCGCGCCCTGGTGCTGGAGCTCGACACCGAGCCGGATGTCGGCGCCACGGCGCAGCCGACCGCCGAGCCGGGTCGGCAGCACCACCTGGGTGCCTTGATCCTCGACGAACTGCGCCGCGCACGGGCCGTACGCCTGGGGGTGGACCTGCCGACCGACAAACGTCTGCGCGCACTGTGCCAGGCGGTGCTCGACGACCCGACCCGGCACGACTCCCTGGAAGCCTGGGCCCTGGATGCCGGCGCCAGCCCTCGCACCGTGGCCCGGTTGTTCCGCCAGGAGCTCAATACCAGCTTCGGCCTGTGGCGGCAGCAGGTGCTGTTGGCAAAAGCGCTCTCACTCGCAGCGCGAAAATTAC
>NZ_JAPFBW010000018.1 GCF_026153205.1 Aquabacterium sp. A7-Y | reverse complement strand
GACCTGCGGCTCAGCCTGCTCGAGACCCAGGCGCAGCGCGCCGGGCACGAGGGCCGCTGGCAGCTGCAGGGCGAGGCCGGCCTGCAGGCCTGGCGGGCCGGCTGCAGGCGAGCGGCCCGCCGCGTCCGGTCGCGCCGCCGCCCGGTCTGGGTCTGCAGCTGCGGCCCTACCAGCTGCACGGGCTGGCCTGGCTGCAGTACCTGCGCGAGCAGCACCTGGGGGGCATCCTGGCCGACGACATGGGGCTGGGCAAGACCGCGCAGGCGCTGGCCCACCTGCTCGTGGAACGGCAGGCCGGCCGCCTCGACCGGCCGGCGCTGGTGGTGGTGCCGACCTCGCTGCTGTTCAACTGGCAGGCCGAGGCGCGGCGTGTGGCGCCGGCCCTCAAGGTGCTGACGCTGCAGGGGCCCGACCGGGCGCGCGACTTCGCCGCCGTGGCTGCGCACGACCTGGTGCTGACCACCTACCCGCTGCTGTGGCGTGACCTCGACGCCTTGCGCGGACAGGCTTTTCACCTGCTGATCCTCGACGAGGCCCAGGTGGTCAAGAACCCGTCGGGGCGCAGCGCGCGCGCCTTGCGCGAGCTGCAGGCGCGCCACCGCCTGTGCCTTACCGGCACGCCGCTGGAGAACCACCTCGGCGAGCTGTGGGCCCACTTCGACTTCCTGATGCCGGGTTTCCTGGGCGACACGCGCAGCTTCGCGCGGCTGTGGCGCAAGCCCATCGAGACCCAGGGCGAAAGCCTGCGCGCGCAGCTGCTCGCGCAGCGGGTGCGGCCCTTTATCCTGCGCCGTCGCAAGGAGGACGTCGCGAGCGAGCTGCCGCCCAAGACCGAGGTGATCGAGCGCGTGCAACTGCAGGGCGCGCAGCGCGATCTCTACGAAAGCGTGCGTATCGCGGCTGACGAGATGGTGCGGCGGGCGCTGCAGCGCCAGGGGTTTGCGGGTGCGCAGATCAGCGTCCTCGACGCCTTGCTCAAGCTGCGCCAGGTGTGCTGCGACCCGGCGCTGGTCAAGGGTGCCGCCCTGCCGAAGGCCATGCCGCGCGCCAAGCTGGAGCGGCTGCGCGAGATGCTGCCGGAGCTGCTGGCCGAGGGCCGGCGGGTGCTCGTGTTCTCGCAGTTCACCGAGATGCTGGACCTGATCGAGGCCGAGCTGGCCGCACTCGGGCTGCGCTGCCTGAGCCTGACCGGGCGCACCCCGGTGGCCGAGCGCCAGGCGGTCGTGCGGCAGTTCCAGGAGCGCCGGCAGCCACTGCTGCTGGTGAGCCTGAAGGCTGGCGGGGTGGGCCTCAACCTGACCGCCGCCGACACCGTGATCCACGTCGATCCGTGGTGGAACCCGGCGGTCGAACGGCAGGCGACCGACCGGGCCCACCGCATCGGGCAGGACCAGCCGGTATTCGTCTACAAGCTGGTGGTCGAGGGCAGCATCGAGGAGCGCATGCTGGAGCTGCAGGCGCGCAAGGCGCTGCTGGCCGAGGGGGTGCTGGGCCGCGACGGCGAGACGACCCCCAAGTTCGGCGCCGAGGACCTGGACGGGCTGCTCGCACCGCTGCGCTGAAATTCGGCCCGGCGTGACGCAGTGGCCGCCGCAGCGCCCGGACTTCCACGTGGCCGCGTGCGGGTCGGGCGGGCTCGGTCTATATTCGTGCTCGCATGCGCGCGGCGCCTCTCGCCGACCCCGCGCGACGCATTCCGGAGACCCCATGCTGTTCCCCATTTCCTCCCGTCGCGGTCGCGTCGAGACGAGCCTGCCGCAGACCGGCGGCCGCTCTGCGGTCGCTGCCCTCCAAGCCGGGCCGACCCGGCGTTTTGCCCTGCTCGGCGCCGTGGCCCTGGCCCTGGCGGCCCTGGCACTGCCGCCGGCCGCCCGGGCGCAAGACTGGCCGTCGCGTCCGGTCACGCTGGTGGTGCCCTTTCCCGCCGGCAGCGCCACCGACGTGCTGGCCCGCGTGCTGGCCGAGCAGCTGGGACGCGGCCTGAAGCAGTCGGTGATCGTCGAGAACAAGGCCGGCGCCAACGGCACCATTGGCACCACCGGCGTGGCCCGCGCCGCGCCCGACGGCTACACGCTGCTGGTCGCGACGAGCACCACCCATGCGGCCAATGCCTCGCTGTACCGACGCCTTCAACACGATCCGATCAAGGACTTCGCGCCGGTCTCGCGGCTCGCGCAGATCCCCTTCGTGATGCTGAGCAACCCCCAGGTGCCGGCGCAGAACGTGACTGCCCTGGTCGCCTATGCCAGGCAGAACCCGGGCAAGCTGGCCTGGGGCTCGGGTTCCAGCGGCAGCCTGATCCCCGGCCAGGCCTTCGTCACGGCCAACCAGCTGGAGATGCTGCACGTGCCCTACAAGGGCGTGCCGCCCGCCATCATGGACACCGTGGGCGGCGCCATCCAGGTGGTGTTCGGCGACCTCTCCACCGCGGTGCCCCAGGTCAAGGGCGGCAAACTCCGGGCCCTGGCCGTGACGTCGGCCCGGCCGCACCCGATGCTGCCCGGCATCCCGCCCTTGTCCACCGTGGTGCCCGGCTTCGAGATGACCGCCTGGTTCGCGCTCTACGCGCCGGCCGGCACGCCGCCGGCCGTCATCGACAAGCTGAACAAGGCCGTCGTCGCGGGCCTCAGGGACCCGGCCGCGCAGCAGAAGCTGGCCCCGGGCGGCTTCGAGGTCACGACCAGCACGCCCGCCGAGCTGGGTCTGTTCGCAGCCAAGGAAACCGTGAAGTGGGCCAAGGCCGTCAAGGAAGCCGGCATCCCTCCCATGGAGTGAGCTGATGATGGAGAAGCTCTTCGCCGCCGTCGTGCTGGCCGTGTGCCTGGTGATGCTGGGGCGCATGCTGATCGGCGAGCGTCGGCGGCGCCGCATGGATGCCCTCCTGGGTCCCCTGTGGCAGGGAGCCTGGTGGCGGCTGCGTGCCCTGCGCCGCCGCGGCCCGGCCCGGCGCGACGCCGCCCGGGCCGCCGAGGAGGCGATCGCCCGGGCACGACGCGGCAGCTGGAAGGGCAACGTCTACACCCCCAAGTCCTTCAAGCGGCCGACCAAACACTGAGGCAGGCGCTCAGCCCTCGGCCGCGATCTGCCGCAGCGCCCGCTCGAACACCTCGCTGGGCTGGCCGCCCTGGATCAGGTGGCGGTCATTGACGATCACCGCCGGCACCGAGTGGATGCCGTGGTCCAGGTAGTGGCGCTCGGCGCTGCGCACCTCGTCGGCGTAGGCGCCCGAGACGAGCACCTCGCGGGCGCGCTGCCCGTCGAGCCCGGCCGCCTCGGCCGCGCGCACCAGCACCTCGGTATCGCCGGGGTTCTCGCCCTCGGTGAAGTAAGCCCGGAAGAGGGCGTGCTTCAGCTCGCGCTGGCGGCCTTCCAGGGCCGCCCAGTGCAGCAGGCGGTGGGCGTCGAAGGTGTTGTAGATGCGGCTGCGCTTGTCCATGCGGAAGTGGAAACCGACCGCCTCGCCGCGTGCGCGGATGGCCTCCCGGTTGCGTTCGCTCTGCTCCGGCGTGGCGCCGTATTTCTCGGCCAGGTGCTCCTGGATGTCCTGGCCCTCGGCCGGCATGTGCGGGTTGAGCTCGAAGGGTTGGAAGTGCAGCTCGGCACTCAGCTCGCCGTCGAGCCGGGCGAGCGCCTGCTCCAGCGAGTTCAGGCCGATGGCGCACCACGGGCAGGAGATGTCGGAAACGAAATCGATTTTCATGAAAAGCGCCCTTCGGCAAGCTGCCGCAGTGAGAGGTCCGAGCCAGGTACTTGAGGCCGCTGCCGCGCCTTGCAAGCGCCGGGCGGCGCCGCCTGAACCGGGGGGTGAGGCGGGCGCGGCTTCCCGCCACAATCGAGCCGGCGCTGCCCCCTCACATCCCCATGGCCTCCGTTTCTGCTCTGCCCGCCTTGCGCGGACGCCGCCTGGCTGTGATGGCGTGCGCCGCAATCGCCGTTGCCCTGGCGCTGCCCGCGCCCGCGGCGCGAGCGGCCGAGCCGCCGCCCGAAAACGTGCTGATCACGCTGCTGCGGGGCGAGGCGGCCAGCCACGAGCACGGCGACGGCGTGCCGCGCGACGGTCAGCGTGCGGCGACTTTGTACTGTGAAGCAGCGCGCATGGGCGACGCGGAGTCGCAGTACAGCCTGGGTTGGATGTATGCGAACGGCCGCGGCGTCGAGCGCAGCGACTCGCTGGCCGCCTTCTTTTTCCACGCGGCGGCCGAGCAGGGTCACGAGCAGGCCTTGCGCATGCTGCAGGCCGTCGGGGGGCCTTCCAGCGAGGTGCCGTCCTGCATGCGCGAGCCGGTTGCGCCAGCCCCCGCGACGGCCCCGGCCGCCGTGGCGCCCGCTCGCATCCCGGCCGGGGCGCCGGGCCACATCGTCGAGCTGGTGCAGCGTTTGGCGCCGGAGTACCGGGTCTGGCCCGCGCTCGCCCTGGCCATCATCGAAGCCGAATCGAACTTCGACAGCGTGGCCCTGTCGCCGCGCAACGCCAAGGGACTGATGCAGCTGATCCCGGAGACGGCGGCGCGCTTCCAGGTCCGCAACCCTTACGACCCGGCCCAGAACATCCGCGGCGGGCTGGCCTACCTGCGCTGGCTGCTGGCTTATTTCGAGGGCGACGTGCGCCTGGTCGCCGCGGCCTACAACGCCGGGGAAGGCACGGTGGAGCGCTATCGCGGCGTGCCGCCCTATGTCGAGACACGCGCCTACGTGCGTCGCATCCTCGCGGCAGTGGGCGCCGAGGCCCACCCCTTCGACGCCGGCGTGGCGCGCCCTTCGGCCGCACTGCGGCGTATCCGCGAGGCCCGCGGCGGTTCCTGAAAGCGTCGCGCAGGGCTGCGGTTCAGAGCCGCACTTCGCGGTGGTCGCCCATGTCGCGCGGGCGCTCGCCGGTCACCGCCGCCCTGGCCATCTTGAACAGTTGCACCATCTTGCTGGCCTCGACGTCCCAGTACTCGGCGTGGTCGACGTGCACTGCCAGCAGGCCCACGTCGGGGTCGTCCGGGCCGTTCGGAAACCAGGCCTGGGTGGCGCTGTTCCACAGCTCGTTTTTCTTGTCCGGGTTGTCGACAAAACGGGCGAAGCCGGCCAGCGAGATGTAGCGGTCCTTGTCGGGGTCGGCATAGGCGATGTTGACTGCGCCGTCGTCGTGCAGGTCCATGCCGGCCTCGCTGCTGCGCGAGACGAAAAACCACAGCACGCCGCCCTCGTCGACGCTGCGGTTCTGGGTGGTCATCGGTCGCGAACGCAGCTGGCCGTCGTGGTGACGGGTGGTCATCATGCCGAAGCGGATGTCCCGGATCATGTCCCACAGTCGTTGCTGCGGTGAGGTGTCGTGTAGCAAGGCCATTCGGTTTCTCCGTCTTGAGGGTCAAGGTCGCGCGCAAGGCACGAGCCGGAAGTCAAGGCGGCAGCCGGGCGCCGGCTGCCGCCTTCGCGGTGCCTCGGTCTCAGGCCATCGGGGTCGGCATCACCGGGGGCTCGTGGATCGGCACGGGGTTGTTGGGTACCGGATCGTCGATCGGCGGCGGCGGCGACTCCGGGCCCGGCGGCGGCACCTCGGGCGGCGCCGGGGGCGGCTCGGGCACCGTCGGCGGCATCGGCGGCTCGGTGTGGGCCCGCAGGGCGCTCATTGGGTCACCTCCGTGCTGCGCACTGCGGTCCGAGCCCCTTCGGGCGGCCGGGCGGGGCTCACGCCTTCAGTGGCGGCGGTCGAGAGCATCCTTGACCCGCTCCTTGGCGTCGCCGTAGTCGCCCTGCAGCTTGCCGGCGCCTTTCTGGACCCGGCCTTCGGCTGCCAGGCTGTGGTTGTCGGTGCTGCGGCCGGCCACTTCCTTGACCTTGCCCTTGGCCTGCTCAACACGTCCCTTGACTTGATCTCGATTCATGGCGTGTCCTTTCTCCAGAGTGAGTAGTGACGGATCGGGACTGGCCCGTCCGACAGCTCTACTCTGCGCCCCCCGCCGTGACCTGCCTGTCGGCCGGTCTGCGGGTGGGTGTAGGACAAATCACCACAGGGCCGCGGCCCGCACCGCTGAGGCGGGCGCGGCCGCCTCAGCCGCCTCTCAGGCCAGTGCCTCGTCCAGCACCTCGATCCAGTGTTTCACGGGCGTCTCGGTGCCCGTCTGCAGATGCTGGATGCAGCCGATGTTGGCCGACACGATGGCCTCGGGCTGACGCGGCAGCAGCTGGGAGAGCTTGCGATCGCGCAGCTGGTAGGCGATCTCGGGCTGCAGCACCGAGTAGGTGCCGGCCGAGCCGCAGCAGAGGTGCGATTCGCCGGTGGCGAGCTCGACCTCGAAACCCAGTTCACGCAGGCCGGCCTCGACGCCGCCGCGCAGCTGCTGGCCGTGCTGCAGGGTGCAGGGCGGGTGGAAGGCGACACGCATGCGCGGGGCCGCTTCCCGGCCACCTGCGGGCCTGGCCGGCAGGTGGGGCTTGAGACGCGGGACGAGATCCGGCAGCAGTTCCGAGAGGTCGCGTGTCAGCTCGCTGATGCGCCGCGCCTTCTCGGCATACGCCTCGTCGTGGCGCAGGTGGTGGCCGTAGTCCTTCACGGTCACACCGCAGCCCGAGGCGTTCATCACGATGGCCTCGACGCCGCCGCGCACCACCACCGGCCACCAGGCGTCAATGTTGCGTCGCATGTCGGCGAGGCCGCCTTCGGCGTCGTTCAGGTGAGCACGGATGGCGCCGCAGCAGCCGGCTTCGTCGGCCACCACGGTCTGGATGCCGGCGACATCGAGCACCCGGGCGGTGGCGCTGTTGATGTTGGGCATCATGGCCGGCTGCACGCAGCCCGTGAGCATCAGCACCTTGCGCTCGTGTTGCCGGGTGGGCCACTGATGGGCGCGGCCGGTCTGGTCCCGCGCCGGCACCTTGTTCCTGAGCGCGGCGGGCAGCAGCGGGCGCACCGCCTGGCCCAGCTTCATCGCGGGGGCGAACAGCGGCGAGGTCAGGCCCTCCTTGAGCAGGGTGCGCACGACGCGTTCGCCGCGCGGCCGCTCGACGCGCTCCTCGACGATCTGCCGGCCGATGTCGACCAGCCGGCCGTACTGCACGCCCGAGGGGCAGGTCGATTCGCAGTTGCGGCAGGTCAGGCAGCGATCCAGGTGCAGCTGGGTGCTGCGCGTGACCGGCTCGCCTTCGAGCACCTGTTTCATCAGGTAGATGCGGCCCCGCGGGCCGTCGAGCTCGTCGCCCAGCAGCTGGTAGGTGGGGCAGGTGGCGGTGCAGAAGCCGCAGTGCACGCAGCTGCGCAGGATGGCCTGGGCCTCTTCGCCCTCAGGGGTGCCCTGGAACTCGGGAGCGAGATGGGTTTGCATGATCGGTGTGGCGCGCGGTTCTCACAGGCCTGGATAGAGGCGGCCCGGGTTGAAGATGCCCGCGGGGTCAAAGGCTTTTTTCAGGTCGCGGTGGATGCGGTCGAGCGGCGCCGCCAGCGGCGCGAACACCTCGCGGCGCTGCTCGCCGCCGCGGAACAGCGTGGCGTGGCCGCCGGCGGCACGGGCCGCGTCGCGCACCAGCGCGGCGGGCGCGGAGGTGCACAGCCAGCGCTGGCCGCCGTTCCATTCCAGCAGCTGCTCGCCCGAGAGCTGCAGCGGTGCCGCGGTCGGCGCGACCGAGAGCCGCCAGAGGCTGGCTCCGGCCTCGACCGCGGCGTGGGCCTTGGTGAAAAACTCGTCCTTGTGGTCGCGCAGCCCGCTCCAGAAGGCAGCGGCTGGCAGGACTGCCACCGTTTCTCCGCCCAGCTTGCGCGACGCAGCCTGCACGGCTGCCTGCGCGCCGCTCAGGCGCAGCACCAGCATGCCGTCCCACCAGGCGCTCGCGTTCAGCGGCAAGGGCTGCCCGCCCCACTCGTTGAGGCGCTGGATCGCGCTGGCCTGGTCCATCTCGAAGCGCAGCGTGGCGGTGGCGGGGGCCACCGGCAGCACCTTCAGCGAAACCTCGAGGATCACGCCCAGGGTGCCCAGCGACCCGGCCAGCAGGCGCGAGACGTCGTAGCCGGCGACGTTTTTCATCACCTGGCCGCCGAAGCTCAGCACCTCGGCGCGGCCGTTGAGCAGCGTGGCGCCCAGCACATAGTCGCGCACCGAGCCGACCGCCGCGCGCGCGGGACCGGAAAGGCCGGCGGCCACCATGCCGCCCACGCTGCCGCCCTCGCCGTAGCGGGGCGGCTCGAAAGGCAGGCACTGGCCCTGCTCGGCCAGGGCCGCCTCGAGCTCGGTCAGCAGGGTGCCGCAGCGCGCCGTGACGACCAGCTCGGTCGGTTCGTAGCTGGAGATGCCGGTGAGGCTGCGCACGTCCAGCGGCTCGCCCGAGGCCGGCTCGCCGTAGAAGGACTTGGTCCCGCCGCCCTGGATGGACAGCGGGCGGCCGTCGGCCTGCGCCGAGCGGACCCTGTCGATGAGCTGCTGCAGCTCGGGAGTGGTCGTGGACACGGAAGCGGGTATTTCTTGGCGGGTGGGGGCAGGCGGCGCTCAGAAGCGCTCCAGGTCGGGGAAAGGCAGCAGGCCTTTGCGCACGTGCATCTTTCCGTACTCGGCACAGCGCTGCAGCGTGGGGATCACCTTGCCGGGGTTGAGTAGCTCGGCCGGGTCGAAGGCGCGCTTGAGCGCGACCATCTGCTCGCGTTCGGCGGGCGCGAACTGCACGCACATCGAGCTCAGTTTCTCGACGCCGACGCCGTGCTCGCCGGTGACGGTGCCGCCGAGGGCGACGCTGGTCTCGAGGATGTCAGCGCCGAACAGCTCGCAGCGGTGCAGCTGGTCGGGGTCGTTGGCGTCGAACAGGATCAGCGGATGCAGGTTGCCGTCGCCGGCGTGGAAGACGTTGGCGCAGCGCAGCCCGTATTTCTTCTCCATCTCGGCAATCGCCAGCAGGATGTCGGCCAGCTTCTTGCGCGGGATCGTCGAGTCCATGCACATGTAGTCCGGGCTGATGCGGCCGCTCGCGGGAAAGGCGTTTTTGCGCCCGCTCCAGAACTTGAGGCGCTGCGCCTCGTCGCGGCTGACCTCGACGCGGGTGGCGCCCGAGCCGACCAGCACGTCGACCATGCGGCCGATTTCCTCGTGCACCTCCTCGGGCGTGCCGTCGCTCTCGCACAGCAGGATGGCCTCGGCCTGCAGGTCGTAGCCGGCGTGCACGAAGTCCTCCACCGCAGCGGTCATGGGCTTGTCCATCATCTCCAGCCCGGCCGGGATGATGCCCGCGGCGATGACGTTGGCGACCGCCTCGCCGGCCTTGCGCACGTCGTCGAAGCTGGCCATGATGCAGCGCGCCAGCTGCGGACGCGGCACCAGCTTCACCGTGACCTCGGTGACCACGCCGAGCATGCCCTCGCTGCCGACGAACACCGCCAGCAGGTCCAGGCCGGGCACGTCGAGCGCGTCGCCGCCCAGCTCCAGCGGCTCGCCTTCGACCGTGTAGCCACGCACCTTCAGCACGTTGTGCAAGGTCAGCCCGTATTTCAGGCAGTGCACGCCGCCGGAGTTCTCGGCCACGTTGCCGCCGATGGTGCAGGCGATCTGGCTGCTCGGGTCGGGCGCGTAGTAGAGGCCGTAGGGGGCTGCGGCCTCGCTGATCGCCAGGTTGCGCACGCCGCTCTGCACCGTGGCGGTGCGTGCATAGGGGTCCACCTTCAGGATCTGGTTGAAGCGGGCCAGGCTCAGCGTCACACCCAGGCGGTGCGGCAGCGCGCCGCCGCTCAGGCCGGTGCCGGCACCACGCGCCACCACCGGCACCTTCAGTGCGTGGCAGGCGCGCAGGACGGCGGCGACCTGGGACTCGTTCTCGGGCAGCGCGACGACCAGCGGCACTTCGCGGTAGGCGGTGAGGCCGTCGCATTCGTAGGGGACGGTGTCCTCGCGCCGCCACAGCAGCGCGTGGGGCGGCAGCACCTGGCGCAACGCCGCTACGACGGCGGCCTGGCGCTCGGTGCGTTCGGCATCCGGCACGGCGGTGCCCGCCTCGGGGGTCAGGGCCTCCGGGCTCGCGGGGGCATTCATGTCTCTCTCCTGTGGATCGAGCCGGCGGCGCCGGCCGGCCGTGGGCCGGCACCGTCCGTACAAACGGCGTGGCTGCGACTGTAACTGCGGCGGGCTGAGACGGAACTGAACTTTGCCCGGATCGCGGCCGTTTCCTGAGTCAAAGCGGTTTTGACCTGGCTACAAAAGTGAAAAAAAGCGGCGGCCGCGGACGCCGGGGGGCCCGCTGTCAGCGGCGCAGCGGCACCCGCGGCTCGGGCGGGCGCTGCGTTTCTTCGTCCTGCGGCGGGTGCCAGGGGCGCTGCGTGCGCGGCGGCCGGTGCGGCGGGTGCCGATGCTGCCAGCCCGGCACCACCACGACCGCAGGACGATCCAACTCGGCCGAGCGTTCGCGTTCGGCACGCTCACGTTCGGCGCGTTCGCGCTCGGCGCTCAGGACGGCCAGCGCCTGGTCGCGCCGCAGGCGTTCGAGCTCCAGTTCGGCATCGAGCCGCTGGCGCAACTCGATGCTGCGCTGCAGCCGCTCCTGCGTTTCGGCCGCTTCGGACCGGCCGGCCGCACGCCGCGCGGCGGCCGACGCCGGGTCCTCGGCCGGCAGGGCCCAGGAGCGCTGGATCACGCCGCCCGGGCCCGGGCGGTCGGTCAGCAAGATGCTGCCGTCGGGCAGGCGCTGCTGGTAGATGGCCTGGCTGCCGCCGGCTGGTCCGGCCGCGACGGCTTGGGCTGTCCAGCCGGCGATGGCCAAGAAGGCCGCAGCAAGGGCGGGACGCAGCGACCAGGGGCGGGGAGCAGGGCTCATCGGAGTTTCGACCGCCGCGGCGGCGGACAGTTCCCCGGCAGGCCGCGCGCGGCGCACGGCGGGACACGCCCAGATGCCGCGGGCAGCGTCGTTGTCGAGGGCGGGGAAGATGTCAATACACTGGCGTTTTCAGCTCCGGCCTCGAACGCCACGCTTTTTCATGTCTTCAGCTCCCACCTCGACGGCTTCCCGCCCTTTCCTCGCTGCTCAGCTGGTCCTGGCGGTGGCGGCCCTGGCCGTGGCGGTCTGGGCCGTGGTGCCCTACGCGCCGCTGATGGTGTTTTTCGCCGAGACCGGGCCGATCGAGCGCGGCACCGCGGCGCTCTATTTCCTGAGCGCCGTCGGCATCTTGTTCGTCGCGGTGCCGGGGCTGCGCTGGCCCTTGCGCCTCGCGCTGTGTGTGGCCCTGCTGGCCTTCGGTGCCCGCGAGCTGGACCTGCACAAGACCTGGACCGGCGTGAGCGCACTGAAGGTGAGTTTTTATCTCGGCGCTGCGCCGCTGCAGCAGAAGCTGGGCGGTCTCGCGGTGGTGTTGCCGGTGGCGGCCTCGTTTGCCTACCTGGCACTGAGCCACGGCGGCGCGGTGCTGCGGGGGCTGAGGCGCCGCCACCCGGTGGCGCTGACGGCGGCGGTGTTTCTGGTCACCATCGTGCTGTCCAAGCTGATCGACCGTTCGGAGAACGTGCTGCTGGAAGACTATGGCTACCGCTTCGAGGAGTGGATGAGCGGACTGAGGGCCGCGCTCGAGGAAAGCCTGGAGCTGTGCCTGCCGCTGCTGGTCTGGGTCGGCGTGCTGCAGCAGCGTGTCCGCAGCGCCGGCCCGCTCACGCGGAAGTGAAAACGGTCAGCACCCCGGTGTAGCCGTAGAGGTGGTGGTGGGCGATCTCGCCCGCCGCGAAAAAGCCCACCAGCGGCACGTCGCCGAGCGCGTGCCGAAGCAGCTGGAGTTCGGCCGACGGGGCGCCGAAATGCGGGCCGCCGCGGCCGGAGCAGCTGACGTAGACGGCCCCGCGGATGCGATGGGCAGGCGGCGTGGCGGGGTCGAGCCCGCCACCGCTGCCGGCGGCGGCAAGGGCCTGCACGGTGGACGGCGGCAGCTGCTCCGGCTCCAGCTCCTCGCGAATTTCGCTGCAGATGCGCACCAGGTCCCGCCGCGCGGCCTCGGCATGGCGGGCGCAGAAGGCCAGCTGCATGCCGACTTCCGGCTCGTCGGCGATCGCGATGCCACGCGCGTGCGGGTCGATGCCGATCAGGTGGCGCACCCGGGTGTCGGCACCAAACTGTCCGGGCCGTGCGATCGCAGTCGTGCTCGCATCGCTCAGGCCGACCAGCGTGGCCTGCAGCCGGGGCAGGGCCTTGCGGGGTTCGTCGGGGTCGAGTTGCAGGTCGCGCAGCAGGCAGTCGAGCGCGGGCTCGCCGTCGAGCGTGGCGATGACGTTGCGCTCGACCGCCGTGATGCGACGTGCCGGGCCGACCGGCTGGCAGCCTTGGGTGACACGCGACAGCATCTCCACCGTGCCGCCGAAGGCCACGCCCGAGAGCCCGCCTTCGAGCACCCGATCGGCGATCTGGAGGCTGCGCGTGCGGGAGGCCGCCAGCCCGCCGAACAGGTAGCCGCTGGCCGTGCGGTCCGCCATCTCGCCCAGCAACTCGTCGAGCTCGGGCGTCGCGCCGTCCGCGTGCACCAGGGCGGTGTGCGCGGCAAAGCCGGGCGGCAGCGGCTGCACGCCCGAGAAAACCGCGAAGCTCTCGCGCGGCAGGTCGCCGAGCATCAGGCTCAGGGCCGGTTCGTCGAAGTACTCGACCCCGCTGCCCATCACACCGACGCCGACCGAACCGACCCAGCTCACGCCGGGGGCCCAGCGCTGCAGGTGAGCGAGGATTTCCTCGGCGTGCGCGCCATGGTGGTCGGTCAGGTAGATCCAGCCCAAGGTCGGGGTCAGGCCGTAGGCTTCCTGGCGGCGCTGGCCGTCGAGTTGGGCCAAGGCCAGCGAGAGGGCGGTGCGCCAGTCCGGATGGGTGGCGTGGGCGTGCGGAAACAGCTTCATCCCGGGAGTGTCCTATAGCGTGCGCCCGCGCCGAGGGTTTGCGCTCATCCCTTCGGGTCGGGCTTGCCGGCCGGTTTGGTGGGGCGCCGCGTTGCGGCCTTGGCAGCCGGGCCGGCTGCCGCCTCGCTCAAGGGGGCCATGGTCTGGCGCAAACTCTGCTGCGCCGCATCGAAAGACTGCTGCATCATCTTGCGCGCCGACTCACCGGTGCTGTCCTTGAGCGCCTCGGTCATCGTGTTGGCGGCCAGGGTGGCGAACTGCTGTGTCAGCGCGCCCCACCACTGCATCGGGTCCACCAGACCGGCCGCGGGGGCGGCAGGGCCGGCGCCCGGCGTAGAGGCGGCACTGCCGGCGCCGTTGGCCCCGGGCGACGGCGTCTTGATCTTCATCGACTCGCGCAGACTCTCCATCGGGACGTTCATGGTCTGCAGGGTCGCCAGCGTCATGCGCTGCACCTCCATGGCCTGGATGGTGGCACCCAGCATGCGGGCGTTCTGCTCCAGCCAGAACTGCACGGTGCGCAGGTCGGTGATGCGTTTTTCCAGTTCCTGGGGGTCCAGCGTGGGCGCTATCCACTGCGTGAAACCCGGCATGGCGCTGCCCGCGCTCTTGACCAGCTCCTGCAGGAAGTCGAAGCCGGGTACCAGTTTGCCCATGCCTTGCAAGGGGTCGCTCATGAAGCAGTCTCCTTCGTCTTTGGAGGATTGTGCGCCGCCGCGTCATGGCAAGCGCGCCGTCCCTCTCGGGTTTTCCACTCAGCCGCGTGTTCGAAGAGCCGCAGGCACATCCGGTGCCCGGCCGCCGGTCCCTGCCTCTTGGGGCAGACGGCAGGCGCCTCAGTGCTCGCGCAGGTCAATCTGCAGCTCGTTGCCGTGCTGAACGATACGCAGGCGGCCGAGCACGTCCATGCCGAGCAGCGCGCCGTCGAGCTGGGGCAGCACCACCACGGGCAGGCGGCTCGCCTGCACGCCGCCGTCGAGCCGGATGTCGGCGCGCGCCCTGGCACCCGTCACGACACCGCCGGCGGTGCTGGAGGCCACGCGACCCTCGGTCTGCAGCCCGGCTTCTTGCGCGAGGCCGGCCGGCAGCGCGGTACGGGTCGCCCCGGTATCAACCAGGAAATCGACCGCCACGCCGTTGACGCTGCCGGGCCAGTGGTAGTGGCCGTCAGGTGCGCGCCGTATCGTGACCCGGTCGCCGCTGGCCTCGAAACGGGTGCGTTGCTGCTGGTGCTCGTAGGCTTTGAGGCCGAGGAACAGCGTCAGGCCCGCCACCATCCAGACGGTGGCGATCTTGAGCGTATGAGGGAACTCACTCATGATGGGGGTGTCAGCAAGCTGTGATGCATAACATTGCGGGGCCGGGCCCCGCGGATCGGGAGCGTACATGGAACCGGTGCGGCTGCATTCTCAGACCCAGGAACTCGGCACCGGCCTGCAGGTGCGGCGCCTGCTGCCAGCGCGCGACGTGAGGGCGGTCGGGCCCTTCGTCTTCTTCGACCACATCGGGCCGGCCGATTTCCAGCCGGGCCTGGGCATGGATGTCGGCGCTCACCCCCACATCGGGCTGGCCACCGTGACCTATCTCTTCGACGGCGCCATCCTGCACCGGGACAGCCTGGGCAGCGTGCGCGAAATCCGTCCCGGTGAGGTGAACTGGATGAGTGCAGGCCGCGGCATCGCGCATTCCGAGCGTACCCCGCCGGCCCAGCGTGCCGCCGGCCACCGGCTGCACGGCATCCAGACCTGGATGGCCTTGCCCCTGTCCGCCGAGGAGTCGGCGCCGCAGTTCGTGCATGTCGGTGCCGAGGCGCTGCCCTGCCTGGAGATGCACGGGGTTCAGCTGCGGGTGGTGGTGGGTGACGCCTTCGGGCTGCAGTCGCCGGTGCCGGTGCACAGCCGCACCTTGTACATCGCGGCCGAGATGCCCTTCGGCAGCAGCATCGAGCTGCCGCTGGACCATGTCGAGCGGGCCGTCTATGTGGCATCCGGCTCGCTGAGCGTGGATGGCGATCCGCTGGACACCGGCGAGATGCTGGTGCTGGCCAACAAGCCCGTCCGCCTGCGGGCGCTGGAGAAGACCCAGACCATCCTGTTCGGCGGGGACCCGCTGGACCTGGGGGCGGAAAACACCCCTCAGCAGCCGCGCCACATGCGCTGGAACTTCGTGTCCTCGCAACAGGCGCGCATCGATGCGGCGGTGGCGGCCTGGCAGCGGCAGGACCGGCAGGCCTTCGGTGCGGTGCCCGACGAGACCGAGTACCTGCGTTATCCCTGAAGACAGGCGCCTGAAGTCGGCAGGCAAGAAAAAACGGCCCCGAGGGGCCGTTTCGAGTTTCTGAGCGGGCAAGCCCGGATCAGAAGTTGTGGCGCAGGCCCACGGCGAAGGACGAGAAGTCGTCGCCCTCGGCGTTCGCGTTGTCGGCACCCACGGTGTAAGGCGCGCCGTCGTTGTTGCTCAGCTTGGTGTAGAAGGCAAACAGCTTGGTGCGCTTGGACAGGTTGTAGTTGTAGCCCAGCGTGAACTGGCGAGCCTTGGAGTCTTCCTTGTCACTGAACTTGCCGGCCACGCCGACGTTGGCGTGGAATTCCGACGCGCCCAGGGTGTACATGCCGGACAGGCGGAAGTTGTTGCGCTTGCCGTAGAGTTCTTCGTCGTTGCGCTCGTAGTAGCCGCCGAAGGTGAAGGCGCCCAGCTCATACAGAGCACGCACCGCCAACAGCTTGTCGTCGCCGAACTTGGAGTAGCCACCGCCGAGGTGCAGCGGGCCCATGTCGTAGTTGGCGGCGATTTCCCACTGGCTGTCGACGCCGTCGACTTCCTTCAGGCTGTACTGCACTTCGGCCACGAAGCCGCCCAGGTTGGGCGTGGCATAGGAGATCTTGTTCTCGTTACGCGAGTTCAGGCGATACAGCGCGTCGGACGAGGAGCCCGTGTCGTGGTTGTGCAGGCTGACGTAGTCGGCGGTCGCGTAGTACAGCGCGCTGGTCTGGCGACCCAGGCGCACGGCACCGAAGCCACCCGACAGGCCGACCCAGCTGTCACCGGCCCAGAAGTCGTCCGCGGCCTTGCCGGTATCGACGCCGAAGCGGTGCTCCAGCAGGAAGTTGGCCTTCAGGCCGCCGCCCAGGTCTTCCGAGCCCTTGAAGCCCAGACGCGAACCGTTGTTCTGCAGGACCGTCTGGGTTTCGTCACCGGCCTTCTGGCGCTCGACGGAGGTGTTCAGACGGCCGTAGACCGTCACGGAGCTTTGCGCAAAGGCCGAAGCCGACAGGGCGGCCAGGGCGGCCGCGAGAGCGATTCGTTTCATGTTGTATGGCTTTGAGGAGTTGAGAGAAGAGTCCGCCGACCTCGCACGGTCGTTACGTCGTGCTTTTGACGGGTCGGTGTGGCGGATTGTAGAAATGACAAAGCGCCTTGCTCCGTGGGAACCCCTAAAAAGAGGGAGTAACAGGGGAGAAACTGACGTCGCGAAGCAACAGCCTGTGCGCAGATCGACGGGTATTGCTGCGGCAGGCCGAAAAAAACAAGCCCGGCCTTCCAATGCGGAAAGCCGGGCCGGCCCATAAAAAACGGCCCCGCAGGGCCGTTCGTAAAGCTCTCGGTGGAAAGCTTTAGATCATCAGAAGTTGTGGCGCACGCCGACGGCGAAGGACGAGAAGTCGTTGCCTGGGTTCATGGCATTGGCCGTCTTATCGATGACGAAGTAGTCGGCGTTCGAGTCGTTGCGGACGCGGGTGTAGAAAGCGTACAGCTTGGTGCGCTTCGACAGGTTGTAGTTGTAGCCGATGGTGGCTTGCTTGGAGCTGGAATCGTCGCGGTCGTCCCAGTCATCGGCAAAGCCGAAGTTCAGGTGGAACTCGGAAGCGCCCATCGTGTACATGCCGGACAGGCGGAAGTTGTTGCGCTTGCCGTCGGTGTCGTCGTCGTTGCGCTCGTAGTAGCCGCCGAAGGTGAAGGCGCCCAATTCATACAGGGCACGGATCGCAGCGGTCTTGTCGTCACCGAACTTGCTGTAGCCACCGCCCAGATGCAGGGGGCCCAGGTCGTAGTTCAGCGCAACTTCCCACTGGCTGTCGCCGTTGTCGACTTCCTTCAGGCTGTACTGCACTTCACCCTGCAGGCCGCCCAGGTTGGGGGTGATGTAGGAGATCTTGTTTTGATTGCGCGAGTTGCCCACATAAAAAGCATCGGACGAGGTGCCGGTGTCGTGGTTGTGCAGGCTCACGTAGTCGGCGGTCGCGTAGTACAGGGCGCTGGTCTGACGGCCCAGACGCACGGCACCGAAACCACCCGACAGGCCCACCCAGCTGTCGCCCGCCCAGAAGTCGGCCGTGGTTTTGCCGTCATCGGAATTGAAGCGGTGCTCGATCATGAAGTTGGCCTTCAGACCCCCACCCAGATCTTCCGAGCCCTTGAAGCCCAGACGCGACGAGTTGTTTTCGAGCTTGACTTCGGTCTGGTCATGGTAGCGCTGACGCTCGATCGTGGTGTTCAGGCGTCCATAAACCTGCAGGGAGCTTTGGGCAAAGGCCGGTGCAACGGCCGCGCCGGCCAGAACGGCCGCGAGAGCGATTCGTTTCATTGTGCGGTTCCTATCAGAGAGAGTGAGAGAGAGAGGGGGCGCTACCGGCCGGTCGCCGAAGGAGCTTCGGCAGATTCCGGCGAGTCATTGGATTGTAAAAATCGCTTTCGCGTTTGCACCGAGCCTCTCCCCAAGATTCCGGGTTTTAGGAGCATAAGTGATGCGGCCGAGCAACAGTTGGCCGACAGAAGGACGGCGGCATCAGCCCGGTGGCCTTGGTTCAGGCGGGAGCCGCGATGTTCTGGTCGATCGCACCGAAGATCGAGAGGCCGTCCGGTCCCTTCATCTCCAGGCGCACGGTATCGCCATACCGCAGGTAGTCCGTCTTCGGCGTGCCGTGCTCCAGCGTCTCGAGGGCCCGCTTCTCGGCGATGCAGGCATAACCACGCGAGCGGTCCGCGTTGCTGACCGGCCCGCTGCCGATGATGGTGCCGGCTGCCACCCTGCGGGTCTTGCACAGGTAGGAAATCAACTGGCCGAAGTGAAAGTTCATGTCCGTGCCGGCTTCGCACCGGCCGACCTGCTTGCCGTTCCAGCTGACCTGGACCGGCAGGTTCACGCGGCCGCCTTGCCAGGCGCTGCTCACCTCGTCGGGCGTCACCGCCACCGGGGCGAAGGCCATGGCCGGCCGGCTGAGCACGAAACCGCAGCCCCTGGCCGACTCGGCCCCAGCCAGTTGGCGCAGCGCCACCTCGTTGCCCAACATCAGCAGCCGCACGCCTTCGAGCGCTTCGGCCGGCGTGGCGCCGGCCGCGACGTCGCCGGTGATCACCGCCAAGCCGGCCTCGAAGTCGATGCCGCAGTCCTCGCTGCGCACGACGATGTCGTCGCAGGGGCCCAGCAGCGGATCGCTCACGCCTTGGCGCAGCAAAGGGTCAGCCGCGGCCTGCGGGCCCGCTGCGCCCGCCTCGGCCTGACGCAGCAGGTCGACATGGGCGCCATAGGCCGAGGCGCCCACCCGTTGATAGGCCCTCGGCAGCGGTGCCATGCAGAGCGCGGGATCGAAGGGGAAGGCGTGACGTGCCTTGCCCTGGTTCAGGCTTTGGGAAAGGTCCTGGAGCTGCGGCAACAGGAAGTTCCAATCATCCAGCACCTGTTGCAGGCGCGTGGCGATGCCGCTCGCATAATGCGCCATGCCCAAGTCCTGCGAAACGACGACGAGTTGGCCGTCGCGCGAGCCGTCCCGGTAGGTGGCGAGCTTCATGTCTCTCGTTCCAATGTATCGAGTCCGCGATTTTATGAAGGAGGCGCACCGCGACGGCCGCGCCCTTGCATGGTGAGCCCCACGTCCTGCCGCCGGCGCATCGACCGGCGTACCGCTCTGTGCGGGCTGGGCGTGCTGGCCCTGGCCGGCAGTGCCGCGGTCCGCGCAGCGCCCGACACCCGGCCGCCGCCGCTCTACTCCACCCGGCTGCCCTCGCCCTTCACCTGGACGTACCGCTTGCGCCGCGGCCTGCTGGGTGGCACCGGCGAGCTGGCTTGGCAGCCCCAGGCGCAAGCCTACCGGCTGAGCATCGAGGGCCGCGTCGCCCTCATCGGGTCGGTATTGCAGCAGACCAGCGTCGGCGTACTGAGCGCCCATGGCCTGTCGCCCACCCGCTTCACCGACCGGCGGCGCGGCCGCCCCGAGCAGGCAGCGGAGTTCCGGCGCGACATCGGCAAGATCACCTTCTCGGCCGCGGCCGCCGAATACCGGCTCCTGCCCGGGGCCCAGGACCGCGTCAGCTGGATGGTGCAGCTGGCCGCCATTGCCCAGGCCGACCCGCGCCGGGTGGCGGCCGGGCGCAGCGTCGTGCTGTACGTCGTCGGTGCGCGAGGCGACGCCGACCTGTGGGAGTTCCGTTCCGAGGGCGTGCAGCCGCTGGCGGTGGGCGAGCGGCGCCTGCGGGCGGTCAAGCTGGTCCGCCGGGGCTCGCGCGAGCACGACACCCGCGCCGAGGTGTGGCTGGACCCGGGCCGGCAGCACTTGCCGGTCAGCGCCCGCCTGGATGACGGCCGCGGTGACCCCTTGGAACTGTTGTTGCAGACCGAAGGCTGACCCTGGTGGGAGTGTTGCCGGCTCCCGCCCGGTGCAAGGCCGATCCCCTGGTATACCCGATACGCTGAGGGTGGCTTGAAATTTGCGTGTCGTACTTCATCTACAGCGACGTCAGGCCTCCCGGCACTCCGCAGGGTGGTCTCCTGCCAGGAGTACGGTCATGCAAATGCTCTACAACTCGGAAAACTTCGCCGTCGTCGAGTTCGAGGTCCCGACCTCGACGCCCGAGCTGGATGCCGAGGCCAGCGGCCTCACGCGCGGCGGTTATGAGATCGTCGACAAGTTCAAGCGCAAAGAGATCTATATAGAAGGGGCGCTGGCGGAGAGCTTCAAGCAGGGTGTGGAGGCCCTCATCGAAGGCTCGCCGACCATCGAGGACATCGACGCCTACATCGAGCGCTTTTCGTCACTGATGCTGCAGCCTGTCGTGCTGCATTGACGCATCGCGCGCGGCTGCGCTGCGGCCCGCCTTGAGGCCGGCCCCGCCACCGGATCGACTTGCCGCTTTCTTGCTTTGCTGCCCGCTGCGCGCGGGCCCGCACCTTTCCTTGTGCTGGCGACTGCGTTATCGTGCCCTCGATTCACCGGCCCGCCCGGCTGCACGACAACATGGGGTCCCGAGGACCCCCAGGCAAGGAGGCGCACATGGTCAAACGGCATACCGAAGCCCGCGTGGTCTTGTCGCCAGGGCTCACCGACGCTCCGGTCCTTGACCGCATGTGCTCGCACTTCCTGCTGACACTCACGCTCCGGCATGTCGGCCGTTTCAATGTGCGCCGCGACTGGAGCGGGCTGCTGGCCCTCACCGGCAAACACCTGGTCTGGCCGGCGACCGTGCTGGTGCGACTGCGCGACTTCCTGGCCCGGCGCTGTGTCGGCAACGAGCATTGGCAGGGTCACGAGGCGCTGGACGACGCCGACTTCCTGGCGCGCCACGGCGCCTGGCACGGCCCCTACGAGGAAGGCACGCTGTTCTTCTACCTCGACGAGTATGTGAAGGACGCGCCCAAGGACTTGCTGGCGGTGCTGGGCGCGACCTGTGAATGGCTGGGGCGCCAGCTGAAAAAGCAGCACACCCTGGTCGAAAAGAACATCGATGCGCTGGCGGGGCTGCTGCAGTTGAACCCCGCCGAGCGGGCCCTGCTGCTGTACGGCACGCTGGCGCGTTATCAGCGCGACCTGCGCGGGCTGCTGGTCGAGTTCAAGGTCGCCAACGCCCAGGAGGCCTACGGCGTGCTGGCCGAACTCGCGGGGGTCGACGAGAAGGACGTGGCCGAGGCGCTGCGCGCGGGCTCCCGGCTGGAGCGCATCGGCATGGTCGAGAACCTCATCTCCGAGCACAACATCACCGACCTGGCCGACCTGATGAAGGTGTCGGAGCAGCTGCCGCCGGTGCTGATGCGCGAGTACCGCGACCGCTCCGAGTTGATGGCCGTCTTCACGCGGCCCGCCTCGCCCAGCGAGCTGACCCTGGCCGACTTCCACTACGTGGGGGACGACGCGGCGATGCTGGTGGCGCTGCTGCGCAATGCGGTGGCGCAGCGGGAGCCGGGCGTGAACATTCTGCTGTACGGGCCGCCCGGAACCGGCAAGACGGAGCTCGCCAAGGTCATGGCGCAGGCGGCCGGGCTGGAGCTCTACGAAGTGGAGTATGCCGACCGGGACGGCAATTCGCTCTCGGGCCGCGACCGTTACCGCTCGCTGCAGATCAGCCACGTCTTCCTCAAGGGCAGCCCCAACGTGGCGCTGCTGTTCGACGAGGTCGAGGACGTCTTCCCGCCCATCAGCACCGACACCGCCCAGCTGATGGCTCGGCTGGAAGTGGGCGACGGGCTGCCCAATGGTTCGGTCAGCGGCAAGGCCTGGGTCAACCAGATCCTCGAGAGCAATCCCTTGCCGGTGGTCTGGGTCACCAACCGCATCGAGCAGATCGACCCGGCCTTCCGGCGCCGCTTCCAGTACCACCTGGAGCTGAAGTCGCCCCCGCCGGGGGCGCGCGAGGCGCTGGTGGCCAAGGCGCTGGCAGGGGTGCAGGTGGCGCCCGAGTTCGCGGCCCGCCTGTCGGCCCGCAAGGGGCTGACGCCGGCCCAGGTTCGCACCGCGGTGCGTTTCGCCCGGCTGGCCGGAGACGGCTGCGCGTCGACCGTGGAAACGCTGATCGAGCGCCAGCTCGGCAATGCCGACAAGGCGCTCGGCGCGGTGCCCGCGGAGCGCGGCACGCGCCCGGTGGTGACCACCTACGACCTGACGCTGCTCAACACCGAGTCGCGCTTCGAGTTGCCGCGCATGGTCGAGGCGCTGCGTCGCAAGGGCGTCGGCACGTTGTGCTTCCACGGACCGCCCGGCACCGGCAAGACGGCGCTGGCCGAGCACATCGCGCGCGAGCTGCAGCAGCCGCTGCTGGTGCGCCAGGCGTCCGACCTGGTCAGCAAGTATGTCGGCGAGACCGAGCAGAACATGGCCCGCATGTTCGAGGAGGCCCAGGCCGAGCAGGCGGTGCTGCTGCTCGACGAGGCCGACAGCTTCCTGCGCAGCCGGCGCATGGCCGAGCGCAACTACGAGGTCAGCGAGGTCAACGAGATGCTGCAGGGCATGGAGCGCTTTCGCGGGCTCTTCATCTGCACCACCAATCTTTTCGACGAGATCGACGAGGCGGCGCTGCGCCGCTTCACCTTCAAGATCCGCTTCAAGCCGCTCACCGTCGTGCAGCGCGAGCGCATGTTCATCGCCGAGGCCCTGCAGGGCGATGCCGGCCGCCTGGACGTGGAGCAACGCGTCCGGCTGCAGCGGCTGGACCTGCTGACCCCCGGCGATTTCGCCGCGGTGCGCCGCCAGATCGAGATCCTGCAGGCCGACTTCGCGCCCGACGAATTCCTGTCGCAACTCGAAGCCGAGCACCGCGTCAAGCCCGACGTGCGGCAACAACGCGCGATGGGTTTCGTCAGCTGAGACGAAGCAGGCCGGCCGGCGGCCTCATCGCGAGGCTTCGACGGCTGGCGGCGGCGAGGGGCTCCAGCGCAGCAGGCACAGCAGCGCAAAGCCCATCAGGACCGCCCCGTACAGCGCATAGGCCCACCACACCGGCACCGCCGCTTCCAGCAACACGCTGCTCAGCTGGATCGCCGCGGTCGCGAGGATGGACAGCAGGAAGTTGTAGAGCGACATGATGCGGCCCTGCACCTGCGGCGACAGCGCGCCCTGCAGCTCGCTCATCAAGGTCACGCCGCTGTGGAAAAACACGCCGGTAAGGAAGTAGGCGATGCCCAGCCAGGCCAGATGGCCGGACGCGGGGAACAGCGCGATCAAGGCGCCGAACACGAACACTCCGCCCACCATCATGCGGCGCTCGCCGACCCGCTGCTCGATCGCATGCAAGGCCAGGCCGGCGGCAATGCTGCCGATGCCGAACAGGGCGTCGATCAAACCGAAGGCCGTGACCTCCAGCTGGAACTGCCGCAGCAGCAGCAGCGGCAGCAGGAAGTTCAGGAAGGGCACCGAGACGTAGAACACCAGGCAGGAGACGAACATGCGCCGCGCCGCGAGGTTGCCAGCCAGCGCCGCCAGGCCGCTGCGGTAGTCCGCCACCCAGCCCCAGGCACCGGCGCTGGCCGGCCTTGCCTGGGCGGGCCCGCGCGGGATGCGCCAGACGCTCAGGCCGCCGAGGACCGAGAGCAGGCCCGCGCTCGCGAGCGCGACGGTCTCGGACCCATGGAAGGCGATCAGGCCGCCGGCGACCGGCCCGAGCAGGGCACCGGTCTGTGAGGCAATGGAAATGGTGGAACTGCCGAGCAGCAGGTCCTCCCTGCGGACGATCTCCCGCAGCAGCGCACGCGCCGCGATCTGGTGGAACAGCGTCGATATGCCGACCGCGACCGTCATCGCGTAGACGTACCAGACCCCCTGGAAGTCCAGCAGCAACAGCGTCACCGTGAACAAAATCAGGGCGCCCTGGAACAGGTCGGCGGCCATCAGGATGGTGCGCCGGCTGAAGCGGTCGGTCCACACGCCGACCACTGGCGACAGCAGCGCGCTGGGCAGCAGGGTCAGTGTCAGCTGAAATGCCACCGAAGAGACGCGACCGGTGAGTTTCAAGAGCAGCCAGGCTGTCACGACATATGCAATACCGTCCGCCGCACGATTGCAGAGCATCCGGAGAAATAACGCCAGGAATGGCCGATCGGACAGCATGAAAAAACGTCGGTGTAAGTAATTGGTCAGCATCGGCGCGCAGTGGTTTTTATTAACTTTTCGATAAAAGGAGGGAATTTAGGCGGGCGTTGGCCTGAATGGCCGCATCGCGCCTGGAAGTGGTGCGAGTGGCCGGGTTCGGTCGATCATCAAGGATGTAGATTTAAATCGGTAGGTGTCAACCTTGACAGCCTCTTCGGACAGAATCTCTGTCAGTATTGACAGCTAGCGACTGTCTTGAGCGCGGTGCTGTAATTCCCTGCAATTGCCCTGCACACTTTCCCTTCGGCCTTTTTCACGCGAATTAATTTCGTGGCGAAGAATTCCATTGCGATCGTGCCTCCACCCAGGGTGCCAAACAGCTCGGAAGTCATGAGCCGGGCGCACGCGGAGTCAACAGATGTTGTCACTGAAAAATCGTCGAGTCGCGATTTTCGCGGAGGGTCGTTTCGGCCCCACCACCAGTAAAGTCGCCACGTCCTACCTGCGATATTGCCACCCGGATTGTGTCGCCGTGATCGACAGTCGCCTCGCGGGGCAGGATGTCGGCGCGGTGATCGGTTATGGACACGGTATTCCCATTGTTGAATCGCTGGACGCCGCGCTGGAGCGTCGGCCGGATGTTTTCATGATCGGGGTCGGCCTGTTTTCGAATGCCTTGCCGGTTGAATGGCGCTCGCAGATTGTCATGGCCTTGAAGCGGGGCATGGATGTCGTCAGCGGATTGCATTTCAGGATTGCCGGGGATCCCGAATTCAAGACCATCGCGTCCACGTCCGGCAGCCGCATCTGGGACACCAAGGAGCCGCCCGAGGAGCTGGTCACCAGTGCCGCGCGGGTCGGACCGCTCGACAATTACATCATTCACACGGTCGGCAGCGATTGCCGGGTCGGCAAGAAAACCACCGCTCTCGAAATCACGCACGCCGCATGCGGCAAGGGTTTCAACGCGGGATTTGCGGCCACGGGGCAAAGCGGCATTTACATCAGTGGCTCGGGGGTGGCGGTCGACGCCGTGCCGGCGGATTTCATCGCCGGCGTCAGCGAGGCACTGGTGCTGCAGAACGCGCCGCATCACGACTGGATCGTCGTCGAGGGTCAGGGCTCGATCTCGCACCCCGCGTACAGCGGCGTCACCCTGGGCCTGCTGCACGGCGCGATGCCGCATGCGCTCATCCTCTGCCACGAGGCCGGCCTGCAGCATCACAAGGACTGGCCGCAGGTGCCCCTGCGTCCGCTCAACGAGCTGATCGCGCTGTACGAGCAGCTGGCCTCGCACCTGCGTCCTGCCAAGGTGGTCGGTCTCAGTGTCAATTGCGCCAGCCTCGGCAAGGCCGAGGCCACCGACTACGTCCACCAGATCGAGGAGGAGACCGGCCTGCCCGCGACCGACGTCATCTATTTCGGCGCCGACCGGTTGGTCGACGCCCTGGCCCGCCACAGGCAGCACCTCCCGGAAAAGCTCGCTGCCTGAGCCAGACCGTCGCCTGGCGGCCGGACCCCAGTGCCCAGCCGCCAGGTGGCTCCATTGCGCAGTCGTTGGCTCTGCATGGCGTCGCCGCGCGCCGTGTGGATCGGCTCGCCTTGCCTGAATCGCTGCGCCGCCGAACCACCCCCATCACAGCTTTCACACC
Source organism: Aquabacterium sp. A7-Y (assembly GCF_026153205.1). GTDB lineage: Bacteria > Pseudomonadota > Gammaproteobacteria > Burkholderiales > Burkholderiaceae_C > Caldimonas. The sequence goes on along the minus strand of NZ_JAPFBW010000018.1, from coordinate 109,246 downwards.
ATGCGTCTTTCAGTTCAACCCGCGACCCGACTCACCGGCCACGCGACCATCCCGTCGTCCAAGCCGGAAACCCAACGTGCGATCCTGACCGCCACGCTGGCGCGCGGCCGCTCCATCGTGCACAACGACCTGCGCTGCACCGAGACCACCGCGATGAAAAACGCCTGCCGCGGGGTGGGCGCCAGCATCGACGAGCAGGATGGCCGCCTGGAGATCCAGGGGGTCGGCCGTGACCTGCGTACCGAGCAACGCATCATCGACGCGATGGGCTCGGGCCTGGTATTCCGCGTCTTCGCCGCGCTCAGCTGCTTCGCGACCTCACCGGCCATCATCACCGGCGACAAGATCCTGCGCGGACGTGTCATGGCGCCCTTGTTCGATGCCCTGCGTTCGCTCGGCGCCCGCATCCATTGCATCGGCGACGAGGGCCACGCCCCGGTCGTCAACTGGGGTGGCGGTCTGAGCGGCGGCCGCTGCGTGGTGCCCGGCAATGTCAGCTCGCAGTTCATCACCGCGCTGATGTTCTCCGCGCCGCTGGCCGACTCGCCGACCACCATCGCGATCGAGGGCGAGGTGCTGTCGATCTCCTACATCCGCCAGACCGTCGAGGCGATGCGCCGCGCCGGCATCCGGGTCGAGCACGCCGAGGACTTCTCCGGCGTGACGGTGCACCCGGGCGAGTACCAGCCCATCGAGTACCGCGCCGGCGGCGACTTCACCTCCTCGTCCTACCTGATCGCGGCGGCCGCGATCTTCCCCGGCACCACGGTGCTGTCCAACATCAACAGCCGCAGCCTGCAGGGAGAGCGGGCCATCGTCGACGTGGTCAGGGCGCTGGGCATCGAGGTGAGCTTCGACGACCGGAACGACACCCTCACGCTGGTCAACCAGCGCGGTGAACTGAGCGGCGACTACGAGTTCGACGCCAGCGACTTCCCCAACATCGTGCCGACGCTGGCGGCCATCGGCGCCTACGTCAAAGGGCGCTTCCGGGTCGTCGGCGGCTCCATCACCCGCCTGCACAAGTCGCCGCGCATCAAGGCCATGGTCAGCGAGCTGGGCAAGATGGGCGTGAACATCAAGCCGCTCTTCCGTGACGGGGTCTACGACGGCTTCGAGATCCACGGCGACGGGCAGTTCAACGGCGGCGTGAGCTTGTCCAGCTGGGGCGACCACCGCATCTTCATGTCACTGTTCGTGGCCTCGCTGCGCTGCAGGACTCCCAATCTGCTCGATGGCTACCAGGACGTGCACTGCTCCTTCCCGGACTTTTTCGAACAGTTCAAGCGGCTCGGCGTGGCCTTCGATGAGGTGAGCGTCGGCGAGACGCCGGCGCCGGTCGCGACGCTGCGCTCGGCCTGAGCGCCGCCCTGCCTTCCCGCCGCCACTTCGAGAGGACCCGTCCCATGATTTCCGCACAAGACGTCTTGTTCTACCAAAACAAGGGCTACCTGGTCGTGCCCCGCTTCTTCTCCGACGACGAGGTCGCCAGGGGGCTGCAAGCGATCGCCGAGGTGCTCGACCCGTCGCGCGCCGAGAGGGCCTACGAGATGGAGCCGCGCGACCCGCAGACGGTGCGCCGCATCTGGTCGCCGACCCAGAAGCACGCGACCTTCTCGGACCTCGCCAGCCACCCCGGGCTGCTCGACGTGATCGAGGCCCTGATCGGCCCGAACATCCTGTTCCACTACAGCAAGCTCAACATGAAGGGCCCCAAGGTGGGCAGCGTGGTCGAGTGGCACCAGGACTTCTCCTACTACCCGCACACCAACAGCGACCTGCTGACGGCGCTGATCTTCTTCGACGCCGCGACCGAGGAGAACGGCTGCCTGCGCGTGATCCCCGGCTCGCACCGGCGCGGCCTGTGCTCGCATGAGGTCGACGGCTACTTCCGGGGCAAGGTCAGCGAGGTCGACGAGAGCCAGGCGGTGTCCATCGAAGTGCCGCCCGGCAGCGTGCTGTTCCTGCACTGCCTGACCCTGCACGCCTCGGCCCGCAACGGGTCGTCCTTGCCGCGGCGCACTTTCCTGCCGGCCTACCGGGCGGCCGATGCCTTCCCGATCTACTTCGGCCCGCATGCCGCACACAACGAGCCCGGCATCCGCCTGCTGCGCGGGCAGCGCTCGCGCAGCGCGCGGGTCGAAGCCGGCCTGCACCTGCTGCCGCTGGCCGAGCGCGAGTTCGGCTCGATCTACGAGGTGCAGGAGGGCTCGCACCTGACCAAGGACCTGACGGCGATGAAAACCGCGGGCTACGCGGTCTGAGACCGGCATATCGAGGGGAAACCGCCATGATCGACTGGGGCCGGCTCGTCGCGCCGGAAATCAGACAGCTGCGGCCTTACCGGCCCGGCATCACGGAAGAGAAGCTGCAGCGCGAGCGCAGCCTGTCGCGCATCTGCAAGTTCTCCAGCAACGAGACGCCGGTCGAGCCCTCACCGGCCATCGCCGCGGCGATGCAGGAGGCGCTGCGCAAGGTCAACCGCTATCCCGACCCGCAGGCCCTGCTGGACCGGCTCGCCTCGCGCCTGCAGGTACCCGCCGAGGGCCTGCTGCTCGGCAACGGCTCGATCGATGTGATCGAGGCGGTGATCCGCACCTTCGTCAGCCCGGGCTGCAACGTGGTGCTGTCCGAGTACGGCTACAGCGCCTATGCACCCTTGATCGCGCCGCAGGGGGCCGAGGTGAGGCTGGCGCCCTCGGGTGCGGAGTTCGGTCACCAGGTGGACCGCCTGCTCGAGCGGCTGGACGGCTCGACGCGCCTCGTGATCCTCGACAGTCCGACCAACCTCTCGGGCGCGGCCTTGAGCCTGGCCGAACTGGACCGGCTGGTGCGCGCGCTGCCGCCGCGCGTCATCCTGCTGCTCGACGAGGCCTACGCCGAGTTCGCCGGCCACGACCCGGCGCGCAGCGCGGTGCTGCCGCTGGCCTTTCCCAACGTGGTGGTCGCGCGCACCTTCTCCAAGGCCTACGGCCTGGCCGGCCTGAGGGTGGGCTACGCGATCGCCGACCCGGCGCTCGCGTCCTGGGTCCAGCGCCTCAGGCCTCCCTTCCCGGTCAACCGGGTGGCGCTGGCCGGCGCGCTGGCCGCGCTGGACGACACCGGCCACCTGCAGTGGGTGGTGCAGTCGGCCCGGCGCGGCAAGGAGCAGCTCTGCGACGCCCTGCAGTCCTTCGGGGTGCCCATCGTGCGCGGCCATGCCAACTTCGTGCTGGCCGATTTCGCCCCGGGCGGCAAGCGCATCTATGAAGGCCTGCTGGCCCAGGGCCTGATCACCCGCGCGATGGACGCCTACGGGCTGCCGCAGCACCTGCGCATTTCCATTGGCGCGCCGCACGAGATCGCGCGCCTGGTCGAGGCCCTGCGCGAGCTGCTGCAGGTCCCCGGCGAGATCGCGCCCTGCCCACGGAGCGAAGCATGAACATCGTCATCGTCAGCAATTTCGCGCGTTTTCCTGGCACGCCGCGCTGGGACTTCGAGCTGGTCCGGTATGAGGACTTCATCGACCACGAGGCCCACCAGGTCAGCTACATCGCCAACCGCAAGGGCCGGACGGCGATCACCGCGCCGCCCGGCCGCTGGCGGCTCCACGAGCTGGAGGCACTGCACGACATCGCGGCCTGGCGCGGGCTGCTGCGGGACATCGCCGCTGAACACGGGCCGATCGACCGCCTGATCGTGTTCTCCGAATTCCTGCTCGACATCGCCGCCGAGCTGCGCGAGGAGTTCGACATCCCGGGCAACCGCCCCGCCGACAACCGGCTCGGGCGCGACAAGCTGCTGATGAAACACAAGGTCGGCAGCGCCGGCCTGCGGGTGCCGCACTACAAGGCGGTGTCCTCGTCGCAGGCCGCCGAGGCGGTGGCTTTTGCGCGCGAGGTCGGCTACCCGCTGATCCTGAAGCCCGTCGACGGTGCGTCGAGCGCCGGGGTCCAGGTGATCGCCGACGAGGCGGCGCTGCGTGTCGCACTCGCCGCGCTGCCGCCGGGCGAGGCCGATCTGGAGGAGTTCATCGACGGCGAGCTCTACCACGTCGACGGCCTGGTCGATGTCGAGGGGCGGGTGGCCTTGCTGCTGCCCTCGCGCTACGTCAACAACTGCTTCGACTTCACCCGCGGCGCGCCGCTCGGCTCGGTGATGCTGGAGCCCGGCAGCGCGCTGCACCAGCGGGTCACCGGGTTCTCGCGGGCCTGCATCGAGGCCATCGGGCTGAAGGCCTGCCCCTTCCACCTGGAGCTGTTCCACAGCCGGCGCGACGAACTGGTCTTCCTCGAGGTCGGTGCCCGGGTCGCCGGGGCGGACGTGCCCTACATGATCCATCGCAGCACCGGCGTCAACCTGTTCGCCGAATGGGTGGCCATGGCGATGGGCGGCACCGGCCGCGTCTCCGCCGAGCCGCGTGAGCTGGGCGGCTGGCTGATGTTTCCGCGTCCGCCGGGCCTGCCGCTGCGGGTGGAAGCGGTGACCCGTTTCCTCGGCCGCCTGCCGACGGTTTACCGCGAGCTGGTGCCGCAGGAGGGGCAGCTGCTGGAGCCCGACACCGGCTACGCCTCGATGCAGTCGGGGCGCTTCCTCTTCGCGGCGCAGCGCGCCCACGCGATCGAGCGCGACATCGCCACCGTGCTGCGCGAGTTTTCCCTGACCACCCGGCAAGCCTGAACGGCTGCGCCGCCCCCACCATGGCCAAACCCTCCCTCCTGCTGCTGGTTCACCAGGCCCGCTCCTATGTCGCGCTGATCCAGCCATATCTCGAAGCGCTGGGCCTGTCCTGCCTGGTGCTCAGCTCCCGGGCCCTCGATGCGCGCGACCTCGAGACCGCCGCCCGGTACTGCGAGCGGCTCTGGCAGGTCGATGACGACCACCTCGGCGTGGCCCATCTCGACCCCGTGCTCGCCGAGGCGCGCGCCGAGGGCTACGAGATCGTCGCCGCACTGGCGAGCTTCGAAGGCCTCCGGCTGCTGATGTCGCAGGCGAACCAGCGTATCGGCGCGACCGACGCCGAGCCCGAGGCGATACGCCGCGCGATGGACAAGCTCAGCTGCCGCAACGCCTTGTTCTCGGCCGGGCTGAGCCGCGCCCGGGCCCGCCTGATCGCGCCCGACAGCATTGCCGCGCTGCGGCGCGAACCGCAGCGCCTGTTCGTCAAGCCGCGGCGCGGCGCCGGCTCCTTCGCCTGCTTCCGGCTCGACAACAGCTTCGACGCGACCAAGCTGGCCGCGCTGCAGGAACAGATGCAGCGCGACCGTGCCTTCAAGGCCATCTTCGCCGGGCAGTTCGACTTCATCGCCGAGGACTACCTGCCCGGCGACGAGTACAGCTTCGAGGTGCTGGTGCTCGACGGCCGCAGCTATGTGATCGGCGTGCATGCCAAGTACCTCGACGATTCGGGCGGCACCACGCTGGAGACCAGCAACTCCTGCCCGGCGCCGCGCCTGTCCGATGCCGAGCAACTGGCCGGCGAGCGCTACATCGACGCGGTGCTGGCCGCACTCGGCCTGGCCGAGGGGTGTTACCACATCGAGACCCGCTACCACCCCGAGAGCGAACACTGGGACGTCATCGAGGTCAATGCCCGCATGGGCGGCGCGCTGATCAACCAGAGCATCGGTGTCTTCACCGGCGGCCTGTCGATGCTGCAGCTGTGGGTGAAGACGGTGTGCAGCCGCACGCGGCTCGAGCGCGACGCGATGCACGCCCTGCTGGCCTCGCTGCGCGAGAGCACCCGGCGCCGCGACGGCAGCCTGGTGCAGGGCACCGTGTTCCTGAGCCGCTACGGCGAACGCAACCGTGTGCTGGAACGCATCTCGCTGGAGGCGGTGCCGCGGCCGCCGGACATCTACGACATCCCCGTCCGGGAGGGCAGCCGCCTGCCCGATTCGGAGCGGGGCATCTTCCTGCTGAACGCGCTGTGGAAGGTCGACATCGCCGACATCGCCGAGGAGCTCGTGGCCCTGCCCGCGATGCTCGACGCCTCCCTCATCGTGCGCTACGCAGAGAGCGACTGATCCCAACCCAACCCTGGAAGGAAAATGAAATGAACCGTGTGAGCCATTGCGGGATCGAACGTCCCGCGCCCTTTTATTCGCTGGCCGACGGCGCCAAGGTGCGCGAGCGCCTGGACCGCTACCTGGACCAGAAGATGGCCGAATGGGCCGCCACCGTGCCCTATGCCAACCACCTCGAAAGCAAGGACCTCAACAGCCGCTGGTACCGCCGCCACACCATCGAGCATGTCTGGCGCATCCGCCTCAGCCGCTCGGCCCACTGCAAGGCGCTGCACGCCATCACCAAGATCTCGCCGGAAGCCGCGCAGCTCTATGCCGAGTACCAGGCCGAGGAAATGAACCACGACACCCTCTTCATGCAGGACTGCAAGGCGCTGGGCGTGACGCAGGAGGAGCTGCTGCGCACCGAGCCCTTCCTGGCGACCCGGCTGCTGCAGGGCTTCTTCTACTTCCTGTGCGAACACGAGAGCCCGATCGGCGTGGTGGCCTCCAGCTACCTGGTCGAGTACACCACCGCCAAGCTCACGCCCAGGCAGATCTCGGCGCTGAAGGAGTCGGTGGGCACGGACAAGATCAAGGGCCAGCTTGCGCACATCAACACCGATGTCGGCGACGACCATGCCGGCGAGATGTGGCGCATCCTGCGCTACCTGATCCACAGCGAGGAAGACGTCGAGAAGGTGCTGCGCTACTTCGACGACATCCAGACCATCCTGGCCATGTACTTCCGCGAGCTCTACGAGGCCACCGTCGCGGACAAGGCCGCGGCATGACGGGGGAGGAGGGCGGCCCGGCGGCCGACCCTGAGGTCTCCCGCGTGCGTTTGCACACGGTGTCGATCCCGGGCACCGGAGAGACCTTCTCGCTGCCGGACGGGGCCTACCTGTCCGACGCCGCCGAGCTGGAGCTGGCCGGCCTCATCTTCGGCTGCCGCGCGGGGGCCTGCGGCATCTGCACGATAGAGATCGTCGAGGGCGCGGCGAACGTCTCGCGGCAGGACGAAGGCGAGCGCGGCTTCGTTGCCACACTGGGCTATGCCCCGGAGAAGGTCAGGCTGGCCTGCCAGTGCCAGCTGCGCGGCGACATCAGCATCCGCCAGTGCTGAGCAGCGGGGGCCGTCCGCGAGGCGGCCTTGCTGTGGGTGGGGAAGTGCCGCCATGCCTACAATCCGGGCATGAGCTCCCCTTCCTATACCCGCGCGGCCGAACTGCCGGAGATCCTCAAGCAACGCATCGTGGTGCTCGACGGTGCCATGGGCACCATGATCCAGCGCTACAAGCTCGGCGAGGCGGACTACCGCGGCCAGCGTTTCGCGGCGCACGGCAAGGACCTGAAGGGCAACAACGAGCTGCTGCAGTTCACCCGGCCCGACGTCATCCGCGAGATCCACGAGGGCTACCTGCGGGCCGGCGCCGACATGATCGAGACCAACACCTTCGGCGCCACCCGCATCGCGCAGGATGACTACGGCCTGGCCCCGCTCGCCCGCGAGATGAACGTCGAGGCGGCGCGTATCGCCAAGGCCGCCTGCCTGGCCTTCAGCACGCCCGAAAAGCCGCGCTTTGTCGCCGGCGCCTTCGGCCCGACGCCGCGCACCGCCAGCATCAGCCCGGACGTCAACGATCCCGGCGCGCGCAACGTCAGCTTCGACGAACTGAAGGACGCCTACTACGAGCAGGGCGAGGGCCTGCTCGAAGGCGGCGCCGATCTTTTCCTGGTCGAGACCATCTTCGACACGCTGAACGCCAAGGCGGCGATCTTCGCGATCGACGAGCTGTTCGAGAACACCGGTGAACGCCTGCCGGTGATCGTCTCCGGCACCGTCACCGACGCGTCGGGGCGCATCCTGTCGGGCCAGACGGTCGGCGCTTTCTGGCACTCGGTGCGCCATGCGCGGCCGCTGGCCATAGGGCTCAACTGCGCGCTCGGCGCGGCCCTGATGCGTCCCTACATCGAGGAGCTGTCGAAGATCGCGGGCGACACCTTCATCAGCTGCTATCCCAACGCCGGCCTGCCCAACCCGATGAGCGAGACCGGCTTCGACGAGACGCCGGATGTCACCGGCGGGCTGATGGAAGACTTCGCGAAGGCCGGCTTCCTCAACATCGTGGGCGGCTGCTGCGGTACCACGCCGGACCACATCGCCGAGATCGCCAAGCGCGTCTCGGCCTACCAGCCGCGCTGCCGCCAGGACGCGATGTTCAGCCGGCTGGTCCAGGGCTGAGCGGTCGCGCCGGCAGTCAAAAGGCCGCCCGCGGGCGGCCTTTTTGTCGCGGCCTCGCGGCTCAGCGTGTCGCGGCGGGCGAGATGATCAGCTCGACGCGCCGGTTGGCCGCGCGGCCTTCGGCGCTTTCGTTGCCGGCCACCGGCTCGCGTTCGCCGCGGCCTTCCGCGGAGATGCGGTCGGCGGTCACGCCGTGCGTCACCAGGTAGTCGCGGGCCGAGTTGGCACGCTCCAGCGAGATGCGGTCGTTCACCGCATTGCTGCCGACGTTGTCGGTGTGGCCCACCACCCGCACCTGCAGACCCGGCGCGCGCGCCAGCGGCTCGGCCAACGTGTCGAGGAACTTGCGGAAGCGGGCGTTGATGCCGGTGCGGCCCGAATCAAAGGCTGCATCGCCGGTGGCGCGCAGCAACAGCTCCTGCTCGCCGGTGCGGCTCACTGCCACGCCGCTGCCCTGGGCGGCGCGCTGCGCGGCTTCGAACACGGCGGCCAGCGCCGGGGTCCAGCCGGGGGCGGCCGGAGCCGCGGGCGCAGCCGGTGCGCTGGTCGCGGGCGGTGTTTCGGGAGCGGGGGCGGGTTGGGTCGCGCAGCCGGCCGCCAGGGCCAGCAGGGACAGCACGCACAGCGCGGCGGCGCGGCGCGGATAAGCATTCATTCCAGGACTCCTTGAAGGGCGCCCTGCCGCGCCATTGCAGTCGGCCACGCGCCCGAAAAAACAAGCTGCCGCGGCCCGGAGGGCAGCGGCAGCCGGGATTTTCCCATCCTGGAAAGGTCGGAGCACCTCGCAGATGAGGGGCCCCGAGCCGGGGGGTCAGCGTTGTTGCTGCTGCGCCACCTGCTCGCGCTCGGCGACGTAGATCTCGACCCGCCGGTTCTGCGCGCGGCCGGACTCGTTGTCGTTGCCGGCCACCGGCTCGCGGCTGCCCCGGCCGTCGATCGCGATGCGGCTGAAGGGCACGCCGCGGCCGACCAGGTAGTCGCGCGTGCTGGCGGCACGGTCGACCGACAGGCGGTTGTTGGTGGCGTCGCTGCCGGTGGTGTCGGTGTGGCCGAAGATGCGGATCTCCGTCGCGCTGTTTTCGCGCATGCTGGTGGCGAACTTGTCGAGCACGCTGCCCAGCTGCGGCTTGATGGCCGAGCGGCCGGTGTCGAAGCCGGCGTCGGCGGGGATCTGGACCTTGATCTGGTTGTCGTTGGTGCGCTCCACGTCGATCCCGGTCCCGGCGGTGGCCTGGTCCATCTTGGCCTTCTGCTCTTCCATGCGCTTGGACCAGATGTAGCCGCCCAGTGCGCCGACCGCGGCGCCCGCGGCCGCACCGGTGGCGGCGCTCTTGCCCTTGTTGCCGCCCGCCGTCGCTACACCGATCAGCGCGCCCGCGGCCGCGCCGATGCCGGCGCCCTTGGCGGTGTTGCCCTGGGTCTCGCTCATGTTCGCGCAGCCGCTGGCGAAGACGGCGACGGCGGCGATGGAGAGGATGGAACGTTTCACGATGCACTCCTTGTTATGTGGACAGCTGCTGCATTGCAAACCATGCACCCGGGACCCGACAAGGTTCGGCAGGTGAAACATGTAACAGACGCGTCGGCGACTAGCAAGCAGGAGTCCAGCCTCAGTGTAGGTGCTCACCTCGGTGTCGCTTTCCTGCGGCGAGTTGTAGCGCTTCACCGGTCCTTGTGGCGGCCCTGCAAGGATGGACCAGCGTGTCTTCCGGTAAGTTCCTCCCGCGGCGTTGCGCCGGGGTACCGGTCCGCAGGGGAATCCTTCACGGCGGGATCCCGGGCGCTGTCATAAAATGGCGGCCTCTCCAAGGAGCGTTGCAGCGCAGCCCGATGTGGCCGCGTCAGGCTTGGAGCTGCCGAAGTCCCGCCGCCGGGCACCGCAACGACGCTCACCCGCGCCACGGGTGAGCCGTGGCCGACACTTATCTCCTGTTGCGCCATGACCGACACCACTGCTGCTGCCGCCCCTCCCGCCCCGATGCGTCTTTCCGGCCTCGAGCCGGTCTCGATCGGAGACGGCTCGCTGTTCGTCAACATCGGCGAACGGACCAACGTCACCGGCTCCAAGGCCTTCGCCCGCATGATCCTCAACGGCCAGTTCGAGGAAGCCTTGAGCGTGGCGCGGCAGCAGGTCGAGAACGGCGCCCAGGTGATCGACATCAACATGGACGAGGCCATGCTCGACAGCCAGGCGGCGATGGTGCGTTTCCTCAACCTGATCGCTGGCGAGCCCGAGATTGCGCGCGTGCCCATCATGATCGACTCCTCGAAGTGGAGCGTCATCGAGGCCGGCCTCAAGTGCATCCAGGGCAAGGGCATCGTCAATTCCATCTCGCTGAAGGAAGGTGTCGACGAGTTCAAGCGCCAGGCCCGGCTGATCCGGCGCTACGGCGCCGCCAGCGTCGTGATGGCCTTCGACGAGCAGGGCCAGGCCGACACCTACGAGCGCAAGATCCAGATCTGCGAGCGCGCCTACCGCATGCTGGTCGACGAGGTCGGCTTCCCGCCCGAGGACATCATCTTCGACCCCAACATCTTTGCGATCGCCACCGGCATCGAGGAGCACAACAACTACGCGGTCGACTTCATCAACGCGACGCGGTGGATCAAGCAGAACCTGCCGGGAGCCAAGGTCAGCGGCGGGGTCAGCAACGTCAGCTTCAGCTTCCGCGGCAACGAGCCGGTGCGCGAGGCCATCCACACCGTGTTCCTGTACCACGCGATCCAGGCCGGCATGGACATGGGCATCGTCAACGCCGGCATGGTGGGCGTCTACGACGACCTCGATCCCGAGTTGCGTGAGCGCGTCGAGGACGTGGTGCTGAATCGCCGCCCCGACTCCACCGAACGGCTGCTGGAGATCGCCGAGCAGGTCAAGGGCGCGGCCAAGGACGACAGCGCCAAGCTGGCCTGGCGCAACGCGCCGGTGGAGGAGCGCCTGAGCCATGCGCTGATCCACGGCATCACCGACTTCATCGTCGCCGACACCGAGGAGGTGTGGCAGAAGATCAGCGCCGCCGGCGGCCGCCCGCTGCACGTCATCGAAGGGCCGCTGATGGCCGGCATGAACGTGGTCGGCGACCTCTTCGGCGCCGGCAAGATGTTCCTGCCCCAGGTGGTCAAGTCGGCGCGCGTGATGAAGCAGGCGGTGGCCCACCTGGTGCCCTACATCGAGGAAGAGAAGCTCCGGCTCGCGGCCGCCGGCGGCGACGTGCGGGCCAAGGGCAAGATCGTCATCGCCACCGTCAAGGGCGACGTGCACGACATCGGCAAGAACATCGTCACGGTGGTCCTGCAGTGCAACAACTTCGAGGTCGTCAACATGGGCGTGATGGTGCCCTGCCAGGACATCCTCGCGAAGGCCAAGGTCGAAGGCGCGGACATCGTCGGCCTCTCGGGACTGATCACGCCCAGCCTGGAAGAGATGCAGTACGTCGCCAGCGAGATGCAGCGCGACGACTACTTCCGCATGAAGAAGATCCCGCTGCTGATCGGGGGCGCCACCACCAGCCGGGTCCACACCGCGGTGAAGATCGCGCCGAAGTACGAAGGCCCGGTCGTCTACGTGCCCGATGCTTCGCGCAGCGTGGGCGTCTGCAGCGACCTGCTCAGCGACGAGAAGGCCGCCCGCTATCTCGATGAGCTCAAAGCCGACTATGAGAAGGTGCGCCAGCAGCACGCCAACAAGAAGGCCACGCCGATGGTCAGCCTGGCGCAGGCACGCGCCAACAAGACGCCGCTCGACTGGACCGCCTACACGCCGACCAGGCCGAAGCTGATCGGCCGCCGCGTGTTCAAGAACTACGACCTGGCCGAGATCGCCCAGTGCATCGACTGGGCGCCGTTTTTCCAGACCTGGGACCTGGCCGGGCCGTTCCCGGCCATCCTCACCGACGAGATCGTCGGCGAGTCGGCGCGGCGCGTCTACAGCGATGGGCAACGGATGCTGAAGCGCCTGATCGACGGCCGCTGGCTGACCGCCAATGCCGTGATCGGCCTCTACCCGGCCCGGCAGGTCAACGACGACGACATCGAGATCTACGCGGACGAGGCCCGCACCCAGCGTCTGATGACCTGGCACGGCCTGCGCATGCAGAGCGAGCGCCCGGTGGTGGACGGCGTCAAGCGCCCCAACCGCTGCCTGGCCGACTTCGTCTCGCCGCTGGGCAACGACTACGTCGGCCTGTTCGCGGTCACTGCCGGCCTGGGGGTGGAGAAGAAGGAGAAGGCCTTCCTCGACGACCTCGACGACTACTCGGCCATCATGCTCAAGGCGCTGGCCGACCGGCTGGCCGAGGCCTTGGCCGAGCGCATGCACCAGCGCGTGCGGACCGAGCTGTGGGCCTATGCCGCCGACGAGCAGCTGAGCAACGAGGCGCTGATCGCCGAGCAGTACCGCGGCATCCGGCCGGCGCCTGGCTACCCGGCCTGCCCGGATCACACAGTCAAGCGCGACATGTTCCGCGTGCTCGCTTGCGAAGAGATCGGCATGGGCCTGACCGAGAGCCTGGCGATGACGCCGGCGGCCAGCGTCAGCGGTTTCTACCTGGCGCATCCCGAGGCGACCTACTTCAACGTCGGCAAGATCGGCGCCGACCAGCTGGCCGACTGGGCCGGCCGCTGCGGCCAGGACCAGGCCGAAGCCGAGCGCTCCCTGGCCTCGCTGCTCTGAGCCGGGCAGGGCGGGGCACAGCGGCTTCGCAGTCCCTCGCAGCTTTTCGCAGTCGACTCGCTGGCTTACACAAGACGCAGTTGTTGACCCCGGATCGACCGGGTGTGCCTGTCGCGGGCGGCCGCACGCTCGACGCCACCTGACAGGTTTTGGCGGCCGGGTCGCGCGCGGCCGCTTCCTGCCGCGTTTCCTTTACCGTTGCTTGCCGTCTTGCCGCTTCCAGGCCCGTGGCATGGAAGCTGCCTTCAGCACAGCCCCCGCGCGGTGCTGTCCCGCCGCGCCCACAACAAGAAGCCCGCGGGAGGATCTCTTGACACGACCATGTTCTGCCTGGCCTGGGCGGCGCGCCGCGCGCGCGTTGCAGGCCGCCGCCCTGTGCCTGCTGATGGCCGCCTGCGGCGGAGGCGACCACGACAGCAGCAACGGCAGCGACAGCGACGGCAACAGCGGTGGGGGAGGCGGCGGTGACGACCGCGGTGTGGTCTCCGAACGTCCGGCCAGCCGCTACGACGCGGCACGTTTCCTGACCCAGGCCAGCTTCGGCCCCACCGGTCGGTCGGTCGACAGCGTGATGGAGCGCGGCTATGCCGGCTGGATCGACGCGCAGTTCCGGCTCCCCTACACGCCGGTGCACCGGCGCTCCTGGGAAGCCAGCGATGCTGCCCTGAAGGCCGCCGACCCCGAACGCAATGCGGGCCAGCGCGAGGTGCTCGACAGCTTCTGGCGCCAGGCCCTCACCGGCGAGGACCAGCTGCGCCAGCGGGTCGCCTACGCGCTTTCGCAGATCTTCGTGATCTCGACGGTGGACGGCAACGTGGCCGATCGCCCGCGCGGCGTTGCCTCCTACATGGACGTGCTGGCCCAGCATGCCTTCGGCAATTACCGCGAGCTGCTGGAGGCGGTGACCCGCCATCCGATGATGGGCACCTACTTGTCCCACCTGCGCAACCAGAAGGAAGACCCGGCGATCGGCCGCGTGCCGGACCAGAACTTCGCGCGCGAGGTGATGCAGCTGTTCTCGATCGGCCTCCACGATCTGCGCCCCGACGGCAGCGTGCTGACGGACGCCGCCGGCCGCCCGCGCGAGACTTACGACAGCGAGGACATCGTCGGCCTCTCGCGTGTTTTCACCGGCTTCAGCTGGCACAGCCCGAGCGACGACGACGCCTGCTTCTACGGCATGAGTCAGTGCCAGGACCCCGACCGGTTCTGGCGGCCGATGAGGGTGTATGCCAAGTTCCACTCGGGCGCCCAGAAGCGTTTCCTCGGTCGCACCCTGCCGGCCTCCCACAACCCCGACCCGGAGGCCGGTCTGCGCATCGCACTCGACACCCTGTTCCGGCATCCCAACGTCGGCCCCTTCATCGGGCGCCAGTTGATCCAGCGGCTGGTCACGAGCAACCCCAGCCCGGCCTACGTGGCCCGGGTCTCGGCAGCCTTCGACGACAACGGGCAGGGGGTGCGCGGCGACCTGAAGGCGGTCGTCAAGGCCATCCTGCTCGATCCCGAGGCCCGCGACGCCCGGGCCGCGCAGACGCCCGGCTACGGCAAGCTGCGCGAGCCGGTGCTGCGGCTCAGCGCCTTCCTGCGCGCCTACGGCGCCAGCTCGGCGAGCGGCCGCTTCCTGGTCGGCATGACGGACGATCCCGGGCGCCAGCTGGGCCAGACGCCGATGCGCGCGCCCTCGGTGTTCAACTTCTACCGCCCCGGTTATGTGCCGCCCAATACCGGTCTGGCGCGCGCCGGGCTGGTGGCGCCGGAGATGCAGATCACGCATGAGACCACGGTGGCCGGCTACGCCAACTACATGCGCGACGCGGTGCTCCACGGCGTCGGCCAGCGCGGCCTGGACTACCAGGCGAGCGCCAATGACATACAGCCCGACTACCGCGCCGAGATGGCCCTGGCGGACCGGCCCGATGCGCTGCTCGACCGCGTCGCCGAGCGTTTGCTGCTGGGCCGGATGCCGGCGAGCCTGCGCTCGGAGATCCGTCTCGCGGTCAGCTCGATCGCCATCCCCCAGCCCCATTCGAACGGCAGCAATGCGGCGGCGATCGAGTCGGCCCGCCGCAGCCGGGTCCACACGGCGGTCTACCTGACGCTGCTGTCGCCCGAGTTCATCGTCCAGAAGTGAGCGAGGTCCTGCATGACGTTTCCCCCTGCCTCCCGTCGGCAGTTCCTGCGCCAGGCCGGCGCGTTGCCGGTGCTGGCCTCGACAGCCGCTCCCTTCGCGCTCAATCTGGCCGCGCTGGGCTCGGCCGCCGCGCAGAACGCGTCGGGTGACTACAAGGCCCTGGTCTGCGTGTTCCTGTTCGGCGGCAACGACAGCTACAACACCGTGCTCGCCACCGATACGGCCTCCTGGCTTGGCTACCATGCGGCGCGCGGGGGGCTGGGCACCTCGATCGCGCTGAAGGCACCCGGCGTGCCGCCGCTGCGCAGCGCCGCGCCCGGCACGCCCGAACGGCTGGGCGGCGTGCTGCCGCTTGCGCCTGCCACCGGGCAGACCGGCCGCAGCTTCGCACTGCACCCCCTGTTGCCGGCACTGCAGCAGCTCTTCAACACCGACAAGCGGCTCGCGGTGCTCGCCAACGTCGGGCCGCTGGTGGCCCCCACCACCAAGGAGCAGCTGCGCATCCACAGCCATCCCCGTCCGCCCAAGCTCTACTCCCACAACGACCAGCAGTCCACCTGGCAGGCCTTCGCGCCGGAAGGTGCGAGCGCCGGCTGGGGCGGCCGCATGGCCGACCTGCTGCGCTCGGCCAACGGTGATCAGAGCCTGTTCACGAGCATCTCGACCTCGGGCAACGCGGTGTGGTTGGCTGGCGAGCGGGTCATGCAGTACCAGGTTGCGGGCTCGGGCGCGATCCGGCTCGGCGTCGATGCCCAGCGCCGGCTGTTCGGCTCGGCGGTGGCCGGCGAGGCGCTGCAGCGTATCGTCGGCAAGGCCCGCAGCGGCAACCTGATGGAGGCGGCCTATGTCGAGACTACCCGCCGCTCGATCGAGGCCGAGCGCGCCCTCGGTGCGGCACTCGGCGAGCTGGCGCCGCCCTACGGCACGCCGGGCCCCGACGGCCAGCCCGACCCGCTGCTGCACTACGACCACCCGCTCAGCGGCACCAAGGCCTACAACCCGCTGGCCCAGCAGCTGCAGATCGTCGCCCGCATGGTGGGCGCCGCGAGCTCCCTGGGGGTGCGACGGCAGGTGTTTTTCGTCGGCCTGGGCGGCTTCGACACGCACGACTTCCAGAGCCGCAACCATGCCGACCTGATGGCCCGGCTTTCGCACGGGTTGGCCTATTTCGACGACGTGCTCGGCGCGATCGGGGCGCGCGAGCGCGTCACCACCTTCACCGCCTCGGACTTCGGTCGCACCTTCACAAGCAACGGCGACGGCACCGACCACGGCTGGGGCGCGCACCACTTCGTGATGGGTGGTGCGGTGCGCGGCGGCGACCTCTATGGTCGCTTCCCGGCCTACGGGCTCAGCACTGGGCAGGGCGAGTTCACGAGCGAGCAGCAGCTGGGCAACAACGGCGCGCTGCTGCCCGAGATCTCGGTGGACCAGTACGCTGCCACGCTGGGTCGCTGGTTCGGTTTGAGCGACAGCCAGCTGCTGGAGGTGCTGCCCAACCTGGCGAACTTCGACACCGCCCGGCGCCAGCTCGGGTTCATGCGCGTTTGATCGGGTCCGCTCAGACGGGCGCGCTCGCGCGCATGCCGTCGATGTGAGCCCCGATCAGGCCCTTGAGCTCGCTGCCCTTCTGCAGCACCGGCACGCCCAGCAGGCGCAGCCGCAGCAGCCCGTTGAAGAACACCAGGGTTTCGAGTGCGGCGCGTTTCGGGCTCAGGCCCGCGCGCAGCTGCCCGGCGCGCTGCGCCGCCTGGTAGGCCTGCTGCAGCTTGCCGAGGCATTCCTCGCTGCGCTCGATATAGTCGATCAGGTCGCGCTCCATCTCGCCGACGAACTCGCACTTGAAGTTGAGGATCTCCAGGGTGCGGCGCAGCCCGCCGTCCTCGCCCAGCGCGTCCAGCAGCTGCTGCAGGAAGTTGCGCACGCGCTCCAGCGGGTCAGCGTGCGGGTCGAGCAGCAGGGCGTAGTCCATGCGATTGACGAGCGCGATGCTGACTTCCTGGCACATGGCCTTGAAGAGGTCTTCCTTGTTGGCGAAGTGCCAGTAGATGGCGCCGCGCGTCAGGCCCGCCGCCTGGGCGATGTGCTCCAGGCTGGTGCTGCCCACGCCTCGCTGGTGAAAGGTGTCGCGGGCCGCGCTCAGGATCTGGCGGCGGGTCTGTTCAGCTTCCTCTTTGGTTCGACGCACCATGACGGCAGTTCATCCGAGTTTCATACATACATTCAGGAATGTATGTATGATAGCTGCGACGCGCAGTCGGTTCCCCCGCGTTTTCCACAGTATTCCGACCTTCCTGCCCCCCCGGCGGGACGGCGATTTTTTCTTTGGGCATATCTATGGCTTCTTTCCAAGCTTTCCCGGCGACGGCTCCGGCGCCGCTTGCGGCTTGCCCCCGCGGCCTCAGCCTGCACCGTTCTTTTGTTGTCACTGCCGTCTTGTCGGCGATCCTGATGTCCGCCTGCGGCGACAAGCCCCAGGCCGAAGGCCACGGCGGCGCGCCGGGCGGCGCCATGCCCGCCATGCCGGTCAGCGTGCGCAACGTCAAGCTGCAGGCCGTGCCGGTCACGCTGGAGGCGGTGGGCCAGGCCGAGGGCTCCAAGGAGGTCGAGGTGCGCGCCCGCGTGAGCGGTCTGATTGAGCGCCAGCTCTATCAGGAAGGCGAACGTGTCAAGGCCGGCGCTGCGCTCTACCAGATCGAGCGCGCACCCTTCGAGATCGCGCTGCAGCAGGCGCGCGCCAACCTGGGGCAGCAGAACGCCCAGCTGGAGCAGGCGCGTCGCGAGGCCCAGCGCCTGAAACCCCTGGCCGAGCAGCAGGCCGTCAGCCAGCGCGAGTACGACGACGCAGCCACCTCGGTGCGCTTGGCCGAAGCGGCCGTCGCGCAGGCCCAGGCCCAGGTGCGCGAAGCCGAGCTGAACCTCTCCTACACCGCAGTGACCGCGCCCATCACCGGCATCAGCGGCCGCTCCCAGAAGTCGCAGGGCAGCCTGGTCACGCCGGGCTCCGACAGCCTGCTCACCAGCATCACTCAGACCGATCCGATCTGGGTGCGCTTCTCCTTCTCGGAGGCCGAGCAGTCGCAGCTGCGCGGCGCGCGCAAGGCCGAGGTGCGTCTGCTCGACGCCGGCGGCAAGCCGGTGGCGGCCCAGGGCAAGCTGAACTTCGCAGGCTCCACGGTCGACCCCCGCATCGGCACCGTGCAGCTGCGCGCCGAGTTCCCCAACCCCGGACTCGACGTGCTGCCGGGGCAGTTCGTGCGCGCCCAGGTGGTGGCTGGCGAACAGCAGGCCTTCCTGGTCCCGCGGGCGGCCGTGATGCAGACCGACCAGGGCACCCTGGTCTGGACGGTGCGTGACGGCAAGGCCGCGCCCGCGCCGGTCGAGGTGGCCGGCTGGTCGGGCGGCGACTGGGTGGTCCGCAAGGGCCTCAAGGAAGGTGACCAGGTCATCCTCGACAACCTCATGAAGCTGCGCCCCGGCGCGCCGGTCTCGCCCCAGGCGGCGGGCGCCGCCGCACCGGGCGCGGCCGCCAGCGCCGCGGCTCCCGCGGCGTCGGCGCCGGCTGCCTCCGCGGCGCAGTGACGGGAGCTTCCATGTCTTCCAAGTTTTTCATCGAGCGGCCGATCTTCGCGGCCGTGCTCTCCATCATCCTGGTGCTGGCCGGTCTGGTGGCAGTCAAGGTGCTGCCGATCTCGCAATACCCCGAGATCGCACCGCCCACCGTGACCATCACCGCGACCTATCCCGGCGCTTCGGCCGAGACCCTGGCCAAGACGGTGGCCGCTCCCATCGAGGAGCAGCTCTCGGGCGTCGAGAACCTGCTGTACTTCAGCTCGAACTCCTCGTCCAACGGCCAGACCGTCATCACCGCCACCTTCGAGGTCGGCACCGACGTCGACAAGGCCACCTTCAACGTCAACAACCGAGTGCAGCTCGCCACCCCGCGGCTGCCTGACGAAGTGCGGCGCAACGGCGTGATGGTGGCCAAGCGCTCCAACAACTTCCTGCTGGTCATCGGGCTGAACTCGCCGAAGGGCACCTACGACTCGCTGTTCCTGTCGAACTACGCGACGCAAAACGTGCTGGACGAGCTCAAGCGCATCCCGGGTGCCGCCGACGTGCAGATCTTCGGCGCGCGCGACTACTCCATGCGCCTGTGGCTGCAGCCCGACCGCATGGCCCGGCTGGGCGTGACGACCGCCGATATCGCGGCGGCCGTGAACGGGCAGAACGCGCAGTATGCGGCCGGCAAGATCGGCGCCGAGCCGGCTCCCAAGGGCCAGGACCTGGTCTACACCGTGACGGCCCAGGGCCGGCTGGTCGCGCCCGAGCAGTTCGGCGAGATCATCGTGCGCGCCGGCGGCCCCAACGGCGTGTTGCGCCTGAAGGACGTCGCCCGCATCGAGCTGGGCGCCCAGAGCTACGACGCTTCGAACAGCGTCAACGGCCAGCCGGCCATCGCGCTGGCGGTGTTCCTGCAGTCGGGCGCCAACGCGCTGGACGTCGGTGACGCCGTCAAGGCACGCATGGTCGAGCTGAAGAAAAACGTCTTCCCCGAGGACGTCGACTACGTGATTCCCTACGACACCACGCGCTTCGTGTCGGCCTCGATCAGCGAGGTGATCAAGACCGTGGTCGAGGCGGCCGTCATCGTGCTGGTGGTGGTTTTCGTCTTCCTGCAGACCTGGCGCGCCACCCTGATCCCGATGCTGGCGGTGCCGGTCTCGCTGATCGGCACCTTCGCCGGTCTGTGGATGTTCGGCTTCACCATCAACACCCTGACGCTGTTCGCGATGGTGCTGGCCATCGGCATCGTGGTCGACGACGCGATCGTGGTGCTGGAGAACGTCGAGCGCCTGATGCGCGAGGAGAAGATGAGCCCGTTCGCCGCTTCGATCGAGGCGATGCGCGAGGTGTCGGGTGCGGTGGTCGGCATCGTGCTGGTGCTGTGCGCGGTCTTCATCCCGGTGGCCTTCATGGGCGGCATCGCCGGCCAGCTCTACCGCCAGTTCGCGGTGACGGTGGCGATCTCGGTGGTGCTCTCGGGGGTGGTTGCGCTGACCCTGACGCCGGCGCTGTGCGCGCTGCTGCTCAAGCCCCATCACGACGGCGTCACGCGCGGCGAGCGTTTCTTCCGGCCCTTCAACCGCGGCTTCGACTGGATCACGCACCGCTACCTCGGCGGCGTCAACGCCGTGCTGAAGCAGCGTGTGCTGGCGGTGCTGGCCTTCCTCGCGATGGCCGGGGCGGCCGGCTGGCTGTTGTGGAAGGTGCCGAGCAGCTTCGTGCCGGCCGAGGACCAGGGCTACATCATCGGCGCGGTGGTGCTGCCCGACGGCGCGACCCTGGAGCGCACCGGCCGCACCACCGAGCAGCTGCGTCTGATGAACAGCAAGAACCAGGCGATCGAGCACTTTTTCATCGTCAACGGCTTCGATCTGATCGGCGGCGGCACCAAGTCCAATGCTGCGACCATCTTCGCGCCGATGCGAGCCTGGGAGGAGCGCGAGCAGACCTCGCAGGAGCTGGCGCAGCAGATGAGCGGCATGGGGTTCGCGCTGCAGGACGGCATCGCCTTCGCCTTCAACCCGCCGGCCATCCAGGGCCTGGGTCAGGCCGGCGGCTTCGAGGTCTATGTGCAGGGCCGTACCGAAAGCGACCCGCAGCGGCTCGCGCAGGTCACCGCCGACTTCATGGCGGCGCTCGCGAAACATCCGGCGCTGACGGGCCTGAACACCTTCTACCGGCCCACCGTGCCGCAACTCAAGGTCGAGGTCGACCGCGAGAAGGCACTGGCGCTGGGCGTGCCCGTCCAGGAGGTGTTCACCGCGCTGCAGGCGCAGATGGGCTCGCTCTACATCAACGACTTCAACCGGTCGGGGCGGACCTACCGCGTCACGATGCAGGCCGACGCCCCCTATCGTTCCAAGCCCGAGGACCTGGGCCGGCTCTACGTGCGCTCGGCCACCAGCGGCAACATGATCCCGCTGAAGGCCCTGATCCGGGTCGAGAACGTGATCGGTGCCGAGCAGATCGAGCGCTACAACGCCTACATCGCCGCCAAGGTGATGGGCAGCGCCAAGCCCGGCTACAGCTCGGGCGATGCGATCGCCGCGGTGGAGCAGGTGGCGCGCGAGACGCTGCCGCCGGGCTACGGTTATGAATGGACGGCCCAGGCCTTCCAGGAGAAGCGCACCGGCAGCGCCTCGATCTTCGCCTTCGGCTTCGCGCTGGTGATGGTCTATCTGATCCTGGCCGCCTTGTATGAACGCTGGGGTGTGCCGATGGCGGTGGTGCTCGCGGTGCCCTTCGCACTGACCGGCGCGCTGCTGATGGTGATGCTCAGGGGCATGGAGAACGACATCTACTTCCAGATCGGCCTGGTGGTGCTGATCGGCCTGGCGGCCAAAAACGCGATCCTGATCGCGGAGTTCGCGATGCAAGGCATGGAGCAGGGCAAGAGCGCGGCGGAGGCGGCGCGCGAAGCGGCACGGCTGCGCTTCCGCCCCATCGTGATGACCTCGCTGGCCTTCGTCTTCGGCGTGCTGCCGCTGATGTTCGCCACCGGCGCCGGCGCCGCCGCCCGGCAGTCCATGGGCACCGGCGTGGTGGGCGGCATGCTGGTCGCGACCTTCATCGCGCCGATCTTCGTGCCCTTGTTTTTCACCTTGCTGGCGCGCAAGCCGCGTCCGCAGCACAGCCATACGCCCGGTGCGACCGAGGAGGTTCCGGTATGAGCCGACAACTGCTGATGAAAGCGGCCCCGGCTGCGCTTGCCGCGGCCCTGCTGGCCGGCTGCGCGGTGGGGCCCGACTACCGCCGGCCCGAAATGAGCCTGCCGGCGGCCTACCCGGCCGATGCCGCCGCCGTGACAGCGGCCGGCGTCCCGCCGGTGGTGTCCTCTTCGTGGTGGACCCAGTTCGGCGACCCTCAGCTCGACACGCTGGTGGACACCGCCCTGGCCCGCAACACCGACCTGCAGCAGGCTGTGGCGCGTGTCGAGCAGGCCGAAGCGCTGGTGACCCAGGCGCGTGCGGCGCAGTGGCCCGGTGTCGACCTGGGCGGCAGCGCCGGCCGGGCCCGTTCGAGCGAGACGACCGGACTGCCCGGTGGCGGTTCGGTGGGCAACAGCTTCCGGCTGGCGGCCTCGACGGCCTTCGAGCTGGACTTCTGGGGCAGGCTGCGGCGCGCCTCCGAAGCGGCGCGCGCCCAGGCCCTGGCGAGCGGCTATGCGCGCGAGGTGGTGCGGCAGACGGTGGCCGGCCTGACGGCCCAGAGCTACTTCACGCTGCGCGCGCTCGACGAGCAGATCGCCCTGACGCGGGAGACGCTCAAGACTCGCGAGGAAGGGGTGCGTATCCTCGGCATCCGCCTGAAGGGCGGCGCCAGCGCCCGGCTCGACCTCGACCAGGCCGAGGCCTTGCGCGCCGAGGCGGCGCTGCAACTGCGCGAGCTGGAGCGCCAGCGTGCGCTGGCGCAGTCGCAGCTGGGCCTGCTGACGGCGCAGGCCGGGCTGACGCTGGGTGACGGCCGCCTGCAGGGTCTGCCGCTGCCGCCGGTGCCGCCGGCCGGGCTGCCGTCGGAGCTGCTGGCACGCCGGCCCGACGTGCGCCAGGCCGAACTGCAGCTGGTGTCGGCCAACGCCCAGATCGGCGTCGCGAAGGCGGCGATGTTCCCGACCGTGTCGCTGACCGGGCTCGCTGGCGGCGAAAGCGCGGAGCTGTCGGACGTGCTCAAGAGCGGCTCGCGCATCTGGTCGCTCGGCTTCGGGCTGAGCCTGCCGATCTTCGATGCCGGGCGACGCGCCGCTGCCACCACCCAGGCCGAAGCGCGCCAGCGCGAAAGCCTGGCGGCCTACCAGGGCGCGGTGCAGTCGGCGTTCAAGGACGTGGCCGATGCGCTGGCCAACCTGCGCGCGGCGCGCGAGTCGCAGGCCGATGCAGAGGCCAGCGAGCGGGCCAACCTCAACGCGCTGAAGACCGCCCAGCAGCGCTATGACGCCGGCTACTCGGCCTACCTCGAACTGCTTGACGCGCAGCGCACCGCCAACGCGGCCCGGCTGCGCACGGTCAGCAACCGCCAGGCGCAACTGGCCGCGACCGTGGACCTGTTCAAGGCCCTCGGCGGCGGCTGGACCGACCCGGAGACCGCCGCGCAGCGCTGAGGCGAGGGCGGCGCGTCGCCGGGAAGACGCGGCTTTCCGTCCACACACTGGGCCCCTTCGGGGGCCTATTTGTTTTTGCAAGTAACCACTCACGGCCGTGTCGTCGCCGCTCGTGCGGCCCAGAAATCAGGCCTGCTGCGCCTGGGGAGACGACGGCCCCGGATGATTCCTGCATCGCTCTGCATCCCTTGTCACGCTTTGAGAGGAACCGGTCCGAGAGGGGGGCTCACGGGTCCGGGGAGGCCCCCTCAAGTCGGGGGGCGAGCGACGGTTGGACGCCAGAAAACGACGTTCGGTAGTCTGACATTCCAACACACATGTCACCATCCAGACCTCAGCATATTGCTTGTCGTTCGACACCTTTATGAGCCTCCATGTAGCGGTATCGCCGCTGCCCGCAGCGGTCCCAGCGGCCCTTCTGCCTTCCGAGCCCCCGAGCGCTAGCTTTGTCAGCATCCGGGGCCGACGCCTGGCTTTCTCCGAGCTCATCAACCCGCGCGTCTTCGAGACCGACTACCAGCTTCAGCTGACACAGCAGACACGTGACGCCAAACCCTTCCCGCACTTCGTGGTGGACGGCATGTTCAACCCCGATCTGCTGCGCCTGGTGGCGGAGGAGTTCGGTGGGGCGGGCGAAGGCGGCTGGCGCGTCGTGCAGACCAAACACGAGCTGACCCACCGCTCGACGCCGGGGGCCCGCCTGGGGCCGGCGTCGAAGCTCTACTTCAGCCTGGTCAACTCGCCGGCCTTCCTGGAGCTGCTGTCCGCCGTCACGGGGGTCGAGGAGCTGATCACCGATCCCAAGCTTTACGGCGGCGGCCTGCATGAGACGCGCAACGGCGGGCGCTTCGGCATCCACCGCGATTTCAACCGCCATCCCTGCACCGGGCTGGACAACGAGATGGTGCTGATCACCTATCTCAACGAAGACTGGGACCGCGCCTGGGGCGGGGCGCTGGAGCTGTGGGACGGCGAGGCCAAGAACTGCGTGCGCGAGGTCTGGCCCGACTTCGGCCGCACGATCCTGATGCGCCATTGCGACGTCAGCTACCACGGGCATCCGCATCCCCTGCAGGCGCCCGAGGGCCGCACGCGCCGCTCCGTGGCCTGCTACTACTACTCCTACAGCAACGCGCGGCGCGAGCGGGAGCGGCGCAACACCTCGCTGTTCCTCTACAGCGACCCGATGGAGCGCGTGAAGTCGGCCGCCAAGCTGGCCACGCCGCCCATCATCTGGAACGCGCTCAAGCGCCTGGCGGGCAGCTGAGCCCTCCCGCGGGGACGCGGCCGTCCTGTCGGTACCGTCCCCCTTTCTAGGGATGGTCGCCGCACCATGACTGAGGCTTCAATCGGGACCTGAGCAGCACCGGCCGGAGCCGGTGTCCCTTCAGATGTGAACAGCGGGGACGGAGCCGATGCGGCCGGGTGGCCGGGGCGGGTCTTCGCACACGCATGCGGAGTCCCCCCATGGAACTGGTCCGGCCGTCCAAAAGGCACCTGCCCGAATACGTCGCCGCGCTGCAGCGCGGCTGGTCTGCCGACAACCGACTCGGCCCGGTGGCCACCCGCCAGGAGCTGGACCACATCGCCCGCGATGCCGACGGCTTCCTCGCTTCGCTGGTCGACCGCGAGGCCAAGGGCGAGCCCATCGTGCTGCCCGACGGCAGCAGCGCCGCGCGCCTGCCGGGCTACCGCTGCTGGATCTGGGACGGCGCCTTCTGCGGCAGCGTCGGGCTGCGCTGGCAGCCCGGCACCTCCACCTTGCCGGACTGGGTGCCGGGCCACATCGGTTTTGCCGTGGTGCCCTGGAAGTCCGGGCGCGGTTATGCGACGCAGGCCCTGCGGCAGATGCTGGTGCTGGCGAGGGCCGAGGGCTTGCAGCACGTCGACCTGATCTGCCACCCCGACAACATCGCCTCACAGAAGGTGGTGGCGGCCAACGGCGGCCAGCTGATCGAGCGTTTTCACCGGCTCGCGCCGCATGGCGACGGACAGAGGTTGCGCTACCGCATCGAGCTTTGAGCCTGGGCCGGTTCCGCTACTTGCGGCGGAACAGGTTGGCGGGCCGCGACTTGTCCGCGGGCATCGGTTCGGAGTCGTCGAACATGCCGTCGTGCACCGGGAATTCGGGGCAGACATTGAGCAGGGCCAGTCGGATCGCCGAGGCGCTGCTGTCGACCCACTCGCGTGCGCCACCGTCGATACGGAAGCACTGCGGTGCGTCCAGCGGAAAGCGCTCCGCCATGCGCGCGTAGGGCGCTGACAGCGGCATCAGGTCGCGGAGCACGCTGCGGCGCACCGGCAGCAGGTATTGCGGCTGGGCGCCGGGCCGGTGCGGCAGCATGCTGCGCAGCATCACCTCGCTGCTGCACATCAGGTGCGCCAGGCGCAGCGCCAGGTCGCGCTGCCGGCCATCGGCCCCCGGGCGCACGGCGACGCCGTCGACATACAGCGGTGGCAGCGGCGTGGCGGCTGCCTGCGGCATGGCCTGGAAGTCCAGCCTGTCCACCAGGGACGCCGGCATCGAGCACAAGGTTTCGGTCACGTTGACCAGCGCCCGGCCGCCGCCTTGCACGAACCAGCGCAGACGCTGGCTGCCGCCGTCGTCGAAGCTGGCATGGGCGGCTCCCGCCATGCGGGTCAGCAGTTGCAGCTTCTCGAGCGTGCGGTGGTCGAGTGCATCGTGGCATGGCAGCGGTGCCGGGCGGCGCCCGGGGTGCAGGCTGCTCCAGCCCTGCAGGTAGAGGCAGGCATCCGTCGTGCGACCGGTCAGGTCGATCAGCAGACCCTCGCCCTCGGCGGGCTGGACCTGCGTCGGCCGAGGATGTTCACCGAGCTGGTCGAACAACTGGTCCAGCGTGCGCACCGACGCGAGTGCCGCGTCGCTCGCGCG
The DNA here is from genome assembly GCF_026153205.1 of Aquabacterium sp. A7-Y. Classification (GTDB taxonomy): domain Bacteria; phylum Pseudomonadota; class Gammaproteobacteria; order Burkholderiales; family Burkholderiaceae_C; genus Caldimonas. Next base: position 83,154 of record NZ_JAPFBW010000018.1, on the reverse strand, counting down.
GTGGAAGATGACATCCGCGCAGCCCAGATAGGGCAGCGCGTACAGCCGTGGACCGAGCCGGCAGCCGGCCAGGGCATAGGGCATGAAGTCGGCGGCCGGCTCCAGCAGGCCTTCGTCGAGCGGCATCAGAAAGCCGGCCAGCGCGAAGCTCTCGAGAAAGAGCGTGTCGAAGACGAACACGTCCAGGCCCGCGGGCGGGTCCTGGTGGTAGCAGTCGTAGTCGACGAAATGCAGCTCGACCTCGGGACACTGCTGCCTCCAGGCCTGGCGCAGCACTGCCTCGAACTGCGCCGGGCGCGGCACATAGGGATAGATCGCGACGTTGAGCAGGGTGCCGGGCTCGTGTGCCGTGTAGGGCAGGCGCCGGGCCGATCCCGGGGCGAAGGGCTTCCTGTGTCTCACCTGCATCTCCCCCGGTGTTGGGACTGCGTGTGACTGCCGGCTTGCCCTCGAGGGCGTCCGAAGTATGGAAGCAGGCGGGTGGATGCCACAAGGTCGAAATGAGGGGCGGAGTCTCGGCTGCGAAAGCCTACCCCAGGCCTCAGCGGTCGCCCCCGCCGGAGGCCGGTGCTCCTGTCCGTTCAGGCAGCGCTGCGGCCGGTCAATCCCACCCGGGTGCCGGTGTGCGATCCGGGACTGCCCGTGTTCCAGCGGCTGCCGGACGCCGCGAGCCGGACGCCGCCTGAGGCGCACAAATGTACAAGCCGGCTGCGGCGGCGCCATGGATCATCGACTGATGAGCTCGAGATGTACCCATCCTCCGCCGCCCCTGGCCGACCATGGCCGCGCCCAGTTCTACCTCGGCGCACGCCGCTGTCTTCCGCTCGCCGTCAGCGTCGCGGCCTACGGGCTGGTCTGGGGCGTGCTGGCCGGGCAGGCCGGCGTGAGCCTGTTGCAGACCGGCCTGATGAGTGCACTGGTGTTCGCCGGCTCGGCCCAGTTCGTCGCTCTCGACATGTGGCAGACCTCGGGGGCGTCACCGCCGGTCCTGGCCATCCTGGTCGCCACCCTGGTGGTCAACCTGCGTTTTTTCCTCATGACGGCGGCCCTGCACCCGATGTTCGTGCGCGAAGGCAGCCGCTGGCCGCTGCTCAAGGCCTTCCTGATCAGCGACGAAAACTGGGCCCTCACCAGCGCCGAGCTGTCGGAAGGGCGGGGCAGCGTCGCTTTCCTGCTCGGCGGCGGAGTCCTCACCTACCTGGCCTGGCTGACGGCGACCCTCACCGGTCGGCTGGCCGGGGAGTTGCTGGGCGACCCGGCGCGCTGGGCGCTGGACTTCGCCTTCACGGCCACCTTCCTGGCTCTGCTGGTCGCGATGTGGCGGGGCCCCGGCAGCTTGCTGCCGTGGACCGTCGCGTCGCTGGCTGCGCTGGCGGCGCATGCACTGCTGCCCGGCAAGTGGTACATCATCATTGGCGGCTTGCTCGGCAGCCTGGCCGGCGCGGTGCGCCGGCCCGAGGAGGAAAGACCGGCATGAACTTCGAAACGGCAACGCTGATCGTCGGCATGGCGCTGGTCACCTGGGCCTGCCGCGCCGGCGGCCTGCTGCTGGCCAGCCGGATGCCGAACACCGGTTTTGTCGCACGCTGGCTGGCGCAGATCCCGGCCGGCGTGCTGGCCGCTCTCGTCGCGCCGGCCATCCTGAGCGGCGGGCGGGCGGACGCGCTGGCCGCTCTGGCCACCGCCGTGACGATGTGGCGCACCGGCAATGTGCTGGCCGCCATGGCGGTCGGGGTCGGCTCGGCCTGGTGGGCGCGGGGGTGGCTGGCGTGAACCGGGGGCCTCAATGTCCGGCCGTCGGGAACGCGGGCCCGCGTGAGAGTGCCTCGTTCTGGCGCGCCGGTGCGCTGGCCGGCGCGAGCTTCTTCAAGGCCACCTTCACCACCCACACCTACGCACGTCACACGCACGACGACTACGCCATCGGTGTCACCGAGGCCGGCGTGCAGAGCTTCTACTGCCGCGGCGGGCAGCGGGTCGCCCCGGCCGGCACGCTGATCCTGGTGAACCCCGACGATCTGCACGATGGGCAGTCGGCCACGGCAGCCTATACCTCGCGCATGGTCTACCTCGGTGTGGAGCTGCTGGTGCGTGCTCACGGCGAGTACTCGCTGCAGCCCGGCCAGCTGCCGCTGTTTCGCACGCCGGTGGTGCAGGACGCGGCACTGGCAGGGCGTCTGGCGGCTTTCCATCGGGCCATGGAGCGGCCTGGAGAGCTGCAGGCGCTGGAGAGCGAAACCTGGCTGCTGGAGATCGTCGCCGCGCTGCTGGCACGCCATGCGACACGCAGCCCGGTGCGGGCGCCGTGCACCGACAGCGACGCTCGGCGGGTACGCCGGGCCTGCACCTTCATCGACGAGCACTACGCCTGCGACATCTCGCTGACCCGGCTGGCCGAGGACAGCGGCATCAGTCGCTTCGCGCTGGTGCGCTTGTTCTCGCGCCATCTGGGCATGCCACCTCACACTTACCTGACGCGCGCCCGGCTGCGCGAAGCGTGCCGCCTGCTGGTCGCCGGTGAAGCGGCGGCCTCGGTGGCCGGGGCGGTCGGCTTCGTGGACCAGAGCCACCTCACGCGGCGCTTCCGTGCCGCCTACGGGATCACGCCAGGGCAGTTCGCCGCCGCCAGAGGATGAAGGAAAGACCCCGGGGCTGCTTCCGTGCCGCTGCTCCCCATGGCTTCGTTCGACCGCGGCGAAGCGCTCAGCGGCGCTCCTCCAGTCCGCGTCGCAGCTGCATCGCTTCGGCGATGTGCGACTTGCCTGGCAGGGCGGCACCTTCCAGATCGGCAATCGTGCGGGCCAGCTTCTGCACCCGGTGCAAGCCGCGCCCGGACCATCCCAGGCGGGTCGCGGTGGTTTGCAGGAACTCGGCGGCGGCGGGCGCCATGGCGCAATGGCGGTCGATGGCGGCACCGGTCAGGCGGGCGTTGCTGCAGCCCTGGCGGTCCTGCTGGCGTTGCAGTGCTGCGGCGACGCGACGCGCCACCGCCTCGCTGGCCTCGCCGTCCGGCGCCGCCATCAGGTCCTGCGGCGGCACGGCCGGGACCTCGGCCTGCAGGTCGATGCGATCGAGCAGCGGCCCGCTGAGCTTGCCCTGGTAGCGCGCCACGGCGTCGGGGGTGCAGCGGCAGGCCAGCCGCGGCGAGCCGAGCTGGCCGCAGGGGCAGGGGTTCATCGCGGCGATCAGCTGGAAGCTGGCTGGGAACTCGGTTTGGGCCGCGGCGCGCGAGATCGTGATGCGGCCGGTCTCCATCGGCTCGCGCAGCGCCTCCAGCGCAGGGCGCGTCAGCTCCGGCAGTTCGTCGAGGAACAAGACGCCGTGATGGGCCAGCGAAATCTCGCCCGGCCGCGGCGGCGACCCGCCGCCGACCAGGGCGGCCGCCGAGACGCTGTGGTGCGGGCTGCGGAACGGGCGCTGGGCCCAGCGCTGCGGATCGAAGCTGCGGTGCAGGCTCAGCACCGCGGCGGATTCGAGGGCCGCGTCCGCATCCAGCGGCGGCAGCAGCCCCGCAAAGCGCTGCGCGAGCATGGACTTGCCGGTCCCTGGCGGTCCCACCAGCAGCACGCTGTGCCCGCCCGCCGCAGCCACCTCCAGTGCCCGCTTGGCGAGCGACTGACCTTTGACGTCGCGCAGGTCCGGCCCGCACCGGGCCGGCTTGGCGGGACGCGCGACGACCCGGGCCCAGGCGCCGGAATCCGGCGCTTCCGCCTTGCCGGAAGGCGGCAGCAGGGCTTGCACCACATCGAGCAGCCGCGCCGCGCCCCACACTTCGGCCTGCGGCGCGAGCGCGGCTTCACAGGCGCTTTCCATCGGCAGGACCATGGCGCGCGGCTGCGCCTGCCGCGACAGCGCCAGGCCCATCGCCAGCGCGCCGCGCACCGGACGCAGCTCACCCGAGAGCGACAGCTCGCCGGCGAACTCGTAGGGCTGCAGGCGATCCGCATCGAGCTGGCCGCTGGCCGCCAGGATGCCCAGCGCGATGGGCAGATCGAAGCGGCCGGACTCCTTCGGCAGATCCGCCGGCGCCAGGTTGACCGTGATGCGCCTGTTGTGCGGGAACTCCAGACCGCTGTTAAGCAGCGCGGCCCGCACCCGCTCGCGCGCCTCCTTGACCTCGGTGTCGGCCAGACCGACCAGCGTGAAGCTGGGCAGGCCGTTGGCCAGGTGCACTTCGACCGTGACTTCGAGCGCGGACAGCCCTGCCAGCGCGCGGCTGCGGATGACGGCTAGCGACATGCGTGGGGCCCTCCCCGGGTTATCACTGATCTTTGCCCGCCTGCGGACGGGTGCCCGATTCTCGCGGCGGGGGGACCCGGCTGGTGTGCTGATCCCATCGCCACCCAAAGGGGATGCTCGCATTTGGTGCAGGAAGCGCCGACGCTCACGCTTGCGGTGCAGAAACGGGTCGGTTACTTCACGACACAGCGCCGTTCTGGGGCGCGTGCACTGGCAAAGGTCATGGCACAGATCGTGCACTTCGCCTGCCCGCAGCGCAACGCCAGGGCCCAGCCCTCGCCTCACTTCTATACACAAGGAGCAACCCATGAAGATGGTGACCGCCATCGTCAAGCCCTTCAAGCTTGACGAAGTGCGTGAAGCCCTGAGCAACATAGGTGTTCAGGGCATCACGGTGACCGAAGTCAAAGGCTTCGGCCGTCAGAAGGGCCACACGGAGTTGTACCGTGGGGCCGAATACGTCGTTGATTTCCTGCCCAAGGTGAAGATCGAAGCCGCCGTCGACGACGCCATCGTGGACCGCGTCATCGAAGCGGTCGAGACCGCCGCCCGCACCGGCAAGATCGGCGACGGGAAGATCTTCGTGTCGACGCTGGAGCAGGTGGTTCGCATCCGCACCGGCGAGACGGGCAAGGACGCTCTCTAAAACAGCACCTGAGTGAGACCTCCATGAAGAAATTGTTTGCGATTCTGGCGTTGTGCGCCGCCGGCCTGGGGCTGGCCGACTTCGCCCTGGCCCAAGACGCCGCCTCGGCCCCGGCGGCGACCATGGAGGTGGCCCCTGCGGCCGCCGCCACCGCGGCTCCGGCCGAGGCCGCTGCACCGGCAGCCGCCGCACCGGCGGCCGCTTCCACCGTCGACAAAGGCGACGTGGCGTGGATGCTCTCCTCCACGCTGCTGGTCATCCTGATGACGATTCCCGGCCTGGCGCTGTTCTATGGCGGCCTGGTGCGGGCGAAAAACATGCTCTCCGTGCTGATGCAGGTGTTTGTCGTGTTCGCCCTCATCGTCGTGCTGTGGGCGGTCTACGGCTACTCGCTGGCCTTCGGCGGCGGCGGGGAGTTCATCGGCACGCTGGACAAGCTGTTCCTCAGCGGCATCACGAAGGACTCGCTGGCCGACACCTTCACCAAGGGCGTGCAGATCCCTGAGCTGGTGTTCGTGGCCTTCCAGTCGACCTTCGCAGCCATCACCTGCGGCCTGATCGTCGGGTCCTTCGCCGAGCGCATCAAGTTCTCGGCCGTGCTGCTGTTCTCGGTGCTGTGGTTCACCTTCAGCTACCTGCCGATCGCGCACATGGTCTGGTTCGCCGAGGGTTACCTCTTCAAGGACGGCGCGATCGACTTCGCCGGCGGCACGGTGGTGCACATCAACGCCGGCGTGGCCGGCCTGGTGGGCGCCTACCTGGTGGGCAAGCGCATCGGCTACGGCAAGGAAGCCATGCCCCCGCACTCGCTGACCCTGACCATGGTGGGTGCCTCACTGCTGTGGGTGGGCTGGTTCGGCTTCAACGCCGGCTCCAACCTGGAAGCCAACTCCGGCGCCGCGCTGGCGATGATCAACACCCTCCTGGCGACCGCTGCGGCGACGCTGTCCTGGATCGGCGGCGAGTCGCTCGCCAAGGGCAAGGCCTCGATGCTGGGCGCCGCTTCCGGCGCGGTGGCCGGCCTGGTCGCGATCACCCCGGCCTGCGGCACCGTCGGTCCGATGGGCGCCATCGTGCTGGGCCTGCTGGCCGGCGTGATCTGCCTGTGGGGCGTCAACGGCCTGAAGCGCATGCTGGGCGCCGACGACGCGCTGGACGTGTTCGGCGTGCACGGTCTGGGCGGTATCCTGGGCGCCATCCTGACCGGCGTCTTCACGGCGCCCGGCCTGGGCGGCACCGGCGCGGCCGACTTCTCGATCTCGCACCAGGTGTTGGTGCAGACCAAGGGTGTGCTGATCACCATCGCCTGGTCGGCCGTCGTGTCGCTGGTCGCCTACAAGGTGGTGGACCTGCTGATCGGCCTGCGTGTCTCCGAGGAAGCCGAGCGCGAGGGCCTCGACATCACCTCGCATGGCGAGACGGCGTATCACAAGTGATGAGTCCGCGTTCCCCTCCGGGGGATCGCGTCGCGAACGAGGCCCCTTCGGGGGCCTTTTTCATTTTTCTGCCACCCTTGCTTGCGTGCGGCGGAGCTGCCCCCATTTGCCTAGAATCGTCTGCCCGACCTTCTACCGAACCTGCCCGACAGGCACTGCGCATGGTCCCTCATCTCATCACGGCGCTCACCGGCCCGATCAACGAACTCGAACAACGCATCCTGGAGTCCATGCCCGCGATCGAGCGCTGGTTCCGGCTCGAGTGGATGGAGCACACGCCGCCCTTCTACACCTCGGTGGACGTGCGCAACGCAGGCTTCAAGCTGGCGCCGGTCGACACCAACCTCTTTCCCGGCGGTTTCAACAACCTGACCGAGGACATGCTGCCGTTGGCGGTGCAAGCGGCGATGGCGGCGATCGAGAAGATCTGTCCGGAGGCCAAAAACCTGCTGCTGATCCCCGAGAAGCACACGCGCAACACCTTCTACCTGACCAATGTGCAGCGCTTGATGCAGATCTTCCACCAGGCCGGTCTGAACGTGCGGCTGGGCTCGCTCGACCCTGCCGTCAGCGAGCCCACCCAGCTGGTGCTGCCCGACGGCAGCACCTTGACCGTCGAGCCGCTGGTGCGCAGCAAACGCCGGCTGGGGCTGAAGGACTTCGACCCCTGCACCATCCTGCTCAACAACGACCTGTCGGCCGGCCTGCCCGAGGTGCTGGACGACCTGCACGAGCAGTACCTGCTGCCGCCGCTGCACGCCGGCTGGGCGGTGCGGCGCAAGTCCAACCATTTCCAGGCCTACGAGGAAGTGGCGAAGAAGTTCGCCAAGCTGCTGGGCATGGACCCCTGGCTGATCAACCCGATGTTCGCCAAGTGCGGCCAGGTCAACTTCGCCGAGGGCACCAACATCGATTGCCTGCAGAGCAATGCCGATGCATTGCTGAACAAGATCCGTCGCAAGTACAAGGAATACGGCATCCAGGAAAAGCCGTTTGTCATCGTCAAGGCCGACGCCGGCACCTACGGCATGGGCATCATGACGGTGCGCGACGCCAAGGACCTGGCCGAGCTGAATCGCAAGACGCGCAACAAGATGTCGGTCATCAAGGACGGCCAGGAGGTCACCGAGGTGATCATCCAGGAAGGTGTGCCGACCTACGAACGCATCAACGAGGCGGTCGCCGAGCCGGTGGTCTACATGCTGGACCGCTATGTTGTTGGCGGCTTCTACCGCGTGCATGCCGAGCGCGGCATCGACGAGAACCTGAATGCGCCGGGCGCCAGCTTCGTGCCGCTGGCCTTCGCCGAATCCAACCACCTGCCCAAGGCCGGCGCCCGTCCCGGCGCCAGCGCGCCCAATCGGTTCTACATGTACGGCGTGATCGCGCGGCTGGCGATGCTGGCCGCCAGCTACGAGCTCGAAGCCACCGACCCGGACGCCGAAACCTACGAGTGAGCCGGCGCGCCACCCGGTTCACGTTGCTGCACTGCAACATGGCGGGGCTGGCGCCGGTCGCCGGCGGGAGCACAATGGCGCCTTCTCCGCCTCTCGTCCACGCGCTGTGTCATCCAGCCCTCACGCTCCCGCCTCGGGTTCCAAGCTCGCGACCCTGACCCTCGGCGCCATCGGCGTCGTCTACGGCGACATCGGCACCAGCCCGCTGTACGCGCTGAAAGAGGTCTTCACCCACGGTCATATTCCCGTCACGTCGGAAAACATCCTCGGCATCCTGTCGCTGATGTTCTGGACCCTGACCGTGATCGTCTCGCTCAAGTACGTCAGCCTCATCCTGCGTGCGGACAACAACGGCGAAGGCGGGCTCGTGGCGATGCTGGCGCTCGCATCGATCGCGGTGAAAGACCGTCCGGTTTTGAGACGGTATCTGCTGCTGCTAGGCATCTTCGGCACCGCGGTGTTTTTCGGCGACGGTGTCATCACGCCCTCGATCTCGGTGCTCTCGGCGGTCGAGGGCCTGAAGGTCGCCGCGCCGGCGCTGGGGGAATATGTCGTGCCGACCACGCTGATGGTGCTGACCCTGCTGTTCGCCGTGCAGAAGCACGGCACCGCCAGCGTCGGCAAGCTGTTCGGCCCCATCACGGTGGTCTGGTTCCTGGTGCTGGCGCTGCTCGGCCTGTCCCACCTGATTTTCAATCCCACCGTGCTGGCAGCGCTCAACCCGCTGTATGCGCTGCATTTCATCGCCCGGCAGCCCGGCACCGCCTTCGTCGCGCTGGGCGCCATCGTGCTGTGCGTCACCGGCGCCGAGGCCCTGTATGCGGACATGGGGCACTTCGGCAAGCGGCCGATCCGGCTGGCCTGGTTCGGGCTCGCGATGCCGGCGCTGGTGCTCAACTACTTCGGTCAGGGCGCGATGCTGCTGGCCTACCCCGAGAACGTCACCAACCCCTTCTACGAGATGGCGCCCGAGTGGGCCCTCTACCCCCTGGTGGTCCTGGCGACCTGCGCCACGGTGATCGCGTCGCAGGCGCTGATCTCGGCCGCCTTCTCGGTCACCAAGCAGGTGGTCCAGCTCGGCTACCTGCCGCGTCTGCGCGTCACGCACACCTCGGTGCGGGAAGCGGGCCAGATCTACGTGCCCTTCGTCAACTGGACCCTGTACGGCTGCATCGTCATCGCGGTGGTGGCCTTCGGCTCCAGCAGCGCGCTCGCTTCGGCCTACGGGATCGCGGTGACGGTCGACATGCTGATCACCACCACGATGACCTTTTTCGTGATCCGCTACGCCTGGAACTACCCCTGGCTGCTGTGTATCGCCGCGACCGGCTTCTTTTTTGTCGTCGACGCGCTCTTTTTCGCGGCCAATGCGGCCAAGGTGTTCGACGGCGGCTGGTTCCCCCTGCTGATCGGCGTGGTGATGTTCGTGCTGATGATGACCTGGAAGCAGGGCCGTCAGCTGCTCAGCGACCGCCTGCGCGACGAATCGATCGAGCTCAGGGCCTTCCTCGACTCGGTCTTCCTCAGCCCGCCCACCCGCGTCGCGGGCACCGCGGTCTACCTGAGCGCCGAGCAGGGCATCACGCCCAACGCCTTGCTGCACAACCTCAAGCACAACAAGGTGCTGCACGAGACCAATGTCTTCGTGACGGTGCGCCACCACGAGGTGCCGTGGATCGGCTTCGACCGGCGCGTCGAGGTCGAGCCGCTGGGGCGCGACTGCTGGCAGGTGGTGCTGCACTTCGGCTTCAAGAACGACCCCGACGTGCCGGAGGCGCTGAAGCTGCTGCGCGGCCGCGGCGTGCAGATGGAGGACATGGAGACCTCCTACCTGCTGTCGCGCGAAACCGTGATCCCCTCGCCGGCCAAGAGCGGCATGGCGTCATGGCGCGAGAAGGTGTTCGCCGGCATGCACCGCAATGCCGCCGCCGCGGCCGACTTCCTGAACCTGCCGGCCAACCGGGTCGTCGAGCTGGGCACCAAGATCCCGTTCTGAGGCGGCGTCGCGGGCCATTCGCTTGACGCACGCCAGCGCAGGAAACCCGGTGCCGGCCCGGCTTTCCCGGTGTTCGCTGCCCGGGCTTCGCGAAGAGGTTCTAAGCTTGCGGGCTGCCGACTGTTGTCCCGGTGTTTGCGATGCGCTTTTTCCGAGATCTCTCGCTGTCCGCCGTCGTGGCGGGTTTCGTCGCCGTGCTGGTCGGCTTCACCAGCTCGGTGGCGCTGGTGTTCCAGGCCGCCGCGGCGCTGGGCGCCTCCCCGGCCGTGACCACGTCCTGGATCTGGGCGCTCGGCCTGGGCATGGGCCTCACCAGCATCCTGCTGTCGCTGCATTACCGCCAGCCGGTGCTGGTGGCCTGGTCCACGCCCGGCGCGGCGGTGCTCGCCACCGCCGGCATCGGCATGCCGGAGGCCGTGGGTGCCTTCATCGTTTCGGCCGGACTGATCACCCTGTGCGGCGTCACCGGGCTGTTCGCACGGGTGATGAACCGCATCCCGATGCCGCTGGCGGCGGCGCTGCTGGCCGGCGTGCTGGCGCGCTTCGGCATGGAAGCCTTCGGCGCGCTCAAGAGCCAGTTCATGCTGGTGCTGGTGATGTTCCTCGTCTATCTGCTGGGCCGCCGCCTGTGGCCGCGCTATGCCGTGCCGTCGGTCCTGCTGGCCGGCGTGGCGGTGGCCTCGGCGCTCGGGCAGCTGCACTGGTCCGAGGTGCAATGGACCCTCGCCACGCCGGTATGGACCACGCCCGAGTTCTCGCCCGGTGCCGTGGTCGGCGTGGCGCTGCCGCTGTTTGTCGTCACCATGGCTTCGCAGAACCTGCCCGGCGTGGCTGCCATCCGGGCCGCCGGCTACGACACGCCGGTCTCGCCGCTGGTCGGCGGCACCGGCCTCGTGACGCTGCTGCTGGCGCCTTTCGGTGCCTATGCGCTGAACCTCGCCGCCATCACCGCGGCGATCTGCCTGGGCCGCGAGGCGCATGAAGACCCCACGCGGCGCTACACCGCGGCCGTGATGGCGGGCGTCTTTTATGTCGCTGTCGGCGTGGTGGGCGGTGCCGTGGTGGGGCTGCTGGCGGCCTTTCCGCGCGAACTGGTCGTGGCGGTGGCCGGCTTCGCGCTGCTGGGCACGATAGGCGCCGGGCTGGCGACCGCCGTCAAGGACGAGCCCCACCGCGAGAGCGCCCTTATCACATTTCTCGTCACGCTGTCCGGCGTCTCCTTCTGGGGCATCGGTTCGGCCTTCTGGGGCGTGGTGGCCGGCGCGATCGCGCTGGCGGTGCAACACTATCGGATCCGCGCAGTGCAACCCGACGCCACCGTCAACCCGAGATGAACCTGCTTTTCATTGCCGATCCGCTCGAGCACTTCAAGATCTACAAGGACACCACCTTCGCGATGATGCGCGAGGCGGCTGCCCGCGGGCACCGCCTCTGGACCTGCGAACCGCAGCACATCTCCTGGCGCAGCGGCGGGCGGGTCACGGCCCAGGCCCAGGCCGTCACGCTGACCGGCGAGGCCGAGCGCTGGTGGCAGGCCGAGCCGGCCCGGCCGCTCGCGCTGGCCGAGGTCGACGCGGTGCTGATGCGCAAGGATCCGCCCTTCGACAGCGAGTATTTCTACGCCACCCACCTGCTCGAGCAGGCCGAGCGGGAAGGCGCGCGTGTCTTCAACAGCCCGCGCTCGCTGCGCGACCACCCCGAGAAGCTCGCGGTGATGGAGTTCCCGGAGCACGTCACGCCGACCCTCGTCACGCGCGATGCCGGTGAGGTGCGGCGCTTCCATGCCGAGCACGGCGAGATCATCCTCAAGCCGCTGGACGGCATGGGGGGCATGGGCATCTTCCGGGTCGGCCCGGACGGTCTCAACCTGGGCAGCATCATCGAAACCTTGAACCGCCACGGCGCCAGCACGCTGATGGTGCAGCGTTTCATCCCCGAGATCGTCGCCGGCGACAAGCGGGTGCTGATCATCGGCGGCGAACCGGTGCCCTTCGTGCTGGCGCGCATCCCGCAAGGCAGCGAGGTGCGCGGCAACCTGGCGGCCGGCGGCAAGGGCGTGGCCCAGCCGCTGGATCCGGTGGACCGCGCCACCGCCACCGCGATCGGCCGCGTGCTGGCGCCACGCGGCCTGCTGCTGATCGGCCTGGACATCATCGGCGACCGGGTGACCGAGATCAATGTCACCAGCCCGACCTGCTTCCAGGAGATCCAGCAGCAGACCGGCTTCGACGTCGCCCGCACTTTCGTCGACGCGCTTGAAGGGGCGGCCGCCGCGCCGCGCTGACCGGAGGCTTCCCACCATGGCAGACACGCTGGACCTCGACGCCTACCTGCAGCACATCGGCTACAGCGGGCCGCGCAGCCCGACCCTGGCGACCCTGCTGGGCCTGGTGGGCTGCCACACCCAGACGATTCCCTTCGAGAACCTCAATCCGCTGCTGGGCCTGCCGGTGGAGCTCGACATCGGCTCGCTGCAGCGCAAGCTGGTGGGCTCCGGGCGGGGCGGCTACTGCTACGAGCACAACCTGCTGCTTGCCGAGGTGCTGCGCGAGCTGGGCTTCGAGGTCAGCGGGCTGGCCGCCCGGGTGCTGTGGGGGCTTCCTGAGGACGCAATCACGCCGCGCAGCCATATGCTGCTGCGCGTGCAGCTGGACGACGGGCCCCGCATCGTCGACGTCGGCTTCGGCGGCCTCACGCTCACCGGCGTGCTGCACCTGGTCCCAGGCCTGCCGCAGGAGACCCCGCACGAGCGCTTCCGGCTGACATCGCTGAGCGAGGGCCACTACGCGGTGCAGGCCGAGCTGGGCGCCGAGTGGAAGACGCTCTACCGTTTCGACCTGCAGCCGCAGGAGCGGGTCGACTACGAGGTGAGCAACTGGTACCTGTGCCACCACCCCGATTCGCACTTCGTCCACGGCCTGATGGCTGCCCGCGCCGCGCCCGGTGGCCGGGTCACGCTGCGCAACAACCAGCTCAGTATCTGGCGGCTGGGCGGCGAGACGGTCAGGCGCACGCTCAGCAGCGCCGCCGAGTTGCGTGCGGCGCTGGAGACCGACCTCCTGATTGCCGTGCCCGACGTGCCCGAACTCGACGAGACCCTGCAGCGCCTGGCTGCCCTGCCGGCCTGAAACACGCCGGAGCGGATAATCCGCTCCTTCGCGCGTCCATCTCGCGCCGCTGTCCTTTCACCATGGCCCTGCTCACTCTCACCAACGCCAAGCTGGCCTTCGGCCATGTTCCCCTGCTCGACGACACCGGTTTTTCGCTGGAGGCCGGCGAAAGAGTCGGGCTGATCGGGCGCAACGGCACCGGCAAGTCCTCGCTGCTGAAGATCCTGGCCGGGCTGGAAAAGCCCGACGACGGCCTGCTGCAGCTGCAGCAGGGCCTGCGCATCGCCTACGTCGCGCAGGAGCCGCAGTTCGTGCCGGGGACCAACGTTTTCGAGGCGGTCGGCCTGGGTCTGGCCGAGGTGCGCGAGCTGCGCGAACGCTACGAGGCGCATGCCCCCGGCGAAGACCTCGACGCGCTGCAGACCCGCATCGAGGCGCTCGACGGGTGGACCTGGGAGCAGCGTGTCGAGGAAACCCTGGCGCGCCTGCGCCTGGAGCGCGACGCCCCGGTGGAGCGCCTCTCGGGCGGCACCCGCAAGCGTGTCGCGCTGGCCCAGGCGCTGGTGACCCAGCCCGACGTGCTGCTGCTCGATGAGCCGACCAACCACCTTGACCTGGCGTCGATCGGTTGGCTGGAGGAACTGCTCAACGGCTTCCGCGGCAGCGTGGTGCTGATCACCCACGACCGGGCCTTCCTCGATGGCGTGACCACCCGCATCATCGAGCTGGACCGCGGCACCCTGCGCAGCTACCCCGGCAACTTCACCGCCTACCAGAGCCTCAAGGAGCAGCAGCTGGCCGACGAGGCGCTGCTCAATGCCCGTGCCGACAAGCTGCTGGCGCAGGAAGAGGTGTGGGTGCGCAAAGGCGTCGAGGCGCGCCGCACCCGCAGCGTCAGCCGCGTCAAGCGCCTGGAACAGCTGCGCCGCACTCGCACCGAGCGGCGCGACGTGGTTGGCCGGGTGCGGCTGGACCTGGACGCCGGCGTCTCCAGCGGCAAACTGGTCGCCGAGCTGCGCGAGGTCAGCAAGTCCTATGAGGGACGGCTGATCGTCAAGCAGTTCTCCGCGACCCTGCTGCGCGGCGACAAGGTGGGCCTGATCGGCCCCAACGGCGCCGGCAAGACCACCTTGCTCAAGCTCATCCTCGGCGAGATCCAGCCTGACAGCGGCAGCGTGCGGCAGGGCACGCGCCTGCAAGTGGCCTATTTCGACCAGATGCGCGAGGCGCTCGACCTCGACGCGACGCTGGCCGACACCATCAGCCCCGGCAGCGAGTGGATCGAGATCGGCAACCAGCGCAAACACGTGATGAGCTACCTGGGTGACTTCCTGTTCTCTCCCCAGCGCGCCAACTCGCCGGTGCGTTCGCTCAGCGGTGGCGAGCGCAACCGGCTGCTGCTGGCCCGCCTGTTCGCGCGGCCGGCCAACGTGCTGGTGCTCGACGAGCCGACCAACGACCTCGACATCGACACCCTGGAGCTGCTCGAAGAGCTGCTGCAGACCTACGAGGGCACCGTGTTCCTGGTCAGCCACGACCGCCGTTTCCTCGACAACGTGGTCACCAGCACGATCGCCTGGGAAGGCGAGCAGCAGCCCGGCTTCTGGCGCGAATACGAAGGCGGCTACGAGGACTGGAAGCTGCAGAGCCAGCGCAGCCGGGCCCTGCAGGAGCAGCGTGCCGCGCCGGCAGCGGCGCCGGCCCCGCGCGCCGAGCCGGCCAAGGCCGCCGCCGCCGCTCAGCCGCGCAAGCTCTCCTACAAGGAGCAGCGCGAACTCGACGAGCTGCCGGCGCGCATCGAGGCCATGGAAGCCGAGCAGAAGCAGATTGGCGAAGCGCTGGCCGGCACCGAGATCTACCGCAGCGAGCCGCAGCGGGTGAGCGAGCTGCAGGCGCGTTATGCGCGCATCGAGGAGGAGCTGATGGAAGCGCTGGAGCGCTGGGAGGCGCTGGGCGCGCGCTGACGACGCGCAGGCCGCCGGATCAGCCGTGCCGGCGCCGCAGCCCGAGGTTGGACAGCCAGGATTCGGCCGACGAGCTGGGCAGCGCGCGGCTGATGATCAGCCCCGACTGCAGGTAGAGGGCATTGAGCAGGCGCACCGCGTCTTCGCGGCCGCGGCCTATCAGGTCGGCCAGCTCGCGCAGGGTGACCGGCTGGCTGCGCATGTGGCGCACCACTGCGCGGTGCACCGAGCTGACCTGCAGCATGCGCAGGTCCAGCCCGGGCGTGGTGCGGTAGCAGGCGTTGCCGGCGATCTCGGGCAGCAGCTCGGTGCGGCTGCCGCGCATGGCCAGCTCCCACAGCAGCGGGGCGATCGGGTGGTAGCACGACAGCGGCGCCACCAGCGAAGCCTCGCTGTCGCCGGGCGGCCGCAGCACGGCCGGTTCGATGCGCAGCACCTTCAAGAGCGCCAGGCGCTGCAGCAGGTAGGTGTCGGGCTCGGCCGGGCAGTGGAACAGCCGCTCGCGCGGGAACACCGTGACCGGCACCACGTAACCCCCCGCCTCGCAATGCACCACGACGCTCTGCGCATGGCGCAGGCAGGCGGCCAGAACCTCGAGCACCTCGGTGCCGCTGGGGCGGTGCTCGAAACGCTGCAGGTCGGCCAGCAGCGACGGCGTCAGCGACGTCAGCCGCGGCGCGGCCGTGGTCGCGCCGGGCTGGCGGGCGAGCTCGTCCAGGTAACGCTGGAAGGCACTCGCACGCATCAGCTCGGGTTCGCCGAAGGGGATGGTGGTTTCGTTCATGAAAACAAAAGCGGTGCCGGCCTGTATCCGTGCGCCCCGGCGCCGCTGTCCACAATGCCTGTCTCAACCGAAACGAGGCCTTGCATTTGTATGTGTTGGTGACTGTACTAAACCAATTGTCTCCACGGAATGTGAAAACAATACGGCGAAGAAGGTGTTAGGGGAAATACCACGATTCTGACCGGTCGGAAGTCACAACCTGCCGCGGATCCGGACGAAGTCACTCCAGAAACTGCTGTCCTGGGTGTTGGCAAAGTTCAAGCGCATCAAGGTGGAGGACTGCCGCACGGCGTGGAACAGCGAGCCCGGCGCCAGCAGGTAGCCCTCGTCCAGCATGGCCTGGGCGAGCCGGTCCGTGTCGACGCCGGTGTCGACCCAGCCGAACAGCCCGGCCGGCTCGGTGACGAAACGACAGCCGGCCTTGAGCGCCAGCTGCACGCTGCGCGAGCGGGCCGCGTCGAGCCGGGCCCGCACCCGATCGGCATGGCGTCGGATCTGGCCCTGCTCCAGGCAATGGGCGATCGCCTGCTCGAACAGTGAGGGGGTGGTCAGCGTGGTGAGGAGCTTGGTGTCGATAAAACGCTCGACCAGCGCCGGCGGCGCGGCCAGGTAGCCGACCCGCCAGTTGGGCGCCAGGATCTTCGCGAAGCCGCTGACATAGATGCTGCGGCGCAGCGCGTCGAGCGCGCACATGCGGGTGGCATGCGGCGGCGCGAGGTGCGAGTAGGTGTCGTCCTCCACCACCAGGAAGTCGTGCTGCTGGGCCAGCTGCAGCACCCGGTGGGCGTGGCTGGGTGTCAGGCACAGCCCGGTCGGGTTGTGCAGCACGCTGACGCTGATGAACAGCTTGGGGCGCTGCTCGGGCGCATGGGCTTCGCAGTACCGGGCCATCACGGCCAGGTCGGGGCCGTCCTCGTGGCGCGGCACCGGCAGGATGCGCATCCCCATTTGCGTCAGGCGCGCGAACTCCACGGCCCAGCCCGGTTCGTCGACCATCACCGAGTCGCCCGCCTTGAGCAGCGTGCGGCAGATGATGTCCAGGGCATGGGTGGCGCCGACCGCCGTGACGATCTGCTCGGGCGGCGCCTCGATCTCCATGCCCGCGAGCTTGTGGCTCAGGGCGCGGCGCAGCGCCGGGTCGCCGGCCGGCTCGCCGTACTGCAGCGAAAGCGTGCGCAGGTTGGTGGCGTTGCTGACGCGCCGCACCGCCGAGCCCAGCATGGTCGTCTCGAGCCACTCGGCCGGCAGCACGCCCATGCCCGGCGTGCCCTTCATCTGGACGCCCTGCGAGTCGACCTGGCGGAACATGCCGCGGATCAGGGTCGCCGCGTCCACCGGGGGCTGGGCGCGCACCTGCGGGCTGGCGCGTGTGCCCCGCTCCGCGCCGGCCGGCTCCGTGCGCGTGTCGGCGCGCGACTCGCGCACGAAAAAGCCGCGGTTGCGGCGCGCCTCGATCAGGCCTTGCGCCAGCAGCTGGTCGTAGGCTGCCACCACCGTGTAGGGGCTGACCTCGTGACGCTGCGCGCATTCGCGCACCGAGGGCAGGCGCGAGCCGGGCGGCAGCAGCCGGTTGCGGATGCGCTGCGCGAAGCGGTTGGCGAGCTGGTCGGTCAGCGTTTCGGAGGGGGACCGGGTGAGCATGGTGAACCTCTGTGCTGGCAATTGAACCGGTACAGCGCATGATCATGGCCGGCGGACTGTGCCGGTACTGTATCGGTGTCTGATCATAGACTGGCTGACATGAAGCAGCCAGTGCCGCCTCCCTGTTGTTCCCCGTCTGCCCCCGCGGGCAGCGCCGGGCTGCGCTGCGCGGGGCGTCGATGAGCAGCACGGAATTCATGGCCCTGCTGGTGCTGGCGACGGCGATGAGCTTCACGCCCGGCCCCAACACCACCTTGTCGACGGCGCTCGCCGCCAATCGCGGGCTGAAGCCGGCGTTGCGTTTCTGCTTCGCCGTGCCGGCCGGCTGGACCTTGCTGATGACGGTCTGCGGCCTGGGGCTGGGCGCGGCGGTCGTCGCGCTGCCACCGCTGCGCTGGGCCCTCAAGATCGCCGGCGTGGCCTACATGCTGTGGCTGGCATGGAAGCTGTCGCAGTCGCGTACCTTGGCAGGCGGCGGCAGCGACGGCCTGGACGTCGGCTTTGGCCAGGGAGTGGCGCTGCAGTTCGTCAATATCAAGGCCTGGATGCTGGCCCTGGCGCTGACGGCCGGCTGGGTCACCAGCCAGGGCGGTGCGCCGGCCGACAACCCGGGCGAGCGCCTGCTGATCGTGCTGGCCGTGATGGCGGTCTACGCCTTTGTCAGCAACTTCACCTATGCCGTGGTCGGCTCGCTGCTGCGGGACTGGCTGTCGCGTGGGGCGCGGCTGCTGTGGTTCAACCGGGCGATGGCGGCCGTGCTGGTCCTCACCGCCCTCTGGATGCTGCGGGTCTGACGATGACGGCCTCCTCGACCACGCCCTCCGCCCGCGCGGCCGGCCTGCCGGCTCTCGGCACCCAGGAAAGCCGCGGCCTCTGGCTGGGCGCCCTGGGGGTCGCGATCTTCGCGCTGACCTTGCCGATGACCCGGCTCGCCACCGGTCCGGCCGAGGCCGCCCAGTTGTCGCCGGCCTTCGTGACCTTCGGCCGGGCGGCGCTGGCGGGCCTGCTGTCGCTCGCCTGGCTGGCCGTGGTCGGCGGCCCCCGGCCGCGCGGCCGCGAGTGGCTCCTGCTGGCGCTGACCGCCTCGGGCAATGTCGTCGGCTTCCCGCTGTTCCTGGCGCTCGGCGTGCGGCATGTCGATGCCGTGCATGCCGCGGTGATCATGGGCCTGCTGCCGCTGAGCACCGCGGCGATCGCGGCGCTGGCTTTCGGGCAGCGGCCTGCCTGGAGCTTCTGGGGCTGCGCGGCGCTGGGCAGTGCGCTGGTGGTGGCCTATGCACTGCTGAGGGCCGGCAGCTCGCTCGAGACCGGACTGCGGGTGCAGTGGGCCGACGGCCTGCTGGTGCTGGCCGTGCTGTGCGCCTCCTTCAGCTACGTGGCGGGCGCCCGGCTGACGCCCTCGCTCGGTGCCGAGCGGGTGATCTGCTGGGTGCTGGTCGTCTCGCTGCCGCTCACGCTGCCGGTTGCCCTGTGGAGCTGGCCCTCGCAGCCGGTGCGCGCCGCGTCCTGGGCGGGTTTCGTGTATGTCGGCTTGTTCTCGATGTGGATCGGCTTTTTCGCCTGGTACCGCGCGTTGGCCCTCGGCGGCGCGGTGCGCGTCAGCCAGGTGCAGCTGCTGCAGCCTTTTTTGTCCATGCTGTTCGCGGTGCCTCTGCTGGGCGAGCGACTGGATGTCACCACGCTGGGCTTCGGGCTGGCCGTGATCGTCACCGTGTTCATCGGCAAGCGCTTGCCCGCCGATGTGAGGCAGCGGCCGTGAAGGCCTTGTTTCCAGAGGCGCTGATCGACCCGAACGCCGAACAGTTCAGCACCGACTTTGTCACCTGGGTCGTCTTCTGGGGCCCACAAGGAGGAGAAACCGCATGACAGCCACGGCCCCCGGCCGCCAAGCCACCCCCTGGACGCTCGCGCGCCGCGCCGAGCGCATGAACCCGTCCATCATCCGCGAGATTCTGAAGGTCACCGAACGGCCCGGCATCCTCTCGCTGGCCGGCGGGCTGCCTTCGCCCGACAGCTTCCCGGTCGAGGCGATGCGGGAGGCCAGCGAGCGCGTGCTGAAAGACGCCGGCCGCGAGGCCCTGCAGTACGCCGCGAGTGAAGGTTACGCGCCGCTGCGCGAATGGGTCGCGGCCCATGTCCAGGCGCAGGGCCTGCGGGTCGACGCCAGCCAGGTGCTGATCACCACCGGTTCTCAACAGGGCCTGGACCTGTGCGGCAAGGTGCTGATCGACGCCGGCAGCCGGGTGCTGGTCGAGACCCCGACCTACCTGGGCGCGCTGCAGGCCTTCGCGCCCTACGAGCCGGAGATCGCCGCGGTGCCGTCGGACGACGAAGGCCCGCTGCCCGAGGCGCTGCGCGACTGCGCCGCCGGCGCGCGCTTTTTCTATCTGCTGCCCAACTTCCAGAACCCGAGCGGTCGCAGCATGAGCGCCGCACGCCGTGTCGCGCTGGCCGCCGAGGCGGCCCGGCTGGGACTGCCGCTGCTGGAGGACAACCCCTACGGCGACCTGTGGTTCGACGCGCCGCCGCCGCCGGCGCTGGCCTCGCAGCATCCCGAAGGCGCGATCTACCTCGGCTCCTTCTCCAAGGTGCTGGCGCCGGGTCTGCGGCTCGGTTATGTGGTGGCGCCCAAGGCCCTCTATCCCAAGCTGCTGCAGGCCAAGCAGGCGGCCGACCTGCACACGCCGGTGTTCAACCAGCGTGTCGTGCACGAGGTCATCAAGGACGGTTTCCTCGACACCCACGTGCCGCGTATCCGGACCCGCTATGCGGCGCAGCGCGACGCGATGCGCGCGGCGCTGGAGCGCCACATGCCGGAGGGCTGCCGATGGAACACGCCCACCGGCGGCATGTTCTTCTGGGTCGAGCTGCCGCGCGGGTTCGACGCGATGGCGCTGCTGCCGATGGCCGTCGATGCGGGCGTGGCCTTCGTGCCGGGTGCGGCTTTCTACGCCACCGAGCCGCAGCTGAACACCTTGCGACTGTCCTTCGTCACGCTGACGCCGGAGCAGATCGCGCTGGCGGTCGAGACGCTGGCCGGCGTGGTGCGCGCGGCGCAAAAGGAGGCCGCATGATGAACAGCCGACGTTTCAAGCAGGTCGATGTGTTCGCATTCGAGGCGCTGAAGGGCAATCCGCTCGCGGTGGTGCTCGAGGGCCTGGGCCTGAGTGATGCACAGATGCAGGATTTCGCGCGTTGGACCAACCTCTCGGAAACCACCTTCCTGCTGCCGCCGACCGACCCCGAGGCCGACTACCGGCTGCGCATCTTCACGCCCGGCGGCGAGCTGCCCTTCGCGGGCCACCCCACGCTGGGCAGCTGCCACGCCTGGCTGGAGGCCGGCGGGGTGCCGAAGGCCTCCGGGCAGGTCGTGCAGCAGTGCGGCGTCGGCCTGGTGACGATCCGCCAGGACGGGCCGCGGCTGGCCTTTGCCGCGCCGCCCGTCGTATCGGCCGAGGTCGAACCGTCGCTGCTGGAGGCGGTGGCCCAGGGGCTGGGCCTGACCGTGGCCGACGTCCTCGCGGCGCGCTGGCTGCCGCTCGGACCGAAGTGGCTGTGCCTGCGGCTTGCCAGCGCGGGCAAGGTGCTGTCGCTCGAGCCCGACCATGGCGCACTGAGCGCGCTCGGCGTGGACATCGGCGTGGTGGGCTTCCACCCCGAGGGCAGCGAGGCGCTGTACGAGGTGCGTGCCTTCACCCCCCTGGTCGGCGTCGTCGAGGATCCCGTCACCGGCAGCCTCAACGCGGCGCTGGCGCACTGGCTGGCGGCCGACGGGTTGGTGCCGACCTCCTATGTCGCCGCCCAGGGAACCCGGCTGGGCCGGGCAGGGCGGGTGTACATCACCCGCGACGGCGAAACGCTGTGGGTCGGCGGCGCGAGCCGCACCTGCATCGACGGCCGCCTCAGCCTCTAGCCGCCCGCGCTCCAGGAGACCTTCAATGAGCAAGCCCTACCACCGCGCCCGGCTGCAGGCCGCGCAGGAGACCGTCTACGCGGCGATGCCGCCGACACCTCAGTACGCCTGGCCGCTGCTGGCCCGCCGGCTCGGTGCCGAGGTCTGGGTCAAGCACGAGAACCACACCCCGGTGGGCGCCTTCAAGGTGCGTGGTGGCCTGGTGTATGTCGAGCGCCTGAAGCGGCAGGAGCCGCAGCTGCGAGGGCTGATCAGCGCCACTCGCGGCAACCACGGACAGTCGCTGGGATATGCCGCGCGCCGCCATGGGCTGGCCGCCACCATCGTCGTGCCGCACGGCAATTCGATCGAGAAAAACGCCGCGATGCGCGAGCTGGGCGTGCGGCTGATCGAGCACGGCGAGGACTTCCAGGCGGCCCGCGAACACGCGGTCGAGCTGGCCGAGGCCCAGGGGCTGCACATGGTGCCGTCCTTCCACCCGGATCTGGTGTGTGGCGTCGCCACCGGCTGGATCGAGTTTTTCGAGGCCGTGCAGCCCGAGGTGCTGTTCGTGCCCGTGGGCATGGGCTCAGGCCTGTGCGCGGCGGCCGCGGCGAGGGCCTACACCGGCGCGCGCACCCGGCTGATCGGCGTGGTGTCGGCCCATGCGCCGGCCTATCGCCTGTCCTTCCAGCAGGGCCGCGTGGTCGAGGCGGCCGTCGCCACGCAGCTGGCCGACGGCATGGCCTGCCGGTCGCCCGATGCCGAGGCCGTCGCGATGATCCGCGCCGAGGCCGACGACATGGTGGCGGTCGACGACACCGAGGTCGCCGCCGCGATGCGCGCGCTCTTCGCCGACACCCACAACGTCGCCGAAGGCGCAGGTGCCGCAGCGCTGGCGGCTGCGCTGCAGCAGCGCGAGCGCTGGCAGGGGCGCAAGGTCGGCATTGCGCTGACCGGCGGCAATGTCGACAGCGGCGTGTTCGCGCGGGTGCTCGGCGCGTGAACAGGCCTCAGGCTGGCTCGCGACTGTTGAGATGGCGTTGCTGGCGGACCGAGAGCGGCTTGTCGCTGGGTCGGGCGGCCAGCTGCACCGCCGCCTGCGCCAGGCAGCTCGGTTTGCCGCGCGCGCCGCTGGCCCGGTAGTCCTCCTGCACCGCCTGCAGCACCACATCCGCCGGCAGACGCAGGGTGTCGCGCAAGTGGTCGTGCAAGGCATCGACCAGCGGCTCGAAGCCGATCTGGTGGGTCTTGCCGGTGCCGGCCCACAGGGCGTCCGAGAAGGCCATGAAACGCTCGAAGGGCCGCGCCTCGCCCAGCAGCAGCGCGAGGCAACGCGGCAGCCGGCCGGCGTTCGCGACCAGGTCCCAGTAGCGCGCGAAGCGTGTCATGCGCTGCACGGTGGCGAAGTCGGCGACGTCGGTCTGCAGGATGGCGTAGGGCGGCTCCGGGTCGTAGACCATCCGGTGGGTTTCGGTGTGGCGCACGATGGGCGTGCCGCGCAGGCGCTTGAGCACGCCGACCTGGATCTCATGCGGTCCGAGGGCCACCAGGCGGTCGAATCCGGCGGCAAAACTCTCCAGCGTCTCGCCCGGCAGCCCGAAGATCAGATCGGCGTGAACATGCGCCGGCGACTGCTTCGCCAGCCAGCGCAGGTTGTCGGCGGTGCGCTGGTTGTCCTGGCGGCGCGAGATGCGGGCCTGCACCTCGGGGTTGAAGCTCTGGATGCCGACCTCGAACTGGAGGGTCCCGGGCGGGAAGCGGGCGATCAGCTGCTTGAGGCGCTCGGGCAGCTGGTCGGGCACCACCTCGAAGTGCACGAACAGGCGCTCGTCCAGGCGGGCGAGGAAAAACTCCAGGATGCGCGCCGAGGTCTCGATCTTCAGGTTGAAGGTGCGGTCGACGAACTTGAAGTGGCGCGCGCCGCGGGCATGCAGCCGCGCCATCGCCGCGAGGAAACGATCGGTCTCGAAGGCCCAGGCGGTCTTGTCCAGCGAGCTCAGGCAGAACTCGCACTTGAAGGGGCAACCGCGCGAGGCCTCGACATACAGCAGCCGGTGGGCCAGGTCGTCGTCGTCGTACTCGTCGTAGGGCAGGGCCAGCTGCTCCAGCGGCGGCTGCTCGCCGACGATGAGCTTGGACAGCGGCCGCGGCCCGTGCAGCAGGGCGTCGCAGAGTTTCGGGAAACTGATGTCGCCCCAGCCGGTGATCACGTGGTCGGCCAGCCGGCAGATGTCCTGCTCGCCGGTCTCGTGGCTCACCTCGGGACCACCGAGCACGATCTTCAAGCCCGGCCGCAGCGCCTTCAGCAGGCGCACGACGCGGGTGGTCTCGGTGACGTTCCAGATGTAGACGCCGAAGCCGACGATGCGGGGCTCGAGCGCCAGCAAGCGCTCGACGATCTCGACCGGCTTCTGCGCAATCGTGAATTCATGCAGGGCGCTGCGCTCGCGCAGCGGGCCCAGGTTGGCGCGCAGGCAGCGCAAGCCCAGCGAAGCATGGATGTATTTGGCGTTGAGCGTGGCCAGGACGATGTCGGGCATGGCCGCTATTATCGATTTCGAGTCGAGCAAGGAGTCCGTCAGTGACCGAGGAACTGTTCCGCGAAGACAGCTATCTGCGGGAGTGCGAGGCCGGCGTCGTCGCCGTCGAGCCGCAGGGCATAGAGCTGGACCGCACGGTCTTTTATCCCCGCGGCGGCGGGCAGGCCGGCGACGCCGGCGAGTTGCTGCTGCCCGACGGCCGGGCGCTGAGCATCGCCGAGACCTGCAAGGGCGCCGAGCCGGGCCGCATCGTGCACGTGCCGGCGCCGGGCCAGGAGGCGCTGATCGAGGCCTTGCAGCCCGGTGTGCGGCTGAGGGCGCGCATCGACTGGCACAAGCGTGAACGCCACATGCGTTTCCACACCGCCACCCACCTGCTCTGCGCGCTGGTGCCGCACCCGGTGGACGGCTGCTCGATCACCGCCGACGCAGCCCGCTTGGACTTCCACACCACCGAGCCGCTGGACAAGGCCAGCCTCACAGCCGGCCTGGCGCGCCTGGTGGCCGGCCGCCACCCGGTCAGCCACAGCTGGATCAGCGACGCGGACCTCGACGCCAACCCGCAGCTGGTGCGCAGCATGAGCGTCTCCCCGCCGCGCGGCTCGGGCCGCGTGCGGGTGCTGAAGATCGAAGGTGTCGACCTGCAGCCCTGCGGCGGCACCCACGTCGCCAACAGCGCCGAGGTGGGCGAGGTGATCGTCACCAAGGTCGAGAAAAAGAGCGCCAAGACCCGCCGCGTGGTGCTGGGCTTCGCGCCCGCCGGCGGCGCCTGAACCGGGCGCCGTCCCCCCCGGAGGGGGCAGCCGGCGGGCTTCACTTCTCGCGGTAGTGGTCGTGGCAGGATTTGCAGCTTTGCGCCGCCGGCCCGAAGCTCGCCTTGAGTTGCTCCAGGCTGCCACTGCGGGCCGCCGCGACCAGCTTGGTCACCTCGTCCTGCATCTTGGTGGCCGCGGCGCGGAACTTGTCGTTTTCCTTCCAGATCTCGGGCTTGGCCTGGGTCTTGCCCTGGTCGGTGCCCTCGGCGAAGGCGGGCCAGGGCAGGCGCGACATGAACTCGACCACCGCGGCGTTCTCGGCGGCCGCCTTGGCATCGAAAGGCACCTTGCCGTTGGCCATGGCACCGAGCCGGCTGAAGTGCTGGCCGAGCACGAACATCGCACCCTGGCGGTATTCGACGGCATGTTCGGGCTTGGCGAACTGCGCCAGCGCCGGCGTGGCGGCCAGCATCGCGGTAGAGGCGGCAAGGACGGACAGCGTTCGTTTCATCGGAGGCTCCTGCGCAAGTGGGGGGCGAGGGCGGCCTGCCTGGCGAGGCGCGGCCGTCGCACAGTGTAAGGAGCGCGGGCCGGGGGCGCGACCTCACTTCTGCGCTTGCGCCCGCCGGCCGTGGCGCAGTAAAACCACCGGGTCGAGACCGTCCGGGGCAGGAAAGACCATGAAGATCCGTGTTTGGGACTTGCCGACCCGGCTGTTCCATTGGGTGCTGACCGCCGCAGTGACCGGCAGCCTGCTCACCGCACAGGTTGGCGGCAACGCCATGATCTGGCATTTCCGCCTCGGCTACCTGGTGTTGACGCTGCTGCTGTTCCGCCTCGTCTGGGGCTGCATCGGCGGCTACTGGTCGCGCTTTGCCAGCTTTTTGTTCGCGCCGTCCAGCCTGCTGGCGCATCTGCGCGGCCGTTCGCCGCTGCTGCACCGGGTCGGCCACACGCCGCTGGGCAGCCTGTCGGTGTTCGCGCTCCTGCTCGCGCTCGCCGCCCAGGTAGGCACCGGCCTCTTCGCGGACGACGAGATCGCCAACCTGGGACCGCTCGCACCGCTGGTGTCCACCGAACTGAGCCTGCGGCTGACCTGGTACCACCGGGTCATCGGAGAACCGCTGATCATTTCGCTGGTGGTGCTGCACCTGTGCGCGATCGCCTGGTACACCTGGGTCCTCAAGCAGAGCCTGGTGCGGCCCATGATCGCCGGCGACAAGGAACTGGCGGTCGATGCGCCAGCGTCACGCGACAGCGCCGCCACCCGCTGGCTGGCCCTGGCGGTCTTCACAGTCGGGGCGGTGGCGGTGGGCGCGCTGGTGCAGCTCGGGAGTTAGACTGCGCCGAACCGCTGGCTGCCCGTCCATTTTTCTCCTCGCCGACCGCCTGATCGCTCGATGCAATCGCCAGAGATACGCCTTGTCGTCCCCGACCAGCCGGAACTGCTGGACGCGGCCCGCGAGATGTTCAAGGAGTATGCCGACTCGCTCGGCGTCGACCTCGGCTTCCAGGGCTTCGACACCGAGCTGCAAACGCTGCCCGGTGAATACGCGGCGCCGGGCGGCCAGCTGCTGCTGGCCTTCGTCGACGCGCAGCTGGCCGGCTGCGGCGCCTTTCGGCCGATGGCAGACGTCGACTACGCCAATGCCTGCGAGATGCGCCGCCTCTATGTGCGCAAGCCCTTCCGCCGCTTCGGGCTGGGTCGCACCGTCGCACAGGCGCTGATCGACGACGCGCGCCGCTGCGGCTACTCCGTCATGCTGCTGGACACGCTGGACGAAATGGAGGCGGCCCGCACCCTCTACACCACCCTCGGTTTCGAAGAAATCCCGCCCTACTACTTCAACCCGCTCCCCGGGGCCCACTACCTGAAAGCCGAGCTCGACTGAAGCCGGCACCGCACCGGTTACAGCCTGGTACCGGCTTAGCATGACAGGCTGTTCGACTGATGCGTGGCGGCTTGGCCCAAGTCCCGACCCCGGGCACGGGAAGCTCGCCACTGGAGCCACCATGACCCCTGATCCTCAAACGCTGGAGTTGCGCGCCGCGGCCTTGCGGCTGGCGCTGCGTCCGGACCTGGGCGGCGCGATCGCCGGCTTCTGGCACGGCGACACGCCGGTGCTGCGCAGCGTGGAGGGTGCCGCGATGACGCACCCGCGCCAGGCCGGCAGCTTTCCGCTGGTGCCTTACTCCAACCGCATCGCCGACTGCCGTTTCGTCTGGGACGGCCAGCCGCGCGGCACGCGGCCCAACTTTGGGCCTTCGCCGCATTCGCTGCACGGGGTCGGTTTCCTGCGTCCCTGGTCCGTCGGCGAGCGCAGCGAGACGTCGGTCGTGCTGCACCTGCGGCATGCGCCCGACGCCGACTGGCCGTTCGCCTTCGATGCCACGCAACAGGTGCGCCTGGATGCGGAAGGCCTGAGCCTGGAGATGACGGTGACCAACCGGGCCGACACGCCGGCGCCGGTCGGGCTGGGCTGGCATCCGCACTTCCCGAAGCGCCAGCGCAGCCGGCTGCATGCCGAGCTGTCGGGCCGCTGGGAGGCCGACGAGACCTTGCTGCCGTCCCGCCTGGTGAAGCAGAACGGCATCGACGCCGACATGGCCCACCTGGACTTCGACAACTGCTTTGTCGGCTGGCAAGGCAGCGCCGCCATCCGCGACGAGAAGGTCTCGCTGCTGCTGACGTCCTCGCTGCCCTACCTGGTGGTGTACACCCCGCCCCAGTTCGACTTCTTCGCGGTCGAGCCGGTCAGCCACGCCAACAACGCGATCAACATGGCCGACCCGGCCGCCCACGGGCTCATCACGCTGGCGCCTGGCGCCAGCACGAGCGGCTGGATGAGGCTGCAGATCCGGGAGGCGCGCTGATGTCCGGCCTTTACGACGTGACGGTGGCCGTCGACCAGGCGGCATTGCTGGGCGAGGCGCCGATGTGGCACCCGCTGGAACAGGCCCTCTACTACTGCGACATCGCCGGCCACAAGCTGCATCGTTTCGACCCGGCGACGCGCTCGCTGGACAGCTGGGCCTTCGAGACCGACGTCAGCTGCTGCGCTGCGACCGCCTCGGGCCGGCTGGTGCTCGCGATGCGCGACGGCCTGTGGTGTTTCGATCCGCGCACGGGCCAGCGGGAGCGCCTGGCCGAGGCACCCTACGATCCGGCACAGGAACGCTTCAACGACGGCAAGGTCGACCCGGCGGGGCGCTGGTGGATCGGCACCATCTACGAGCCGCGCAAGCCGCCGCTGGCGGCGCTTTACCGGCTCGATGCCGAACGCCGGCTGACCCGGCAGGGCGAGGGCGTGACGGTCTCGAACGGTCTGGCCTGGAGCCCGGACGGCCGGCGCATGTACTGGAGCGACACCACCAGCCACACCATCTTCGCGCTCGACTTCGACGTGGCGACCGGCGAGGCGAGCGGGCGGCGTGTTTTCAAGAGCTTCGAGCTCAAGCGCGAGGGGCAGCCGCTCGACAGCTACGGCGGCCGCCCCGACGGCGGGGCCGTGGATGTGGAGGGCAACTACTGGGTGGCGATGTTCGAGGGCTCGCGCCTGCTGCAGCTCTCGCCCGCGGGTGAGGTGCTGCGCGAGGTCACGCTGCCGGTGCGCTGCCCGACGATGCCGGCCTTCGGAGGGGCGGACCTGAAGACGCTCTACCTGACCACCTCGCGGGAGAAGCGGCCGGCGGACGAACTGGCTGCGCAGCCGCTGGCAGGCTGCGTGCTGCAGTTGCGGGTGGAGGTGCCGGGCCTGCCGGCACAGCTCTATCTCGGTTGATGCGCAGGCAGGGCCTCAACGGCCGCGCTGGCGTGCCCGCGCCCGCAGGCGGAGCGCCAGGCGCAGGCGCCACACCAGCTTGACGCCGACATATCCGGTGCCGGCGCCCACGGTCGCGAACAAGCCCATGCCCACCAGCGCCGGCAGTCCGACCGACTGCACCCAGACCAGCAGGCCAGCGCCGTCGGCCGGCAGCTGGGGCGGGGGCGCCTGCACCACCAGGCTGCCCACCTGGTAGGCCAGCCACAACCAACCGCCCACGGTCAGCGGGTTGGTGATGAAGGTGATGGCCGCGGCCACCGGGATGTTGGCGCGCCACCAGACGCAATGAACCGTGGCGAAGATGATCTGCGCGATGGGCACGATGAAGGCCCAGAACATGCCGACCGCAACGCCACGCGCCACGGTCTCGCCGCGCATGCGCCACAGCTCGGGGGCCATCACATGCTCGGCAATCGGCCGCAGCCAGCGGTTGTTGGCCAGGTCGTGTCGCCGGGGCAGTTGGTTCCTGAGGCGACGCGACAGCAATTCCTTCATCGACGTCATGGCGCGCATCGTCTCATGTCATGGAGCGGCTGGGGAATTTTCCGTCTGTCACCGACTGTGCTTGCGCATTGCATCGTGTGCCGACGTGAACAATCCGTACCCCGGGAGATACCCGCTGTCGATCGGCTGTCAGGGAAGTGGGGCCAGCCCGTGACCCCGCTGCACGAAGGCAGCGCAGATGCGCAAGATCGGGGCAGCAGGCGGGCTGCAGCGAGATGGGTCGCAGGGGTCAAGCGGTGTGTGCCGGGCACCACGTCGGGGCGTCTTGGCGGGGGGTGGTGAGAGAAGCAGGGGTTTCCACGTATAATTCCGCGGATTTGCCGCAACCAGTTTGTAACCGAACGCCGTGACACCAGAGCAGACCGCAGGCAAACAAGGCCTGCCACCGGCGCCCATTTCACAGGCGAACGAAACGCGGACCCGCCGATCCGGCGGACCCGGTTTCGAGGACACGGACACAGGTGCGGACGAGGATCAGGCTTTCAAGCCCCTGTCTCGTGAAGAGGCCGAGGCCCTGAGAGCCGGGCGCCCACTGTTGTCGCCTTGGCGTGTGGTGGGAACCCAAGCCGTGGTCGGCGTGTTGGTGACCCTCCTGTGGTGGGTCGCGACGACGCGGACCGCTGTGGGCGGGTCAGCGCTGTACGGCGCCGCCGCGACCGTCCTGCCGGGCGCCTTGATGGCGCGTGGCATGACCCGGGGGCTGTCCGGAGCGAGCCCTGGCACCGCGGTGCTGGGTTTTTTGCTCTGGGAGTTCGTGAAGATTTTTGTGGCGGTGGTCATGTTGGTGGCCGCCCCGAAGATCGTGCCTGATCTGCACTGGCCGGCCCTGCTGGTCACGATGATCGTGTGCATGAAGGCAAGTTGGCTGGCGCTGCTGTGGCAGCGCCGGGTGAAAAAGACGTCTTAAAGACAACCGTTCGAAAGAAGAGAGATGGCTGCCGAAGGACAAGCACCAACCGCGGGTGACTACATCACCCACCACCTGAAGCACTTTCAGAACATCGACCAGAAAGGCATCGCCGACTTCTCGGTCATCAACTGGGACTCGGTGTTCTGGTCGGCCGCGATGGGTCTGGCGACGATCTTCGTGCTGTGGCTGGGCGCCCGCAAGGCCACCGCCGGCGTGCCGGGCCGCTTTCAGGGTTTCATCGAGATGCTGGTCGAGCAGGTCGACACCCAGGCCCGCGGCATCGTGCACAACGCCAACTCGCGCCGCCTGGTGGCCCCGGTGGCCCTGACCGTGTTCGTGTGGATCTTCTTCATGAACGCGATGGACCTGCTGCCGGTGGATCTGCTGCCGTCCCTGTGGACCCAGGCCTATGCCGCCGCCGGCCATGATCCGCACCACGCCTACATGCGTGTCGTGCCGACCGCCGACCTGTCCATCACCCTCGGCATGTCGGTCAGCGTGTTGCTGCTGGTCCTGTTCTACAACATCAAGATCAAGGGTGTCGGCGGCTGGATCAAGGAGCTGTTCACGGCCCCCTTCCATGGCCACGGCATCGCCGCGATCGCGCTGGCGCCGGCCAACCTGTTCCTGAACATCGTCGAGTTCGGCGCCAGGACCATCTCCCATGGCATGCGGTTGTGGGGCAACATGTACGCCGGCGAGCTGGTGTTTCTGCTGATCGCGCTGATGGGCATGGCCGGCCTCGCCTCGCTGGGCGGCGCCTTCCTGTGGGTCGGCCAGGTGCTGGCCGGCACCGTCTGGGCCATCTTCCACATCCTGATCATCACGCTGCAGGCCTTCATCTTCATGATGCTGACCCTCGTGTACATCGGGCAGGCCCACGAAAGCCATTGAGCCTCGGCCGCCCCGTTTTTCGTTTTCCTTCCGTTCGTCAAACCACTTCAAAACTAGGAGTAATCATGGAACAAGTGTTGGGTTATGTCGCGATCGCTTGCGGGATGATCATCAGCCTCGGCGCTGTCGGTGCCTGTATCGGTATCGCGCTGATGGGCGGCAAGTACCTCGAAGCATCTGCTCGCCAGCCCGAGCTGATGAACGAGCTGCAGACCAAGATGTTCCTGCTGGCCGGCCTGATCGACGCGGCTTTCCTGATCGGCGTCGGCGTGGCCATGCTGTTTGCCTTCGCGAACCCCTTCGTGGTTGCCTGATCGGCTTTTCTCGCAGTCTTCAATCCTGTAACCGAGAAAGGTCCGAGCCGTGAATCTGAACGCTACCCTTTGGGCGCAGATGGTGGTCTTCGGGATCCTGGTGTGGTTCACGATGAAATTCGTGTGGCCGCCGATCACGAAGTCGCTGGATGAGCGCGCCCGGAAGATCGCGGACGGGCTGGCTGCGGCCGACAAGGCCAAGGCCGACCTTGCCGACGCCAACAAGCGTGTCGAGGCGCAGCTCGCCCAAACCAACCAAGAGGCCACGCAACGCCTCGGGGACGCCGAAAAGCGGGCTCACGCCATCGTCGAGGAGGCCAAGAAAAAGGCCGAACTCGAAGCTGCCAAGATCATCGCCAACGCCCGTGCCGAGGCTGATCAGCAGGTGATCGCCGCGCGTGAAGCGCTGCGCGCGCAAGTGGCCGCCCTGGCGGTCAAGGGCGCCGAGCAGATCCTTCAACGGGAAGTCAACGCCGGCGTCCACGCCGAGTTGCTGACCCGGCTGAAAACCGAGCTTTGATCATGGCTGAGCTCGCAACCATCGCGCGTCCCTATGCGGAGGCACTTTTCGAAGTGGCCCGCAAAGGTGACTTGAACCAGTGGGCTGCCGAGGTCGACACCTTGGCAGCCGTGGTCGCCAACCCGCAGCTCCGCGAGCTTGCGGACAACCCCCGGGTGCCGCGCTCGCAGGTCTTCGACGTCGTGACGTCGGTGGCTGGCGGCTCCTTGTCCGAAGGCGCCCGCAACCTGATTGCGACGCTGATCGACAACCGGCGCCTGAGTGCCATGCCCGAGATCGCCACCCAGTTCCGCGCCCTCAAGCACGCGAGCGAAGGAGCGACCGACGCCACGGTGTACAGCGCTTTCCCGGTCACCGACGCCCAGCTCGCCGATCTGGTCGGCACGCTGGAGAAGCGCTTCGGCCGCAAGCTGCTGCCCACGGTCGAGGTTCAGCCCGAACTGATCGGCGGCGTGCGCGTGGTGGTTGGCGACGAGGTGCTGGACACCTCCGTCAAGGCCCGCTTGGAACGCATGAAGGCCGCGCTGATCGCCTGAGATCCGCGCAGCTTCGATGAACAGCCGGGCGCGAGTCCGGGGCAGCCAAGTTCAGGCTCCGGGTGGCTACCACCCGGGTCCGGACAAGACTGGGAGAATGCAATGCAACTGAATCCCGCAGAAATTTCTGAACTGATCAAGAGCCGCATCGAGGGTCTCGGCGCGGCAGCGGACATCCGCAATCAAGGGACCGTGGTCTCGGTGACGGACGGCATCTGCCGCGTCCACGGCCTGTCCGACGTGATGGCCGGCGAAATGCTCGAATTCCCGGGCAACACCTTCGGCCTGGCGCTCAACCTCGAGCGCGACTCCGTCGGCGCGGTGATTCTGGGCGAGTACGAGCACATCTCCGAAGGCGACACGGTCAAGTGCACCGGCCGCATCCTGGAAGTGCCGGTGGGCCCCGAGCTGGTGGGCCGCGTCGTCAACGCGCTGGGCCAGCCGATCGACGGCAAGGGCCCGATCAACGCCAAGCTGAGCTCGCCGATCGAGAAGATCGCCCCGGGCGTGATCGCGCGCCAGAGCGTGTCGCAGCCGCTGCAGACCGGCATCAAGTCGATCGACTCGATGGTGCCGATCGGCCGCGGCCAGCGCGAGCTGATCATCGGCGACCGCCAGACCGGCAAGAGCGCGGTGGCGATCGACGCCATCATCAACCAGAAGGGCCAGGGCGTCACCTGCGTCTACGTCGCCATCGGCCAGAAGGCGTCGTCGATCAAGAACGTCGTGCGTGCCCTGGAAGCCAACGGCGCGATGGACTACACCATCGTCGTCGCCGCCTCGGCGTCCGAGTCGGCTGCGCTGCAATACGTGTCGGCCTACTCCGGCTGCACGATGGGCGAGTACTTCCGCGACCGCGGCCAGGACGCACTGATCGTCTATGACGACCTGTCCAAGCAGGCCGTGGCCTACCGCCAGATCTCGCTGCTGCTGCGCCGCCCGCCGGGCCGCGAAGCCTTCCCCGGCGACGTGTTCTATCTCCACAGCCGCCTGCTGGAGCGTGCCGCGCGCGTGAGCGCCGACTACGTCGAGAAGTTCACCAACGGCGAAGTGAAGGGCCAGACCGGCTCGTTGACCGCGCTGCCCATCATCGAAACCCAGGCCGGCGACGTCTCCGCCTTCGTTCCGACCAACGTGATCTCGATCACCGACGGCCAGATCTTCCTGGAAACCAGCCTGTTCAACGCAGGCATCCGTCCCGCGATCAACGCCGGTATCTCGGTGTCGCGTGTCGGTGGCGCCGCCCAGACCAAGCTGATCAAGGGCCTGTCCGGCGGTATCCGTACCGACCTGGCGCAGTACCGCGAGCTGGCGGCCTTCGCACAGTTCGCCTCGGACCTGGACGCAGCCACCCGCAAGCAGCTCGACCGCGGCGCCCGCGTGACCGAACTGCTGAAGCAGGCCCAGTATTCACCGCTGCCGATCTCGCTGATGGGCGCGACGCTGTACGCGGTGAACAAGGGCTACCTGGACGACGTGGACGTCAAGAAGGTCCTGGCCTTCGAAGCCGGCCTGCACCAGTTCCTGAAGACCAGCCATGCCGCCCTGCTGCAGAAGCTGGACAGCACCAAGGCCCTGGACAAGGACTCGGAAGCCGAGCTGCAGAACGCCATCCAGTCGTTCAAGAAGTCCTTCGCCTGATCTCACAGAACAAGGAGTTCCGTCATGGCGGCAGGCAAGGAAATACGCGGCAAGATCAAATCGGTGGAGAACACCAAGAAGATCACCAAGGCCATGGAGATGGTGGCCGCGTCCAAGATGCGCAAGGCGCAGGAGCGGATGCGTTCGGCCCGGCCCTATGCCGAGAAGGTGCGCACGATCACGGCCAACCTGGCGCAGGCCAACCCTGAGTACGTGCCCGCGTTTCTGCAGCAGAACAGCGGCACCGGCCAGGTCGGCGTGATCCTCGTCACGACCGACAAGGGCCTGTGCGGCGGCCTGAACACCAACATCCTGCGCGCCACCACCGCCAAGCTCAAGGAACTGGAATCCCAGGGCCTGAAGGCACAGACGGTGACCATCGGCAGCAAGGGCGCGGGTTTCATGAGCCGCATCGGCGCGAAGGTGGTGGCCCAGGTCACGCAGCTGGGCGACCAGCCGCACCTGGAGCGCCTGATCGGCCCGGTCAAGACGCTCATCGACCAGTACGCCGAGGGCAAGCTGGACGCGGTCTATCTCTGCTACACCCGCTTCATCAACACGATGAAGCAGGAGCCGGTGGTGCAGCAGCTGCTGCCGCTGTCGGCCGAGTCTATGCAGGCCGACAAGACCCAGCATGCCTGGGACTACATCTACGAACCCGATGCGCAAAGCGTGCTCGACGAGCTGCTGAAGCGCTACATCGAGGCGCTGGTGTACCAGGCGGTGGCCGAGAACATGGCGTCCGAGCAGTCGGCGCGCATGGTCGCGATGAAGGCCGCGACCGACAACGCCGGCAACCTGATCGCCGAGCTCAAGCTGGTCTACAACAAGACCCGGCAGGCCGCGATCACCAAGGAACTGTCGGAGATCGTCAGCGGGGCGGCGGCCGTCTGACGGCGCGAGGCCTGAAGGCATCCAACGAATATTGATTGAAGGAACGAAAAATGGCTGAAGGCAAGATCGTTCAGTGCATCGGCGCCGTGGTGGACGTGGAGTTCCCGCGCAATGCGATGCCCAAGGTGTACGACGCCTTGAAGATGGAAGGTACGGCGCTGACCCTGGAAGTCCAGCAGCAGCTGGGCGACGGCGTGGTCCGCACGATTGCGCTGGGCTCCTCCGACGGTCTGCGTCGCGGCATGGTGGTGCAGAACACCGCTGCGCCGATCACGGTGCCGGTGGGCAAGGCCACGCTGGGCCGCATCATGGACGTGCTGGGCAACCCGATCGACGAAGCCGGCCCGGTCAACGCCGAGCTGAGCGCCTCGATCCACCGCGCGGCACCGGCCTACGACGAGCTGAGCCCGTCGCAGGACCTGCTCGAAACCGGCATCAAGGTGATCGACCTGATCTGCCCGTTCGCCAAGGGCGGCAAGGTGGGTCTGTTCGGTGGCGCCGGCGTGGGCAAGACCGTCAACATGATGGAGCTGATCAACAACATCGCGAAGCAGCACTCGGGTCTCTCGGTGTTTGCCGGCGTGGGCGAGCGCACCCGTGAAGGGAACGACTTCTACCACGAGATGAAGGACTCCAACGTGCTCGACAAGGTCGCGATGGTGTACGGCCAGATGAACGAGCCCCCGGGCAACCGTCTGCGCGTGGCACTGACCGGCCTGACCATTGCCGAGTCCTTCCGCGACGAAGGCCGCGACGTGCTGTTCTTCGTGGACAACATCTACCGCTACACCCTGGCCGGTACCGAAGTGTCCGCGCTGCTGGGCCGCATGCCCTCCGCGGTGGGCTACCAGCCGACGCTGGCCGAGGAAATGGGCCGCCTGCAGGAGCGCATCACCTCGACCAAGATCGGCTCGATCACCTCGATCCAGGCCGTCTACGTGCCTGCGGATGACTTGACCGACCCGTCGCCGGCGACCACCTTCGCCCACCTGGACGCCACCGTCGTGCTGTCGCGTGACATCGCCTCGCTGGGTATCTACCCCGCGGTCGACCCGCTCGACTCCACCAGCCGCCAGGTCGACCCCAATGTGGTCGGCGAAGAGCACTACACGGTGACCCGCCAGGTGCAGGCCATCCTGCAGCGCTACAAGGAACTGCGCGACATCATCGCGATCCTGGGCATGGACGAACTGTCGCCGGAAGACAAGCTGGCCGTGGCACGCGCCCGCAAGATCCAGCGCTTCCTGTCGCAGCCCTTCCACGTCGCGGAAGTGTTCACCGGCTCGCCCGGCAAGTACGTTCCGCTGAAGGAAACCATCCGCGGCTTCAAGATGATC
The DNA here is from genome assembly GCF_026153205.1 of Aquabacterium sp. A7-Y. Lineage (GTDB taxonomy): Bacteria > Pseudomonadota > Gammaproteobacteria > Burkholderiales > Burkholderiaceae_C > Caldimonas. The sequence goes on along the minus strand of NZ_JAPFBW010000018.1, from coordinate 47,317 downwards.
GTCAACGGCGAGTGCGACAGCCTCCCCGAGCAGGCCTTCTACATGGTCGGCACCATCGACGAGGCTTTCGAAAAGGCGAAGACGCTGCAGTAAGCGGCGCGCTCGGCCCCCGCGTGCGGGGGCCGGCTGCTCGCCTCCTGCACCGTTTTCCGCGCTGTGGAGAGAAGGACTATGGCAACCATACAAGTCGACGTCGTTTCCGCGGAGGAGTCCATCTTCTCCGGCCAGGCGAAGTTCGTCGCGCTGCCCGGTGAAGCCGGCGAGCTGGGCATCCTGCCGCAGCACACGCCGCTGATCACGCGCATCCGCCCCGGTGCCGTGCGCATCGAGCGCGCCGACAACGGCGAGGAAGAGTTCGTGTTCGTGGCCGGTGGCATCCTCGAGGTGCAGCCGAATGCCGTGACCGTGCTGGCCGACACCGCCATCCGCGGCAAGGACCTGGACGAAGCCAAGGCGACCGAGGCCAAGCGGCTGGCCGAAGAAGCGATGAAAAACGCGAAGAGCGACATCGACTTCGCGAAGGCCCAGAGCGAGTTCGCCGCGATGGCCGCGCAGATCGCTGCGCTGCGCAAATTTCGCGGCAAGTAAAAAGCTTGCTCGCTAGGCCGGCGGTCGACCCACCGGCGGCTGAAGAGATCCGACGCCCGCAGGCCCCGCGCCTCGCGGGCGTTGTTGTTTTCAAGATTGAGAACACACTTCGTGACGGCAGCCAGTCCCGGGCGCCGACAAGATTGGAAGCGGTTCCATATGCGAGACAGAACCGCGAGACTCATCTTGGAGGAGCGATCGATGGCGTGGAGTACCCGGGGCCTTTCGAGGCCGGTGTCGGCGGCGGGCCTGGCCTTGTCCGTCCTCGTGCTGGCAGGCTGCGGCGGCGGCAAGGAGCAGGCCGGCAGTGAAACCGCCATGGCGGCGGCCCCCTGGGTGCCCTTGTACGCGCCCGACACGCCGCTGACCGAGTCCATCCAGTACCGCGAGCCCGACGGCACGCTGGTCACGCTGATGGGGGCCCGGCCGACCGAGCGGCATGCCCGGGAACGCGGTGAGCCCTGGGACGCGCCGGACACTGGCCCGGGTCGTTACCTGACCTTCCCAAGTTTCTACTTCCAGAACCGCACCTTCGGCCTCGAGATCCGCGACGAGGTACCGGCCGGCCGCCAGCGCATCGAGATCCGCCTGCGTGTCAACGACGGCAGCTTCGACGGCACCACCTTCAGCTTGTTCCGCAACATCAACAACCCCGAGGTGCGGGACTTCGGCTGGTCGCTGAACTACGGTTTCAACAACCCGAAGGAAGGCAACCGCCCGATCTGCCACGCCGGCCAGCCCGGCGAGGACTGCCGGATGGAGGTCAAGTCCAACTGGCGTACCGACCCGCACAGCCCGCTCAAGATCGGCGACAAGATCGAGCTGGCCCCCGCGCCCCGGCTGCAACGCAACCCGGACGGCAGCGCGACGATCGACGGCGGCGGCTCGCGCTACTACTCCTTCGAGCAGCTCTATGTGGTGGGTGTCGGCCTGCGGCCGTGGTACGGCATCGCGCCCAACCTCGATTCCGAGCCGGTGCCCGACATGGCGCTGCTGGGTGGCGAGGCGAGCGTCTCCTACAACTACTCCGAAGAGCCGATGCGGATGTTCCAGCAGATGGCCAACAACATCGGCATCGGCAACACCCGGCGTTTCGTTGAGGGGCGCCGCCTGTTCCACACCTCCTTCGCCGACGGCCGGCACTCCGAGCATCCGGAGACCAACCCGGTCTTCACCGCGCACATCGGGCAGCTGGGGCCGCGCTACAACCAGGCGAGCTGCATCGCCTGCCACACCGCCAACGGCCGGAGCCAGGCGCCGGTGGTCGGCCAGCGCCTCGACACGATGTCCATCCTGACGGCCGCGGCAGGCGCCGGCGGCGCAGCGCAGCCGGACGCCACTTACGGCTGGAACGTGCAGCAGCGGGCCGTCTCGGCCGGTGCGGCGGACTACGGGGTCAGCGTGCAGTCGTCTACGAGCACGGTGCGCACCCTGCCTGACGGCGAAAAGGTCGAGCTGCAAAAGCCGGTCTACGCTTTCAAGGGACCGGTCCCGGCGATGTTTTCGGTGCGCCAGGCGCCGCAGGTGATCGGCCTGGGTCTGCTGGAAGCCCTGAGCGAAGAGAGCGTCCTGGCGCTGGCCGATCCGCAGGACGTCGACGGCGACGGGGTGCGCGGGGTGCCGAACTTCGTGACCGACCCGGAAACCGGCCAGACCCGGCTGGGCCGCTTTGGCTGGAAGGCGTCGAAAGCGAGCCTGCGCCAGCAGGCCGCCGACGCCCTGGTGAAGGACATGGGGGTCGTTTCGCCGGTGTTTCCGTCGCGCGGCTGCCAGCGGGGCGCGCCTGACTGCCGCAGCCGCCCGGACGGCGCCGGCGTGTCGGAGACCGAGCTGCAGCGGCTCGCGCAGTACCTGCAGCTGATCGGCGTGCCGGCACAACGCAGCCTGCGCAGCGGCTATCCGGCCGGCATCCGGGTGTCGCCCGAGCATGACGTGAACCCCGAGCGCATCGCGCGTGGCAGCCAGCTGTTCGCGCAGGCGCAGTGCACCGCCTGCCACACGCCACAGCTGAAAACCGGCAAGACCCATCCGTTTGCCGAGCTGCGCGACCAGACCATCCGGCCCTACACCAACCTGCTGCTGCACGACATGGGCCCGGGCCTGGCCGACACGCTGGCCGAAGGCCAGGCCGGCCCCCGCCTGTGGCGCACGGCGCCCTTGTGGGGCCTGGGTTCGCTGCGATTCGTGCAGGGGGGCGCCGACAAGGTGCGCTACCTGCACGACGGCCGCGCTCGCACGCTGACCGAGGCCATCGTGTGGCACGGCGGCGAAGCCGACGCGAGTCGTCGGCGCTTCGAGGCCTACCCGAAGGAAGACCGGGAGGCGCTGCTGTCCTTCCTCGAGTCGCTCTGAGCGGCCGCCTAGGGCCTGTTCACACTCCCTCCGGGTTGCGACCCAAAGGGCCGTGCGCGTCGTTGCAAAGCCTCGCCGGGTGACCCACCCGGCTGCGTTTTGTGCCTAGCTCACGGCCCTTTGGGTCGCAACGCACAGCCATCCGTAGTGTGAACAGGCCCTAGAGCAGGTGGGGCCGGTTCGGCAACTCGTCGGGGTTGGCCTCGCCGGCGGCCGCCGGGAAGTGCCGCTCCAGCAGCGCGCTCACCGCATCGACGGCCATGCCGAGCGCCTCGGCGGCATGGCCCTGCTTCAGCATGTCGGACATGCCATGCACGATGCGGTCCCACTCGGCCTGCGGCACCTGCCGTGCGACGCCGCGGTCGGCCACCACCTCGATGCGGTGCTCGACCAGCAGCAGATAGATCAGCACACCGTTGTTCTGCTCGGTGTCCCACACCTGCAGCTTGCCGAACATCGCGAGCGCCCGCTCGCGGGCCGTGGCGCCACGCCAGAGATAACTCCAGGGCAGGGCGCCCTCGATGCACAGGCGGATCTCGCCCGTATGGCGCGATTCGCTGGCCTGCACGCGGGCCTCCAGCGACTCCAGCGCCACCGGGCCGACCACACGCCGCGTGTCGGCGGCGTCCCACCAGCGGTGTTTGAAGATGCGCATCAGCTTGTTCATGGCCGGCTCCCTCACCAGCTGCCGGACGAGCCGCCGCCGCCGAAGCTGCCGCCGCCGCCCGAGGAGAATCCGCCCCCGCCGCCCGAGCCGAAACCGCCCCCTCCGCCCAAGCCGCCGCCCCAGATGATGGGCGTGTGATGGCGCCTGCCACGTCCGTGTCCCGGCGAGATGCCACCACCGACACCCATCACGAGCATCAGCACCAGGGCCGCCAGCGCCGCGATGCCGGCCACGACCAGGCTGGCGGTGAACCACCAGCTCAGCCCGCCCACCGCCAGACCGGTGCCGAGCGAGCCCAGCTTGCGGCCGAAGATGCCGCTCAGCACGGCGCCGATGATGGGCGCGCCGGCGAACAGGAAGATGGCCAGGTCGAACCACTGCGTGCCGGGCTGGCCGCCGCTGCCGGCCGGGGCGCGCGAGGGCGCCGGCAGGTTCTCTCCGGCGATCAGGGCCGCCAGCCGGTCGACGCCGGCATTCAGCCCGCCGGCGAAGTCGCCCGCCTTGAAGGCGGGCGTGATGACCTGGTCGATCACCCGGCGCGCCGCCAGGTCGGGGATCGCACCTTCCAGCGCACGGGCAACCTCGATGCGCACCCGCCGGTCGTTTTTGGCGACCACCAGCAGCACGCCGTCGCCCACCTCACGGCGGCCGATCTTCCACTGGTCCGCGACGCGGAAGGCATAGGCGGCAATGTCCTCCGGCGCCGTGGTGCGTACCATCAGGATGGCCAGCTGGCTGCCGTGCTCGGTCTCCAGGCGGGCCAGCTTGGCTTCCAGCGCCGCCCGCTGGTCGGAGCTCAGCGTGCCGGTCTGGTCGGTCACGCGGGCGTTCAGCGGCGGCACCGGCACCAGGCCTTGCGCGAGGAGGCTGGAACTCAGGCCGGACAGCAGCACCAGCGCCAGCCAGCCGGCCAGCCAGCGGCGCCATGGCCAGCCGGCCGCGGCAGGTCGCAGCGTGTGCATCGCCGCCCTCACTTCGACGCGCCGAAGTCCACCGTCGGCGGCGTCGAGATCTGCGCCTCGTTGGCGACGCTGAAGTTGGGCTTGGGCGGGTAGCCGAACATCTTGGCCGTCAGGTTGGTCGGGAAGCTGCGCGCCAGCACGTTGTACTGCTGCACCGCGCCGATGTACTTGTTGCGGGCGACGGTGATGCGGTTCTCGGTGCCTTCCAGCTGCACCCGCAGGTCCTGGAACCCCTGGTTGGCTTTGAGGTTGGGGTAGTTCTCGCTGACCACCAGCAGCCGCGACAGCGCACCCGAGAGCTCACCCTGGGCCTGCTGGAAGCGGTTGAAGGCCTCCGGGTCGTTGAGCGTCTCGGGCGTCACCTGCACCGAGGTGGCCTTGGCGCGCGCCTCCACCACCCGGGTGAGCGTCTCCTGCTCGAAGTTGGCCTCGCCCTTGACGGTGTTGACGAGGTTGGGCACCAGGTCGGCACGGCGCTGGTACTGGTTCAGCACCTCCGACCAAGCGGCCTTGACCTCCTCGTCCAGGCGCTGGAACTCGTTGTAGCCGCAGCCTCCGAGGCTGCCGAGCAGGCCCAGGGCCAGCAGCCAGGTCATCAGCAAACGTTTCATGTGTCAGCTCCTTGTCGTGTTGTTGGTCGGCGTGGGCCGGTTCCCGGCCCGTGTCCCTTCCTTGGGGGCAGTGTGCCGGACTTCAAGCGCCCGCAGGCGTCGGCGTTTGCGGCATGTCAGCAAACTGCGCTCCCTGCGGGCCGGGCGAGCATCCGACCCCGCCGCGGGCAAGCCTGTGGGAAAGGCGGCCGCAGACCGCTCCCTACAATGTCGGGATGTTTGCGCCCCTACAGAACGACACCTTCCTGCGCGCGCTGATGCGCCAGCCGACCGACCACACCCCCGTCTGGCTGATGCGCCAGGCCGGGCGCTACCTGCCCGAATACAACGCGACGCGCTCGCGGGCCGGCAGCTTCATGGGGCTGGCCACCCATCCCGACTACGCCACCGAGGTGACCCTGCAGCCCTTGGAGCGCTACCCGCTGGATGCGGCCATCCTCTTCAGCGACATCCTCACCGTGCCCGACGCGATGGGCCTGGGCCTGAGTTTCGCCGCCGGCGAGGGGCCGCGCTTCGCGACGCCGGTGCGCGACGAGGCCGCCGTGGCGCGGCTGGCGGTGCCCGACCTGGAGCGGCTGCGGTATGTGTTCGACGCCGTCGCCAGCATCCGCCGCGCACTCAACGGTCGGGTACCGCTGATCGGCTTCTCGGGCAGCCCCTGGACCCTGGCCTGCTACATGGTCGAAGGCGCCGGCTCCGACGACTACCGGCTGGTCAAGACCATGCTCTACCAGCGCCCCGACCTGATGCACCGCATCCTCGCGGTCAACGCCGACGCGGTCGCCGCCTATTTGAATGCCCAGATCGACGCCGGGGCCCAGGCGGTGATGGTGTTCGACTCCTGGGGCGGTGTGCTCGCCGACGGCGCCTTCCAGGACTTCAGCCTCGCCTACACCGCCCGGGTGCTGCGCCAGCTCAAGCGCGAGCACGGGGGCCAGCGTATCCCCCGTATCGTCTTCACCAAGGGCGGCGGCCTGTGGCTGGACGAGATCGCCGCGGTCGACACCGACGCGGTCGGCGTGGACTGGACCGTCAACCTGGGCCGGGCGCGCCAGCGGGTCGGCCACCGGGTGGCGCTGCAAGGCAACCTCGATCCCAACGTGCTGTTCGCCTCGCCCGAGCAGATCCGGGCCGAGGCCGTGCGTGTGCTCGACAGCTTCGGCAAGCCACGCAACCCGGACGGCAGCTGGGCCGGACACGTCTTCAACCTGGGCCACGGCATCAGCCAGTACACCCCCCCGGACAGCGTCAGCGTGCTGGTCGAGGCGGTGCATGAGCACTCGCGGCGACTGCGTCAGGTTTGAGCAGAGGGCCCGCTCGCGCCGTGCGCTTTTCGCACCGGGAAACCCCGACAGCAGTACCGGTGGCCTTGACTTATCCCCAAAACAAGAGGCCCCTGTCACGCAAGCGCGGATTTGCTGCTTTGCCGCATGGGGCCTGCGAACGGCTTGCTAAGTCCTTGATTTTTAAAGCATCGGGCGGATGCTGCGTTAGCGCTCAATCTAAGCTCGGCCGCGCAAAACATACAGTTAGCGCGCGTTTTCGCAGGTTGCCCACAAAGTTTTCCACAGGTTCGGTGGATAGATGCAAAAGCCGTTTGTAATCAAGCTCTTACGATTCGCACTGAAAGAGCTGGCAGAAGTGCCAGGGCTAAATGGGTGAGTTGCAGGGGGCGTCCAGCGCCGGCACGAAGGCCGAAGCCAGCGGCCGAAGCGACGAGGGCGCAGCCCTCGTGGTGGCCGTTGTGGTCGATGCGCCGCAATACAGTGCACTGCGCGGCCCGCTGAGCTACACCGCCTCCCAAGAACTGCTGCCCGGAACCCTGGTCCAGGTGCCCTTGGGGCGCCGCACCGTCTGCGGCATCGTGTGGCCCGCCGAGGCGCCGGCCGAGACCGACGACATGGAGCTCAAGCCGGTCGGCGAGGCGCTCACCAGCCTCAGCCCCTTGCCGGCTGCCTGGCGCCAGCTGATCCAGTTCGCCGCTTCCTATTACCAGCGGGGTGTCGGCGAGGTCGCCTTGTCGGTGTTGCCGCCGGAGCTGCGCAAGTTGACCGAGCGACAGCTGGCCCAGCGCCTGAAAAAGCTCCAGAAGCTGGCGCCGGCCGGCGGGCCTGCTGCGGTGCTGCCCGAGCTGACCGCCGAGCAGCGCCAGGCACTGGCTCGCATCGACCCGGCCGAGCCGCGCGTGGCCTTGCTGCACGGCAGCACCGGCAGCGGCAAGACCGAGGTCTACCTGCGCGCCGTGGCGCAGGCGCTGACAGCCGGCCGCCAGGCGCTGGTGCTGGTGCCCGAGATCAACCTGACACCCCAGCTGGAGGCGCGTTTCGCCGCGCGCTTCCCGGACCGCGTGATCGTCTCCCTGCACAGCGGCCTGACCCCGGCACAGCGCCTGAAACACTGGCTGGCCGCCCATCTGGGCCAGGCCGATATCGTGCTGGGCACCCGCATGGCGGTGTTTGCCTCGCTGCCGCGGCCCGGGCTGATCGTGGTCGACGAGGAGCACGACCCGTCCTACAAGAGCCAGGAGGGCGCCCGCTATTCGGCGCGCGACCTGGCGATCTATCGCGGCAAGCTCGAGGGCGCCAACGTGCTGCTCGGCTCGGCCACGCCCTCGCTGGAAAGCTGGCACCAGGCCGAGCGCGGGCGCTACCTGCGGCTGGACATGCCGACCCGGGTGGGCGGCGGGCTGCTGCCGCAGGTGCGTTTCGTCGACATGAACCACGTGCCGCGCGATGCCGCCTACAACGCGGCGCTCTCGCCGGCCCTGGTGGCGGCGTTGCAGCAGCGCCTGGGACGCGGCGAGCAGAGCCTGGTGCTGCTCAACCGGCGCGGCTATTCGCCAGTGCTGCAGTGCCTGGAGTGCGGCTGGAAAAGCGGCTGCCCGCATTGCAGCGCCTGGCGGGTTTTCCACCGCGTCGACCGCAGCTTGCGCTGCCACCACTGCGGTTATGCCGAGCGCGTGCCGCGTGCCTGCCCGGAGTGTGGCAATCCGGACATCCAGCCGGTCGGGCGAGGCACCGAGCGGCTCGAAGAGCAGCTGGCCCAGGCGCTGCCGGAGGCACGCGTTGCGCGCATCGACGCCGACACGACCCGCCTGAAGGGCACGCTGGAAGCCCAGCTGGCGAGCGTCCACGCCGGCGAGGTCGATGTGCTGGTCGGTACCCAGATGGTGGCCAAGGGGCACGACTTCCGCCGCGTCACGCTGGTGGCCGCGGTCAACCCCGACGCCGCGCTGTTCAGCAGCGACTTTCGCGCCGGCGAACGCCTGTTCGCGCTGCTGATGCAGGCGGCTGGCCGCGCCGGGCGCGACGCCGAGCAGGCGGCGCGCAGCGAGATGCTGATCCAGACCTGGCACCCCACCCATCCGCTCTACGCAGCGCTGCGGGCCCACGACTACCCGGCTTTTGCCGCCAGCACCCTGGCCGAGCGCGAGATGGCCGGCATGCCGCCGCACGCCCACCAGGCCCTGCTGCGCGCCGAAGGGCGCAGCCAGGAGGTCGCGCAGGGCTGGCTGACGGCGGCTGGCGGACTCGCCGAGGGGCTGGGCGCGGCCGAGGCCGGCGTGACGCTCTACCCGCCGGTGCCCATGAGCATCGCCCGGGTGGCCAACGTGGAGCGCGCCCAGATGCTGGTGGAGGCGGCCTCGCGGCCGGCGCTGCAGCGCCTGCTGGCGGCCTGGCTGCCCGAGCTGCATGGACTGCGGGCCGAGCACAAGGGCCTGGTGCGTTGGGCCATTGATGTCGATCCGCTGGCGATCTGAGCGGCGACGCCCTTCGCCGCGGCAGCACGGCGGGCTGGCGCCGGGCGCAGCGCGGCGCTATCGTTGCGCCGCATCGACCACCGACAACTCGCATCGACGAGGAGGGACTGCATGTCGTCATTCAATGTCAGCGGCTCGGGGCCGCACAGCCTGACCCGCATCGGCGAGGCCTGGCGCAACACCCAGGCGCTGCTGACCCTGCTGGGCAGCTTCATCGGCATGGCCGTGCTGGTGGGCCTGGGCAGCCAGCTCGGCCCAATGGTGTTCGTGGCCGGCCTGCTGGGTTTCCTGCTGGTGCTGCTGGGCGTGACCGCGGCCGGGCGCCAGTTCATGGATCAGGCGCGCAGGCTGCCCGTCACGCCCACCGTGGACGCCTTCACCGCCAGCCCTGGCGTGCTGCTGCGCATGCTGGGCCTGGCGCTGGTGTTCCTGGCTGCCTTCCTGGCCTGGGGGGTGGTCGCGTCGGTGCTGCTGTTCCTCTGCAAGATCCCGCTGCTGGGCGGCGCCTTGCTGATCGTCGTGCTGCCGCTGCTGGTGTTCAGCGCCGCCTTGCTGTTTCTCGGCGTCTACGTGGCCTGGGGGCTGGCCGCGCCGGCCCTGTTCGAGGGCCACACGCTCAAGCAGGCGCTGTCGCGCCTGTGGGCCATCGCGACCCAGCGCCCGCTGGAGGCCTTCCTGCACCTGATGCTGCTGTTTGTCGTGGTCGGTTTTGTCGCCGGCCTGGTGATGGCTTTCGTGGGCAGCGGTTTCGCCGTCACCGGCAGCCTGATGGCCAATGTGCTGGGCAGCGGCCCGGGCGGCGTTTTCAGCGGTTTCGGCGCCGGTGCCTGGCTGGGCGGCCTGCTCGATGCCGGCGCCCTGATCGGCGTGGCCATCGTCTGGGCTGTCGTGCTGGCGGTCTTCAATGCCTTGCTGCTGTACGGACTGTGCCTGACCTATCTGAAACTGAGCGTCGGGCTGGACACGGCGGTGGCCGAGGCGGCGCTCGATTCGGCCCTCGCCCGCACGCGGGAGAAAGCCCAGCAGGCCGCCGAGGAGGCGCGCCGCCGCGCCCAGGAGCTCCAGGAGGCGGCGCGGCAGCGCAGCGCCCGGGCCGGCGGCGCGGCCATGCCGGCCCAGCCCTCGGCCGGGGTGGACCCGGCGCCGCCGGTCGCCGCAGGCAGCGACGTCGATCCCGCGGCCCCGGTGGTGGCGCCCGCTGCTTCGCGGCCTGACGACGAGGCCGTCGGCCGGCCGGTCTTCGACGATGCCCAGATGTCGGGGAGCGTCGCGCCCCCGGCACCGCTTCCGCCCGAGACGCCGTCGGTGGCCGCCGCGGCCACGCCCGCCATGGCGCCGCCGGTGCAGCCGCCGAGCGACGATGCCATGACCCTCATCGCCCCGGTCGTGCCGGTGCCGACGCCAGCGCCGTCGCACGACTTCGAGGACACCGTGCCGCCCGGGCTGAAGCCGGCGCCGCAGCCGGAGGCGGACCCGCCCGCCCCGGCGCCTGCCGTGGTGCTGCACTGCCCCTCGTGCCGGTCGCCGGTGTCGCCGGATGACGTCTTCTGCGGGGGCTGCGGCCGCAAGCTGAAATAGAGGATGGTGAAGTGACGAGGCCGGGTCCCGCGGGTTGCGGGACGGCCGGCCGCAGCGGCCGGGCGCTGCCGGGTGGGCGGCGCGCCGCTGCAGTGGCCCGGCGCAGCGTGGTCGCTGCGCCGGGGCCTCGGCTTCTGCCTGCAGTCTTTATTGCGTCAGCTGAGCCGCCCGAGCCGGCGCACCGTTTTCTCGTCGACGCCGGCCTCGCGGGCCAGCTGGGCCACCGGCCGCTGGCCGGCCTGGCGGGCCAGCCAGTCCATCAGTCCCGGCGTCAGGCGACGGCGGGTCGCCAGGCCTTCCACGGCTGGCGTGCAGGTGCCGCCGCAGCCGCCGCAGCGCCAGCGCGTGAGGTCCAGGCGCAGCCAGGTCGGCCGGCCGTCGCGCGGCACGTCGCGCAGCATGCGGGTCACTTGGCCGTGGCGCATCATGCGGGCGCTGCTGCCGCAGCGGCTGCAGCAGGGCGCGTTCGGCCGGCTGCGGCCCAGCAGGCGCGACAGTGCCTCCGCGGCCTCGCCCAGCCCGGTGCCGGCCGGCTGGGGGCGTTCGTGCGGCTCATAACATGCGAGGTGGTAGTGCTCGTCCATCGCCGCCTCCTCACGCTGCCACGGCCTGGCGGCCGAAGCTTGCAGGCAGGGCCTGCGGCTGGCGCGCATGCCAGCGGTTGATGCCGCTGAGCAGGGCCTGGATGGAGGCGCTCACGATGCTGCTGTGCACGCCCGCGCCGAACAGGCTGCCGGCGGCGCCGGGCAGGCCGATCTCGACGAAGGCCACCGCGAGGGCATCGGAGCCCGACTGCAGCCCACGTTCTTCATAGCTGTCCAGCCGCAGCGGCACGCCCAGCGCCTGGACCGCTGCGTCCAGCGGGCCGTTGCCGCGGCCGCTCAGGTGCACCGTGCGGCCGCCCGACTCGACCGTCAGGTTCAGCTGCACCAGGCCGTCCCGCTCGTGGCTGTCGTGCGAGACATAACGCAGCGGCTCCGACGGGGTGAGGTAGTCATCGACGAACAGCTGCCAGAGCGCCGGGGCCGTCAGCTCGCCGCCGCTGCTGTCCGCGACACGCTGCACCGCGGCGCTGAACTCGACCTGCAGGCGGCGCGGCATCACCAGGCCATAGGCGGCTTCCAGCAGGTAGGCGATGCCGCCCTTGCCCGACTGGCTGTTGACCCGGACGATGGAGTCGTAGGTGCGGCCCAGGTCGGCGGGATCGATCGGCAGGTAGGGCACATCCCAGACGGTGTCCGGGCGGCGCGCCGCGAAGCCTTTCTTGATCGCGTCCTGGTGGGAGCCCGAGAAGGCGGTGAACACCAGGTCGCCGACATAGGGGTGGCGCGGGTGGATGGGCAGCTGGGTGCAGTCCTCCACGGTGCGGGCCACCTCGTTGATGTGCGAGAAGTCCAGCCCCGGGTGGATGCCCTGGCTGTAGAGGTTGAGGGCCAGGGTCACCAGGTCGACGTTGCCGGTGCGCTCGCCGTTGCCGAACAGGCAGCCCTCGACCCGGTCGGCCCCGGCCATCACGGCGAGTTCGGCCGCCGCCACCGCGGTGCCGCGGTCGTTGTGCGGGTGCACGCTGAGCAGCAACGCGTCACGACGCTGGAGGTGGCGGTGCATCCACTCGATCTGGTCGGCATACACGTTGGGCGTGCTCATCTCGACCGTGGCCGGCAGGTTGACGATGGCCTTGTGCTCGGGGGTCGGCCGCCACACGTCCATCACCGCATTGACCACCTCGCAGGCGAATTCGAGTTCGGTGCCGCTGAACACCTCGGGGCTGTACTGGAAGGTCCACGCCGTGCCGGGCTGCTCGGCCGCCAGTTCGCGGATCAGGCGGGCGCTGCCGGTGGCGAGTTCGCGCACCTGCTCGCGCGACATGCCGAAGACGATGCGCCGGAAGGCCGGGGCGGTGGCGTTGTAGAGGTGCACGATGGCGCGCGGCGCGCCGCGCAGGGACTCGAAGGTGCGGCGGATCAGGTCTTCGCGGGCCTGCGTGAGCACTTCGATCGTGACGTCGTCGGGGATCAGGTCCTCCTCGATCAGCTTGCGCACGAAGTCGAAGTCGGTCTGGGAGGCGGAGGGGAAGGCGACCTCGATCTGCTTGAAGCCGATGCGGCAGAGCATCTGGAACATGCGCAGCTTGGCGCTGGCGTCCATGGGCTCGAAGAGGGCCTGGTTGCCGTCACGCAGATCGGTGCTCATCCAGATCGGCGGGGCCGTCAGGGTGCGGCTCGGCCAGCGACGATCGGCGAGCGGGACGGGCGGGAAGGGGCGGTACTTGGAGCTGGGGTCGTTCAACATGATCGCGGTGTCCGGTGAGATGGCGGGGCAGGGCGTGTGGCCGTGACGGGGCCGCCCGACGACCACAGTTTCGTGGCCGGGCAGCCGTGGCTTAGTCGCAGGGTGCCAATCGTGGGAATCGCGGTGGTGGTGATCGTCTGAATCATCTCGGGCTCCGGGCTCAGGAAAATCGGGGGGCAGAAACGACAACGGCCAGCTGGGAGGCTGGCCGTTCTGCAGGGGACTCGGGGGTTTTTGTCAGGTGTGCGCTTGGCGCAATCTCATGTTCAAGGACCCGAGGCGACTCAGACCGGCCACCAGTGCGGTGGCTAGCGTAATGAGTAGCAGGGTCTTCGAAATGGTCATGGCCGCAGTGTTCTCGAGTCTCAGGGTCATTGTCAATGCCTCCACATGAAAGTCCGGGCGCGGCGGCCGGGCATTGAGGGCGAAAAAAGGCCGGGGAGAACCGGTTCCCCGGCCCTTGCCCCCGAGGCTGCCGTGGCCCCGGGCAGGATCAGGCGGGCGCGCTCAGCCAGCGGGCCGCATCGACTGCCAGCACGGCCCAGCCGGCGGCGAAGGCCGCCAGGCCGGTCCGCAGGCGCCAGGTGGCGAAGCTGCTCTTGTTCATGAATTCGCTCCCTGTTGAAGAGGCGCTCCACCGCCATGACCGGTGGAGCGCGGCCGGCATCAGGCGGCGCCCGGCACGTCGAGCCCCAGCCTGCGCGCGATCGCGTCCCCGTAGCGAGGGTCGGCCTTGGCGAAGTGCACCAGCTGACGTTCGACGATGGAGACCGGCACGCCGCGCATCGCGTTGGCGATGTTGGTGGTCAGGCGGTCCTGCTCGTCGGCCTTGAGCACCCTGAACAGGTTGCCGGCCTGCGTGTAGGGGTCGCCGTCCACCGTGTGGTCGTAGCGGTCCGCGTCGCCGCTGATCTTCAGCGGTGGCTCCTGGTAGGCCGGGGCCTGCTTGGGCGCCGAGGCGAAGCGGTTGGGCTCGTAGTTGGGCGCCGCGCCGAAGTTGCCGTCGAACCGCATCGAGCCGTCACGCTGGTAGGTGTGGTACGGGCACTGCGGGCGGTTGACCGGCAGCTGCTGGTAGTTGGTGCCGACGCGATACAGGTGGGCATCGTGGTAGGCGAAGATACGGCCCTGCAGCATCTTGTCCGGCGAGAAGCCGATGCCCGGCACCACGCTGGCCGGCGAGAAGGCCGCCTGCTCGACCTCGGCGAAGTAGTTCTGCGGGTTGCGGTTGAGTTCCAGCACCCCCACCTCGATCAGCGGGTAGTCCTTGTAGGGCCACACCTTGGTGAGGTCGAAGGGGTTCCAGCCGGTCTTTGCCGACCAGGTCTCGGCCTCCAGCTCCGGCATCACCTGCACGCACAGGCGCCACTTCGGGTAGTCCTTGTTCTCGATCGCGTTGAACAGGTCGCGCTGGGCGTAGTCCGGGTCCTCCCCGGCCAGTCGCACCGCGTCGGCCACGCTCAGGTTCCTGATGCCCTGCATCGAGCGGAAGTGGAACTTGACCCAGAAGCGCTCGCCGTCGGCGTTGACCAGACTGAAGGTGTGGCTGCCGAAGCCGTGCATGAAGCGGTAGCCGTCGGGCGTGCCGCGGTCGCTGAACAGCGTCGTGATCTGGTGCAGCGCCTCGGGGCTCTGGCTCCAGAAGTCCCACATCATCGTGGGCGACTTCAGGTTGGTTTGCGGGTCGCGCTTCTGCGTGTGGATGAAGTCGGGGAACTTGCTCGGGTCCTTGATGAAAAACACCGGCGTGTTGTTGCCCGCCAGATCCCAGTTGCCTTCCTCGGTGTAGAACTTGACCGCAAAGCCGCGCGGGTCGCGCTCGGTGTCGGCCGAGCCCTTCTCGCCGCCCACGGTCGAGAAACGCAGCAGCACCGAGGTCTGCTTGCCGACACGCTCGAACAGCTTGGCGCGGGTATAGCGGGTGATGTCCTGGGTCACCGTGAAGGTGCCGTAGGCGGCCGAGCCCTTGGCGTGCACGACACGCTCGGGCACACGCTCGCGGTTGAAGTGCTGCAGCTTCTCGATCAGGTGGAAGTCCTGCAGCAGCACCGGGCCGCGCGGGCCGGCGGTGAGCGAGTTCTGGTTGTCGGCGACCGGGATGCCGGAGGCGGTGGTCAGGGTGGTGCGGCTGGTCATGCGAGGCTCCTTCGGGGTCGTCAGATGGCTTCGGCCAAGGCGGCCAGCAGTTCGAGGAAAAGGTCGTTCATGGCTGGGTCCTTTTTGGCTATTGATGTGGTGTCATCAATAGATTGGATGCATGAAACGATACGCCCCTATTCTTGATGGTGAAAGTGAATCGTTCTCATATCTGCAATAGCAGATAGCTATACGCAAGCAGGGCTGACAGGAGCGGGGCCGGGCCCCGGCGGAGCGCGGGGCGTCGGTGTAGGGGGCCGCGAAGGCCGACCTCAGGCGGGCTGGACGCCTGCCAGCCTGACGGCCAGCGAGAAAGTGAGGAAGGCCAGCACCGTGGACCAGAGGATGATGCGGGCGACGCGCCCGTTGTCGGCGCCGTAGCGCTCGGCCAGCAGCGAGACGTTGCTGGCCGAAGGCAGCGCCGCGGCCAGCACCAGGACGCTCAGGGCAAAAGCGTCCAGCGGCAGGCCCGCGGCGCCGAGCAGATGGCCGCCGGCGAGCACCAGCGCGGGGTGGAGCAGCAGCTTGATGGAGACGGCCGGCGCCACGTGGCGCCACGGCGTGCGCGCGTGCGCCGCCTGGTTGGCCCGCCACAACACGGCGCCGATGGTGAAGAGCGCGACCGGCGTGGCCGAGTCGGCCAGCATCCGAATGATCTGGGCCAGTGGCCCGGGCAGCGAGAGCTGGGTGACGGACATCACCGCGCCCAGCGTGATGGCCCAGGGCAGCGGGTTCCCCAGCGCGCCGCGCACGGCCTTCAGCAGGCCTTCACGCAGGTGACCGGCGCCTTCGCTCTGCGCCAGCGCCAGGCACAGCGAGCTGGTGAGAAAAAGGTCGACCAGCACCGTCATGATCACCGGCCCCGCTGCGCGCTCGCCCAACAGCGCGACCAGCAGTGGCACGCCCATGAAGCCGGTGTTGGGGAAGGCGGCGACGAGGGCGCCGAAGGCCGCGTCCTTGAGGCGCAGCCCCGAGCCGAGCGAGGCGACCACGGTGACCGCGACCATCAGCAGCGCGCAGCTCGCGTACAGCGCCAGCCACACCGGATTCAGCAACTGGGCCAGCGGCGTGCCGGCGCCGAAGCGGAACAGCATGCAGGGCAGGGCGAAAAACAGCACATAGGCGTTCAGCCCGGGGATCGCCGCCTCGGGCAGCAGCCGCGCCCGTGCGGCCAGGTAGCCGCACAGCACCAGCGCGAAAAAGGGCAGGGTGACGCTGAAGATCGCTTGCATGCGGCGGCAGTATCGCAAGCGGGTCGCCCCGGCGCCTGAACGGTGCCTGACCAGGGGACGGGCTGCGGTCGCGCGGCGTGAACCGCAGCACGCAGCGCGGCGACGCCACCCCGCCGCCGGGCGTTTGTCACGCGCAGTGCGGACTGGGCCGGACCGGGCTTCGCTATGATGGCCCGCTTTGTGTCCGCGATCTTCGTGCGGACCCGGAATGCGAGCACCCGCTCCCCGCCTGCCTGAGACCCCAGCCCGTGTCAGCTCCGCCCAGCCTCAATCCCGCCCAGCTCGAAGCTGTCTACTACCTCCAGGGCCCTTGCCTGGTGCTCGCGGGCGCCGGCTCGGGCAAGACACGCGTGATCACGCACAAGATCGCCCGGCTGCTGGAGGCCGGCTACGAGCCCGGCCAGATCGCTGCGATCACCTTCACCAACAAGGCCTCCGAGGAAATGCGCGAGCGCGCCCGCGGCCTGGTGGGCGCACGTGCGGCCAAGCACCTGGTGATCAGCACCTTCCACTCGCTGGGCGTGCGCCTGCTGCGCGAGGACGGCGTGCGGCTGGGGCTGAAAGAGAAGTTCTCCATCCTCGACAGCGACGATGTGCTCGGCATCCTGCGCGACTGCGGCGGCACCACCGACGCCGCGCAGGCGCGCTCCTGGCAGTGGACCATCAGCCTCTGGAAAAACCAGGGCCTGAGCAGCGACCAGGCCGAGGCGGCGGCGCAGAACGACGACGAGCGCGTCTGCGCCCGCGTCATGAAGCTCTATGAGGAGCGGCTGGCTGCCTATCAGGCGGTCGACTTCGACGACCTGATCAGCCTGCCGCTGAAGCTGCTGCAGCGAGACGAGGAATGCCGCGCCAAGTGGCAGCGCACGCTGCGCTACGTGCTGGTCGACGAATACCAGGACACCAATGCCGTGCAGTACGAGCTGCTCAAGCAGCTGGTGGGCGAGCGGGCGATGTTCACCGCCGTGGGCGACGACGACCAGTCGATCTACGGGTGGCGCGGCGCCACCATCGAGAACCTGAAGCGCCTGCCGCAGGAATACCCCCAGCTCAAGGTGATCCCGCTGGAGCAGAACTACCGCTCCACCGGCAACATCCTGCGCGCCGCCAACAACGTGATCGCCGCCAACCCCAAGATCTTCGAGAAGAAGCTCTGGAGCGAGTACGGCGACGGCGAGCCGGTGCGGCTGCTGGAGTGCGACAAGGAAGAGCACGAGGCCGAGCGCGCGGTGGCGCGCATCCAGTCGATCCGCGGCGGCGCCACCACCACGGCGCCCGCGGAGTGGAGCGAGTTCGCCATCCTCTACCGCGCCAACCACCAGGCCCGGGTGCTGGAGCAGGCGCTGCGCAAGGCCGAGATCCCCTACAAGGTCTCGGGCGGTCAGAGCTTTTTCGACCGCGCCGAGATCAAGGACCTGTGCGGCTGGATGCGCCTGCTGGTCAACAACGATGACGACCCGGCTTTCCTGCGCGCGGTCACCACACCCAAGCGCGGCATTGGCCACCAGACCCTGGCTCAGCTGGGCGAGTTCTCGGCCAAATGGAAGGTCAGCCTCTTTGAGGCCTTGTTCGCCGACTCGCTGAGCACCGCGGTGAGCGCGCGGGCGATCGGCTCGCTGCACGAGTTCGGCCGCTACGTGAACGACCTGGAGTACCGCTTCCGCCAGACCACCGGGGCCGAGGCCGCCAAGCCGGTGCTGATGGAGTGGTTGAAAGAGATCGGCTACGAGCAGCACCTCTACGACGGCGAGGAGAGCGAGAAGGCCGCGGCCTCGCGCTGGCAGAACGTGATGGACTTCATCGACTGGGTCGCGCGGCGCTGCGGCGGCGTGACCGAGACCGAGGGCGGCATCACGACCGAGACCGAGCGCAAGTCCATCATGGACGTCGCGCAGACCATCTCGGTCATCCTGAGCCTGGCCGAGCGCGGCGGCGATCCCAACGTCGTGACCCTGTCCACCCTGCATGCCTCCAAGGGCCTGGAGTGGCCGCACGTCGTGCTGGTGGGGATCAACGAGGGACTGCTGCCGTTCCGCAGCGAGGACGAAGACATGACGCCGCAGCGCCTGGAAGAGGAGCGCCGGCTGATGTATGTGGGCATCACGCGGGCGCGCAAGACCCTGGTCGTCAGCACCCTCAAGCGCCGCAAGAAGGGCCGCGACTATGTGCAGGGCATCCCCAGCCGTTTCATTGCCGAGATGAAGCTCGACGAGAAGACGATGAAGGAAGACCCGCGCGAGAAGCTCAAGGCCTTGCGGGCCGAGTTCGCCGCGCGCGCGGCGTTGGCCAAGCCGGCCTGAGGGGGGCGC
Source organism: Aquabacterium sp. A7-Y (assembly GCF_026153205.1). Classification (GTDB taxonomy): domain Bacteria; phylum Pseudomonadota; class Gammaproteobacteria; order Burkholderiales; family Burkholderiaceae_C; genus Caldimonas. The sequence continues at coordinate 28,830 of NZ_JAPFBW010000018.1, read as the reverse complement.
CGGCGCCCTGCGCTGCGCGGATCCGGCGCGCGGCTGGCGCCCGAGGGGCCCCGCCGGGCGCGGGCCGCCGCGTGATCAGAGGAAGCCGAGCACCCGGCGCGAGCCGAAGTTGCCCAGGTTGGGCAGGATCGCGTTGAGCTGGCTGTCGTCGGCGCCGAACCAGTGCAGCAGCGTCGCCGCGTACTGCGCCACGCTGGTGGTCGGCAGCCAGCGCCCGTGCTGCTCCCACGACTCCACGCCGACGTCGTCGGGCCCGCCCAGCTGCAGGGTCGGGTAGGTGCCGTAGGTCGCGCGGCCCTTCACCGAGCCGCCCAGCACCAGGTGGTGGTTGCCCCAGGCGTGATCGGTGCCGTTGCTGTTGTTGGGCTTGAAGGTGCGGCCGAAGTCGCTTTGCGTGAACAGGGTGACCTGCTGCGCCATGCCGATGTTTTTCATCGCCTGGTAGAAAGCCCCCATTGCGTCACCCAGCATCTTCAAGAGGCGCGCGTGTTCACCCGTGGTCGAGTTCGAGTCGATCTGGTTGCCGTGGGTGTCGAAGCCGCCCAGCTGCGCGAAGAAGATCTGCCGGTCGCCCTGCACGGTGGCCTTGCCCTCGATCAGCTTGGCGATCTGGTAGAGCTGCTGGCCGATCATGGTGGTGACCTGCCCGTCGGGGCCGATCAGCGAGGCGAAGGCCTGGTTGATGGGCTGCGAGGCGTTGGCGTCGCCCGGCTTGATCTTGATCAGCGGCCCGAGCCGCGCCGAGGTGGCGAAGGCGTCGCGCTGCTGCTTGACGTAGGCCTGCGTCAGCTCGTTCTGGTGGTTCTCGGCGTAGAGCGCCTCCAGCGCCTTCTTGCGTGCAGCGATGGGCGCCCAGCTGGTGTCCTGCAGGCCTTCGACGCCGAAGTTCGCGCCCGGCGCCGGCAGCACCAGCGGCGCGGCGTAGTCCGACAGGCCGAAGCGCCCGTTGCCGCCCACCGAGATCACCGGGTTGACGGTGCGCAAGGCTGCCGCCGCGCGACCGCCCCAGCCCGTGCGTGCCAGCGCGTTGGTGGTGCCGGTCTCCCAGAGGTTCTGCTGGTCGGAGTGCGAAAACAGGTTGTCGGGGATCAGATCGGACGAGCTGGGCGCGGCGCGGTACTGGGCCTTGGTGAGCGGCTGGGCCAGCGGGCCGACGTTGAACACCGGCGCCAGCGCGCCGTCGTTCCAGGCCGTGGCCAAGGCCGCCATCGACGGGTGCAGGCCGTAGTCGCTGCCGGCCAGGGTGGTCAGGCTGGTGCGCGGCAGGGCCAGGCCGGCGCGGACCGCGCTGTACTGGTTGTAGCGGGTCGTGTCGGTCGGCACGATGGTGTTGAGGCCGTCGTTGCCGCCATAGAGGAACACGCACACCAGCGCCCGGTAGTCGGCTGCGTAGGCGCGTTTCGGGGCCAGGGCCAGGCCGCCCAGGCCGGCTGCGCCGAGGGCGCCGCCGGCCAGCTTGAGCCACTGGCGACGCTGGATCAGGAGCTGTTCGAGATCGTTGCGGTTCAGTTTGGTCGTCATGGCGCTCTCACCGGATCACGTGGTATTGCGGGGCGCTGAACACCAGGTAAGCGGCGCTCTTGACCCGGTTTTTCAGATAGTCGTTGCCGCTGCTCTGCTGCGTGAAGGCCGCCACGGCGTTGATCACCTCGGCCCGCCCGCTGCCTTTCAGCGGTTCGCCGTAGGCCAGCATCGACAGCCGGTCGACCAGCTTCGCCGGGTCGCGCGCGTCGGCCTCGAAGGGCGTCAGGTTGACCTTGGTGCCGGTGGCGCCCGGGATGCTGGCCGAGGCGTTGGAGCCGTTCCAGTTGATCAGGTAGTTGGCGTAGTTGAGCCGCTGCAGTGCGGTGTTCGCGTTGTGCAGCGCGAAGGTCGGGCCCACCAGCGAGGTGCCGGCGACGGGATAGTCGGGCGGGTAGAAGTTGAACACCGAAGGCGGGCGGAACACGTGCTGGCGCATCATGTCGCCCCACCACCAGCCGAAGGGTTCGCCGTCGGTGTGGCCGTTCATCGCGCGCAGCATGCCGGTGAACATCAGCACCGGCTCGCGCAGCTTGCCGATGCGCGTGCTGTGGTCGATCTTGCCGGCTTCGACGTCCAGCAGGATGGCCGCGACGGTGGCCTTGAGGTCGCCGCGCTGGCCGCTGCCGAAGCTCATGAACTTGCCGGTCGTGAAGGCCCGGGCGACACGGCTGACGTAGCCCGGCGGCGGGTTGCTGGTGACCAGGTGCTGGATCAGCTGCTTGCTGACGAAGGGGGCCATGTTGGGGTGGTTCATCAGGCTGTCGAGCACGGCTTCGAGCGCCTGCGGCGCGGTGTGGCCGGCCGGCAGCTTGACGCCGCTGAGCAGCTCGCGCGCCTGGGTGTCGTGGTATTGGGCCACGCTGACCATGTCGCCACCGTAGTAGCGGCAGTTGGCGCCCCTGGGCCAGCAGCCCCAGGCCGTGGCACCGCCCGGGGGATAGGTCCAGCCGGTCAGCGCGTAGGCATAGGCGCGCACGCGCTCGTTGTCGTAGGTCGGCTGGCAGACGCGGCCCGTGAGCCCGCCGTCCGGGTCGAGCGCGCAGGTGCCGATCGAGAACAGCTGCAGCAGCTCGCGCGCGAAGTTCTCGTTGGGCGCCGCCTTGTCGTTGTTGGCGTTGTTCAGGAAGTCGCCCATCACCGGGGACAGCGCGACCTTCTTCAGCACGTTGCGGTAGTTGCCGAAGGCTTCGTCGAGAAACGCGTTGTGGTAGTTGCGGAAACCATAGGTGCCGCTCACCTCCAGGTTCGAGACGACCAGGATCTGCTGCAGCGCGAGCGCGACCCGCTGTCGCAGCTGGTCGGGCTTGTGCACGGCGTTGCGGTAGAAGTCCCAGACCAGCGGCTGGGTCGAGGACCAGTCGCGCCAGCAGTTGGCCCCGCGGCCTTCGCAGAAGTCGCCGCTGCCGGTGTGCTGGTGCACCGCGCCGCCGTTGCCGCTGGTGTACTGCGACTTGGGCGCGGCCATCTGGTCGGCCACCCATTTGGCGCGACCCTTGGTCCGGATCTCGGCGATCAGGGCCTCGGTGGGGCCGAAGGTCGCCTGGTCGGCGAGGCGCACGGCATCGCGCTGTGTGGTCGGGACCGCGACGATCGCGGCGTCTTCGTTGCTGTCACCCGTCGTGCTGCCGGGCGCATCGGTGTTGCCGGTGCTGTCACCGCCGCCACCGCCGCCGCCGCAGGCGGCGAGCAGGATGGCCAGGCTCAAAGCGGCGCCGAGCCGGCTGCGCTTTGAGAATGCTTGTGTTGCGCGTTGTTCCAAGGGGCATCCCTCCTTACGATGGCTGGCGCAATTCCGGAGGCCCGAAAAAGTCATCGAGCGACCGAGCAGGTCGGTATTGAAACTGCCTGTGTCTTGCGCGGCCGGCCAACCGCGGTGGGGGCGACGGTTCGGCTCAGCCGGGGCGTCAAAGAGCAAGTTCGGGGCCGCAACGACGGCGAGCCGAGATCAGCGAGCCCTTGCCGACCGGTTCGCGCTTCGCACACGGTAGGGCACGACCGTTTTTCGAGAGGCGGGCGATTCTTCGTGAGCTTGTTCACGAAACCGCTGCCGGCGTCGCAAAACCGAGGCGCCATGCGGCTTGGCGGTCGCCTGATGGAGTTGTTGCGTGCTGTAAAAGCTGACAGTCGATTCACATGAATTTCGCGACCAAGCGGCAGAATCCGACCCCGTTGTCACCTCCTCGTCGCCCCGAACGCTCCGTTCGTCGGGTGCCGTGGAGTGCGACGGCTTGCATCAACTTCGAGAGAACTTCGCAGCAGGGCTGACCATGGCACGTCGAAACCAACAATGGCGCGTTCGCCTGGGCGAGATGTACTGGCGGCGCTTCACGCACCCGCGCCCGGAGGGCGACACGCTGGAGCTGCTGGGCAGCATCGAGCGCGGCGCGCAGATCGGTGCGCTCGCGGTCAACGGCGAGGGCCACTACTTCCAGTTGAACGGGGACCATTCGACGGTCCTCAGCACCAGCCAGGTCCGCGCCGCGGTGCGGCGGGCGGAGGCGGCGCCTCAGGTCGCACCGCCGAGGCAGAGACTGTCCGTCCCGGCGCAGCCGCCGGTCGTGATCGTCAAGCGGCGGCGGGTGCCTGCCGCGGTCTGAACCGCGGGCGGTCCGTCCTGAGCCCGGGCGCGTTCAAGACCTGAACAGGTCGAGAATGCCGCGCCGCTCTTCCTCGGTCGGCGCCGGTGGTGGCGCGTCCTCCATGCCCAGCGTCGGGATGCCGGTGGAGGGCGTGTACTCCTCGTAGTACCACTCGCCGTCCCACTGCACCAGGCCGTCGGGCGGCACCGGCAGCTCCACCGGCACGCCGCGCAGCGCCTCGCGCATGAAATCGATCCAGACCGGCAGCGCCAGGGTCGCGCCGCCTTCACGTTCGCCCAGGCGGCGCGGCTCGTCGTGGCCCAGCCAGGCGACCGCGACCAGGCCGGGTTGCCAGCCGGCGAACCAGGCGTCCATGTTGTCGCTGGTGGTGCCGGTCTTGCCGTAGAGGTCCGGGCGCTGCAGCGCCTGCCAGGCGCGAGCCGCGGTGCCGCTGCGCGTCACGTCCTGCAGCAGGCTGCCCACCAGGAAGGCGTTGCGCGCCTCGATCACCCGCTCGGCCTCGTCGGCGCGCCGCGGCTCCCAGGCCTTGATGAGCCGGCCCTGCGCATCGGTGATGCGGCGGATCAGCACCGGCGCGACGCGGTGGCCGCCGTTCGCGAACACGCCATAGGCCGCCGCCAGCTGCAGCGGCGTCACCGTGCCGGTGCCCAGCGCCAGGCTCGGCGTGGCCGGCTGGCGCTCGGCGTCGAAGCCGAAACGTTCGCTCCACTGTCTGGCCTGCATCGGTCCCAGTGCCCGGATCAGCCGGATCGGCGCGATGTTCTTGGACGTGGCCACGCTGCGGCGCAGCGACATCGGGCCGTCGAAGCGGCCATCGACATTGCGGGGCTCCCAGGTGCGCCCGTCGCCGCCCGGCAGCTCCAGCCGCAGTGGCGCGTCGTTGATCACGGTCGAGGGGGTGTAACCGTGCTCCAGCGCCGCCGAGTAGATGAACGGCTTGAAGCTGGAGCCGGGTTGCCGCCACGCCTGGGTGGCGCGGTTGAACTGGCTGCGCGCCGGGTCGAAGCCGCCCACCATCGCCCGGATGGCGCCGCTGTGGGGGTCGAGCGCGACAAAGGCGCCGCTCACCTCCGGCTGCTGCGTCAGCACCCAGCTGCCCGAGGCCTCCCGAAGCAGCCGCACGACCGAGCCGCGGCGGATCTGGATGCGGCGGTTGGCGTCCTCCGCGAGCGCGGCGGTGGCCTGCCGCAGGCCCGCGCCGTCGATGCCCACCACCTCGCCGTTCTGCAGTGCCGCGATCACCCGCTGCGGGCCGACCTGCAACACCACCGCCGCGCGCAGCTCGTCGTTGTCGGGGTGTTTGGTGAGCGCCTCGGCGATGCGGGCGTCGATCTCGGTAGGGCTGGGCGGCAGGTCCACCCAGGCTTCCGGGCCGCGATAGGGCTGGCGGCGCTCGTGGTCCAGGATGCCTTTGCGCAGCGCCTGCCAGGCGGCCTGCTGCTCGACCGAGTTGATGGTGAGCACCACCTGCAGCCCGCGGCTGTAGGCGTCCGCGCCGTAGTGCTCGAAGACCATCTGTCGCGCCGTCTCGGCGGCATGGCGGCCGTAGTCCGGCAGCTCGAAACGCACCCGGTAGTGCAGGGGCTCGGCGGCCGCGGCATCGCGCTGGGCCGGGCTGATGACGCCGTTGCGCACCATGCGTTCGAGCACATGCAGCTGGCGCTGCCGGGCCCGCTCGGGGTTGACGGCCGGGTTGTGGGTGGCCGGCGCCTGCGGCAGGCCGGCGAGCACGGCCGCCTCGGCCAGGCTGACCTCGGCCAGCGGCTTGCCGAAATAGGTTTCGCTCGCCGCCGCGAAGCCGTGCGCCCGCTCGCCGAGGTAGATGTGGTTCATGTAGGTCTCGAGGATGCGCCGCTTGGGCAGCTGGCTCTCGATCTTGAAGGCCAGCAGCATCTCGTAGAGCTTGCGAGTGAAGGTCTTTTCGGTCGGCAGATAAAAGTTGCGCGCGACCTGCATCGTGATGGTCGAGGCACCTTCGCTGCGGAAGTCGACCAGGTTGCGCAGGCCGGCGCCCAGCACGCGGATGAAATCCACGCCGACATGGTCGTAGAAGCGCGCATCCTCGACCGACAGCACCGCGTCCTCGACCACCTGGGGGATGCGATCCATCGGCACATAGTGGCGCCGCTCTTCACCGTATTCGCCCAGCAGCACGCCGTCGGACGTGAACACCTGCAGCGGCAGCTTGGGCCGGTAGTCGATCAGTTCGTCGATCTCGGGCACGTTGGGCCAGGCCACCGCCATCGCCACCCCGACCAGCAGCAGGCCGGCGCCGGCCGCAGCCACCGCGACGCCCAGCCCCGCGACGAGTCGGCGCAGCATCGAGGGTGGGGGCGGTGCCGCGGGGTCGGAGGCAGAAGGGGGCGGGGCAGTGCGCTCGGTCTCGCGCATGGAAGTGGGCGGATAAGGCGGCCGATTATAGGAAAGGGGCCAACGCCGCCCGCGCCCCGGATTGAGTGCTAGCGCACGGCCCGGGCGCTGTGGCCGGGCGAAAAAAAACCCCGCCGAGGCGGGGCGAGGGCGAGCGGCAGGGAGGCGCCGCCGCGGCTTTACTGCTTGACGGCCTCGACCTGCACGATCAGCCGCACGGCATCGGGCTGGCCCATGTTCAGGCCCCAGGTCATGCCCCACTGGCTGCGCTGGAGGGTGGTCTCGAAGTCGCCACCGCAGACCTCGCGCTTGAGCATGGGGTTCTGGTAGCAGTTGAAGCGGTTGGCCTTCAGGGTGACCGGGTGGGTCTTGCCCAGCAGGGTCAAGGTGCCCGCGACCTCGGTGACCTTGTCGCCGTCGAAGCTGAACTTGTCGCCGACGAACTTGGCGGTCGGGAATTCGCTGCTGTTGAAGAAGTCCTTGCTCTGCAGGTGCTTGTTGAAGGGCGCCACGCCGGTGTTGATGGAGTCGGTCTCCAGCGTCAGCTCGACCTTGCCGGTCTTGGCCGCGCGGTCCAGCACCACCGTGCCTTCCTTCTTGTCGAAGCGGCCCCGGTTGGTCGAGGTGCCGAAGTGCGAGACCTCGAAGGTCACGAAGGTGTGCGTCGGGTCGATCGCATAGGTGGTGGACTGGGCCTGGGCGCCGATCGCGGTGAACAGCAGGGCGGCAGCGGCAAGGAAGGTCTTCTTCACGGTGACATCCATTTCTGAGAGGGGGGTGGAACGAAAAAAGGGAGCAAGAAAAATCGTCAGAGCGGGCCCACGCCGGTGAGGGCGAGCTTGAACCTGACCTGCACCTCGTTGGCGACCATCGAGGTGTCGGCCCATTCGCCTTCCCCGATCTTGAAGTCCAGGCGCTTGATGGTGAAAGCGCCGCTGGCCGTGGTGTTCGCGCCCGACTGGGCCAGTGCGACCGGCACCACCAGGTCGCGTGCGTTGCCCTTGATGTTGAGCTTGCCGGCCACCTCGTACTTGCCGCCGCCCAGCGCCTTGACGCTGCTCGACTGGAAGCTGGCCTGAGGGAACTTGGGCAGGTTGAACCAGAGCGGCTTGACCAGCTCGGCCTCGCTCTCCGGCGCGCCCAGCGAGGCGCTGCCGAGGTCCACCGTGAAGGCGATGCTGGCGGCCTCCGGCTTCCTGGGGTCGAAGGCGACGCGGGCGTCGAACTTCTTGAAGCGGCCTTCGACCGGCACGCCCATCTGCTTGCTGACGAAGGCGATCTCGCTGTGCGCCGGCACCAGCTTCTGCTGAGCCAGCGCCGGCGTGGCAGCAGCGAAGGCGACCGCCGTCGCGGCCAGGGACATCAGGTAGTTCATGACAGCATTCCTGCGCGGGAAAAAAGGGGGAAGGGCATCAGCCGCGGCTGGGCATCATGCGCGTGAGCAGGCCGTCGCGGTCGATGAAGTGGTGCTTGAGCGCGGCGGCCACGTGCAGCACGACCAGCGCCGCCAGCGTATAGGCCAGCCGGCCGTGCCAGGGCTTGAGCGTTTCGGCCAGGGCCTTGTCGGGGGCCACCAGGTCGGGCAGCGGCAGCGCACCGAACAGCACGATGGGGAAGCCGGCCGCATTGCTGTAGGCCCAGCCCATCAGCGGCACCGCGAAAAACAGCGCGTACAGCAGCGCGTGCGTGCCATGGTGGGCGGCTCGCTGCCAGGCCGGCATCTTCGCTTCCACCGCTGCGGGCAAGGCGGGCGGGCGGTGCGACAGCCGCCACAGCAGCCGCGCCGCCGACAGCGCCAGGATCAGCACGCCGGCCCACTTGTGCCAGTTGTAGAGCTTGAGCCGGGTGGGTGACATCGACAGCACGGTCATGTAGAGCCCGACGAAAAAGGCGCCGACGATGGCCAGCGCCAGCAGCCAGTGCAAGGCCATGGCGAGACCGGTGTAGCGGGTGGAAGGCTGGGACTTCATTGAAACAGCTTGAATGGGCGGAGAAGGACAGGCCGGCCGGGCTGAAGGCAGATCTACTGCACAGATGCTTGAAGCAGATGTGAAGCATAGGAGGCGGGGTGCGACAAGAAGTTCACCCTGCTTCACGGAATCGTTCGAATGTTTTGAAGTGCCGCTGCTTCAGGAAACAGGGCTGTTCTCGTCTTGCGGCACACTTCCCCGCCATGCGAGAAGATGCCCAACACCCCTTCCGCGCTGCCGCGGAGCCGCACGCGGGCCGGCTGCGTGCCTTGCCGCTGCTGTTCGCCGGCGGCGCACTGCTGGCGTGGGCCGTGCCGGCACGGGCCGAAGCACCGGTCCAGCCCTTGAGCCTCAGGAGTTGTGCCGAGGTGGCGGCCGACGCGGAGCGGCTCGCCTGCTATGACCGGCTGGCAGGACGCCCTGAGCCGGGTGCCACGGCCGCCTCGAACCCCGCCGCGGCCGAAGGCCCTGCGCTGCCCGCGGCTGCCGCCGAGGGCCGGCCCGGCGAAGCGGCGGCGGTCGCGACCGGCTCGGGCCCGGGCTTGCAAGTGCGCCGGTCGCACAGCCTGTGGTCGAGCTTCTGGGAGCTGGACCGGGCCGACAAACGCGGCACCTTCCGTTTCAAGACCTACCGGCCCAACTTTCTGCTGCCGGTGCACTACACGACCGACATCAACCGCCGCCCCGACAGCCCCACGCGCCCGAGCACCGGCAGCGGCCCGGACTACAAGCGCATAGAGGCCAAGCTGCAGCTGTCGGTGCGCACCAAGATCGCCGAAGGCCTGCTGCTGCCCGACGCGGACCTGTGGTTCGGCTACACGCAGCAGTCGCTGTGGCAGGTGTGGAACCGCAAGGAGTCCTCGCCTTTCCGCAACACCGACTTCGAGCCCGAGCTGATCTATGTCGTGCCGGTGCCGGAGGGACTGCGCCGCCTGCCGGGCGGCTGGCAGTTCAGCATGCTGCAGGCGGGCCTCGCACACCAGTCCAACGGGCAGCCCGACCCGCTGTCGCGCAGCTGGAATCGCGTTTATGTGGGGGCCGGGCTGGAGCGCGGCGAGATCACCGTGTACGGTCGCGTCAGCAAACGCCTGCGGGAGGACGCCGAGGACAACGACAACCCCGACCTGACACGCTACGTCGGCCGCACCGAGCTGGCGGTGACCTGGCTGCCCGGCAGCGCGACGGCCTCGCTGCGCTGGCGCCAGAACCTGCGCGACCTCAAGCACGGCTCCCTGCAGCTGGACTGGACCTACCCGGTGGATCGGGCGCAACCGGACGGGCTGCGCTGGTATCTGCAGGCCTTCACCGGTTATGGCGAGACGCTGCTGGACTACAACCACAAGCAGACCAGCCTGGGAGCGGGCTTGACGCTGTTCGAGTTCTGACGCTTCGAGGGCGCGGCGCGGGAGGCGCGCCGCCGGGGGGGAAGGCCGTTCAGGCGGCGACGGCCTCGACCTCGACCTCCGCCCAGTCCGTCAGGCCGCGGGGCAGCAGGCCACGCCGGCTCAGGAAACCGAGCGTCGCGATCGCGGCGTCCACGGTCATCTCTTCGCCGTGCAGCAGTTCGACGACCTCCGCGACGGGCAGCAGGCGGTGCTCCATGACCTCGCCGTCGATGCGGCGCGGCCGGAAGTCGGCCGGCAGTTGCAGGTCCCAGACATGCAGCACTTCGTGCTGCACGCCGGCCGGCACGTCGCGATGCAGGCGCAGGCGCTCGCCGGGCGTCGCCATGCGGGCCAGTTCGGCCGGCAGCCCCGACTCCTCCCAGCACTCACGCACCAGGGCTTCGAACGGGGTCTGGCCATGCGGCACGCCGGCACCGACCAGGTTGTCGAGCTTGCCGGGGTCGGTGGTCTTGCTGAGCGCGCGCCGGGCGATCCAGAGGTGGGTCGGGCGGCCGCTGCCGTCGGCGACGTATCCGTTCAGATGAGCGCCGAGGGTCAAGGTGCCCCAGAAGCGGGCCGCGGCGCGCTCGATCAAGGCGAGCACGGGGCTGCCCAGTTCGGCGACCACGGCATAGGTCTCGTCGCGCCAGCCGGTCAACACGCCGTCGTCGCGCAGCGACTGGTTGGCCGCGCAGAGCGCTGCGCTGCGCTGCACCTCGTTGCGCAATCGGTCGTCCATGCGCACGCCGTTGGCGCCGATCTGCAGCCAGGGCGCGCAGTCGGACAACAGCGGCAGGTGCTCGCGGGCCACGGAGCCGACTTGACGGCCGCCGATCAGGAAGGGCAGCCGCCGGTCGCTGCGCAACTGCCGTGCGGCCTGCACGGCGGGAAAGGGTGACGGCAGGGGACTGGACAGCATGCGCCGGAGTCTAGGGAGGTGGGCGACCGCCCACACCCGCTATCCGACGGACGGCAGGTGGGCCAGTGCAAGCGTGGCGACGAACGGCGTGCACTACCGTTCGTGCTCCCCGAAGCCGCCGTCCATCGTTCGAACGCAGCTGGGCGTGAAATGCTCAGGGCAATTGGTTGTCGATCGGGTTGCCGTTCTGACGCTGTGGCAGCGCGGTGACATTCAGTTCGCCGTTGCGGGGCAGCAGCGCCAGCGTGATGACCGAGTTGCTGGGCGCGGTGAAGACGGCGCGGTAGAGCAGCTCCGTTTTGCTGCCGGCGGCGGTCAGGTGCAGCGCCACGCTGCCCGAGCTGCGGGTGGCGAAGGCGCTCAGGTCGCCGTAGCGCACATTGCTCAGCAAGGGCGTTTCGTTCGTCAGGCTGGTGAGGTCGGAACGGGTGACGTAAACGTCCAGGTTGCCGTTGAGCGTGGAGACGTGCACGACCCGGAGCTTGGTTTGCAAGCTGCCCGGGCCGTCCTCGTTTTCGTCGATGAACAGCAGCCGGCCGTTCAGGCCCCGGGGGCCGTAGGCCAGCGCGGTGGTGTAGGTGCGTTCGGCGAAATCCTTGCTGCCGGTGATCTCGCCCTCGGGGTCGCTGCTGGTCATGCGCACGCTATGGGTGCCGCGGCTGAGCCAGTCGTAGCCGGTCGTCGCACCGCCGTTGGCGAGGGCCGGGATCACCGGTCGGCTGTCCCGGTTCAGGAAAACCTTGAGCGTGGTGTACTCGCTGCTCGCATTGACAAAACGCAGCCGCGGGTCGTCGCTGTCGCCGTTGTCGCCGGCATCGCCACCCCCGCCGCCGCAGGCGCTGAGAGCGAGCGAGCCGCCGGCGGCCAGGGCCAGCGGCGACAGGGTCAGCGCACGGCGCAAGGCGTCGGGCCGGGTCGGGGTCTTGATCTCGGACATCTGGGCTTCCTCGTCGTTCTGCTTGTCGATGCGCGCACGGCACGCGCCGTTGCCGCAAGGCACACATTGTCACGCGCAGTGGCCGGAAGGCAAGGCCGAGACGCTACCGCCTGTTGCCGCCGCCGCATGACCCGTGCTTGCCGGGCGGCGGCGTCGACCGGCGGCCGGTTCAGGCAGCGCGGCGCGCGGGCGTGGCCGAACGCCACTCCGCGAGCAGGCGGTCCCACTTCTGACGGGCCTGCTGCAGGTGCCTGTCCTTCACATGGCCGTAGCCGCGGATCTCTTCCGGAATGCGGGCGAGCGCGACGGCTTGCGGCAGCCGCCCGGCGTCCAGCGAGCCGAGCACTTCCTCCACCATGTCCTTGTACTGGCCGATCAGGGCCCGCTCGGTGCGGCGCTCCGCGGTGCGGCCGAAGGGATCGAAGGGCGTGCCGCGCAGGCCCTTGAGCCGTGCCAGCACCCCGAAGGCCTTCAGCATCCAGGGGCCGAAGCGCTGCTTGACGAGTTCACCCTTCTCGTTGCGCCGTGCGATCCCCGGGGGCGCGAGGTGGTAGGCCAGCTTGTAGTCGCCCTCGAACTGCGCGGCCACCTTGTCGAGGAAGCTGCGGTCGGTGTGCAGGCGCGCGACTTCGTACTCGTCCTTGTAGGCCATCAGCTTGAACAGGTAGCGAGCCACCGCCTCGGTCAACTGGGTCGAGCCCAGCGGGGCCTCGGCGGCACGCACACGCTCGACGAAGTTGCGGTACTGGCGGGCGTAGGCGGCGTTCTGGTAGCCGCTCAGGAACTCCTCGCGGCGGGCGATCATCTGCTCCAGGTCGACCACCGGCTTGCGGAAGAACTGCACCACCTGGCCCTGCGCCTGCTGCGGCTGGGCCAGCGCGGTGACCGCGGCGAGGTCGTGCGCCGCGCGGCGGCCCCACTCGAAGGCGGCCTTGTTGTTCTCGATCTGCACGCCGTTGAGCTCGATCGCGCGCATCAGCGAGGCGTGCTCCAGCGGCACCCAGCCCTTCTGCCAGGCATAACCCAGCATCATCGGGTTGGCGTAGATCGAATCGCCCAGCAGCTGCACGCAGAGCTGGTCGGCGTCCAGGCGGCCGAGGTTGGCCTCGCCCACGGTCTTGGCCAGCAGGCTGTCGCAGTTGCCGCCGGGGAACTCCCAGTCGGGGTTGCTGACGAAGGCGGCGGTCGGTGTCGCATGGGCGTTGAGCGCGACCTTGGTACGGCCCTCGGCCATCGCGGCCAGGGTCACCTTGTTGGCCGCGACGATGGGGTCGCAGCCCAGCACCAGGTCGGCTTCGGCGGTGCCGACCTTGGTGGTGTGGATGGCCTCGGCGCGCTGCGCGATCTGGATGTGGCTCCAGGTGCTGCCGCCCTTCTGCGCCAGGCCCGCGGCGTCCTGGGTGATGATGCCCTTGCCTTCGATGTGCGCCGCCATGCCCAGCAGCTGGCCGATGGTGATGACGCCGGTGCCCCCGACGCCGGCCACCACGATGCCCCAGGCGCGCTCGGCCTGCGGCAGCACGGGCTCGGGCAGGGCCGGCAGCGTGAAGGGGTCGGGCCGCCCGGCCTTCTTCCTGGCCGACTTCAGCTGCCCGCCCTCGACGGTGACAAAGCTCGGGCAGAAGCCCTTGACGCAGGAGAAATCCTTGTTGCAGGTGCTCTGGTTGATGCGGCGCTTGCGGCCGAACTCGGTCTCCACGGGCTCGACCGACAGGCAGTTGCTCTGCACCGAGCAGTCGCCGCAGCCTTCGCAGACCAGCTCGTTGATGACCACCCGCTGGTTCGGCTCGACCAGCGTGCCGCGCTTGCGGCGGCGGCGCTTTTCGGTCGCGCAGGTCTGGTCGTAGATGATCACGGAGCAGCCTTCGAGCTCGCGCATCTCGCGCTGGATGCGGTCGAGCTCGTCGCGGTGGTGCACCGTCACGCCCGGCGCCAGGTTCAGCGGCGCGTTGTAGCGGCTCGGGTCGTCGGTCACGATGACCAGCTTCCTGACCCCCTCGGCCTCCAGCTCGCGGGTCATCTGCGGCACGGTCATGGTGCCGTCCACCGGCTGGCCGCCGGTCATCGCGACGGCGTCGTTGTAGAGGATCTTGTAGGTGATGTTGACCTTGGCCGCGATGCTCTGGCGGATCGCCAGCAGCCCCGAGTGGTAGTAGGTGCCGTCGCCGAGGTTGGCGAAGATGTGCTTGTCCTTGGAGAAGGCCGCCTGGCCGACCCAGGGCACGCCTTCGCCGCCCATCTGCGTGAAGGTGGAGGTCTGGCGGTCCATCCACACCACCATGTAGTGGCAGCCGATGCCCGCCACCGCGCGCGAGCCCTCGGGCACCCGGGTGGAGGTGTTGTGCGGGCAGCCGCTGCAGAACCAGGGCGCGCGGTCGGTGCTGACGCTGACGGCCTGCTCGCTGCGCTCCTTGGCGTCGATGATGGCCAGGCGGCTGGCGATGCGGGCGCGCAGGTCGCTGCCGAGCTGTTGCATCAGGCCGAGGCGCTCGAGCCGCTGGGCGATGGCCTTGGCGATCAGCGCCGGGTTGAGGTCGGCCTTGGCGCGCAGCAGCCAGTTCTGCGCCGGGTTGGGCATGGACCACTCGCCGCCGGAGCGGTCGCCGACCGGCTCGCTGAACTTGCCCAGCACGTTGGGGCGCACGTCCTCGCGCCAGTTGTAGAGCTCTTCCTTGAGCTGGTACTCGATGACCTGGCGCTTCTCCTCGATGACCAGGATCTCCTGCAGGCCGGTCGCGAACTCGCGCGTGATGGTGGCCTCCAGCGGCCACACCACGGTGACCTTGTGCAGGCGGATGCCGATGTCGCGGCAGGTGGCCTCGTCCAGCCCCAGGTCGTGCAGCGCCTGGCGGGTGTCGTTGTAGGCCTTGCCGCTGGCGATCAGGCCCAGGCGCGCATGCGGCGAGTCGATCACCGTGTGGTTGAGCCGGTTGGCGCGGATGTAGGCCAGCGCGGCATACCACTTGTAGTCCATCAGCCGAGCTTCCTGCTCCAGCGGCGGGTCGGGCCAGCGGATGTGCAGGCCGCCGGGCGGCATCACGAAGTCCTCCGGCAGCACGATGTTCACGCGGTCCGGGTCGACCCAGACGCTGGAAGAGGACTCGACGATCTCCTGGATGGTTTTCATGCCCGACCAGACGCCGGAGAAGCGGCTCAGCGCGAAGGCGTGCAGGCCGAGGTCGAGGATCTCCTGGACATTGGTCGGGAAAAACACCGGCAGGCCGCAGGCCTTGAAGATGTGGTCGCTCTGGTGCGCCGCCGTCGAGCTCTTGGAGACGTGGTCATCGCCGGCCAGCGCGATGACACCGCCGTGCTTGGCGGTGCCGGCCATGTTGGCGTGTTTGAAAACGTCGGAGCAGCGGTCCACGCCCGGGCCCTTGCCGTACCAGAGGCCGAAGACACCGTCGAACTTCTTCTGCTCCGGATAGAGGTCCAGCTGCTGGGTGCCCCACACCGCGGTGGCGCCCAGCTCCTCGTTGACGCCGGGCTGGAACACGATGTTGTTGGCCGCCAGGTGCTTCTTGGCCTGCCACAGCGCCTGGTCGTAGCCGCCCAGCGGCGAGCCGCGGTAGCCGCTGATGAAGCCGCCGGTGTTCAGCCCGTTGAGCGCGTCGCGGGTGCGCTGCAGCATCGGCAGCCGCACCAGCGCCTGCACGCCGCTCATGAAGGCGCGGCCGTGGTCCAGCGCGTACTTGTCGTCCAGCGAGACGGTTTCGAGCGCCTTGCGGATCGACTCGGGTAGCGGGGCGTTCATCGTGTACTCCTTGTGCGGCGTCGCGGCGCTGCCCGCTTTTGGCGGCGTGCCCAGCCTCGGTTTGGTGCACTCAGTTTAAAAATCCGCCGCCGCCAAGTCATTTTTATGTGTGCCTCGCCGGGCGGTGTTTGAGGAATAATCGACTCAAGACTCTCCTGTTAGAGAAAAAATGTCCTCAAAGTTGGCAAATCAAGGGAAAACCCCAGGTCGAGGGGCCGAGCCGGCGACCGCTGACGAGGCGCCCCATGAAGGCCTGGATCGCTACGACATCGCCATCCTCGGCGAGCTACAGCAGGATGCGCGCCTGTCCAACGCCGAGCTCGCCTCGCGCATCGGCCTGTCGCCGACGCCGTGCTGGCGGCGGGTGAAGTGGCTGGAGGAGCAGGGCTACATCAAGGGCTACCGGGCCGAGATCGACCGCCACCGCATCGGCCTGGGTGTGCTGGCCTTCGTGCGCGTCGATGCTGAGCGCAACAATGCGGTCGCGACGCGGGAGCTGGAGGACGCGATCCGCGCGCTGCCCGAGGTCATCTCCTGCCACTACATCTCGGGGTCGGGCACTTTCGAATTGCAGGTGATGGCCCCCGATCTGGACGCCTACTCGCGCTGGGCCATGGACACGCTGTTCAAGCTGCCCAACGTGAAGGACCTGCACACCAGCTTCTCGCTCGGCGAGGTCAAGGCCAGCCGGGCGCTGCCGCTGGGGCATCTGAAGCCGCGGGGCCGCTGAGCGGCGGCCGGCACAGGGTTTGCCGGTTTCCGGAACCGACGGATGCCCCGTCTTGCCCAAGGAGTTGCGATGAATCCCGACACCCCGAACGCTCAAGCCTCTTCGTCCTCACCGGAAGCCCCCGGTTCCCAGACGCCCAACCCGATGCAGCAGCAGCCCGACGCGCAGCTGGATACCAGCCAGTCGCCCCAGCGGCAGCAGCAGCAGGCCTCGCAGGAGCGCGGGCCGCACACGAACAACAAGAAGAACGCCGGCAAGCGACCCTCGCAGGGCGGCAGCTCGCGCTGAGCGGCACATCGACCGGGCCGGCGCGGCGATGCGGGGCACTACAGTCGGGCCTCGGCCTCAAGGAGAACCGCATGACCCGATACGCGCCCCATCGCCACGCACGCCGGCTTCTGCTGGCCAGCCTCGCCCTCTGCGGCGTGGCGGCGTTCGCACAGGTGGGCAGCGGCCTGCCGGTGCGCAACCTGCTGGTCGAGGTGCGGCAGGGCGACGCCGCCCAGCTCTCGCAGCAATCGCTGGGCGGCGCTGGCGGCGTGTCGGTCTCCACCAGCCGGCGGGTTGAAGGCGGTGTCACCGTCACGACCACCCGACGCGAGACCAGCCGCAGCGGCCAGCTGGGCCAGCAGGTGATGGTGCTCAATGGCGGGCGTGCCGGGATCCGGCTCTCGCAGAGCCGGCCGCTGCAGTTCTACCAGGTCGCCTGGAGCGCCCGCGAGGGGGCTGTGCTGCAGCCTTCGACGCTGATCGTCGAAGCGGGGCGCGGCTTTTCGGTGCTGCCCCGCTGGCCAGGCGGCGACGCGCCCGTGCAGGTCGAGATCGAGGCAGAATCGGCCCGCCTCGACGAGGCCGGCGGCGGTGTGCGGGAGGGCTCCAGCACGCGCACCACCCTGCAGCTGCCTCTGGGCGAGTGGGTCACCATCGCGAGCAGCGGCGAGGACGAGCAGAGCCGCGAGCAGGGGCTGCTCTCGAGCCGTGATGCGAGGGGCAGCCGGCATGTGCAGGTGCAGATGCGGGTTAGTGCGCCTTAGAGCGCCTGAAACAGCGTCTGCACGTCCTGCCAGTGCATGTGTTCCATGACGAGCCGAGAGAAACGAAACGAGTCGTAATGAATTTCTGCAGGGCCGGTGTGTCCCTTTAGGATTTTTCTGCCGGCCCCCCCCAGGCCTCGCATCAGGGGGCAGCGTCGCCAGTTCCGAGCGCCGTGAGCAGTACGGTTCAAGCAGTCCCGAGTCAATCGCCATCGCCGCCGCCTCCAGGGCGGCAGCGATGGCTGCGCGTCCCTATTTCAATAGCACTGTGGGGTCGGTCGGGGCCATCGGCAATGGAGGGGTCCGTCATCTCCACGATGTGCGTCGGCGGCAAGGTGGTGGAGTCGCTGTACTTCTGACAGTTGCGGCAGGCGCTGGTTGCGAAATCTTTGGTGCGACCCACCTCCCAGGAGTGGTTGATGAAAACAGGACGTTTTCTGTTAGCGGTGCTGTTGTCCTGCCTGCTTTTGTCGTGCCGCCCCACGGGGATAGCGGGGCCAACGCCCGACGCGTTCGAATCCGCGCAGACCGAAGAGCGCGCGGTCGACAGTGATGTGGAGAAAAAACTGGAAGCCCTGCTGCACAGGTTCAGGGACGAGCATCGGTTGAGCGACACCGGATTGGCCCGATTGCTGGTCAAGCACACTGGCCCCGGCTTCACAAACGCATGGTTCAAAAAAGGGGGGGTGGTACTGGGGGACAGTACGTATCAAAGCGCCTATCACGGCGACAGGAATCTCGTGAGCCTGAAGCCCGGCGTTGGCGACCGGTGGAAAGAGGTGGATCTGGGGCCTCGCCACGCCAGCGTACTTGCGGTGGTATCAAAGGGCCGCATCCTCGGTTCAATGACTTGGCCTGCCGACGCAGCATTGCGTGACGTCGGCTTCCTGTTGTTTGAGCCGTCCGCAGTCCACCGTTTCTACGGCAAAGAGATCTCCGGAGAGTCCTTTCCTCGCACACCGAAAGCCTCCAGCGCGTCAGCGAGCACAGCCAATGAGCGATGACCGCATATCTCACCGCTTGCTGCTCGAGCTCGATCGTCGTTTCGATGCCAGGGAGGAGAGCCCTGCGGGCTTCCAGGGAAGACACGAGCTTGGCAAGGTGGAGCGGCTGTCCGAGGTCCTTGAGCAGGTGACGGGTCTCCGGTATGACCTCGATCGCAAGGTCCAGGATGCCTATTTCCTGACCGACTTGGTGTCCTGCGACACCTCACCTTCCGAGCCACCCTCGGTGGCTCTAAGTTTTCGACTACACCTGAGTCGCCGAGACGACCTACATGCTGACCGCGTACTTTTTCCGCTTCCACGCCATGGACCAAAGTTTGAGGTCCGGGCAGCGCGACGTGTTCGAGTTTTTCCTCGATCCCTACTGGGACACCGTGCGCGACATTGAGATCGTGCCCGAGTTCGCGACACTGGTCTTTAGAAACCACATCTGGACGGCCCGCACGGTGACGGTGGCATGCACCATCCACCGGATCATGCATCCCGATCTGGGCAAGGTTCGGTCCATTGACGTCACAGCAGGCCTCTACCGCATCGAGGCCGAAGACCGGGTCGTGTGGGTGGATCCCGAAGAGGAGTCGGTTCCACCAGCCCCTCCACGGTCTCGGTCAACGGCTGGCTCTTCACGGTTGAACTGACCGTGCACCACATCGTCGAGTGGCGGACAGAGGCTCAGTGAGCGGCCCCGCCCTTTAGAACCGCGGCCACAGCGCCCACATCCGCAAGGGCTGTTTCATGCGACCCGCGTATTCGCCCGCGCCCTCGGTCCAGCCCCAGAAGTAGTCGGCCCGCACCGCGCCGACGATGGCGCTGCCGGTGTCCTGCGCGACCACCAGGCGCTGCAGCGGCCGCGCCGGGCTGCCGGGCGGCAGCCCCGGCTCGGTGGTGTCGATCCAGACCGGCGTGCCATAGGGAATCGACTCGCGGTCGACCGCGATCGAGCGGCCCGGTGTCAACGGCACCCCTTGCGCCCCCAGCGGCCCGATGCTCGGGTCCGGCAGCGGCTCTTCGCGGAAAAAGACCACCCGCGGGTTCACGTTCAGCATCTGCTGCACACGGCTCGGATGGGCCTTCGCCCAGCTCTTGATGGCCGGCCAGGAGGCCTGCTCCAGGCTGAAGGCGCCTTGCTCCACCAGCCAGCGGCCCACCGAGCGGTAGGGGTGGTTGTTGTGTCCGGCGAAGGCCACACGCACCAGCTTCTGGCTGCCGTCGCGCTCGGTGAGCCGCAGGCGGCCGGAGCCCTGGATCTGCAGCACCAGCGCGTCCAGCGGGTCGGCGACATAGGCGATCTCGCGCCCGCGCAGCGCGGCCCGCGCGGCCGGCACACTGTCCAGCTGGGCCCGCGTCCAGTAGGGCTGGCGCTCGGCGAGGTCGGCGGGCGGCTGGTGCAGCGGGATGCGGAAGGTCGAGGTCGGCACGCGGCTCGCGTCGATCAGCGGTTCGTAGTAGCCGGTGATCAGGCCCTCGGCCTGCTGGTCTTCTCGGCCCACGACCTGATAGGGCTGCAGGCGCCGCTGGATGAAGTCGAGCACCAGCGCATCGGCGGGCTCGCGCAGTGCGCGGGCGTCGCGGCACACCGCCGCCCAGGCGGGTGCCGGGCGCAGGCAGCTGTTGAGCAGGGCCGGCCAGACGCGGCCGACCTGGTCGCTGCCCCAGCCGGGCAGCGCCTCCCAGGCCACCGGGACCCAGCGCGATCGCGGCTGCTCGATCGGCGGCTGGCCGGGCAGGGTGGCGGCCCCGGTGTCCACGCCATCGGGGCCGGGCGCCGGCGGCGGCAGGTCGGGCGTGAGGCTGCAGGCGCTCAGGCTTCCTAAAATCAGGGTGCCGAGCAGCCGCCCGAAACGGGCGCGGCGGCGCGCGGTCAAGAAACTCGAAGGATGGAACATGTGGGTGCTGTTGCTGGAGGCGCTGGGCGCCTTGCTGATCCTGGTCTTCATTGTCTGGTGGACGATGTTTTCCGGGCGCAAGGGCGGCGAGCGCCACCCGGCGTCCCGAGACGATGAACACCGCCCGCCCGAGGCCTGACACGGGCCGCCCTCATGCCGCCGGCTCCGCCCGTGCCCGGCCGCGCAACGGCAGCAGGAAGCCCAGCGGGTGGCGCCGCAGCCGCCGCCTCAGCGCGGCGTTCAGCCGGTGGCGGTCCTTGAGCCGGATGTTGCGTGAGCGCAGTGCCAGGCGGAAGGCCAGCGCGAAGCTGACGGTGACGTTGAGGACGCCGGTCAGCGCGATGCCCAGCACCGCGAGCCAGAAGCCGGGGGTGTAGACCAGCTCCCAGCCCAGCGCCCCGAGCGCGGCGCCGAGCTGGCCGCTGGCGAGCGTGACGTGGCGCACGTCGAAGTTCACGCCGAAAAAGGCCGCCACCGCCGGCACCAGGCCCAGCATCAGCCCGAGCGAGATGTTGCCGGCGAAACCCGAGATGTTGCCCTGCAGCTGGGCCGACCAGCGCGCCGCGCGTGCCTCGCCCAGGCGCGCGACGATACGCGGGTTCCAGCGCAGTGCGCTGCCCAGGCGGTGCAGCACGAACCAGTTCTCGGCCCAGCCCGCCACCAGGCTGGAGGCGAACAGCAGCACCCCGGTGGCCGCGGCATACAGCGGCGTGAAGCCCAGGCCGTCGAGCGAATCCAGCGCGTAGCGGGCCTTCGCGGCGCTCACCAGCGGCTCGCCGAAGGCGGCCTGCCAGAGCAGCTGCACCACCAGCACGCAGGGCAGCACGACCGCCACATTGCCCAGGATGCCGGCGACCTGGGTGCGCATCAGGTGGGCCACCTCGTCGACGAATCCTTCGATCGCCTCGTCCGAACTCAGGTCCCTGAGGCGCGCCGCCATGGCCGGCGCCGTCATCGCCGGCTGCTTGGTCGCGAGCGTGAAGTGCGCCAGCTGGATCGCGACAAAGCTGGCGGCGTAGTTGAGGCCGGCCGCGAAGCCACCCCAGAAGGCCGACAGGCCCAGGCTGCCGATCAGGAATTTCAGGAACACCGTGAGCGCCGTGACCGCGCCGCCGCCGCAGGCACGCCAGAACATGCTGGCGTATTCGCGCGGCGTGCGGGTGATGTAGTGCTCGCCGGTCTCGGCGCTGCGCTCGGTCACCTTGCGGGCCAGCAGCGAATAGTTGCGGGCCAGCAGGGCAGCGACGCTGCGGCGCTGCTCGGCGCTCTCGGCGAACTGCACCACCAAGCGCCGCACCGCCTCCGCCGGGCGGTCGCTCAGCAGGCAGTCGAGCAGGTGGTCGATGCGGTCCAGGCGTGACTGCAGCTGCTCCAGGGTGAAGACGATGTCGATCGAGACGCCGTGCTCTTCGAGGTGTTCGTGGACCGTCTGCGCGTCGCGCCGGCAAGCGTCGAGCAGGGCGCGGGCGTAACCCAGCGCCGGGGTGAGGTCGGCCGGCGAGGCGGCCGGGTCCTCGATGCGCCGGCGCACCTCCTCGAAGGCCGGCCCCAGCTGGCGGAACGGCGTGAGCGCCTGGGCCGGCGCCGACAGCCGGGTGCGGATCTCCGCCGAGAAGGCTGCGGCGCCCACCTGGCTGATGCAGAAGAGCTGCGCATCGAGCAGGGCGCTGCGCCAGCCGGCCGCTGCGCCGGGATGGCGCGAGGCGGCCACCGATTCGTGCAGCAGCGTGCCGAGCTTTTCCAGCGTCGGTGTGTCGATGGCATCCAGCCAGGCCGCGTCCTGCTCCTCGGAGAACACCAGCTGGAACAGCTCCGCCAGGTCGCGTGTCTCGGCGGTGCCGGGCAGCAGCCGGCGTTGCAGGCGCTCGCCCAGCTCGCTGAAGAAGGCGAAGCGCTGCGCGAAACCGAAGTCGGCCAGCAGCAGGGTGGCGTCCAGGTCTGCCAGGGTGCGCGCGATCTGTTCCACCATGCGGGCGCGGTACTCCGGCTGGCGGTCGAGCAGCTGCAGCAGGTGGCGCAGCCGCAGCACCGGCAGCGGCGTTCGCGTGCCCGGCTGCGGCGCGTCGACGCCTTCGCGCTTCAGCGGCGCGTGGCGCAGCCACTCGACCAGGCGCACCCACCAGAGGTTGCGCTGCGCGAGTTCCGCGCCCGGATCGAGCGTGGTCAAGAGCCCGTTGAGGTCCCAGGCGGCGCGCTGCAGCACGAAGCGCATGCGCGGCGGCCTCAGTGCAGCCCGCTGCGCTGCACTGCGAGCGAGAAGGCGGGAATGGGGGCCTCGAAGCGCTCGCCGTCCTCGGCGACGCAGAAATAGCTGCCGCTCATCGTGCCGCGCGGTGTCGCCAGACGGGTCCAGCTGGTGTACTCGAAGGCCTCGCCAGGCTTGAGCAGCGGCTGGTGGCCCACCACGCCCAGCCCCTTGATCTCCTCGACCCGGCCGGTGGCGTCGGTGATGATCCAGTGGCGCGAGATCAGCTGGGCCGGCACGTCGCCGGTGTTCTGGATGGTCACCGTGTAGGCGAAGGCGAAGACGCCCTTTTCCGGGTCGGACTGTTCGGGGATGTACTGCGGCTCGACGCTGCAGGTGAACTCATAGCTGCTCATATCAAGATCTGTGCTTTTCTACGGCGGCGATAGTAGCAAGGGCTCCCTAAAATCGCGGATTCGCAAGGAATCCCCATGCCCACCTACCGCATCGCCCCCAGCATCCTCTCGGCCGACTTCGCCCGCCTCGGCGAGGAAGTGAGCCAGGTCATCGCCGCCGGCGCCGACTGGATCCACTTCGACGTGATGGACAACCACTACGTTCCCAACCTGACCTTCGGCCCCATGGTCTGCCAGGCGTTGCGCCCCCACGCCAAGAAGGCCGACGGCACGCCGGTGCCCATCGACGTGCACCTGATGGTGCAGCCGGTGGACGCGCTGGCCCAGGCCTTCGCGAAGTCGGGGGCCGACCTGGTGAGTTTCCACCCGGACGCCAGCACCCACGTCGACCGTACCCTGCAGCTCATCAAGGCCGAGGGCTGCCAGGCCGGTCTGGTGTTCAACCCGGCCACCCCTATCGACGTGCTGGAGTGGGTGATCGACAAGGTCGACCTGGTGCTGATCATGAGTGTCAACCCGGGTTTCGGTGGTCAGAGCTTCATCCCGTCGGCGCTGCGCAAGGTGGAGCAGGTGCGGAAAATCATCGACGCCAGCGGCCGCGACATCCGGCTCGAGGTCGACGGCGGCATCAAGACCGACAACATCCGCCAGGTCGCGGACGCAGGCGCCGACACCTTCGTGGCCGGCAGCGCGATCTTCGGCAAGCCGGACTACAAGGCGGTGATCGACCAGATGCGCGCTGAGCTGGCGGCCTGAGGGCCGCGGGTGAGGGCGCTCAAGGGAACTGCCTCGCGCCCGAGACCAGGCGCCCGCCCTCCGGTTCGGGCAGCGTGTCCACCAGTGCCGCGCCGCTCGGGGCCGTGATGCGCACCTGCAAGGCGCCCGGCGCGATCGTGCCGGGGTGGACGAAATAGTTGTACGGCTCGCGCCGCACCGTGATCCACCCGCTGCTGCCGGACGGGCGGATCTCCAGCTTGGCGATCGGCAGGCGGTGGTTGCGCACCTGAATGGCCGTCCACCACCGGCTGCTGCCTTCCTTGTAGCGGTACTGCACCGGGCCGTTGAGCTGGCCCGCCACGAATTGCCAGCTGACCGGCACCTTGCCGGACGCCGGGTCGGCGATCTGCGCAAAGGCCTCCCGGCTGAGGTCGAGGTGACCGGCCTGGCAGCCGGGACACTGGTCGACGACCCGCACCGTCACACTGCCACGCGGACCTCGCACGGACATGAAGCCCCCGCACGCCGCGCTGCCGGCATAGTCAGCCGGGTTCAGCGCCACCACCCGCAGGTCGCCGGGGCTGGGGTCGAAGCTGCAGTTGCCGGCGCCGGTGGCGTCGTAGAAGGTGGCTTCGCCGCTGCGCGCCTCGCCGAGGGCCGGCCCGGGTTGTGGGGCGGCCGGCGCGGGGGCGTCCGTGCCGCTGTCGACGTTGGTGGTCGACTCGTCTGCGCCGTCGCCTCCGCCGCCACAGGCGGCCAGGGAGAACAACAGGCTGCAGGCGCAGGCGAGCTGGCGAAGGTGCACGGATCGGTTCATGAGGCGCAGGCCTTGGGAGGGTCACGGATCCCGGGCGGTGTCCGGGGCGGAAGGATCGAGTTTCCCGCAGCCCTGTCAGGAGGAAAAGGCGTGCAAAAGTAAGGAAGTCCTACGTCTGTTCCATGCCGCCGGCGCTCAAGTCGGTGTGGTTTCGGCCGATGACAGGACGTTGCGCCGGTGAAGCCGCCGGTCGCCGGTTCGATTCCACATGCACCCCGAGGACAGCTCCCCCATCATCGCTCCCGCGTCCACCGTTTCAGGCCGGAGGTCGACCGCCGGGCGCGCCCCCGCGGGCGGCCCCGACCTTCGGCGCAAGGGCCTGCGGCGTTTCCTGCTGACCCTGCCGTCGCAGGCGGTGGTGGCGCTGCTGCTGTGGCTGGGTGTCTGGCTGGACCTCGCTCCGCTGCCCGCCGCCATCGGGATCACCGTGTTCAGCGGTTTGGTGCTGGCCACGCTCTACCTGCTGCTGCATACCGGGCTCGCGCTGAAGACACGCGATCCGGTGCTGGCCTTCTCCCAGGTTCTTTTCAGCATCTCCCAGGTGGCACTGGTCTGCGCGCTGATCGATGCGATGCGCGCCACCTCGCTGCTGTGGCTCAGCGTGACCCTTGTCTACGACATCCGGCGCTTGCCGCTGCGGCAGCTGCGCCTCGCCGCGGGGCTGAGCCTCGTGATGCCGGCGCTGGCGACCCTGGCGCGCATCTGGCTGCGTCCGGACGGTCCGGGCTGGAGGGACGATCTGCTCAACATCGGGCTGCTGATGGTGGCGTTGCCGGTGCTGGTGGCGCTGTCGGCGCAGGCGCGTGCGGTGCGGCAGCGGGATCTGCGCCAGAAGGAGCAGATGGCCGATACGCTGGCGCAATTGCAGCGGCTGTCGATGCGCGACAGCCTGACCGGCCTGTTCAACCGGCGCCACATGCTGCGCCTGCTCGACGAAGAAGTGCTGCGCCAGCAGCGCTCCGGGCAGCCGCTGTGCGTCGCGCTGTTGGACATCGACTTCTTCAAGCAGGTGAACGATCGCTACGGCCACGCGATGGGCGATCAGGTGCTGCAGCGCTTCGCGCAGCTCGGGCTGGAGGTCTTTCCCGAGGGGGCCGATGCGCTGGCCCGCTGGGGCGGCGAGGAGTTCCTGCTGCTGATGCCGGGCCGGACCGTGCGCGACGCGGAGGCTGCGCTGCGGCAACTGCGCGACGAGGTGCACCGGCACGACTGGGCGCAACTGGAGCCGGGGCTGAAGCCGACTTTTTCGGCCGGCTTGTGCTCCCACGATCCGGTTCGCGGCGTCGCCGCGACCCTGGAGCGCGCGGACCAGGCGCTGTACCGTGCCAAGGCAGGGGGGCGCGATCGCATCGAGCTCGCGTTGGGCGAAGCGGCGGCGCCTCGGGAAGCTGCGCAGGCATCGGCGCGGCCCCGCCTTTCGGCCGCCCGCCGCAGCGCCGACGCACCTGCCGCCAGACCCCCGGCTGCCGCGCCCCTCTCGCCTGCGGCGCCGCGGGCCGCCGAGGCCAGGCCGCGCCGGATGCAGCGGGCCGTCGACCTCGTGCTGGGGCAGAACGCGCGCGTGCGCATCGTGATGCCGCGCTGCCTGCTGTCGGCCATCATGTACGTGGCCTGCATCACGGCCTTGCTGACCTACATCCTGCCGGAACAGCTGCTCACGCCGGCGCAAGGCCGCGTGCTGCTGATCCACAACCTGATCGGCTGCGTGGTGCCTTTGACGCTGGTGCGCAGCGGCCTGACCGCCAGGCTGCGCGATCCGGGCATCACGCTGCTCTACATGCTCTGGGGTTTCCTTGGCCTGATGTTCGCCTACGCCTTGTTGCCCGACGCGCGGGCCAGCGTGTTGCAGATGATCTGCCTGAGTGTCGTGTTCGGCTTTCTCGGTCTCACGCCGCGCCAGACACAGATCGCCGGCGCCGCGGCCATCGGTGGGCTGCTGGTCGCGCTCGCCGCGATGGCCCATGTCGAGGGCCTGAGCTTCGACCCGCGCCGCGCAAGCCTCGAGGTCGGCATGTCCTGCTTCATCCTGTGGCTGCTCACCCTGCAGTCGCACAATCACAGCACCACCCGCGAGCGGGTGCGGCGGGAGCGCGACGAGCTCGTCGCGGCGAGCGCGCAACTCGAGCGGGTGATGATGCGCGACCCGCTGACCGGCTTGTTCAATCGGCAGTACATGCAAGGCGTGCTGGAGCGCGAGCGTGACCGGCACCAGCGCGGCGGCGCGGGCTTCTGCGTCGCCCTGGTGGACCTGGATCACTTCAAGCGCATCAACGACAGCGCCGGCCACGCGGCGGGTGACGCGGCACTGTGTGGTTTCGCCGCGGCCGCGCAGACGGTGCTGCGCGAGACCGATGTGGTGTGCCGCTGGGGCGGCGAGGAATTCCTGGTACTGCTGCCCGAAGCCGAGCCCGGTCCCAAGGGCCTGCAGGCGATGAACCGGCTGCGCGAGCACGTGGCCGCACAGCGCTTCTGCCTGGGGGCGCCCTTGCTGCAGGTGACCTTCTCCGCCGGCATCGCGGCCCACGTGCGCGGCGAGCCGGTGGCGGAGCTGCTGGCGCGCGCGGACCGCGCGCTCTACACCGCCAAGGCCGGCGGCCGCAACCGCAACGTGGTCGCCCCGCCGCCCGCGGGCCCTTAGCGGGAAACCGCCCTCGACTGCTACCCTTGCACCTCCGTCTCCCGAGGTGTGACCCGTGGCCCTTTCCTCCGCATCGATTTCCCAGTTCAAGGACCTCCAGGCCGTCATCGTCGATCTCGACGGCACCATGGTCGACACGATCGGCGACTTCGTCGTGGCGCTCAACCGCATGCTCGACGATCTTGCGCTGCCGCACGTGGACCGCGACTTCATCGAGCGCACCGTCGGCAAGGGGTCGGAGCACCTGATCCGCATGACGCTGACGCAGGTGGCCGGTGCCGACAGTGTCGAGACCCGTTTCACGGCCGCCTGGGACCGCTACCAGCATCACTACCTGGCCATCAACGGCGAGCATTCGGCGGTGTTCCCCGGCGTGGCCGAAGGCCTGCGGGCGTTGCAGGCGCGCGGCCTGGTGCTGGCCTGCCTGACCAACAAGCCGACCGCCTTCGCGCTGCCCCTGCTGGAGAAGAAGGGCCTGGCGCCTTTCTTCAAGCTCGCCTTCGGCGGCGATGCCTTCGAACGCAAGAAGCCCGATCCGCTGCCGCTGCTGAAGACCTGCGAGGCGCTCGGCACCGAACCCGGGCGCACGCTGATGATCGGCGACTCCAGCAACGACGCGAAAGCGGCCCGCGCCGCCGGTTGCCCGGTGGTGCTGGTGAGCTACGGCTACAACCACGGCGAGCCGGTGCGCAGCGCGCCGGCCGACGCATTTGTCGACCGGCTGGACGAGCTGCTGCCCGGCTGAGGCGGTCTCAGTCGGCGTTGTGGCGGCCGCGCGGCGTCGCCGGGGCCTTGCCGAGCAGCGCGTCCTTGAGCGCCGGATCAGCGGGCTGGGGCCCCAGCCAGAGCTTGAGCATGGCGCTGTAGAACTCGGGTTCGCGGATGGCGCCGGCGGCCGGCTTGTCGTTGACCGAGATGACCGTGCCTTCGCCCGGGATCCAGTCGATCTGGAAGGACTCGCCCGCGCTGAGTCGCTTCTGGGCGGCGAAGATCTCGCCCATCTTGATCGTGCCGGGGATGGACTTGGCGAACTCCTCGCGGGCCGCGTTCTGCTCCATCCCGCGGGTGAACAGGCGGCCCAGTTCGTTGGCGTCGATGGCGCGCAGCATCACGATGTTCAGGCGCCGCGGGCCGGGCGCCGCGAGGACGGCTTCGGCGCTCGAGGCGCGCTCGGGCAGGTAGAGCGCGGCCGCGTACACCTTGAAGATGGCCTTGTAGCGCACCCCGGCGCCATTGAGGACCAGCGGTGTACCGCGCAGTTGCAGGGCCTGCTCGAACTTCACGCCGCTGACGTCCAGCGGCTCTGCCAGGGCCGGCGCGAGCGTGATCAGCAGCCCGATGACTGCCGCCATGATCCGGTGCAGCATCACTTCGACCTCCTTTAACGTTTCCTGGTCATCTTGGCAAGAGTACGCCGCTTGTCCATGAGGAAAAACGCACGTTCGTTCGCATTTTTTGCCGCCCGGACAACGTCCGTGACCGCCTGTCGCCGCTGGCGGGCGCCACCGGGGGCTGGCGTCCCAGCGTTGCGCTGCTACACTGCGGGCCATGTTCATCTCGCGCAAACAAACCAAAGGTTCGCACGACCGGGGAGCCTGGCCCTGGCGTCGCCTGCACGCACTGGTTTGATCTGCCGCCTGCCGGGGTGGTGTGCCTGGTCCGTCCATGAGCCTCCCCCGCGCTTCGCCGGTTCACCCGGAATCTCACTTGCCCCCTGACGGTCGGCGCTGCGGCGCCGCCGCGACCCGGGCCCCGGATTCCCCTCGACAATTTGTTCATTGCCGCTCGTCCCTGCCGCGCCGTGTGTCGCGGGGGCGCGCCGGGCTCGGAGGGCCCACTGCGTGATCACCGAACTCGAATTCCAGAGCCTGTCTCAACAGGGCTACAACCGCATTCCCCTGATCGCCGAGGCCTTCGCGGACCTCGAAACCCCGCTGTCGCTCT
>NZ_JAPFBW010000017.1 GCF_026153205.1 Aquabacterium sp. A7-Y | reverse complement strand
CTTCCACGCGGCCTTGCAGGGCCTGGCGGCCGCGCCCCGAGCATCCCGCTGATTCGACCGCACCGGGGCGAAGGCGCGGCCGGGCGAGCAGGACGTCGGGTACTGGTGGCGCAACGCGCGTGAGCCGGTGTTGTTGAGGGACGCGCTGGAGCAGCTGCGCGGCGATGGCTTCGACGCCTTCATGGAAATCGGTCCGCACGCCGTGCTCGGCGCCTCCATCCTGCGCACGGTGCCCGGCGCCTCCAGCTGGCCGACCCAGCGGCGCGGCAGCGACGAACTGACGACGCTGCTCACGGCGGTGGCCGACGCCTACTGCGCCGGCGCCGCGCTCGACTGGTCGCGGCTGTATCCGCAGGGCGACCCGCGGCTGCGCGCGCCGCGTTATCCCTTCCAGCGCGAGCCACTGTGGCGGGAGACCGTCGCCTCCCGGGCCGACCGGCTGGTCGAGGAACTGCACCCCTTGCTGCACCAGCGCCTGCCCACCGCCTTGCCGGCTTGGCGGACCACGCTCAACGAACGATTCCTGCCATGGCTGCCGGACCATCGGGTCGCCGGCGCGCTCATCTTCCCGGGCGCCGGCTACGCCGTCGCGGCGCTGGCGGCCGCCGAGAGCCTGGAGCGCGGCAATGCGGTCGAGAACCTGTCGTTCCAGCGCGCGCTGGAACCGATCTCCCAGACCCTGCTGCAGATCGACTTCGATCCGCGCGACGGCCACCTGAGCCTGCATTCGCTGCCGCCGGGGGAGCCCGGGCCGTGGCATGTGCACGCGACCGCGCGCTTGCCCGAGGGGCGCACGGCGCCGCGCCCGGCGCTCGACCTGGCAGCGCTGCGGGCGCGTTGCCCCCGACAGGTCGACGTCGAGCTGCTGTACCGCCAGCTCGCCTCTCAGGGGCTGCAGTACGGGCCGACCTTCCGATGCATGCAGGCCCTGGCGGTCGGCGAGGACGAAGCGCTGGTCACCCTGGATTGCCAGGACCCCGAAGCCGAACGTTACCTGCTGCACCCGGCGCTGCTGGACGCGGCCTTCCAGTCGATGCTCGGCCTCTCGCTCGAGCAGGGACGCCTCGGCACCTATGTGCCGGTGACGATCGCAGCGCTGCGGCTTCACGGGCGCGCCGGTGCCGCGGTGCTGGCGCACGTGCGGGTGTCGCGGCGCAACGCGATGTCGATCCAGGGCGAGATCTGCATCGTCGATGCACAGGGCCAGGTGCTGGCCGAGGTGGAAGGCGTGCGTTGCCAGCGCATCGGCAGCGAGCCGGCCAGCGACGAGATGTCGAGCCAGTTGTACACCTGGCGCTGGGAGCAGGCGCCGGCCATCGAGCCGACGCCTGTGCAGGGCCAGCACTGGCTGGTCGTCGCCGACCGGCCGGCACTGGCCGGCCGCCTCGTCGACGCGGCCCGGGCGGCCGGCCTCGGCACCGAGCTGGTCCGCGGCGAGGCGCTGGCGGAGCGCCTTGCCCGAGGCGAGGCACCGGACGGCGTGCTCGACCTGCGCGCAGTGGACCTGAACCCCGAGCAGGATCCGAGCGGCGAAGCAGCCTGCGCGGCCTTGCTCGACCTGGCACAGCAGCTCATCCAGGCCGCATCGCCGGTGCGGCTGATCGTCGCGACACGCGGCGCGGTGCCGGTCGGCGACGCTGCGGTGGAACCCGCGGCCGGCGCGGTCTGGGGGCTGGGGCGGGTGGTGATGACCGAGCAGCCGGCGCTGCGCGTCAAACTCGTCGACCTCGACAGCCGAGACACCGAGGTCGGCCGCCTGCTCGCCGAACTGCAGGGCGGTGGCGCGGAGGACGAGATCGCGCTGCGTGCCGGCGCGCGCCACGTCCCGCGGCTCGACCGCTGGCGGCCGGAGGCCGCTGGCACCACCGAGCGCTCGATGGACGAGCCGGTGCGGCTGGAGCTCGGGACGCCCGGGGTGCTCGACAGCCTGCACTGGGTGCCCGACCGGCGCCGTCCGCCGGGACCCGGCGAGATCGAGATCCGACTGCAGCACACCTCGCTGAACTTCAAGGATCTGATGAAGGCGCTGAACATGCTGTCGGCCGCCTACATGGAGACCACCTTCATCGGCGAGCACCTCGGCATGGAGTGCTCCGGCACCGTCGTCGCGGTCGGCGAGGGTGTGACGGACTATGCGCCGGGCGACCCCGTCATCGCGATCGACACCAACGGCTGCTTCCGCAGCTATCACACGGTGGGCACCGGGTACGTGTTCCACAAGCCCGCGACACTCGACTTCGCGGAAGCGCCGTCGCTGATCGCCTATGTCACGCCCTACTATGCGCTGAAGTACCTGGCGCAGGTCCAGCCCGGCGAGACCTTGCTGATCCATTCCGCCTCGGGCGGCGTCGGCCTGGCCGCCATCGAGGTCGCCCGCTGGCTCGGCGCGAAGGTGATCGCCACCGCGGGCTCGGAGGCGAAGCGGCAGTTCCTGCGCGAGCGAGGCGTGGAGCATGTGTTCGATTCGCGCAGCCTCGACTTCGCCGACGCGGTGCTGCAGCTCACCGAGGGGCGCGGCGTCGACGTGGTGCTCAACTCGCTGGCCGGCGAGGCCGCGCGCAAGAGCCTCGCGATCCTCGCCTCGCACGGCCGCTTCATCGAGATCGGCAAGAAGGACATCGCGGCCGGCAGCCTGCTCGGGCTGGCCGACTTTGACCGCAACCTGATGTATGTGGCCGTCGACACCGACCGCATGGGCGCGGAGCGGCCGGCGCTGTTCCGCCGCTTGAACGCGGAGGTCATCGCGCTGCTCGCGGAAGGCCGGCTGCGCCCGGTGCCGGCGCAGGCCTTCCCGGCGCGCGAGATCAGCGACGCCTTCCGCACCATGGCGCGCGCCCAGCATGTCGGCAAGCTGGTCATCGACCTGAACACCGGCACGGTCCCGACCGGGCAGAGCCGGGGTGTCGCGGTGCGCGCCGACCGCAGCTGGCTCGTCACGGGCGGGCTCGGCGGTTTCGGTCTGCAAGTCGCCACCTGGCTGGTGGCGCAGGGGGCGCGGGAGCTGGTGCTGGTCGGACGCAGCGGGGCCAGCCGCCCGGAGGCGCAGGCAGCCATCGAGCAGCTTCAAGCCGCGGGCGCCACCGTGCGGGTCGAAGCGGTGGACGTGGCGGACCGCGAGGCGGTGGTCCGGCTGATCCGCAGGATCGGCGAATCGATGGCACCGCTGCAGGGCATCGTGCACGGCGCGATGGTGCTTGACGACGGCATGCTGGAGACGCTGGACGGGCAGCGGCTGGCCGCCGTCATGCGGCCCAAGGCGCTCGGCGCCTGGCACCTGCACGAGGCGACCCGCTCGCTACCGCTCGAGGCCTTCGTGATGTTCTCGTCGGTCGCCTCCTTCATCGGCAACGCCGGCCAGGGCTCCTACGTCGCGGCCAACTGCTTCCTCGAGACGCTGGCGTGGCATCGCCGCGCGCTCGGGCTGCCGGCGCTGACCGTCAACTGGGGCGCGATCTCCGACGTCGGGGTGGTGGCGCGCAACGAAGGCACCGCCGCCTACCTCGACAACCTCGGCATCGGCAGCCTGACGTCGTCGGCCTGCACCCGTGCCCTGGGCCATCTGCTGGAGGCCGACGCGGTGCAGGTCGGGGTGGTCAACATGAACTGGCCGCGCTGGGCGGCGTCGGCCGGGGCCATCGTGCGCTCGCCGCGTTTCGCCCGGCTGGTCTCGGCCGACGGCGGCAAAGCCGGCGAGGAGCTGCCGGTGGTGGCCGAGCTGCGCCCGTTGACGCCCGAGCAGCGGCTCGACCTCGTGCAGGAGCGCATCCGCGAGCAACTGGCCCGTGTCATGCACCAGGACGTCACGCGCGTCGACGTGTCGCTGAGCCTCGACAACATGGGGGTCGACTCCCTGATGGCGATCGAGCTCATCAGCCGGGTGCGCGCCGAACTCGGGGTCGAGCTGTCGGCCATGAGCCTGATGATGCACGGCGTCACCGTCGCCAAGCTGTCGCAGCAGGTGCTCGCGTCGCTGTTCCCGCAGCAGGCGGCCCCTGCCGAGGAGACCGGCCCGGCCCCGGCCGTGCCGGTCGACGAGATGTCCGAGGCCGAGCTCGACGCGCTGCTGGCGATCGGTTGAAGGGAGGAACCATGAGCCAACTTCATTCAAACCTGACGCTCGAGCAGAAGCGGGCACTGGTGCGCGAGATGCTGCGCAGGCAGACGCAGGGGCAGGCGCAGCCGCAGGGCTTCGACCTCGACCGGCTGCCGCAGTACGCCAGGCTCACCTATGACATGGCCTCCACCAGCACCAGCATGGAGCACGCCGAGTCACAGCGCTTCTCGAGCTGGGTCGACGAGATCCTGGCCGACGGCGCCTACTCCTTCGAGGCACCCCGGCTCGGCGGCCAGACGCCGGAGGTCGACGTCGAGCGCCACGACGGGCTGCAGTTGAAGCTGCTGAACTTCGGCAGCTACAACTACCTCGGCTACGGCGTGCACCCGCAAGTCATCGACGCGGCCAAGGCGGCGCTGGACCGCTTCGGCCTCGGGGCGGCCAGCTCGCCGATCCTCAGCGGCACCCTGGCGCTGCACCGGCAGCTGGAGCAGGCGCTGCTCGACTTCTACGGCCTGCCCGATCGCGGTGTCTCGCTGTTCTCGTCGGGTTACGGCGTCAACACCGGCGTGATCCCGGCGTTCGTGAAGCAGGGGCACTACGTGATCCTCGACCGGTCGGCTCACATCTCGATCCAGGAGGGCGCGCAGCTGTCGAAGGGAAGGATCCTGTACTTCCGTCACAACGACCCCGAGAACCTCGACGCGGTGCTGGCCCGCATCGCCCCCGAACGCACCCGCATGCTGGTGTGCACCGAAGGCGTCTTCAGCGCCGACGGCGACTATGGGGCCTTGCGCGAGATCGTGGCGGTGTGCAAGCGCCACGGCGCGGCACTGCTGGTGGACGAGGCGCACTCGATCCTGGTGGCCGGGGAACGCGGCCGCGGCGCCTGCGAGGTGCACGGCGTGCTCGACGAGGTCGACCTGATCGCCCTGACCTTCAGCAAGGGCTTCGGCGGCATCGGCGGCGCTGTCATCGCCAAGCGCGAGATGGCGCGCTACATCAACTGGTACGCGCGCTGCCGCATGTTCTCCTGCGCACTCGACCCGGCCGTGACCGGCGGGCTCATCAAGGGACTGGAGCTGGCGGGGTCGCAGGACGGCGTGCAGCGGCGCGCCCGCCTGCACGAGAACGCGGCGCTGCTGCGCGAGCTGCTGCGCCCCCACGTGGACATCGGCCAGAGCGAAACCTGGATCGTGCCGGTGTTCTATCGCCACGGCGAGCTGACCTTCGTGCTCAACGACTTCCTGCAGCGACGCGGGCTCGACACCAGCATCATGCAGTTCCCCGCCGTGCCCAAGGACGAGGCACGCATACGCCTGTTCGTCACCTCGGAGCATACCGGCGAGCAGCTTCGCCGGGCCGCCCGCATCATCCGCGAAGCCGCCGAACACTTTGGCTTCGCCCGCAGGAGCGCAGCATGATCGACATTGGACCCCGCCTGGCAGGGCTCGACTCGACCGAAGACTACCTGATCGACGAGCACCTGAACTACATGTACGAGGTCGACACGGCGCATGTGCTGCCGCTGCTGCCGCCCCCGCTCAGTCCGAAGGAGCCGCGTCCCGGCAAGTCGCTGATCAACGTCGGCTACATGAAGTTCGACGGCACGCAGATCGGCGGCTTGCGCGACACCATCGAGCTGACGCTGTCCATCGTCATCAACCCCGACCTCTCGCTCGACATGCCGGTGCCGCGCATGTGCGTCTACGACTTCCGCATCGCGTCGAACTGCCCGGTCTTCCTCGCCCACGAGGACGAGATCCAGAAACTGCGCGGCATGCACCTGCCCGGGCTCTCGCGACGCTTCGACGACAGCGGCCATCGGCTCGAGGTCTGGGACGACACCGGGCCGATCTTCACCTTCCTCAATCCCAACCCCGACCCGGTCTACAAGTTCGAACAGGCCACCGGACAGTATGTGAGCCGCCATCCCGACGGGCTGTACCAGGGCGTGTTCTTCTGGGAGGGTGTGGGCTGCGAGCAGCAGTGGGACGGCGACTGCGGCACGCTCCATCCGCATCCCTTCTACCAGGAGATCGACGTGGCCTGGGCGGAGAGCTGCTTCGTGCAGATGTTCCTGCCGCGTCCGACGCAGGTGCTGTTTCGCAGCTTCGTGCCGAGGAGGATCGCATGAGCCGAGTTCACGATGCCATTGTCATCGGCGCCGGCCCGGCCGGCTCGATCGCGGCGCTCGTGATGGCGCGCGCCGGGCTGGACGTGGTGGTGCTCGAGAAAGGCGAGCACCCGCGGCACAGGATCGGCGAGTCCTTCATGCCGCGGGCCCTGCAGGTGCTGCGCGAGCTGGGGTTGGAGGACGAACTGCGCCGACTGCCGCACATGCGCAAGATCGGCGGCGAGTTCCTGTTCGGCCACGAGCGGGAAGGTTTTGTCGCGCGCTTCGAGCGGGCCTGGCCGCTCGGCGAGCTGCAGGCCTTCAACCTCGAGCGCGCGCCGTTCGACCAGATGCTGTGCCGTGTCGCGACCGAGGCGGGCGCGGACGTGCGACTCCGCCAGGGTGTCGAGTCCATCACGCGGCTGGCCGACGGCGACGTCGAAGT
This sequence comes from Aquabacterium sp. A7-Y, assembly GCF_026153205.1. Classification (GTDB taxonomy): domain Bacteria; phylum Pseudomonadota; class Gammaproteobacteria; order Burkholderiales; family Burkholderiaceae_C; genus Caldimonas. The sequence goes on along the minus strand of NZ_JAPFBW010000017.1, from coordinate 135,433 downwards.
CCAGACCTCCGGCGGTACCGTGCGCGGACGCTGGTTGATCGATTGCAGCGGCCAGGCCAATGTGGTCGGACGCCACCTGGGCACCCGGCAGGTGGTGGGCGGGATGGAGAAGGTGGCCTACTACGCGATCGGCACCGGCGTCGCCCGGAAGTCCTCCCCCGACGACGGAGACGTCATCGGCGTGATCCACGACGACGGCTGGTTCTGGTCGATCCCGCTCGACGCCCAGCGCACCAGCGTCGGTGTCGTGCTGGATCGCAAGGCGGTCAACGCGACCGGCGTGCGGGCCACCGAGATGCTGCGCTGGGCCATCGAGCGCAGCCCGCAGATGAGCGAGCGGTGCCGGCATGCGGTGTTTCCCGACAAAAACGAGTGCGTCGCCAACTTCACCTACAGCTGCGCGCCGTGGGCCGGCCCCGGCTACTTCCTGTGCGGCGATGCGGGGGCCTTCCTCGACCCCATCTTCTCCACCGGTGTCACGCTCGGTATGGAAAGCGCGCGTGACGCCGCGCGGCACGTCATCGCGCTGAGCCGCGGCGGCGCATCGGCCGAGCGGGCACGGCGCGAGTACACGGCGCGGGTCGAGGACGTCACGCGGATCTTTTTCGGGCTCGTCAACGCCTTCTACGACCACTCGTTCCGCGAGCTGTTCCTGTCCGGCAAGAACCCGCTCAACGTGCGCCGGGCCATCGTCACGCTGCTGGCGGGGCATGCCTTCGATGCGCCGTACTACCTGCGCTGGCGTCTGAAGCTGCTGTACGGCCTGGTGCGCCTGAACCGCCACCTGCCGCTGGTCAGGCGCAAGACGCGGTCTGCGTTGTCGAACGCGCCGCCGTTCCGGGGCGCCGCCCAGGGATGACACGCGGGCCGGCCGCCGCCGGCCCCGCCGATCCAACGCCTTGCATCGATGGCCCCCTCGGAGATACCCGTGGACCCTAGCGTTCCCGCCTCGAACCCTCACCCGCCCGCAGCGCCGTCCCGGTCCGGGGATCCGCCCGGCCTCGTGCGCCCGCTGGCCGACCTGCCCGGCCCGCGCGGGGTGCCCATCCTGGGCAACGCGCCGCAGCTGGACGCGGGCCAGCTGCACCTGACCATGGAAGCCTGGGCGCAGCAGTTCGGCCCGCTCTACAGGATCAAGCTGGGGCCCAAGCCGGTGCTGGTGGTGTGCGACCCGGCCCAGATCGGCCCCTTGTTGCGGGACCGTCCCGACGCGATCATCCGTTCCACCCGGACCACACGGGTCCTCACCGAGTTGGGCATCACGGGGCTGTTCACCGCGGAAGGCGAGGACTGGCGCCAGCAGCGCAAGCTCGTGATGCGCACGCTGACGCCCGAAGTCATCCGCAACTTCTTCCCCGAGCTGCGCACGATGACGCAGCGGCTGTTGCGGCGCTGGCAGGCTGCGCGGGCGATCGGCCGGCCGGTCGACCTGCTGCGTGACCTCAAGGCCTACACGCTGGATGTCACGATCGGTCTGGCGATGGGGCAGGATCTCAACACGCTGGAGCGCGACGACGACCCGCTGCAGCATGCCATTGAGGACATCTTCCAGCGTGTGGCGCGGCGCCTGACGTCGCCGATCCCCTACTGGCGCTACGTGCGCCTGCCGGCCGACCGGGCCGCGGAGGCGAGCGCGGCGCGCATCCGTGCCGCGGTGGAGCAGTTTGTCGCGCAAACGCGCGCGCGGCTGCAGGCCGAGCCCGAGCGGCGGATCCGGCCGGCGCACATGCTCGAAGCCCTGCTTGTCGCGCGCGACGAAGCCGGCTCGGAATTCACCGACGAGCACGTGATCGGCAATGCCGTCACGATGGTGCTGGCCGGGGAGGACACGACCTCCCACACCATCGCCTGGTTGCTGAACTTCCTTGCACGCGAGCCCTCAGCGGCCGCACGCATCGCGGCCGAGGCGGACGCAGCGCTGGATCTCGGCGAGGTGCTGCAGGAGCCGGCAGTGCTCGACGGCTTTGCCTATCTGGAGGCGGCGACCCACGAGGCGATGCGGATGAAGCCCGTGTTCCCTTTCCTGACGCTGGAAGCGAACTGCGATGTCACGGTCGGCGGCACCCTGGTGCCGCGGGGCACCCTGATCCTGACGGTGTTGCGGCATGCCGGCCAGCAGGAGGAGGACTTCGAGCAGGCCGCCCTGTTCCGCCCCGAGCGCTGGCTGTCGGACGAGCGCAAGGGGACGGCGAGCGACCCGGGACGCAGGCTCTTTCCCTTCGGCGCCGGACCGCGCTTTTGCCCGGGACGCTACCTCGCGATGACCGAGATCAAGATGGCCGTCTCGATGATCGCCCGCAACTTCACGCTCACACTCGAAGAGAGCGCGCCGCCGGTGAAGGAGCTGTTCACGTTCACGATGACGCCCAGCGCTTTGCCGGTACGGCTCGTGCCGCGTTGATCTGCTTCCTCCAGCCTGCCGAAGGACCGGCCCCCGCGTCGAGCTCAACACGCAGGATGTCAGCGTGCGGGTCGCCTGAAGGCCTTGCGTGCGCGCTCGACCTCGACTCTGCTCACACAGTCCTCGACGTGATCGTTGATCAGCCCCATCGCTTGCATGAAGGCATACACCGTGGTGGGCCCGACGAACTTCCAGCCCAGTTTTTTCAGATCCTTTGACAATGCCACCGACTCGGCCGATATCGAGGCGGTCTGCGGCTCCCCGAGTTGTTTCGGATCCGGTTCATAACGCCAGATGAAGGCGGCCAGCGAGCCCTCCCGTTGGACCAGTTCCTGCGCCCGACGCGCATTGTTGATGACCGCCTCGATCTTGCCGCGGTGGCGGACGATGCCTTCGTCCTTGAGCAAACGATCCAGGTCGTGCTGAGCGAAGCCCGCGATCCTGTCGAAATCGAACTGATGGAACGCCGCCCGGAAATTATCCCGCTTGGCAAGGATGGTGCGCCAGCTCAGTCCGGATTGAAAACCTTCGAGGCTCAATTTCTCAAACAAGCGATGATCGTCACTGACAGGGTAGCCCCACTCCTCGTCGTGATATTTGAGAAAATCCGGTGCAGCTGCACACCAGCGGCAACGTGGTTTGCCATCAAGGCCTGCTATTGTCGTGCTCATGTGCGTTTTGGTTTTTTGTGGGACATGGTGAACCCGGCTCGGCCTGGATCGCTCAGGACCGATTCGGTGCACGATCTCAGCCAGTCGCACATCTGCTTGACTTCCTGCTGAATGAATTTGTCATCGCGAAAGGTGTTCGTCAACATGGCAACACCCTGGCTGCGCGCGAGAAGATGCATCGCCAGCGCGTCGGCGTCTGCTGTGCGGCCGAGCAAGGTGAATTGCCGGCACAGCCAGGTCCGAAACAGCGTGAATAGCGCCTGTGCCTGGTCTTGCGAGGCATGACTCAGCTTCGTCAGCTCGGTGCACAGCGTGCCCACCGGGCAACCGTAACGCAGGATCTGAGCCTGGTTGGCGATCAGGATATGGATGAAGCTCCGGATGCGGTGTTCGGGCTCCTTCCTGCAGCTTCAACGATCTGAGCGCGGGTTGTCTTGTTGCTCATGAAAAACGTCTGCCCGGTTGGGGCAGCAAGACCAGGGCAACGGTCCTGGTCGGGGACAAACAGTAGGACAAGCGTCCTACCTTGTCAACACCGGTGCGTTTGAGCCGGTCGAGAACCGGCGCAACTCGCCATGCCCCCTGGGAGGGAGCGTGGTGCGAGAGGTGATCTACCGCCCGGCAACATCGGTGGATGCCGGACGGATCAGATCGCTCCTCAAGCGTCAGACGCCCGCCGCTGCGATGACGCCGCAGGGCGGGCCTGCTGTCGTGCCGACCGGCACGCTCTAGCGCGGCAACTCGTCGAGGGTGATGACGCGCGGGTTGTCGTAGGTGTCGCGGATGGCCTGGTCGCTGTTGTTCTGCTGCAATCCGTAGGACCAGATCATGAAGTAGCTCATGTCCGGGTACTTCTCGATCACCGACGCCGAGGGGACGTGGAAGCTCTCGCCGATGCCCATCGGCTTGCCGCCGGCCTGCGAACGCAAGGCTTCGTAGTAGCTGGCATTGCTGTAGCCGTCGCCATAGACATCGAGCAAGGCCACGTCGAAGTAGTCGCTGCCCGGGTTGTACTCGGCGTAGTCCGTGCTGAGGTCCTGCACGTTCCACTCCCAGATCAGGTTGCTCAGTCCCTTGACGTTCACCATGTAGTCGCGGGTGATCTGGTACAGGCGGCGCGTGCCTTGCGGTCCGGTCCGTCCGCCCCACCAGAAGTTGCCCTGGTTCATCTCGTGCAGCGGCCTCCACAACACCTCGACGCCCTTGCCCTTGAGATATTGCAGGTAGACCGCGACATCGTCCATGCGGGCCTTCCACCGGCGGTTCAGATAGCCGCCGTCGGTGACCAGGTCGTTCCACTGCTCATCCGACAAGTGGCTCTTGATGCCGCCGTCCCAGCCGCAGCCGTCATCCTGCGTCGGCGGGCAGACATGCCACATGAGGTTGACCAGCGCGCCGGCCTTCCACTGGCGCTCGGCTTCGTAGGTCACATCCCAGCGCATGCTGCTGTTGCCGTGGAAGTTGAAGTCGCCGCTCCACAGGCCCGGCAGCTTGCCGGTGATCTCCTTGACCCGGTCGGTGTAGGTCGTCACACCGGTGCCGTCTTTCTGGTCGTTGTGCTGGCCGGCCACGATGGACTTGCCCGAGATGCTCTTCAGGTAGTTGAGCGTCTTGAAGCCGGTCTGCGACGCGATCTTGCCCACTTTGTAGGACGAGGCGAGGTTGTCGAAGCCGCGGCTCGCCAGATTCGGTTCCTGGCTCACCAGCGACAAGCTCCGTCCGCCTGCCCCGGCATGCTCGTAGAGGTCCACCCGATAGCCCTGGGTGACCTTCACCGACGAGATCCTGTCGTTCCACGTCGCTCCCGTATCGGCAGACGCTGCGTCGATGCAGAAGTGGGCACCCTGGTAGTTGGGGTCCGCGTAGAAGCAGGCGGCGCCACTCGCAGGCGGAGGGGATGGCGGCGGCGGCGGCGGCGGCGGCGGAGGCGGCGGAGGCGGCGGAGGTGGCGGCGGCGGGGGAGGTGGCGGAGGTGGCGGCGGCGGGGGAGGTGGCGGCGGGGGCGGCGGCGATGCCGTCGAGCAGGATTCGACCCGATTCCACAGCGAGGCCGCGTCCACGGGATTCCAATTGGTGCCGGCATACGCGGTGTGGCTGGCCAGCGCCGTGTAGTTGCTGCCCTGGTACGACACTGTCTGACCGGCCGTGTAACTCACACCTTCGGACCAGGCGGGCGCACAGCCAGAAGCTGCCTGCGCCCCCGACGTACTGAAGGCTGCCGAAGCGAACAGCGCCGCAAGGGCGAGGGGCAAGCGCTGCCTCAATCGGACGGGGGTGGGCATCTCCATCTGTCTTCGATCTCCATAGCTATAGGTTGCGCAGGCGCCATCGCCGTGCAGTGGCTCACGGCGCCGCGCGCTTGAGCAGGGGCATCGTCTTCGAGCTGGCGTGGTGGCGTCCAACTTTTTTTCAGCTCGACACCAAAGATGCAGGCAAAGGCGTGCACTTCGTGGATTTGAAGCGGGCCTTCATTGCGCTCGACACCCCCGAGCACTGCAAGCCTTAACACATGAAACAACGGGCCACTCCTAGACTGCGGCAGCCCTACCCCGCGCCGCATCATGTTTCGTCAGGCGGTCTTTGCGGAACGGCACCTTCCAACAAACACACTCAGGAGTTTTCCATGTTGTCCGTTCGACACTTCGCCATCGCGGCCCTCGTCGCCCTGCCCCTCGTCAGCCACGCTGCCCCCACGAACCTGCTGCGCAATGGTGGGTTCGAGGAATTCGACTACCTGCATGCCGACCCCTCCTCGATCGTCCACTTGCCCTAGCAGTGGCAGATCACCGGCAGGACCTTTGGGTATGCGGGAGGGGACTGGTTCGCCGATGCGGTGCTGTCGGACACCACGGCAGACTACGGCGACATCAGCGGCGGCTCGGGCGTCCGTTCGGCGGTGCTGTTCAACCGGGCGTCGCTGTCGCAGACCTTCACGGTGAGCAGCGCCGGGGAGTACCGGATCAGCTGGCTCGACGCCGGCGCGCAGGACGCCGACGCGGTCCCGGGCCGCTACTACGGCGTCACGCCCGATGCCGCCGGTCTGCGCTACCAGGTGAGCCTGGGAGGCAGCGTGCTGGGTCAGTTCGCCACCACACTGGGACAGGACTTCACCTCGCACAGCTTTACCGCGCAACTCGCGCCTGGCTCCTACACACTGAGCTTCACGGGGCTGGACAAGGTCGAGGCAGAGTGGTTCGGCGGCGCCGATCAGTACAGTGCGCAGGTCCTGACGCACATCGCGCTGTTCGACCAGGTCGCTGTCGCCGCGGTGCCGGAGCCCGAGACCTATGCGCTGCTGCTGCTCGGACTGGCCGGGCTGGGGCTGCGCTCGCGACGGGCGCGCCAGAGCGTTTGAGCACGTCTCTCGGCGGGAGATCGGGTCCGGCCAGAGGGATGCCGACCCAAACAGGGCGGCCGATGAAGGGCGCGCTGGAGCGGCGCAGCCACGGGGGGCCGCCCCCCGGGCCGCCATAGAGGCGGCCAATACGCCATTTAGAAACTATTAAAGACGGGTCATTTATAGCTGGGTAACATACAGCTTTCCAACTGACACAGCCCAGGAGAACCAATGTCTCTGATCAACACCCAGCTCGCGCCCTTCAAGACCACCGCCTTCCACAACGGCAAGTTCGTCGACATCAGCAACGAGTCGGTGAAGGGCAAGTGGTCCGTGTTCATCTTCATGCCGGCCGCGTTCACCTTCAACTGCCCGACGGAAGTCGAGGACGCCGCGGAAAACTACGCTGAGTTCCAGAAGCTGGGTGCCGAGGTCTATATCGTGACGACGGACACCCACTTCGCGCACAAGGTGTGGCACGAAACCTCGCCGGCCGTGGGCAAGGCGAAGTTCCCGCTGGTGGGCGACCCCACGCACCAGCTGACCCGTGCCTTCGGCGTGCACATCGAGGAAGAAGGCCTGGCGCTGCGCGGCACCTTCGTCGTGAACCCCGACGGTGTCATCAAGACCCTGGAGATCCACGACAACGCGATCGCTCGCGACGTGAAGGAAACCGTGCGCAAGCTGAAGGCGGCCCAGTACGTGGCGAACAACCCCGGCCAAGTGTGCCCGGCCAAGTGGCAGGAAGGCGCCGCCACCCTGAAGCCCTCGCTGGACCTGGTCGGCAAGATCTGACTCTGACGGCAGCTGCTGCCGTTTCCCCTCCAAGCCGTCGAAACGACGGCTTCGGCCGCCCCCTCGGGCGAGGCGGGCGGCTTTTCTTTTTCCGAATTCCTGAGAGGTGTATTCCATGCTCGACGACAGCCTGAAAGCCCAGTTGAAGTCCTATCTGGAGCGCGTGACCCAGCCGATCGAGATCGTGGCGGCGTTGGATGAGACGCCGGCCTCGCAGGAGATGCAGGGGCTGCTGCGCGACATCGAGTCCCTGTCGGAGCACATCACGCTGAAGCTGGACGCGGACCGCCAGGACGTTCGCCGTCCCTCCTTCAGCCTCCAGCGCGCCGGCACCGCCATGGACCTGCGTTTCGCCGCGACGCCGATGGGCCACGAGTTCACCTCGCTGGTGCTGGCCTTGCTGCAGGTGGGCGGGCATCCGCCGAAGATCGGCGAGGAGCTGATCGCCCAGGTCCAGGGCCTGCAGGGCGAGTTCCGCTTCGAGATTTTCATGTCGCTGACGTGCCACAACTGCCCGGACGTGGTGCAGGCGCTCAACCTGATGGCGGTGCTCAACCCGAACGTGCATGTCGTGACGATCGACGGCGCGCTGTTCCGCGAGGAGGTCGAGCGGCGCGAGATCATGGCCGTGCCGATGGTCTTCCTGAACGGCGAGCTGTTCGGCCAGGGCCGCATGGACCTTGAGGAGATCGTCGCCAAGCTCGACACAAACCGCGGCGCACGCGACGCCGAGGCCCTGTCGGCCAAGGCCCCCTATGACGTGCTGATCGTTGGCGGCGGGCCGGCCGGCGCGGCGGCCGCGGTCTACGCGGCACGCAAGGGCATCCGCACCGGCGTGCTGGCAGAACGTTTCGGCGGCCAGGTGATGGACACGCTGGGCATCGAGAACTACATCTCGGTGCTGGCGACCGACGGGCCCAAGTTCGCCCAGGCGCTGGAGTCGCACGCCCGCGCCTATGGCGTGGACATCATGAATCTGCAGCGCGGGGAGAAGCTGATCCCGCCGTCGCAGGCCGGTGAGCCGATCCAGGTGCAGCTGGCCAACGGCGGCGTCGTGCGCGGCCGCACGGTCATCCTGTCGACGGGCGCCCGCTGGCGCAACGTGAACGTGCCCGGCGAGCAGGAGTACCGCAACAAGGGCGTGGCCTACTGCCCGCACTGCGACGGCCCGCTTTTCAAGGGCAAGAAGGTGGCCGTGATCGGCGGAGGCAATTCCGGTGTGGAAGCCGCGATCGACCTGGCCGGCCTCGTCGAGCACGTGACCCTGATCGAGTTCGCCGACCAGCTGAAGGCCGACGCGGTGCTGGTGAAGAAGCTCCACAGCCTGCCGAACGTCACGGTGCACACCAACGCGCAGACCACCGAGATCAACGGCGACGGCAGCAAGGTCACCGGGCTCACCTTCAAGGACCGCGCGACCGAGGCGCTGCATCATGTACCGCTGGCCGGCGTTTTCGTCCAGATCGGCCTCGTGCCCAATACCGAATGGCTCAAGGGCAGCCTCGAGCTGTCGCGCTTCGGCGAGATCGTGGTCGATGCCAAGGGGCAGACCTCGGTACCGGGCGTTTTCGCGGCCGGCGATGCCACAACGGTGCCGTATAAGCAGATCGTGATCGCGGCCGGCGACGGTGCCAAGGCCGCCCTCAGCGCCTTCGACCACCTCATCCGGGGCTGAAGCGGCGGGCCGGCGCGGTCAGGCCGGGTCCTGCCCGGACCTGAGCTGCCGGCACTGCTGCCTGGATGAGGGCAGTCGGACGAACCGGTCCATCAGTTGCTGCGGAACCCGTTCGATGTCCTCGGTGAGGCCGGAGTGCGCGGGCGAGACTTGCAGTACAGCGCTGCGGGTGGCGACGAGGAAGTCGAAGCTCTGCCGCAGGCTGCGTGTCGGGTCGCGGCCGTTCTTGGCGCACTGCAGGCGCAGCCCTGCCAGCGCCGCTTCCAGCGTCTCGAGGTCGAGTGCCGGGTCGAGGGCACGCAGGCGCTCGCGATCGCACTCGTACTCGAGGGCCAGGAACTTGGCCTGCGGGCAGCAGACCACGGCGCCGACGTTCATGAACTCACCGCGTTCGACGCGAGGCACAACGCGCACGATTGCGTAGTCGTAGCGGAGTCGAAGCTTAGGCGAGGCGTTCATGAGCTTGCATCGCCTCCTCTGCAAAAGACCGCGGCGCTTGCAAGCGCTTGACAAAGTACTCGACGTAGTCGTCTCGGCTCGGCCCCATCGATTCTGCGCCCGTGGACGGCGCGAACCAGTCCTCCGGTACTTGCGCCACAACATCGTTGATGACACTGTAGCTCAGCTTGGCCGCCATCTCCTCGTCGACCTCCGGCAAGGCCTTGGCCATGGGCAGCAGCACATGCTCGGCCACCAGCGGGAAGCGGTCCTGCGCGCGTTCGACGATGGGGTGCGAACCGTGATGAAAGTACATCGCCGCGCCGTGATCGATGAGGTGCAGCTCCCGGTGCCAGACGAGCAGGTTGGTGTTGCGGCGAGTCCTGTCGAGATTGCTGACGAGCGCATCGAACCAGACGACCCGCGAGGCCAGCTTCGCGTCCACCTGATGGACGACGGGATCGAAGGCGAAGGCACCGGGCAGGTAGTCCAGAGCGAGGTTGATGCCGCCGCTGGCGCGCACCAACTCCTGGATCTCGGGGTCCGGCTCGGTGTCGGCAATCGCGGTGTTCAGCTCCGCAATCACGATCTCAGGCACAGGCAGGCCCAGCTCGCGGGCGATTTCGCCGGCGACCAGTTCTGCGACCAGCGCCTTGACCCCCTGACCTGCTCCCTTGAACTTGAGGACGTACATGCCGTCGTCGTCCGCTTCGACGACGGCCGGCATGGAGCCTCCCTCACGCAAAGGGGTCACGTAGCGCGTGACTTGGATCGATCTCATGTGCGCGGCTCTCCATCGCAAAGTACAAATCCCGGGCCGAGCCGCGGCACACGCGGTCGTGCATGCGCGGCTGGAACCCTCCGTCTCAACAGGGGCCTTGCTCCGACTCCGCGCCGCGGTGGCCGCGTCGCCGTGTCGTCACTCATCGGCTCGCTCTCCTCGGCTCGCTGCTTCGCGCAGCCGAGCACGGAAGTAGCTCCGCACGTCCTTGGCCCATGTGCGGGTGTGCTGGGCAAAACCATCCTCGTCCATTCGGTACAGCGCTCGCACGGCTTCCTCGAAACCCTCGAGGTTGCCCGCCACCGTTGACAGTGGCCCGTAGATGGCGTCCAGCATCTGCCTCGAACCGGCGCCCTCCCCGCGCATCGCCTGTTCCACCAGATGGCGAAGGACAGCGGAGGCGCCCTGCGCCTGCTCGTCCAACCAGGCCCAATGCCGAGGCAGCAAGGTCACCTCGCGGCCGATGACACCAAGCCGTGGACGCCCCCTGCCGGCCCGCTGAAGTTCATCGGACCGTCCCTCCTTGAGTCGGTCCTTCCTGGCCGACGTCGAGACGTGAATGCGTTGACCCGTGCGCTCGTCGAAGACGGCGAGCGGGTCGTCGGCGGCGGCAGCCGCTTCATTCGGGATGAGAGCCAACACCTCCTCCAGCGCCCCGTGCCCGAGCAGGCGCCGTCCGAGGAATACGACCACTGAAGCAGTACCCATGGCCGAATATTACCCGGATATAAATAAACCGTGAAGAGGCCCCTGTGGCGCGGGCAGCGAAACCTTGCCGCAGTGATGGAAGGGCTCTCGCCCCCGCTCCCAGGGGGGGCCGTCGTGTCGGTCAGGCGCGGACTACTTCCAGAATGGGGTCGCGGTGCCCGCGCATCTCCTGGGCGAGCGTCTTCTCGTCTCTACCTGCTTTTCGGCGTGGTGCCGACTTGCCGGCCAAGAACGTCGGCTCGTGCGTCCCGCACCAGCTGCAGGACCTCGGCGTGCAGCCGCGGTGCGCCCGCGACAACGGCGTACTCGCGCTCCAGACACTCCAGCGATGTTTCAAAGTGGAGCTCGTTCCCCTCGATGTCGGTATAACGACCGCCTGCTTCCTGCACGATCAGAGAGGGAGCCGCGACGTCCCACACCCGACAACTCCAGTTCAGCATGCCACCGATCCGCCCCTCACTGGTGAAGGCTGCGTCCAGCAGGCAATTCGTGGCCCGGATGTTGCGAGCGCCCTCCAGGAGCTTGCGCAGCACCAGGAGCTTTTCCTCTCCCTGCACACCCTCTCCAGGGCTGTCCATGCCGCAGGCCCACAGGACCTCGCGCAAGGAGTCGGCTTCGGACACCGTGATGGGATGCCCGTTTTTGGTGGCCCCCTCGCCTTTCGCCGCGATGTACAGATCCTCGCTCATCGGCAGGTACATGACGGCGAGATCCGGGCGACCCTTGTCGAGGTGAGCGAGCAGGATCCCGAACCATGGCAGGCCGGCCGCAAAGTTGGACGTGCCGTCAAGCGGATCCAGCACCCACAGATCCGACGCACTCCGCATGACGAGTCCGGACTCTTCCGCCAGGACCGAATGCTCGGGAAATGCCTGGTGGATGTGTGAGATCAGCAGGCGCTCGGAAGCGAGGTCCGCTTCGGTGACGACGTTGTGCTGATCGTGCTTGACCGCGGTTTGTACGGGAAGAGAAAAAGACTGCCGGAGCAGGCCGCCAGCATGTTTGCAGGCCTCTACGGCGACCTGAGTCAGGCGGTCGACACTCACTCTGCTGCCCCTTGATTCACGGACCTTTGCCGGGCTGGCCGGCGCGATAGCCCTCGATTCTGAACCCGTCATTTCAAACAGGCACCCAGCAAACCATGACAGTTGACCCCATTGACGAGGCGTGCAAGGAGCAGAACCCATGGCGTCCGGAAAGGCGCCGGGTTCCAGCCGGAACAGCAGGCTACTGGCCCGGACGCGCCCCCGCCGTCCCCGGCTTCGGCAGGGCCGTCGCTGCCGATACCAGCCTGGGCCAGAACGCCCGGCGGACTTCCGAGGCCCCTCTCAAGCTGGGCTCGATCGTCCTCGTGTACCAGCCGGGGTCGCCGGTGAGGAAGTGCGCGTGCAGGTCGACGAGGTGTCCGTACCGTGAGGCGAGTTCTGCCATCGTTTCATTCACACGGCGGTGATTGGCACGGGCGAGACGGGCGTCCGTCCCCAGAAAATTGCGGCTGTCGTCGTTGAAGGTCGGGTCGTACACCGTGCCCACCAACACCGGGCGTATCGGCAGCGCCTTGAGGAAGGCATTCAGCGAGTCGGCAAAACGCCGGATGCCCGGTCCGCGGTCGGCCGCCAGACCGCGCAGCAGGTCATTGCCGCCGATGGTCAGCAGGGCGGCCGACGGCCCGCCTGGCAAGACCGCGCGGACCTGGCCCGCCAGGTCCGCCACGGTGGCGCCGTCCCTGGCGCGATGCTCGAGCCGGGCCGGACCTGCGGACAGCAGGTCGCGTCCCTTGAAGTCGGGAAACAGCCGGTCGTCATTGCGGAGCAGCAAGCTCCCCGGGTGCAGCCCATGCGGGTTGTAGTGACCGCAGTCGAGGATGGAGTCGCCGAAGGTGTACAGCGTGAACGCCTCCGGCCCGTCGACATCGCGTTCTTTCGGCATCGCGATCGGCGTCAGCATCGCCGAGGCCAGCGCAGCCATCCATTGGCGGCGTTCGGGATCAGGCGCCACGGGTGAAGTCGGGCAAGCCGGGTGCGATGGGTTCGGGACCCCGCGCCGACGAGGAAGAGAACAGCTCGTCGCTGGGCACTCCCCCACCGGGCGCCGCGGTGCCGCCGACCGAGCGGCCGACGCCGCGTTCCTGCAGCCGCTCCGCGGGGTTGATCGACTCGGCGCCGAGTGAGGCCGTGTCGTCTCCGAACGCGGCGCCACCTCCCTCGGCCGGGAGCCCGGAACGCAGTGTCCCCATCGAAGCGCGCCGGTAGCGCGCCGCGGCGCTGTAGGCGGCGCCGGCGGCCGCACCTGCTGTGAGCAGCAATGCCAAGGTCTTCAGGTTCATAGGAGTCCAGATCGGTTGAAGAGTCACCCCGGCGCGGAGCGCCGGGCGGGCATTGCAGTCCAGCAATCGGTGCGCCCAAGCGTCAGCGCAGCTCGGCGATCGTGCCGGCGGCCGGGCCGTCGCGCAGCACCCAGCTCAGCTTGACGTGCTCGCCCGCCAGGTCGCCCGGCACAGCCCCCTCCATCTCAAAAGACACGCTCGAATGCGGGGCGATCTGCCCGCCGGCGCCGCTGCAGTTGAGCCGATAGCGGCTGTCCACGCTGCGCCCCTCGACATACAAGGACTGCTGGTAGCTCGGGCAGGGCGACAGGGGCAAGGCGGACCCGCTCTCGTTCGTCAGCGTGACCACGTAGCGCAGCGTCCCGCCGCGTGCCACGGCCGACGGAGCCTCCAGCCGTGCAGTGAGCGCGTCGAGCGTCGCCTGCGCCGGCGCGGCGGCGGCCGCGACGCGAGCGGCACGGCGGGGCTCGTCGACCACCTGCTCCACGTACAGGACAGTCGCCGCCCCGCACACGGTATCGAGGTGCACGCCGTCGACCATGAGCGCCCCGCCGCCCAGCGGCGTCAGCTCGATCTGCCGCGAGACGCGGCGCGACGGCCCGGCGGCCGCGTCGCAGGCGCCGGGCGCACCGACCAGGAGGACGGCGTCGTGGTCCTCCGACACTTCGATGCGCCGGCTGTCCTGCGCCGCCGCGGATTCAGCCTGTCGCGCCGCTTGCCGCTTGCCGTCGGACGCGACGAGCGCAAGCGCCGGCGCCCCGGACAGCGTGCACGTGCCGGGGCCGACCTTGCGGATGCGCAGCTCCTGCGTCGCGAAGCCGCGCCATGCGCCCTGCTGGCCGGCGCTGACCTTGATTTCGCCGGCGGAGCAAGGACGGTCGGCAACTGGCGATGCGGCTGCGGTCGTGACGGGATCGGACGCGGGCTGGTCGAGCCAAGGCACTCGGGCGGCGCCGGTCTGCGCCAGCGCGGCACCGGAGGCCGCAGTACACAGCAGGACGGCGGCCGCCAGAGCGTCGGCCGAGAAAGGAAAACGATGCTTCATGAAGGGACTCCTGGAAGACGGGGCGCGTGGCGGCAAGCCGCGCCTCAAGGCGCGATGCACGAGCTGTTGGGGAACAGGTGGCCGCCGGCGGCGGTCGGACCGTTGGCGCAATTGCTGTCGATGTTCAGGGTCACGCCGCCCCAGGTCTCGTTGTGGTCGCCCCGGTACTGCTTGAAGCGCTGGTTGTGGGTCCAGTGGCCGCCGCTGATGCACGACAGGTGCCAGGTCGAAGGGTCGCGATCCCAATCGGCGGCGTTGATGAACCTCGGCGGGCGAGCCATCGTGGCGAAGTCGGAGAGATAGGTCCCGCAGCCCGAACCATAGACGCCGGCGACCTGGGCCGGCGCCACGGCGAGCTGGTCGACCCAGCCCTGCATGAAGGACTTGACGGCCGCGCGGCAGCTGCTGTTGTTCGGGTAGGCCTCCATGTCGTAGGTAACGGGCGTGCCCTTCGCGGTGCCGAAGCCCAGCGCCTGGAGCGCTTTGTAGGCGCTGATCGCCTCGGCCTTGCCCTGCTGGTAAGCCGTGGTCTTGTTGTAGCTGATGCGGTGCCGGTAGCTCGTGCACGGTGCCTGAGGCCCGACCCAGATCAGCTCGTAGCGCCAGCCCTGCGCATAGGTCTTGTTCATCCAGTTGGCCGTCAGGTTGGGCTGCGAGCAGGCGCGCACGCTGCCGCCGATGTAGATGCCGATCCACGACCACGGCGTGTTCGTCCACCACTTCTGCATCGTCGAGATCGAGGGCGCGGTGCAGGCATCGAAGCCCTTGCCCTGCATGATGCCGTTGCCGGCCGGCACGGCGTAAGCCGCGCTGCCGCACAGCAACAGCGCGGCGGCAAGCGCGGAACGGGAACTCCGGATCGATCGCATCGGTTGTCTTCCTTTTCTTGAGGCGGGTGGGTGGCGCGCAGCCGTGTCGACGGCAAGCACGCGGGGCACGCGATGCGAGAGCGCGGTCGAGGACCGGACGGCCAATGGCGCGTCGCAAGGCACTGCGACCGTACCGTGCGCGAGGTCCGGGATGCTGCTACCGCCCGTAAGAGAACGTGCGCTTCATGCTGACCGTTCCAACGTACTCGCGTGGCGGCGGCATCGGTTGCCTCACGGCGCCGCTGCCCCACGAGCTCAATCATCGAAACAACTGTCTCGCTTTGAAGGGTCGGAACCTGTGCTTCGCTGTGTCCCTGGAGCGCCGCCGGCAAACGCGTCGCAAATATTGAAGTAGCGAATTATTTATCTTCGATATGCTGCAATTACGCGGCCGAGTGCTACCGACCGTGGCCAAGAGGATGGCAAGCGACACAGAGCGGGTCGAACGGGACGTCGCGTCAAGACCAACCCCTGCTCACGTCCGGTCCGGGTTGGCAGCCGAGGCCCCGTCACCCGCCACCGGCTGCGCAGGTGTCGCCGACTGCACCACCCACATGCCGACGACGATCAGCAGCACACCCGCCACCCGAGACCATGTGGCCGGCTTGGGCGTCAGCCCCATCAGCCCATGGTGGTCGATCAGCAACGAGGCCAGTACCTGGCCGGCAATCACGCAGACGATGAAGCCCGAGGCGCCAAGGCGCGGTGTCAGCACCAAGGCGGCGGTGATGTAGATGACTCCGGCGACGCCGCCCAGCCAGCTCCAGAGTGGCATCTGCGCCGCCTGAGCCAGCAGCGGTGCCTGGGCCCGCAGCCCCCACAGCGCGGGCAGGACCACCAGCAGGCTGACCATCAAGGAGGCAAACGCGGCCCACAAGGGATGTCCCAGCGCACGACCCAAGGCTGCATTGGCGCCAGCCTGGAACGGAACCAGTGCTCCAGCGAGCAGCGCTGCGCAGGCCATGCCGATGCCGGCAAGGGAAGAGGTAGGAGTCATACACGTCACCCATTGCTTTGCCACCAGTGTTTACTATCCTGATGACCCGTTCCAATTCGTAATCCAAAGGGCAGGCATTCGCATGACGAATAGTCTTCGTCGCATCGATCTGAACCTTCTGCTGACGCTCCACGCACTGCTGGCCGAAAAACATATCTCGCGGGCTGCCTTGCGCCTGCATCGAAGCCAGCCAGCGGTCAGTCATGCACTGGCCCACTTGCGCGACATCTTCGACGACCCTTTGCTGGTACGTCGATCGGGCAGGCTGGAACCGACCGCCCGGGCCCGGGAGCTCGAGCAACCCCTGACCGATGCGCTCAACCAGTTGGCGGCCTTGCTCGATCCGCCCGCATTCGAGCCCATGCGCACCGAACGGACCCTCCGCCTGGCGATGTCCGACTATGGCGCCCGCGTGGTCCTGCCCGGGTTGATCCGGGAAGTGCGTGCCAAGGCGCCCGGCATCGACCTGGTCGTCACCCAGGCCAGCCGTGAGGCCATGGCGACGGGAGTGATCGATGGCGAGATCGACTTGGCATTCGGGGTTTTCCCGTCCCCCTTACAAGAGCTGTGCCGGCAGACCTTGTTCAGCGAGTGTTTCGCGTGCTTGGCGGACGCCGCCAGCCTGCCGCAAGCCGGGCTGCTGGACCTGGAGGCCTGGCTCGCGCGGCCGCATGCGCTCGTCGCTGCTCGTGCCGGTGCGGACAGCGAGATCGACCGCACCCTGGCCGAACTGGGACTGCAACGCCGCATCAGCATCGTGTTGCCGCACTGGGGAGTGGCCAATGACGTGATCGCAGGAACCGATCTCATCCTGACCGTTGCCAGACGCAGCCTGGCGACGGTCGGTCAGGATTCACGCCTGCGGGTCTTCGAACCGCCCTTCTCCATCGAAGCCTTCGAGTTCCAGCAGATCTGGCATCCCCGACGCGACATCGATCCGGCGCACCGTTGGTTGCGCCAGACCGCGGCCCGCATCACGACGAGCGGCTGAGCCTGGGGTTGGAAGTTCGCGGAAGAGGTGTGGACGAAGGCTGAACGCAGGGCGGTTGCAGATCAATCCGCACGGATCGGCTCCCCCGCCGGGAGCCACCGCTCCACGAGCCGGACCCAGAACGTGGCGCCGACCGGAATCAGCGCATCGTTGAAGTCGTAAGAAGCGCTGTGCAAGGTGCAGGGACCGGGCCCGTGACCTTCCAGGCGGTGGTCTTCGGCGCCCTGGCCCGCCCCATTGCCGATCCAGAAGTAGGAGCCGGGCTTGAGCTTGAGGTAATAACCGAAATCCTCGCCGCCCAGGCTGAGTTCACGCAGATGGACGTTCTCGGGCCCCGCCAGATCGGTCATCAAGCGCCGCACGAACTCGGTTTCCTCGGCGTGGTTGTCCACCGAAGGGCAGTAGCCGCTCCACTCGACACTCCCGCTCAGCTCGAACGCCGCCGTGGTGTTCTGGACGATCACCGCCATCCGTTGCTTGACCCTGTCCAACACGTCGTCCCCCACACAACGCACCGTGCCCTGCAGGACGCAGCTCGACGGCAGGACATTGGTCGTCTCCCCTGCATGGATCATCGTCACCGAGATGACGCCCGGGTCGACCGGACGCATGTTGCGAGTGATGACGGTCTGGAAGGCCTGGACCATCTGGCAGGCAGCCGGGACAGGATCGAGCCCCAGGTGCGGCATGGCGGCGTGTGCGCTCCTGCCCTCGACGGTCACCTTGAAGTTGGTCAGTGCGGCGCCGGTGCCGAAACGAAAGGCGAAATGACCGATCGGCAGGTTGACCATGTTGTGAAAGCCGAAGATCGCATCCACCGGAAATCTTTCAAACAGGCCGTCCCGGATCATCGCCCGGGCACCGCCGCTGGTCTCCTCGGCCGGCTGAAACACCAGCACCACCTGGCCGTCGAACTGCGCTTCTTCCGCCAGCACCCGCGCGGCGCTCAGCAGCGTGGTGGTGTGACCGTCATGTCCGCAAGCGTGCATCCTGCCGGCGGACTGGCTGGCGTGGGCAAACCGGTTCAGCTCTTGGACCGGCAGCGCATCCATGTCGGCGCGCAGCGCAACGCCACGCTGAGACCGCCCCTTGCGGATGACGCCGACCACCCCCGTGCCACCCACCCCGCGATGGACTTCGACGCCCCAGCTTTCGAGGCGCCGGGCGACGATGTCCGCAGTGCGGTGCTCTTCGAATCCCAGCTCCGGGTGGGCGTGGATGTCGCGCCTCAGGCGTATGTTTTCCTCGGCATGAGTCCTGAGGCTTTCAATGATTTGCATGGCCCGCATCCTCGACGGAGATGGATAAAAACGGATATCGCATCGATGCGGCAGGGCCCGTCTTCATGACGTCTACGACCAGGGCATTCACAGACCGCTGCCCTCAGATTCGCCCCTCGGCCCGCGCCCGCCGGCGCCCCGCGCCATCGCCTGCAATATTCACAGGCACAGCAGACTGCACGGGTTCTCCTTCATGTGCAGCTGCAAATTTCTGCAGGTTGTTCAAGCGGCGAGGCTTTCCCGGGCGCTCCCGGGATACCCCTTGCGGCGTGGTTGCGGCCCGGTGCAGGCTGGCTCAGAAAGCGTCGCCGGGCACGCGCACCCAGCCTTCCATCAGCACGCGCGCGCTGCGGCTCATGATGGCCTTGGTCACCGTCCATTCACCGCCGACCTGGCGGGCTTGCGCGCCCACCCGCAGGGTGCCGGAAGGATGTCCGAAACGCACCGCCTCGCGTGCACCCCCGCCCGCAGCGAGATTCACCAGCGTGCCGGGAATCGCAGCGGCCGTGCCGATGGCGACCGCGGCGGTGCCCATCATCGCGTGGTGCAGCTTGCCCATCGAGAGCGCGCGCACCAGCAAGTCGACCTCGGCGGCGGCCACCCGCCTGCCGCTGGAGGCGACATAGTCCGCCGGCTTGGCGACGAAGGCGACCTTCGGCGTGTGCTGGCGCTGGGCGGCTTCATCCACATGCCGGATCAGGCCCATGCGCACCGCGCCGTGAGCCCGGATCGCCTCGAACAGGGCCAGCGCCTCGGGATCGCCGTTGATCGCCTCCTGCAGCTCGCAGCCGGTGTAGCCGATGGCTTCGGCGTTGACGAAGATCGTCGGGATGCCGGCATTGATCAGGGTGGCTTGCAGCCTACCGACACCTGGCACCTCGAGCTCATCGACAAGCTGGCCGGTCGGAAACATCGCGCCGCCCGCCCCCTTGTCCTCAGCAGCCGGGTCCATGAACTCAAGCTGCACTTCGGCAGCGGGAAAGGTCACGCCGTCGAGCTCGAAGTCGCCGGTTTCCTGCACCGCACCGCCGGTGATCGGCACGTGCGCGATGATGGTCTTGCCGATGTTGGCCTGCCAGATGCGCACCGTCGCCACGCCGTCTTTCGGGATGCGGCTGGCATCGACCAGGCCGCTGCTGATCGCGAACGAGCCGACGGCCGCCGAAAGATTGCCGCAATTGCCGCTCCAGTCGACGAACGCCTGCTCGATCGCCACCTGGCCGAACAGGTAGTCGACGTCGTGGTCCGGCTTCGCGCTTCTCGACAGGATGACGGTCTTGCTGGTGCTCGACGTCGCCCCGCCCATGCCGTCGATTTGCTTGCCGTAAGGGTCCGGGCTGCCGATGACACGCAGCAACAGCGCGTCGCGCGCCGGGCCCGGCACCTGTGCGCGTTCGGGCAGATCCTGCAAGCGGAAAAACACGCCCTTGCTGGTGCCGCCCCGCATGTAGGTGGCGGGGATCTTGATCTGGGGAAGAAAAGCCATGGATCAGGTCCTTGACGTTACGCGGCCTTCGACGATTCGAGGAAGTCCTGCGCGAAACGCTGCAGCACCCCGCCGGCCTCGTAGATCGATACTTCTTCGGCGGTATCCAGCCGGCAAGTCACCGGCACGTCGACGCGGTCGCCGTTCCTGCGGTGGATCACCAGCGTGAGATCGGTACGCGGCTTGCGCGTGCCGATCACGTCGAAGGTCTCGGTGCCGTCGATGCCCAGCGTCAAGCGGTTCACGCCCGGCTTGAACTCCAGCGGCAGCACCCCCATGCCGACCAGGTTGGTGCGGTGGATGCGCTCGAAGCCCTCGGCGACGATGGCTTCCACACCGGCGAGCCGCACCCCCTTGGCGGCCCAGTCGCGCGAGGAGCCCTGACCGTAGTCGGCACCGGCGATCACGATCAGCGGCTGCTTGCGCTCCATATAGGTCTCGATCGCCTCCCACATCCGGGTGACCCGGCCTTCGGGCTCGATGCGCGCGAGCGAACCGGCCACCACCTGGCCGTTCTCCAGCACCATCTCGTTTTTCAAGGTGGGATTGGCAAAGGTGGCGCGCTGCGCGGTGAGGTGATCGCCGCGGTGGGTGGCGTAGGAGTTGAAGTCCTCCTCCGGCAGGCCCATCTTCGCCAGGTACTCGCCAGCCGCGCTGTCCGGCAGGATGGCGTTCGAGGGCGACAGGTGATCGGTGGTGATGTTGTCTCCGAGCACCGCGAGCGGGCGCATGCCCTTGAGCGTGCGCGCGCCCGCCAGCGCGCCTTCCCAGTACGGCGGCCGGCGGATGTAGGTGCTTTGCGGCCGCCAGTCGTAGAGCGGACTCAAGGTGTCGCCACTCTCGACGCTGAGCTTGAACATCGGATCGTAGACCTGGCGGAACTGCTCCGGCTTCACGCTCGAGGCGACCAGGGCGTCGATCTCCTCGTCCGACGGCCAGATGTCCTTCAGCCGGACGGGATTCCCGCTTGCATCGCTGCCCAGCACGTCCTTCTCGATGTCGAAGCGGATGGTGCCGGCGATGGCGTAGGCGACCACCAGCGGCGGCGAGGCCAGGAAGGCCTGCTTGGCGTACGGGTGGATCCGGCCGTCGAAATTGCGGTTGCCGGACAGCACGGCCGTGGCGTACAGGTCGCGATCCACGATTTCCTTCTGGATCACGGGGTCCAGGGCGCCGGACATGCCATTGCAGGTGGTGCAGGCGAACGCCACGACGCCGAAGCCGAGCCGTTCCAGCTCCGGCATCAGCCCGGCTTCATCGAGGTACAGCGCGACGGCCTTCGACCCCGGCGCCAGCGAACTCTTGACCCAGGGCTTGCGGCTCAGGCCCAGCTTGTTCGCGTTGCGGGCCAGCAAGCCGGCGGCGATCATGTTGCGCGGGTTGTTGGTGTTGGTGCAGCTCGTGATCGCCGCGATGATGACGGCGCCGTCCGGCATCCGGCCCGGCTCGTTCTCGACCTTGCCGGCGATGCCGCGTGCAGCCAGCTCCGAGGTCGGCACCCGCTTGTGCGGATTGGACGGACCGGCCAGATTGCGCACCACCGTGGACAGGTCGAACCGGAGCACACGCTCGTACTCGGCCTGCTTCAGGCTGTCGGCCCAGAGGCCGGTGACCTTGGCATAGGTCTCCACCAGCTGGACCAGGCTGTCGTCGCGGCCCGTGAGCTTCAGGTAGTTGATAGTCTGCTCGTCGATGTAGAACATCGCCGCGGTCGCGCCGAACTCCGGCGCCATGTTGGAGATGGTGGCCCGGTCCCCCAAGGTCAGGGCCGACGCGCCCTCGCCGTAGAACTCAAGGTAGGCGGACACGACCTTTTCCTTGCGCAGGAACTCGGTCAGCGCCAGCACGACGTCGGTGGCGGTGATGCCCGGCCCCGGCCTGCCGGAGAGCTCCACACCGACGATGTCCGGCAGTCGCATCCAGGAGGCACGGCCCAGCATCACGGTTTCGGCTTCGAGACCGCCCACGCCGATCGCGATCACGCCCAGCGCGTCGACCATCGGCGTGTGGGAGTCGGTGCCGACCAGGGTGTCCGGGAAGGCCACACCGTCCTTCACCTGCACGACCGGCGACATGCGCTCGAGGTTGATCTGGTGGAGGATGCCGTTGCCCGGCGGGATCACGTCGACGTTCTTGAACGCCTTTTTGGTCCAGTTGATGAAATGGAAGCGGTCCTCGTTGCGGCGGTCTTCGATGGCGCGGTTCTTGGCGAATGCCTCCGGATCGAAGCCACCGCACTCCACCGCCAGCGAGTGGTCCACCACCAGCTGCGTCGGCACCACCGGATTGACCAGAGACGGGTCGCCGCCCTGGGCGGCGATCGCGTCCCGCAGCCCGGCGAGGTCGACCAGCGCGGTCTGGCCGAGGATGTCATGGCACACCACCCGGGCCGGGAACCACGGGAAGTCGAGATCGCGCTTGCGCTCGATCAGCTGCTTCAGCGAATCGGCCAGGGTCGCCGGATCGCAGCGGCGCACCAGGTTCTCCGCCAGCACGCGCGAGGTGTAGGGCAGCTTGTCGTAGGCGCCCGGCGTGATGGCGTCGACGGCGGCACGTGCATCGAAGTAGTCGAGCCGGGTGCCCGGAAGAGGTTTGCGGTTGGCGGTGTTCATCATGGTTGAGGAAACAACGGGGTCAGGATCCACCGGGGTCGCGGCCTTACGGGCGGTCCTTGATCGGCACGAAGCGGAGATCTTCCGGCCCGACGTAGTTCGCGGACGGGCGGATGATTTTGCCGTCGATGCGCTGCTCGATCACGTGGGCAGCCCAGCCGGATGTGCGGCTGATCACGAACAGGGGCGTGAACATCGCGGTCGGCACCCCCATCATGTGGTAACTCACCGCCGAGAACCAGTCGAGGTTGGGGAACATCTTCTTGATGTCCCACATCGTGCTTTCCAGCCGTTCGGCAATATTGAACATTTTCATGTTCTTCTGCTCGGCGCTGAGCTTGCGGGCCACTTCCTTGATGACCTTGTTGCGCGGGTCGCTCACGGTGTAGACGGGGTGGCCGAAGCCGATCACGACCTCCTTGTTCTCGACCCGGCGGCGGATGTCGGCCTCAGCCTCGTCGGGCGTCTCGTAGCGCTTCTGCACCTCGAAGGCCACCTCGTTGGCGCCGCCGTGCTTGGGACCACGCAGCGCGCCGATCGCGCCGGCGATGGCCGAGTACATGTCCGAGCCCGTGCCGGCGATGACACGGCCGGTGAAGGTGGAGGCGTTGAACTCGTGCTCGGCGTAGAGCACCAGCGAGGTGTGCATCGCCTGGACCCAGGCCTCGCTCGGCTTGCGGCCGTGCAGCAGGTGCAGGAAATGGCCGCCGATGGAGTCGTCGTCGGTCTCCACCTCGATGCGCCTGCCGTTGTGGCTCCAGTGGTACCAGTAGAGCAGCGCCGAGCCCAGGCTGGCCATCAGCTTGTCGGCGATGTCGCGCGCGCCGGGGTGGTTGTGGTCGTCCTTCTCCGGCGCGACGCAGCCGAGGGTGGAGACGGCGGTGCGCAGCACGTCCATCGGGTGGCTGGAGGCAGGCAGCTGCTCGAGCACGGTCTTCAGGGCCGCCGGCACGCCACGCAGGGACTGGAGCTTGGCCTTGTAGCTGGCGAGCTCGGCCTGGTTGGGCAGCTTGCCGTGCACCAGCAGATGGGCGATCTCTTCGAATTCGCAGGCGTCGGCGACATCGAGGATGTCGTAGCCGCGGTAATGCAAGTCGTTGCCGGTGCGGCCCACCGTGCACAGCGCGGTGTTGCCGGCGGCGGTGCCCGACAGGGCGACGGACTTCTTGGGCTTGAACGCGGGGGTTTCGGTCATGGTGTTCGTCTCCGGTGTCGTCTCACTTCTTGGCCGCGAACAGCGCGTCCAGGTGTTGTTCGTAGGCGTGGTAGCCGATGCGGTCGTACAGCTCCTCGCGGGTCTGCATCGTATCGAGCACGCCCTGTTGCGTGCCCTCGCGCCGGATCGCCTGGTAGACCGCTTCGGCGGCCTTGTTCATCGCGCGGAAGGCGCTCAGCGGATAGAGCACCATCGCGACGTTCACCGAGCGCAGCTCCTGCACGGTGAAGAGCGGGGTCTTGCCGAACTCGGTGATGTTGGCGAGCACCGGCACCTTCACGGCGTCGACGAAACGCCGGTAGGTGGGCAGGTCGTAGGCGGCCTCGGCGAAGATGCCGTCGGCGCCGGCCTCGACGCACTTCAAGGCGCGCTCGATGGCGGCATCCACACCCTCCACCGCGATCGCGTCGGTGCGGGCGATCAGGAAAAAGTCGGGATCGGTCTTGGCGTCGGCGGCGGCCTTGACGCGATCGGCCATCTCGGCGGCGGAGACGATTTCCTTGCCGGGCCGATGGCCGCAGCGTTTGGCGCCCACCTGGTCCTCGATGTGGCAGGCCGCGGCGCCGAACTTGATCAGGCTCTTGACGGTGCGCGCGATGTTGAACGCGCTGGGGCCGAAGCCCGTGTCGATGTCCACCATCAGGGGCAGATCGCAGACGTCGGTGATGCGGCGCACGTCGGTGAGCACATCGTCGAGGTTGTTGATGCCGAGGTCGGGCATGCCGAGGGAGCCGGCCGCGACGCCGCCGCCGGACAGGTAGATCGCCCGGTAGCCCGCTCGCTGGGCGAGCAGTGCGTGGTTGGCGTTGATCGCGCCGATCACCTGGAGCGGCGATTCGGCCTCGAGGGCAGCACGGAAGGCGGCGCCGGCACGGGTCATGGAAGTTCCTCGGTGTTCAAGAGAAGACACCTCGGCAGGCGCAAGGCACGTGCCAGCCGCGGATTCTCGCTCCGGGTGGATGCCAAGTGCTTGTCGGAATTCGCAAATCCGGACCTGCGGCAGGCGTGCCGGCAAGCAGCGTTGTTTCATTCATGAAACTTCCGTGTTCCAATTGGAAAACCATGGAACGCGTCACCAACCCCGCCCTCGTCCATCGGCAGCCCGGCATCGTGGCCGTCGGCCTGCACCGGCTCCGCAGCCTGCTGCGTGAACTCGCGCCCAGCTACGGCGACCGCGCCGCGGTGACGGTGCTCGACCTCGGTTTCGAGGAAGCCGTGCAGGCGATCGAGGCTTTGCGCCGCACCCAGCCGGTCGATGTGCTGGTTGCCGCGGGCTCCAACGGCGCCTTCCTGCGCCAGCACCTGGATATGCCGGTCGTGCTGGTGCGGGTCGGGGAGTTCGACGTGATGCGTGCGCTGGGCCGTGCGCGCGCGATCTCGTCGCGCATCGCGCTCGTCACCTATGGCGAGATCTCCGCCGAAGTGCAGCGCTTCAGCGAGCTGTTCCACCTGGGCATCGAGCAGCGCAGCTACCGGACCGAGCAGGAGGCCAGCGATGGCGTGCGCGAGCTGCGCGCCAAAGGCATCGAGGTGGTGGTCGCACCTGGCCTGGTGGCGGACCTGGCCGACCAGCTCGGCATGACCGGCGTTTTCCTCTATTCGCAGGACGCCGTGCGCGAAGCACTCGATGACGCGGTGGAGATCGCGCGCGTCGCCCGCATCGAGCTGAGCAAACGCGAGCGCCTCAACACCATCCTGGGCCAGTTGCGGGACGGCGTCGTCGCGGTCGACATGCAGGAGCGCATTGAGCTGTTGAATCCCTCCATGGCCAGGCTGCTCGATGCCGAAGCGGAGCCCCTGCTCGGCCGGCCCTTGAGCGAGGTCGCTCCCGAGCTGAGCCTGCGCGACACCTTGCGCGAGGCGCGGCCCGCGCTCGATGAAGCGCAGCGCTTCGGCACCCGCATGGTGGTCGTCAGCCGTCTGCCCATCGTCGAGCAGGGGGTGCAGACCGGCGCGGTCCTGACCTGCACGGACCCGGTCGCGATCGAGCGCATGGACCGCAGCCTGCGCACCCGGCAGCCGCGCCGGGCCGCCACCCGCTACCAGCTCGACCAGATCGTGGGCAGCAGCCCTGCCCTGCTCAAGACCAAGGCGCTCGCCGCACGCTGCGCTGCCGGTCACGCGACAGTGCTCATCATCGGCGAAAGCGGCACCGGCAAGGAGATGCTGGCGCAAGGCATCCACAATGCCGGGCCGCGACGACGCCAGCCTTTTATCGCCGTCAACTGCGCGGCCTTCCCGGAAGCCTTGCTCGAAAGCGAGCTGTTCGGTTACGAGGAAGGCGCTTTCACCGGTTCCCGGCGTGGCGGCAAGGCGGGACTGTTCGAGTCGGCCCACACCGGCACGATCTTTCTGGACGAAATCGGCGAGATGCCGCTGGCGCTGCAGACGCGGCTGCTGCGCGTGCTGCAGGAGCGTGAGGTTCAGCGCATCGGCGCCACCGAGCCGACGCCGATCGATGTGCGGGTCATTGCCGCCACCCACCGCAACCTGGCCGATGCCGTGGAAGCCGGCGAATTCCGGCGCGACCTCTACTACCGCCTGAACATCCTGCGGCTGGAAGTCCCGGCACTGCGTGAGCGGCTGGAGGACCTGCCTCTGCTGGTGGGCCACATGGTCGAGAGGCTGGCCTCCAGACCCGGCGGGCTGCCCCCCGCCATGACTCGTATGGTGGACGAGGTGCTGGCCCGCGGCCATCGCCATGCCTGGCCCGGCAATGTGCGCGAGCTGGACAACCTGATCGAGCGGCTTGCCGTCTACAGTGCGCAGGCTGAAGAGCCGGCGATGGCGCAACTGCGTCTGCGCGACCTGGCGCCGGAGCTGTACGGCGACGAAGAGCTGTCGCCCTCCGCGGGCTCACAGCCCGTGACGGCTCAGGACGCCGAACTGCAGCACATCGCCGCGGTGCTGCGCAGCTGCCAGGGCGATCGCGCCTTGGCCTGCGCCCGACTCGGCATCAGCCGCACCACGCTGTGGAGAAAGCTCAAGCAGCTTCGGCCCTGAGCGGTTGGAATCCCCTCAGGTTCGTATCCTCACCGTGCACGATCTGGCGTGTCCACAGCCCGAAGTCAAAACCCTACCGATCCGGGCGACGTCCGTAATTGAGCTGAGGACTTCGGCCCTCTGAAATGGAGGGTAGCGCCCTCCATTGATGGAAAATGGCAAACGTACAGGAATTAGAGGCAAAGCTCCGCTCTCACGGCTTTATGCCCCCGCAGGCAGGCGTCGTGCCAGGAGTCAATCCAAAGGTTTTCGCGGACTTCGAACAGGTGACGGGCAGCACGCTGCCGCTTGAGATCCAGAATTTTTATCTATACAGCTCTCGGCCGTTCCTCGACTGGCAGGATTCGCGTGGCGAGAGGATGCCCCACCTTATCGAGTCATACCACGCACCACTGCCATGGGATGAAGTCATCATCTATTGGGACATGCATCGCGAGTCCGAGAGGCACCAGTCAGACGCAGATTGGGGCGAAGAGGATTCGTCAAGCCTCTTTCGCGCTTGCTATTTCAATCGGCGCTGGCTGCCGATCGCGGCGGACATCAGTGGCTGTGCGACCTTCGTGGATCTTGACCCAGGACCTGCCGGCAAGGTGGGTCAGGTCTTCATTCACGTCAAGGGCATGGGGCCCACCACATTGCTGGGAAGCGCCCTCGGTGATTACTTCGATGATCTGATCTACTGCCTTGACTCGGGCATCATCTTCGCTGAGAACTCCGAGTGGATGAGCAGCCTGACAGGCGATCCTGCTTACCACCTGAAGGACGAGATCGAGAGGTTCAGGGCGCAGGCAGGTTGACTGCTGATCGACCCCGACCGCCGCAGCCGCAAGCTCCATCAACCGGTGTTGGACAGCTTTCGCTTGCTGCGCCAGGCGGGTCTCGTGCTTGCAGACTGACCCCCAGCGATCCAGCAAGGGTCGAAAGCGCCGGCAACGTTGTCCGTTTCCTTGGCGCGCAAGGCAAGCGGCATCGGCTTGTTTCACCCGTGAACAACTCGCCCCCCTAACTTTCAGGAAGGAGAAAAACGCGCGCCTGTCATACGCTCGCGCCCCGTGCAAGGCAAGCTTTCACCGAAAGGTGTAACAACATTCAAGTGCCTGTGCACACCACCTCGTTCGCTGATGTCTGCCTCTGTGTGAACGAACCCAGCGCCCGGGGCACGGGTGAAGATGCCAAGGAGTGTTGACATGAACCGCCTGCCGAAATGCTTCGGCGTCGTTCCCGCCGTCGTATCCATCGCGCTGCTCGCCGCCTGCGGCAATTTCGAAGCGCCGTACAGCACTCCCGCGCCGGTGCAAGCCGCGTCGGCCCCGACGCTGTACAGCACCGCCGACCCGGTGGCAGCTCCGCCCGCCGACCCCGCCCTGCCCGCCGAGGCCCGGCAGGTGCCCGAGGACCAGTTGCAGCCGCTGCACTTCGACGACGCGGTGGCACGCGCCGGCGAGCAGCTGTTCCGCGAAGCCCGACTGCGACTCGGCAAGGAGCCGCGCAAGCTCGTGGTGGATCCTTTGATCGATGCCAACACGGGTGCCCAGACCACCAGCACCGCGCGCATGGGCGCCCAGCTGGAGACGATCGCCAAGGCCGGCGAGCCGAGCTGGCAGGTGCAGCCCTTGACGCGCCAGGCGCTGGCCGACCAGCCCCTGCTGCTGATCGGTACCGTCACGCCGATCCACACGCGCGGCAGCGCCGACACCCCACCCGATGCCTTCCGCATCTGGGTCAGCCTGATCGACCTGCGCACCAAACGCATCATCGCCAAGCGGCTCGACCGGGCAAGCGCCGGATCGGTCAACGCCGAGCCCCTCGCCTACTACCGCGACAGCCCCACCTGGCACAAGGACAAGACGGTGCAGGCCTACATCAACTCCTGCCAGATGGACACCCGGGTGGGTGACCCGGCCGACCCCGAATACCTGGCGCGCCTGCCGGCAGCGGCGGTTCTCAATGAAGCCGCGATCGCCTACGGCGAGGGCCGCATCGACATCGCCAACGGCTTGTACAAGGAAGCCCGGCTGCTGGCCGAACCGGGCGACCTGCGGGTGCTGAACGGCCTCTACCTCACCAGCTGGAAGCTCGGCCACCGCGACGCCGCCGAGGCCGCCTTCTCCCGCCTCGTGGCCTCCGGCCTCGAGTCCAAGCGGCTGCCGATGAAACTGCTGTTCCAGCCGGGCCGCACGCAGTTCATCGAAGTGGGCGACCTGGTGCAGCAGTACCAGGTCTGGCTTGGCGCCTTGTCGAGCGAGGCGGCGTCGGTGCCGGCCTGCATCCAAGTCGTCGGGCATACCAGCCGCACCGGCAGCGCGCGGGTCAACGAAGAGCTGTCGCGGCGTCGCGCCGAGCAGATCGTGCGCCTGCTGGAGCAGCGCAATCGTGCGCTCGGTGCCCGGCTGAATGCCAAAGGCGCCGGCTCGCGCGAAGCCCTGGTGGGCCTGGGCACCGACGACCTGCGCGACGCGCTCGACCGCCGGGTCGAGTTCAGAGTGGTCGACTGCGTGTGAACCGGGCGGCCCGGGGGGCCGCGCTGAGGCGTCGCGAGCAAAAGAAGGGGCCGCTGAGGCCCCTTCTTTTGCTATCGCACATCCCGCTCGCGTCGCTCAGGGATAGCTGATCAGGTTCTGCGGGATGGTCTGCACACCCTGGGCGGTCCCGCCGACCTTGTTGACGATGTGCGTGATGCTGCCCACCCCGCCCAGCGAGACCGTGAACACGTTGTGCAGGCGCACGCCCGGCGTGTCCGGCACCTCGAAGCCATGGAACAGGTTCACGCTGGGATTGACGTTGAAGTAGCAGTACGAGCCCATGCCCCAGCCTTCGTGCGTCTTCACGTGATCGGCCACCTTGTACGCGGCATATCCGTTGCCGGCCGGGCTTCTCCACACCGACTGCTCCGGCACGTCGTACGGCTTCTCGTTCTGGAAAAAGATGGTCTTGCCGTTCTCGCCGTTCCAGATCACCTCGTACTTCTCGTAGTGCTCGACGAACAGGCCGGTGGCCAGCACGTGATCGCCGTTGACGATCACGCCGGTGTCCGCCGGATTCACGCTCCAGCCGGTCGGCGCGCTGCCATGGTCGGCGCGCCAGGCCCAGATGTGGTCGATGAGGGTGTCGTGGCTGTTGACGATCAGGCTGGTACTCGCTTTGCCGGCCACCGCGCCGCCGATCCGGAAAAACACGTCCTGGATGGTGGTGGGATTGCTCGCATGGCGCGTGGCTGCGCCCCGCGTGCCCACGGTGAGCAAGGAAGGGCTGTTGACCGTGCCGGCGTCGAACAGCAGGCCGGCGATCCTGACCCCGTCCACGTCCGCCACCGTCATCGCCGTCACCCCGTTTTCGGGCACCAGCGTCGCGAAGCCGATCCCCAGCACCACGGTGTTGGCGCGGGTCACCTTGATCGTCTCCTTGAGGCGGTAGGTGCCCGGCGTGAAAAACAGGTTCAGACCCTGGGCCAGGGCCTGGTTGAGCGTGGCCGCGCTGTCGCCCGGCTTGGCGACGTAAAACCGGCTCATCGGGATCGAACTGCCGGCGGTGGTGCCACTGGCCCAGCTGGCACCCGAGGCGTTGCTGCGCAGCGCGGGCACGAACACGCGGTACTTGCCAGCGCCGTCGACGTAGAGGAAGGGCTTCTCGCGCGACACCGGCGTGGTGGGCAGCGAGGTGTACGGAGGCGCCGAGCCCCACACCGCCGGGAAACTGGTGGCCGGCGCGCCAACCACTCCCGAGAACACCATGTTCCACACGCCGTCGTACCAGACGCCGATGTGGCTGTCGCGGGTGTACCACTGTTGCTGCGACCCGGAGGAAATCGAACCATCGACCTTGCTGTCCGCGAGATAACCCCCGCTGGAGTAGCCCTGGCCATGGTCCTGGTTGGAGGGCCCCAGGTGCAGGTTGCCGATGATGTGCACACGCCGCATCGGGGCGGCCTGCGACACCGCCCAGCGGTTCGTGCCGCCGGACGGCACCAGCGCGAAGTTCTCGGCCGAGCGCCAGAAGTTCTGGGTGGCATTGCCGGCATCGCCGTAGTTCCAGCCGCTGTCCACGTTGACACTACCCTGGATGGTCACGTCGTCCGGCTTTTGGCCCAGGCCCACGATGGAGGTGTAGAAACCCAGGTTGGCCCAGATGCCGCTGTACTTGCCCGGCTTGAACAGGAAGGCATGACGCTGGGCGCCGAACTGCGCGGTCGGGCTCAGGACCTGCGGGCTGAAGGCCGCGTCGAGACGCGACTGGATGGTGGAGGCCGGCGTGGAGGGGTCGAAGATGACCACGTTGGGACCGAAATCCGGCGTGTCGGAGGTGGGCAGGCCGGGCCCGCTCTTTTTCACCCGGAACGAGGAGACGACATTGTCGAAGTCGCCGAGGCTGCTGGCGTCCGCCGTCAACTTGCGGCTGCGGCCGCCGTAGTTGGCGTGCTCGAACAATTCGATCTCGTGGCCCGGCTGCAGCTTCAGCGAGGAGATTCTGTCGTTCCACGCAGCCCCGACAAAACCGCTGTCTGCGTCGGCGCAATAGGAGCCGCCGCCGTAAGACGCGTTGTCGTAAAAGCAGACCGTTCCGCTCGTCGTCGGCGGCGGCGGCTCGGCGGGATTGCTGCCGCCCACGGTGTAGCTCAAGGTCGGCGTGTCGTAGGCCGGGGTGCCATTGTTGTAGGTGAAGGAATAGCTGAGGACCTTGCCCGCCGAGACAGGCACCGCGTGCTCATAGCGCAGCGCCGAGGCGACGTAATTCATTCGCACGTTCTGCGGCACGCCGCCGCTCACCTGGTAGTGGGCATCGACCCAGCTGGTGTTGACCTTGGACTTGAACCAGATCGTGGCGGTGCTGCCGGACACTGCAACACCTTGCATGTAGTCGGCCGCTTGGAGCTGGGGGCTGGCAAAGGACAGGACGGCCAGCGCCCAGCCGCACAAGGGCGCGCGGAGTCGGGGGTAATGCATGAGTGCTCTGAAAGGTTGTGTTGTACGAATGTCTGCGTCTTTCCCCGCAAAAGCGCCGCACTGGAAACAGCCGGCCGGCACACGAAGGGGACGCCCGTAGAGTAAGCACCTTGAAAGCTCGCGCCAAACTCTCCTTAAGCGAGCGTTAAGGCTGGTGGATTTTCAAGGGGTCGATGAAACCGGCGACGGGGATCGAGTAACGAGCCTCTACGAGGCTGCTGCACAGCAACAGGGCCGACAATTGGTACCGGTTCCAAAGCGGATGCCACCGAGCGGGGCAGCGGCTCCGTTGCGACGCCGCAGAATTGCGGCGCCGCAGCGTTACGAAGCGCAAAGTCTTTACATCTGGTACCGCAGCCGGGCCTCAGGCCGCCAGCGCCTTGCTGCCCAGTTCGTACAGGTCCGCGTCCTTCAGGAAGGGGAACTGGCTGCGCACCTCTTCAAGCCGTCCCCGATCCAGCGTGGTCGTGTGGACCTCCTCGCCAGCTCGCCCGTGGTACAGGATCTCGCCCAAAGGATCGATGACGAGCGAGTCGCCGCTGTACTGAAGGCCGGTGCCGTCGACGCCGACACGGTTGACCCCCACCACATAACTCTGGTTCTCGATGGCGCGTGCCCGCAACAAGGCCTGCCAGTGCGCAGCGCGGCGTGCCGGCCAGCTGGCGATGTAGAGCGCGACGTCGTACTTGCCCTGCAGATTGCGCGACCACACCGGAAAACGCAGGTCGTAGCAGATAAAGGTGGCGATGCGCCAGCCGTTCAGGTGGACGATCAAGTCATCGCTGCCCGGGGTGTAGTGCTCGTGTTCCCCGGCGAAGGAGAACAGGTGCTTCTTGTCGTACAGATACAGGCTGCCGTCGGGCTTGGCCCAGACCAGCCGATTGAAATAACGTCCGCCGTCTTCGATGGCGACGCTCCCCACCACATCGGCCTGTCTCGCCGAGGCCGTCTCGCGCAGCCAGTTCACGGCCTTGCCGTCCATCGGTTCGGCAATGAGAGCCGGGCGCATGCTGAAGCCGGTCGTGAACATCTCCGGCAGCACGATCAGCTGGGTGTCGCCCACACGGCCCAGATGTTCCTGCATGCGGGCCAGGTTGTCGTCGATCGCCTCCCAGGCGACATCGGTCTGCACCAGGGTCAGCGTCAAATCATTCCGGTTCGTCATGTGTGTTCCCAATCGATCAGAAGAACTTCGTTCAAATCGCCCTTTTCCCGGCTCACTTCGCGCACCAGGACAAAGCCGCTGTCGTCCGGCACGTACCAGCCCCTGCCGGTGAGCCGGCGTTTTTTTGATTCGAAGGCCACGACACGCGTCGTGCGCTCGGTCCCGGCCACCGTGAGCGTCTCCCGGGGCAGCAGCCGGAATTGCAGCTCGTCGATGTCGAAATGGTCCAGGTCCAGCACCCGCAGGACGGACTGCGGTCGCTCGCTGCGCAGGAAGCAGGACACCGCATCCTCGCTGGTGGCGTCGATGTCGGTCAATGCGATGCGCTCGGTGTGAACGCGGTCCTCCTTGATATGCAGCATCAGCTGGCCGCCGTCGCGATCGATGGTGACGGCGACCTCGTCGCCGTCCTCGGTCGACACGCCGACATAGCGGCTCAGGCCTCGCCCGTCCAGGATCATTTCTTCTTCGGTGTCGAGCGCATAGTCCGACCAGAGACCGCGCGCTCGGATCGACATCTCGTTGCGGAGGATCAGGGCCGGTTCGTCTCCGCACTGGACCACCCGGCGTAACGCGAGGATGTGTCCGACTGCCTCCTCATCGCACAGCACGCGATACCGCAGCACCTGGCGGGCTTCGGCTTGCTCCTCGGCGAACATCTGAAAGGGGCCGGCCAACACGGTCGCCTCGGCTCATGCAGGCTGAGCGGTTTCGCTCAGGTTCGCGTCGTAGAGGCTTTCCATATAGCCGCCCCCCATGGCCGTGTCGCTGATCTCGGCCAGTGGACGCTGGGCCGACGGCGGCGGCAGGAAACCGACCTTCACGGCATAGTCCAGATAGCGCGACAACAAGGTCTGGTCCGATGCAGCACAGCGGATGCCGGTGTCGGCCAGCAGCGCCGTGATCTCGGTGGTGTCGTATCTTGCGTGTTCCTTGTAGTCGCTGCCGTCGTAGAAGACCGACATCAAGTCGGTGAAGGTCGATCGATAGGGTTTGCCGCCGCGCATCAGACGCCCTTCCTGCACCGCCTCGAAATAGCGCTGGGTCGGCTCTTCCCGCACCGTATAGCCGTGGCCGCGCACAGCCGCCACGATATCGTCGTAGGTGATCGGGTTCGGCTGGGTCAGGTTGAAGGTGCGCCGGTTGGTGACATGCAGGTTCATCACGGCGTTCAGTGCCGCCTTGGCGACGTAGTCCACCGGCGAGATGTCGAAGTCCTCGTTCGAGGGGAAGGTCATGCCGGTCTCCACCAGCGACTTGAGCATTTCGTAGTAGATGCCCTTCACCTTCGTCTGCTTGAGCGGATAGCAGCCGGTGACGCTGTCGCCCCAGATATTGCCCGGCCGCACGATCACCCAGTCCAGGCCACGCTGACCGGCTGCGTGGATCAGCCGTTCGGCCTCGAACTTGGATCGTTCGTAATCCATGTCCTCGAAGCCCTGGCCGACGTCCAGGTCGCATTCCTTCAGCACGAAGCCGTCGTGATAGAGCTTGTCGCCGACCATGCTGAAGCTGGAGGTGAACAGCAGCGGAATCTTGCCCTGGAGGCAGAACTCCACCATGTTGGCCACGCCACCGACGTTCACCGGCGCGATCTTGTTGTAAGACGCCACCAGGCTGACGTTGGCGGCGCAGTGCAATACCAGGTCGATGGAGCCGACCAGCTCGTCGTAGCTGTCCTCGCTCAATCCCAATCTGGGCTGGCTGACGTCGCCGAGCACCGGAACGATGCGCCAGGTCTCGTCCTTCAGCGTTTGCTGCTCGTCATAGCAGAACAGCACGTCCTCGATGCGGCGGCGTGCCGCATCGGGATTCTCCGCACGCACCACACAGTAGACCTGGGCGTCGGTGGCGCACAGGACTTCCTGCAACAGCCTGCCTCCCAGTACCCCGGTGGCGCCGGTCAATACGATATTGCCTACAGTCGACATGGCCCGGTAGTCCATCGCGAGCATCTCCTCAACAGAGTTCGTTCAACAACACAAAGCCGCCAGCCACAGCTACAGCGTCCCGACCCGCATGCCGCCGTCCATGGGAATCACGGTGGCATTCAGATAGTTGGTCTTGCAGGTGGCGAGGAAGGTCACCACTTCGGCAATGTCCTCCGGGACGCCCCAGCGCCCCACCGGCACGATCGACTTGACGATCTTCGCCTCGTCCACCGACATGGCGGCCTCCGAGTCGACAAACCGGTCCAGCATCTCGGTCTTGCAGATGCCGGGCGCGATCGCGGTCACGCTGATGTTCAGCGGCCCCAGTTCGCGCGCCCAGGACTCCGAGGCCTTGATCAGCCCGGCCTTGGAGGCCGCGTAGGCGGCACCGCCCGCGGCTCCCCACAGCCCCGCCACCGAGGCGATATTGATGATGCGGCCATACTTCAACCGCGCCATGTGGCGCGAGAACGCCGAAGTGCAGTTGAAAGCCCCGGTCAGGTTGACGTCGATCACCTGCCGCGACAGCAGCACGCTTTTCTCCGCCAGGCTGAAGCCGCGACCGATGATGCCGGCGTTGTTGACCAGCACCGTGATGTTCGGCCCCATCGACTCGGCGATGGCGGCAGCGCACTGTTCGACCTGATCCGGGTCGGTGACGTCCATCACGAAGGTCTTCAGGTCCTCGTGAGCGCCCAGTCGCTGGACCAGCCGCTCCAGCTTCGCGGCGTCCAGATCGGTGGCCGCCACCGCATACCCGACCTCCAGCAGAGATTTGCTGATGGCGGCACCAAAACCGCCGGCGGCCCCGGTGACGATGGCGATCTGGCGCTTCATGCCGCCTCCCCTTCCTTGAAGGTGATGTCGATCACCTTCTTCGCATTGGCCAGTGCATCGAAAATGCGCTCTTCGAAAAAGCGCACATCGTCCTGGCTCATCAGCAGGTTGGAGTAGATGCGCGACAAGGGCGAGAACTGGATGCCATACCGCTTGGCGATCTCACGGATGATGATGTCGCAGAATTTGACCTTGTCGGTGTAGCCCTCGGACCGGTCGACCATGGTGGTCTGGGAGTGATACACCAGGGCGGTCGGCATGCCCTGCACCACCAGCGGCAGATCGTTGGCATGAGCGGCGCGGATGAAGGCATCGGAGATCTGCGCGGTGAAGCCGGCCATGCGCTCGTAGCAGCCCGGATCCTTCTCGACCAGGTCGAAGGTGGCCTTCACGGCCGCCAGGCCCAGCGGGTAGCCGTTGAAGGTGCCGGCATGGATCACCTTGCCGCGGGTGTACATGTTCATGATGTCGCGACGGCCCGCGATGGCCGAGATCGGCATCGAGCCGCCGCCCAGCGCCTTGCCGAAGGTCGCCAGGTGCGGGGTGACGCCGAGAATGCCCTGCGCGCCGGACAGGCCCAGGCGAACACCGGTGATGATCTCGTCGAAGATCAGCACGATGTTGTGCTTCTCGCAGATCTCCTTGGCCCGCTCCAGATACCCTTCGCGCGGCAGGATGCCGCCGCCGTTGATGCAGATTGGCTCCATCAGCACCGCCGCGATCTCGCCGTGATAGCGTTCGATGGTCGCTTCAAGCACCTGGATGTCGTTCCAGGGCAGCACGAAGGACTGCGACTCCATCACGCCTTCGGCGCGGCCCAGGGTATCCAGCAGGTCACCC
Source organism: Aquabacterium sp. A7-Y (assembly GCF_026153205.1). GTDB lineage: Bacteria > Pseudomonadota > Gammaproteobacteria > Burkholderiales > Burkholderiaceae_C > Caldimonas. Next base: position 99,089 of record NZ_JAPFBW010000017.1, on the reverse strand, counting down.
TTGAACTGCTCCGGCACCGGGAAGCTCAGGTCCTTCTTCTTGCGCCAGCCCATGATGTTGTCCGCGTTGCCGTGATAGTGGCCGTGGAAGCGGATGAAACGGTTCTTGCCGGTGAAACCGCGCGCCAGGCGCAGCGCGTTCTGAACCGCTTCGGTGCCGCTGAGGCAGAAGCGGATCATCTCGGCACACGGGATGTGGCTGATCAGCTGGCTGCAGACTTCGACCTCCAGGTCGCAGATGTCGACCGAGGTGACCTTCTGCATGTACTTGATCAAGGCTTCGTCGTAGGCCTCGTTGTGGTGGCCGACGAACAGGGCGCCGAACTTGCAGAACAGGTCCAGATGTTCGTTGCCGTCCAGGTCCCAGACGCGCGAGTTGCGACCGCGGTTGAACGGGATCACCAGCGGCCGCTCGGGATCGCCGAAGTTGTAGTGCGTCCCGCCCGGCATCAGCTCCCAGCATTGCTTGTAGAAATCCTTGGACTTGTTCAAGGGCAGTTTGGTGTCGGCTTCCATGATCTTGTGATCCTCTTGCTTGCGATGATGGGGTCGGTGTGAAGGTGATGGGGCTGCCGCCGGCTCGCCGTCGTCCGGATCGGCCTGGCGTGCGCTGCCGGGCGAATAGCGACGCCAGCGCTCGGGAACGGGCACGCCGAGTTGCTGCAAGGCGTTGACACGGTTGAGGTAGGCGGCTCCGGCCATCAGCTCGACGGCGATGTCCGCGACATGGCGCTGTTCCACGGGTTCGAGCGGGCTGCCTTTCAGCCACTCATTGGCCGCGCCCATGGCGGCGCCGCACCACACCTGGTACTCCACGGCGCGGTCCGGATCGCCGGCGATGGCCCAGCGGGACGACTGGCCCAGATACCACTGGAACAACAGCGCCATCTTCTTTTTGGGGCTGGAGCGGGCAGCAAGCGTGATGGCCTCGCTGTCCCGGGTCCTGAAAAACGCTTCGGTCTCGGCCCACACCTGGGCCAGCGGTCGTCTGAAGATGGACTGCTCGAGCTGCGCCACTTCGGCCGCTGGAATGGCCTCGATCGACTCGTACTGCTTGTAGAGGCTGTACAGCTTCTGGGCCCGCACGGCATACATGCTGCCGGCCGTCAGCACCTGCACCTTGGCGCCCAGCTCGAACATGTCGGCGGACGGAGCCATGGCCACGTCGCTCGTCTTCGCCTTGCCCAGCAGCTGCTTCACGCGCGGTGAGGTGCCGGCTTCGACGCACGCCTGGTTGATGGAGCCGGTGACGACATAGGCCGCACCCATTGCGAACGCGCCCAGCACCGCATGCGGGCTGCCCAGCCCGCCGGCGGCGCCGATACGCACCTTGAAAGGCGACGGGCAGGCCTCGGCCAGTTCGTCGCGCTGCTCGACGATGGAGCGGAAGATGCAGCTCAACACGCCGTTGTCGGTATGGCCGCCCGAGTCGCCTTCGACGGTGATGTCGTCCGCCATCGGCACGCGGGAGGCCAGCTGGGCCTGCTGCTCGGTGATGAGCCCCTCGGCCAACAGGCTGCGCACAATCTTGTCCGGCGCCGGGTTCAGAAAGTGCTGGGCCACCTCGCGACGCGACACCTTGGCGATGACACGGTGGCCGCGCAAGACGTTGCCGTCGACGTCCAGCGCCAGGCCTTTGACCCGGTAATAGACGATGGCCGGCGACAGCTTGATATAGGCCGAAGCCTCGACCACCTTCACGTCCTGCTCGATGAACAGCTTGACGCAAGCCATTTCCCAGTCCGGCCGGCTGGGGTTGTGCAGCAGATTGACGGCGTAGGGCCCGTTCGGCAGGGCCTCCTTGATGCGCCGCACCGCGGCGAGGATGCGCTCCGGCATCAGCCCGCCGGCCCCGAAGACGCCGAGGATGCGCCGGCTGCCGAGGGCAATGACCATCTCCTCGGAATTGATGCCGCCCGCCATCGCGCCCGCGCAATACGCAAAACGCACGCCATGGTCCTGCAGGAAGGAGGGATCGCCGAAACATTCAGGCAGGCACGCGGCAAGCACCGCCTGGCCGTCCGGCGCGGTCTGTCTGCCGGCCGCCTCCAGGACGATGCCGTCCTGCCGCCGCAGCACCTGCAGCGGCTGGGCCAGATCCAGCAGCAGGCCCTGGGCGCGCTCGAGCGGCTGGCCTATGCCGGGCCGGCCCTCGGGCGAACCGGGCAGGGACGCCGGACGCGCGACAACGCAGAGTTCTTCTCTGTTCACTTCACACCTCGATGGCTGGTTGAACCGTTTTCAATGACGGCGGGAGGCTGTCCTGGACGCTGTGGAACCCGGCCCCCAGGTTGTCGCAGAGGCCGATCACCTGGCCGCGGTAGAGGATCTCGGCGACGAACACCAGCGTCAGGCTGGCCAGCCCCTGGCCGTCGCTTCGCTCTCTGCGGTCGATGGACTTGCAGGTCAGGCGGTAGCGCAGCGTCTCCGGCTCGCACTTGACCTCGCCGCGGAACTTCGCGCTGTAGTGGTGGTTGACCAGCGAGTGCGGCACCAGATCGTTCTGGTGGTAGAGACCCAGGTAACACAGGTAGAACTTCACCAGCTGCTCGCAGCCTTCCACCAGCAGCGTGCCGGGCATCACCGGATCGTTCTTGAAGTGGGCCTTGAAGGCCCAGTGCGACGGGTCGATGTCGCGTTCGCCGACCACCTCGCCCAGGCCGAAGGCGCCACCGTCGGCACTGATGGACACGACACGGTCCACCATGCGGGCTGCCGGCGCGTACAGGCGCCCTGCCCGGACCCGGTGGTAGGCCGGGCCGAAGCAGCGTTCGAAGTCGCCGTTCTGCAGGGCGTCGATGTCCGCCGAGCTGAACGCCTGTTTGGTGCAGCGCAGCGGCGGCACGAAGGGCCGCTCCGGCCGCGGGCCTTTCAGGTGGGACTTGGATTCGATGCCTTTGGACTTCTCGATGTCCCTGGGCAGGAAAAAGCCGGAATTGGCCTCAAGCTTGAAGCAAAGCCGGTCGCCGACATAGCACAGATACTCGTAGGCGATCAGCACGTTCTTGCCGACCTTGAGGAAGGACTTGATGTTGACCCGGCCGCGCAAGACATCGCCGGCTTTCGGCATCTCGCTGTAGACCGTCGTCTGGCTGTCCACCGCGCGGTAGCGCAACTGCCCCTTGAACAGCTGGTCGCAGCCGATATAGGTGAAGGCCACGATCATTGCGTGAGACGATTCCAGCGACACGAAGGATCCCACCCGGCCGTCCGCGACAAACCAGGCGTCCTCCGGCAGGTCGCATTCCCATTCGACAAAACACGGCTCGAGCTTGCCCTTCTGTGCCGACATCGCGGTAATGCGCGACACGAACAGATAGGGCGGCGACGGCATGCGGGTGCGGATCGGGTAGGTGTCGGCCTCCGCGTAGTCAGGCCCCAGCACCTTGGCGACCGACCCGTCCGTCAGCTCGATCAGCTGGGTTTCGTCCAGCAGCACCGGGCGACGGGGAGCCGCCGGCGGCTTCGCCACCACAGCTTGCAGCACCGGGAGCGGCAAGGTGGGTACCGGCAGCCCGGCACCGGGCGCCTGTGCGTGCGCGTCGATCAGGCCCTGCATGCGGCGATAGAACTGCTGCTCCACCTGCAGGAAACGCAGCTGCGCCCGGATCGCGCGCAGGTACTGGCGCGCCAGCGGATCGTGGGCCGCGGCCGCAGGCCCGACGCGGGCTTCCGCAAGCGCCGCCGAAGCGGCTGCGGCCGGCGCCTGCGGCGAGCTGCCGAACAAGGCGCGGTTCGCCTCGCTCAGGATCATCTCGGCCACGGTGCGCTCGCGGCCAGTGAAAACGCGCGTCATCAGCCCGCCCGCCTGCGCCTGGTACGGCGCCGGGTGCCGGGCCGAGCGGCGCTGCGCGTCGTCCGGCTCCTGAAGGATCAGATGCGCGTAGGCACGGTCCACGCCCAGACTGTTCACCGCCGCCCGGCGCAAGCCCCCGGGCGGCCGCGCCCATTCCTGGGCGGACGGGCCGGTACACAGCGCGCGGCAGGCGGACCAGTCCGGATAGGCCCGCAGCCCGGCCGTCGGCGGCAGATACCGGTGGTACAGGCAGAGCGCCGTCTTGATGATGCCGAGCATGCCCTGCGCAGAGGCCAGATGCCCATAGTTGGCGCTGACCGAGCCCGCCACCACCGCTGTCGCACGGGTGCGTGCCCCATACACGCGGTCCAGCCCATCGATTTCGGTCCGGTTGTCCTGCAACTGGCTGCCGCCGCTCAGCTCGACATAGTCGATGTCGTCCGGCGTGCAAGCGGCCTGCTGCAGCGAAGCCGCCGCCGCATTCGCCACAGCGTCGGCGGACGGCGTGAATCGCGTGCTGCGTCCGCACTCGTGGGCGACGGCCAAGCCGCGCATCACCGCATAGATGCGGTCCTGGGCGACCACCGCCGCCTCTTCGTGCTTGAGCACGATCGCGCCCGCGCCCTCGCCCACCGGCAGGCCAGGATGGCGCCGCTGGGTCCACAGCACGTTTTCCAGGCTGCCGGCAAAGCTGCCGCCGGCCACGATCACGGCCTCCACCAGGCGATGCGACAACATGAACTGCGCCAGCTCGAGCGCCTTGAACGAGGCGTTTTCATGCGAGCCGAGCGAAAACGCCGGACCGTCCAGCTTCAGATGCGCCGCGATGCGGCTGGCCATCACATTGCCGATGCCGCCGGTGATGCCCTCCGGATAGGGCTCGGGGAACAGCGCGTCCTTGGCGATGGTCTCCAGCGCGGCGCTCTGCTCGGGCGTCAGGGTGATGCCGCACTGCGCCAGGCTGTCGTGCAGCTGCCACGCCACTTCGTTGCGGGCCTGGTAGCGCGAGCAGCTGTAGTCCACGTCGCCGGCCACGATCACCGCGATATTGCGCTTGCGCCCGTCGAGCGGGTAGCCGGCGTCGTGGAAGGCCCGCTCGGCGACCGGCATCAGGAACAGGTGCGAGAGCAGGTGGCTGCCGATCACCTTCGGCGGCAGCTTGAAGTGCTTGCAGTCGAAGTCCAGGGTCTCGATGTAGGCACCCACCGGCGCAGCGTCGAAACCACGCGGCTTCAGCACGTCCTCGCGGCCCTCCAGACCCAGCCAGCGCGTACGCGGCAAGGGCCCGAGGTGATGGCGGCCGTCACGCACGGTGCTCTCGAACTGCGGCACTGCCTCGGTCCCTGCCAGAGACAGACCCATACCGACGATCGCCATGGGGGCCAGCGCCAGCGGGGCGGCGTCGCCGGCCGGCTGTTGGTGCGGCACCGCTTCACGCAGCACCATGTGCGCGTTCACGCCGCCGAAACCGAAGGCGTTGATGCCGGCACGTTTCGGTCGGCCCTGCTGGGGCCAGGGCAGGGTCTGACGCACCACCTGCTCGATGCCGAGCTGTCCTTTCGGCGTGCCGACGAGTTCCTCCACGCCCAGGGTGGGTGGTATCACGCCGTGCCGGATCGCCAGCAGCACCTTGAGGATGCTGGCCATGCCGGAGGCGGTCAGCATGTGCCCGATATTGCCCTTGTTGGCCCCCACCAGCGGCAGCCGGCCGGCGTCGCCGAAAAACGCCTCGACCGATCCCAGCTCGACCTGGTCGCCGACCGGTGTGCCGGTGGCGTGGCATTCGAGATAGTCGATCTGCTTGTCGATGCCCTCGTAAGCGCGCTGCAGCGCCAGCAGCTGGCCGTTGATGTCCGGCACCAGGATGTGTTTGGCGCCACCGTCGTTGGAAAGCCCGATGGATTCGATGACGCCGTAGATCGTGTCCTTGTCGCGCACCGCATCGGCATACCGTTTCAGGGCGATCAGACCCGCGCCCTCGCCGGCTTTCAGCCCCTCCGAGCGACGGTCGAAGGGGATCGACTGGCCGTCGCGGGGGAAGGCCTGCAGCACGTTGAAGCCATGGTCGATATAGATGTGGTCCGCGTGGCAGACCGAGCCGGCCAGCATCAGGTCGGCCTTGCCGCTGTGCAGGTAGTCGCTGGCCACCTGGATCGCATACAAGGCCGAAGCGCAGGCCGCATCGATCGAGAAACAGGGGCCGCCCAATCCCAGCGCCTGCGCCGCGATGGTCGCGTTGTGGCTGCCCGTCATCAGGTTGAGTTCGGACAGTCCGTCGGTCTTCCAGGGCTGACCGAAGCGGAACTCCGGGCGGCCCATCAGAGCCTGCAGATAGGGCGTCAGGATCTGGTGATAAAAGCCGCTCAGCAGGCGTTTCCCGGCGTGCGTCGGCATGCCGATGTTGCCGATGATCAGGCCGCAGCGGCTGCGCAGGGTGTCGCTCGCTTCACCCTGGTGTGCATCTCGCAAGGCCTGCTCGGCGACATACAGCGTCCAGTGGAACAGCGGGTCGAGCGCGGCGAGTTCCTCCGCCGGCAGCCGGTAGCCGCCGGGGTCGAAGCGGAAGCCGCGCACATGGCCGTTCTTGTGGTAGTTGATCTTGTCCGCCGTGCCAGGTGTGGGGTGGTAATACAAAGCCGGGTCCACACCCAGTTCTTCACGGGACAAGGGGCTGGTGCAGTCGCGCTGGTCCAGCAGGTTCTGCCAGTATTGCGCCGGTGTCTCGGCGCCCGGGAACAGGCAGCCCAAACCGACGATCGCAATGTTGTCCATGTTGCATCCCAGTCTGAAGTTCGTGCCGACCGGCGCAGCCGCCCCGCAAGGCAGCGGCCGCGCCCGTCAGTTCGCTGCGGGTCCGAGCGTCAGGCCAGGGCCGCGGTCTGAGGACCGCACCACTGCTGCCGCAGCTTCCTGGACACCGTGTAGGTCAGGCCGGACAGTCGGCTGAAGATGCGCCCGGACTCGTCGTGCACCACGATGTCGACCACCATCGCCGCCGGGCTTCGCGACACCAGCTGCATCGACAGCTGGAAGGGCTGGTCGAAGGCCAGCGGAGCCCACTGCTCCCAGCGCCCGATCTGCGACGGCAGGCCGGCGTCGTCGGTTTGCAGCATCAGCCACAGCAGCGGCGCCTGGACGAACACGTCGGCCAGATACGGGTTGAAGCTGGTGACCCGGAACTGCCCTTGCCGCGCGTCCTCGAGGCGGGGCAGCCGGCCGCTGGCCCTCAGTCGCGTCTCGTCGGCGTGCAGCACCGCTTGCAGGCCACGGAACGCGGGTCCGTGGAACAGCAGGGCACCTCCTTGCATGTCGCCATAGACGACCGGACGCTCCTGGCTTCCGTCCGGCGCCTCGCCCGCATACACCGGCGGCGCCTCGGCACTCCCGCGGCTCATCACCAGGGTGGCCTGGTACCGCTGCAGCGGCGCGCCCTGCACCTCGTTGAACAGGCTGACCGACAGGGTGTGCCGATCGTGGCCCTTCTCGGCGCCGCCTTGCGGCCTGACCTCGGCAACGATGCGCCGCAGTTCACCGTCGTCGAACACCACGCCCTTCAAGACCTTGAAGTCGCTCAGTGTCTCGAGGCGATAGCCGGGCAGCAGGTCCTCGCACACCTGCACCATCCAGCCCGCAGCCGCCGTGGCCGGCAGCACCGGGTGCCCACCGATCACGTGATCGTTCAGGAAGGCGTTGTCGGCGAGATTCAGTTCGCGCATCACCCGGGTCGCCGCCGCCAGCCGCCGTCCCTTCGGAGCGACCTTGTAGCTGCCGCCGCCGATCAGCAGCTGCGGGCTCGCGGAAGCCCGGAACTCGTTGACGAAGTGGTGCACCCCGACCGGGCTCGGAATGATGGTCAGCCGGCGCTCGGCATACGCCTTCTTCAGCACGTCGTTGACCATGCCGGTGTCCCACGGGCCCCAGTTGATCGAGCGCACCCAGGCCTTCGGATGTTGCGACTGGAACTGCCATGCGAACTTGTTCAAGACCTCGTTGGCCATCGCATAGTCGGTCTGACCGGCATTGCCGAAGAATCCGGACACCGACGAGAACAGCACCACGTGCTGGAGTTGTTCCGCCTTCAGGACCGACATCAGGTGCTCCAGGCCCCTGACCTTGGTCAAGAACACGCTGTTGAAGTCGGCTTCGCTCTTTTTCTCGATGCGCTTGTCGGCCAGGTTGCCGGCACCGTGTATCAGGCCGGTGACCGGGCCCCACTCGCGCCGGATCAGGTCCACCGCCCGGGCAAGGTCCTCGCGGTCGCCGATGTCGCACGCCACATACAGGGCCCGGCCGCCCGCCTCCACCACGCGGGCGATGGTCTGCTTGACCTCGGCGATATGGAGCACGTCCTTGAGCATGCGGTCGACCTTGACCGGGGTCGGCTGCTCACCCTGTTCCTGCAACTGCTTGATCGCGCCGGCTTTCAGGGCCTTGATCTCGCTGAGGCCCTCCGCCCAGGCCGGCACCGGCGTGTCGATGCGGGTGCGGCCCAGCAGCGCAAAACGAGCCGGGTATTGCCGGGCAAGGCCGATCACGCACTCGGCGGTGATGCCCCGTGCGCCTCCGGTCACGACAAACACCGACTGCGCGTTGATGTCACTCAGCGCTGGCTCGGCGTCGACCGGCACCGCCTCGAAGCCGAGGCCGAAACGTTCGCCCTTGGCACCGCGGCCCACCTCGGCGATCTCGGTCTGCGCATCACCCAGTTCTTCGAGGATCATCGCGGCGGCGACCGCCTTGCTGACCCGGGGGGCGATGTCGACCGTGCGGCAAAAGCTGTGCTCCCATTCGATGTTCAAGGACTTGGTCAGGCCCGTCAGCCCCGAGCTGGGCAAGGGGAACTGCGTTCGTCCCGCGGTGCCCAACTCGCCGTCCATCTGGGTGACCACAAAAAAGAAGCTGCGTCCCTCGCCGATCTGGCTGAAGCCGGGTTGCAGCAGCTTGGCCAGCGTGAACGCGGTCCGCGCGCTGTCGTAGGCGGCGTCGCTGAAGGCCTCGTCCAGCGATTTGGGCGCGTCGGCAGCCGGCTGCAGATAAACCAGGCCCGCGACCGGGCCGTCGGCCTGGACGATCTTGTCCACCACGGCCCTCAGCTCGGCCTCGCCGTTGCCGCCCAGCACATGGTCGCGCACCCCCTTGATGCCCTTGCGCGCCCCCTCGCCCTGATGGGAACGATGCACCAGCCGCACCACACGCTGTTGTCGGGCCACCAGGCCTTTGGCCAGCTCGTCGCTCAGTCCCTTGCCGTCATCCGTGACCAGCCACAGGTGGCCCGGTGCCAGATCGAAGGCCCGCTGGTCGGGCCGGGGCAGCGCCAGCCTGCGCGGCTGGTAGCGCTGGACGGAGCTGTTCACTTCTGTATCGGCATCACTTGTCATCAAGCGCCGAGCCGGGGCAGATGCGCCCTCCCGCGGCTCAGCTGAGGATTTTTTTGCGGCGGATTCCTTCTCCGCTTCGCTGCCGGCCAGCTTGCGCGTGGTGGCGACGAAACCCAGGGTTCGGATCGGTGGCGCCTCTGACAGGGGGGTCTCGACGATCTCCGGCAGCTTCGCTTCCACCACCGGCGCGGCCTCGGTCGCAGGCGCGCTCGGCGGCTCGGCGGCAGGCGCGCTTGGCGGCTCGGCGGCAGCCGCGGCCGGCACCTCACCTTTCAAGTTCGCCAGCAGCTCGGCAATGGTGTCCTTGAAGAACACGGCCATCTTGCGGATGCTGCTGAACGCATCGATGTCGAAGGTCTCCGCGTCCTTGTACTGCTCGGTGTCCTGGAAGTAGGGCACGTTGGCGGTCAGCTGATCGAACATCGCGCCGAAGATCTCGAGACGCTTGATCGAGTCGATCCCGAGGTCGGCTTCCAGATCCATCTCCTCATGGATCATGTCGGCCGGATAGCCGGTGCGCTCGCTGACGATGGCCACCACCTGCTTCACCAGATCGGCTTCCGTGATGGCTTCGAATCGCCGGATCAAGGCCTCGTCTTCCGCGCTCACTGCGCGGGCGGGAGCGGGGGCCGGAACGGACGCCGCGCTGGCCGGTGCCGGTGCATCGGACGCCAGCGGGGAGGCCGGAACCGGCGTGAGCTCCGGGATGGAGGGCTTGGGCGCCTGAACCGGCGCCATCGGTGCCGGCTCCGCAGCCCGAACCACCGCAGGCGCTGCCACCGCCACCTCACGGACCGGAGCGGCTGCCACGGGAGCCGCCACCGGCAGGCTCATCGGCACGCGCTGCGCGGCCAGAGCCGCGACCCGGCTGCTGCGCACCGCCTCGCCACCCAGCATCGCTTGCTGATTGTCGAAGTAGTGTTCATGGTTGACGTGGTACAGCTCCTGGTTCTTGTCCAGCAGCTGCAAGCTCTGGCCCAGGCTGCCCACCACATCGCCAAGCTGCGGGCTGCCCTGGAACTTCTCCAGCAGGGAGCACTGCTTGCTCATCAGCGAATTCAGGAGCTGGATGTACTCGCGCTGGTTCAGCTGGAACTGCAGATGCACCTGACTCAATGCGCTCTGGGCCTGGATCTGTGCATCCAGCACGCTGAGCATTTCATTTTCTGGATTACCGCTTTTCATCATCTCGTCTCCGTTGAGGGCAGGGAGGCGGCCCAGCCGCTTCATGCCGTCGTTGTCCACAACCGGGGTAAACATCGCCAATGCGGTCTCGGGGCGCCGCATCGGCCACTCGACAGGTTCCGCTTCCACGACGGGTAAAGCGGCGGCCGGCGCCAGGGCCTGCAGGTGTTCCTTGATCAGGGCGTCGAGCACGCGGGTGTCCGTGCGCAGCGCACGCTCGCGCTTCTTGCGCGCCTTGTCGGACAGGAAAAAGCCGCCGCCCAGGGAGTAGACCGTCGACTTCTTTCTGGTCACCGGGGCCGGCTGCGGCAAAGCTTGCGGGTCCAGGCTGCTGAACGGCAGGCCCTCCACCACCAGCTTGGCCAGGGCTCGCTTGAACTGCAGGGCGGGGTCGCCGTTGTGGCTGGGATTGACCGACACCACGCTGTGCGGCCTGCCCTTCAGGATGTCGGCCACCAGCTTGCCGAGGATGCCTTTCGGGCCGATCTCGATGAACAGGTCACCGCCCTGCTGGTGGATGCGCTCGATGGTCTGCCGGAAGCGCACCGGGCTGACCAGTTGCTGGATCAGCGTCTCCTTGATGGCCGCCGGGTCCGGGCGGTGCGGTTCGCCGGTGGCCGTGGAGAACACCGGGCATTGCGGCACCCGGAAGGGGATGTCGGCCAGGCTCGCGCGGAAGGGCTCGCAGGCGTGCTCGACATACGGCGTGTGGAAGGCCGCCGAGACGGGCAGCATCTGGCAGCGCAGGTTGCGCTCCGTCAGGAAGGCATGGGCCTGCCGGATCGAGTCGGTGCACCCTCCCAGCACCAGTTGCTCGGGCGAGTTGTCGTTGGCGACGATCAGGTCCTCGAAGCGGTCCAGCAGCTCCTGCAAGGGCGCCTCGCCGATCGAAGCCGCCAGCATCGCTCCCATGTCGCCACCGGAATGCTGCGACGGCGCCTCGACAGCAGCCCCTCGTGCCAGCGACACGCGATAGAAGTCCTCGTCCGACCAGACGCCCGCCGCCCACAGGGCCGTCACCTCTCCATAACTGTGCCCGGCCATGAAATCGGCCTTGAGGCCGAGGCCTTGCAGCAGCTTGTAGTAGCCGGCGCTGACGGCGCCGATGGCCGGCTGCGCGCGGCTGGTCTGGGTCAGGGCCTGCATCTGCCGGGCAACGGCCTGCTCGCTGAACGCCGGCGGCGGGAAGATGACGCCGGACAGGGGGGTGCCGCCTGCCGCATGGGCCACGACGTCCAGGCCCTCGAGGGCTTGTCGCACCACCGGGTAGTCATTGACGATCTCGCGCGCCATGTTCAGGTACTGCGCCCCCTGCCCCGGGAACAGAACCACCACACGGCCGGACGTCGGCGCAGCCCGCGGCTTGTAGTAGATGCCGAGCGGATGCTCCCAGTCCGAGTCCGCCTTGGTCTCCAGCTGCCTGAGCGCCTCTGCCAGCAGTTGCTGCGCCTGCGTCACGCCCTCGGCCGCGAAAGCCAGCCGCGCTGCCGAGGGCGGAACCGCCTTTGCACCGGCGGCCTGATGGTGGTGGAACAGCGCCGCGCCCTCGGCGGACTGCCAGCCCGTCAGCACGTCCCGGCCGAGCGCCAGCAGCTGCGCCGGCGACTCGGCCTGGAGCAGCACCACTTCCGGCCGCCGGTTCAGGCGATAGGCGCCGCCCGGTTCCGGCTGGTGCTCTTCGAGAATCGCGTGATAGTTGGTGCCACCGAAGCCGAAGGCGCTCAGCGCACCCCGGCGCGGCGCACCGGTGAGCGGACGGAACCAGGGCCGGCTTTCGACGTTGACATAAAAGGGGCCGCCATCGAGCATCAGTTCCTTGCTGGGCCGCTTGACATTGATGGTCGGGGGCAGCACCTTGTGGAACAGCCCCAGCGCCACCTTCATCATCGAGGCCGCTCCGGCGGCGCACCGGGTATGACCGATCTGCGACTTGATGCTGCCGATCGCGATGGAAGCTTCCGGGATCTGGCAGGCGTCGAACACGGCCCGCAGGCTCTTGACCTCGGTGTGGTCGCCGGACTGGGTGCCGGTGCCGTGCGCCTCCACCAGCTGGATATCGGCCGGCGACACGCCGGCGCGCTCATAGGCGCGCCGCAAGGCCTTGACCTGGCCCTCGTGGCGCGGCGCGAAGATGCTTTTTGCACGACCGTCGCTCGACGCCTGCAGCGACTTGATCACCGCGTAGATGCGATCGCCATCGCGTTCCGCATCTTCCAGCCGCTTCAGCACCAGAAAGCCGACGCCGTCGCCCAGCATCATGCCGTCGGAGTCGGCGTCGAAGGGGCGCGAGATGTTGCTCTTGGACAGCGCCGGCGTCTTGCTGAAGCACAGGAAGGAGAACACAGAGTTCTCCAGGTTGACCCCGCCGGTCAGCACCGCATCGCAGCTGCCGTCGACCAGCTCGCCGATCGCGGCCTTCATGGCGGCGAGGCTGCTGGCACAGGCGGCATCGACCATGTAGGAGGTGCCGCCCAGATCGAAGTAGCTCGCGATCCGCCCGCAAGCCACGTTGCCGAGGAAACCGGGGAAACTGTCTTCGTTCCACTCCAGGTACAGATCGGTGACACGGCCGATCACCTCCTCTGCCACGGGCTCCGGCAGGCCCGCGTTGATCATGATCTTTTTCAGGTAGGGCGCCTGCTGGCGGGATGCCAGCGAAAACGAGGTGTTGCCGTTGCCGGCCCCGCCCAGGATCACGCCCACCCGGTCACGATCGATCGGCAGAGGGTTGTCGCCGACCAGCCGTGCATCCTGCATCGCCTGCCGGGCCACATAAAGCGCAAAGATCTGCGCCGTGCTGATGGACTCCATCATCAGCGGCGGCAGCTTGAATTCCACCGGGTCGAATTCGATGCGGGGGACGAAGCCCGCCTTGTAGCCATAGGTCTTGTCCGCGACGCTGGGGTCCGGATCATAGAAATCCGTCTTGCGCCAGTATTCGTCCCCGTCCACCTGGTCCACGTCGACAATCGAGTCCTTGCGATTGACGATGTTGGTCCAGAAATCGTACAGCGTCGCAGCGTCCGGAAAGTGACTCGCCATGCCGACGATTGCTATGTCCAGTGCTCCCTGTTTCACTCGCTTCTCCACCACGTCGTTCTGACAGTGGTCTAAGGTGCCACAGGCGTCTTAGCGTTTCCTTAGCCTCACACCAGTGAACCGAGTCGTGAAGGTGAGTAGCGATTCCTCAAGTTCGCGAAGGAATGGTCAGACTCGACCGGCGACGCATGGGTCTCGGCGCAGACTTCCCGCAAGGCCTGCCCAGGAAGCGACAACTCGGTCGGCGCAGACCTGCCCTTAGGGGCAGCAGCGTGTCGGTCGAGCCGGCTCTCCCGGGCGCGCTTGACGTCGGTGCGCAGCCTCCTTAAACTGCGACGAACTACTCCGTTTATTTTTCATCCGATGGCCAGAACCAAGGACGAACAGCTGCATCAGCAGCGTCGCAGGTCCATCCTGAGTGCCGCTGCACGGGTCTTCAAGGCCAAGGGCTTCCATCTGGCACGCACCGAAGACATCTGCACGGAAGCCGGCATGAGCGCCGGCACCGTCTTCAGGTATTTCACGACCAAGCAAGAGATGATTGCGGCCATCGCACAACTCGAGTTCGACAGCTACAAGGCCGATCTGGAGTTTCTGGCGAGCAAGGCCGGTCTCGAATGGCTCAGTCAACTGACCGACACCGACTTCGAAGAGCTGCTGCGACCGACCGAGTTCGATCTCGGCGCGGACAGCTGGCTGGAACTGGCGCGGGACCCGGTGGGGCGCGCCCGCATTCTGGAGCTGGACCGGCAGTCGAGAACCACCCTGACGCAAGAACTGCGGCGCGGCCAGGAAGCCGGGTGGGTTCGCCCCGGGCTCGACTGTGCCGGCGCCAGCCACCTGCTTCTGTCCATCATTTCGGGGCTGCAGTTCGAGGCCGAGATCGGGGTCCGGCTTGACGCCGCGTCCACCGCGAAAGCGTTGGCGGATCTGGTCGGCAGCTACTTTCTGAAGAAGGAGTAAGACCTTATGCCATCCAGCTTGCAAGCGAAAGCATTTATGCGACGGAGTACTCCGTTTTTCGTCTCGATGCTGTGGGCTCTTGGGGCCGCACCGGCCTTGGCGGCGATGTCGGGACCCTGGCAGTTCGTGAGCGACGGCACGGTCGTCGACATCCGCGCCTGCCCCGGCGCCAGCGACACGCTTTGCGCGGCCATCGTGGGCTTGCCGCGTGAACCCGAGGTCGCCGATCCCGAGGTTCGAGGCCTGCTGTGCGGCTTTCGCGTGATGGGGGACCTGCGCCGGTCCGGCGCGGCATCCGAGCGTCCGGCGCAGTGGAAAGGCTGGGTGGCCGATCCGGAAGAAAAGCTCGACGGGAAGGAGCCCGAACACCACACGGCAACCCTGACGCACGTCTCCGAGAACCAGGCGCGTCTCGACGTTCTGGGCCCGCTGGGCGTGCTCGTCGAGACCCATTGGCTGCTGCGCGTGATCACCCCCGTGACGACGGGCTGCCGGTGAGACAGGCATGGTCTCGATCGCCCGTGCCAACCTGATCTACGAATGGCGGCGCTACCTGGCCGCCGTGCTGGCGATCACCTTCGCCGGCCTGCTCGTTGTCGTGCAATTGGCCCTTCTCCTCGGCCTGTTCGGCACGGTCTCGGTCATCGTCGACAAGTCGGCGGCCCATCTATGGATCGGATTCCGCAATACCGAAAGTGTCGACCTCGGTCGCCCGATCAGCCCGACCAGCGATGCTGCCGCATGGACGCATCCGGGGGTCGAACGCATCGAACGGTATGTCAGCGCCTACGGCGACCTTCGGCGCGCCGACGGGGTGCCGGTGTCGGTCCTCATCAATGCCATTGACGCCGGGGACCAGGCTTTGGCCTTCCGCCAGCTGCTCACGCGCTCGGAACGAGCCCTGCTCAGGGAGCCGGGTGCCATTCTGGTCGACGGTGCCGACGTGGCGAAGCTCGGCGCCGAAGTCGGCAAGGCCATCGAGATCAATGGCAAGCGCGCCTACATCGCGGGTGTCGTCGAGGGCCTGCGCGCCGTAGGCGGTGTCAACATCCTGACGTCCTTCGCGACAGCCCGCTCGCTGGCACCGGAAACCGCCGAGCAGGTCACCTTCTATCTGGTGCGCCTGCGCCCCGGCTTCGACACCGAGGACGTCGCGCAGCAGCTCGCCGATCCAGGTCCCCTGCCGCGCTACAGCGTCTGGCCGGCGCACGAGCTCTCGGTGCGGTCGCAGAGCTACTGGCTGCTCGAATCCGGCTCGGGCATAGGCTCGGGTTTCGCGTCGCTGCTGGCGCTGATCGTCGGCATCGCGATCACGAGCCAGACCCTGGCGGGGGCCGTCATCGCGTCGGTGAAGGAGTTCGCGGCCTTGCGAGCACTCGGCGTGTCGCAGCGCTCCTTGCGCCAGGTCGTGATCGAGCAGTCGCTGTGGGTGGGTGCGGTGGGCCTGGCCGTGACGGCGGTTCTCACGCTGGCCATCGCCTGGGTGGGCGAGCAGTTTCGCATCGCGATGGACTTTCCCTGGTGGATGCTGGCGACTGTGGCCTGCCTCATGGCGGGTATCGCCGTCCTCTCGGGCTTGCTGGCGCTGCGCCCGCTGTTGAACGCAGAGCCTGCGTCCTTGCTTCGCTAGTCCATGACAGCCACTCCCAGCCTGTACAGCCGCGGCATCTCGAAGGCCTTTGTCACCGGAAAGGTCACGCAGCAGGTCATCAAGGACAGCTCGCTCGACATCTTCCCGGGCGAGCTGACCTTGATTGTCGGTCCCTCCGGCTCCGGAAAAAGCACCCTGCTTTCGATGCTGTCCGGCCTGCTGCGGCCCGACACGGGCAGTGTCCGAGCGCTGGAACAGGATCTCTGGGCGCTCGGCGAAAAGGACTTGGATCGCTTCCGGCTGGAGCATTGCGGATTTGTCTTCCAGGGTTTCAACCTCTTCAGCTCCCTGAGCGCCCTCGACAACGTCATCCTGCCGCTCCAATACCTCGGTGTGCACGGCGCCCCGGCGCGGCAACGCGCCCAGTCCGCCCTCGACGAAGTGGGTTTGCACGACCGCAGCCACCTGCGCCCGGCCGAGCTGTCCGGCGGCGAAAAGCAACGTGTCGCGATCGCGCGCGCCCTGGTGAAACGTCCACAACTGCTGTTCGCCGACGAACCGACCTCGGCACTCGACAAGAACAACGGCCAGATCGTCATCGATCTGCTCAAGCGCATCGCCACCGGACATGGCGCGACCGTTCTCGGCGTGACACACGACCCGCGCCTGCTGTCGCATGCCGACCGCGTGATCCACCTGGAAGACGGCGTGGTCACCCGGGATGAGCGCGCTGCAGGACCCTCCCCCTCATGACGGACCCCTCAGCATGCAAACACTCCGAACCCCAAGCGCTTCCGACCCGCCCGGCTTTCCGGCTCTGCGCATCGCGCTGCTGCTGCTCGCGCTGTGCGGGCTGACGGCGTGCGAAGAAAAAACCGCCGAGGGCCCGCCGGACTCCCCGCAACAAGCGGAACAGCTCTCCCGGGCTGCGGTGGCGAGCGCCAAGGGACGCGTCGATCTGGACGGCGGCATCATCCGGCTGTCGGCGAGCCAGGACGGCGTGATCGCCAGCGTGCATGTCGAGGAAGGCGCCCGCGTCAAGGCGGGGCAGGTCCTCGCCCGCCTCGACGACACCTTGGCGATCCGCCAACTCGCGCTGGCCGATCGCGAAGCGGCTCAAGCCCGGCAGGAACTGAAAAAGGCCGAGGTCGAACGGCAGGCCGCCGCTCGTGAGGTGAACCGCCTGCAGGCGATCGCGCAGGATGACACGGTCCCGCGCCAGGACCTGGACCGCGCGCGTGACGCGCACTTGCTCGCCGTCATCGCCGAGCAGGCCGCCCGTGCGGCGATCGACACCGCGCAAGCGCGCGCCGCGGTCGCCGCACGTGAAGTCGAAGAGCGGCGCATCATCGCGCCGCTCGACGGACAAATCATCCAGCGCCAGGTGCGGCCGGGCCATGGCGTCAGCACGCTCAACCTGACGCCCTTGTTTCTTTTTGCCCCCGACGAAGCCCGCATCGTGCGTGCCGAACTGGAGGAGCAGTACCTGGCTGCGGTCAAGCCCGGCCAGAACACCGAGATCGTGCTGGAGGCGGACCCTTCGAGGCGCTGGCAAGGCAAGGTGGTTCGGCTCGGCAAGGTGGTGGGACAGCGGACGCCCAGCGAGGACCCGGCGGAGCGACAGGACAGCCGGGTGGTGGAGGCGGTCATCGCGCTCGACACGAAGGAGCTGTTGATCGGCCAGCGAGTCATCGTTCGTTTCTTCAAGACCTGAGCCCGCCCATGTCCCGCCTCACCTTGATCCTTGCTGCAGCCGCCCTGGCCCTGGCCCTGGGCGCTTGCGCAACGCCCCCGGTGGCGCTCCCGGAAGCCACCGTGCTGCCGGCCAGCTCGGCCTGTGCAGCGGACGCACCCGGCGGCGACGCCGTGCCAGCCGACCGGCCTGCATCGCAGGGATGGTGGAAAACACTGGCCGACCCGGAGCTCGAGGCGCTGCTCACCCGCAGCCGGGCGGGCAACCTGGATGTGGCCGTGGCGCTGGCACGCCTGGAGCAGGCACGCGCCGGTGTCGCCGAATCGTCGGCAGCCCGCGCGCCGCGCGTGGACGCCGTCGGCGCCGTGTCGCGCGAGCGGGTTCCGCGCAGCTCGGTGCGCGACAGCGAGGGCCTGCGTGCCGAGACGCCCCCGTTCCGGCAGTCGCGGTTTGCAGCGCAGGTGGAGGCCAGCTATGAGATCGATCTCCTCGGGCGCTTGAAGTCCGGGCAGCAAGCCGCCGAGCTGGAACAGGCGGCGAGCGAATGCGACCTCGAGGCGGCCCGGCGCTGGCTGGTCCGCGAAGTGGTGCTGGCCTATGCCGACATTCGGTCACTCGATGACCAGCTGCAGGACCACCGGCGCGCTGTGGCGCTTCAGCACGCCATCCTGCAAGCCGAAACGTCCCGCCTCGAGGCAGGTGTGGGCACACGGGCTGAAGTCCTCGAGGCACAAAGCGACTTATCGCAGCTGCAGGATGCCGACGTGGTCCTGCAGCGCGACCGTGCTTCCGCGCTCACGCGGCTGGCGGTGTTGACCGGCAGCTCTGCGGCGGACCTGAAGCTGCCACCGGTCGAGGGCTACTTCTCCCGCACCCCGCTTTCCGGTGCGGTCCCGGCGGGCCTGTCGGCCTCCGCCGTGGCCGAGCGCCCCGATGTCGCGGCCGCGTGGCAACGGGTCGTCGCGGCCGGCGTCGAGGCCCGACGGACGCAACTGGAGCGCTATCCGGCGCTGACCCTGACCGGCAGTACAGGGTATGTGAGCGAAGCACTGCGCCGCTGGCTCACACGCGACGCGCTGGTCTGGGTGGCGCAGGCAGCGCTTCAGCTGCCTTTGCTCGACGGTGGACGCAGGGAAGCAAGGACGAAGCTCGCGACAGCCACCCTGGCCGAACAAAACGCCCTCTACCGCAAGACCGTGCTGGAGGCCCTCGCCGAGATCGACAACGCGCTCCACGAAACCCAGGCAGCCGGCCAGCGACTCCAGATCGCCGAACAACAGCGGCAGCGCCGCGCTGCCGATCGCGACGCCCTGCGGGCTGCCGTGCGGGCAGGCGTTTCCGGCCGGCCGGCGCTCCTGCGTTCGGAACGGGCCTTGCTCGACGCGACCACTGGGCACCACCTGCGTCGCCATGAACTGATGACGGCGTGGGTGGCCGCTCAGAAGGCACTGGGCCGGTAACTGCCATGGCCCATCCTGCCGAATACAGAAGCGCCGCGACCGCCTACCCGATCCGGGCATTGCGCGCGGCGGTGGTGGTGCCGGGGTCCTTTGTCGAGGGTGTGCTCGCGGTGCTGCTGCCCTGGTCCGTCACGCAGGCCGCCCTCGGGACGGCGTGGCTGGGGATGGCATCGGCGCTGATCGTCGCGGCCGCCATCGTCGGCAACCTGCTGGCCCCGCCCGCAAGCCGCTGGGCCGGTCCCCGGCGCATGACCGTGGCAGCAGCGTTCGCAGCCGTCCTGTGTCTGGCAGGAGCCACCGTCCTGTGGCTGCTGGGGTTCACGCTCAGCGCCTTCGGGCTCGTCCTGACCGCGCTGGTGGCCGACGGCATGGCGGATGTCGGTTTTTCGGCACGCGTTCCTCTCATCGCGCGCCTGTGTCGACAGCCGCTGGTCGGGTTCTCGGGGGCCAACTGGCTCTGGGGCATCGTGGGGGTGGTGTTCGGAAGCCTGTGCGCGGGTTGGGGCATCGAGGCCGGATGGGTGACGCTGCTGCTGCTTGCGAGCAGCGCCATCTCCCTGGTGGTGGCGATCGCACTCGCGGCGCTGCTGCCTCGCGACGGCCGCCGCCCGCCCGGTCCGGCACCGGGCCTCAAGAGCCTCTTCGCGGCCGGCCCCTGGCCGCCGCAAGTGGTCATCGTGGTGTCGCTCACGGTGTGCTTGAATTTCGTCTTCGGCCCCTTGGACAACCTGCTGGTTCCGGCTCATCTGACCAGCCATCAACGCAGTGCGGATGTATTCGGCGCCCTGATCGCCGCTGGCGGGATGGGTCTGGCCGCCGGGCTCGTTCTGGTCCAAACCGAACACGCGCAGCCGGCAACCCGGCAGTTCATGCTCATCCTGCTGGGTCTCGTCGGTGCCGTCCTTCAGGTCGGTCTCGTAGGGTGGTTGCCAGAGACCTGGGTCCTGACCCTGGGGATCCTGCTCACCTCAGCGATGCTGGCCCCGCTGTTGCCGCTCCTGGAAAGCCTGATGCTGCTGGCCGTCGCGGCGCCGATGCGCACCCTGTTCCTGGCTCTGGTCGGCTCGCTCGGAAGTGCCGCTGACGTGGCCGGGACCGCCGCTTTCGGCTGGGTGGTCAGCCAGGCCGGGACGGACATCGCGCTCGCGGCCTGCACTTTCATGATGCTGCCCATGCCGGTGCTTGTCTTGCTTTTCAGAAAGCGGTGGCGGGTCCGGACGTCGCGATAGACCTTTCGCCCTGGGCAGTGGCCTTCATCTGTCCCGGCAACCCCTGCAAGATCAATCAGTCCTGTCGAACACTCCAGGACCCAGGATGGGGTCCCCACCCTTCCCATCACGTATGATTGACACGGCCCTTACGCGCGCCACTGCCGCCGGGACAAGGTCAAGGTGGAAGAAGTTCGAACACTTCTGAACAGTGGTTCGACACGACGCGCAAAGACGCCACTCTCCCTGAACCGGAAGTTCCTTGAAGCAGGCTTCCCGCCGCTCAAGTTCCGGCGTTTCATCGACCGACCTCCGGTTCAGGACATTGGCGTGGCTCGGTGGAAAACTGTTGCCTCGGACCGGCTGAAAGGTGCATCCTGTCGACAAACGCCGCAGCCTGGGCCAAGCCGCACACCCGGGTCGGCGCCCAGAGCGCACACCTCGACGACGAATGCGCGCGTTTCTCGGCAGGTTTCATCAACGAACTTTCAGTTCAGGACAACAGCCGTGCATGCATTACTGGTCGAAGATGATTTGGCACTCGGTGCCGCGCTGGCGCAAGGACTGCGCCATGCGGGCTGGCATATGGTGTGGGTGCGTCGATTGAAAGAAGCCAGGGACTTTCTGAGGGAGGAGCAGCAGGACAGCATGCTGCTGGATCTCGGCTTGCCCGACGGTGAGGGGCTCATGCTATTGCGCGAACTTCGCAGTCAAGGGGAGACGATGCCCATCGTCGTGTTATCCGCGCAGCACGCCCTCGACACCCGCGTGTCGGCCTTGCTCGAAGGAGCCGACGACTATCTGGTGAAGCCCTTTGCGATCACCGAAATGCTCGCGCGCCTGCAAGCCGTCACGCGGCGCAGCAGCGGTTTTGCTTCGTCGCGCTGGCAGATCGGCAGCTTGTGCATCGACACTCATTCACGCGAGGTCCAGGTCCGCGACACGCCCGTCCCGCTGTCCCCCTCGGAGTTCTCCTTATTGCTCGAGCTGGTTCGCAAGGCCGGCCGAGTGATCCAGCGGGAGTACCTGGTCGAATATCTGCGCTGCGGCTCCTTCAATGCACTGGAAGTCCACATCCACAACCTGCGGCGCAAGCTGGGCAGCCAGTGGGTTCGTACCGTGCGCGGCGTCGGCTATCTTTTGTCGACCCAATAAGCACCTCGCGCGCCGCGCGAGAAACCAGGCCGGATGAAGACAGCGGTATGACAAACCACTGCGGCGAGTCGCGGGGCGCAGGCGAGCAGCCCCGGACTATCACCCATTGACCGACGCCGGATCCTGACCGTACCCGGAGTTTTTCCGCAAGGCTGCTGCTTTGGCTGGCCTTGACCGCCGCTGATGAGGTCAGCATCCTTTCGGGCAATCCCCCTTCTGTCGTGCTTCCCCAAGCCGGCCGGCCTTGAGAAGATGGCGCCATGAGAGAGTCGCCACAGTTTTCCCCGGGCGTTCGTGAACGCACGGCGCGTGTCCTGTTCGGACACCGCAGTGCCGATGAATCACCCTGGGCCCTGATCGTCGCGATGGCGGCGGGGGTGCTAAGGCGGGCAACGTGCGGCAACGCCGCGCGCACCGGCAAGAGCCTGGACCTGGATCGGCAAACACGAGCTCATACCAAAGCGCGATCGTTGTATCGCCGCCTGCTCTATTTCACACTGGTGTCATTCATCGGGGTCTGGCTGCTGCTCTTCCTGTGGTTTCTCTGGGAAGTGACTCGAGTCGGCTCAGGCTATTTCGATCGCGACCTGGTGGACTTGGCCGAAGGCCATGCCGATCTCGTCAGCCTCGACCTCAGCGAGCCGGAGCGTCACCGGATGCTCGCACGCCGGGTCGGGCAATTCAGTCGCGCCTATGCTGAATCGTCCCTGCGCGAGCACGAGTTCTGTTATCGCATCACCGACTGGAAAGGCAGAGTGCTGGGGCGGTCGGCCTGCTGGCCAGAATTGTCCAGGCCGGTTCTCGGTGCGGCGCCGGTGAGCGAAGGACTTTGGCGGACAGTGCTGGTGGAAAGTCGCGACCACTCGGTACAGATCCAGGTCGCGGTCGCCCATTCGTTTCTGCAGCGGGCAAGAACCGAGATGTTGATGTTCTTCCTGTTCCCGCTGCTGGCCCTGCTGCCGATTCTCGCCATCCTGCTGCGCATCGGCATCCACCATGCGTTGATGCCGATGGAGAATCTGACACGAGAGATCGTCCGCCACGCGCCGCAATCGACCTCCCCGCTCAAATGCCCGGATGCCGGGTACCGGGAACTGGCGCCGGTCCAGAATTCGGTCAACCAGTTGCTCGCGCGTATTGCCAACCACCGCGAGAACGAACGTCGTTTTATCGCCGACGCCACCCATGAACTGCGCACGCCGCTGGCCGCGATCGGGGCCCAGGTTCATCTGTTGGTGAAGGCGGAATCGGCAGACCAACGGGCAGAACTGGCGGAAATGCTGATCGCCAGCATCGATCGCAGCGCGGCCCTGGTGGGCAACCTGTTGACGCTGTCACGGCTCGAAGCCGAATCGTCCGGCCACCTGGCGTTGAAGTCCGTCGACGTGACGCAACTCGCGCGCGACGTCATCGCGCGACATGCACCTCGCGCGATCGTCAAGAACATGGACCTCGCCTACGAGGGCCCTGACGCGGCATCCGTCCTGGGCGACGCCGCGCTCCTGGAAAGCGCAATGGACAGCATGGTGGACAACGCCATCGTGTATTGCCCTTCGGGCGCGACCGTCTGTCTCGAGGTCAGGCAGGAACCGCAACTCATCCGACTGGCCGTTTCGGACAACGGGGTCGGCATACCGGAGGACATGCGCAACGGTGTGCTGAAGCGTTTTGTTCGTCTGCCGGGGACCGTGGCGCCCGGCAGCGGGCTGGGCCTGTCGATTGTCAAGAAGGTCGCCGAGCTGCACGAAGGCAGCGTGTTTCTCACCGAGGGGCTCAACGGCCGAGGCTTGAGAGTCGAAGTCCGTCTCCCGTCGCCGGGGTGAGGCGCTCCTTTGTTGAAGGCGCCACGACCTGACGCAGCCCCCCGAAGGCGTGCGGCAGGCCCTGGTCGACTGAATCGGATCGCGACCTCGCTGCGCGGGATGCCGCCCGATGTCGAGGACGCGGTGCGGATCGAGTCTCAGCCGGCCGTCCGGGCCGGCGCACGAGGCCGGTTCAAGGCATCCTGCGGCACCTCGCCGCGCAGGGCCTGGAGGATGTTGTGCGCCGCGCGCCGCTCGATCGCCAGGCGCACCGTGCCGACCGCCGAACCGATGTGGGGTGTCAGCAGGCTGCGGGGGTGGGCCAGCAGTTCGGGATCGATGCGGCGCGGACGGTCGGGCCGGGCCCAGTCTTCCATCTCGAAGACATCGGCCGCATAACCTGCCAGTCGGCCGGAACGCAATGCATCGAGCACGGCCGCCTCGTCGACCACCGAGCCCCGGCAGGGATTGACCAGGAAGGCGCCCGGTTTCATCCGCTGCAGGCGCGTCGCGTTCAGCAGGTGCAGGGTGCCGGGATGGAGCGTCAAGGCCAGCAGGACCAGGTCGGCTTCGGTCAGCAGGTGGTCCAGTGTGGTGTGCTGCACACCGAGCGCCTGCTCCTGCGCGTCGGGCAGCGGGTGGCGGTCGGTGTACAGCAGCTGCGCGTCCCAGCCCTTCAGGCGCTGCGCCAAGGCCTGGCCGATCGCCCCCATGCCGACGATGCCGACGGTCGAGTTGGCCAGGCCGGTGCCGTAAAACTCGGGCCGCCAGCCCGCGAAGCGACCACTGCGCACCCAGGCTCCGGCTTCGCCGACACGGCGCATCAGCCCGATGCACAGCCCGATGGCGAGTTCGGCGGTCGGCACCGTCAGCAGGTCCGGCACGAAACTCAGCCAGACGCCACGTGCGCTGCAGGCATCCACATCGAAGTTGTCGTAGCCCTTCAGCGCGGCCCCGATGATCTTCAAGCGCGGGCATCGCGCGAGAAAGGCCGCGTCGATGCGGTCCGGCATGAAGGCCATCAGCGCGTCAGCGCTCTGCGCGCGGCGCAGCACCTCGTCGGCGGGCCAGGTGTCGGCCGAATCATTGACCACCAGCTCGCAATGCGGCGACAGCAGGTCGATGATTTCCGGATGCACGCGATGCGTGATGACGAGCCTGGGCTTCAAGGCAGCCTCCTTGTAGTTGTCCTTTGTCCACGGTCGGCGACTGCGTCGGCCTTTCCAAGGCAACGGGGGGTCAGCTCCGGCGTTGCGGCACCTTAAGGGGGCTGGGTGACGCCGCCGTGTCGGCGCCGTGACGAGCCCGTGACGATGGCGAGGCGACCGATTCGATGACCCCGCACAGCCACTGCAGCGCCGGGTCCTTGTCCCGGGTCGCGTGATGCGCAATCGACACGGTGAAGGGCGGCAGGTCCAGCGGCAGGCGGTGCGAGACGAGACCAAAATCGCGCTCCCAGACCGGTGCCAGCACCTCGGGGACCGTCGCGAGGGCCGGCACCTGCTGAAGCACCCTGGGCAGCGATGAAAAACGCGGGCTGGTGTAGGCGACCTTGCGTTCTTGACCGAGCTTTTCCAAGGCCTCGTCGACCGTGCCCTGGAAGGCACCGCGGTAACTGACGAGAAGATGCGGCAGTTCGGTGTACTGCTTCACCGTGAGCCGCGCTCGCTCGCGCAGGACGCCGGGCCGGTGCACGCAGCAGAACCGCATCGAGCACAAGGGCCGCTGGCGTTGCCAGCTGGGCCCCCCGGCGAAGGCCCCGACGGCGAGGTCCATGTCTTCGCGCATCAGCATGTCGGAGACGCGGAACGGATCCGTGGCCACCACGGCGACGCGCACCCCCGGCGCTTCCCGGTGCAGGATGGCGAGCAGCGGGGACAACAGCCAGATGTCGACCCAATCCGGGAGGCCGAGCAGGAAGGTGCGCGTCGCGGTCGCGGGGTCGAACACCGGGGTGTCGGACACGACCGCCTGGATGAGCTCCAGGGCGGGGGCAAGCGCGGCCTGCAGTTCCAGCGCCCTCGGCGTCGGCTGCATGCCGCCCTGGCTGCGGACCAGCAGCTCGTCCTTGAACAAGGCCCTCAGCCGGCTCAGCGCGCCGCTGATGGCGGGCTGTCCAAGATGCAGGCAGGCGGCCGCCTTGGAGACGCTTTTCTCGCGCAGCAGGACGAGCAGGGTCACCAGCAGGTTCAGGTCCATGCCCCGGAAATCGCGCTCTCTGATATGGCTCATCAAATCAATCGATTTGCGTGATGTGAACCGCGATTGGATCATCCGCCCGACTCCCTTCGCAACCCACCTCCACGGAACCCGCTCCATGACCACACCCCGTCTTACCGCACGCACCCGGCTGAGCAGCGTCCTCCTCGCCGCAGCCACGGCGCTGTCCGCCGCATGGGCGCTGTCCGGCTCGGGCGCTGCCCACGCAGCCGCGCCCCAGGTCCGCACGCAGGCGCCCGGCTACTACCGGATGATGTTGGGCGACTTCGAGATCACCGCGCTCTCGGACGGTACCGCCACCATCCCTCTGGACAAGCTGTTGAAGCGGACCACCCCTCGAGAGCTCGAACGCCTGCTGGGCGAGGCCTACCTCAAGCCCCAGATCGAGACCTCGATCAACGCCTACCTGATCAATACCGGCTCCCGGCTGGTGCTGGTCGACACCGGTGCCGGCGCGCTCTTCGGGCCGACGGCCGGCGGCCGGCTGCTGAAAAACATCAAGGCCGCCGGCTACAAGCCCGAGGACGTGGACCTGGTGCTGCTGACCCACATCCATGGCGACCACTCGGGCGGCCTGAGCATCGACGGCCAGCCGGCTTTCCCGAACGCGGTGGTGCGGGTCGACCGGCATGACAGCGACTTCTGGTTGAACCCGCGAAACATCGACCGGGTGGCACAGAGCGAACGCCACAGTTTCGCCGAGGCCGCGGCCTCGCTAGGCCCCTACCAGGCGGCCGGCCGCCTGCTAACGTTCGAGCCCGGTGCCGAGATCCTGCCGGGCGTCAAGGCCGTTGCCGCCCATGGCCACACGCCGGGGCACTCCCTGTTCGAGATCCAGAGCCGCGGCGAACGCCTGCTCATCTGGGGCGACCTCATCCATGCCAAGGACGTGCAGTTCCCGCGTCCCGGCATCACGATTCGCTTCGATGTGGACGACGCAGCGGCGGCTTCGCAGCGGCAGACCGCGATGCGTTCCGCCGCCCGGGAAGGCACTCTGATCGCGGCAGCCCACATCGCCTTCCCCGGCCTCGGCCGCGTGCGCGCGGCCGGCAAGGGTTTTGTCTGGATCCCGGTCAACTATTCCCGGGCCGGCCTCACCGACTGAGCGCCTTGAGCCTCTGGCGCCCTCGAACGCTGGGGCGGCCAGCACGGCGCGCAACGACCGCTCAATCCCCGTAGCGGCTCCGGAACTCGCCGGGCGTCAAGCCGGTGACCCGTTTGAATGCGCGTCGGAAGCTGGATTCATCGACAAAACCCAGGGCGTGGCCCACCTGCCCCACCGACTGCTGGGTGTGCAGCAGTCGATCGCCGGCCTGGTGCAGCTTGATCAAGCGAACGTGTTCCCCCACGGTGTGCCCGGCGGCCGCCCTCACCTTGCGCGCCAGGGTGCGCGGCGAGGTGGCGAGCGCCGCGGCCAGGCGCGCCAGCCGCGCTTCGCTGGCGGGCCACTGCTCCACGAGCAGCCGCAGCCGATGCATCAGGGCGTTGCCGTGCTGGACCTGCTCGAGCCGCTGGAACACCGGCGATGCGGGCTGCGGCCGGGGCAGCACCGCGAAACGCGCGACGTCGCGCCACACCTCGGCGCTCAGTGCCCGCTCGACCTGCTCGCTGACGATGGCCTGGTAGCCGTGCGTGCCGGAGGCCGTGGCGTTGCGACGACCGTTGACACAGGCCTGTTGCCATTGCCACGCCACCTGTGGATGGCGCGCTTCCAGCCAGGGCGCCATCCACCAGGTGCCGGTGGCCGGCTCTCCGCGCAGGCGGCCGGTCTCGGCCAGCAGGGCCACACCGGTGCAATAGGCCCACAGGTGAACGCGTGCCGGCAGGCTGCGTAGCGCCTCGACCAGAGGCCGATGCCGGGCCAGCAGCGCCGGCAACTGCGGCTCGGCATGGGCCCAGAAGCCGGGCACCAGCAGCGCCTGACACCCGGCCGTGTCCAGCGCCTGCTCGGCACGCAGCGTGACGCCGTGCGCACAGGTCACCGTGCCTGCGCGCAGCCCCAGCCATTGCACCGCAAAGCGCGCCTGGCCGCTGCGCAGATTGGCCGCCTGCATCAGGTCGGCCGCCGCCAGCAGGCCGGCCGGCAGACAGCCCGGATACAGCAGCAGGCCGACGTGATGGGTTGGCATGAAATGCACCAAGTATGTCAATACTCGCCATGTTAACCGGCGGCCGGTGCGCCGACCATGTCGCTCATGCCAAACCGGCTCCTGCCATGACGCCATGAAGATCACCCAGCTGCGCAATGCCACCGTGCTCGTCGAGTACGCCGAGCTCCGCCTTCTCGTCGACCCCATGCTGGCGCCCCGGGGAGCGCTGCCCGCGCTCAAATACCTCGGCGCGCCGCGGCGGCGCAATCCGCTCGTCGACCTGCCCGAGGTCACGCCGGCCCTGCTGGAGGGTGTGACGCATGCGCTGATCACCCACTGTCGCAAAGGCCACTTCGACCACCTCGACCGCGCCGGCAAGCGCTGGCTGCGCGAGCGCCGCATTCCGGTGCTGTGCATGCCGGAGGACGCCGACCACCTGCGGCAGCGCGGGCTGAACGTGCAGCCGCTCGCCGGCCAGGGGGCGACGGCTTTCGGCGCAGGCCAGATCCAGCCCATCGCCTGCCTGCATGGCGAGGGCTGGATCGGGCGCCTGATGGCCCACGGGCACGGCTACGTCATCGAACAGGCCGGCGAGCCCAGCCTCTACATCGCGGGGGACACCGTGCTCACCGACGAGGTGGTGCGGTGCGTGCAAGAGCGCCGCCCGGCGGTGAGCATCGTGCCGGCCGGGGGCGCGGCATTCGACCTCGGCGGCGAGATCATCATGGACGCAGAGCAGGCGCTCGCGCTGGCCGAGCGGGGCGACGGCGTTTTTCTGGCCAACCACCTGGAGGCGCTGGATCACTGCCCCACCCGGCGCGCCGATCTGCGGGCGGCTGCGGCGGCACGCGGCCTGGCCCACCGATTCCTGGTGCCCGAGGATGGGCAGACGCTGGAGTTCCGGGGCGGGGACCGGCACACCGGCCCGGTCACCCGTCCTGGTGCAACTTCCGCAGCGCCTTTGTCGCGGCGCTGAGCAGCACATCGAGCTTGACGGGCTTGGGCACCACACCGTCGAACCCGGCGGCGAGCATGCCCTCGGCGCCGCGATCGCGGGAGAACGGTGCCAGTGCCACCGCCGGGATCGACGCGGTGCGCGGATTCGATCTCAAGGACTGGATCAGCCCCCAGCCATCCATCTTCGGCATGCCGAGATCCGAGATGATCAGGTCGTACGACACCGCGCCGCTGGCCTTCTCCAGCCCCTGCAGTCCATCGCAGGCGGTGTCGACGACATAACCTTCCAGCTCCAGCAACTGCTGCAGCACCTTCGCCGTCTCCGGATCGTCCTGGACCAGCAGCAGGCGTTTGGTGTCCGAGCGCGGCTCGCCGAGGGGACCTGCCGCGGCGACGGTGGCGAGCGGCAGAAAGACACGGAACGCCGCGCCGTGCCCCTTGCCGTGTGAATCGGCTTCGGCCCGGCCGCCATGCAGGGCGGCGATCTGCTGGACCAGGGCCAGGCCGATCCCCAGACCGCCCTTGTCGCGGGTGGTCGACGAGTCCTCCTGCACGAAGATGTCGAAGATCCGGGGCAGCACCTCCGGATCGATGCCTCGGCCACTGTCGCGGACTTCCAGCACGGCCTCCGTCCCCTGCCTCCTCAGCGCCACCGTGATGCGACCGCCCGGAGGTGTGAACTTCAAGGCGTTGGAGAGGAGGTTCCACGTCACCTGCTCGAGACGGTCGGGATCGGCCCGGACCAGCACGGGAGGATCGATCTCGGCCGAGATCTGGATGCACTTCGCCTTCGCCTCGTGTTCGACCGCGGCAACGATCGCCGCCACCGAGGGTCCCAGGTCGAAGACAGTGGGCGTGAGGGAGAGCTTGTTCGTTTTCACGAGAGCGAGGTCGAGCAGGTCGTCGACCAGGTGGCTCAGGCGGTCCACGGTCCTGCGCAGCGTTGCCGCCGTGTCGGACAAGGCCGGCTGCGTGCGCGCTTCCGGCAGCCTGGACAGCAGATCGATCTGGAGGTGGATCAGGTTGAGCGGATTTTTCAGTTCGTGCGACACCACCGCGAGGAAGTTGTCCTTTGCCTTGTCCGCTTCCCGCAGGGCTTCGCGGATGTGGACCTGGTTCGAGATGTCGCGGAAATAGCAGACCACCCCCTGCCCCCCGTCCCGCAGCGCGATCCTTTCGATGCGCCATTCGAAGTACTCGGTCACGCTGCCATCCGCGCGCAGCTGTGCCCGTTCCGCCGAGACATAGGGCTGGCCGGTGTCCAGCGTGTGCCGGACCAGGCGCATGAGCGCCTCGGCATCGTCCTGCTCCCAGAGGACGCGGATCACCTCCTCGAAGCGCTGGCCCAGAACGTCGCCGGGCAGGACTTCGAACACCGGCCGCGCCACCGGGTTGATCTCGCAGACGCGCAGGTCGCCATCGAGGAGACAGACCCCGAGCGGGGCACGGTTCAGCAGCGTCTCGAACTGCTCGCTGCGCAAGCGTAGCGCTTCATTCGCGGTGCGTCGCACGCGGGCCATCTTGACGTGGGTTTCGACTCTCGCGAGCAGCTCGCGCGCGCTGAAGGGTTTGATCAGGTAGTCGTCGGCGCCCGCCGCCATGCCCTCGATGCGGCTCTCCTCGCCGGCGCGCGCGGACAGCAGGATGATCGGCACCTCCCGGGTTGCCGGGTCGGCGCGCAGCTCCCTCAGCAGGTCCACCCCGTGCAGGCGCGGCATCATGATGTCGCTCAGCACGAGATCGGGCGGATCGCGGCGGGCAGACTGCAGCGCCGCCGCTCCGTCGGCCACGGCTTCGACGACGAAACGCGTCTGCAGCAGCTTGCTCACATACTCGCGCATGTCGGCGTTGTCGTCGGCCCACAGGATGCGCGCCCGCGCCGCGCCGGGAACCGCGGCGCCGGGCGCAGGCACCAGGACGTCGAGCGGCGCCGCCTCCGACACGCCACCGGCATCGGTCGACGCGGCGGGCAGCCAGCGCAAGGCCTCTTCGACAAACGCCAGCGGGCCGGTCGACGTCGACGACAGCCCGGTGTCGGCACCGATGCTGCTGGCATCGAGATGCGAGCAGCCGAAGGGGATGGCCACGACGAAGGTGCTGCCCTCGCCCAGCACACTCTCGACCCGGACCTGGCCGCCGTGCAGCCGGGCCAGCTCCTGCACCAGCGCAAGCCCGATGCCGGTGCCCTCGTGCGTGCGCCCGCGCGTCTGCTTGACACGGTGGAAACGGTCGAACATGCGGGGCAGCTCCTCGGCCGGTATGCCAACGCCGCTGTCGCGCACCGTCAGCCGTGCACAGCCCTCGCGCGCGTCGAGGACCACCGTGATGCCCCCGTCCAGCGTGAACTTGAACGCGTTGCTCAGCAGGTTGAGGACGATCTTCTCCCACATGTCCCGGTCGACGTACACGACATCGGGCAGCGGTGGGCAGGCGACGTCGAGTGTCAGGCCGGCGCGCTCGCAGGCCGACCGGAAGGAGCTGGCCAGGTCGGCGGTGAACACCGCCAGGTCGGTGGCCTGGTAGTTCGCCCGCGCACGCCCCGCCTCGATGCGCGCGAAATCGAGCAGCGTGTTGACCAACTTCAGC
Source organism: Aquabacterium sp. A7-Y (assembly GCF_026153205.1). Taxonomy (GTDB): domain Bacteria; phylum Pseudomonadota; class Gammaproteobacteria; order Burkholderiales; family Burkholderiaceae_C; genus Caldimonas. The sequence goes on along the minus strand of NZ_JAPFBW010000017.1, from coordinate 67,967 downwards.
AACCGCAGGCTGTTGCGATGGACGATCTCGAGTTGCCCCTTGTTGGAGGGCGACCACTCTGCGCTGCCGTCGGCGAGCAGGTCCGCGACGGGGCCCAGTATCAAGGTGAGGGGAGTCCGGAACTCGTGGCTGACATTGCTGAAGAAGGTCGTCTTGGCCCGGTCCAGCTCGGCCAGCGCCTCGGCACGGCGCCGCTCGTCTTCGCGGGCCCGGACCGCGGCGAGTGCCACGGAGACCGTGACGTTCAGAAGCTCGTAGAAGCTGCGGTAGGCATCGGTCATCGGCAAGCGCGACGAGGCCCCCGCCACCACCACCGCCGGCGCCGGTCCGGCCCCCGGCACGCTGACGGGCAGGACGAAGGCCCGGCTCGGGGCCTCCGGGTAGGGTCCGCACGCTTCTCGGCGCAGGATGGGCGCAAGGTGGTCCACTTCGACGATCCCCGAGGCTTCCAGCGCTTCTGCGAAGGGCCAGGGGTGCCGCGCGTCGACCGCGAGTTGAACAGGTGCCGCGCAAGCCTCGGCCCGGAGCCCGTGGTGGGCGGCCAGGCGGTAGTCCTTGCACTCCGGATCGAAGCGGTAGAACAGCAGGAAAGGAAGGTCCCAGTCGAAGCGCGACAGCACCGCCACCGCCTTGCGGGCGACATCCGCCTCGTCGCACGCCAGGCCGAGCGCTGTGCCGAGGTCGCGCAGCGCACGGGTTCGGCGCTCCGACAGCATGGTGGCGGTGGTTTCGGTGACGGGGTGGAACAGGCCCCCGATCCCGCCGCTCTCGTCCCGTATGGGTGAGGTCGAAAAGGTGAAGAAGGTTTCCTCGAGATAGCCGTTGCGGTTGAGGAACATGCGCTGGTTCTCGAGATAGCTCGTGTTGCCGGCCAAGGCCCGCTCGAAGGGTTCGCCGATCGCCGGCCAGGCGCTGGCCCAGGTGACGCGGTAGTTTTCCCCCAGCGCCCGCGGGTGCGCCTCGCCGCAGCAATCGCGGTACCCGTCGTTGTAGATCTGGGTGTGCTCGGGCCCCCAGACAATGTTGATCGGGAAGTTCGACGCCAGGCACAGGCTGACCGTGGTGCGCAGACTTTGCGGCCAGGTCTCGGGGGGGCCGATCGGGGTCTGCGACCAGGCCTTGGCGCGGATCAGCGCCCCCAGTTCACCGCCGCCCTGCAGGAACTCGGCATCGGCGCCCTGCGGCTGTTTTTTCCTCGTGTCAGACCTCACTTTCACCCCCTGGGATCGCGGTGGCCGGCAGGCTGCGGGCATAGGGCCTCGACAACAGAGGCGAGGCGGATCCGCCCGTCGCCGACACCACGGCGAAGAGAACTGCTTGCGCAAGACGTCTTCGATGCTCCCGGAGCCGATCGAGCTGGCGCAGCCGGCGAGGCATGGCGCGGGAATCTTTGCCACTCGGCACCGTCGGGAGGCCAAGTCGATCTGCCTGCGTCCACCCTGGCCTTCGTTGCGCGGCTCCGAGTTCCGAACAAAACAAGCCGCGACGCGACACGCGGGCACGGCCCTGATGCTCTTGTACCCGATTCGTGGTGCCACATCTGTTCGCCATGCGCGAAGAACGGAAACGCTGCGAAGGGAGATCCATGGACGACGGCTCGTCCCCCGGTCGGCGCTGGCTCTCTGCCGCTGCCTCCAGAGAGAGGCCGGCGGGAGCTCGGCAGGCGCGTCAGCCCGCGTGCGAGGGGGCGATCTGCAGCGGCTGCAAGCTCGCGCCGACTGCGTGATCGACGCGGTAAAGCCAGGATCCGTCCGGCTGACGCCGCACGATCTCGGCGGAACTGCCGACTGGAGCGGTTCAGCAAGAAGGACCTGAATGCCGCAGCCAGCCCACGCGCGTTGCCGGTCGCGAATTGAACGAAGGTGGTTAAAGTGGCGGTCGGAATCCGACCCCTACAGCGTCCCCGTCGCATGCCTATCACTGCCCTCGCCGTGCAAGTCCCCGAAGCAGAGCCGCTCGTGGCCAGCTTGCGTGAACGCTACGATCCGACCGTGCGCCTCGGTGTGCCCGCCCATATCACCTTGCTGGTGCCCTTCATGGCACCCGCACTCGTCACGCCACAGGTCCAAGGCCGGATCGAAGAGGCCCTGAAGCTTGTTCAGCCCTTCGACTTCGAGCTCGCACGCGTCGGCCGCTTTCCCGGCGTGGCTTACCTCGCCCCGCAACCCGCCGCGCCGTTCATTGCCTTGACCGAGTCGCTGGTCCGATCCTTCCCGGCTTATCCGCCTTACGAAGGACAGTTTTCGACCGTCATTCCCCACCTCACGGTAGCTCACGGCGAAGAGTCGGACGCGGTGAGGGCCGCCGCCGAGCTGGAGGCCCGACTCGATGTCCACGGCCCGCTCCGCTGCCATTGCAAGGCTGTCGTCCTGCTGGAGAACTCCACGGGACTGTGGACACAGTTGCGCCGCTTCGAGCTGGCTCACGGCTAGCCGCTGGTGCGTTGATTCCGTCGCGGAGAGAGCTCTGCGGATCGCCTCCATGATCGCGGCTGGCTCCACGCCGCCTCGAGTTCTGCCCTGACACCCTGCACCTCACCAGGGCAAGCCTGTCGCCCCGAACTTCCGCCTCGATCAGCGGTATTCGCCACACCATCCCCCGATTCGCCGGCTGGTCGCGCAAACCGCAGCGGGTCTGTTTCGAGAGCAGAATTGGCTCATGGACTACCCAACACCACGGGCCGACATCAAGGCGCGCATCCGTGCTGCGCAGACCCGTGCGGTCTCGGCTGTCAACTCGGAGTTGTTGCGCCTGTACTGGGAAATCGGTCGCGTCCTGGATGATCGGTCCGAAAAGGAAGGCTGGGGCGCCGCCGTCATTCCTCGCTTGGCGCGCGACATCAAAAATGCCCTGCCCGAGCAGAAGGGGTTTTCCGAGCCCTTCAACGCCCTCCCAGAACTTCCTCATCGCCTTCATACGCTGCTTTTGTCAGGTAGTCACGTACACCGTTGTGGTGGCCAGCGAGGCATGCCCTAAGTTCTGTTGGGCCATGGCCCTAACTGACGTTCCAGACCACCTCAAGCTCCAGGCGCGTGGACCGGGCCAAGCCTTCCAGGTCGGGAAACAGGGACGCATGGGTCACATTCATGCGATAGAGCATGCTCAAACCCTCCTGCCTGAGGCCCGCCGACAGAACGATCTTCTTGATCAGGCTCCCGCCCGAGGGATAGCCCGCGAGGATCTCGTCGACCGTCTTGTCCAACACACTGGGGATCACAAAGGTCCCTGATTGGGCCACGAGCCGAAGATCCATCTGATTGGGTTCGCCCGCCCACACGAAGCTGTGATCTCCGGAGAAGAAATACTGGTCGAGATTGCCTTTGACCTTGGGATCCACGGTGCTGCGCACGAGACCGTTCTCCGAAATCGGCGCCAGCGTCCAGAGGCTGGGGGTGTCCACGGCGAACACCGCGCTGTCGCCGCTTGCCGCTTCGAGGGCGAAAAAGGCGGCGACGAAAGGGGACTTCGTGAAGTCAAGCAGCCGCGTCGGTCCGCCGTGATGCTGGATCATGGCCAGACATCTCAGCTCGTCATCCAAAGACCGTGCGTCACTGATGTAGTTGTGCGCCTTCCGGCGAAAAATCCTGATGGCTCGCTCTTCTCTGGAGCGCCAAAGGGAGGTGTCCGGCACGAAAGAAAGCAGGTGCCTCGACAGAGAGCTGTAGAGGGGCCACTCGGTGCGCTGCTGACCACGAAACGCCCATCCATCCAACTCGCGAACGATGTGCACGTAGTCATCCCACTTGTCGATGAAGATGGTTTCCATGGCGGGTGTGCTGAATTTCTTGAAGAGGTGTCGGCGGAGGCTGGGGTGCAGCGAATCAATGAACTTCCAATTCAGCACACCCAGACCGCAGGTTCATGGGCTGGCGCGCAAGGCGCGGTAGAGCATTGTGGTGCCTGCCACGACGAGCAACGATGAAAATGCCAGACGCAGCTTCTTTTCGGACAGGGCGTGCGCCAGTTTGACGCCATGCGGAACGCCGACGATGCCGCCGAGCGCCAGGACGGCCCCTTCAGTCCAATTGACCTCCGACGCGCTGCCATAGTAGAAGAGGCTGACGGCACAACCGGGGAAGGCCAGCGCCAGGCCCATCCCTTGCGCCTCGACCTGGCTGCGGCCGAAAAACATCACCAACAAGGGAACGGCCAGCATGGCGCCGCCGACGCCGAACAGTCCGAGTGCCACGCCTCCGACCAGCCCCGGCATCACGACCCAAAGGTCGCGCATCGGCTGTTCAAGCGCTGCCCGCTTCTGCACGACACCAAAAAAGAGCGCCAAGGCCACCAGAAAACAGCCGTACATCAGCTGCAGTTGGCTGTTGCTCAGCGACTTGAGGGCCCACGCCGCGGACAGTGCGGCGGACAGGAAGCCCGCGAGGGCGATGGTCGCGGAGGCCCGCACATCCACACTGCCTTTGCCGTAGTACTTCATCAAGGCAAAGACGACGTTGACGACCACCATCACGAGCGCGGTGCCCTGCGCCAGCTTCTGGTTGTAGCCGAGCAGGAGCACCAGGGCCGGAATGGCGAAGGTTCCGCCGCCGGTCCCCAGAAAGCCTCCCAGCCAACCCATCACCGCACCGAGCAGGGCCAAGACCGCAAGCGAAGACCCGACAGGCAAGGCATCCATCATCAGGCCAGCTCTCTGGTTTCCAGGGACACGGCCGGCGGCGGGATCACCGTGGGCTGCGTCAGCAGATCCTGGGAGAGCCAATCCACGTTGTAGTGACAACCTCGACTCTCCTTTCGCCGCCGGGCCGACTCGACGACCAGCTTCGACACGATGATCATCGATCTCAGCTCTTCGAGTCCGGAATCGGTCGAGATCATGTTCGAGGGTATCCCCGCTTCGGCTTCGATCCGGCAAAGGCGAACGCCGGCCTCGGCAAGGGACAGATCACTCCGTTCTATCCCTACCAGTTCCCACATCAATTGCCGGACCTGAAGTTTCGCCGCTTCGACCCGCTGCGCGGTCCCGGTCCGGGCCGCGCCGTCGTCGACGCCGACCTCGACAGCCTCGACAACGCGGGACGGGGTCTGCTGGATGCTGCTCGCTGCACTGAGCGCCGTGACCACACACTCGAGCAGTGAATTGGAGGCCAATCTGTTGGCGCCGTGCAAGCCCGTGCAAGCCGCCTCCCCGATGCAATACAGATGCGCGACATCGGTCTCACCGCTCGTCGAAGCCACCACGCCACCGCAGGTGTAGTGCGCCGCCGGTGTCACCGGGATGGGATCCTTGGTGATGTCGATGCCGCGTTCCAGGCAAACGCGATAGATGTTGGGAAAGTGCTCGACCACAAAACCGGCGGGCTTGTGGGCAATGCTCAGGAAGACCGCCGGCACATCGTGTTTTCGCATTTCGTTGAAGATGGCGCGCGCGACCACATCGCGAGGCGCCAGCTCCGCAGCCGGGTGGTAGGCGTCCATGAACCGGCTGCCGTCCGGCAGCAGCAGAAGGCCGCCTTCACCCCGGACCGCTTCGGTGATGAGAAACGGCGAACCCTGCGGGTAGTACATGCAGGTCGGATGGAACTGCATGAACTCCATGTTGGCAATGCGGCACCCGATGTCCCAGGCGAGGGCAATGCCGTCACCGGTGGAAGCTCCCGGCGCTGTCGCGTGCAGAAAGATCTGGCCGGCCCCTCCGGTCGCGAGCACCGTGTCACTTGCAATGATGCGTATGGGCTCCTTGTTGGCATCCAGTGCGATGGCGCCGGCGCAGCCCGTGGTGGAGCCTTGCCCGCGCAGCAGTTTGATGACGCGGTGATGGTCGAGCACGCGGAGGCGATCGTTCGCCTGTGCACAGGCTTCCAGGGTCTGGACGATGGCAGCACCGGTCGAGTCGTCTTTGTGAAGAATGCGTCGCTCGCTGTGACCGCCTTCGCGAGTCAGATGAAAGCCCGCACCATCTCGCGTGAAATCGACCCCTTGAGCCAGCAGCCATTCAATCGCATCCCGGCCTTGTTCAATGATGGTTCTCGAGGCCCTGACGTCGTTCAGATAGGCACCCGCGACTATCGTGTCCTGAATGTGTTTGTCATGGGTGTCCGTATCGGAATACACCGCGGAGATGCCGCCTTGCGCCCGCTGTGAGGCGGAAGCTCCCGCTGCGTCCTTGCGCACCAGCGTCACTCGGCGCGTCTTCGACAGTTCGAGCGCGACCGTCAGACCCGCCAATCCGCCCCCGACCACCAGAACATCTGCTTCAATTGTTTTCATACCATTCGACCGACGTTGAGAATAGGGTTCGGCAGTCCCCGGTGCAGAGACTGCCTGACTGCCTGAACCAGCTGGTTGAGAGCGTCGTGATCCGCCGACCATTTCCGCAGCACGAGTCTGCGATGGACGCACAACCCGGCGGTGGACGCCGGGATGCACGGAGCGGTCGAACATCGATGGAAGGGAGTCCTTGTCAAGACCGACGGTGCGCAGTGGGCCCTGCGCCGACTCCCAGGATGCGCCGGCACAGCGCACTTTCAGTGCACTGCCCAAAGGCAACATCGCTCATGATCCCTCACCTGGCTAGTTATGGCTTGTCGACCGGTAGTCGACAACTTGTATGCGAAGCAGTTTATGCGTGCCCTCGCATCTCTAACAATCTGTCGAAGTAAACAGGTACCAGGCTTGGGAAGGAAAAGGAACCGACCTTTCGGGTCGCCCTTTCATCAAGGGGTCATGCGAAGACCCTGAGGCAGCGGCCGACACCTCGGCACATTGCGGCCGGCGCGACCGGCCAGCCGCGTCACACTCAGCCCGCCGCCACGCGGTCCACCACCACGACCGGGTGGCCCAGAGAACAGCGCTCGACCCGGCCTTCCACGCCATAGGTGTGGCGCAGCACCGTCTCGTCGAACACCTCGCCGGGAGCGCCGCAGACCAGCAGGCGGCCGGCGGCCAGTACGGCGATGCGATCGCAGAAGCGCAGCGCCAGATTGAGGTCGTGCAGGGCCACCAGCGCGATGCCGCCGTGGTGCTGGACCTCCTCGCGCACCACCTGCAGCACCTTGATCTGCCAGCGCAGATCCAGTGCACTGGTCGGCTCGTCCAGCAGCAGGAGGCCGGGCTGGCGCACCAGCACCTGCGCCAGCCCCACCATCTGGCGTTGCCCGCCCGACAGCTCGTCGAGCCGGCGCAGCGCCAGCGGCCGCAGCTCCAGCCGCTCGACCACGGCTTCGATGCGGGCCTCCGCATGGGGGCGCCCCCAGCTCGGGCGGCCCGCGCGCACCGAGGCCAGCAGCGATTCGTAGACCACCAGCGGCGTCGGCTGCGGCAAGGCCTGCGGCAGGTAGCCGATGCGCTGCAGCCGCTCGGCGGGACGCAGCCGGGTGATGTCCTCGCCGTCGAGGCGCAGTGTGCCGCCGGCCCGGCAGAGGCCGGCGACACCGCGCATCAGCGTGGACTTGCCGGCGCCGTTCGGCCCGACCAGCGCCACCACGGAGGCCGGCGGCACCGGGCCCAGGGCCAGACCCTCGATCACTGCCCGGCCGCGGTAGCCGACACGCAGGTCCTGCAACACCAATCCGGCGTGCGCGGCAGCACGGGTATCGATCGCTGTCCCGTGACGGCTCATCGCCCCCTCCTGCGCGCCAGCACCAGCACCATGAACATCGGCACGCCGACCAGGGCCGTGACGATGCCGATCGGCAGCACCACCCCCGGGAGAATGGACTTGCTGAGGATGGAGGCCAGCGAGAGCATCAGCGCGCCGGCCAGTGCACTGGCCGGCAGGTAGACGCGGTGGTCCTCGCCAACCAGCAGCCGCGCGATGTGCGGGCCGACCAGCGCGACGAAACCGATGATGCCGACAAAGGCCAGCGCCGCGGCGCTCAGCGCGCTGACACGCAGCAGCGTGTGCAGCCGCAGCGACTCCACCGCGACGCCGAAGCTGCGGGCCTGCTCCTCGCCGGCGCGCAGCGCCGTCAGCGCCCAGGTGTGGCGCACCAGATCGACCGAGCAGACCGCCAGTACCCCCGCCACCAGCGCGATCTTGCTCCAGGTCGATGGACTCAGGCTGCCCATGGTCCAGAACACGATCTGCTGCAGCGCGTCGCTGTCGGCGATGAACTGCAGCAGCCACAGCAGCGCCTCGAAGGTGAACAGCAGCCCGATGCCGAACAGCAGCACGGTGTCGGCCGTGGCGCCGAAACGGCGTGACAGGGCCTGGATCAGCAGGGTCGCCCCCGCCGCGCAGGCGAAGGCGCCGCCGGGGATCGCGACGTTCTCGCCGAGCAGCGTGAAGGACCCGCCGAGCACGATGACCAGGGAGGCGCCGACTGCACCCGCTGTGGAGACGCCGAGGGTGAAGGGTTCGGCCAGCGGGTTGTCGAGCACGGTCTGCATCTGCGCTCCGGCCAGCCCCAGGCAGGCCCCGACCACCAGGGCCATCACGGCCGCCGGCGCCCTCACCTCCCACAGGATCACGCGCCGGGCCTCGGTCAGCGAGTCCGGGTTCCAGAGGCCGCCCAGCACCTCGGCCAGCGGGAAGGCCGACGGCCCGGTGGCCAGGTCGCCGGCCACCGACAGCAGCACCGCCAGCGCCAATCCGGCCAGCAGCAGCCAGCGCCGCCACACGAAACGCGCGTAACGCCGGGCCAGCGGCGTGGCTTCGAAGGCAAGGCCTTGCGCCATGCTGTTCATCGCAGGCTCACCCAGTACTGCCCGTCGAGCGGTACCGGCTGGAAGCGGCGGTACAGCGTCTCCAGCGTCGCGCGCGGGTCCAGCGTGGCAAAGGTCTGCGGGTGCAGCCACTGGGCAAACACCTGCAGCGCCGCGACGTTGAAGGGCGAGTTGTAGAAGTGGTGCCAGATCGCGTAAGCCCGGCCCGCCTGCACGGCCTGCAGCTGGGCAATGCCGCGGCGCTGCAAGGCGCGCCGCAGCGAGGCCCGGGCGGCCGGCTCGTCGACCCCGGCGCCGAGCGCCACGCGCATCGAACCCGCTTGCGCCGTCGCGGCGCCGCCGATGGCCGTGCCGATGTAGCACTGCGGCTGCGCCGACAGCAGGTACTCCAGACTCAGGGTGCCGTCCTCGCCCGGCACCCGGCCGCGTGCGATGTTGCGGCCGCCGGCGGCATCGAGCAGCTTGCCCATCAGCCCCACCATGGTGTCGCAGCAGCCTTCCCCCAGGCCGACCCGGTTCTCCAGGAAAACGGCAGGCGCTGGCGGCCGGCGGGTCTTGAGCACCTCGGTCACGCGAGCCGCTTCCTGCCGGTAGTAGCCGACGAATTCGGCCGCCTCGCGCGGCCGGCCCAGGGCCTGCCCCAGCAGGCTGACGCTGCGTGGCGTGTTGAGCAGCGGGTCCTGGCGCAGGTCGATGAAAAGGATGGCGCAACCGGCCGCCTGCAGCCGCGCGAGGGTCTCGCGGTCCTGCGGTGCCGGGCCATGGCCTTCTAGGCCGAACACCGCCAGCTGCGGCCGCAGCGCGATGGCCTGCTCCACGCTGAAGCTGCCGCCCGTCGCACGGCCCACCCGCGGCACCGCGTCGAGCCGCGGGAAGCGGCTGCGCCACTGCCCATAGCCGGGCGCATCGAGCCGCTCGAACTCGCCCATCATGCCGGCCAGCCGGGCCAGCGGGTCCTCGCGGTCGAGCAGCGCAAGCGTGGGCAGGAAACGCCCTTCGCCGAGCAGCACACGTTCGACGCGCGCCGGCACGGCGACCCGGCGCCCGGCCAGGTCGGTCAGCTCGACCTCGGCCGCCGCCCGCGAGGTACCGGGCAGGCCGAGGCAGGCCACCGAGGCGGCGGTGCCACGCAGCAGCAGATCACGACGCCGCATCTCAGGCTCCCAGGGTGGCGCCGCCGTCCACCCGCAAGTCGTGCATCGTGATGTGGCGCGCGCGCGAGCTGGCGAGGAAGGCCACCGCTTCGACGATGTCCTGCGGGTCCGCGATGCGGCCCAGCGGGATGCCCAGCCGCCAGCTGTCCAGCGTGCCGCGAATCACCTCCGCCTCACTCTCCGGACCGCGCCACAGCTGACGCTGCATCGGCGTATCGGTCGAGCCGGGCGAGACCATGTTGCAGCGGATCCCGTGCGGTGCCAGCTCCAGGGCCAGGCAGCGCATCATGTGCGCCGCCGCGGCCTTGGACGCGGCGTAAGCCGCCATGCCGACACGCGGCACGGCCGCCGCGTTGGAGCCGATCGCGACGATGGTGCCGCGCCGGCGCGGCCGCATGCGCCGCGCCACCGCGGCGCAGCTGCGCCACAAGCCCCCGGCATTGGTGTCCAGGGTCAGCTGCCAGTCGTCCTCGTTCATCTCCAGCGCGTCGCCGGTGCGCAGCACGCCGGCCGCGTGCACCAGGATGTCGATGGGCCCCAGCTGGGTCTCGGCGAGCTCCACCGCCCATTCCAGCACCGCCCCATCGCGCACGTCGGCCTGCAGCGGCAGGGTCGCCGCGCCGCCCACCGCCAGTGTCGCCGCAGCGTCGCGCACGGCACCCGAGCGGTCGAGCAGCGCCACCCGCGCGCCGCTGTCCGCGAAGTGCCTTGCGACGGCCGCGCCTATGCCCTGGGCGGCTCCCGTGACCAGGACCACCTGGTCGCCGAACTCGTTCATCTGCTTGTCCTCCAGCGGCCGCACCTCAGGCGACCTCGTCCATCAAGCGGTGGCGTTCCTCGTGGTAGGCCTCCTCGGTGTGGCGATCCTTCCAGTAGGGCACCGCGTACATGTCGCCGCGCGCGACACCGCGCTCGACCAGCAGGTGGTCGCGGATCGCGACCACCTGGGTGCTCTCGCCGGCCAGCGACACCGACAGGCGTCCGTGCAGCCAGGGCAGCCGCTGCACCGCGTGCAGCAGCAGGCGGCTGTCGCCCGCCGGCGCACCTTCGCGCGACAGCCAGCGCAACTCCAGGCTGCCGGGCACCGCGAGCGGGCGGATCTCGTGGCGGTTGGGCACTTCGAGCAAGGCATAACCGCGCGCCGTGGGCGGCAGCGCATCGAGTACGCTCTGCACCATCGCGAGCGAACTGGGGTCGCCGATCACGAGGTGCCAGTCAGCCCCGGGGCAGAAGCGCGCCGGGCCGCCCGGCCCGGCGAGGCCGATCGCGTCGCCCGAACGGGCCCGCGCGGCCCAGCGCGACGCCACGCCTTCATCGCCGTGCAGCACGAAGTCGACGTCCAGCTCGCCGGCGGCGGCATCGTAGCGGGCCACGGTGTAGGTGCGCAGGATGGGCTTGAGAGGCGCCGGCGGCCACACCGGGCCGTCAGGACCGAGCGTGGGCAGGACCGGCTCGGCCTGCCCCTGGCGCGGGAACATCAGCTTGATGTGGGCGCCCGCGCTGTCCTCGGGAAAACCGGCGAGCGCCGGCCCGGCGAGCGTCACACGCTGCATCTCGGGGGTCACGCGCTCGCTGCGGCGCACGCGCAGCAGACGCGGCGGCGTGCGGCCTGGGGCGGGAGGGGTCATGGTCAGCGTTACTCCTGGGTCTCGGGGTCGTGTCTGGCGTCCGCGCTGCGCCGCCCCCGCACTGTCACGTTCAGCCGGTGGGCGAGCACGGCAGCGATGTGGGCCAGCGGCGCGGGCGCCGTCATCTGCACATGGGTGCTGTCGATCGGCACCACCTGGGTGCTGCCGGTGAGGTAAGGGTTCCAGCTCCGCGGGGTGTGCGGCGTGGGCCCTGCCTGCAGGGCCTGGAAAAACAACACGTCGCCGACGAAGCGCGGTGTGCGGGCGACGCGGAACTGCCGCATCGTGTTCAAGGTCACGGCGCTCAAGCGGTCGAGGTCGGCCTCGCTCAAGTGTGCCAGGGGGCTGCCGGGCCGGCGCAGCAACGCGAAGACCGGCTCGCGCTGCAGGCCACCGGCCGGCAGCGCATCACCGGTGATGTCGAGCAGGGCTTCCAGCGCCTGGGCCAGCTGCGGGGCGGGCCGCTCGCCCCAGGCTTCGGGCGGATAGCTGTCGATCAGCGCGAGCAGTTCGACCGTCTGGCCCGCCGTCTGCAGCCGGCAGGCCAGCGCGTGCGCCAGCACACCGCCGGAGGACCAGCCCAGCAGCCGATAGGGCCCGTGGGGCTGCAGGTCCCGGATGTGCGCGGCGTAGGCATCCAGCATCTGGTCCCACTCGGGCAGCCCCGCCTCGCTGAGCCCGCTGGCCTGCAGACCGACGATGGGCAGGTCGCCGAGGTGACGGCTCAGCCCCAGGTAACACCAGGCCAGCCCCTCGGCCGGGGGCAGGCAGAACAGGATGGGCCGCGTGTCGCCGGCACGCCGCGGCTGGATGGTGAAGACCGGTGCCAGCGCGTCGGCCCCACGGCGCACGGGAGGGGGAGCCGTGTCGTCCAGCACCGCCAGCGCCTGCGCCAGCGCCGCGGCCGTCGGGTGCTTGAACAACAGCGACACCGGCACCTCGTGTCCAAGCCGGGCCATCAGCCGCGCTGCGACCTGGATGGCCTGCAGCGAACGCCCGCCCAGCGCAAAGAAGTCGGCCTCGCCCGACAAGCCCGGCAGGCCCAGCACCTCCTGCCACACGGCCAGCACCGCCTGCTCGCGCGGCGAGGCCTCGACAGGCGACAGCGGCTGCGGCAAGGCGAGCAGGCGTTCGCGCAAGGCGCGCCGGTCGATCTTGCCGTTGGCATTGCGCGGCAGGCGCTCGACCCGCTCGAAGGCGGTCGGCACCGCCGGTGCTGGCAGGCGCTGCAGCAGTTGGCTGCGCAGGCTGCCCAGCTCGGACAGCGGCAGGTCGCCGACCACGAAGGCGGCCAGTCGCTTGACGCCCTGCCCCAGCGACTGACCGACGACGGCCGCTTCGCGCACCCCGGCCACACCGAGCAGGGCCGTCTCGACCTCGGCCGGGTCGATGCGCAGCCCGCTGAGCTTGAACTCGTCATCCAGCCGGCCCAGGTAGTGCAGCTGGCCCTCGGGCCCGAGTCGCACCCGGTCGCCGGTGCGATAGGCGCGCCGCGGGCCGGCCCCGGTGTCCAGCTCGACAAACCGCGCCGTCGTCGCTTCGGGCTGGCCCAGATAACCGTCGGCCAGGCCGGCACCCAGCACACACAGCTCGCCGTCGCTGCCTGGCGGCAGGGGCTCCAGGCGTTCATCGACCACCGCGACCTCGACGCCGGGCAGCGGCCGGCCGATGGTCACCGGCGCGTTGGCATCGGCCGGAGCCTGCGGGCCGGCCAGCACGGCGGTGGTGCAGATCACGGTGGTTTCGGTGGGGCCGTAGGTGTTGAGCAGCGTGACGCCGGGGCCCACCCTGGCGCGCCAGCGCGCCACCCGCTCCGGCAGGGCCGCCTCACCGCCGATGATGACCAGCCGCAGGCTGGCCGGCAGCCCGAGCGCAGCGGCATCCACGGCATAGGCCAGCTCATGCCAGTAGGCGGTCGGCAGGTCCAGCACCGTGACGCCGTGTCGGGCGCAGCCCGCCAGCAGGGCCGGCACCGATTCGAGCATGGCCTCGCTGCGCACCACCAGCGTCGCACCGACGCTCAAGGTTCCGAAGATCTCCTCGACGCTGGCATCGAAATGCAGCGGCGCGAACTGCAGCACGCGGTCGGCCGGGCTCAGCCCGTAGACCCGCGTCGCGCCGGCAACGAAATGCGCGAGCGCCCGGTGGCCGACCACCACGCCGCGCGGCCGCCCGGTGGTGCCCGAGGTGTAGAGCACATAGGCCGGCGCGTCGACGACGGCGCGGCAGGTTTCGGCGGCCTCGCGGGGGGAGCGATCGCCCTCGACCCGCAGCACCGGCAGCCGCCCATGCAGCAACGCGGCGGTCGAGGTGTCGCACACCGCCAGCACGGGCCGCGCATCGTCCAGCATCGCTTGCAGTCGCACCGGCGGGCCCTCGGGGTCGAGCGGCAGGTAGGCCGCGCCGGCCCACCAGGCCGCCAGCATCGCGGTCACCGCCGCGGCGCCGCGCGGCAGCGCGATCGCAACACGGTCGGCGGGCCGCACGCCGGCGGCGCGCAGGCGTGCCGCCAGGCCTTGCACCGCGGCCAGCAGGTCGCCATAGGACCAGGCCTCACCCTCGTGCTCGATCGCGGTACGCGCCGGATGCCGCCGCGCCTGTTCCGCGAAAGCTTCGAACACCGGCACGCCGGGCGCGCGCAGCGGCCCGCCGTCCAGCACGCTGCGGGCCGGGCGCAGACCGCGCGCGACACCTTCCAGTGTTTCCTGGAGTGGCAGCGCCGGGCGCTCCGTCAGCGCAGCCAGCGCCTGCAGATAGCTGTCGCGCAAGGTGTCGAGCGCGGCAGCGTCGTAGGCGTTCGGATTGGCTTCGAACTCGATCTGCAGCGCCCCGTCGGCGCCAGGTATCAAGCCGACCGACAGGTCTTCCACCGGCCCCGCGGCGAGCCGGTGCACACGGGCCTGCAGCGCGCCGAAGCGTGCGGGGCGGTCAAACGGCATCAGGTTGACGACCGGGCCGAACAGCCGCTCGCCGCGACCCAGGCCGAGGTCCTCGCGCAGCCGCTCGTGGCGGTAGCGCTGGTGCACCCGGGCCGCCTGCCATTCGGCCGTGGTCTGCTTCAGCAACTCGGCGAAGCTCTGCCGCCCGTCGACCGCGAGGGGCAGCGGCACGATGTTCATCGCCATGCAGGGCACCGACAGCGCCGCCGAGCCGAGCCGCCCCATCACGGGCACGCCGAGCACCGGCCGTGCCTCGCCGCTGACCCGCTGCCACCAGGCCGCGGTCGCAGCCAGCAAGCAGGTGCTCCAGTCGGCACGCTGCGCCTCGGCCAGGCGCCGCAAGGCGCCGAAGCGATGCGCGTCCAGGCCGGCCTCGGCACGGCGCGCTCCGTGCCCGAGCGGGGTCGCTGCGGGCCGTGCAGCCCCCCTGAGCTTGTCCAGCCAGAAGTCGCGGGCGCGCAAGGAGGCGGCGCTGTCGACCTCGGCCCGGTCTTCGTCCACCACGTCGGCGAAGCGGCGCGCCGCCGGCGGGCGTCCGGCAGTGGCGGTTTGCGGCGCCGCATATCGCTCGGCCACACGCCGGGCCAGCAAGGCATGGCCGTATCCGTCCAGCGCGATGTGGTGCACCGAGAGCACCCACAGATGGCGTTCCGCCGCGAGGCGCAGCAGGGCCGTCTCGAACAGCGGGCCACAGGCCAGGTCGATGGGCCGACGCTGGCGCTCGGCGATCCACCGGCGCGCGGCGCCCCACGCGTCGGGCTGGTCGGCAAGATCGACGAGCGGCGGGACGGTGGGCTGACCCGCCGCCGGCGTCTGCCACACCTGCAGCCGCTCGCCGTCGCTCTCGCCGTGGAAGCGCATCTGCAGGGCCTCGGTTTCGGCCAGCACGGCGCCGGCCGCCGCCTGCAAGGCCTCGACATCCAGCCGACCGAGCAACTCGACCGCCTCGGTGGTGCGATAGGCCGGGTTGGACGGGTCGATCTGCTGGCCGAGCCAGAGGCCCAGCTGGGCCTGGGTCAGGGGCAGGCGCATCTCAAACGCGGCCTTCTGCCTGCAGGCGCTCGGCCCATTGCAGCAGCGTCGGTGCTTCGGCCAGCTCGACGAAACCGACGCTGTGCCCGGCAGCGCGGAAGCGCTCGACCAGCGTCATCAGGCGAATCGAGTCCATCCCCTGCTCCAGCAGCGAGACGGCCGGGTCCACCTCCTCGGGCGCGCTGCCCAGCACCTCGGCGACCTGGTGCCTCAGCACCTCGACCGACACCGATGCCGCGCCGGCATTTTGGGGGGTGCGAGGCGCCAGCACCTCCACCACCTCGCGCACCGTGCAGACCACGCCGCAGCGCTGCGCCACGTAGTCGAGCGCCATCGCATGGCGTTCGGCGTTGAAGTCCGCGACCGCATCGGCCACCATGAAACTCTGGATGTCGTTCATGAAGGCGTCGGCGGCACTGATCATGCAGCCGATGTGGGCATAGACGCCGCAGATCACCAGCTGGTCGCGCCCCATCTGGCGCATGCGCTGCAGCAGGTCGGTGCGGGCGAAGGCGCTGTAGCGCCACTTGACGAGCACGATGTCCTGCTCGCGCGGCGCCAACGAGGCGACGATGGGATGGCGGTGCGGCTTCGCGGTGAGCCCCGGGCCCCAGAAGCTTTGCAGCAGGCCCCGGTCCTTGGGCGACTGCTCGAAAGGCTGGGCGGTGTAGACCACCGGCACGCCGGCCGCGTCGGCGGCGTCGCGCAGCCGACGCGCGTTGGCGAGCAGCGTCGGGATAGGCTCCTCGCGCGGGCCGTAGAAGTCGAGGAAGTACTCCTGCAGGTCGTGGATCAGCAGCACCGCCCGCGCGGGATCGGGGATCCAGTCGACGCGGTTGCGCGGCAGGCTGTCGTCCGCAGGAAGAGAGTAGGCAGCGATGGTCGGGATGCTCATAAGCTCAGGTCCAAGGGGGTGGGCAGGTCGCGCGCGGGCACCGCATCGGCGCCGGCCGCGGCGGGGGCGGCGCCGAGGCGCTGGGCGATGCGCTCACGCAAGGCGCGCTTGTTGACCTTGCCGACAGCGGTGTGCGGGAAGCGCTCGACGAACTCGTAGCGATCCGGCAGCTTGTAGGCCGCCAGCCCGCGAGCGCGCAGGAAATCCCCCAGCGCGCTCGCCTTCAGAGTGCTGTCGCGCGTGATCACGAAAGCGCAGCTGCGTTCGCCGAGGTAGGGGTCGGGCATCGCGACGAGTGCCGCGTCGAAGACCGCCGGATGGGCCAGCAGGTGGTTCTCGACCTCTTCGGCCGCCACCTTCTCGCCGCCGCGGTTGATCTGGTCCTTGACCCGGCCCTCGACCACCAGGTGGCCGCTCGGCAGCCGGCGCACCAGGTCACCGGTGCGGTAGTAGCCGTCGCTCGTGAAGGCCCGCGCGTTGTGCTCGTCGGCCTGGTAGTAGCCCCGGATGGTGTAGGGCCCGCGCGTCAGCAGCTGACCGACCTCGCCGGGCGCCACCTCACGGTCCTCCTCGTCGACGACGAGGATCTCGTCGAGCGGCGAAATGGGCCGGCCCTGGCTACCCAGCACCAGCTCGGGCGGATCTTCGTCGCGGGTGTAATTCACCAGGCCCTCGGCCATGCCGAAGACCTGTTGCAGCCGGCAGCCCAGCTCCGGCTGCACACGCCGCGCGACCTCGTCGCCGCACTTGGCGCCGCCGATCTGCAGCATCCGCAGGCTGGCGAGCGCAGGGCGCCGGCTGCGCGCCGCCTCCAGCCAGACCAGGGCCAGCGGCGGCACCAGCGCCGTCAAGGTCACCCGGTGCTCGGCGATGAGCGCAAAGGCGACGTCTGGCGCCGGCTTCGGGCACATCACCACCTGGCCGCCCGCATACAGGGTGCCGAGGGTGCCCGGCGAGCTCATCGGAAAGTTGTGGGCCGCCGGCAAGGCGCAGAGGTAGACCGTCCCGGCATCCAGGCCGCAGATCTCGGCGCTGGCGCGCACGCTGTAGAGGTAATCGTCGTGCGTGCGCGGGATCAGCTTGGGCAGCCCGGTGCTGCCGCCCGAGAGTTGCAGGAAGGCCACCTGGTCGGCCTGCGGCTCGGGCGGCAAGGCGACAGCCGGCCCTTCGTACAAGCTCTCGAAAGGGACGAACTCGGCCGCCTCGCCCAGCACCACCACATGCTGCAAGGACGGCGACTCGGCCTGCACCTGGCGGGCCAGCTCGCGATGGTCGAAGCCGCCGTCGAGGTCGGCGATGACATAGGCCTTGGCGCCGGTGTGCCGGCAGAAGTGGCCGATCTCGGCGCGCCGGTGCGCCGGCTGGGCGAACACCGGCCAGGCGCCGAGGCGGAACAGGGCAAAACAGACGGCGAGGAACTCGGCCACGTTGGGCAGTTGCAGCACGACCGCGTCGCCCGCGACGATGCCGAGCCGCGCGAAGCCGGCGGCCAGCCGTTCGGCGCGCTCGCCGAGCCGGGCATACGACCAGCGCCGCGTGCCGCAGACGACGGCGGTGCGGTCCGGGTGCCGCTGTACACGTTCCCGCAACATGGCCGTGAAGCTCTCGCCCGTCCAGCACCCCGCCTCACGGTAACGCCGCGCGTCGTGCTCGGGCCAGGGCGTGAAGTCGGCTGGTGCCCGGCGCGGTACCGGACTCATAGGGCAGCCTCCCGCAGCGGCAGCGGCGCCAAGGCGTTCAGCAGGGTGCGCATCTTCGCGTCGGTCTCCTGCAGCTCGTGCTCGGGCACCGAACCGGTCACGATGCCGGCACCCGCGTAGAGGGTCGCGGTGTCACCCTGCAGCTCGGCGCAGCGCAAGGCGATGGCCCACTCGCCGTCGCCCCAGGCATCGCACCAGCCCACCATGCCGGTGAAGAAACCGCGGTCGAACCCCTCGTGGCGCTCAATGAAGTCGCGCGCCGCGTTCAAGGGGTGGCCGCAGACGGCGGGCGTGGGGTGCAGCTTCAGCGCCAGCGCCAACGAGCTGAGCTGGGTATCGGCCAGCTCGCCGGTGATGCGAGTGGACAGGTGCCACATCGTCGGCGTCGCGATGACCGAGGGTGCGCGTGGCACATGCAGCCGCCGGCACAGCGGCCGCAGCGCCTCCGCGACGACCTCGGCCACCACCGCATGCTCGCGCAAGTCCTTCTCGGAGTGCAGCAGGCCTTCGGCGCGGCGCCGGTCCTCGGCCGGGTCGACGCTGCGCGGGATGGAGCCGGCCAGCGGGTTGGTGCTGAGCCAGCGCCCCACACGCGAGAGCAGCAGCTCGGGGCTGGCGCCGACCAGCGTGCGCGGCGGCTCGAGCGACCCGGCCGGCAGGTCCAGCGCGAAGGTGTAGCCGTGGGCATTGCGCTCGGCCAGCCGGCGCAGCAGCGAGGGCATGTCCGGACGCGCGCGCACCGACACCGAGCGCGACAGCACGACCTTCTGCAGCTCGCCCTGGGCCATCGCGTCCAGCGCCCGGGTGACGTTCGTGGTGTAGCTGCGGGCAGGCGGCTGCTGGGACAGCACCGCCAGTTCGGCCGCCGCCTGCGACAGCGGGCCCGCCGGGACCAGCGCGGACGGGCTGGCCCCCGCGCCGAGCAGGCAGCTGCCGGGCATGAACAGGTGGGCCGGCCGGTCGAGGCGGTAAGGCACCGCGCCGATGACCATGGGCCGCACGACTCCCTCTGCCTGGGCCCCCTGCAGCAGCGACTGCACGCGAGCCGGCAGGGCCTCGGCCTCGCAGTGCGGCAGGGCGGCGCGCATGCCATGGGCCAGCACGCTCTGTCGCGGGGAAACGAACAGACTGCACCTCTCGCGCCAACGCGCGATCAGGTCCAGCGGCCGCAACTCCAGCGGCGCCGGATCGCTCGGCAGAGCGGTCATCGGGACTCCTTTGTCTTGAAAACGAGGTTCGATGAGCTTCACCGGCTGGGTCGGGGCACACAGGCTCCGGGGCGTGGCTGGGCCCGCTGGACAAAGCGGGCGGGAAGCGGCTGGTTCAGGCCAAGGCCAGCGCTCGCATCGCGACACCGCAGCGCCGGCTCAGGCCATGACGCCGAAGATCTTAATGAGATTCATTCCTATCTTCGCAAAGACCATGAAACGCAAATGATATTGACTCGCATTCTCATTCTTGCTGCAGAATCGCCCCGCCCGGCGCTCCACCACCGCTCGCCGGCCCCCCGAGGGAGACAGGAGCCGACCCTTTTCTGCTTGTGCTGCGTCGCGCCTCCTGCGCAATCGATACCGACACCTTTCAGGAGAGACCTTCGTGACCCGAGTCCCTAACCGGCGCCTCGCGCTTGAGCCGCTGGCTGCCCTGACTT
Source organism: Aquabacterium sp. A7-Y (assembly GCF_026153205.1). Classification (GTDB taxonomy): domain Bacteria; phylum Pseudomonadota; class Gammaproteobacteria; order Burkholderiales; family Burkholderiaceae_C; genus Caldimonas. The sequence goes on along the minus strand of NZ_JAPFBW010000017.1, from coordinate 48,346 downwards.
TGAGCGCCCTGGCCTGCTGGCCGGCAGCCCAGGCCCAGACGCAGGCCCAGCCCCCCTCCACCTCGGTCACGTCCGGTGGCGAGACGTCTCCCGGCATCGGCCTGGGCCAGGTGGTCGTCACTGGGCAGCGTGGCGCCGCGCCCTCGACCGTGGTCGACGCCCAGCGCATCGAGGTGCAGCAGGCCTCCGGAGTCCAGGAGCTGTTCAAGCTGATGCCCGAGCTGGCTGTCGGCGGCGGACCGCCGGTGGCGCAGAAGGTTTATGTTCGCGGCCTCAATGAGCGCATGCTGAACGTCACCATCGACGGCGCCACCCAGCCCGAGGCGGCCTACCACCATGCGGGTCAGCTCATGATCGAGCCCGAGCTGCTCAAGCGCGCCGAGGTCGAGGCGGGCACGGCGACTGCAACGGCCGGCCCGGGCGCCCTGGGAGGGGCGCTGCGCTTCACGACAAAAAGCGCGGAGGACCTGTTGCGCCCCGGCGAGCGGGTCGGCGCCTTGCTGAAGGCGGGCTACCAGAGCGTCAACGAAGGCACCCGGCTGTCGGCCACGGTCTTCGGCCGGCCCAGCGAGCAAACCGACCTGCTGTTCAGCGTGAGCGACCGCGACACCGACAGCTACGAGGACGGCCACGGCGACACCGTGCCGAACAGCTCGATCGAGGCGCGCAACGTCTTCCTGAAGTTCGGCGTGCGCGCCGACGGGGGCCACCGCTTCAGCGTCTCGCACGAAAACCAGCACGACGAAGGCCTGCGCAACCTGCGCACGAACATGCTGGAGACGGCGTTCAACCCGCGGCAGCGACAACGTACCGAGCGCCGCTCCACCGTGGCCAGCTACGACTGGCACCCGGGCGATCCGCTGGTGAGGCTCAACGCCACCGCCTACGTCAACGACAACAGCGTGCGCCTGGCGGAGGACCAGCCGACGCGCGAGAAGCTCGGCATCCGCACCGCCGGCCTCAACGTCGGCAACACCTCCATCGTGGCCGATCACCGCCTCGCCTACGGCCTCAACTTCCGCCGCGACACCGGCTACGTGGAGGGCACGGCGCACGACTTCGACGATGAGGACGCCCAGGTCGCAGGCCTCTACGTGCAGGACGACTACGCCTTCGCCGAGCGCTGGAGCCTGGGCCTCGGCGCGCGCTACGACCGCTACCGCTATACCGACGACGCGGGCCGGCGCTACCGCTCCAGCGGCCTGTCGCCCAATGCCAGCCTGTCGTTCTCGCCCGTCGAGGCGTGGACCTTGCAGCTCAGCCATGCCCGCGCGCTGCGGGGCGTCGGCGTCATCGAGCCATATCTGCGGCCGTTCCAGGAAAACGCGGCCGACATCGACCCTGAGAAGGCCCGCAACACCGAGCTGAGCCTGCGTTGGCAGCAAGGCTCCTGGCATGCCGCGGCCTCGGTGTTCCGCCAGCGCATCGACGATGTCATCGGCTATGACGAGACGCGCGCCAACCTGGGGACCGTGCGCTCGCGCGGCTACAGCGGCAGCGTGGGCTACCGCGTCGCGGCCTGGTCGGCGAGCCTGGGTGTCGCCGAGGCGCGTCCCGAGCTCAACGGCGAGCCGGTCTACGACAGCGACGCGCTGCTGCTCGGCACGACCACCGGCCGCACCTGGGTCGCCCAGCTCGACTACGCCCTGCCGCAGTGGAAGCTGAACCTGGGTTGGACCGCGCGGGCCGTCGAGCGCCTGAAGCGCGTCCCACCGGGCGGCCGGGAGAAGCCCGGCTATCACACGCACGACCTGTACGCGCAGTGGCAACCGACCGGCAAGGACGACTGGACCCTCACTTTGACGGTGGCCAATGTGTTCGATCGCTTCTATTACGACCACGCGACCTTCGGCTACCACCCACGTTGGGGCAGCAACGCCGGCCTGCCGGAGCCGGGCCGGGACGTGCGGCTGGCCCTGTCGTGGCGGCTGTGAGGCGGCCGCCCGAAGGGGCTCGCACCGCAGTGCGAAGCACGGAGGTTCACCAATGAGCACCGCTCCGAGGTCGCTGCGCGCGCTGCCGGTGCTGGTCGCGGGCCTGCAGTTCGTCTACCTGCTCGACTGTCTCGCGGTGCTGCCGCTGACGCCCGACCTGGTTCGGGCGCTCGGGCTGCCCGCCGACCGGATGCCGTGGCTCGCGGCGGCCTATTCAGCCGCCGCCGTGGTGGCCGGGGCACTGGGCGCGCGCTGGCTGGACCGCTGGCCGCGCCGCACCGTTCTGCTGATCGCGCTGGCCGCCTTTGCCGCCGCGACGGCGGCCACCGCGGCCTGCTCGACGATGCCCCAGTTGTTGCTGACCCGTGCCGCCGCCGGGCTGGCCGGCGGCCCGATGATCGCGATCGCGATGGCCTTGGTGGCCGACAGCGTGCCGCCGGCGCAACGGGGTCGCGCGATGGGACGCATCATGCTCGGCTTGCCGATGGCCGCGATCGCCGGCGTGCCGCTGGCCCTCGAAGCGGCGCGCCACCTGGGCTGGCAGGCGCCCTTCCTGATGGTCGCCGGCCTGGCCGCCCTGCTCCTCGCCGGCGCCTGGGCCTGCCTGCCGCGCGAGGCAAGGCAGCGAGCCGACCGCGACGAAACGGCGCCACATGCCGGCCTGCGCAGCCTGCTCGCGCAGGCTGCCGTGCGGCGGGCGCTGGCCCTTCAGGCCGGCGCGCAGTTCTGCGCCTTCCTGCTCATCCCGAACTTCTCGACCTTTTTCGTGCTGAATCTCGGCGTGCCGCGCGAGGACCTGGGCCTGCTCTACTTTGCCGGCGGCCTGGCGGCCCTGGTCGCGATGCGTGCCAGCGGCCGACTCACCGACAGCCGCGGGGCCTTGCTGCCGCTGGGCCTCGCAACAGTCGCGATCACGCTGGGCTGCTTGCCGCTGCTTGGCTGGCAGGTCGGCCCGCCGGCGCTGATGTTCGTGCTGTTCATGGCCGGCAACGCCGCCCGCAATGTCGCCCTGTCGGCCACCGCCAGCCAGGCGCCCGCGCCTCACCAGCGGGGTCGCTACATGGCCCTGCAAGGCCTGCTGCAAGACACGGCCATCACCGCCGCCACCCTGCTCTCGGGGCTGCTGCTCGACAGCGCCGCGGACGGCCGCCTGATCGGCATGCCGACCGTGGCCGCGTTGTCCATCACCACCGCGGTGGGCCTGGCGCCGCTGTTGGTCGCCTTGCGGCGTGAGCTGAGCTCGACCGACCCGGCCCGCGCGGCGGAAGCGCCGGGGAACCCCGCCCGCCAGGCCTGAGGTGCCCAACGGCCGTCCACCGGGCGGGCACGGTACGTGCAGGATTTCTCACAACCGACACCTGTCGGCGGCGCCCCATGGGCCGCGGGTCAGGGCTGCCTTATCATGTAACCAAACATGTAGTTGTGCCCGCACACCAAGTGAAAGCTTGGGTCGCAAAGCCTCCGGCCTAAAGCGCGTTGCGCCAGGGTAGCGGGGCTGCCGGCTGGAGACCGTCAAGCTCCTCCGGCCTCATGATCGAGGAGGCCTGTTGTGCTCGCCACGCGTTCGTACTCACCGCCCTGCAGGACCTGGGGCTTCACGCTGATCGAGCTGATGATCACGGTCGCGGTGGTCGCCATCCTGGCGGCCGTCGCCTACCCCGCCTACCAGGACCAGGTCCGCAAATCCCGCCGGGGCGCCGCACAGGCCGTGCTGCTCGACATTGCCTCGCGCCAGCAGCAGATCTTCCTCGACTCGCGCGCCTACGCCAGCAACGTCGCGGGCACCGGGGCCACGGTGCCGACGGACGTGTCGCGCCACTACACGGTCACGCTGACGGCCGTCGCGGGGACGGCGACGGCAGCGCCGACCTTCACCGCCCAGGCAGCGCCCCTGGGTGCGCAGGCTGCCGACGGCTGCGGCACGATGAGCATCGACCAGGCCGGCGTCAAGAGCCCGGCCCGCTGCTGGTGAGTGCCCCCATGGTCCGCAGACACGACCCGTCTCAGAGCGGCTTCACGCTGGTGGAGCTGGTCACCGTCATCAGCGTCTTGGCGATCCTTGCGAGCCTGGCCGCCCCCGGTTTCGCTCGTCTCCTCGAAGCCCAACGGGTTCGCAGCGCCGCCTTCGACCTCGTGTCCGACCTCCTGCTGGCGCGCAGCGAAGCCACCAAACACGCGGCCGCGGGCGAGGTCGTGCACGTGAGCCCGAGCGACGACGGTTGGGCTGCGGGCTGGAGCGTCACGCAAGTCAACGGGGATCGGGTCGTGTCGCAGCGCAATGCGATCTCCGCCGACCTGCTGTTCATCGGCGCGCCCACGGCGATCGCGTTCGATCGCGATGGTCGCGTGGTGACCGACAGCGACATCCGATTCTCCATCCGCGGCCCGTCGCAGGCCGAGACCGAAGGCAGCTGCATCGAGCTCGACGCCACCGGGCGGGCCCGCTCCGTCAAAGGAAGCTGTCCATGAGACACGTCGCACGTGCACACCGCCAGCAGGGCGCGATGATGATCGAGGTGCTGGTCAGCCTGGTCATCTCCGCGATCGGGCTGGGCGCGCTGATCGCCCTGCAAAGCCGCTCCTACAGCGCCGAGGCCGAGTCCTACGACCGGACCCAGGCGCTGCTGGTGCTCGAAGACATGGTCCAGCGCATCAACGGCAACCGCAGCCGGTGGGCCGACTACGCCTCGACCGCCTTCGGCGCCGAGAGTGAGGTCGGCGACTGCGACAGCGCGCTGCTCGCCGACAAGGATCTGTGCGAGTGGAACCAGCTGCTGGTGCGCCTGCTGCCGGGTGCGCGCGCCTGCATCGAGACCCTGGCGGCATCGTCCACCGGGCTGCCGGGCAGCGAGGTGCGCGTCACGGTGGTATGGCGCGGTACCACGCCGACGGCCGCCCCGGCGTCGAGCTGCGCCGAGGAGGACTTCGAGCCCAACCCGGCCGTGCGCCGCGCGGTCGGCGCGGTGGTCCGCATCGGCGATCTGGCCGGCTGAGGCAGGAGAAGGACGTGCAGTACCGCCCCCAGCCCAGGCGGCGCACCTGCGCCGGCCGCCGCCGCGGCCAGACCGGCGTGACGCTCGTCGAGCTGATGGTGTCCATCACGCTCAGCCTCCTGATCTCCGGCTTCCTGGTGACGCTGTACGTCAACGCGAGCCGTGCCCGGGGTGAACTCGACAAGACCAGCCGCCAGATCGAGAACGGCCGCTATGCCTTGGACCTGCTGCGCGAGGACATCGAGATGGCGGGCTTCTTCGGACCGCTGGTGCAGGGCAGCGGCATCGAATACGCCTTCAGCAGCCCCGATCCCTGCCTCACCGCGGTCACCGCGCTGGGCTTCAGCACCTCCCCGTGGACCTTGCCCAGCGGGGTGCAGGGCATCGCCCCGAGCGACACGCTGAGCTGTCTGCCCAACCGCAAGGCGGACACCGCAGCGATCGCGTTGCGCCGCGTGGATCCGGTGCGCCTCGGGCTCGCGGCAGCCAACATCGGCCCGGGCAAGCCGCATTTCCAGACCTCCTTCTGTTATGCCGACACGGCCCGCTTCGTCTTCAGCGACGACCCCGCCGCCTTCACCCTGCGCCGGGCCTTCGACGGCACCGATTGCACCGGCACGAATTTCGTGCAGCGTTATGTGCAGCGCATCTACTACATCTCGTCCTGCGGGCGCTGCAGCCCCAGCGACGGCGTGCCGACCCTCAAGCGGGTGGAGCTGGTGAACGGAGCCTGGCAGCTGCGGTCGCTCGCCGATGGCCTGGACGACCTCCACTTCGTGTACGGCTTCGACCAGCCCGCCGGCGGCACCACCCCCGAGGGGACCGCCGACGTTTTCTCCGCGACGCTGGGCACGACGACGCCCAGCGATCGCTGGTCCAACGTGGTGGCGGTGCGCGTGTTCCTGCTCGCTCGCACCGCGGAACCCACACCGGGCTACACCGATCCCGCCGGCACCGAGTACGACATGGGCGACTCCAGCGTCGGGCCTTTCAGCGACGGCTACAAGCGCCGCGCCTACAGCACCCAGGTGCGCATCCAGAACGTCGCCGGCGTGAGGGAGAAACCGTGAAACGAGCGCAGCATTCGCGGGGCGTGGTGCTGGTGACCGTCCTGATCTTCCTGATCGTGATCACGCTGTTTTCCGTGTCCATGTTCCGCTCGAGCACGACCAACCTGCGGGCCACCGGCAACATGCAGGCGCGCCAGGAAGCCGTGCACGCCGCCACCGTGGCGGTCGAGCAGACCCTCAGCAGCGACCTGTTCGCGCAACAGCCCGCGGCGGTCGCGTCGAGCCCGGTGGAGGTGGACCTCAATGGCGACGGCACACCGGACTACACCGCCCGGATCTCGCTGCAATGCCTGCGCACGGCCCCGGTAGGCGGCAACAACTGCGCGTCCACCCAGTTCCCAGCTCCGGACGGCAGCATGATCGAGGTCAGCGGCTGCGTCGAGACCGACTGGAACATCCGCGCCGAGATCACCGACCCCGCGACAGGCACCGAGGTTGGCGTCAACCAGGGCATCGCGCAGCAGAGCGTCAGCGCACCGGCTGCCTGCCCGCCCCGCCAATGACGCGTACCCGACGGCGCCCCACACATACCAAGGAGACGGCAATGATCCGGTGGAACTTTTTCGGCGCAGCGCTTCGCCGAGCCGGCACGCTGGCACTGCTGACGACCGCATGCAGCGCCGCCGTCGCGGAAGACATCGACATCTTCGCCGGCAACAACGGCACGAGCGACCTGCCCAACGTGCTGCTCGTGCTCGACAACTCGGCCAACTGGTCGTCGTCGCTGGATGTGCCCGACTGCAGCTATGTCGACGGCAGCGGGGCACCGAAAGCCAACAACCCCGGCAAGGAGCAGGGCAAGAAGATCGCGATCGAGAAGTGCGCGCTGTACAACGTGATCCACCAGCTGCCTGTCGGCGCCTCCGGGGAAGCCCTGTTCAACCTGGGCATGCTCTATCTGAACTCGCCGAGCGCAAACGGTGCCTATCCCCGGCACCGCTTCGTGCCGCTGGACGCGGCGGGCAAGACCTTGCTCAAGGACGTCATCCGCAACACCATGATCAGCAACGATGCGGATCAGAGCAACAACGCCGACCTGGCGCGCGCGCTGTGGGAGGCCTTCCTCTGGTACGGCGGGCGCGCGCCGCTCTACGGCAAGGCCCAGAGCAATCCCAGCCGCGTCCGCTATGACACGCAGGCCTTCAACAGCGCCGGCCGGTACATCAGCCCAGCCGCGTCGAGCTGCGCCAAGAACTACGTCATCCTGCTGACCAACGGCAGCCCGCAGAGCGCCGAAAGCGACATCGGCGAGCTGCTCGCAAACGCCGGCGCGAACGTCACACCGCTGCTCTACCCCAACAGCGAGGTCTCGGTCAACGACCAGAACAACTGGGCCGACGAGACCGCGCGCTACCTGTCGAGCGTGGACGTCAGCGCCCGGGACGGCCGTCAGCCCATCGTCACCTACGGGATTGCGGTGATGTCGGCGTCGCCGTCCACCGCGGAAACGAAATACGGCAACTTCATCGAACGCATCGCCCGGGCCGGTGGCGGCCTGTACTACTCCGCCAGCAACGTGAACGCCCTGACGGAGGCCTTGAAAAACGTCTTCAACAACATCCAGTCGGTCAACAGCGTGTTCTCGGCCGCCAACCTGCCGGTCAGCGTCAACACCCAGGGCACCTTCGAGAACCAGGTGTTCCTCGGCGTCTTCAAGCCCGACGCCGAGGGGCAGCCGCGCTGGGTCGGCAACCTGAAGCAGTACCAGTTCGCCTACAACGGCGAAGTCCTGAAGCTGGTGGACAGCCGGGGCACCGACGCGGTGCTGCCCGACACCGAGTTCGTCAATCCCGCCGCGCAATCGTTCTGGACCACGTCCAGCACCTTCTGGGCCAACGACCCCCAGGGCACGCCGCCGTCGGCGAGCGACTCACCGGACGGATCCGTCGTCGCCAAGGGCGGACACGCGCAGCGCCTGCGCACCGTCTATTCGACCAGCCAAGCCGCCCGCAAGGTCTACACCTGCATCGACTGCAGCCCCAACACCGCGCTGGGCGACAGCACGGCGACGCGCTTCAGCAGCGACAACAGCCTGCTGACCGCGGGCCTCCTGAACGCGGGCGATGCCACCGATCGCAGCGCCGTCATCGACTGGATCCGCGGCACCGACAACCACGAGGACGAACGCGGCCCCGGCGGCGACGTCACAGTGCGGCCTAGCGTGCATGCCGATGTGCTGCACTCGCGCCCGGCGGTCGTGAACTACGGCGGCGACAGCTCCACTGTGGTGGTGTTCTACGGCACCAACGATGGCCTGCTCAAGGCGGTGCGCGGCAACCAGACCGGCGCCCAAGCCGGGGACGAGCTGTGGTCCTTCGTGCCGCAGGAGTTCCTCGGCAAGCTGCGACGTCAGCGCGACAATCTGCCCGAGGTGCGCTATCACACGACGCCCGCGGCCATCACGACCGCGCGCCCCCGCGACTATTTCGTCGACGGTCCGATCACCGCCTACAAGGCGCGCGACGGCAAGGTCTACCTGTATGCGACGATGCGCCGCGGCGGCCGTTTCATCTATGCCTTCGACGTCACCGACCCGGCACGGCCGGTGTTCCTGTGGAAGAAGTCCTCGGCCGACATCACCTCGATGGGCCAGACCTGGTCCGAAATCCGCGTGGTCCGATTGAAAGGCCGCACGACCCCGGTGCTGTTGATGGGGGGCGGCTACGACGCTGCCGCGGAAGACTGCGAGACCGGCTCCTGCCCCGCGGTGACGATGGGCAACTCCCTGATCGCCCTCGACGCCGTGTCGGGCGCCGTCGTGAAGACCTTCACCAGCGGCATCGACCGGCCCGTCACCGGCGCGGTGGCGGTGATCGACACCGACCGGGACGGGCTGGCCGACCGCGGCTACTTCACCGACCTGGGCGGCAACATCTATCGCGCCGACTTCACGGCCGAGTCCGCCACCCAGAACAGCGGAGAAGCGTGGACGATGTACAAGGTCGCCGCGCTGGAAGGCAAGATGTTTTTCGGTCCCGACGTCCTGTCGGTCACCGTCGGGACACAGCGCGCCGTCGCGTTGATGGTGGGCACCGGCGATCGCGAAAAACCTTGGCTGACCACCAGCACCGACCGCTTCTACGTGGTGCTCGACACCAACCAGTCGGCCGCGGTGCCGGCCAACCACGTGCCGCTGGCCCTCTCCGACCTGGTGACGCAGCAGAACTTCGCATCGACCTCGCAGCCGCGCGGCTGCTATCTGCCGCTGGAAGCCGGCGAGAAGGTCATCAGCGGCGCCACCACACTGGCCGGGCAGACCTTCTTCAACACCAACAAGCCGACCCCGCCCTCCCCCAACAGCTGCACCGGCTCGCTGGGCGTGGCGCGCGGTTACTCGATGCCGCTGGTGTGCGGAGCCCCGACCAGTTCGGAGTTCGCCGGCGGCGGGCTGCCGCCCAGCCCGGTGGGCGGCATCGTCGCCGTGGTCAACAGCCAGTCGGGCCAGGTGGAGCGCGTGCCCTTCATCATCTCGGGCGGCGGCAACACCAGCAGCGGCAAGATCTCGCCGGTCGCCGGCCGCAAACTGCCGGTGCCCGGACTGGAACCGCGCAAGCGCCGCTACTGGCACACCGACACGCCGCGGTAAGGCGGCCCGTCACGCCAGGCCGGCCCCGGCCGGCCGCGTGGCCTCAGCCGGCCGCGCGAGCGCGGCCTTGCTGCCACAGCGAGGCGCCGAACACCGCCAGGCCGCCGAGCGCGAGCAGGCTGCCGACCCAGCCGGTCGAGGTCCAGCCCAGGCCGGCCGCGATGGTGACGCCACCCAGCCAGGCCCCCAGCGCGTTCGCCATGTTGAAGGCCGAGTGGTTGAGCGCCGCGGCCAGGGCCTGCGCGTCGCCGGCCACGTCCATCAGCCGGATCTGCAGCGCCGGGCCGATCGCGACCACGGTGCCGACCAGGAACAGATTGAGCGCCGCGCTGACCGCATGCTGCGAGGTGAACACCACCGCGCCCAGTACCACGGCCGACCAGGCCAGCACGCCGCCGATCGTGCCCATCAAGGAGCGGTCGGCCAGCCGCGCGCCGAACACGTTGCCGACCACCATGCCGAGGCCGAACAGCGGCAGCACCAGTGGCACCGCGTCGACCGACAGGCCGGCCACCTCGGTCAAGGTCGGCTTGATGTAGCTGAACACGGCGAACATGCCGCCGAAGCCGATCGCGCCGATGCCCAGCGTCAGCCACACCTGCGGCCGCGCCAGCGCCCCCAGCTCACGCAGCGGGCTCGCGCCCTGCGGCGCGGGCAGATCGGGCAGGCCGCGGCGGATCAATACGCAGGCCACAGCCGCGATACCGCCGACCAGGACAAAGGCCGCCCGCCAGCCCAGGTGCTGGCCCAGCCAGGCGGCGATCGGCACGCCAACCAAGGTCGCGCTGGTCAGCCCCAGCATCACCAGCCCCACCGCGCTGGCGCGGCGATCGGGCGGCGCGAGCGAGGCGGCCACCAGGGCCGCGATGCCGAAGTAGGTGCCGTGCGGCAGGCCGGCGACAAAACGCAGGACGTTCAGGGACAGGTAGCCCGGCGCCATCGCACTGGCGATGTTGCCGATCGCGAACATCGCCATCAGCGCCACCAGCAGGACACGCCGCGGCCAGTGCGCGGCCAGCACCGCGAGCAGCGGCGCGCCGACCACCACACCGAGCGCATAGGCACTGATGACGTGGCCGGCCTGCGGGATGCTGATGGTGAGGTCACGCGCGACCTCGGGCAGCAGGCCCATGATCACGAACTCGCCGGTGCCGATCGCGAAACCGCCGACGCCGAGCGCGACGACGGCGACCCCGAATCCCCGCTCACGCGGCGGAGCAGACAGGGGGGACGAAACAAGGGCGGAAGACGAGGAGACGGAGGTCATGGGCGGGGGAGCGGTGGAGGACGGCAAGGCCCCGGTCCGGCTTCGCGCGCGGCACGGGCAAGGCGCCGCATTCTGTTGCATTGCAGCAATCTGCGCTGCGCCGGGGTTTTTCTGCCGGCGTCACGCGGCATACCCCCGTTTCCTTGTCGCACCCGGAGTGGCAGGGCGTCCCGCCGAGCGGCTTGCGCCGCTGTCGCCGCGGCAGCGATCCAGATGGCCCAGCCATGGGAGACGGCACGGCGAGAGCACGAGCACGTGCTATCCCTGCCGCTCGACCTGGGCGTCGCCCCTGTCCGGAGAGAACCGGGGCCGACGAGCGGACGAGGCCTGCGCTCGCCCGCGACTGCCCTCAGAGGTGTGCGCCGCTCACGAGCGCATGCGGCCTTCCTCGTCGTAGACGCCGATCTTGACCGTGCTCAGCGCGACGAAGGGCGCCGCGCCTCGGAAGCCCAGTACAAAGTCGCCGAGGTCGAACTGGCGGATGCCAGCCAGCGCCGTGCGCAGCTTGTCGCGGCTCAGGTCGCGGCCGGCGCGGCGCAAGCCCTCGATCACCAGCTGCGCATTGATCCAGCCCTCGAAGCCGCTGGTGCCGATGTTGTCGAGCCCGGCAGCACGCATCGCGGCCTGGTAGCTGCGGGCGGCGCCCGACTTGGCGCTGTTCGCATCGGGAAACACCACCGCCTGGGCCAGGCCGTGGGCGGCATGGGCCAGCTTGGGCACCTCCGAGGTCACGACCGCGACCGAGACACCGAGCAGCGGCAGCGCCGCCGCCTTGGCACGCAGGCTCAGCACGAAGGCGGTGGTGGCGGTGCCGGTGGTGCCCATCATGACGGCACCGGCCTTTGCATCGATCACCTGCTGGGCGACCTCGCGGGCGTTGCTGCCGTCCACTGCCAGCGAGAACGACCCGACGGCCTGCAGCTTGTGGGCGGTCAGCGCGCGCTCGGTGGCGCTCAGCACTTCCTTGCCGAAGGGGTTGTCGAGATAGACGACCGCGATGCGCTGCAGCCCCATCTGCACCAGCTGCGGCACCACACGCAGCACCTCGTCCTGGTAGCTGGGGCGCACGTGGAAGACCGAGCGCTGGCCCGGGTTGCGCAGCGAGCTGGCACCGGTGATGGGTCCGACATAAGGCACGCCCTGCTGCTCGATGGTGGACAGCACGGCGGCATTGTTGGCGGTGCCCATGATGGACATCAGCGCGAACACCTTGTCGCCTTCGAGCAGTTGCTTGACGTTGGCGGCGGTGCGGGCGGGCACGTAACCGTCATCCTGGGTCTGCAGGCGCAGTTCCCGACCGTGAACGCCACCGCTGCGGTTCACCATCGCAAAGGCCGCCTGGATGCCGGCGGTGTGGTCCGTGCCGGCACCGCCCAGCACGCCGGAGAGGGCCAGCGAACTCCCGATGCTGACATGGCTGGACGACAGCCCAGCCTCTGCGGCGTGAGCGGTTCGCAACCAGGACGAGGCCCCGAGGGCGACGGCGCCGCCAGACAGGCGGCTCACGAATTGACGACGGTCCATGAGAGATTCCTCCCCGTTCAAATCGAAGCGCACCATACCGGGCGCAGGTCTGCCCATCCGTCGCGCAGGGGACAGCCCGGTGTCGCTCCGCCCGCAGGACGGAACGACACCGATCACCGGCGACTGACTTCTTGGCGAGAGGCAGGCGTGACGACGCCGCGGCAGAATGGTCCGACCCTTGTGATGTTCTGGAATCCGTTCAGGGCAAGCGGGCCGGGATACCGGGCCGCCGTGCCGCGCAGGCCTGGCCCGCAGCGGCAATCTCCTCTCAAGTGGACGCGATCTTGCCACGCCGGACCGCATGGGCGATCCCCCCAAAGCAAGGGATCGGGGGGAAGTAGTGGCACGCTTACAACAACGGGTTTTGCCGCTGGTTTTTCACACACCGGAAGCGGTTGATGAAAATCAGCAGTGTCTCCCTTCTGTGTGAAGCAAGTAGGGCGGCACACCTTGCCGGCTCTTGTAGCCGGCTCCGGCGGCAAAACCGGCGGCGGCTCCGGCCCCGGAATTGGACCGGATAGCCGCCCTTTCTCCTCCCGTCCGCCGAGCCGCTGGCTTGCACAATGCCCCATCTCAAGGCCGGGAAGCCCGATGTCCATTCCTTTGTTCGAAACCCTGCAGTCGCTCGACCTGGCGCCGCCGCAGGGCATCCTGCAGCTGGGCGCCAGTTACGGCCAGGAGCTGCCGCTGTTCCTCGACAAGGGGGTGGCCCATGGCGTCTTCATCGAGCCCCTGCCCCAGCCCTATGCCCACCTGGCGCAGGCCTGTCAGCGCATTGCGGGCTACGTCGCGGTGCAGGCCTTGTGCACCGACGAGAGCGGCAAGCGCTACACCTTCCACCTGGCGAGCAACGGCGGCATGAGCAGCAGCATCCTGCCGCCGGCCAACCACCTCAAGGTCTTCAGCGACGTGAAGTTCGAGGGCACGGTGGAGCTGGTCTCGCACACCGTCGACGACGTCACGGCCTTCCTGTCGGCCAACGGCCACCAGGCGACCGTGGCCCAGCTCGACACGCTCTATATGGACACCCAGGGCGCCGAGCTGAAGATCCTGATGGGGGCCAACCGCACCCTGAAGTCGATCAAGTACATCTTCACCGAGGTGATGCGCGCCGAGCTGTATGCCGGCCAGACGCCCTTCTCCAGCTTCTGCGCCTGGCTGGACGCGAGCGGCTACACGCTCAACAACGTCTACTTCGACCGACACCATGCCGGCGACGCCCTGTTCATCCGCAAGGACGTGCTCGGGCTCTGATCATCTCTCGTGCCGGGCCATGTAACGCTCCATCAGGGGCGTCGACGAGATCCCGTGCGCGAGGATGGACACCGCGATGGTGATCAGTGCGGCGCTGGCGACCGGCTCGGCATGGCTTCGCGCCACGTCCTCGCCGTAGGCGTAACACAGGTAGTACAGCGAGCCGACGCCGCGGATGCCGAACCAGGCCACCAGCCGCCTCGGCCCGCGCTCGATCAGCCGTCGCGGCACCGTCGCGAGCACCGCGAGGGGCCGCACGACCCCGGTCAGCACGGCCGCGAACAGCACGGCCCGGGCACTCCAGTCCGCCCAGGCCAGGGCCGATCCGATCAGCAAGACCAGGGCGACTTCGGCCAGGTGTTCGCATTGCACACTGAACTGGATCAGGCGCGAGGAATGCGCGGCGTCGCGCGGCTCGCTCGCGTCGTCCCCGACCGCCTCGCCGCCCTGCGCGCGGAAGGCGCCGCACAGCTCGCAATGCCCGAGCGCGGCTCCCGCCGCGAACACGGCAAGAAAGCCGTAGGCGCGGATGCCGAGCGCCATGCCGTAGACCAGCGCGATCACGCCGAAGACCAGGAACTCCTCGTGCTCCAGCCGGTGGCCGCTCTCGCGCAGCCGCGCGACCGCCCAGGCCATGGCCTTGCCGCACCACCAGCCCAGCGCCAGTCCGGCGCCGACGGCCCAGAGCAGATCCACCGCGATCCAGCGCCAGCCGAAAGCGCCCAGCTCGTGCACACCCATCCAGCCGAGCGCGAGCATCACCGCGGGGAAGGCCGTGCCGTCGTTGAGGCCGCCCTCGGCGGTGAGTGAAAAACGCACCGCGTCGCGATCGCCCGGCTGCCGGATCTGGACTTCGGACGCCAGCACCGGATCGGTGGGCGCCAACACCGCCGCCAGCAGCAGCGCAGCCGGCCAAGGCAGGCCCAGCACCCAGTGGGCTGCCAGCATGCCCAGCCCGGTGGTGACGGCCATCCCCAGCGTCGCAAGCCGGATCGGCACCGCCCACAAGCGCGGCGAGAACGGCACCCGCAGGCGCAGCCCGACCGCGAACAGCGTGATCAGCACGGCGATCTCCGCGAGCAACTCCAGGGTCTCGGCATGCCGCAGCGGCTTGATCGGCAGCAACTCGGCGCCGAGCGGCCCGATCAGCGCCCCCACGCCGAGGTAGACGATGGCGGGCGACAGCGGCAGGCGCTGGACCAGATGGCTGGAGAAGGCCATCACGATCAGCACCGCCCCGACCAGGACGAACCAGGGAACCAGCATGCGAGCAGCGGGAAAGCGGACAGTACGGCCGGTTCAGCAAGCACCGCTCCCGGCACCACGCCGCAGGCGCTTGCAACCCCCGCAGCGTGCCGGCCGCCTCAGGACTGCAGCTTGCCGCTGAACAGGATGGGCCCGGTGGGCGCGCCGGTCGGCGACCCGCCGGCCGGCTCCAGGCTCACCGCCAGCGCCGCCGCACCTTCCAGCGCAGGGGTGCGCTGCAGCACGGTGGCCCGATCGGCGGCGATCAGGCCCAGCGAGCGTGGTGCGCCGCCGGCGGGCACCGCCCAGAGCTCCAGGTCGTGGCCGCTTTGCAGCCGGACCGGTGTGAGCGGCCTGACCAGCATGCTGCGGCCGTCGCCGGCGACGCCGGCGACAAAGGACGAGGCGCCTTCCGGCGCGTTGAGCACCACCACCAGCGGCGGCCGCGACGGCGGCGGCTGGGTCAGCAGCAGCGCCAGCCAGGCGGCCGCGGCGGTTGCGAACGCCGCCCAACCGCGCCAGAAGGCCAGCGACTCCCAGCGCCCTCGAGGCGTCGGCAGCGGCGCGGGAGCGGCGCGCGGCCCTTCGACAGCGGCTTCGATGCGCGCCCACAGCTCCGGCCGCGGCGCCACCGGGGTCACGACTTGCGCCAGCGGCGCCAGCCGCGACTCCCAGCGCTGCACCGCCTGGCGCAGCGCTGGATGGGCCGGCAGCAGGGTCTCGAAGCGGCGCCGGGCGCGCCCCTGCAAGGTGCCCAGCACGTACTCGGCAGCCAGCCGGTCGGCCAACTCGGCGCGGCTGTAGTTCATAAGGCCTGCTCCCCGCCGGCACGCTCCAGGCAGGCCCTGAGCGCCTGCAGGCCACGCCGCACCCAGGACTTCACCGAGCCGAGCGGGGCTTTGAGCTGCTCCGCGACCTCGCTGTGGCTGAGGCCCTGGTAATAGGCCAGCGCCAGGCTCTGCTGCTGCTCGCTCGACAGCCCGCCCAGGCACTGCTGCAGCAGACGCGCCGCCATGGCGCGCTGCCACAGCTCGGCCGGGCCCGGGCCCGGATCGGGGTACTTCTCGCTCACGTCCTGGTCCTGCTCATCGTCGGCCAACGCAGGCGCGACCGTCTGCGGCCGCGCCCGCTGGCGCCGCACGCTGTCGATCGCGCGGTGGCGGGCAATGCTGGTCAGCCAAGTGAGAGGCTGGCCCTGCGCTGCCTGATAACCCGCCGCGGCGCGCCAGACCTGAAGGTAGATCTCCTGCAGCACCTCTTCGGCCTGAGCACGCACCGGTTGTATACGCAGCACCACGCCGAGCAGATGCGCCGCGCTGAGCCGGTAGACCTCGGCAAAGGCGGCGCGGTCGCCGAGGCCGACGCGTGCCAGCAGCGCGGCCAGCAGCCTGCTGCGCTGGGACCACTCGTCCTCGGGGATGGGAGCCATGGCGCGAAATTGTAGGAGTGCCCGGCGGTTTTGCCAGCCGGTCCTGGCGCAGCGGCGAGCCGCCCACCTGGTCGCCGGCGCGCCCGCCTCAGAGCCCGGCGGCTACGCCGGCCTCGGGCAGCAGCCCCCGCTGGGCCAGCATCGGCTCGACGCGCGCATCGCGCCCCCGGAAGGCGCGGTAGGCGGCGCGCGGCTCGACGCTGCCACCGCTGCGGTAGATGTGCTGGTGCAGCCGGGCTGCGACGGTCGGATCGAAGATGTCGCCGGCCTCGACGAAGGCCTCCCAGGCATCCGCGTCCAGCACCTCGGCCCACAGGTAGACGTAGTAGCCGGCCGCATAGTGGCTGCCGGAAAACACGTGGCGGAAATGCGGCAGGCGGTGGCGCAGGCCCACCGCGCCGGGCACGCCCAGTCGCTCGCACCACTCGCGCTCGACCGCCTCGACATCCAGGCCCTGGTAGTCGGTGCGCCGGTGCAGGGCCAGGTCGATCAGTGCCGGCGCGACGTACTGCACCGCCTGGTAGCCCTGGTTGAAGCGCCTCGCCGCCTCCAGACGCGCCAGCAGCGCCTCGGGAATGGGCTCGCCGGTCCGGGCATGCAGCGCGTGGCGGCGCAGCACGTCGGGCGCGTGCCCCCAGTGCTCAAAGAGCTGCGAGGGCAGCTCGATGAAATCCTGCAGCACGTTGCAGGCGGCCACACGCTCGTAGCGCAGGCGGCCCAGCAGTCCGTGCAGGCCGTGGCCGAACTCGTGGAACAGCCCCCTGACGTCGTCGGCGCTCAGCAGCGTGGGCTCGCCGTCCGGCGCCTTGGCGAAGTTGTTGTGGTTGGCGACGATGGGCAGCACCTCGCTCGCCTCGCCGCGCACGCCCGAGGGCAGGCGGTAGAGGCTCATCCAGGCGCCGCCCTTCTTGCCGGGCCGTGCGAAGTTGTCGCCCAGGAACAGGCCGACCAGCCGTTCGTCTTGCTGGTCGCGCACCTCCCAGAGGCGCACGTCGGGGTGGTAGAGGCGCGGCCCGGGCTGCTCGACGAAACGCAGGCCGAACAGGCGGCCGGCGCAGTCGAACATCGCATCGAGCAGGCGGTCGAGCTGGAAATACGGCTTGACCTCGGTGTCGTCCACATGGAAGCGTTGCTGGCGCACCTGCTCGGCGTAGAAGCGCCAGTCCCAGGGCTGCAGCGGCCCGAGGTCGCCGGCCTGTGCCTGCAAGGCCTCCAGCTCCTCGAGGGCCCGCCGGCGCGCCGGCTCCCAGGCACGCATCAGCAGTGTTTCGGCGGCCTGCGGGGTGGCCGCCATGCGGTCGGACAGCGCGTAGTCGGCATAACTCGCATGCCCGTGCAGGCGGGCCAGCTCCAACCTGAGCTCGAGGATCTCGACGATGAGCGGCCGCGTATCGCGCTCGGGCGCCGCGGTGCCGCGCGAGCTCCAGGCCCGCCAGGCAAGCTCGCGCAGGTCGCGGCGCGTCGAGAAGGCCAGGAAGGGTTCGATCAGCGAGGCCGACAAGGTGATCGCATACCCGCCGTTCAGCCCCCGCTGGGCGGCGGCGACGCGGGCCGCATCGAGCACGAAGGGCGGCAGGCCGTCCAGGTCCTGCGGCGCCTGCAGCGCCAACAGCCAGGCGTTCTCGTCGCCCAGCACCGCTTGGCTGAAGGCGGTGTGCAAGGCAGCCAGCCGCTCCGTGATCGCGGCGTGGCGGGCCTGCCCCTCGGGCGACAGGCGCGCGCCGGCCAGCACGAAGTCGCGGTGCAGGCGCTCGAGCAGGCTGTGCGCCTCGGTGTCCAGCCCCAGCGCGGCCCGGCGTTCATGCACGGCATCGAGCCGGGCGAACAGGCCGGCGTGCAGGTAGACCGCATTGCGGTGTGCCGCGAGCCGCGGCGCCATCTCGCGTTCCACCACCTGCAGCGCCTCGTCGCTGTGCGCCTCGCAGAGGTTCTCGAACAGCAGCTCGATGCGCCGCAGCAGCCGGCCGCTGCCGTCCAGCGCGGCCGCGGTGTTCTCGAAGCCGGGCGGCTCCGGGTTGGCCGCGATCGCATCGAGTTCGGCCCGGTGAAGCTGCATGGCCTGCGCGAAGGCCGGCGCGTAGTGCGCGGCCCGGACCTGCCCGAAGGGGGGCAGGCCGTAGGGCGCGAGCCAGTCGTGGAGCAGCGGGTTGTCGGAAGAGT
The DNA here is from genome assembly GCF_026153205.1 of Aquabacterium sp. A7-Y. Classification (GTDB taxonomy): domain Bacteria; phylum Pseudomonadota; class Gammaproteobacteria; order Burkholderiales; family Burkholderiaceae_C; genus Caldimonas. Next base: position 29,884 of record NZ_JAPFBW010000017.1, on the reverse strand, counting down.
CGAGTGACATGAAGGACCTTTCTTGACGCCGGAGATCTCGACGCGGCGGCACGCACCGCACGGAAAAGGCCCGCAGCAAGCAAACTCCGCGCCGCCCGAACTCGATCGCATCGCTACCGCGCTGCGGCGGGCCAGAAGAGGCCGGCCGGGCTGCACACCGGGCACGCCCCCTGCGCAGGGACGGTACGCGGTCGGCTCACTTTGACACACCGGCCGCCCTTGGCGCGGAGTTTTCGGGCTCCGCGCCACACACCCAGTAACACTGACAGGCCTGGAGCGCCGGCAAGCTGCCTCTCGTCCGACCCGGACACCACCGCGCGCGCGTGCTGGCGCAGCGCGTTCGCTCCCAACCCGCCACGAGAGGTTCCTCCATGACGTTCCAGCGTCTCTTTCCCCGCGCTTTGATGGCCCGGCTGGTGCCGGCCCTGGCCCTGCTGCTGGCGGCCGCCGGCTGCGCCGCAGCCGGTGACCCGCCCGCAGCGGCGGGCCCGTCTCATCAGGCCCATGCCGAACAGCCCGGCGACAAACACCGCGGTCGCTGCCTGACCGACTGCGCGGAGCGCATCGGCATCGTGTCGGCCTTCGGCGCCGAGGCCGACATCCTGGTCGCGCAGACGCTGCGGCCGCGCACCCACGTGATCAACGGCAACCGCTTCACCACCGGCACGCTCAAGGGGGTGCCGGTGGTCATCGTGCTCAGCGGCGTCAGCATCGTGAACTCCACCATGGTGACCCAGCTGATGCTGGACCACTTCCGGATCGAGCGTTTGATCATGAGCGGCATCTCCGGCGGCGTGAACCCGGCGCACCACATCGGCGACGTGCTGGTGCCGGAAAAGTGGGCGATGCCGCTGGAGGTCTACTGGAACGGCAACAACTCGGTGCCGTCGGCCTGCGGCACACCGGGCGACCTCGCCTGCCTGGGGTTGAAGCTCGCGACGCGGGACGGACAGCCGCTGCCCGGCTACAGCATCCCGACCCCGCGCGGTGCGGTGGCCACCGGGCTTTTCATTCGCGAGACCTATGTGCTCAACGGCCGCAATGCCCCGCAGGGCGAGTTCCGTCTCGACTATCCCGTCGATGCGGCGATGCTGCGTGTGGCCCGCTCGATCAAGCCGCAGCTGGAGCGCTGCGGGCCCAGGAACCCGCAGCTGTGCGTCACGGTCCAGCCCCAGCTCAAGGCCGGCGGACGCGGCGTCAGCGGCCCCGCCTTCCTCGCCAACCCCGACTACCGGCGTTACCTCTACGACACGCTGCAAGCCGAAACCATCGAGATGGAGACCGCGGCGCTGGCCCATGTGGCCTATGCCAACCAGGTGCCCTACATCGCCTTCCGCAGCCTGTCGGACCTGGCCGGCGGCGACGACTTCACCGAAGTCGGCGCCTTCTTCGGCAGCGGCCTGGCCGAGGCCAACGCCTCGGCCGTGACGCTGGCCTTCCTCGAAGCCTGGAAGCGCCAAGCGAACAAGCCCTGAACCGTGAAGGGGCCGCGTCTGCGCGCAGCCCCTTCACACGGCAGCCCCGACTGTCTCACGACTCTCCGATTCGAGACAGGACCATTGAGATATGTGGCTGTTGTCGAACACTCCCCCCCTCGCTTCAACAATATGTAGCTACATACACGAGTCGCTTTCAATTGCATCAAGAGTCATTGGATGCACCTTGGTGCATTGGCCCGGCCTACCGCTACAGTGAACAAGAGAGTTGCGTCCCGCAGCTCTCGGATCCCCCGGCCCACAGCAAGCACGCAAGGAGCGGCGCCCGATGTATCCCCAATGTACCTATCGGTGGAGCGGCCTTGCCGGTCTCTGGCCCTTGTTCGAACGTCTCGGGCTCAGCCCGGCGATGGCCGCATCGCAGGTGTCGGAGATGGCGACGCCGGTGGCGCTGCTCGGGTGCCGCGGCGGGGCGGTGCTCGAAACGCTGCAGCGCGAGCTCGGCAGCGAGCAGGTCTTCGGCTTCGATACCTCGCCCGAGATGGTGCTGCAGGCGCGCGAGCGCGGCTGCGCTCATGTCCATGTGAGCGATGCGCTGGAGCCGCTGCCCGACGGACAACGCTTCGGCACCGTGGTGGTCTCGACCGGGGTGCTCGATCCGCTCGAGCCCGCCGAGGCGCGCGTGCTGCTCGCCCAGTTGCGCGAGCACCTGCGGCCTGGGGCCGAGCTGTGGCTGTACGGCCTGGGACGCCTGGGCCCGCACTGGCAGGCCGCGCGCATCCTGGCGGCCACCGACCGCCTGGGCGTCGCGAACCACCGCCTCTACGAGCTGCACCGCCAGGCCGGCCACAGCTCGGTGCGGGCGGTGCTGCAGGAGCTGGCGCTGAGCGGCCGCGAAGCCCTGGTCGCCAAGCTGTGGCTGGCCTGCCTGGAGCGTCTCGTGGCCGCCGTCTCACGCGCGGAGGCCTGCAGCCGCGAGGCCGCCTCGTCCCTGCTCAAGGGCCTGGCGCCCCAGGTGCAGCGCTGCTTTCATCCTGCCGAACTGATAGACGTTGCCGTGCTCGCCGGGCTGAACCCGGCGATGCTGCATGCCTGGGAAGGGCCGGGCGTGCTTCGCCTGGTGTGCCGGGCCGAGCCTGCAGGCGCGAGCCGCGCCGGCCTGGCGTTCGCACCCCACTGCTTGCACTGAGGCCTGCCGCGGGCCCACCTTTCCAGCCGGGAACCACGATGGACAAGCATGCCGAGACACTCCGACAACAGGTCCTGCAGGTGGTCGCGCAGTGGCTCGATCCGCCGCCGCCCGGCTCCCCGGCATGGGGCGTCCCGCCGCTGCCGCTGACTGCCTTGCACCTGGTCGACGACCTGGGCCTGGACTCGGTCCAGCTGCTGCGTCTGCTGACCTGCCTGGAGCAGCAGTTCGACATCGATCTCGACGACCGCGACCTCGAGTTCGAAGGCTTGATGCAAGTGCAAACCCTGGTCGAGCACGTCCTGTCCAAGGCGGTGCTGCCGCCCGGTGAGTCGGCCGCCGGCCTTCCATGAAAGCCGCGCCGCCCGGCAAACCGATTCCTCTGCGCGGCGAACTGCTGCATGCGCCCTTCTTTGCGATGGCCCGGCGCTATCCGGACCGTCCGGCGCTCGTTTGGGCACGCGGCGTGGCGACCTATCGCGAACTGGCCGCTCGCATCGTCTCGGCCCGCAGCCATCTGCAGCAAGCCGGGGTGCGTCCCGGTGACCGGGTCGCGGTGGCGGTCGAGCGCTCGGCCGATGCGGTGGTCGTGATCTATGCCAGCCTCAGTCTCGGAGCGGCCTACGTGCCCTTCGACCCGGGCTGGCCGCGACAACGCCAGGAGGCGCTGCTCGATCACGTCGGCGCCCGTGTGGTGGTCACCGGGGCAGACCAGCCGCTGCCGCGGCCACGCCCATCCGGCCGCTTCACGACCACCGAGCTGGCCCGCACCCCCTGCGCCGACGACGGCCTGCCACCCGAGCCGGTCACGCCCGACCGGCTGGCCTACATCCTGTGCACCGGCGGCAGCACCGGCCCGCCCAAGAGCGTCTGCGTCTCGCACCGGGCGGCCCGCTATTTTGTCGACTGGGCCTGCACCGAACTGGCGCTGTCCTGCCGCGACCGGGTCGCCGGCGTCTCGTCGTTCTGCTGCGATCCTGCGGTGTTCGACCTGTTCGCCCCGCTGGCCGTCGGCGCCGCCCTGCACCTCTACGACGACCGCCGCGTCGGCCTCTCGCGCAAGCTCGCCGCCTTCCTCGGGCGGCATGCGATCAGCGTGCTCTACACCGTGCCGACGACCTTGTCGCTGCTGGCGGCGCGCGGCGCCCTGGAGCGCCAGGACCTGAGCCGGCTGCGCGCCGTGATGTTCGGCGGCGAGTGCTTTCCGGAGGCCGGCTTCACGAGGCTGCGCGCGGCGCTGCCGCGCCAGGTCGTCTACTACAACCTCTATGGCCCCACCGAGACGAACGTCTGCACCTGCTATCGCGTGTACCCGCACGAGGCGGTGTCGCCCGGCATCCCGATCGGCCGACCGCTGCCCGGCACGCAGATCTTCACCTTGCCCGTCGACGGCGGCTGCGCCGGCGATGTGGAGCTGTGCGTGCACGGCCCGTCGCTGATGGACGGCTACTGGCGCGATGAACGCGACAAGGCGCCGCACTGGTGGCAGGACCCGGTGTCGGGCCGGCGCTGCTACCGCACCGGCGACATCGGACGCCGCGACCCGCAGCGCGACTGGCTCTACATCGGCCGCTGCGATCCGGCCACGCGGTCCGCCGGCCTCTGGCCCGGTGCGCACGGCGCCGAGAACGTGATGCTGGAAGAAGCCGGCGTGAGCCAGTGCGCGGGGGTCGCGGCCGGGTCGCCCGAGGCGCCCGGCCTGGTGATGTTCCTGGTGCTGCGCGAGGGCTGCCGGCTGGAGGACCTGCGCCGGCGCCTGGCCGCCGCCTGCGTGGCGCAGCTGCCCGAGGAGCAGCAGCCGCGCGACTATGTGGCCGTGGGCGAACTGCCGACGCACCCCTCGGGCAAGGTCGATCGCGCCGCGCTGGCGGCGCTCTACGAACTCTGCGTGCGTGCCGGCACCCGTCTGGTGCCGGCACGCCGGGTGACCTGAGGGCGGATCGACCGGCGGCCTGCGGCAGGCGCCGGCTCAGCCGGCCTTGAGATCCTGCGAGGCGATCGGCAGCCGGCGCACCCGCCGGCCGGTCGCGGCGAACACCGCATTGGCCAGCGCCGGCGCCGCCGCCGAGGTGCCCGGCTCGCCGATGCCGCCCGGCTTGTCGCGGCTGGGCAGGATGTGCACCTCCACCCGGGGCGCCTCGTTGATGCGCATCATGCGGTAGTCGTGGAAGTTGCTCTGCAGCACGCGGCCCTTCTCGAAGTTCACCTCGTTCCACAGCGCCGCGGTGAGGCCGAAGACGACACCGCTCTCGATCTGCGCGGCCACGGTGTCCGGGTTCACCACCTGGCCGCAGTCGAGCGCACAGACCACCCGCAGCACCGAGACCTGGCCCTCGGGGTCGACCGCCACTTCCGCGACCTGCGCCATGTAGGTGCCGAAGGCATGCTGCACCGCGATGCCACGCCCGCCGCGGCGGCCCGCGGGCAGCTTCAGCGGGCTCCCCCACCCGGCCTTCCGCGCGGCCAGCTCCAGCACCGCCTTCATGCGCGGCGCACGAGCGAGCAAGGTGCGACGGTACTCACAGGGGTCCTGGCCGGCCGCCACGGCCAGCTCGTCGATGAAACTCTCGACCACGAAAATGTTGTGCGTCGGCCCCACCCCGCGCCAGAAGGCGGTCGGCACGGGCGGCTCGTGGCGCACGTAGTCCACCATCACATTGGGGATGGCATAGGGCATGTCGCGCGCCCCTTCGACCGCGTCGGTGTCGACGCCGTCCTTGACGGTCTCCGGCGCAAAACGCGCCATGATGGACGAGGCGGTGATGCGGTGGGTCCACGCGAGCGGCCGGCCGCCCGCGTCGAGCGCGGCGGAGAGCCGGTCGTAGTAATAGGGGCGGAACATGTCGTGCTGGATGTCCTCCTCGCGCGACCAGATGAACTTGACGGGCCTGTCGACCTGCTTCGCGAAGGCCACCGCCTGCACCACGAAGTCGACCTCCAGCCGCCGCCCGAAACCGCCGCCGATGTAGTGGTTGTGCACCTGCACCTTGTCCAGCGGCAGGCCGGTGAGCTGGGCCGCGGCCGCCTGCGTGAAGGTCGGGACCTGGGTGCCGACCCAGATGTCGCAGCCCTCGGGACGCAGGTGCACCGTGCAGTTGATCGGCTCCATCGTCGCATGCGCGAGGAAGGGCATCTGGTAGACCGCTTCGATCTTTCTCGCCGCGCCGTCCAGGGCCCGGGCCGTATCGCCATCCTGACGTGCGACCGCGCCGGGCCGCTTCGACGCGGCCTCCATCTCGGCCACCAGCGCCACGCTGCTGAAACCCGCGTGCGGCCCTTCGTTCCACTGCGGCGCGAGGGCGGCCAGGCCCTGCCGCGCAGCGCCGGTGTGATCGGCCAGCACGGCCACCGCGTTGTCGATGCGCAGCACCCGGCGTACTCCCCGGATCGCGAGGGCCTTGCCCGGGTCCACCTCGCGCAGCGTGCCGCCGACCACCGGGCAGGCGGCGACACTGGCCACCAGCATGCCCGGCAGGCGCACATCGATGCCGTACTGCGCACGGCCGTTGATCTTGTCGGGCGAGTCCAGCCGCTTCACCGGAGTGCCGATGAGACGGAAGTCCTTGGCGTCCTTGAGTGCAGGCTCCTTGGGCACCGGCAACCGGCCCGCCTCGTCGGCCAGCTCGCCATAGCCCAGGCGCCGCCCGCTCGGCACATGCGTGACACCTCCCTTGCTGGCGTGGCAGCTGGCCGGCCGCACGCCCCAGCGCGCCGCCGCGGCACTGACGAGCATCTCGCGCGCGGCGGCACCCGCCTGGCGCAGCGGCAGCCAGGCGCCGCGCACCGAGGTCGAGCCGCCGGTCACCTGCCCGCCCAGCAAGGGGTCGGCGTAGCGTTGCCCGTCGGGCGGCGCCTGCTCCAGCCTGACCTGGTCGAGCTCGATCTCCAGCTCCTCGGCGAGCAGCATCGGCATCGACGTGAAAGTGCCCTGGCCCATTTCGACCTTGTGCATCACCAGCGTGACGAGCCCGGACCGATCGATGCGCACGAAGGCATTGGGCGCGAAGCCCGAGGCGGTCGAGGTCACCTTCGCCGAGGCCTGGCCGACGGCCGCTTCAGGCGGCTTTTTGTCGCGTTCCTGCGCAGCGGAGGCCGGCAGCACCACACCCAGCACCAGGCCGCCCCCGGCCTGCAGGAACTGCCGCCGCGGCAGCGCGGCGACCACGGCATCTTCTTGCCACTCGAATCCTGCCATCTCAGGCCTCCTTTCTGCGGGCGGCCAGCTTGATGGCGGCCCGAATCCTCCCGTAGGTGCCGCAGCGGCAGATGTTGCCGCTCATCGCCGCGTCGATATCGGCGTCGCTCGGCTGCGGATTGGCCTCCAGCAGCGCGGTGGCCGACATCACCTGGCCCGACTGGCAGTAGCCGCACTGCACCACGTCGAGCTCGCGCCAGGCCGCCTGCACCTTGCGGCCCACCGGGCTCTGCCCGATGGCCTCGATGGTCGTGACACGCTTGCCGACGACCGCGGCCACCGGCGTCACGCAGGCGCGCACCGGCTGCCCGTCCACGTGCACGGTGCAGGCGCCGCACATCGCGATGCCACAGCCGAACTTGGTGCCGGTGAGGCCGGCGACATCGCGCACCGCCCACAGCAGCGGGGTGTCGTCGGACACGTCCAGCTGCTGCAGCTTGCCATTGAGGGTGAGACTGGGCATGCGTACTCCTTTCGATGTGATCGATGTGATGCCGTGGGGAAACACCGTGCGGACAAGACCGCCGCGGCCGTGGGGACCGCCGGGGCCGTCGAGGCAAGGTGCCCGATGTTCACGCGCTCCGGCGCCAGCGACCAGCGGCCGGCGTTTGCCCCTGCTCGGATCAGGTCGAAAGGCGCCACCGCGCGAGCGCGTGCGCCCAACTGCGGGAACCGCTTCCTCGTACACTGCCGCGATGTCCCACCTGGCCTATGTCGAACTCGCGAAGTCCTACCGCCTGCTCAACCACGGGCCGACGGTGCTCGTCAGCAGCGCCGACGCCGGCCGGCGCAACGTGATGGCGGCTTCCTGGAGCATGCCGCTCGACTTCCAGCCGCCCAAGGTCGCGGTGGTGATCGACAAAAGCACCTACACCCGGGAGCTGGTGGAAGCTTCCGGCTGCTTCGCGCTCAATGTGCCCTGCCGCGCGCTGGCGCAGGCGACCCTGGCCGCAGGCAACCAGTCGGGGCGCGACATCCCGGACGGCGGCGAGGACAAGATCCGCGCACTGGGCTTGCGCACCTTCGCCGCCAGCCAGATCGGCGCGCCCTTGATCGAGGGCTGCGTGGGCTGGCTCGAATGCCGCGTGCTGCCCGAGCCGCGCAACCAGCAGGCCTACGATCTGTTCATCGGTGAAGTGGTGGCCGCCTGGGCCGACGAGCGGGTCTTCGCCAACGGGCACTGGCTCTACGACGCGGGCTCCGACCCGGCGCTGCGCACCCTGCACTATGTGGCCGGCGGCGCCTTCTTCACGACCGGCGACGGCCTGGATGTCCGGTCGCCGCTATGATCGCCTGAGGATCACATCACATCTGGGTACGCGGCCACGGGGAGGCGCGTCCCAGCCAGGCGAGGCATGAACAAGGACGCGGTGGCATCGGACGAAGGGAGCGTGCTGTGGGCACTGCTGCCGGGCATGGTGGTGGTGGCCGCGACCGGAGGCTCGGCGCGCCACGTCAGCCCGGAGTTCGCCGCTTTTGCCGGCGCCCAGCGCGAGACGCTGCAGGGCAGCGGCTGGCTGGCGCTGCTGGACACGGCCTCCCGCCTGGCCCTGCTGGCCGCCCTGGCCCGGCCCGCCAGCCTGGTGCTGTCGCTGGGCCTGCGCCTCGGCAACGGCGAGCAGCGCTGGCTCGAGTGCAGCTCCTGCTGGATGCCCCGGCAGGCCTGCCATGTCTGCCTGTTCCAGGACGTCACGGCGGGCCGGCAGGCCGAGCAGGCGGCGCTGGCCCAGGCCCAGCTGCTGCGCCTGACGGCCGACAGCGTGCCCGCGCTGATCGCCTACTACGAGGCCCAGACCTTCCGCTGCGTCTTCGCCAACCGGCAGTACGCGCGCACCTTCGGCTGGGACGAGGTGTCCATCCTGGGGCGTACCTTCGCCGAGGTGATCGGCGAACAGGCGGCCCGGGAGATCAGTCCGCATGTCGAGCGCATGCTGCAGTCGCAGCAAGCGGTGGTCTACGAACGCGAGCTGCCGGACGAGGCCGGCCGGCCGCGCTGGCTGGAAGTCACCCTGCTGCCGCATGTCGATGCCCAGGGCCGCTCGATCGCGGCCTTCGTGCTGATCCACGACGTCACCCGCCACCGCCTGGCCGAGCGCGAAGCGCGTGAGTCGGAGGAGCGCCTGTCCAGGTTCCTGCAGGCCAGCGCCGAGGGGGTGGTGTTCCATCGCGACGGCATCATCACCGACGTCAACCCGCCGATCTGCGCGCTCACCGGCTACGCGCTGGAGGAGCTGCTGGGGCGCTCGGTGCTGGACTTCGTGCCGCCCGAGCAGCGCGCCAAGGTCGCCGCGGTGCGCGCCGCCGGGCAGGACGTCAGCTACGAGAGCGAGGTGCTCGACCGCGAGGGCCGGCGCATCCCGGTCGAGTTCATCGGCCGCACGCTGATGCACAAGGGCGAAGCCCTGCGCATGTCCATCGTGCGCGACCTGCGTGACCGCCGCGCCGCCCAGGCCCGCATCCACCACCTGGCCCACCACGATGCGCTGACCGGCCTGCCCAACCGCATGTCCTTCATGGACGAGCTGGACCACCGCATGGGTTTTGCCGCGGGCGCCGGCGAGCAGCTCGCGCTGCTGTTCATCGACCTCGACGACTTCAAGCGTGTCAACGACTCGCTGGGCCACATGGCCGGCGACAAGCTGCTGCAGACCGTCGCGATGCGCATCACCGAGACACTCAGGAGCACCGACCGGGTGGCCCGCTTCGGCGGCGACGAGTTCATGGTGCTGTGCCCGGCGGTGCGCCAGCTGTCCGAGGTCGAGACCGTGGCGGGCAAGCTGCTGGCGGCGATCGAGGTGCCGGTGGACGCGGACGGGCGGCTGATCTCGGTGACGGCCTCGCTGGGCATCGCGCTCTATCCCACCGACGCCCGCTCGCCGGCCGAGCTGATCAAGCACGCCGACAGCGCGATGTACCTGGCCAAGTCGCGCGGCCGTGCCAACTACCAGTTTTTCGATCCGGCCCTGGCCCACACCGCCTACGCCGCATTGGTGATGGAAAGCCGCCTGGTCGAGGCGATCGAGCACAACGAGTTCGTGCTGCACTTCCAGCCCCAGGTGCGCCATCACGACGGCGCGCTGGTCGGTGCCGAGGCCCTGATCCGCTGGCAGCACCCCGAACGCGGTCTGCTGATGCCGGACAGCTTCATCCCGGTGGCCGAGCAGCAGCGCCTGATGTGGCCGCTGGGCCAGTGGGTGCTGCGCGAGGCGCTGCGGCACGTCCGACGCTGGCGCGAGGAGGGGCTGGCGCTGGCGCCGGTGGCGGTCAACCTGTCCACCGTGCAGTTCCAGGCACGCGGTTTCGTCGAGGCGGTCGAGCGGGTCCTCAAGGAGGAAGAGGTGCCCGGCGACTGGCTGGAGCTGGAACTGAGCGAACGCATGCTGATGGACGACCTGCCCGAGGTGAAGGCCAAGCTGCAGCGCCTCAAGGCGATGGGCATCCAGATCTCGGTGGACGACTTCGGGACCGGCTATTTCTCGCTGCGCCATCTGAAGGAATTGCCCATCGACAAGGTCAAGATCGACCGCTCCTTCGTGCGCGACCTGCCGGCCGCCCAGGACGCCGCCGCGATTGCGCGGGCGTTGATCCAGATGGCACTGAGCCTGGGCCAGGACGTGATCGCCGAAGGCGTCGAGCAGGCCGCGCAGCGCGACTTCCTGGCCGCCAACGGCTGCGCCGAGATGCAGGGCGAGCTGATCAGCCGTCCGCTGGCGGCCGAGGACTTCCGGGCCTGGATGCTGGAGCGCGCGGCCAGGTAGCACGACGGCAGGCCCGGCGCTTGCCGGTCCCAGGCAATACCGAGCCTGGAGATCCGCCATGAAGAAGTTCTGCCTCACCCTGCTGGTGGCCTTGTTCGGCCTGGGCCTCGGCATGGCGACCACCGAGGTCGATGCCCGGCGTCTGGGGGGCGGCGGCAGTGCCGGCATGAAACGCCAGCTGCCGCCGCGCCAGTCGCCCAACCCGCCCCCTCAGCAGCAGCAACAGGCCACGCAGAACCAGCCGGCCGCCACGCCTGGCGCCCCCGCGGCGGGCGCGGCGGCCCAGACGGCCCCGCGCCGTTCCTGGCTGGGGCCGGTGGCCGGCCTGGCCGCCGGGCTGGGTCTGGCCGCGCTGATGAGCCACCTCGGCCTGGGCGAGGGTTTCGCGACCTTCCTCACCTTCCTGCTGCTGGCCCTGCTCGCCGTGTTGGCGATTCGTTTCGTGATGCGCCGCCTGGCCGGCGCCCGGCTCCAGCCCGCGGGCGGCCCGGCGCTGCGAACCGGCAGCGAGCAGCCTTGGGGCCGCCCGGCCGCCGGGCTGTCGCCGGCCGCCGTGCAAGCCGCCGCCACCGGCACGCCGGCGGCGCCGCGCCACAACCTGCCACCCGGCTTTGACGCGGCCAGCTTCTCGCGCGTCGCCAAGCTGATGTTCCTGCGCCTGCAAACCGCCAACGATGCCGGCAACCTCGAGGACCTGCGCCGGTTCACGACGCCCGAAATGTTCGCCACCGCGCGGCTGGACCTGCACGACCGCCAGGGCGCTCCGCAACGCACCGACGTCGTGCAGCTCGACGCCGAGGTGCTGGATCTCGCCAGCGAGGGGGATCAGGACGTCGTCAGCGTGCGCTACCACGGGCTGATGCGCGAGGAAAACGACAGCGTCGCGCTGCCCTTCGACGAGGTCTGGCACCTGGTCAGGCCCCGCAACGGCACGCGCGACTGGGCCATCGCCGGGATCCAGCAGACCCAATGAGCCCCGCCCGGCCGAGCCGAAGGGGCTCGCACCGCCCTGCGAAGCACGGAGGTGATCCTCCGAACTTCAGGACCGGTCAAGCCTGATCGAGGTGCTTCCCTGCAGCTCGAAGCCGCCCGCCCCTTCGGGGCAGTCCCAGCGTTCCACCACACACTGCAAGGGCTGCTGCGCGGGGTCGTAGCGCAGCAGGTTGACCGAGTTGGGCACGCCGTCACGCACCCGGCTCGACAGCGCGGTACCGGCCTGCACCGCCCAGACCGCACGGCGCAGCCCCGCGATGCCATCGGCCAGCGGGCGCACATAGGGCAGGTGGATGTGGCCGCCCATCACCAGATCGGCGCCCGCATCGGCCCAGGCCCGCGCCGCCTCGCGGTGGCCGTGCAGCAGGTTCTGCTCGTCCTGCAGCCGCGTCACCAGCATCGGCTGGTGGGTCACCACGATACGCAGCTGCCGCTCGCGCGCTGCACGCAGGCGCTGCGCCACCTGCTCGATCTGCGCCGGCGAGACCTCGCCGTCCTTGTGCCGCCATGGACGGGTGGTGTTGAGGCACAGCACCAGCAGGTCCTCGCTCTCGTGGCTGGGTTCCAGCGCCGGGCCGAAGGCGCGGCAGTGGTTGGCATAGGGCGCGAAGCCGCGCGCGGCGAGGTTGAACAGCGGAATGTCGTGGTTGCCCGGGATGACCAGCGTGACCGGCACCGCGAGCGATTCGACAAAACGCCGCGCGGCGGCGAACTGCGAGCGCCGCGCGCGTTGCGTCACGTCACCCGATAGCACCAGCACCGCAGGCCGCTCCTGTTGCACGAGTTGCTGCAGGGCCGTCTCGACCTCGCGATGCTCGGTGCCGAAGTGAGGATCGGAAATCTGCAGCAGGACGCTCATGCGGACGGCGGCACCTCGGGCGGCAAGGGCTTCAGCAGCCACAGCGGGCGAGGCGCCACGCGGAAGGTCAGGGGGGCGTGCATCCAGGCGGTCTCGCCATCGGTCGCGACCTTGACCCGGACCTTGCGCCCCGGCGCCACGACCGGCTGCACCTCGAGCCGGCGAAAGTCGAAGCTGAGCACGTTCTCGGCCTCGCCCAGCCGTCCCACCGCGCCGCGCAGCACCAGGCCCAGCATGGCCCAGCGGCTGACCGGCTTGACGCTCAGGCCGACCAGCCGGCCCTGCTCCAGCGACTCCGCCTCGGCAATGCCGACCTGCTCCAGCTGCAGGCTGTTATTGCCGATGAACAGCGTCGAGCTCTCGACCAGGCGCGGCAGGCCTTCGTACTCGATGCGCAGCAGCATGCGGCGGTGGTGGCGCAGCAGGGTCACCAGGCCCGACCACAGCGCCACCCAGCGCCGGCGCCCGTACTGCCGCTTGTAGGCCTCGCGGTCTTCGAGCAGCTTGGGGTAGAGCCCGAGGCTGGCATTGACCAGGAACAGCCGGTCATTGACCAGCCCCACCTGGGTGGGCTCGAGGCGTGCGCTCAGCAGGGCCCGTGTGGCCGCCGCGGCATCGAGCGGGATCGAGTGGGCCCGACCGAAATAGTTGAACGTGCCCTGCGGCAGCACGCCGAAGGCCAGCCCCGCGTCGAGCACCGCCTGCGCCACGCAGTTGATGGTGCCGTCGCCGCCGGCGGCCACCACCACCCCGCCCTGCTCGCGCGCCCGCGCCACGGCCCGGGCGGCGACCGCGGCGACCTGCGAGCCCTTGTGCACCGGCAGCAGTTCGAAGCGGCGCCCGGCTTCGCTCAGCACGCCCTCGATGGCGTGCCGGGCGGGGCTGCCGCCGTGCTCGCCCGAACGCAGGTTGAGCACGATGTACAAGGGGCCGTCGGTGGCCGGCCGGCTGAAGGGCGCGCTGCCGGTGGTGGATGAAGGCGCGCCGGCATGGCCGGGCATCGGGGCCTCGGGCCAGGCGGCGAGGAATTCTGCTTGGCCGGCCATCGTTCCCCGTGGTCCCCGCTCAGCGCCCGTCGCGGGCCAGCGAGACGGGCGGGCTGGGCGGCACTTCGCGCGCCACGACGTCGACCACGTCTGCAGCGTCGCCCGGCCGCGGCGCGGCCGAGCGGAAAAACGGCGAGACGCCAAGTCGGCCGACCCGCCAGCGCAGCGCCGGGCGGCGGCCGCGCAGCAGGCTCCAGCCCATCAGGCCCGCCACGGTGGCCGCCCCGGCAGCCAGCAGCAGCCCGGCAATCAGGAGCCCGACGAGGAAGGCCAGCAAGCCGAAGGCGGCGACAGCCAGGCGACGAAAAAGCAGTGTGAATGGAGCCATGATGGGTGTGAGCGTGCCGGAGCAAGTGTAGTTCCCGCAGCGTCCCGGCCGCCAGGGCGTGCCGTTTGCTTCTCAGGGCGAAGACAGCGGTGCGGACCCGGCCTCGCGCGAGGCGGGTGGCCGCGACACACCAAGGAGATGCCATGGCTGTTGCAGACAAACTGGCGCAGGGCGGCCTCGTGACCCTGCCCCCGGAGGCGGGCAATATCGACGCCCCGGTGTTCGAGCCCAACGACAAGTGGCTGCAAGGCGCCGACGCGGCGCAGCAGAAGGCCGCGATGTGGCGCTGGTTCGGGACCCGCTACGCGGACCCGAAGCTGACCACACCCCACGACAAGTCGGGCGCCTACCTCTACACCAACGGCGGTCCCTACCGGGCCGGAGAGGTGCTGCACAAGCGCTTCGGCACGCTGGTGCCCGGCGCTGTCATCGACCAGTTGCTCGAGGTGCTGCGCAGCGAAGTCGGCGACGAGTGGGCGCCCAAACCCATGGACAAGGAGTCGAGCTGATCCGCAGGCTGGCTGCCGGGCCGGCGCCGGCGTCCACGACAAAACGGCACCCGGGGCCACAAGGGCGCCGCAGGTGCCGTCGGACGCGCGCAAGGCCGGATTCGCCCGCCTTGCGCGACGGGATCTCAGAGCGACCGCTGGCTGCCCTCCATCGCGACACGCAGCGCCGGCGCGTGGGGATGTGCCTCTTCCTCGGCACCCGCCGGCAGCAGGCGCAGCAGGGCCGGGCCCGAGACCGTGTCGTCGCGCAGCAGCGCGTCGGTCAGCGCGTGCAGCGCATCGCGGTGGTGGTGCAGCGCGTCGCGACAGAGGCGCTGGGCGTTGTCCAGCAGGGCGCGGGCCTCGGCCAGCACCTTCTCCTGGATGTGCGGACCGACCAGCTTCTCGGGCACGCCCTGCAGGCTCAGCAGCCCGAACTCGGTGCTGAAGCCCATCGAGCTGACCATCTCGATGGCCAGTTCGGAGGCGCGCTTCAAGTCGTCCGAGGCCCCCGAGGTGGTGTTGCCAAAGGCCATCAGTTCGGCCTCGCGGCCGGCCAGCATCATGCCGAGGCGGGCCTGGAGCTCCTGCTCGCCGTAGAGCGGCACCTCGTTCGGCCGCGTCACGAAGGTCACACCCAGCGCGTGGCCCCGCGGCTCGATCGTGACGCGCTCGACATTGCCGGCCTTCATCACGTGGGCCACGATGGCGTGGCCGCTCTCGTGGATCGCGATGCGGTGGCGCGCCTCAGGCGTGAACATCTCCTTCACGCTGGAGACCTCGCCGCCGAGCTGGTGGGTTTCGAGCGCACGGTGCAGGTGCTCCTGCGTGACGCTGCTGCTGCCCGCCTCGGCCGCCAGCACGGTGGCCCGGTTCACGACATTGGTGATATCGGCGTGCGACAGCCCGGTGCTGGAGCGCGCCAGGGTCTCCAGCTCGATGGACGCAGCGGCCTTGACCCGCTTCAGGCACAGCGCGAACAGCTCGCGCCGGTCGTTGACATTCGGCAGCGCCACGCGGGCCACCAGGTCGAAACGGCCCGGGCGCTTGAGCGCGTCGTCGACGTTGCCGACGTGGTTGGTGGCGCCGATCACGACCACGTTCTCGGACGCCGCGAAGCCGTCCATCTCGACCAGCAGCTTGTTGATGATGCGGTTCTCCTCGGACTGGCCGCCGGCCACCTTGGCGCCGGTCGAGCGCTTGCCGATGCCATCGAACTCGTCGATGAAAACGATGCAGGGCGCGTGCTTGCGCGCGGTCTCGAAGAGCTCGCGCACCTTGGTGATGCCGGCACCATAGAACATGCTGGAGAAGTAGGAGCCGTCGACCGCGATGA
The DNA here is from genome assembly GCF_026153205.1 of Aquabacterium sp. A7-Y. GTDB lineage: Bacteria > Pseudomonadota > Gammaproteobacteria > Burkholderiales > Burkholderiaceae_C > Caldimonas. The sequence goes on along the minus strand of NZ_JAPFBW010000017.1, from coordinate 14,256 downwards.
AGTTGGCGCCGCACTCGCCCGCCAGCGCCCGTGCCAGCAGCGTCTTGCCGGTGCCGGGCGGGCCTTCGAGCAGCACGCCGCGCGGCGGCTTGGCGCCCAGTGCCAGGTACTTCTCGGGGCTGCGCATGAAGGCCGTGACCTGCTGCAGCGCCGCCTTGGCCTCGGCCGAGCCGATCACGTCGTTGAAGTTGGTGCCGGGCTTCTCGGCCAGCTTGGCCTTGCTGCCGCCACCCTGCGTCTGGCGCACCAGGTAGACCGCGATCAGGCCCATCACCGCCACCGTCAGCAGGCCCATCAGGCGCTGCAGGACGTTGCCGGTGCTGTCGGCAATTCTTGCCAGGGTGCCACGCTCGTCGATGTCCACCGGTGTCAGCGCGAAACCGCGTTCGCGGCTCAAGGCCTCCAGCCGCGAGCCCAGGCCCTGCGGCGTGCTCAGCAACTCGGCCGTGTAACGCTCGCCGTCGCGCGCGGTGACCAGCACCCGGCGCCCGTCGACGCCCACCGCCTGCACCGCGCCCTGCGCGAGCGCGCGTTCGAACTCCGAGACGTCCTTCGGGTGGTCCAGCCAGCGGCGCGGCTCGGCTTCGAATTCCAGTGCCAGCGCCGTCTTGTTGCCCACATCGGGAGCCCGAGTGCGGAAGTCCAGGGCCACCGCGGCGGCGAGGACAAGGACGCCGACGGACGTGCCGGCCAGATATTGCGCCCAGCGGGGCCACGATTTGAAAGGCTTCATGCGGTTCTCTGAGGAGAGGACCATATGAGAACCCAAACCCGCTTCTGCAAGAGGAAGCAACAGCGCCATGAAAGGCCATTACTTCCCATCTTAGAGAACCCTCTCCAAGCGCGAGCGGAGAAATCTCACGATCGCGCTGCTGAAGAATTTACATACCGTAGCCGTGGTGCGCGCGCACCTTGCCGCGGAAAACCCAGTAGGACCAGAAGACGTAGAGCAGGATGACCGGCAACAGGAACAGGGTGCCGATCAGCATGAAGGCCTGCGACTTGGGGGCTGCCGCCGCGTCCCAGAGCGTGATGGACGGCGGCGCGATGTAGGGCCAGAGGCTGATCACGAGCCCCGTGAAGGCGAGGAAAAACAAGCCCATCGAGCAGAGGAAAGGCCGCAGGTCGTGCCCGCGCTTGAGCCCCCGCGCCAGCTGCCAGGCCAGCAGCACGGTCAACAGCGGCACCGGCGAGAAATACAGCAGGTTGGGCAGGCTGAACCAGCGCTCGGCGATGCGCGGCTGCGCCAGCGGCGTCCAGACGCTCAGCAGCGCGATGAAGGCCAGCACGCCCCACAGGCAGCGCAACGCGATGCGACGGGCCCAGTCCTGCAGGGCGCCCTCGGTCTTCAGCACCAGCCAGGTGGCCCCCTGCAGCGCATAGCCGGCGACCAGCCCCAGGCCCGTGAGCAGCGCAAAAGGCGAGATCCAGTCCCAGCTGGTGCCGGCGAAGTTGCGGCCCGACACCGGAAAGCCCTGGATGAAGTTGCCCAGCACCACGCCCTGCGCCAAGGTCGCCAGCAGCGACCCCCAGAAGAAGCCGGCATCCCAGAGCTTGCGCCGCGGCCCGGCGACCTCGCGGAACTCGAAGGCGACGCCGCGGAACAGCAGGCCCAGCAGCATCACGAGGAAGGGGAAGTAGAGCGCCGGCAGCACCACCGCGAAGGCCAGCGGAAACACCGCCATCAGCCCGCCGATGCCGAGCACCAGCCAGGTTTCGTTGAAATCCCAGATCGGCGCCACCGAGGCGACCATCAGGTCGCGCTCGTGGCCGTCCCGCCGCAGCGCGAACAGCATGCCGACGCCCAGATCGAAGCCGTCCAGCAGCACGTACATGAACACCGCCAGCGCAAGGATGGCGGCCCACAGCGGCACCAGGTCAAGCAGCATCGCCGGCCTCCTCGACACGCCGGGCGGTGGCGGGGGTGTCGGTCACCGCGGACAAGGGCCGCTTGGGGCGGGCCTCGGTCTCGTGGACCTCGGCGCCGGTGGCCGGCTGCGGCCCGATGAGCACCAGGCGGCGCAGCAGCATGAACCCGCCGCCGAAAATCACCAGGTAGCTGAGCATGTAGGCCGCCAGCGAGAGCGAGACGTCGCCCGCGGTGAGCGTGGGCGAGACCGCGTCGCGCGTGCGCATCAGCCCGTAGACGACCCAGGGCTGGCGACCCACCTCGGTGACGGTCCAACCCGCCAGCACCGCGACAAACCCCAGCGGGCCGCTCCACTCGGCGACCCGCAGGAAACGCCCCGGCTGCATCAGCCGGCCCCGCCAGTGCTGCACCCAGCCGGCCACCACGATGCCCAGCATCAGCACACCGATGCCGACCATGACACGAAAGGCGAAGTAGACGATCGCCACCGGCGGCCGGTCCTCGCGCGGCCATTCCTTCAGGCCCTTGACCTCGCCGTCGAGGTCGTGGGTGAGATACAGGCTGCCGAGCGCCGGGATGGCGATCTCGAAATGGTTCGTTTCCGCCTCGGCGTCGGGAATCGCGAACAGCGAGGCCGGCACCCGCCGCTGGGTCTCCCAGAGCCCTTCCATCGCCGCCACCTTGGCCGGCTGGTGCTCCAGGGTGTTGAGGCCGTGCAGGTCGCCGGCGACGATCTGCAGCGGCACCATCACGCTCAGAAAGCCCAGCGACATCTTGACCATCACCCGGCTTTCCTCCACGTGGCGGCCGCGCCGCAGGTAGCCGGCGCCGACCGCCAGCACGACAAAACCGGTGGTGATGAGGAAGGCGAAGACGTTGTGGGTCAGGCGGTAGGGGAAGGAAGGCGTGAACAGCACCGCCAGCATGTCCTGCGGCATGAAGCGGCCGTCCACCAGTTCGTGGCCGCGCGGGGTCTGCATCCAGCTGTTGACGCCAAGGATCCAGAAGGACGACAGCAAGGTGCCCAGCGCGACCAGCAGCGCCGAGACCACGTGGGCCCACTGCGGCACCAGCCGGCGTCCGAACAGCAGGATGCCGAGGAAGGCCGCCTCGAGGAAAAACGCGGTCAGCACTTCGTAGGCCATCAGCGCCCCCACCACATTGAAGGTGGCGTCGGCAAAGCGGCTCCAATTGGTGCCGAACTGGAACGGCATCACGATGCCCGAGACCACCCCCATGCCGAAGGACACCGCGAACAGCTTGATCCAGAAGGCCGACAACCGCAGGTAGACCTCCCGCTGGGTGATCCACCAGAGCACCTCCAGGGTCGCGATGTAGCAGGCCAGCCCGACCGTGAAGGCCGGCAACAGGATGTGCCAGGCGATCACCCAGGCGAACTGCAGCCGCGAGAGCACGAGCGCATCCAGGTCCACGTCGCCTCCTTCCACGGCGGAGGGCCCCTTGCCGCCCCGCTGCGCCAAGCCGGAGCAAGCCCGGCTCCCGCCGCACCGACCGACCGGCCGGGACGCGGGGCACGGGGTTTGCTGAGCCCGGCTGTGGGCACCCTGCCCGCTCCGACACCAGCCAAGAGCCAGGAGGTTGAAATGGCTACCGAGATCTACGATCGCGCCGGGCACGAACGCATCGCGGTGGACATCGACGAGGAAAGCGAACTGGAGTACTGGGTGACCGAGCTGGGCGTCAGCGCCGAGGACTTGCGGCGCGCCGTCGAGACGGTCGGGCACCAGGCTGCGTCGGTGCGCACCTGGCTGGCCACCCACACCTCGGTGTGAGCGCCATGCCGCCTCGCGAAGTGTCCTATGCCCCGGCGGGGCCCTGGAAGCCGCCGGCACGCAAGGTGATCACCAGCGTGTCGCGGTGCCCGCAGCCCGCCAGCAGCGGCTGGATCGGCGTGGTCTCATGGATGACCCGGGCATCGTCGAGCAGCAGCAGGGTCCAGGGCTGCTCCATCGTGAAGCGGATGCCGCACGGTCCGTCCGCCTCGAAAACCCGGGTCTCGCCGCCCTTCACGCCCTCGCGCCCCACCAGCAGCACGGCGACGAAGTCGACCCCGTCGCGGTGGGCGCCCTCCGGCGTGGGCCGGCCGATGCCGTCGGTGGTGTCGATGCGGAACTGGTGGGCCTCGATGTACCAGGCCTGCACCTCGGGACGCAGCTCGCTGCAGCAGCCTGCGAGGCAGGAGAGCAGCCGCGGCCAGGCCGGCTCGGCCACGACGGCCGGCTCCATCGGCTCAAACCAGCGTTCCAGCCCGCCGTGCAGCGCGTTGTATTCGATCGGTTGCCAGTGCGCGCGGTGCGGCACCTGCGCCAGCTCGCCCTGCCTGGCCACGAAACAGGAGTGGCGACGGCGCCGATAGCGACCGCCGTCGCGCAGGTAGGCGTCGGGCGGCAGGCGCTGCCACGACGGCCGCAGCGCCTCCAGCGCCGACAAGGGCTGGCCCATCCAGGCCGCCAGCGCCGCCGGGCCGAGCACGGCATGGCCCTGTCCGCGCAGGGTAGGAAGGAGTCGGGGCAGCTCGACGGTGGGCGCAGCAGGGGTCATGTCAGGGATGCTCCGGCGGCGAAGCCTTGCAGAAGATACAAGCCGCACTGTAGCAAGGACCCCGGGCCCGCGCCCGCCGCCAGCTCAAGCGGCGGCCGGCTCCTGGGCCGCCAGCACCCGCACCCGGGTCCCGTGCACCGCCACCACCTGACCCGGACGCACCTTGCAGGTCTTGCGCGATTCCTCCTGGCCGTCGACCTGCACCTTGCCGGCCGCGACCATGGCCTTGGCCTCGCCGCCGCTGTCGGCCAGCCCGGTGGCCTTGAGCAGGCGGTCGAGCGTGATGAACTCGCCGCGGAGTTCGAAATCGATGATCAGCATGTACGTCCTGCCGGCTGCGTCTTGTAGGCAGACATTGTGCCTCGCGCCGAGCCTGCCGGGCGGTGGTTCACTGAACGATGCGGCCGCCGTCGCCGATCATCGCGAAGTCGACATAGCGCGAGCCGCTGCGGTCGGCTTTGCTGAAATCGAGGCGGTAGCCGCCGAGGTCGAGCTCGGCCGCGGCGTCGAGCGCCGCAGTGACGCTCTCGGCGCTCGGCCGCGGCGTTTTCTCCAGCGCCTTCACGAGCGCCTTGGCGGCGATGAAACCCTCCATCGAGCGGGCCGACAGGTCGGGGTACTGGCCGGCTTCGCTCAGGCGCAGGTACTCGCGCACCACCTCGCGGTCGGGTTTGCTCGACAGCGGCAGCACGACCGAGAAGGCGTAGCCGCGCGCGCGATCCGGGCCCAGGGTCTTGAGCAGCGCTTCGGTGTCGATGATGGACATGCCGTACATCGTGGCCTGCCCGCCAGCGGCACCGTACTGCTTGACGAACTGCACCGCCGCCGCCGTGGTGGCACCGAGGAAGATGACCTGCGGCCCTGCCTTGAGCATGTTGTTGACCGCCGGTGTCACGTCCGTCGTGTTGCGCGGGTAGCCGGTGCTGCTGACCAGCGTGATGCCGTAACGCCTGGCGGCCTTGTCGACCCCGGCGTTGACGTCCTTGCCCAGGCCGTCGTCCTGGAACACGACGCCGACCCGCTTGAGGCCGAGCTGGGACAGCTTGCTGAACAGGCTGTCGATCTCGTCGTGGTAGCTGGCCTTGACGACACGCAGGCTGCGCGACTGCGCCACGCTGGCGGCGCCGGAGACCGCCCCCACCATGGAGACGCGGTACTTGTCGAGCACGCCGTCGCGAGCCAGCGCTTCCAGGTTGCTGGTGCCCACCGTGCCGATCAGGGCCACTGGCGCTTCCTGCTGCAGCACTTCCTTGACCAGGCGCACGGTCTCCTCGGGCTTCTGCGCGTCGTCGCGTGTCACCAGCTTGATGCGCTGGCCGCGCACGCCGCCGCGGGCGTTGACCGCGTCGATGTAGAGCTTGGCACCGGCATGGATGGCGCGGCCCGTCACCGCCTGCGGACCGCTGAACGGGGCCACCTGGGCCACCACGATGTCGGCGTGGGCGGCGCCGGCTGCGGCCCCGACGGCCACAGCCAGCAGCGAACGGCGCAAGGCGGGCAGCAAACAGCGAAGGGAACGGGCAAGACTCGGCATGAGAGGGATCGCAATGTGGAGGGGTCCGACCGCGCAGGACGGCGACAGCGGCTTATCCTAAAGCGCAACAAAGGGTAAACCCTTGCTTGAAGCTGAGAGCCGCGCCCCGAGGCCTTCATCTGTGAAGTAATCCACAGTGCGGCAGCCGGCCCGCGATGGCGGTGCTCGCGACAGCGGTGCGAGGCTCAGCGAGCAGCGCCCCGATCCGGATGCAGGCGGATGCATACAGGGCCGGGTCCCGGCGCATTCTTTGCTTGATCGAGCAAGCACCGGCCGAGGCCGGTTCCCGCAGTGTTGGAGACCGCATGACGCAAAACTCGCCGCACTCGGCGCAAACCAGGCCCTTGCGCATCGGCATTTCGGCCCGCCTGTTGTACCAGGTGCCTTCCGAGCTCGGCTTCCGCAACAAGACCCTGCAGTACCTGGAGCAGTCGCTGGCGCACTGGATCATGGAGCACGGCGCGATTGCCTTCATGGTCCCGGCCGTGGCCGAGGACAGCCGCCGCGCGGCGCGCCACCTGTCCGTGTTCGACTACGTCAACGAACTCGACGGCCTGGTGCTGCAGGGCGGTGCCGACGTCTCCCCGCAGAGCTATGGGCAGGAACCGATCGACCCGCGCTGGGCCGGCGACCCGGTGCGCGACCGCTACGAGCTGGCGCTGCTGCGCGCCTTCATCCAGCAGCGCAAGCCGGTGATCGGGGTCTGCCGCGGCTGCCAGCTGCTCAATGTCGCTTTTGGCGGCACGCTTTACCAGGACGTGATGACCCAGTACGCAGGCGCCCACTCCCATGTGGACGCCGAGCTCTACGACCAGCTGGCGCACGAGGTCAGCTTCGTCCCCGACAGCCGCCTCGCCGCGCTCTACCCCAGCGCTGCGCGCCTGCGCGTGACCAGCATCCACCACCAGGCGGTGGCCCGGCCCGGCAAGCAGATCGAGGTCGAGGCCGTCTCGACGGTGGACGGCGTGATCGAGGCGATCCGCTGGACCGGCGACGGGTATGCGATGGGCGTGCAGTGGCACCCGGAGTTCCACCTCGACCGCAACAACCTGGCGGACAGCTCGCCCATCATCCTCGACTTCCTCAGCGAGGCGCGCAATGCCGCGCTGCAGCGGCTGCGCGACCGCGACAGCCCGGATCCGCGCCTGCCGCGCGCACCGCTGCAACTGCCGGCGGACCGGGCGGCGACCCGCGAGCCGGGCCTGCCGGCGACACCGGTCGCCGTCCCGGTCAAGGCCCACGCCGAAGCCGGCCGAACCTGAGCGAGCGTGCAAGGGCGCGCCGTCCGTCACTTAGGTGACGCGCGGCAGGACCGCGCTATGGTTTCATTCGAACAAACCACCGCCATCCCGACCACCATGAGCACTCCCCCCGTCCTCAGCAGCCTCAGCAACCAGCAGATCCGCCTGGCGTCCCGCCCGGCCGGCAGCCCCACGCGCGACAACTGGAACTTCACCACCGAGCCGGTGGCCGAGCCCGGCCCGCAGGGTGTGGTGGTGCAGACGCTCTGCCTGTCGCTCGACCCCGCGATGCGCGGCTGGATGAATGAAGGCAAGTCCTACATCCCGCCGGTGGGCATCGGCGAAGTGATGCGTGCCGGCGGCATCGGCCGCGTGATTGCGTCGCAGAACGCTGACTTCCCGGTCGGCGCCCTGGTCAGCGGCAGCCTCGGCGTGCAGGCCTACTGCGCCCTGCCCGGCGACCAGTTGCGGCGTGCCGGCCTGGTGCGCATCGATCCGCGCGTCGGCTCCCTGACGCAGTGGCTCAATGTGCTGGGCATGCCGGGCATGACCGGCTACTTCGGTCTGATGGACGTGGGCCAGCCCAAGGCCGGTGAAACCGTGGTGGTCTCCGGCGCTGCCGGCGCGGTGGGCCAGACCGTGGGCCAGCTGGCCAAGCTGAAGGGCTGCCGCGTGGTCGGCATCGCCGGCGGCCAGGCCAAGTGCGACTTCGTCGTGAAGGAGCTGGGCTTCGACGCCTGCATCGACTACAAGCAGGGCCCGGTCAAGGACGGGCTCAAGGCGCACTGCCCGCAGGGCGTCGACATCTATTTCGACAACGTCGGCGGCGAGATCCTGGACGCGGTGCTCACCCGTATCAACCGCAAGGCCCGCATCATCATCTGCGGCGCCATCTCGCAGTACAACAACCCGGAATCGATCCAGGGCCCCAAAAACTACCTGTCGCTGCTGGTCAACCGCGCGCGCATGGAAGGCATTGTCGTGTTCGACTACGCCGACCGCTACCCGCAGGCCATCGCCGAACTGGCCGGCTACCTGAAGGACGGCCGCATGAAGTCCCGCGAGGACGTGGTCGAGGGGCTGGAGACCTTCCCCGAGGCCCTGCTGAAGCTCTTCAGCGGCGAGAACTTCGGCAAGCTGGTGCTGAAGGTGAGCGACTGAGGCCTGCGGCTCGCGCAGCCCGATGAAGGAAACCCCGCCGAGGCGGGGTTTCCTTTTTTGCTTGTGCGGCAGCGGCCTCTACAGCACAGCCCGCTGCCGGGGGTGCCCGCTGCGCTTCCTTACTTGGCCGGGCGGGCGTTCTCCGACGGCTTGACCGTCAGCATGTTGTCCACGCTGGTGACGCCGCGCACCGTCGAGGCCAGCTGGGTGGCGCGCTCGCGGTCGGCCTCGCTGGGCGCCGTGCCGTTGAGCGTGACCTTGCCGTTGCTGGTGTCGACGTCGATGCGCAGGGCGCTCAGCTTGTCGTCGCGGGCCAGTTCAGCGTTCACCGAGGCCGTGATGGCGGCGTCGGAGACGGCCTCGCCGGCGCGATCGGCCATCTCGCCGCCCGCGTCCTTGGCCTTGTCGACGCCGGTGGCGGCCGCGCCCTTGATGTCGGCACCCGTCTCACGGGCCTGCTCGGCGATCTCGCTGCCCGCCTCACGGGCCCGGTCGGCGCCACGCTCGGCACCGCTCTCGACGTTTTGCGCAGCCCGGTCGGTCTGCGCGACCATCTCGTCGCCGGCGCGTTCGGCCGTGGTGTCGTTGTCGGCCCGATCGCAGGCCACCAGGGACAGGGCCGCGGCCAGGGCGCTCGCCAGAGTCAGTGCTTTCATCGCTTATCTCCTTCCTGTTGAGAAAGATGCCGCGCCTGGGGCTCGCCCCCGAGCGGATCCGGCTGGATCACCGGCGTCGTTGCGGGGCCCGCGGGCGGTCCGCTGTACCGTGGCCCGCCCGGCAGCGCCGCCGGGCCACACCAAAAACACCACGACGTTCCGCCCTCGCTCATACCAGCAGCCGCGGCAGGCCCACCACACCCGGGCGCCGCTCCAGCCAGTCCGGCTCGGCCAGGCCGGGCCCGACGAACGGGCTGCCGTTGTCGCCACAACTGGCCGGGGCCTCGGTCGGCTTGCGGCGCAGGACCCAGACCGGCTGGGCCGGCTGCGCCGGGTGCGGGGCATGGGTGAACTCCTGCCGCACCCCCGCGCATCGCACGAACTGGACCTCGTCGCCGCCCGCCACGCCGGCATCCGCCAAGGCCTGCTGAACGGCGACCACGCCCAAACCGCCCGCCATCGCCATCAAGGCGGTGCCGATCACAGGGAGGAAGGGTGCGGCCATGACGAGTCCTCTACGGCAATAAGAGCTGAACCAGTCGATGCCTAGACTCTAGGCCGCAGGGCGGGCCGGCTCTGTCAGCTGAGCGGGGCCGGGGGTGTCAGCGACGTCTTACAGTCCCATTCCGGCCGGCCCGGGCCCCAGGGGACCGGGCGCGCGGCGGCTCAGTCGGCCAGCAGGCTCTGGCGGCCCCACCACTGCTCGCCGGGCGCCAGCGTCACCGGCTCGCCGATGAGAGCCGCCTCGACGCACAGCATGCGGCGGAACCCCAGCGGCGGCATGTCGGGCAGCGCGGCGCACTTCTCTTCCCAGGGGTTCCAGACCACCACGTCGGGAAACTGCTGCGTCTCGACCACCAGCCCGCGGTGGGGCTCCTCCAGCACCAGCGGCCGGGTGGCGCCGAAGTAGATGCGGTCGGTCTCCCCGGAAATCGACAAGGCCGCCGAGAACTCGACCTGCGGTTCGCTGCCGGGCCGGGTGCTGTCCTCGTAGCGCAGGCCCTGCAAGCCCTTCAACCGCGCCTCCTCGACCTCGCGCACCCGCAGGTAGGTGTGCAGGGCCGCCATGAAGCTGAACGGCGCCGCGCCCTCGCCGCCGCGGTGCTCGATTTCGAGCTCCAGGTCGAGCCGGCTGCCGCCCACCGCGACGGTCAGCTCGAGCGCAAAGGCGTGCGGCCAGACGGCGCGGGTCTCCGCGTCGTCCTCCAGGCGCAGCACCGCCAGCGCGTCGTCGCGGCCCACTTCGGCACGCAGCAGCTGCCAGCGCTTGTTGCGGGCGAAGCCGTGGCGCTGCAGCGGCCCGCGCTTCTCGAACTGCGGGAAGATCACCGGCACGCCGCCGCGCACCGGTTGGCCCTCGGCATAGACGGCTTGCTCGGAAACGTAGAGCCGCTCGGAGCCGCCGGCCGGCGTCCAGCCGACGACCTGGGCACCCTGCAGCATCACCGTGACCCGGGCGCCGTCGCGGGCCTGCAGTTGGACGGCCGGCTGGCCCTGGAGATCAACAAGTTCGGGGGTGGAGATGTTCGACATGATCCACCGAGCTTACCCGCTCCCGCCTCCCGCTCACTGCGGCGCTACCAGGGCAGCGCCCACAGGGTCTTGCGGTAGAGCGACGCGCCCTCCAGGTCCTTGAGCGTGACGGTCATCGCGCGGGTGCGGGCGTCGATGTCCACCTGGCCGAAAAACTGGAAGCCGGCCGACGGCGGCGCATTGGCCTCGGGCGGCGCCTTCTGGTAGACCACTTGCAGGCCGAAGGTCGAGTCTGGTTTGTTGGGGCCGAAGCTGCCCGCATGCAGCGGGCCGGAGACGAACTCCCAGAAGGCATCGAAGTCGCCCGAGCGGGCCTGCGAGGGGTCGTAGTAGTGCGCCGCGGTGTAGTGCACGTCGGCGGTCAGCCAGACCACATTGCGGATGCGCGAGCGCTTCATCTCGCGCAGCAGATGGGCGATCTCCAGCTCGCGGCCGCGGGCCGGCCCGTCCTCGCCGTTGGCGACCGCCTCCCAGCGCGCGCGGCCGGCGGCGTCCTGGCCGTCCGGCACTTGCAGGCCCAGCGGCATGTCGCTGGCAATGATCTTCCAGGTCGCGCGCGAACGCCGCAGCCCGTCGAGCAGCCAGGCGATCTGCGGCTTGCCGAGCAGCACCGAGTCCGGCCCTTGCGCAGCCTGCAGGTTGTCGGTGTTGGGGCCGCGGTAGCTGCGCATGTCGATCACGAACACGTCCAGCAGCGGGCCGTAGGGAATGTGGCGGTAGAGACGTTCGCTCTCGACGTCGCCGTGGCGGCGCAGCGGTGCGTACTCGAGGAAGGCACGGGTGCCGCGGGCGGTCAGCAGCGGCACGCGCTTCTCGCTGTAGCGGGCATCGGCGGAAAGGTCCTTGGACGGCGACCAGTTGTTGGTCACCTCGTGGTCGTCCCACTGCCAGATCTGCGCCACCTCGCTGGCGAAGCGGCGCACGTGCTCGTCCATCAGGTTGTAGCGGTAGCGGCCGCGGTATTCGTCCAGCGTCTCGGCCACCTTGCTCACCTCGGGCGTCACCAGGTTGCGCCAGACGCTGCCGTCCTTGAGCCGGACCTCGGGCGCGATCGGTCCGTCCGCATAGATGGTGTCGCCGCAGTGCAGGAAGAGATCGGGCGCGGCACGCCGCATCTGCTCGTAGAGCCGCATGCCGCCCCATTCGGGGTTGATGCCCCAGCCCTGCCCGGCGGTGTCGCCGCTCCAGACCAGACGGATGTCGCGCGGGATGCCCGGGGCCAGCCGGAAGCGGCCCGGCACCGGCTCGGACATCACCCGCTCGTTGCCCAGGTCCTGCAGCAGCACGCGGTAGTGGATGTGCTGGCCGCGCGGCAGGTCCTGGAGGTCGATGCGGCCGGTGTAGTCGCTGTCCTCCAGCAGGTGGGGGCCAGGCACGCGCCGGACCTCGGAGAAATCCTCGCGCGTGGACCACTCGACCCACAGGCGCGCCGGCCGGTCGCTGCGCGCCCAGACGATGCCGCTGTCGCTGGTGACGTCGCCGCTTGCGACGCCGTGCGGCAATTGCGGGCGCTGGGTATCGCGGGTGATGGCGGCCGGCGCCTGCTGCGCCTTCAGGATGCGCGGAATACCGAAGCCGGCCGCACCCACCCACAAACCCTGGTGCACGAAGTCTCTGCGTTTCATCGCGGGTCCCCTGTCTCGAAGCCAAAGCAGTGCGCGAGCTTGGCGCGCGCCCTTGACATCCGTGTGTCAGCCGCACACCACCGGGCCGCTCCGCCTCAGGCCAGGCTGCTGCCGCCGCGGCAGACCTCGTCGCGCATCAGCACCAGTTCCTCCGCGAGGCTGGGGTGCACCGCCACCGTGCTGTCCAGCAAGGCCTTGGTGACGCCGGCCTTGATCGCCACCGCAAAGCCCTGGACCACCTCGGGCGCCTCGGGGGCCACCAGGTGCACCCCGAGCACCCGGTCGGTCTCGCCGTCCACCACCAGCTTCATCAGTGCACGCTCGGGGCTGCCGCTGACCGCGTGCCTCAGCGGTCGGAACTCCGAGCGCCAGATGCGCACCTTGGCGTGGCGCCGGCGCGCTTCGGCCTCGGTCAGCCCCACGGCCGCCACCGGCGGGTCGCAGAAGACGGCGGTCGGGACCAGGTCCTCGCTCATCTCGCGCGGCGGGCGGTCGCCGCAGCCGTAGAGGCGGTCGATGAGCGCCGCGGCCTGCATCAGCGCGACCGGCGTCAGAGCCTGCCTGCCCGTGACGTCGCCGATCGCGTGCAGCCAGGGCAGCGCGGTCGTGAAGGACCGATCGACCGGCACCGCGCCGCGCTCGTCGAGCTGCAGGCCCAGCGCCTCCAGGCCCAGCCCGCCGGTGCACGGCGCCCGGCCGGTGGCCAGCAGCACTGCGTCGGCGGCCAGGGCCGACACACCGCCCAGCCGCACCGAGACACCCTCGGGCCCGGGCGCGAGCGCCTCCACGCGGGCCGCCAGCCGCAGCTCGACGCCCTTCTTGACCAGCTCGCCAGCCACGAAGTCGCGCACTTCGTCGTCGAAACCTTCCAGCAGCCGCTCGCCGCGGTGCAGCAGGCTCACCTGGGCGCCCAGACCGGTGAAGATGGACGCGAACTCGCAGCCGATATAGCCGCCGCCGACCACCACCAGGCGGCGCGGAAAGGGCTCCAGGTCAAACAGCTGGTTGGAGGTGATGCCCAGCTCCGCGCCTTCGATCCCGGGCAAGCCCGGCGCGCCACCGGTGGCCAGCAGCACCCGTTCGGCGGTGACGGTCTGCTCGCCGACCTGCACCGTCCGGGCCTCCGTCAGGCGCGCCCAGCCCGGCAGCACGGTGACCCCGGCGTCGCTCAAGAGGCCGGCGTAGACCTGGTTGAGGCGCGCCACCTCGGCCGCGCGCCGGCGCTTCAGTTCGGCCCAGTCCAGCACCGGGGTCTCGAAGCGCCAGCCGAAGGCACGCGCCTCCTCGAAGGCCGTGCCGTGATGCGCGGCATGGCTGTAGAGCTTTTTCGGAATGCAGCCCAGGTTGACGCAGGTGCCGCCCAGCCGGGCGCCCTCGGCCAACGCGACACGCGCGCCGCGGCGTGCGGCCAGACGCGCCGCCCGCACCCCGCCGCTGCCGCCGCCGATGACCACCAGATCGAAATGTCGAAGAGCCACGCGCTTGTCCTCCTGGCCCGGCTCGCGGGTCGGGCCCCGGCCATCGTACGGCGAGCCGCCGAGGCTGCGGTTAAGCTTGCGCACTTTGTTTCACGCGCCGCGAGGCGCGCAGCAAGGACACCGAAGCATGGACACGATACGCGTGGGCCTGATCGGCTACGGCTATGCCGGCAAGACCTTCCACGCCCCCCTGATCGCCGGGGTGCCGGGGCTGCAACTGGCGGCGGTCTCCAGCAGCGACCCGGCCAAGGTGCAGGCCGACTGGCCCGGCCTGCCGGTGGAGCCGACGGCCGAGGCCCTGATCGCCCGCCCCGACCTGCAGCTCATCGTCATCCCCACCCCCAACGAGACGCACCACCCGCTCGCGCGCGCAGCGCTGCTGGCCGGCAAGCACGTGGTGGTGGACAAGCCCTTCACCGTGACCCTGCAGGAGGCGACCGAGCTCGACACCCTGGCCCGGCGCCAGCAGCGCCTGCTGTCGGTGTTCCACAACCGCCGCTGGGACGCCGACTTCCTGACCCTGCGGCCACTGATCGCCTCGGGCCGGCTGGGCCGGGTGGTGCACTTCGAGTCGCACTTCGACCGCTACCGTCCGC
>NZ_JAPFBW010000016.1 GCF_026153205.1 Aquabacterium sp. A7-Y | reverse complement strand
AGACGACCGTGAGTCCTGCAGGCGTGTCATGCGGGACGAGCTGAGCATCACGCAGGAGGGCATCCCGGAGGCCATACCGGTCGAGATGTGCTACCTCGGGTGGCAGGAATCGCTGGCGCAACTCGCGACCCTGGTCGAGCCCGTGATCCCCGACTGACGGGCGTCGTCAGCCTGGGTGTGAAGCTTCAAGATCCCAAATCAAGAAACAAGATCTTGAAGGTTCACAACCAGGCTCGGCCCTGGTGTGGTGCGAGTTGCAGGGCAGCCGACGATGGACGTCAGCTGGACATGGGCCGGCCATGGCGAATGCAGACGGTCCACAGCCTTCCCCTTTGTTGCGGTTTCCGAAACGATTCATTGTAGCCAGGCCCGTTTTTCCGCCAAGGGTTAACACCTAAAGTTCATCCCATCGATGAGCACAAACGACCAACGGTTGCGACTCAGCGAGGGGCCGGGGGCTGATCCTGCCGACCCGGACCTAACCCGCTTGTGAATGGAGCTGAACATGAACGCCAAGAAGACCCTGATCGTTGCCGCGATGACCGCTTTTGCTGCCGCCGGCGCCTTTGCCGGTGAAGCGAACGACTTCGACCAGACCTGGACCCGCGAAGCGCAGTCGCTGAAGACCCGTGCCGAAGTGAAGGCCGAGCTGGCCCAGGCCCGCGCCCAAGGTGAACAACTGGCCGTGTTCAGCGGCGAAGCCACCGTGCTGCCCGCGCAGGCTGCTACCGCCACCGCCCGCAGCCGCGAGGACGTGAAGCAGGAAACCGCCAGCTTCCTGCGCACCCAGCCCAGCGCTGCCCCGATCAACGTCGGCGGCTGAGCTTGAAGGGCGGGCCCAAGCGGCCCGCTGCTGGTGACGACGAAGGAAAAGCCCGCTCCGGCGGGCTTTTTTCATGGCTGGGCCGCGGCGGCCGGCAGGTGGAAGCAGGCCTCGAGCACGCTTCGGTCGCTTTTCCGTAGCCGGCGCCTTGAAGCAGCACTCGACCCATCGCGATTCCTGAAGGCCCACCGCGGCTGCACGGTGAACCGCGAGCAGGTCGAGCCGCTGAAAACCCGGCTCGCCTCCCGCAAGCGGTGCCAACGCGGCGCTCAGCCCTTCTTCGGCTGCGCGGCCTCGAGCTCGGCCAGCCGCTTTTTCTCGCGCAGCTTCACCAGCTCGGCCTCCTCGTGCCGCTTGCGCGCCTCCTGCTGGCGCTGCATCTCCTGGTGGCGTTGCTCGGCCAGTTCCTTCTCGCTCGGGCCCGCGTCGATCGTCAGCGACATCATCGCGGACGACGGCGGTTCTCCGCGCTCACTCTTGAGCTTGATGTTCAGCCGGAGCTCGTTGGCCGAGTCGGCGTTGCGGATCGCCTCGTCGAAGCTGATGATGCCCTGGTTGTAAAGCTCGAACAGCGCCCAGTCGAAGGTGCGCATGCCCAGCTCACGTGAGCGCGACATGATTCCCTTGATCTCGTGGAACTGGCCGGTGACGATCTTCTCGGAGATGGTCGGCGTGTTCAGCAGGATCTCGATCGCCGCCGCGCGGCCGTTGCCGTCCTCGCGTCGCACCAGGCGCTGCGAGACGATGGACCGCAGATTGGCCGAGAGGTCCATCAGCAGCTGAGTGCGCCGCTCTTCGGGGAAGAAGTTGACGATGCGCTCGATCGTCTGGCTCGCGCTGTTGGCGTGCAGCGTGCCCAGGCAGAGATGACCCGTTTCGGCAAACGCGATCGCGTGCTCCATCGTCTCGGTGTCGCGGATCTCGCCGATGAGGATGACATCGGGCGCCTGGCGCAGCGTGTTCTTCAGCGCGTTGTGCCACGACTTGGTGTCGACGCCGACCTCGCGGTGGGTCACTAGCGACATGCGCGAGGGATGCACGTACTCCACGGGGTCCTCCACCGTGATGATGTGGCCGCCCGAGGTTCGGTTGCGGTGATCGATCATCGCGGCGAGCGTCGTGGACTTGCCCGAGCCGGTGGCGCCGACCACGAGCACCAGACCGCGCTTGGTCATCACCACTTCCTTCAGAATCTCCGGCAGCTTCAGCTTCTCGAAGCTGGGGATCTCTGAGGCGATGGTGCGGATCACCATGCCCACACTCTGCTGCTGTACATAGACGTTGACCCGGAAGCGCGAGACGCCGGGAATCGAGATCGCAAAGTTGCACTCCATCTCCCGCTCGAACTCCTCGCGCTGCGTGGGGTTCATCATCGCGTGGGCCAGCATGCGCGTGACCTCGGGTGTGAGCTTCTGGGCGGTCAGCGACTTCATGCTGCCGTGGGCCTTCATGCTCGGCGGGAAATCGGCGGAAACAAACAGGTCGGAGCCGCCGGCCTGGCTCATCGCGGCCAGCAGCTTGTGCATGTAGGCCCGAGCCTGTTCTTCGGTGAAGGTCATCGGCGGATTCCTGGCAGTCAGCCGAGCCTGCGGCATGGCGATGACCGCGCTGAGGGGATGGGCCGTGCAGTAGCGTCGCCTGGCCCACGGCATTGGCGGCAACGAGCGTTGCCAGCACGCCCATGAAAGACGAACAAAAAAACCGGCATGGCGACCTTTCGAGGGTCATCTCCGGACGGCATTCGCAATGCCGTCGCTGCCGTCGAAGTATAGGGAGCGATGATTTCCCCTATCGCGTGTTGTCACTGCCCGACGAGCAGCGTCACTTCACGCGCTGCCTCTCCAGCTTGAGCCCGGCGTGCGCCGGTGCATCCCGATCCGGCAGGTGGTTTCCGAGCTGTTGAAGCGCACCTCGGTGAGCGTCTCATGGGCCGGCTGAGCCCTCTGAGCGCAGCCGTCCAAGGTCATCACCGTCCAGCTGAGGCCGCGGGCACGCTGCTGACGTTCACATTGGCATGCGCCGACACGGAGATCTGCGCATCCACCGCTGAACGGCTGCGATTCTCCAGCGTCACCGACAGGACGCTCGCCCGCTCTGTACTCTCGGAAGTGCTGTCGTGGCGTGTCATGAGTTCCAAGGACTGACGCCCGCCCCTGCCCGTCCGATCCATGAGCACCAGCGAGACCGTGGCAGTTGCGACGCTGCCGGCGCCGTCGACAAGACCCACGTCCGTCACCTCGGTGCCGGCCTCAAGCGAAACGATGAGTTGAGTATTGGGGTTGAGGACGATGCCGTACTCGCCCACCGGCGCGTTCGGGTTCAGCCCGCGCATGGTCCCAGCGCCCGCGGACACCATGCCTTGCATGGCCAGGTAGGCGCGGGCCTCGGCGCCGGTCCAAGGATCAAGGCGGGCCGCGCCGCCACCCTCCGGAAAGGTGAATTCAGCGGTCGCCGGCACCATGAACGCATACTTCACGTCGACGCGGCTCGCACCGTCTGTGCTTCTCCAGACATTGGCGGACGTTGCGTCTTGATCGGTGGGTCGCGTGCTGATGCTGTAACCCGCCTGGATGCCGTCATTCACATCGAGGTCAATGACCTGATAGCTCAAGTTCCTCCACGAGGCGTAGGCGGTCGCGGGAGGCGGTGCCCCGCTTGTGACGCCGGTTGCCGCAGCGGCACACAGGGCCGCGGCCGACTGTCGAAAACGCCGCCGCATACAAGGCCACATGGCGGAGACAGCACTGGATGTGGCGGCAGCCGGTTGACCATCACGCATGACAGACCTCCTGTGGTGCCCACTGACCGTGGTTGTGGTGCTTGCAGCGTAACCTCGCTGCATCGTGCCCGGCCCCCGAGAACACGCCGTGCTGCTCGGTCGAACAGGCCGGCTGTTCCGACAGACAGCCGGCCAGGTGTCAAGTGCACGTCAACTGCGGGGCTGATCAACCGTGAAGCGCTGCCCCGAATTCCGGCCTCACGCTGGCCTGCGGCCGAGTACTCTCCTTTCGTCTGCTCTTGCGTATAGCCATGCATCGGACGCTGGGCGCCGCATCTCGAAGGATCGCACTGCGTGGATCAAAGGGATCATCTGGCTGCCGAATGGCGGCTCCTTCGCAGAGACCGCGACGCCAGGCGCGGGCCGTGCCGAGTGCTGCCGGGGCTACCATTCATCCTTGCAGACGTCCTGGTGGCAGCGATAAGCATCCCTGCCGCACAAGCCGACCATGCAGGCGAGGATCACGGGCAGAGGAACCCAGAGCCGCAGGCAGGTGCCGACATTGTCCGGGCACTGAGCCCCTAGACACGCCAACATGCAGACGAACCACTCTTTTCTGCCCGCAGGGACGACGATGCCCCCGTTTTCGGCGATGCGCATCGAGCTCGTGGTTCTCAGCTCGCCCCGGCGGTACCGGCCGGCGGAGTTGGAGAGCGCCTCTGGGGCGGCCTCCAGGGCCTCCACTCGCACGCGGGTCGTCCCGTCGCGCGTGCGTTCGTGCGCCATCACGCCGGCGCGGTCGGGGCGGCCGTTCGCGTCGGGGTAGAACACCATCGTCAGCTGATCACCGTCCCTGGATCGCAGCACCGCGGCGCTGTCGGTGGTGAGCAGGAACCCGAGTCCCAGCAGCTGTTGCTCTGCGATCTGGACCTTGATCTCCCCGCGGACGGCGGCGATGACGGCGCTGCGCCTTTCATCGGTGATCAGCGTGGCGTCATCTTCGGACTCGCTCGAAGGACTGGCCATCACGAAGCCCGTCACGGCGGCAAGAGTACCGCCGCCGAAGGCCCGCAGCAGTTGGCGGCGGGCCGAAGATTCGCGCTGCACAGCCGGGGACTTGGCCTCCGCCAAGCGACACAACAGGCGCCAGCAGCGCCGTGGCCCCACACCTCCCGCCAGCTTGGCCAACATGGTCCAGCCGGTACTCACGGTCACGCGGTCGCCGTCCTGCGTGACCAGGGCGGGCCGCCGCCCCAGCTTGGGGGCATGGTCCGCCAGCAGCTGACGCATCTCGGGGTCCTGCAGCGGCCTGATGCGCAGCCATCCCCTGGCCTCGGCCTCGGCATCCCGAGCAATGTCAGTGCAGACGGAACATCCGGCGTCATACAACAGTGAACGCAGTTTCATCACTCTGTCCTCCTATCGTGTGAAGAACGCAAAGGCTTGAGGGCAGTCGCGCCGGCGATCTGCACCTCCCGCGCCTGGCTCGGTGCTGCGTGTCCGACGCTGTCACCGCCGATGTGCCAAGGCTGCGCAACGCTCAACTTCTGCGGGGCTTTGCCGCGCCCTTCCGGCGGCTGCACACGCGGGGACGGGAAGGGCCGACGATTGGCTTTACAGGCATGGTATGAAGTTGGATTTGCCCCCTGTACTGCCCGTTTCTACAGTACTGGGCCGGGCATGTCGGTGTGGCCGGCGGCGGTCCACACCGGCGTGTCTGCGGGCCCATCGCGAGCCGAGATGCGGAACGGCAGCAGCGCGGGCAGGGGCGCTCCGTGCGGCTGAGTTCCGAAGGGCAACGTGGGTGGCTCTCACCGCTCACGCGTTATGCCGAGTACCTTCCCCCTTTGCACCCAGGTTTCTGCCAGACCGATCGTCCAACAGACGGGGCAGCCTCGGAACGCGACCAGCGCCGCGATGCCCGCGCTCAACGAGAGCAGCGGGTGACTGGTCTGGTGGTCGATGGCCCATGCGAGCAGCACGATCGCGACGGCTCCGCGCGACAGGTGCGCGAAAAGGCTGCGGCTGGCGAAGAGGCCGCTGTCGCTTCGTTTGAAGAAGTTCATGTCGGGTCCTTGGACAGCAGATATTCCCTGACGAGCGCGCGAGCCCGGTGAAGCCGGCTCTTGGTGGCCTCACGGGTCAGGTTCAGGTGTTGTGCGATCTCGGCGATGGTGAGTTGCTGCATGTCCCGCAGCAGGATGATGTCGCGGTGCGGAGCCGGCAAGGACTCCAGGGCGCGTACCAGATCCATGCGGAGTTCATGCACGGGGACCGTTGCAAACCGCGTGGAGTCGGCCAGGCTGTCGAGTTCCTCGACGCCCTTCATGAACATCAGGGCCGGCAGAAGGCAAAGTCGACCGACCACACGAGCCAGCCAAGCGCTCAGTGTGGCCGGGCTTCGTACCGTGCCCACACGCCGGTACAGGATGATCAAGGCCTCTTGCACGACGTCTTCTACTGCGGACGAGCGCTGGCACTGGAAGCGTGCGTAACGCCGGATGTCCGGGCGGCATTGCGCCAGCAGCTCGTTCAGTGCTGCCGGATCTCCGCCCTGGGCAGCAAGGAAGGTCTCTTCCCGTAGGCGCATGAGGTCCTTCACGAAGTAGGCGGCGTGGGGCCCGCCGTGGAACACACCGGGCAATACCCTAGCACTCCCGTCACCATCGTGACGCCCCCGGCGCCGGCGAGCAGCAGTCCGAGCAGCGACGCCTGGAGGCCGACCAGCCCGCACAAGATCATCAGCCCGCCGCCGATCAATCGTGCCAGCGCCTGTTTTGTGCCTATGTTTCTCCGATAGAACATCAGAAACTCCTCATGATCGAGTTGATGAAGCGAGCTCGAGGCCGCAACTTGCCCCACTCGCCTCATCAAAGAGGGCCGGGATCCGCGAATGGATTCGGTGGATGGAAGATTTTTTTGCGGGCGGCGGTCTGACATCACCCCGAGTACTGGAGATGTCACTCGGGGAGGCACGAGAACGCCATGCGCTCCCTGGAAAGTGGGTGGGCACTTTCTTTTCGGTTGTCGCCAAGTGCCTCTGATGGCGGCCAGCATGACCCTCGGTCTGCTTTGAGGCCAAGGCCCGGGCGGGCCGTCCGTCACTGGCACAAGGGCAGCTGGGCGGGCGCAAGCTGACCACCGAGCAGCACTCGGTAACGCCGCTCCTGCAGGACCGCATAGAGTCCCGGCAACAACAATGTGGGAGGGCAAGAGATGGCGGAGCAACAACACGGCCCGACCGCCCGCGAGCTCCATCCGCGGACCACGTCGTTTGCAATACGCGCGCTGATGGTCCTCGGTGGCGCGATGCTGGGCTTCATGTTCGTTTTTGTGCTGGCCCTGCTGCGGGCGCCCGACCTCCACCATGAACGGCTGATTCCGTTTGTCGTGGGCGGTGTGGTGCTCGGCGCCGTCGTCGGTTTTCTGGCGGGACGCACACCGGGCGCGGCGCGGGTGTTCGTGTGGTCGATGGCCGGGGCCGGTGCGGGCGTGTTCCTGACTTTCGTGTGCTTGGGTGTCAGCAGGTCGACCGTCGACTTTGAGGTCATGTGGCGCTACCTCGATGTCACCTTCGTGTGCGGTGCGGTCCTCGGTGGCTTGGCCGGCCGGTTTGTGAAGCTGTCGAAGGAGCGGCCATGAACGACTCCCGAGTTGCATCGCAGCTGGCATTGTTAACGCAAGCCACACCCTACCTGTCCGGGGCCCGCCAGCTCAGCTGAATTCGCCCGCGGATTGAGCCGCGGACAGCTCGGAGAGCCGCCGCGCTTGCCCACCGGTTCCCCGCTCCGCGAGATTTCACGACAGCGCTCCAGGCTCGCCCATCGGGGGCACGTCGGTGTGAACCTATACACGAGGCGGCGCTCGTTCGTAAGCGCTGGCATCCCGGCGTGGCGCCGGCGCTGGCCGCTCGCTGCGCGGGTCTTCTCCACCTTACAACTGAGACACCGCGAGGCGGGAGCCACCCTTGTGATGGAACGCAGGGCGAGGCGTGTGCTGCCTGCGGCACCCGTGGTCTTTGCACATCCTCGTCGTTTCCGCAGACCTTCCCTGGGAGACAACGAAATGAGTGCACCCCTGCTCCTACCGGCATTGGCCGCCCTGTTCGTGATGGCCACCGCACCGCTGGCCGCTGCACAGTCCTCGCTGACCCTGCAAGGAGAGCTGGACGTCGCCGTGGACCGCCTCCGCAACAGTGAAGGCGACGTCAGCGGCACGCTGTTCGCCAACCAGGGCGACCGGCCGCTGCCGAACCACCTGGCCTCACCGCGCCAAAGCCACACGCGCATGGCCCTCCGGTCCCCTTCGTATCTTGCGCTCGGCGGGGTGGAGGACCTGGGCGGCGGGTGGCATGCGCGTTTCC
Organism: Aquabacterium sp. A7-Y; assembly: GCF_026153205.1. Lineage (GTDB taxonomy): Bacteria > Pseudomonadota > Gammaproteobacteria > Burkholderiales > Burkholderiaceae_C > Caldimonas. The sequence goes on along the minus strand of NZ_JAPFBW010000016.1, from coordinate 137,353 downwards.
GGCTCGAGTCCAGCCTGATCCCGGGCCGCGGCAGCGGCGGCAACAACGGCCGATTTTTCAGTGGCAGCGCATGGGTCGGGCTGACCACGCCGGTTGGCGAGTTCCGGCTGGGCCGACAGGCCTCGCCGATGCTGACGGCGATCTACCTGACCAGCGTCGGCCGCGTCAGCTACCCGGGCCTGCTGAGCGCCGGCATCCTGACCAACAACCTGCAGGCCTACCAGGACAACCAGCTGAGCTACGTCGCGGGACTGGGACCATGGATCGGCCTGCTCTCGGTCTCGTCCAACGCTGGGGTGGCAAGCCGCATCAGCGCCGCGCGCTCGGACGCGACCGGGCTCGCGCCAGTCGCCTCGGAAACCACCGGACAGGTGCTTGGCGGGGGCGGAGCGGGCGCCGAGGCGTCCAGTGGACGCGGCCGCACCTGGGGCGTCATGGCCGGCTATGTGCGAGATCAGATGGCGCTGCTTGCCGCCTACCACCACAACCGATTTGGCGTGCCGCTCGGCCTGGCAACGCCGGAGGGCGGTTTCGTGCCCCTGTTCCATCTCGAGAGCTTCAGCTCGGTCCTGCTCGCAGCGAGGTACCGGCCACCCGGGCTGCGCACCGAGCTGACCGCGAATGTCCATAGCGGCCAGTTCAGGGAGTCGGGCCCACACGACCCGAAGACCCGGACGCTGGCGCTGGGCCTGAAGCATCCTTTGGGGCCGACACAGTTCAGCCTCCAGGTGATGGAATCGCGGTTCGTCAACTTCACCCGCGGGCGCGACCGGGGCGTGATGCTGGGTCTGGAGCACGCGCTGTCAAAACGCACCGCCTTGTATGCACGCCTCGGCACCATCGAGGACCAACGCGGCCGGGTCGTGCACGCCAGACTGTCGCCACTGCCGCTGGCCGGCGGGCCGACGCTGCTGCTGCTTCCACTGGGGACCACCGAGGTCCCGGTCTTCTTCGGCAACCCCCAGAACATGGACGCGCGCACCTCGATCGTCAGCCTCGGCGTGCGACACGCCTTCTGACCCTGCCTTCACGCGTGTGGACACTGAGGCGGCAGGGGCGGCACCGCGGAGCAGTCCGCCCGGGTGCCGCACCCTGAAAACGGCTGAGCGTTCGGTCAACAGTCACGAGGACGCGGGCGACACCCCTCAGTGGCGGGTGCGCTCGGCCAGGCGCATGCGCAGGCCCTCGGGTTGCATGGTGAGGTTCATCCGCTCGGGCGGTGGCCCACCATCGGCGGTGCCCAGCTCGACCAGGTCGAAGGTGCGGGCGACCATCGCGAGCACCATGTGCATCTCCAGGAGGGCCAGGTAGCGGCCGGGGCAGATCCGCGGTCCGGCGCCGAAGGGCAAGGAGGTCCGTTTGGTCGAGTTGGCCGCGGCCGGCCCCTCGGCGTTCAACCAGCGTTGCGGCCGGAACTCCGAAGCGGCTTCGATGCGCTGCTCGTCCGTCGCCGCGAGGCGGGTCAGGCAGACGACGATGGTGTCCTTTGGCACAGCGAGGTCGCCGAGCACCGTGTCGTCGCGAGCCTGCAGGCCGTTCATCGGCGCGACCGGACGCAGGCGCATCGTCTCGTGGATGCAGGCGTCGGTCCACGCCAACCCCATCGCGTCGTCGAAGCTCGAAGGCAGCAGAGCTGGCGCGAGCTGACGGTCGGCCTCGTCGACCAGACGGTGCCAAGCCTCGGGGTGGATGGCGAGCAGCCACAGGGCCCAGGCCAGCGAGTTGGCGGTGGTGTCTTCGCCGGCCAGCAGCATCGTGAAGACATTGCCGGCCACTTCCTCTTCGGTCATCGTCTCGCCGCTCTCGCCCTGCGCGACGAGCAAGGCGTCGAGCAGATCCTGGGGCGCCTCGCGGCGCTCGGGGCTGACATCCAGCCGAGCGCGTGCCTGTGCGATCAGTGCGCGTGTCACCTGGTGCAGCGCAACCAGATGACGGTCGAAGCGGCGGTCGGACGGCAGTTTCAGGTAGTGCCAGTAGGGAAAAAAGCTGTTGCTGCGCCGCTGGATCATTGGGAACACCTGGCTGAGGTGGGCCTGCAGTTCGCTGTGTTCCTGCTCGAGGGTGTTGACGTCGACGCCGAAGGCGAGGCCGGCGATGACGTCGACGGTGTAGCGCTTCAGTTCGGTCTGCAGATCGAGCTGGATGCCGGCCTGTGCGCTGCGCATCCAGCGTTGCTGGAGCCGCCGGGTGACGCGCTCAAGGGACGGGAAAAAGCGGCGCAGGTGGGTCGGGTCGAAGGCGGACATCACGATGCGGCGCTGACGCCGCCAGCTTTCGCCGTCGGCCGTGACGAGGCCGGAGATACCGGCCTCCTGCATGGCCTGCATCGATGGGTCGGGGCGCAGCCAGGTGTCGGGGCGGTCCCGCAGCCCCTGCATCATCAGGGCCGGATCGGAGATCACGACAAAGTCCCGGCGGTTGATGCGCACGCGGTACATCGGGCCATAGATCCGCGCCCAGGCCTCGTAGGTCTGGTGCATGCGCGCCAGGTCGAACTGCGGCAAGTTGCCGAGGACCGGCCAACCGCGCGGCCCCGGCAGGTCCACCAGGCGTCGCAGCGGTGGCCCGGCCTGCCTTGGAACAGCCGAAACAGCCCGGGACGACAAAAAGGGGCAAGAGTCCGTCTGAGGAGCGGACCGAGAGGTGGGGGTGTCCATGGCTTCCTCCTGAAGTTGAACCGGAGCACCCTCAGCCTGTCCTCATCTTCAAAACTGCGCTGTGTGCACTTGCGAGAGGGCGGTTCTCCCTGCGGATCCGCAAGCTTGCAGGGGCCGTCCGACCACATCCGGATGCGAGGAACAGGACCTGCGGCCTTTTCATGCCGCAGCCTCCCAGCCAGAGCCGCGCGTTGAGCCGCAGCTCGCCCCTTGGAGCTCCTCAAGGTCCGCTGCAAGCAGTGGCCTCGCGGGCAAAGTGAGCGCCACAGGGAGCGGCGCTCCGCGAGAGATCGCGGTAACGGCCTGCAGCCCGGCGCGGATCGCTTCTTTCACGTCGTAAGCCGGGGCGCTGAGCCTCAACCGGAGCAGGTCATCGGGCGAACGCAAGATGGTGAACTCCATCCAGAGACAGCACAGGGACTCGCGCTCAACCCACCGCGCCAGTTCAACGAGGCGCCCTGGCTCCGCGGAGAAACGAAGTTCGAAGCCATCGTCGAGCTCAGCGAGCTCCGCTCCCTGGCGGACCAAGAGGCCGACGGAGGCGGCGACGTGAGCCGCTCGGTCCTGTGGTGACAGCGCACGCAGGCCGCGGGAACCGGAAGAAGAGAGATCGGTCATTCGGGCGCCCCTTCACCGCTTGGCCGAAGCGCACCGCGCTCCTTTTCAAAACCCGGCCGCGCAGCAGCGAGGGCTCCCGTGTTCCAGAAGTTGTCGCGGCTGCAAGCCGGGACTGTTCGTATCTGTCGCCGCAGCCAGGCCCACAAGCTGATGCCGCTCAGGAGTGAGAGTGCCATGCCGCCACACAGCACGATGTTCAGCGGCAGCCCGAACAGCGTGCCCCCTGCAAGCCCACTCGCACCGACGAGACCGGTCCCGGACACGGTGGGCAGGACGAGAGGTGCGCAGCAGGCGGCGCATGCCGCCGCAACGCCGAGTACCGCAAAAGGTTTTTTCATCACGAGACCCATTTCATGGACTGCTTGAATCGCCAGGGCGTCTTCCTGTAGAGCGGACTCTAAGACCTCAAGCAACTTGAGATGCAAGGGGGAGGGGGGTGAAAGCTTTGGAACACGATGGACAGATGACGATCGGCGTGTTCCCGATCCGACATCTGTGTGCCTCCGCACAGCGGTCACGTCGATCTGTCCCGGCCTGGCCGACATCGCATCGATCTCGACCCACTTGTCCCCGAGGCTGGCGTGTGGGCCGGCTTGTCGAATCCAAAGCCTTGAAAGGCGCCGAACGGCAATGCGAGACAGCAGACGCCGCAGCAGGCGGCACAGTCGGGTGTACTGAGTTGGAAGTTCGTTGAAGAGATGTCACGGAGGATTCATCAACGGCCTGACAACTCAGCACGCCAGGACCCAAGGTAAAGTGCGTCATGCGGCCAGGACCGGCGCCCGGTCCAGCTGTTCTGCCCCGCCTTCACCGCGCTGGGCCGACAATCGCCAGCTTCCGTCCGGACCTGTGATGTACAGAAGCAAGTTGTTCGCGCCACCCGCGCGACCCACGTCCACGCCATGAATGCCATTGTTGAAGCTCACCCTCGCCGCAACGTCGCCTTGCTGGCGCTCGCGCAGGCCCTGCTGCTGACGGTCGTCGTCGGGTGCGTGGCGCTCAGTGGTCTGGCCGGGCAGGTGCTGGCGCCGGACGTTTCGCTCGCCACGCTGCCGATCGCCGCCCTGGTGGTCGGACCGTTCCTGGTGTCCTGGTTCGCGTCGCTGTTGATGGCGCGACACGGGCGGCGCTTCGCATTCTTGCTGGGCGCGGGCCTGTGCGCGAGCGGTGGTGTGGTGTCGGCGCTGGGTGCGGCATGGCAGAACTATTGGGTGTTTTGTCTGGGGCACCTGCTGCTGGGTGGGTTCCAGGGCTTTGGCAGCTATCACCGCTTCGCGGCGATGGAAGCCACCACCGAGGAGCGCCGGGAGCGGGCCATGTCGTGGGTGATCGGCGGGGGGGTGGTCGCCGCATTCACCGGACCTGCGCTGGCGCATGCCTCACGGAACCTGGGGCCGGTGGACTTCATGGGGGCCTACCTCGTGATGGGGGCGCTGTCCATCGTCTATGCACTGACCGTGAGCCAGGTACGGCTGCCCAAGCCGGCAGCGGTCGCCTCGGGGGCGCGGCAAGGACGACCGCTCGGGGAGATCCTGCGTTCGGGCGGGGCCGGGAAAGCCGTGGTGACCGCAGCGAGCGCCTATGCCGTCATGACCCTGGCGATGACGGCGACACCGCTGGCAATGGTGAATTGTGGCTTGGGACCGGCCGATGCTCGCTCGGTGATCCAGTGGCATGTGCTCGGCATGTTCATCCCGTCGTTTTTCACCGGCCGCTTGATTCAACGTTTCCACGCAGAGAGGGTGGCCTTGGCCGGTGTCGTGTTGTTGAGCTTGCACATTGCGATCGCCGTCTCGGGCCAGGCTCTGTGGCAGTTCGGCTCGGCCCTGGTTCTGCTGGGGATGGGCTGGAACTTTGCCTTTCTTGGTGGCACCGCCTTGTTGGGGCAGGCCCATCGGCCGGAGGAGAAGGCCAAGGTTCAGGCCTGCAACGAGCTAGTCGTGAACGGCGTCTCGGCCCTCGCCTCGCTCTCCAGTGGGGTGCTCTTGCATGCGCTCGGCTGGCAGCAACTGAATCTGGTCTTGTTGGGGCCGCTGGTGCTCGCCGCCTTGATGCTGACGCCGGCGGTGTACCGACTTCGCGTTCCGGCGGAGAGCTAGCGAAAGGACCTTTTTCATCGTGCATCCCGAGTCACTGCATCGATGAGCACGCTTGTTTGCATGGAAGCGAAGGCGTTTGTTCCCGCGCGCGACTTTGAGCGGTCGAAGCGCTTCTATTCCTCACTTGGGTTCAGCCTGGTCTGGGCCACGCCCGATCTGGCCTGCTTCAAGCAGGGTCCGTCAGCGTTCCTGTTGCAGAACTGCCATGTCGAGGCGTGCACGCAGAACTTCAAGATGCATCTCCTTGTCAAGGACGTCGACGCCTGGTGGCAGCATGTCGCTTCAGTTGCGTCCAGTTTCGGCATCCCCGTGGATCCTCCGGAAGATTGCGCCTGGGGTATGCGGGACTTTGCGCTGCTCGATGCGCGTGGCGTTTTGTGGCGTATCGGACAACCGATCCATCTCGAAAGCTCGTGCAAACACGAGGCGATCGCAGCTTGTCTAGAGAGCGACGCTGTCCCGAACACCCTGGGCCTGCCCCCTCGGATGCGGGGCGTGGGTGCTCAGAGGCACGTGGTTTGCCGAGTTGAATGGTTTTTCCGGGGCCTTGTGACCATGCCAAAACGAGTTCTTGTCGTCGATGACAACCGTGATGCAGCAGATTCGCTCGCTGTCATCCTAGAGGTCTGCGGCCACGAGACCCGCGCTGCCTACAACGGGCAACAAGCGGTCGAAGTGGCTGAAGAATTTGGGCCGGACATCGTGATCCTGGACATCAACATGCCGGTGATGAACGGCTATGAAGCAGCGCGGTCCCTGCGATACCTAGCCGGGGAGCGCCTGATCCTCGTTGCCGTCACCGGCGTTCCGATGACCGAAACACGAGAGAAGGCCGAACAATCGGGTTTTGACGCGCACTTCGTCAAGCCGATCGGATTGGAAGATCTTGAGGAAGCGATGCGGGTCAAATAGCCGGCGCGGAGCTGGCGCACTGCCACTCGCCGTAAGGATTCAGTCGCAGCACTGCACACCCTTCGCCTGGCGTGCTGCATCCGGTTTGCGCGCGAGCGGCGACGTTCCCGTTCAGTAGCACAGACTGAGCCTCGGGAATGGGCCGGAGCGCCTGGGCGTCAGGACGAAACATCCGTCGTGCTCGGTGGGCCCGATCCTCAGGTCGCTGCCATGCGGAAAGGCGCGATGTGTCCTGTGACACCTTCACCCCCAAACCCGGGATGCTGTCACCTCTCGAGGCAAGCAGAATGACGGCCAGGCCGCAGAGCGAGGCCGGGCTCCGCAATGCGAGCCATCAGCCAACGAGGAACGTCTTGAGCCACCGTCGGAGCTTTTTCATGCCAGTCTTGCCCGATTTGTCGTTCGGTGCCGCCGACCGCGGCTTTCCGCTGCCGGACCGCTTGCGCCGGCCCATGGAGCGGCTGTTTGGCGTGAGTTTCGAGGCCGTGCGGGTGCATATCGGTCCGCAGGCCGCAGCACTGGGTGTTCCCGCCTTCAATCACGGCAGCGACATCTACTTTGCTCCGGGCGTGTTCAACCCGGATTCTTCGGCCGGGGTGCGCGTGATTGCACATGAGCTGGCCCATGTGCGCCAGCAGCAGCAAGGCCGGGTGCCGCGCGGCCCAGCGGGAACCCACGTGCAGTTCCTGCTCGATCCCCGGCTGGAGGCCGAGGCCGATCAGATGGGCGCGCTGGCCGCAGGAGAAGGCCTTGCCGTGGAGGCGCGGCCGCAGCCGATCACCGACCATGGCGGCTACCAGTGGCACGCCTTGCAGGCGACGCTGAAGTTTCGTGGAGCCGACGGCCGGGTGCGCGAGTTCCGTGATGCCGAAGAGGCCTATCGCGAGATCCGCGACAACGTCTCGGGCGCATTCCATACCTTCTTCGTGCATGTCAAACGCGACATCGTTCCGATTCTCAAGGAGTGGATCAGCGCCCAGGGTGGCGATGATCCGAAGGCCTGGCGAATCCGCAAAGAGATGGGGCAGCAGCGCCACATTCTCGAGTTCGGCGATTACACCAACATGGCGCGCGCCGTGATGGGCGAGTTTCTGGCGCGTGAAGCCCTGGATGGAAGCGAAACCCGATTGGCGCGAGCCACCGTGCAATCACGCTACATCGCAACCCACCTGGCGGCACTCCTCGACAAGGTGCGCATGAAAGTCTCCGGGCCCTCAGCCCCCAGGATGCTGGCGCCGCTGCTCGATGAAAAGGCGGACCTCAAGCTGCCCTACCAGCCGCTCTACAAAAAGAGCGGCGCCAACATCGCACGGGTGTTGAAGCAGCCAGATGCGTATTACTTCGAAGACCGCATCGTCACCCTGCACGATGTGACCGAATTCCTCAAGAAGAACCACAAGTCGGCGGTGGAAGTGCCTCCCGAGAAAAGCATGGGCACCTATTTCCGCATCAACGAGTTGGGCAAGCCCGAGTACAGCCGACGCATCATCCAGGGCACGGCCGATTTCCGCTACAAGCCCGAAGCCAACGAGCCCGACCGCTACACCCTGAAGGAGAACAGCGGTTATGTGATGGCAGCGCGGGTGCAAGGTGTGCCGATCTGGGCCGGCCCCTCCTTCACCACCGGGCGCCTGATGCGCATGGCCGAATGGGCCGGTGCCACACGACAGGAATATGAGGCCCTGGCCTGGGCCATCTTCGCCTTCTGGAATCAGTGCTACCCGACCTCATCGACCTGGGTGCACCGCTTCCATGAGGTGATGGACATGGCTGCGAATTGGGGCGTGCCCTTCATGCCCTTTACCTACCCGAGCGACATTCCGCCCAACGCCGGTTCGCTCAGGGCACGGCTCTAAGATCGCTCCCGCAGCTCGTGCTGTCGTCACGCGCCCTGTGCGTGAGCACGCCGCGCGCCTGCCCGGCCCTTCACTTCGGGGAGGGGCCGGCCGTCCGGGCCCGCGCAGAATTCCTTGAGTTTGTTCACATGCGCTTGCAGGGTCGTCGCGACCCGCGGCCCTGAGCCGCGCACGTGCCGAGTCGCGCTGCCTCAAGGCGCTCAAGGAGCCCGTCATGCACTCATCGACTCGCCGCCCGCGGCCGTTTTCTGGTCGCACCCGCCCGCACCGTATGGCCGTGGCCTGTGCGGCCGCCTTGGGGTTCGCGAGCGCGCAAGCCGCGGACTTTACCTGGACGGGCGGTGCCGGCAATAGCGCCTCGTTCTGGGACCTGGCTGCCAACTGGACGCCTGGCCTGCCCAGCGGGAACGATGCCCGACTGCTGCTTGGGGCCTACGACACCACCTTGCGCAGCGGCGTCTTCGATGTCAGCAGCTTGCAGGGCACCGGACAGCTCCGGGTGAGCGGCGGCGAGCTGCGGCTCAACGGCGGTCCGTCCAGCATCGGTGTGCTGACGATGACGGGCGGGAAGATGCACACGCCGGGCACCCTGACCGTGAGCGACTTCCACTGGCAGGCCGGCGAGTTCTCGTCGGATCCGTTCAGCGATCCCCAGTCGCGCGTCGTCGTCACCGGCACCGCCACCTTCGGCAACGGCGGCAGCAAGTACATGGGCTACCGCACTTCGCTGGAGCTGCAGGGGCGCACGCGCTGGCTCGATGGGGCGTCCAGCGTGGCGCTCGACGGTGCCTTGCGGCTGGGCCCCGCCGCCCGCTTCGAGGACCGGGCGCACAGCGGCGACCACGACCTGCACCTCGGCCAGTTCAGCAACGCCGGGGTGTACGTGAAGAGCGGGCAGGGAAGAACGACTTTCTCGATGCCCTATGGCGGCGCGTCCTTCAACAACACCGGCCGCTTCCTGGTGCAGCAAGGCAGCCTGGCGATGGAGGGTGCGCCTTCGGGCGACTGGCGCAACGCCGGCACCCTCCAGGTCGGCCGCGGCGCCTCGCTGTCGGTGTCGGTGTTCCGCTACCCGCCCATCGAGCAGAGCGGCACGGTCAGGGTCGACGGCCAGGCGCGCTTTTCCGTCCTCTGGTCCGGCATGAGCAGCACCGGCGAGTGGGCGGTGGGATCCTCCGGTTCTCTGGTATTTGCGAACGATGACTCCGACCAGCGCTCCATGCCCATCGTCTTCACCGCCGGCCGCCTCCGCAACGACGGCAGCGTGCTGTTCGACGGCGGCGTGACCCGCTTCACCGGCACGGCGGCCCTGAGCGGGAGCGGCAGCGTGGCGACCGACCATGCCGCCACGCTGAGTTTCAGCACCGCGCTGAACGTGGGACGCCTGCGCGCCGGCGGCGTGGTCGAGTCCCCCTGGGGGCCGCCGATCTGGGGCTCGGTGAGCGCGCCTGACGTCAATGTGAAGGAGCTCGACTGGGGCGTGGCGGACCTGCATGTGCCCGGCCGCATCCATGTGGCGGGCACGGCCACGCTCTACGGCGGGCCGCAGTCCTTCACCGGCGACGAAACGGGCACCTGGCCGGACTACCGCAAGGTTATCGACGGCTGGCTGGCGCTCGGCGGCAACACCACCTGGAGCGGCGAGACCGACATGGTCGGCAGCGGCCGCATCTCGGTCAGCGCCGGCCGCCACTTCCAGGACCAGACCGCGACGGGGCTGCCGACCGGCATCGGCGACGACCGGCCCGTGCAACTCGGGGTGGCGCGCTTCGACAACGGCGGCTCCTATCTGAAGACAGGCCCTGCCGCGACCGAAATCACCGGCGTGTTCAGCAATGCCGGCACGGTGCGGACCGAAGCTGCGGGCCGGCTGATCTTCTCCGGCGGGCTGGACAACCGCGGTCTCCTCGAAGCCCGCGGCGGCCGCATCGACGTACAGGGACCGCTCTCGCAGTGGTCGGCCGCCGACCGGCGCCTCACCGGCGGTCGCTACCTCGCCAACGGCAATGTCATCGCGATCGATCTGGGCAGTGCGGCCGGCATGGCCCGCAACTCCGCCCATGTCGAGCTGCGGGGCGCCAATGCCCGCCTGCTGAATCGCCACGGCGGCACCGACCGTGACGCCTTGTCGGGGCTGACGCGCAACGACGGTGCGCTGCTCCTGCTGGACGGTGCCAAGCTCAGCACCACCGCCGGACTCGAGAACCAGGGCCGGCTGGAAGTGGGCGCCGGCAGCGTGCTCGACGTGGACGGGGTCTACCGTCAGAGCGGCTCGCGCAGCGCGAGCTGGATCTCCGGCCTGCTGGACGCCGACAGCATCGAGTTGGCCGGCGGCCTGTGGGGCGCTGGCACGAACGGTGGCATCGGATCAGCCCAGCTGAGCGGCAGCGCGCTGCGCCTGACGGACAGCCGCTTCGATGTCGACATCGCCAGCAGCAGCCGTTACGACAAGGTGTCGCTCACCGGCCGGGCCTTTCTGGGCGGCACGCTGTACGCCGAGTTCGGCGACAACGCAATCGCCGAGGGGGTCTACCACGTGCTGACGGCCAGCGGCGGGCTGCAGGGCAGCTTCTCGGTCCTGAGCAACCTCGACCCCACCCTGTACCGCGTGAGCGCGGTGTACGGTGCCGACCGGGTGGACTTGGTCGTCACGCGCCTGGCCGGCAATTTGACCGGGGCGTCGCCGGCGGCCTTGGCCCTGACCGCCGCACCGGTGCCCGAGCCCGAGACGTATGGCCTGCTGCTGGCCGGCCTCGCGCTGCTGTCGTGGAGAACCTCCAGGCGGCGATGCTGGTTGCCCGGCCGTGAGGCCAAAGCTCAGTCCCGCACCGACGACAAGGCGCGGTTCGCGCGCAGCGCCAGCAAGGTGCAGGCGGCCCCCGAGAGCAGGTAGAAGCTCACCGAGATCAGGCCAAAGCGGGCCGACAAGCCGAGCGCGACCAAGGGCGCGAAGGCCGCGCCGATCAGCCAGGCCAGGTCGGCGGTCAAGGCGGCGCCGGTGTAGCGGAACCGCGGCTGGAAGTTGGCCGTCACCGTGCCGGCGGCCTGACCGTAGGACAGCCCGAGCAGTGTGAAGCCCACCAGGATGAACGCGTCCTGTCCCAGCCGACCGCCATCCAGCAACAGCGGCGCGAACAGGCTGAACGCGCCGATCAGCAGAGCCAGCGCACCCAGCGTCCGGCGGCGGCCAATGCGGTCGGCCACCACACCGGAGATCGGCATCGCGGCCGCGGCCAGCAAGGCGCCGACGACCTGCACGGCGAGGAATTCCCCGATCACCTGGTCCGAGTACAACTGGATCCAGGACAGCGGAAACACCGTGACGATATGAAATAGGGCATAGCTCGCCAGCGCGGCGAACGCGCCGATGAACACGTTGTGGCCCTGCATGCGGAACAGCTCGCGCACATTGCAGGGCTCCAGTTCGTGCGCTTCGAGCTCGCGCTCGTACTCGTGGGTCACCACCAGTCGCAGCCGTGCGAACAGCGCGACCACATTGATGGCGAATGCGGCAAAAAACGGGTAGCGCCAGCCCCACCCCAGAAAATCGGCGCTCGAGAGGTTGCCCCAGAGGTAGGCGAACAGCGCGCAGGCGACCAGAAAGCCCAGCGGCGCGCCCAGTTGCCCCAGCATTGCGTACCAGCCGCGGCGGTTTTCCGGGGCGTTCAGGGCCAGCAGCGACGGCAGGCCGTCCCAGGAGCCGCCCAGCGCCAGCCCTTGCCCGATGCGGCACAGGGCCAGCAGCCCGATGGCGGTGAACCCCAGACTCTGGTAGCCCGGCAGCAAGGCCATGCCGGCGGTCGAGCTGCCCAGCAGGAAGAGCGCGATGGTCAGCTTGGCACTGCGCCCGAAACGGCGCTGGATCTGCATGCCGGCCAGCGTGCCCAGCGGCCGCACGACAAAGGCAAAGGCGAACAGCACGAAGGCGTAGAGCGTGCCTTCCAGCCGGTCGACGAATGGAAAAAATACAGCCGGAAATACCAGCACCGAGGCGATGCCGTAGACGAAAAAGTCGAAATATTCCGACGCTCGACCGATCACGACCCCGACCGCGATGTCGCCCGGGGCGACGCTGGCGGCGTCCTGGGACGCGGGGGCGTGGCCGCGGTGCGGCGGCTGCAGGGACGGGGCAGGGGGGGGGAGGGGGTGGGTTCCTGGGCTCGACATGGCGGTTTGCAACGGGTTGGGCTGGGACAAAATGTCCAATCGTTGATTTCCATCAATCAAGATACATTCCCGCTCGACGCGCAACTATCGTTTTCCCGCGCGCAGGGCACCAGAATGTCATCTTCACCCTCGCACCTCAGAACCGCCGTTCGCCTCGGCCTGCCGGGCTTGATCCTGCTCCTCGCCGGCTGCGACACCGTGGTGATGAAGCCCTCGGGCGACATTGCCGCGCAGCAGGCACAGCTCATCGTCACCTCGACGCTGCTGATGCTGCTGATCATCGTGCCGGTGATCGCGTTGACGCTGTTTTTCGCGTGGCGCTACCGCCAGTCCAACACCGAGGCCGCCTACACCCCCGACTGGGACCATTCCACCCGGCTCGAGCTGGTGATCTGGGGCGCGCCGCTGCTGATCATCATCGCGCTCGGCGCGCTGACCTGGATCAGCACCCACAAGCTCGATCCTTATCGCCCGCTGGAGCGGCTGGACGCGCAGCGTCCGATCCCGGCCGGGGTGCAGCCCCTGGAAGTCCAGGTGGTGGCACTCGACTGGAAATGGCTGTTCCTTTATCCGGAGCAGGGCATTGCGACCGTCAACGAGCTGGCGGCGCCGGTGGACCGGCCGATCCGCTTCAGGATCACCGCGTCCACCGTGATGAACTCCTTCTACGTCCCCGCCTTGGCCGGGCAGGTGTACGCCATGCCGGGCATGGAAACCAAGCTGCATGCCGTGATCAACAAGGCGGGCGTCTACGACGGCTTCTCCGCGAACTACAGCGGCGACGGTTTCTCTCACATGCGCTTCAAGTTCCATGGGCTATCCCATGCCGACTTCGAGCGTTGGGTGGCCGGGAACAAGGCGCAGGGCGAGGCCCTGGGCCGGGCCAACTACCTGAAGCTGGAGCAACCCAGCGAGCGTGAGCCGGTGCGGCGTTATGCCAGCGTCGACCGCGGCCTGTGGGACGCCATCGTCAATCGCTGCGTGGACGGCAGCAAGATGTGCATGAGCCAGATGATGGCGATCGACGCCGCCGGCGGCCTGGGCAAGGGCAGCATCGACGGGGTGGGGCGCAAGGCCTGGCGCCAGTCCCAGCGCAGCTACGTGACCGCGCTCTGCACGCCCGACAACCCGCGCGGCCTGGCCGCAGCCGGCACCGACAGCACGCAACCCTGAAGCCCTCGCCCCATATCGAGACCCAAGATGCTCGACCACCTCGAACCCGACCATCCTCTCTTCGGCCGCCTCGGTTGGGAGGCGATACCCCTCCACGAACCCATCCTGCTGGCGACCTTCGCGGCCGTCGCGCTGGGCGGTGCCGCCTTGCTGGGCGCGCTGACCTATTTCCGCCTGTGGGGCACCTTGTGGCGCGACTGGATCACCAGCATCGACCACAAGAAGATCGGCATCATGTACATGGTGCTGGGACTGATCATGCTGCTGCGCGGTTTTGCCGACGCCATCATGATGCGCGCCCAGCAGGCCATCGCCTTCGGCGACGCCACCGGCTTCCTGCCGCCGCACCACTACGACCAGATCTTCACGGCCCACGGCGTGATCATGATCTTTTTCGTGGCGATGCCGCTGGTCACCGGCTTCATGAACTACATCGTGCCGCTGCAGATCGGCGCGCGCGACGTGGCTTTCCCGTTCCTGAACAACTTCAGTTTCTGGATGACCGCCGGCGGCGCCGTGCTGGTGATGATGTCGCTGTTCGTCGGTGAGTTCGCGCGCACCGGCTGGCTCGCCTATCCGCCGCTGTCGGGCATCCTGCAGAGCCCCGGGGTGGGGGTGGACTACTACCTGTGGTCACTGCAGATCGCAGGGGTGGGCACCTCCTTGTCGGGCATCAACCTGATCGCCACCATCATCAAGATGCGGGCGCCGGGCATGACGATGATGAAGATGCCGGTGTTCACCTGGACCTCGCTGTGCACCAATGTCCTGATCGTCGCCGCCTTCCCGGTGCTGACCGCGGTGCTGGCGCTGCTGTCGCTGGACCGCTACGCGGGCACCAATTTCTTCACCAACGATCTTGGCGGCAACGCCATGATGTACGTGAACCTGATCTGGATCTGGGGCCACCCCGAGGTCTATATCCTGGTGCTGCCGGTGTTCGGCATCTTCTCCGAGGTGGTGTCCACCTTCAGCCGCAAGAAGCTGTTCGGCTACGCCTCGATGGTCTATGCGACGGTGGTGATCACCATCCTGTCCTACCTCGTGTGGCTGCACCACTTCTTCACGATGGGCTCGGGCGCCAGCGTGAACTCGTTTTTCGGCATCACGACGATGATCATCTCGATCCCGACCGGGGCGAAGATCTTCAACTGGCTGTTCACGATGTACCGCGGCCGCATCCGCTTCGAGGTGCCGATGCTGTGGACCGTGGGCTTCATGGTGACCTTCGTGATCGGCGGCATGACGGGCGTGCTGCTGGCGGTGCCGCCGGCCGACTTCGTGCTGCACAACAGCCTGTTCCTGATCGCGCATTTCCACAACGTCATCATCGGCGGCGTGCTGTTCGGGCTGTTCGCCGGCATCACCTACTGGTACCCGAAGGCCTTCGGCTACAAGCTCGACCCGTTCTGGGGCAAGTGCTCGTTCTGGTTCTGGCTGGTCGGCTTCTATCTCGCTTTCATGCCGCTGTATGTGCTGGGCCTGATGGGCGTCACGCGTCGCATGAGCCATTTCGACGATCCCTCGCTGCAGATCTGGTTCCAGATCGCCGCGTTGGGCGCCGGGCTGATCGCCTTGGGCATCGGCGCCTTTATCGTGCAACTGGTGGTGAGCTACCGTCGTCGTGAACAGCTGCGCGACCACACCGGCGACCCCTGGGACGGCCGCACGCTGGAATGGTCCACCGCATCGCCGCCGCCCGACTACAACTTCGCCTTCACGCCCATCGTGCATGACAACGACGCCTGGTACGACATGAAGGCGCGTGGTCACGAACGCCCCGTCGACGGCTTCAAGCCCATCCACATGCCCAAGAACACCGCTGCCGGCGTCGTGATCGCCGCGCTGGCCACGGCTTGCGGCTTTGCGCTGATCTGGCACATGTGGCTGGTGGCCGGGCTGACCTTTGCCGCGACGCTGATCGCGACCATCGTGCACACCTTCAACTACAAGCGCGACTATCACATCCCTGCGGCGGACGTGGCGCAGACCGAAAACGCCCGCACCGCGGCCCTCGCGGCCCTGGCCTGACGCAAGCGAGGCACCACCATGCTCAGTCCTCAAACTCTCAACGCGGTCGAACGCTTGCCGCGCTTCTACGACAACGGCGACCACCACCCGCAGCAGGGCACGCTCCTGGGCTTCTGGCTCTACCTGATGAGCGACTGCCTGATCTTCGCGGTGCTGTTCGCGGTCTATGCGGTGCTGGGGCGCAGCTATGCGGCGGGCCCGTCCGGCGCCGACCTGTTCAATCTGCCGCTGGTCGCAGCCAACACCGCCCTGCTGCTGTTCTCGTCCATCACCTATGGCATGGCGATGATCGCGATGCAGCACGGACGTCGTCAAGGCGTGATGACGTGGCTGGCCGTCACCGGCGTGCTGGGCCTGGGCTTTCTCGGGCTGGAGCTCTACGAGTTCGCGCACCTGATCCATGAAGGTGCCGGCCCGCAGCGCAGCGCCTTCCTCTCGGCCTTCTTCACGCTCGTGGGCACCCACGGCCTGCACGTGACCTTCGGCATCATCTGGCTGGTCACGCTGATGCTGCAGGTGCGCAAGCTGGGCCTGATCCCCGAGAACAAGCGCCGCCTGATCTGTCTGTCGATGTTCTGGCACTTCCTGGACGTGATCTGGATCGGCGTCTTCACCTTTGTCTACCTGATGGGAGTGCTGCCATGAGCGCGCCGCAACTGCATGAGGACGATCACGGGCACGGCCACGACTCTCACGACGACGGCGGCTACCACGCCACCGTGAAGGGCTATGTGACGGGCTTCCTGCTCTCGGTGCTGCTGACCGCGATCCCGTTCTGGCTGGTGATGGGCAAGGTGCTGCCCTCGTCGAGCGCGACCGCGCTGGTGATCGTCGGCTTCGCCGCGGTGCAGATCGTGGTCCACATGGTCTACTTCCTGCACATGAACGCCAAGGTCGAAGGAGGCTGGTCGCTGCTGGCGCTGATCTTCACCGCCGCGCTGGTGCTGATCATGCTGGCCGGCTCCATCTGGGTGATGTACCACCTCAACACCAACATGATGCCCGTGCACGACATGCGCACCATGCCCTGACCGTGGCCGACACCGACCTCCGCAGCCCGCGCCGGCGGGGCGCCTGGGTGGCGCTGCTGCTGGTCGGCGCCCTCGCGTTCGCCGGCCTGGTCGGGCTGGGCGTGTGGCAGCTGCAGCGCCTGGCCTGGAAGCAGGACCTGATCGAGCGCGTCGAACAGCGCTTGCGCGCCGCCCCCACGGCCGCTCCCGCGCCTGCGGACTGGGCGCGCCTCGGCAAGGCTGCCGACGAGTACCGCCGGGTGCGGCTTCGGGGCCGCTTCGCGCACGAACTCGAAACGCTGGTACAGGCCAGCACCGTCCTCGGCAGCGGCTATTGGGTGCTGACGCCGCTGTACGTCGACGAGGGCTTCTGGGTGCTGGTCAACCGCGGCTTCGTGCCGCCGCAGCAGCGTGAGCCGGCCAGCCGAGCCGGGCAAGAGGCCGCAGGCGTGCAGGAGGTCGCCGGCCTGCTGCGTTTCAGTGAGCCCGAAGGCGGTTTGCTGCGGCGCAACGACGTGAGCGCCGGACGGTGGTATTCACGTGATGTGGCGGCCATCGCGACGGCGCGGGGCATCGGCGGCTCGCAGCGGCCCGGCCCCGTGGCCCCTTATTTCGTCGACGCGGCGGCCGACGGCACCGGCCTGTCCACCGCCTGGCCGCGCCCCGGCCTGACGGTCCTGCACTTCAGCAACAATCACCTGGTGTACGCCCTCACCTGGTTCGCGCTGGCAGCCATGGTGGCTGGCGCGGTCGGCTATCTCGTGCTCGATGAGCACCGTCTGCGCCGGAATGCTGGAGACCCCACCCGTGTCCACCGCCGAGTTTGAAGCGTCCGAAGCGCCGCCGTTGAATGAAGTCGGCCAGGCGCCCGAGCGCCTGGCCGGCCGCAAGAACCTGCTGCAGCTGATCCAGCTCCGCTGGGTGGCGGTGGCGGGTCAGCTCGCCACTATCCTGGGCGTGCAGTTCGGGCTGGGCATCCGCCTGCCGCTGGTCGAGATGCTGACGCTGCTTGCCGCGCTGGTGCTGTTCAATGTGCTCAGCTGGCTGCGCACCCGGCTTCGATCGAGTGTCAGCGACGGCGAGCTGTTCGCGGCCTTGCTGGTCGACGTCGGCGTGCTCAGCGGCCAGCTCTTTTATGCGGGCGGGGTCACCAATCCCTTCGTCTACCTCTACCTGCTCCAGGTGGCGGTCGGCTCGGTGCTGCTGCGGCCGCGTTATATCTGGGCGATGGTCGGGCTGACCAGCCTGTGTTTTGTCGTCCTGACGCAGTGGCACCGGCCGCTGTCCCTGCCCGACCTGCCCAGCCCGACGCTCTCGACCCACTATGTCGGCGGGCTGCTGGTCTGTTTCATCCTGAACGCCACGCTGCTGGTCATCTTCATCGGCCGTATCGGCCGCAATCTGCGACAGCGTGATGCCCGCCTGGCGGACCTGCGGCAACGCGCTGCCGAGGAGGAGCACATCGTGCGCATGGGTTTGCTGGCATCGGGCGCCGCCCACGAGCTGGGCACGCCGCTGGCGACGCTGTCGGTGATCCTGGGCGATTGGTCGCGCATGGCGCCCTTCGCGGCCGAACCGGAGCTGCGCGAGGAGATCGAGGAGATGCAGAGCCAACTGCAGCGCTGCAAGTCCATCGTCAGCGGCATCCTGCAGTCGGCCGGCGAAGCGCGCGGCGAGGCGCCGGTCGAAACCATGCTGCATGACTTCCTCGACGAGCTGGTGGCGCAGTGGCGCAGCACACGTCCGGTGCAGGAGTTCCACTACGAACGTGAGGGTGTGCCCGATCTGCCCATCATCTCGGACTCGGCCCTCAAGCAGATGATCGGCAATGTGCTGGACAACGCCGTGGAAGCCGCGCCGCAGGCTCCGCTGACCTTGCGCGTGGCCTGCGAGGACGACACGCTGATCCTGCGGGTGCAGGACCAGGGCCCGGGTTTCGACCCCGCGATGCTGGCGCGCTTCGGCAAGCCCTACCAATCCAGCAAGGGCAAGCCGGGCGGCGGATTGGGCTTGTTCCTGTCGGTCAACGTCGCCCGCACCCTGGGCGGCCGTATTGCCGCGCACAACCGCCCCGAGGGCGGCGCCGAGGTGGTCATCACGCTGCCCTTGGCTGCGCTGGAGTCGCCGCAGGAAGCGTCCGACGTGCCCGCGAGGGCCGGGTGAAGGTGACAGAAAGGACGCGCGATGGACGCTGAACGCCAGTTGCTGATCGTCGAGGACGACGATGCCTTTGCGCGGACCTTGACCCGCTCGTTCGAGCGCCGAGGCTATCAGGTGCTGCGGGCGGCGAGCGTCGACGACGTCAAGGCGCTGCTGAACGAGCATCGGCCCGGTTACGCCGTGGTCGACCTCAAGCTGGCCAGTGGCGCTTCGGGTCTGACCTGCGTGCAGATCCTGCATGCACACCACCCGGAGATGCTCATCGTGGTGCTGACGGGCTATGCCAGCATCGCGACCGCGGTCGAGGCGATCAAGCTGGGCGCCCGCCACTATCTGGCGAAGCCGGCCAACACCGATGACATCGAGGCCGCCTTCGCGCGGGCCCACGGCGACACCGAGGTCGAGCTGACCGAGCGCACCACCTCCATCAAGACCTTGGAGTGGGAGCGCATCCACGAGACCCTGGCCGCCACCGGCTTCAACATCTCCGAGACCGCGCGACGCCTGGGCATGCACCGTCGCACCCTGGCGCGCAAGCTGGAAAAGCAGCGCATCAAGTAGTGCCGTCCCGACGTCTCCCGCTGGCGCACCCGATTCAGCCAGCATGGTGAAGCACAGACGGCCTTTTCTGCGGCATTCCGACCAAGGCCTTTCGCGTGTTCCAAGGCCAGTTGCCGGCGGGTCTCCCAGGGCTGATTTCTGTCGCGCCTGGGATCAGGCGGAGGATGCTGGCGATGACCCTCGCGCCGGGAAGCGACTTCTCTAGCCTGCCGAAACAGGGTCAGGCGGTCGCCCGCGCCGGCCGCGTGGCTGCCCGCTCGGCCCATGCCCCCTGCAAGGCCCGCGCGATGCGCTCGGCGACCACGTCGACCTCCTCCGCTGAGATGATGAGCGGTGGCAGCAGACGCACGACGGCCGAATGCCGACCTCCCAGTTCGAGTATCACGCCCTGCCGCAGGCAGTGCTGCTGCAGCAAGCGCGCCATGACCCCGTCCTGAGGAGGACGTCCACGCCCGGGCGGGGCGTCGGGGTCGACGAGCTCCATGCCCAGCATCAGCCCGCGGCCGCGCACCTCGCCGATGCACCGGTGCTCGCGTTGCAGTTGCAGAAGGTGCCCGGTCAAGCGTTCTCCCATGGCCGCCGCGTGCGCCGTCAACTGCTCGTGCCGCAGCGTCTGCAAGGTGGCGATGCCCGCCGCCATCGCGAGCTGGTTGCCCCGGAAGGTGCCGGCGTGGGCGCCTGGCGCCCAGCGATCGAGAGCGGCATCGTAGACCAGCACCGACAAAGGCAAGCCGCCGCCGATGGCCTTGGACAGCACCAGCACGTCGGGCGTGATGCCGGCGTGCTCGCACGCGAACATGCGTCCGGTGCGGCCCAGTCCTGTCTGCACTTCGTCGACCACGAGGGCGATGCCGCGCTGCCGCGTGATGTCCCGCAGCCCCCGCAGCCAGCGAGCCGGGGCGGGGATCACGCCCCCTTCGCCCTGAACCGCTTCCACCACCACCGCTGCGGGCGGCAGCACGCCGGACTCGGGATCGTCGAGCAGGTGCTCGATGTAGTGCAGTCCCGCGTCGACGCCCGCCTCGCCGCCCAGGCCAAAGGGGCAGCGATAGTCGTAGGGATAGGGCAGGAAGTGGACATCGCCCATCGATGAGCCAAGCGGCAGCTTGGGAGCCAGGTTGCCGGTCAGGCCGAGGGCTCCCTGGGTCATGCCGTGATAGGCGCCGGAGAACGCGAACACCGTCCTGCGGCCGGTCGCTGTCTTGACCAGCTTGAGCGCGGCTTCGATGGCATCGGCACCGGTCGGCCCGCAGAACTGGATCTTCCCTCGCTGCGCCAAGGGTTCCGGCAAACAGTCGAACAAGGCTTCGACGAAGGCGTCTTTCACCGGTGTCGTGAGGTCCAGCGTGTGCAGCGGCAGGCCGGCATCCAGCACGCGGCGCATGGCGGTGATGGTGGCGGGGTGGTTATGGCCGAGTGCGAGGGTGCCTGCGCCGGCGAGGCAGTCGATGAAGATGTGCCCTTGGGTGTCTCGCAGATAGATGCCCTGGCCTTGCTGCAGTGCAAGCGGGATCCGCCTCGGGTAGGAGCGCGCGTTCGACTCGCGTGCCTCCTGGCGCTCCAGATAGGGGTTGCGCCTCAGCTCGAACGAGCGTTGCTCGCAAAAGGCCTCGAGCGTCAGGGGCGGGGCACTTGCTGCACGCGGTCGGTCGGTTCCGGTCAATACGTTATCCATGGTACGTCGCATCCCTTGAATAGATCGTGTGGCCGCCTGCCGCAGTGCCTGGGCCGCTGGCGCGACCTGGCCGTGTGGCCGTCTCGTTCAGCAGGGCAAATGCAGGCCGGCTCATCGAGCCGCGGGGCTCGCATCGCTGCCTGTCTCCGCCATGGCCTGGCGCAGGCTCAGGGGTCGCATATCGGTCCAGACCTCCTGGATGTAGGCGAGGCATTCCTGCTTTTCGCCTTGCTTGCCGACCGCCTGCCAGCCTTTCGGCAAAGGTTTGTAGTCGGGCCAGATGGAGTACTGGTCTTCGTGGTTCTTCACGACCTGGAAATGGGTATCGGGGCTGTCCCAACTCATCGGTCTGTCCTTTCTTTCGCTGTGAACGACTTCTCTTGTCTTCCGTCAATACTATGCTAATCTAAACGAGAACGATTCGTGTTTACATTCAAAAACATATTGGGGGGTACGTGAGTGACGCGCGCGGCGCGCGCGGCCTCGGTCATTCAATCGCCCAGGGGAGCTCCATCATCGTTGCATCAGTCGTTGGCGGCCCGACAAAGCGCACCGGATCGTCCGAGTCAGAGATCGAATGGCCTTTGGTCGTTGGCGCGCCCGCCGGCGCTGACCTGCAAGCCTGTCTCGGCGCTTTGCACGAGACCGTCGACCGGCGATTGCATGAAGTCGGCGCCATCCTGTTCCGTGGCTTTGCGGTGTCCGGCGAGCAGGGCTTTCAAAGGTTCGCGCGCTCATTCGGGCACCCCTTGCTGAGTTATGACTTTGCTTCGACGCCCAGGTCGGCGGTCGAGCAGGGGGTCTACACCTCCACCGAGTACCCGGCGCACCAGTCGATCCCGCTGCACAACGAGCAGTCGTACACCTTGCAGTGGCCCATGAAGATCTGGTTCCACTGCATGCAACCCGCCCTCAGCGGCGGCGAAACGCCGATTGCAGACAGCCGTCGCGTCTACGCGCGCCTCGACCCTCGGCTGGTCGAGCGTTTCGCCCGCAAGCGGCTCCTGTATGTGCGCAACTACGGCAACGGGCTGGACCTGCCGTGGCAGCGGGCCTTCAACACCGAGGACCGCGCGGCGGTGGAGCGCTACTGCGCCGCGCAGCAGATCGAGTTCGAGTGGAAGGCCGACGGCGAGCTGCGCACGAAGCAGGTCTGCCAGGCCGTGGCCCGCCACCCGCTCACCGGCGAAATGGTGTGGTTCAACCAAGCCCATCTGTTTCACGTCTCCGGTCTCGCAGCCGCCGTGCGCGAGGCGCTGCTGGAGGTGGTGGACGACCCGGTGGAACTGCCGCGCAACGTGTATTACGGCGACGGCAGCCCCCTCGAAGAGCAAGCGCTCGACGAGGTGCGCGGCGTGCTCGACGAGACCAGCGTGCACTTTCCCTGGCAGCAGGGCGACGTCCTGATGCTGGACAACATGCTGGTGGCGCACGGGCGCCGTCCTTTCACGGGCCCGCGGCGAGTGGTCGTCGCGATGGCCGAAGCCTTTCAGGAAGCCCATGTTTGACCTTCGTTCGACGCCCGCCGACCTGGTCTCGGCGCTGCGCCGTCGCGCTTTGCTGCATCCCGAACGCACCGCGATCGACTTCCTCGGCGACGGCGAGCACGTCACCGAAAGCCTGAGCTACGGCGAGCTGGATCGGCGTGTGCGCGCGCTGGCCCAGGTGCTGCAGGACGCCGCGGCCCCCGGCGAGCGCGCGCTGCTGCTGTTTCCCTCCGGCCTGGACTACGCCGCCGCCTTTTTCGCCTGCCTCTACGCGGGTCTGGTGGGCGTGCCGCTGTACCCGCCCGAGACCGGACAGGCGCAGGCGGTCAAGCGGCTGTTGAGCGTCGCGCAGGATGCGCGGCCCGCTCTGGCGTTGACCGACGTGGCGGGGCTCGAGGCGCTCACGCAGCACGAGCTTCACCATCCCGGCATGCGTGTCGTGGTCACGCCGGCCTGCTGCGGCGATGCCGAAGCCTGGCGCGAGCGCCGGGTCGAGCCCGACGATCTGGCCTTCCTCCAATACACCTCCGGCTCGACGGCCAGCCCCAAGGGTGTGAGGGTCAGTCACCGCCATCTGCTCGCGAACCACGTCGCGATGGCCGAAGGTCTCCAGGAAGGTCCCGAGGAACGTTATCTGAGCTGGCTGCCGCTGTTCCACGACATGGGGCTCATCTTCGGCCTGCTGCAGCCGCTGTTGTGCGGCCGGCCCCTGGTGCTGATGTCGCCCAAGCGTTTCATCGAGCGCCCGCGCCGCTGGCTGGAGGCCGTGTCGCGTTATCGCATCACGATGTCGGGCGGACCCGACTTTGCCTACCGCCTGTGTGCCGATCGCGTTCGCCCGGCCACGGTCACGGGGCTCGACCTGTCGTGCTGGCGGATCGCCTTCTGCGGCGCCGAGCCGGTGCGGCACAGCACCTTCGAGGCCTTCCGCCGTCTGGCAGAGCCGCTCGGCTTCTCGGCGCGCAGCTTCTGCCCCTGCTATGGATTGGCCGAAGCGACGCTGTTCGTGTCCGCCGGCCCGGATACCGGGATGAAGGCGACGGTGTTCGACACCGCCGCGCTGGCTCGCGGCGTGGCCGAGCCTGCCGCGCAGGGCACGACCCTGGTCGCGTGCGGCACGACCGTGGACGGGACCGAGGTGCACATCGTCGAGCCGGACAGCGGCCGCCTGTTGCCGGAGGATCAGGTCGGCGAGCTCTGGGTGCGAGGCCCGACCGTGGCTGGCGGCTACTGGGGGCAGGAGCTCGCCACGCGGGCGACTTTCGCGGCCCGCGACAGCGAGGGGCGCGACAACTGGCTGCGCACCGGCGATCTGGGTTTTGTGCACGGCGGCCAGCTCTACCTCAGCAGCCGGCTGAAGGACCTGGTGATCCTGCGCGGGCGCAACTTCTATCCCCAGGACATTGAGCTCGAGATCGAGTCGCGCGTCGCCGGTGTGCGGCCGGGGCGGGTGGCGGTCTTCGCCGCCGAGCTGGCCGACAGCGAAACGATCGCTGTCGCCGCCGAAACCGCGCGACTGCGTCCCGGCGAGGGCGATCACGCCAGCGTCATCGAGTCGATCCGGCAAGCCGTCGCCGAGGCCTTCGGCGAGCCGGTCGGGGCCGTCGCGCTGCTCAAGCCCGGAACGCTGCCGAAGACCTCGAGCGGCAAGCTGCGGCGCTCGGCCTGCCGGGATGGCTGGCACACCCAGACGCTGGAGACGTTCGCGGTCTACCGTGCGGATCTCGGCGCCGCGGCGCATGCGCCCGCCGCACTCGGTACCGACACCGAACGACGTCTCGCCTCGCTGTGGGGCGAGCTGCTCGATCTCGACCAGGTGATGGTCCACGACAATTTTTTCGCGCTTGGCGGCCAGTCGCTTTTGATGACCCAGCTGGCCGCCCGCCTGCGAACCGACTTCGGCGTGGCGCTGCCGCTGGCTTCGTGTTTCACCGCGGCCACGCTGGGAGAGCTGGCCCGCCGCATCGACGAGGCGCCCCGCATTCCGGCAACGACCGGCCTGCAGGCGCGTCCCGGGGAGACGCAGGACCGGACACTGCCTTTGTCGTATGCGCAGCGCCGGCTGTGGTTCCTGCAGTCGCTCGAGCCCGACAGCGCCTTCTACCATGTGGCGGTCGGCCTGGCCTTCTCGGCCCCGGTCGATCCGGCCCGCCTGCAAGCCGCGCTCGACACGCTGGTGCGGCGCCACGAAGCGCTGCGCACGGTGCTGGTGGACGAGGCTGAAGGACCGCGCCAGAAGGTGCTGGCCGCCATGGCGGTGCCGCTGATGCAGCGCAAGGGTGGCGACGAGCGTGTCCGGCAGCAGCAGGTGAACGCGGTGCTGTCGGTGCCGTTCGACCTGGCGCGCGGGCCGCTGCTGCGTGCCCTGCTGCTCGACGCCGACGGCCACGAGCCAAAGCTCGTGCTCGCGATGCACCACATCGCGGTCGACGGCGCGGCCCTCAAGCCGCTGCTGGCCGAGCTGGCCCTCAGCTACGCGGGCGCCGAGCTGCCGCCCGTGCCGCTGCAATACGGCGACTTCGCCCTGTGGCAGCAGGCCGAGCTGGCGCCCCGCTTGCCCGCGCTGATCGAGGCCTGGCAGGCGCAACTGCTCGATGCCCCGGTGCTCACCACCCTGACGCCCGACCAGCCGCGCCCGCCGGAGCAGTCGCACCGCGGCGCCTGCCTGAGGCTGCAGCTGCCGGTGTCGCTCCTCGAGGCCCTGGAGCAGTGGGCCCGGGGCGAGCGCGCGACCCTCTTCATGGCGCTGTTCGCGGCTTATGCCGCGACGCTCGCCGAAGCCAGCGGCCAGACCGATCTGGTGATCGGCACCGACATTGCCAACCGGCACGAACCGGGCAGCGAAGGCATCGTCGGATTTTTCGTCAACCAGTTGCCGGTGCGCTGCCGGGTCCCCGCTGCTCCCGGCCCCGGCCCCTGGCTGACGGGAGTCCGCGACACGCTGCTGGCCGCCTACGCGCTGCAGGACCTGCCCTTCGACCAGCTGGTCGAAGCGGTGCGGCCGCCGCGCAGCCTGGCCCATGCGCCGGTGTTCCAGACCAAGTTCGTGTTCCAGGACGCCCCGCCGGTCCACCAGCTCGCGCCCGGGCTGTCGATGACCCCCTTCGACATTCCGCGCGAGACGGCCGAGCTCGATCTGCTGTTCGATCTGTCGCGCGAAGCGCGAGGCGTGGCGGTGCGCATCGAGTACGCCACCGACCTGTACCGGCCCGACACCGTGGCCCGCTTCGCGTCGCGTTTCGTCGCCCGCCTGGAAGCCTGGGCGGCGAAGACCGAGCTGCCGCAGCCCGCCCGCAAGGCCCTCGTGCGCCGTGCCGCACGGGCCGTCGATCCCACGGAGCAGACCCGATGAGCGACACCTCCCTGTCCCCCGAACGACGCCCGCGGATCGGTGCGGTACGCCGACAGGCGCTCGCGCCGAGCGCCGACACGCTGGTGCGTTTCACGCCGCCGGCCGAGGGCCGGTCGCTGCCGCTGCTGTGCGAGCCGGTCCTGCCCGGTGTCGACCTCGCGGCCTGGGCCGCGGGTCGCCGCGAGGAGGTCGAACGCCTGCTGCTGCAGCACGGCGCGCTGCTGTGGCGTGGTTTTGCGGTCGATGGCGTGGCGGGTTTCCACGACGCCGTCGGTGCCCTGTCCGAGGGCGCACTGCAATACCAGTTCCGCGCCTCGCCGCGCACGCAGGTCGACGACACCCGGCATGTCTACACCTCGACGGACTATCCGGCCGACGAGAGCATCTTTCCGCACAACGAACACTCCTACTCGCCGGTGTTCCCGCGCAAGATCTTTTTCTACTGCGACGTGGCCCCGGGGGAGGGCGGCGAAACGCCGATCGGCGACACCCGCACGGTGCTGCAGCGCGTTCCGCACGACATCCGCGAGCGTTTCACGCGCGAGCGCATTCTGTACGTGCGCAACTACGGCGACGGCTTCGGCCTGCCCTGGCAGACCGTGTTCCAGACCGACGACCGGGGGACGGTGGAGGCGTACTGCCGCCAGCAAGGCATTCGTGTCGAGTGGAAGAGCGGCGACCGCCTGCGCACGCGCCAGATCGGCCCGGCCGTCGTGCGTCACCCGCAGACCGGCGAAGCCGTGTGGTTCAACCACGGCACCTTCTTCCACGCGACCACGCTGCCGGCCAGCGCGCGGGACGCCCTGCTGGCCGAGTTCGGCCCCGAGGACCTGCCGCAGAACACCTTCTATGGCGATGGCACGCCGATCGAGCCCGAGGTGGTCGAGCTGCTGCGCAGCATCTACCTGGAGGCGATGGTCAGCTTCCCGTGGCAACGCGGCGACGTGCTGATGCTCGACAACATCCTGGCGCTGCATGGGCGCCACCCTTTCCGCGGCCCGCGCCGCATCTTGACTGCCATGGCCGAGCCGATGCGCGCCGCTGACCTCGCGCTCGCTGCAGCGCCGACGGAGCAGGCATGACCCAGACCGCAGGCTTTCGCCTTTCAGTCCAGCAACTCTCGGCGTGGCAGAGCCAGTCCGCCGACCTCTGCGGTGCACGCGGGGTGTTCGCGATGCCGCGGGGTGCCACCCCGGGCGATGTGCGCGCCGCACTGAGCGCCATCGCCGCCCGCCACGAAGTGCTGCGCACCCGTCTCGACAGCGTGGCCGGCGTGCCGCTGCAGTTCATCGAGGACCGCCCCGCGCTGCACTGGGAAGAGCGGGTCGGGCCGCTACCCGCTTCCCTCACATCGCAACGCCACCCGCGTGGCGCCGCACTGGCCGCCACCTGGTGGGTCGGCGAACGGGACTGCAGCCTGTGTTTGTCGGTCGACGGCCTGCACGGCGACGCCCGCACGCTGCAGCGGGTCGCCCAGGAACTGCTGGACCGGCTGAACGGCCGCCGCGCCGACGCGGAGGTGGTGCAGTACGCCGACTACGCCCAGTGGCAGCACGAGCTGGTCCAGGCCGAGCCTGCGGCGGCCGCCTTCTGGCAGGCGCGCCGGCCGCTGCCGCTCGGCCGCCTGCCCCTGGAGCAGCCGGCCTCGGGCGTCTTCGAGCCCCGCACGTTGAGGCTGCCGAGCTTCGCCGGGCTGCATGAAGCGCAAGCCTTTGCGGCCTGGGCCTTGCTGCTGGCACGCCATCTCGACCAGCCCACCCTGAACATCGGCATCGTGGATGCCGGGCGCAGCGACGAGTTGACCGACGCCTGCGGGCCCTATGCCCGCGTGCTGCCGCTCGCGCTGCCCTACGATGCCGAACAGCCCTGGGCGCCGTGGTGCCAGACGCTCGGGCAGGCGCGCATCGAGGCGCTCGCTCAGGCCGAGGGACTGCCGGTGTTCGAGGGCGAGATCGCGCTGCAGTACCGTGTGGCCGAGGCCACCGAGGAGGCCGGCCTGCTGGCCGTCGAGGCGCCGTTCCGGCTGCGCCTCGACCTTCACCTCGGCGCCGCGGGCGCGCAGCCCGCCCTCAGCTACGACGCGGCCCGCTTCGCCCCGGAGGCGGTCGAAGCCCTGGCCGCTCAGCTGTCGACGCTGCTGCTCAGTGTGCCGGCCGCCTCGGAGTCGCTCGGCCGCATCTCCTTGCTGCCCTCCAGCGCCAGCCACGCTTCAAAGGGCCCCAGCCCGGGCCTCGACGCCACGCACGACCTCACCCTGCATGCCCTGATCGAGCGCCAGGCCGCGCAGACCCCGGACCGCCCGGCGCTGGCCTGCGGGGACAAGATGCTCGACTACGCCGAGCTGAACCGGCGCGCCGACGCACTCGCCGCCCACCTGCTGGCCGCCGGTGCCGGGCCCGACCGCATCGTCGGTGTCTGCCTGCCGCGTTCGGTCGATCTCGTCGTCACCTTGCTCGGCGTGCTGAAGTCCGGTGCCGCCTACCTGCCGCTCGACCCGGGCTACCCGGTGGAACGGCTGGCCTACATGGCCAGCGACAGCGGCGCCTGCTGTGTCGTTGGCGACGCCGGCACGGCCGGGCGGCTGGCATGGCAGGTGCCGGTGGTGCGCATCGACACGCCGGCCGCACCCGCAGCAGCGCTGCAGGCCCGCAGGCCGCACCCCGACCAGCTCGCCTACCTGATCTACACCTCCGGCTCCACCGGGCGGCCCAAGGGCGTGGCCATCACCCACCGCAACGCCTGTCACTCCACACTGGCGCGCCACCACTGGTACGAACGCCCGGTGTCGGCCTACCTGATGCTGTCGTCGGTCGCTTTCGACAGCTCGGTGGCCGGCATCTTCTGGACCCTCACGCAGGGCGGTCTGCTGGTGCTGCCGGAGGACGAGGCGCACCGCGACGTCGGCGCCCTGGCGCGCCTGGTCGAGCAGCACCGCGTCTCGCACCTGCTCGCGCTGCCCTCCTTGCATGCGCAGCTGCTGGATGCCGAGCCCGGCCGGCTGAGCTCGCTGACCGACGTGATCGTCGCCGGCGAAGCCTGCCCGGCGTCGCTGGTGCAGGCCCACCATCGGGCCTTGCCGGGCGCCGCCTTGTTCAACGAATACGGGCCCACCGAAGTCAGCGTGTGGAGTGTCGCCCACCGCACCCGCGACGGCGAAGACCCGGTGCCCATCGGCACACCCATCCCCTTCGTCGAGGCCTGGGTGCTCGACGCGGCGTTGCAGCCGCTGCCGGCCGGCGTGCAGGGCGAGCTCTACCTGGCGGGGCCTGCCGTGGCGCGCGGCTACCTGGGGCGCGCCGGCCTGACGGCCGAGCGTTTCGTGCCGCATCCCTACGCCGAGGGGCAGCGCCTGTATCGCACCGGCGACCGGGTGCGCCAGAACGCCTTCGGCCAGATCGAGTTCCTGGGCCGGACCGACCAGCAGGTCAAGGTCCGCGGTTTTCGCATCGAGCTGGGCGAGATCGAGGCCCGGCTCGCCGAGCACCCCGCGGTGCGCGAGGCGGTGGCCATCGTTCGCGAGGACAGCCCCGGCGAACGGCGGGTGGTCGCCTATGTCGTGCCGGCCGGCGCCGCACCGCAGGCCGACAGCTTGCGCCAGCACCTGCTGCGTTCGCTGCCCGAGCACCTGCTGCCCAGCGCCTATGTGAGCCTGGCGGCCTTCCCGCAAACGCCCAACGGCAAGCTCGACCGGGCTGCGCTGCCGGCGCCGGAACGCGCCCAAGGGGCCGCTTTCGTGGCTCCGCGCAACGTGACCGAACAGCTGGTCGCGGCCATCTGGGCCGACCTGCTGAGCGTCGAAGGGATCGGCGTGCACGACAACTTCTTCGAGTTGGGCGGTCACTCCCTCGTGGCGACCCAGGTCGTGACGCGGCTGCGCCGCTGCTTCGGCATCGAGCTGCCGGTGCGCGAGCTGTTTGCCGCGCCGACGGTCGAAGGCCTGTCCCTCGCGGTGGAGCGCCAGCGCGGCCGCAGTGCGCCGTCCTTGCCGGCGCCGATCGAGCCGCTCGCCAGCCGCCAGGCGCTGCCCCTGTCCTTTGCTCAGCAGCGCCTGTGGTTCCTCGCGCAGCTCGACCCCGAGGACAGCGCCTACCACATCCCCGGTGTGCTGAAGATGGCCGGGCGCCTCGACGTCGAGGCCTGGGCCATCGCGTTCGAAGCGCTGCAGGCCCGCCACGAGGTGCTGCGCACCCGTTTTCCGGCCGGCGCCGACGGCCGGCCCCAGGCGGTCGTCGACCCGGCACCGACAGCGCGACTCGAAACGATCGACCTGTCTGGCGCGGCCGATCCCGAGGCCGAAGCCCAGACGCGCGCCCTGCGAATCGCGGCGATGCCCTTCCAGCTCGACCGAGGGCCGCTGCTGCGCGCCGTGCTGCTCCGGCTGGCGCCCGAGCAGCATCACCTGGTGCTGGTGATGCACCACATCGTCTCCGACGGCTGGTCCACCGAAAGGCTGCTGCAGGACTGGAGCGAGCTGTACCTGTCGACGCTGGACCCGCAGGTCAAGCCGCCATCGCCCCTGCCGCTGCAATACGCCGATTACGCCAGCTGGCAGCGCCGCCAGCTTTCCGAAGACGTGCTGGCAGGCGAACTGGCGCACTGGCGTGAGGTGCTCGGCGACGAGCAGCCCCTGCTGGCACTGCCGACCGACCGGCCCCGGCCCGCGGTGCTGTCCGGCCGCGGCGACCGTGTGCTGGTGCGGCTGCCGTGCTCGCTGGCCGACCGCGCGAAGGCGCATGCGCAACGCCGCAACGCCAGCCTGTTCATGCTGCTGGAAGCCGCCTTCGCGACGCTGCTGGCCCGCCATGCAGGGCAGGACGACATCCGCGTCGGCACCCCGGTCGCAGGGCGCGACCGCCTGGAGCTCGAGCCCCTGGTCGGCCTGTTCGTCAACACCGTCGTGCTGCGGCACCGCCTGACGCCGAGCACCGATCTGAACCAGCTGCTCGACGCCACCCGCGAGCGTGTGCTCGACGCCAGCCAGCACCAGCAGCTGCCGTTCGAGCGCCTGGTCGATGCCCTGGTGCCCGACCGCGACCTCAGCCACGCGCCCCTGTTCCAGGCCATGTTCGACATGCAGACCGAGCGTTATGCGGCCCTGTCCCGCCTGCCCGGCCTGGAGGTCGAGCTGCAGGCGGTGGAGCTGCCGACCAGCAAGTTCGACCTGTCGCTGAACTGCCGCGACAGCGGCGACGGCATCGAGTGCTGTTTCGAATACAGCACCGACCTGTTCGAACGCGCCAGCGTGGAACGCCTGGCCCAGCACTACCGGGTGCTGATCGAGGCCGCGTTGAGCGCCCCCGAACGCCCCCTGGCCGACCTGCCGCTGCTGGGCGCCGACACACAAGCCCTGCTGTGCCGGGCGCCCACCCGCGAGTTGCCGGTGGCGCAAGGTTTCGCCGCGCTGTTCGAGGCCGTGGTGCAAGGGCAGCCGCACGCCCTGGCGGTCTGCGACGGCCTCCACTCCCTGCGTTACGCCGAGCTGGCTCAGCGGGCGCGCCGCCTCGCCGCCGCGCTGCAGCACGCCGGAGCTCGGCAGGACCGGCTGGTCGCCATCCTGTTGCCGCGTTCGGTCGACTACCTCCTCGGCATCGTCGCGAGCCAGCTGGCCGGCGCCGCCTGGCTGCCGCTCGACACGAGCTTGCCGAGCGCGCGCCTGGCCCAGATGGTGTCGCTGGCGGCGCCCGCGGTGCTGGTGGCCGAGGCCGGCTGCCCGATCGCGGCGCAGCTGTGTGCCGCGCTGGAGCAGGCGCCGCACCGGGTGACGCCGGATGCCGAGGTCGAGCAGGCGCTGCTGCCGGTGGCGCCGCATCCGCAGCAGCTCGCCTACGTGATCTACACCTCCGGGTCCACCGGCACGCCGAAGGGCGCCATGGTGCCGGCCGGCGCGATGCTCAACCACCTGCTCGGCAAGATCGAGCAGCTGGCGCTGACGCCGGCCGACCGTATCGCGCAGACCGCGTCGCCGTGTTTCGACATCTCGGTGTGGCAGTTCCTCACCGCGCTGCTGTGCGGGGCGCGGGTGCAGATCGTGCCGGACGCCGTGGCACGGGATCCGGCCGCCTTGCTGCGCCTGGTCAACACCGAGGGGCTGACCGTGCTCGAGAGTGTTCCTTCGCTGATGCGCGGCATGCTGCTCGACAGCTCGGCCCCTGCTCAGCTGCCGGCGCTGCGCTGCCTGCTGCCCACCGGCGAAGCCTTGCCGCCCGAACTCGCCCGCCAATGGTTCGAGCGTTATCCCGGTGTGCCGCTGCTCAATGCCTACGGGCCGGCCGAGTGCGCCGACGACGTCGCGATGCACCGGCTCGACGTCGCGCCACCGGCCGGTCTCGCCCATCTGCCGATCGGCACCCCGACGGTCAACCTGAGGCTCTATGTCGTGAACGACGCGCTGCAGCTGCAGCCGCCGGGCACGACGGGTGAACTGGCGATCGGCGGCGCCGGCGTCGGGCGCGGCTACCTGGGGGATGCCGCACTGACCGCCGAGCGTTTCGTGCCCGATCCCTTCGGGCCGCCCGGCAGCCGCCTGTACCGTTCGGGCGACCTCGCGCGCCAGGCGGGTGACGGCGTGCTCAGTTTCGTCGGCCGGCGCGACCACCAGCTCAAGATCCGCGGCTATCGGGTCGAGCCCGGTGAAATCGAGGCACGCCTGCTGCAGCACGAGCAGGTCCGGGCGGCCGCCGTGCTGGCCGCGGGCGAGCCGCCGCGCCTGGTGGCCTACCTGGCCGGGCAGGCCCCCGATGGCGAGGCCGACCACCTGCGTCACTTCCTGGCGGAGCAACTGCCTGACTTCATGGTGCCGGCGGCTTTCGTCTGGCTGCCCGAACTGCCCCTGAACGCCAACGGCAAGCTCGACCGGGCGCGCCTGCCCGCGCCCGATTTCGCCCAGGCCAGCCGCCCACAGGCGGCACCGCGCAACGCCATCGAACAGACGCTGGCCCGCATCTGGGCCCAGGTGCTGGGCCTGCCCGAGGTCGGCATCACCGACAACTTCTTCGCGCTCGGCGGCGACTCCATCCTGAGCATCCAGGTGGTGACTCAGGCGCGTGAAGCCGGGCTCAAGTTGACGGCTCGGGCGATCTTCCAGCACCAGACCGTGGAGGCCCTGGCGGCGGCCGCCGAACCGGCCCGGCCCCTCGCGGAGCGGGCGGCGCCCACCGGCGAGGTGCCGCTGACGCCGGTCCAGCATGCCTTCTTCGAGCTGGCGCCGCCCAACCCGCACCATTGGAACCAGTCGGTGCTGCTGACGCCGAGCCATGCACTGGAGGCCGAGCGGGTGGCCGCCGCGCTGCAGGCGCTGGTCGCTCACCACGACGCGCTGCGCCTGCGCTTCCGGCGCGAAGAGGGCCTCTGGATGCAGCGTCACGCCGACGTCGAGGACGCGACGCTGCTCGTCACCCGCCAGGTGCAGGACGCCGCGGCCTGCCGGCAGACCTGCGACGAGGTGCAGGCCAGCCTGGACATCGAACACGGCCCGCTGCTGCGCGCCGCCCTGATCCAGCTGCCCGGCGGTGAGCAGCGCCTGCTGTTCGCCGTGCACCACCTGGTCATCGACGGCCTGTCGTGGCGCACGCTGCTTGCCGACTTCGCCACTGCGCTCAAGGCCTGGCCGCAGCCTGCGGCCCTGCCGCGCCGCGGCGCGTCCTTCCAGGACTGGGCGGTGCAGCTGCTGCAGCGCACCCGCAGCGGCGAGTTCGATGCCCAACTGCCGTTCTGGCGTCAACAGCAGGCACCCGCCCTGCCGGTCGAACAGCCGCAGGGCAGTCGGCTGGAACGAGACATCGAGACCGTGCACGTCGCGCTCGACCGCCCGGCCACCGAGCGTTTGCTGCAGAGCGGCCGGCAGCGTGCCACGCCGGATGATTTCCTGCTGACCGCGCTGGCCAGTGTGCTGTTGCGCTGGAGCGCGACCGATGCGCTCCTCGTCGAACAGGAAAGCCACGGGCGGCCCGACGACCTGGAGGTCGGCCGCACGGTCGGCTGGTTCACGTCCGCCTACCCGCTGCGGCTGGCGCCGGACCTGCAGGCGCCGCCCCTGGCGCAGTTGAAGCAGGTCAAGCAGGCCTTGCGCGACGTGCCGGAGCGCGGCGTCGGCTTCGGCGCGCTGCGTTACCTCAAACGCGCCTTGCCGGCGGTGCGGCCCTCGGTGGCGTTCAACTACCTGGGCCAGCTCGACGCCAGCGTCGATGGCCAGGGGTTCACCCGGCTGGAGACCGACAGCGGCCGGCTCTACGACCCCCGCACCCCACGGCATCAGGAGTTCGACCTCAACGCCTATGTGCTCGACGGCCGGCTCCAGCTCGACTGGGGCTACAGCTGCCAGCGTTATGCCCGCAGCACCGTCGAAACACTGGCGGCGCGTTTCATCGAGCAGCTCACCGAGCTGCTGCAACTCGCCGAGACCGACGCTGGCGAGCTGCTGACCCCGCAGGACTTTCCGGAGGCCGCGCTCGATGCGGCCTCGCTCGACCAATTGCTGGAAGGAATGGAGTGAGCTCCTTGACGCTGTCCACCTCGCCGTCCCCCCGGTCGCCTCGTCGCAAGGCCGACATCACCGGCATCTACCCGCTGACGACGCAGCAGCAGGGCCTGCTGTTTCATGCCCGGGAGCACGGCGAGTCGGGCGACGACCCGTACTTCAGCCTGGACGTGCTGGAGCTGCAGGGGGATCTCGAGCTGGCGGCGTTCGAGCAGGCCTGGCGCGACGTGCAGGCTCGCCACGCGATCTTGCGCAGCGACTTCCGCTGGGAGGAGGTGCGCACGCCGGTGCAGATCGTCTACCGCGAGCGGCCGCTGAACCTGACGGTGCTGGACTGGCGCAGCGAGCTGCCGGACGCGGCGGCCCTGGACGCGAAGCTGGCCGAGTTGCGCGCGGCGCAGCGTGCCCAGGGCTACGACTTCAAGCAGGCCGCCGACCTGCAGCTGACGCTGGTGCAGGCGGGCCCGCAACGCTGGCTGCTGCTCTGGGCCTACCACCACGTCGCACTGGACGGCTGGAGTTATGCGCTGGTGCTGCGCGACCTGCTGCTCTGCTATCGCGAGCGCCGCGAGGGCCGCGAGCCGGCCCTCGGGCCGGCGCGTCCCTTCAGCGACTACGTCGCCTGGCTGAAGCAGCAGGACGTCGCCGCCGCGGAGGACTTCTGGCGTGCCGAGCTGGCGGACTTCGACGGCCCCACGCCCGTGCCGCTGCCCCGCCCGGCCGAGGCGCCGGCATCGCGCTGGGCCGAGTTCGCGCTGCCGGTGGCCGATGCCGCCGCGCTGAATGCCTTCGTGCAGCGTGAACGCCTGACGCTCAACACCGTCTGCCAGGGCGCCTGGGCCTTGCTGCTGAGCCGCTACAGCGGGCAGCGCCAGGTCTGTTTCGGCGTCACCGTCTCGGGACGGTCGCCCGATCTGGTGCAGGCCGACGAGATCGCCGGCGTCTTCATCAACACCTTGCCGCTGCGGGTGCGCGCCGACGGCGGGGCGCGGGTGGGCGAGTGGCTGCGTGAACTGCAGGCCCGCAACGCCGGGCTGCGCCAGCATGAGCACCTGCCGCTGGCGCGGGTGCAGGCTTTGGCTGGCCGGGGCGGGCAGGCGCTGTTCGAGTCGCTGCTGGTGGTCGAGAACTTTCCGGTCGACGCCGCCCTCGGCAAGGGGCAAGGCGGTCTGCGCGCCCGGCCCTACAGCGCGGCGCGGGCCGAGGGCCAGGCGGTCGCCACCGGCGGGCGCAACAACTATCCCTTGACGCTGGTGTTCGTGCCGGGCGACACCCCGCACTTCGTGTTTGCCTACGACCGTTCGCGCCTGTGCGAGCAGGCGCTGGGCGCGCTCGCGCGCCAGCTGCTGAGGCTGCTGCAGACGATGCTCGCCGATGCCTCGGCACCGCTGGACAGCCTGGTGCTGCGGGCAGGCACACCGGTTCCGCCGGCCGACCTCCACACCGAGCCTGCCCCCGCTTACCTGTCGCTGCCGGAGCAGGTGAGTCGCTGGGCACAACGACAGCCCGACGCCCTGGCCCTGCACGGTGAAGACGCCGTCCTGAGCTACGGGGAACTCGAGGCACGCGCCACGCAACTCGCCCGCGGCCTGGTCGCCGAGGGCGTCGGCGTGGAAAGCCGTGTCGCGATCCTTGCGCCGCGCGGCGCGGCCTATGTCGTCGCACTGCTGGCCGTGTTCAAGGCGGGGGGCTGCTACGTGCCGCTGGATCCGGCCCAGCCGCCCGCACGACTGCGCGAGCTGGTCGAAGCCAGCGAGGCCCGGCTGCTGCTCGCGGTCGATGTCGAGCTGGGCCGGCAGATCGCCGGCACCCACCCGGTGCACGGCGTGGCTGCCTTGCAGGGGGGCGACGCCCCCTTGCCGCCGGCGCCACCGGCCGGACAGGCGGCCTATCTCATCTACACCTCGGGCTCCACCGGCACGCCCAAGGGCGCGCTGCTGACGCACGGCGGGCTGGCGCAGTACGCCGCCGGGCTGCAGACCCGTCTGAAGGCAGCGCCCGGCACCCGCTTTGCGATGGTCTCGACCATCGCCGCCGACCTCGGCCACACCGCCTTGTTCGGGGCCCTCGCCAGTGGCGGCTCGCTGCACCTGCTGCCCGGTCCCTTGGCCTTCGACGCCGACGGCTTCGCGGCCTGGATGGACGAGCACCGCATCGACGTCCTCAAGATCGTGCCCAGCCACCTGGCCGGCCTGCTCGCAGCCGCTGTGCCGGTGCTGCCGCGCCAGGTGCTGGTGCTCGGCGGCGAGGCGGCGGCGCCGTCGCTGCTGGGCCGGGTGCGCGAGCTGGCGCCGGCGCTGCGGGTCATGAACCACTATGGCCCGACCGAAACCACGGTCGGTGTGTTGAGCTTCGAGGCCGCGCCCGGGGCGGCCCCGGCCGAGCTGCCGCTGGGCCGGGCCTTGCCCGGCTGCCGGCTGCAGGTGCTCGACCTCGCCTTGCAGCCGGTGCCGCCGGGCGTGCCCGGCGAGCTCTACATCGGCGGCGCGAGCCTGGCGCGCGGCTACGTCGGCCGGGCCGACCTGACCGCCGATCGTTTCGTGCCCGATCCGCAGCAGCCCCGCGAACGCCTCTATCGCAGCGGCGACCGGGTCTGCCAGGCGGCGGACGGCTCGCTGCGTTTCCTTGGCCGCATCGACGAGCAGATCAAGATCCGCGGCTGGCGTGTCGAGCCGAACGAGTTGGCCGTCACGCTGCGCTCCCTGGCGGGCGTGCAGGACGCCGCGGTGGTGGTGCGGGACGGCCGCCTGCTGGCCTATGTGACGCCGCAGACGCTCGAGCCGGCGGCGCTGCTCGACGCCCTGTCGCAGCGCCTGCCCGAGGCGCTCCTGCCCGCCGCCCTGACGGCCTTGCCGGCCCTGCCGCTGACGCCCAACGGCAAGCTCGACCGGCGCGCTCTGCCGGAACCCGCAGCCCCCCAGACGGGCCCGGTCGTTCAGGCGCCGCGCACGCCGGCCGAAACGGTGCTGGTCGAGGTGTGGGCCAGCGTGCTGGGCCGGCCGGAGATCGGCATCCACGACAACTTCTTCGACCTCGGCGGCGACTCGATCCTCAATGTGCAGATCATCGCCGCGGCGCGCCGGCGCGGCCTCAAGCTCACGCCCAAGCAGGTGTTCGAGCACCCGACCATCGCGCAACTCGCGGCCGTCGCCCAGGCCCTCCAGCCCGCGTCGCAGGCCGCAAGCCCGGCCGCCACGGCGGAGCCGGCGCCCCTGACGCCCATCCAGCAGTGGTTCTTCTCGATCGAGCAGCCCGAGCCGCGCCACTGGAACCAGGCCGTGCGGCTCGACCTCACCCGCAGGCTGGTACCGGCCCTCGTCGAGCGCGCGCTGCAGCACCTGGTCGAGCGCCACGCCGCGCTGCGGCTGCGCTTCACCCCTGGCGCGCAAGGCTGGCGCCAGGCCCCGGCCGCGCGCGAGACGGCCTCCCTGCTGGAGCCGCTCGACCTGGCGGGCCTGCCGGGTGAGGAAGCCGAGCGGCGTTTCAGCGACGCCGAGGACCGGCTGCAGCGCGGCCTGTGTCACCTGTCGGGCCCCTTGCTGCGCGCCGTGCATGCGGATCTCGGGCCGGAGCAGCCGCAGCGGCTGCTGGTGGCGGCGCACCACCTGGGCATCGACAGCGTCTCCTGGCGTTTGCTGCTGTCCGAACTGCAGGTCGTCTACGAACA
This sequence comes from Aquabacterium sp. A7-Y, assembly GCF_026153205.1. Lineage (GTDB taxonomy): Bacteria > Pseudomonadota > Gammaproteobacteria > Burkholderiales > Burkholderiaceae_C > Caldimonas. The sequence goes on along the minus strand of NZ_JAPFBW010000016.1, from coordinate 99,452 downwards.
GCTCGAAGCCGGACAAGCACCGGCGCTGCCGCCGGTGCCCGCCGATTACCTCGGCTGGGCGCGTCGCCTGGCGACGCAGGCGAGTTCGCGCAACGCCGAGGTGGCGCACTGGCGCGCGGTCTTCGAGGGCCTGCCGCAGGCGCCGGAGGCGAGCGCCCCCAACACCTACGGCAGCGCGCGGTGTCACCGCATCGAGCTCTCCGCGGAGGCCACGGCCGACCTGCTCGGCCGGGTCCGTGGCGCCTGCCGCTGCAGCGTCGAGGAGCTGCTGCTGGCCGCGCTGGCCGGGTCCTTGTGCGAGTGGCAGGGCAGCGACGCGGTGGCGGTCGAGCTCGAAGGTCACGGCCGCGAGCCGCTGTTCGACGATCTCGATGTGTCGCACACGGTGGGCTGGTTCACCTGCCGCTACCCGGTGCGCCTTGCACCGGGGGCGGGCGGCCCTGTCAGGGCGCTCGCGACCGTCAAGGAGCAGTTGCGGCGTGTGCCCGGCAAGGGTCTCGGTTGGGGTCTGCTGCGCCACCCGGCGGCCGGCGCAGCGGGGCCGCTGGCCGATCTGCCGTCGGCCTGGATCTGCTTCAACTACCTGGGCCAGCTCGATGCCGGGCAGGGCGGGGCCTGGCTGAGACTCGCCGGGCAGCAGCCGTCCGGCACCCGCAGTCCCGCCAACCGTCGCAGCCACCTGCTCGACATCGATGCCGACGTGCACGGCGGGCGCCTGCGCTTGGCCTTCACCTGGTGCCCGGCGGTGCATGCGGCAGCCGAGATCGAAACGCTGGCCGCGCAGGTCGAGCAGCGGCTGATGGCCCTGGCGCGGCAGGACGCGCCGTGCGCGGCCGCCCCGAGCGACTTCCCGCTGGCCCGGCTGCCGGCGGCGCAGCTGCAGTCCGTGCTGACCCGCTGGCCGGCGGCTCAGGACGTCTATCCGCTCGCGCCGCTGCAGGCCGGCCTGCTGTTCCACGCCCTGGGCGCAGGCGGGCAGGGCGTCTACCTGAACCAGCTGCACTGCGAGTTCCGGACACCGCTCGACGCGGACGGCCTGCGGCAGGCCTGGCGCGACCTTGTCGCGACGCACGACATCCTGCGCACGGCCTTCGTCTGGGAGGGCCTGCAGGAGCCGCACCAGGTGGTGCTGCCCGCGGCCGAGCTGCCGCTGCGCGAGCTGGACTGGCGCGGCGACGACGAGCGGCCGGATCTGCAGGCCTTCCTGCAGCAGGACCTGGCAGAAGGGTTTGCGCTCGACCGCCCCCCGCTGATGCGGGTGACGCTGATCCACACCCACGCAGGCTCCCATCTCGTCTGGACCCGCCACCACCTGCTGCTCGACGGCTGGTCGAGCGCGCGGCTGCTGGCCGAGGTGTTCGAGCGCTACGAGGCCGGCCGGCAAGCCCGGGCTCCGGCGCTGCAAGCCTCGCTCGCCTACCGTGAACACATCGCCTGGCTGGCGCGACGCGACTGCGCCGCCAGCGAGCGCTTCTGGCAGGCGCAGCTGGCCGGGCTGGAGCGGCCGACCCTGTTGCAGCCGGCGGCCGGCCGGCCGCTCGGGCAGGGCGGCGGCATGGGCCGCAGCGGTCATGCGCTGGTGGCCCCGGCCAGCGAGGCCCTGGCGGCGCTCGCTCGGCGCCACCAGGTGACGCTCAACACGCTGGTGCAAGCGGCATGGGCTGCGGTGCTGTCGCGCCACTGCGCGAGCCGCGATGTCGTGTTCGGCATTACCGTGGCCGGCCGGCCGGTCGACCTGGCGGGGGCCGACACCATGCTGGGTCTGTTCATCAACACAGTGCCCTTGCGGGTGACGCTGCCCGCCGGGCTGGGGCTGGCGACCTGGTGGCAGCGGCTGCAGGCGACCAACCTCGACCTGCGCGAACACGAGCAGGCCCAGCTCGCGGACATCCAGCGGCAGTGCGGACTGGGGCCGCACATGCCCTTGTTCGACACGCTGCTGGTGTTCGAGAACTACCCGGTGGACGGCGCCACACGACAGCGCCTGGGCGAGACCCTGGGCCTGCAGGGCCTGCACGCGCGCGAGACGCTGAGCCTGCCGCTGACCCTGGTCGTCTACCCCGGCGAGAGCCTGCAGTTCGAATTCGCCTGGCGCGAGGACTGCTTCGATGCGCCCGCCGTCGCGGCCCTGGCGGAGCAGCTGATCGAGGTCTTGCACGCCTTCACGCGCGATGCCTCGGCGCCGCTCGGCGAGCTGTGCCTGATGAGCCCCGAGCAGCGCGACACCTCGCTGGCGCAAGTGCGGGCGGCCTGCCGGCCCTGCGCGGTGCACGACACCCTGGCGACCCGCTTCGAGCGTCAGGCCCGCGCCACACCGGACGCACCGGCGGTGCGCTTCGGCGGCACCACACTGAGCTACGCCGAGCTCAACCGGCGCGCCAACCGCCTGGCGCACACGCTGGTGGCACAAGGTGTCGGGCCCGAGCAGGCGGTGGCGCTGTGCCTGCAGCGTTCGTCCGAGCTGGTGGTGGCGATCCTCGCCGTCTTGAAGGCCGGCGCTTGTTATGTGCCGCTCGACCCGGCCGCGCCCGCGGAGCGCCAGCGTCAGATCATCGAGGACAGTGCAGCGCGCTGGCTGTTGCACGACGGCCCGGCCGGCTTGCCGGCGCTGCCGGCCGGCGTGCTCGCCCACGACCTGCGCAGCCTGCCTACGGCGATGGAGGAGCAGGACCTGCCGCCACGCGCGATGCCGCAGCAGCTGGCTTATGTCATCTACACCTCCGGCTCGACCGGGAGGCCGAAAGGCGTCGCGGTCACGCACACGAACGTGCTGCGCCTGTTCGACGTCACCCAGCCGCAGTTCGGTTTCGGGGCCCGGGACGTCTGGAGCCTGTTCCATTCCTGCGCCTTCGACTTCTCGGTCTGGGAACTGTGGGGCGCCTTGCTCTACGGCGGCCGACTGCTGGTGGTGCCGCTGGAGGTGGCGCGCGACCAGGAGGCCCTGGTCGCGCTGCTGCACCGGGAAGGCGTCAGCGTGCTGAACCAGACGCCGTCGGCCTTCTACCGGCTCAGCGAGACGCTGCTCGCCCCGGCGGCGCCGCGGCTGGCACTGCGGCTCGTGATCTTCGGCGGCGAGGCGCTCGAGATGCGGCGCCTGGCGCCCTGGTTCGACCGTTTCGGCGACCGCCAGCCGCAACTCGTCAACATGTACGGCATCACCGAGACCACCGTGCACGTGACGCTGCGCCCCTTGTGCGCCACCGACGTGGGCCGCGGCAGTGTCATCGGCCGCCCGCTCGACGACCTGCGCCTCCATGTGCTCGACGACGCCATGGTGCCGGTGCCCCCCGGCGTGGCGGGCGAGCTGTATGTGGGGGGCGCCGGGCTCGCCCGGGGCTACCTGGGCCGCCCGGACCTGAGTGCCGAACGTTTCCTGCCCGATCCCTACGCAGGCGAGCCGGGCGCCCGGCTGTACCGCAGCGGCGACCTGGCGCGCCGCGGTCTCGACGGCGAGATCGAGTACCTCGGCCGGGCCGACCAGCAGGTCAAGATTCGCGGCTTCCGCATCGAGCTCGGCGACATCGAGGCCGCGCTGCTTTGCCACCCCGGTGTGCGCGACGCGGCCGTGCTGGCACAGCCCGACGGGCAGGGCGTCGACCAGCTGGTCGCCTGGGTGGTGGGCGAGGTCGCCCACGATCACGAGGCCTTGCGCCGGCATGCCGCAGAGCGCCTGCCCGGCTACATGGTGCCGGCGCGTTTCGCCGCCGTGGCCTCGCTGCCGCTGACGGTCAACGGCAAGCTCGATCGCAAGGCGCTGCTCGCGACCGACGCGGCACCGGTGCCCCGTGCCCACACGGCACCGCGCAATGACATCGAGCGCGCCTTGGCCGCGGTCTGGTGCGAGTTGCTCCAGCTCGATCGCGTCGGCATCGAGGACGACTTTTTCGCGCTGGGCGGGCATTCGCTGCTTGCCACCCAGGCGGTCGCCCGCATGCGCGGGGTCACCGGCGCGGCCCTCGGCATCGCCGATCTTTATCAAGGACCGACCATCGCGCAGCTGGCTGCGCAGGTGGCGGCGATTAGCGCGGGCGAGCCCGCAGCCGATCCTCTCGCGGCGATGACACAGCTGCTCGACGAACTGGAACAGGAGACCCCTTGAAGCCGCACCCGACCGTCTCCCACGACCCTTCGGCGCTGCGGCAGATCGCCGAGCGTCTCGCGCAGCTGCCGCCCGCCAAACGCCAGGCCTTCCGGCAGGCGCTGCGCGAGCGCGGCCTCTCGCCCTGGCAACTGCCCATCGTGCGCCGCCCGGCCCAAGAGGCAGCGCCCCTGTCGTTCGCGCAGCAGCGGCTGTGGTTTCTGGACCAGCTGGAAGGCCCGAACCCGGTCTACAACATCTGCACCGCACTGCACCTGAGCGGCCAGCTCGATCGCCACGCCCTGCAGGCCGCCTTCGAGGCGCTGGTGCAGCGCCATGCCGCGCTGCGCACCGCGGTGGTGACGCGCGACGGCGTGGCGCAGCAGGACGTGCTGCCGACCGTGGCGCTGCCCTGGCAATGGGTCGACCTGAGCGGCTGCGACCCCGAGCAGCGCGAGGCGGAAGTGCAGCGCCTGGGCGCCGAGATGGCGGGCCTGCGCTTCGACCTGTCGCAAGCCCCGCTCTTGAAGGTGGCCCTGGCCCGCACCGGTGAGCACGAGCACCGGCTGTGGCTGACGCTGCACCACATCGTCGCCGACGGCTGGTCGATCGACGTGCTGGTGGCCGAGCTGAGCGCGCTGTACCGAGAGCGTGTCGGGGGCGCGCCGGCGGCGCTGCCGGCCCTGCCCGTCGACCCTGCCGACCATGCGGCGTGGCAGCGCGAGGCGCTCGACGCCGAGGCGCTGGCCGCGCAGCTGGCCTACTGGAAGGAGCAGCTCGGCGACGACCATCCGCTGTTGGCCCTGCCCGCCGATCGGCCCCGCCCCGCACAGCAGAGCTACCGTGGCGCGGAGCTGACGCGCCCGCTGCCGCCCGCGCTGTCGGACGCCGTGCAAGCCCTGGCGCGCCGCCGCGGCAAGACGCTGTTTTGCGTGCTGCTGGCCGCCTTCCAGACCCTGCTGTGGCGCTACACCGGCCAGCGCGAGATCCGCGTCGGCACCCCGGTCGCGAACCGCGAAAGAGACGAGACGCAAGGGCTGGTCGGCCTGTTCGCCAACACGCTGGTGTTGCCGGCGCAGCTCCACGGCCAGCTCCGCTTCGAGGACCTGGTGGACGATCAGGCCCGGCGGGTGGTGACGGCCCAGGCCCACCAGGACCTGCCTTTCGAACAACTCGTCGATGCGCTGCAGCTGACACGCGAGCTCTCGCATGCGCCGCTGTTCCAGGCCATGCTGTTGGTGCACACGCGGCGCGGCGGCTTCGAGATGCCCGGGCTCGCCGTCAGCCCGGCCACCACGCCGCGCGACACCGCCAAGTTCGACCTGACGCTCGAGATCACCGACACCGGGCAGGGCCTGGAGGCCTGTTTCGTCTACGCGCGCGACCTGTTCGACGCGAGCACGGTGGAGCGTCTGGCCGGGCACTTCGAGCGCCTGCTGCAGGGCATCGTCGAGACACCCCAGGCCCGGCTCGATCAACTGCCGATGCTGGGCGACGACGAGCTGCGCCAGCTGCTCGCCACCGGCCGTCCGGCGCCGCAAGCGCTGCCCGGCGACGTCGGGGTGCACCGGTTGTTCGAGCGGCAGGTGCTGGCCACGCCCGAGGCCCCTGCCTTGTTTTTTGGCGAGCGGGTGCTGAGCTACCGCGAACTGAACCGGCGCGCCAACGCACTGGCCCATCGGCTGCACCGGCTGGGCGTCGGGCCCGACACGGTGGTCGGGGTCTGCCTGCCGAGGTCGATCGAGATGGTGGTCGCCCTGTTCGGCGTGATGAAGGCCGGCGGCGCCTACCTGCCGCTGGACCCGGACTACCCGGCCGAGCGCCTGGACTACATGTGCCAGGACGCGCGGCTGGCGCTGCTGCTGACGACGTCGGACACGGCCTGGAGACCGCAGGCGGTGCAGGTACTGGTGCTCGACACCGAGCCGGGGCTGGCGACGGCCGGCCTCGACCAGCCGCCGCGGGTCGATCTGGCGCCCGCCCACCTGGCCTATCTGATCTACACCTCCGGCTCCACCGGGCGCCCCAAGGGCGCGGGGGTGCCGCACCAGGGGCTGCTGAACCGGCTGGCCTGGATGCAGGCCGAGTACCGGCTCGACCGGCGCGACCGGGTGCTGCAGAAGACCCCGTTCAGCTTCGACGTGTCGGTCTGGGAGTTTTTCTGGCCGCTGATGACCGGCGCCGCGCTGGTGGTGGCGCAGCCGGGCGAACACCGCGACAGCGAGCGCCTGGCGGCGCTGATCCGCCAGCGGGGCGTGACGACACTGCACTTCGTGCCCTCGATGTTGAACGCCTTCCTGGACGACCCCGGCGCCGCGGCTTGCGACTCCATCGTGCGGGTGATCTGCAGCGGCGAGGCCTTGCCGTTCGAGCTGCAGCAGCGCTTTTTCGCCACCCTGCCGTCGGCCGAGCTGCACAACCTCTACGGGCCGACCGAGGCGTCGATCGACGTGAGCCACTGGGCCTGCCGGCGCGACAGCCGCGACACCGCGGTGCCGATCGGGCGGCCGATCTGGAACACCGCGCTGCACGTGCTCGACGCGGCGCTCAACCCGGTGCCGGTCGGTGTGGCCGGTGAGCTCTACCTCGGCGGCATCGGCTTGGCGCGCGGTTATCTTGGCAAGCCGGCGCTGACGGCCGAGCGTTTCATTCCGGACCCCTTCAGCGACACGCCGGGGGCGCGGCTCTACAAGACCGGCGACCTCGCGCGGCTGCGGCCCGACGGAGCCGTCGACTACCTGGGTCGCATCGATCACCAGGTCAAGATCCGCGGCTTCCGCATCGAGCTGGGCGAGATCGAGGCCCGACTGCTGGCGCATGCCGGCGTGGCACAAGCCGTGGTGGTCGCCCGCGAGGACCGGCCCGGCGACAAGCGCTTGGTGGCGTACTGGGTGGCCGCGGCGGCGGACCCGGCGGACGAGCCGGCGCTGCGCGCTTTCCTGGGCGAGGCGCTGCCCGAGCACATGCTGCCGTCGGCCTTCGTCCGGCTCGACGCCATGCCGCTGTCGCCCAACGGCAAGCTCGACCGGCGTGCCCTGCCGGCGCCCGACTTCGAGGCCGGCGTCGAACACGTGGCCCCCCGCAGCGTGGCCGAAAGCGTGCTGGCCTCGGTGTGGCAGGAGGTGCTGGGGCTGCCGCGCGTGGGGGTGCAGGACAACTTCTTCCGCATCGGCGGCGACTCCATCCTCAGCCTGCAAGTCGTCGCGAAGGCACGCCAGCGGGGCTGGAAGCTGTCCCCGAAACAGCTGTTCGAGCACCAGACCGTGGCCGAGGCCGCTGCCGTGGCGCAGCCGCTCGCCGCTTCGGCGGCACCCGCCGAGGGTCTCGAAGATCCCCAGGGCCTGCTGCCGCTGACCCCCATCCAGCACTGGTTCTTCGAGAGCGGCTTGCGGACTCCCTCGCACTGGAACCAGGCGGTGCTGTTGCAGCTGCGCCGCCCCATCGAGCCCGAGGTGCTGCAGCGGGGCCTGCAGCTGCTGGTCGAGCGTCATGCCGCGTTGCGCACGCGGTTTGTCCGCGACGCCGCCGGGGCCTGGCATCAGCAGGTGGCCGAAGGCGACAGCGCCGACTTCTTCGAGCGGGTCGACGTGAGCGAGGTACCGTCCGAGCGGCTCGCGTCGACCCTCGAAGCCCACGGCACGGCCCTGCAAGCGCGGCTGGATATCGAGCGCGGTCCCTTGCTGCGCGCCGCCTGGTTCGCTTGCGGCAGCGCCGAGGCGCCGCGCCTGCTGGTGGCGATCCACCACCTGGCCGTGGACGGCGTGTCGTGGCGGGTGCTGCTCGACGAGCTGCAAACCGTTTGCGCACAGCTGGCCCAGGGCGAGCCGCCGACGCTGCCCCCGGTGGGCAGCTCCTACGCGCTCTGGGCGCGCCGCCTGCAGGGCGACGCCGCCTCGCCCCGCACCCGCGACGAGCTGGCGTACTGGTCACAGCTCGGCGATGCCGGCGCCTTGCCGCAACGCGGCGACCTGGCTGACGCCACGGTCGGCGAGGCGCGCCGCGTGCGCGCGACGCTGGACGCCACGCGCACGGCGGCGCTGCTGTCCGACGTGCCGGCCCGGCTGCGCGCCGGCATCGAGGAGGTGATGCTGACCGCGCTGGCCTTGACCTTGTGCGCCTGGAGCGGCCATGCTGCGGTGCTGGTCGAGCTGGAGGGCCACGGACGCGAAGACCTGTTCGACGAGCTCGACCTCTCGCGCACGGTGGGCTGGTTCACCAGCCGTTTTCCGGTGCGCCTCGCGCCGGGCGGCAGCGGCGGCCTGGCCGCACTCAAGCAGGTGAAGGAGCAGCTGCGCGGGCGGCCGCGCAAGGGGGTGGGCTACGGCGTGCTGCGCCACCTGGGCGACCCGGCGACGCGCGAGCGCCTCGCCGGGCTCGCGCAGCCGCAGGTCTGCTTCAACTATCTGGGCCGCTTCGACCGGGTCTTCCACGAGACCTCGCCGTTCACGCTGGCAGCGGAGTCCCCCGGCGCCACCCGCCATCCGGGCGAGCGGCGCACCCATGCACTGGACATCGACGGCCAGGTGCTCGACGGCGTGCTGAGCCTGGAGTGGACCTACAGCCCCTCGCTGCACGACGCGCGCGAGATCGAAGGCCTGGCGGCGGACTTCGTGCAGCGCCTCGCGGCCCTCGTGGATGCGTTGCAGGCCAGCGAAGCCGGCGTCACGCCGAGCGACTTCCCGCTGGCCCGCCTGTCGCAAGCCGAGCTCGATGCGCTGCCCGTGGCCTGGCGCGACGTCGTCGACGTCTACCCGCTGGCGCCGATGCAGCACGGCCTGCTGCTGCACACGCTGCTCAACCCCGGCGCGGGCATGTACCTGATGCAGGACCGCTATCGGCTCTCGGGCGAGCTGGACCCGGGCGCCTTCCAGCGTGCCTGGCAGCGGGTGGTGCAGCGCCATGCGGCGCTGCGCACCGCGTTCTTCTGGCGCAACGAGGACCGCCCCTTGCAACTGGTGTACCGGGAAGCGCCGCCCGTGGTGAGCTGCCTCGACTGGAGCGGGCTGCCCGAGTCCGTGCAGCGCGAGCAGCTCGACACGCTGCTGGCCGACGAACTGCGTCAGGGTTTTGACCTCGGCGAGCCGCGGCTGATCCGTTTCCGGCTGATCCGCCTCGGCGGCGACCGGTGGTACTTCACGCAGAGCTACCACCACATCGTGCTGGATGCCTGGTGCTTCTCCTTGCTGATGGTGGACTTTTTCGCCCACTACCAGGCCGAGTGCGAGGGCCGCGAGGCGCAGCTGCCGCAGCCGCGTGCGTATGCCGACTTCATCGCCTGGCTCGAGGCGCAAGACCCGTCTGCGGCACGCGACTACTGGCGCCGCACCCTGGAGGGTGTGGACGAGCTGACCCCGCTGATGATCGACAAGGCCACCGAGCGCCGCGAGCACGGCGGTGTCGAGGACCGGCAGGTACAGCTCGACGAGGCCGAGACCGCCGCGCTGCAGTCCGAAGCCCAGCGCCACCGGCTCACCGTCAACACCTACACCCAGGGTGCGTGGGCCTTGTTGCTGGCCTGGTACGCCGGCCGCCGCGAGGTGGTGTTCGGCACCACGGTGGCCGGGCGGCCGACCGAGCTGGAGGGGATCGAATCCAGCGTCGGCCTCTTCATCAACACCTTGCCCTTGCGCCTGCCGGTGCCGGCGGGGCAGCGCGTGACCGACTGGCTGCACGAGGTCTTGCGCCGCAATGTCGAGATGCGCCACCACGAACACCTGCCGCTGCCCGAAGTGCAGGCCTTGAGCCCGCTGGGGCGCGGCAAGTCGCTGTTCGACAGCCTGTTCGTGTTCGAGAACGCGCCGGTCGACCGCTCGCTCGACGAATGGAAGCTGCGCTGGCGCGTGGACGAGAAGACCGCCCGTACCCACACCAACTACCCGCTCACGGTGGTGGTGATTCCGGGCGAACGGCTGACCCTGCAACTCACCTATGACCGGCAGTTGTTCGAGCGCGAGGCGGTCGATCGCATGCTGGCCCATTTCAAGGGCTTGCTGCTGACGCTGCTGCGCCATCCCGGGTCTCGCCTCGCCGAGCTGCCTCGGCTGGGCGAGGCCGAGCGGCTGCAGCTGGCCGGGTGGAACGACAGCGGCGACGGCGATGGCATCCCCGAGCACTACGGCGAACTGTTCGAACGCCAGGCCGCCGCGACGCCGGACGCCATCGCGGCCCGCTGCGGGGACGCGGCCGTCGACTATGCCGAGCTGAACCGCCGGGCCAACCGGATCGCGCACCGCCTGATCGCGATGGGCATCGGGCCGGACGACGTGGTGGCGCTGTACGACCGCCGCGGCATCGACCTGCTGGCCTGCATCGTCGCGGTGTTCAAGGCGGGGGCAGCCTACCTGCCGCTCGATCCGGACCACCCGCCCGCACGCCTGGCGCAGGTGCTGCGCCTGAGCCGGGCGGCGGCGGTCTGGAGCGGTGCGGGCGACACGGCGCGGCTGGACACCGCGTTGCGGGACCTCGGTGCGGAAGCGCCGCCGCGCGTCGTGATGCCCGGCGGCGGGCCGGCGGACGAGAGCCATCCCGTGCCGCGCGGCCGGGGCGACAACCTGGCCTACATCATCTACACCTCCGGCTCAACCGGCGTGCCCAAGGGCGCCATGGTGCACCGCCGCGGCATGCTCAACACCCTGCTGCAGAAGCATGTGCAGCTGGGGCTGACGCGCGACGACGTGGTGGCGCAGACCGCCTCGGCCTGTTTCGACATCTCGGTGTGGCAGTTCCTCAGCGGCCTGCTGTGCGGCGCGACCGTCGAGATCGTGCCGGACGACGTGGTGCAGGACCCGGCTGCCTTGAGGGCGCGCCTGGTGCAGCGCCGGGTCACCGTGCTCGAATGCGTGCCGGCGATGCTGCGCGCGCTGTTGGCCGAGCCGGACGATCCCGGCCTGCCGCTGGCCCTGCGGTGGCTGCTGCCGACCGGAGAAGCCCTGCCGCCCGAGCTGGCGCGGCACTGGCTGCAGCGTTTCCCGCAGGTGCCCTTGCTCAACGTCTACGGCCCGGCGGAATGCGCCGACGATGTGGCGCTGCACGCCTTGCACGAGGTGCAGGAGGCGAGCGGCGCGCAGCTGCCCATCGGCCGGCCGGTGCGCCACCTGCGGCTGCACGTGGTCAACCGCGACCTCGAGCCGCTGCCGCCCGGCGTGCCGGGCGAGCTCTGCATCGCGGGCGTCGGGGTGGGCCGGGGCTATCTGCACGATCCGGTCCGCACCGCGACGGCCTTCGTGCCCAACCCCTTTGCCGAGGTCCCGGGCGAACGCCTCTACCGCAGCGGCGACCTGGTGCGCCAGCGGCCCGACGGGGTCTGTGAATACCTGGGGCGGCTGGACCACCAGGTCAAGCTGCGCGGCTTCCGCATCGAGCTCGGCGAGATCGAAGCCCGGCTGCGCGCCGTGGCCGGCGTCGAGCAGGCCGTGGCCCTGGTCCGCGAGGACCGCCCGGGCGACCAGCGCCTGGTGGCCTACGTGGTGCCCGGCACGCTGGAGCCGGCGGAGCTGAAGGCGGCGCTGACCGAGAGCCTGCCGGCCTACATGGTGCCGGCGGCCATCGTCGCCCTGGACCGCCTGCCGCACAACGCCAACGGCAAGATCGACCGTCGTTCGCTGCCGGCACCGGAGTGGCACGGCGAGGCGCTCGAAGACGAGCGCCCGGCCACCGCCTTGCAGCAACGCCTGGCGTCGATCTGGGCCGAGGTGTTGGGCCTGCCCGAGGTCGGCGTGACGCGCGACTTCTTCGCCCTGGGCGGCCATTCGCTGCTGGCCACGCAGCTGGTGTCGCGGGTGCGGCGCCAGCTCGGGGTCGAGCTGCCCTTGCGCGCGGTCTTCGATGCGCCCACCGTGGCGGCCTTGGCCGAGACCATCGAACGCTGCGACACACCCGACGAGGCCGCACCGCTGGTAGCGGCTGCGGGCCGCGGCGACACGGTGCCGCTGTCCTTCGGCCAGCAGCGCTTGTGGTTCCTGGCCCAGCTGGAGGAGGGCGCCAGCGCGGTTTACAACATGCCCGTGGTGCTCAAGCTGCAGGGGGCGCTCGACGTGCCGGCCATGGAGGCCGCGCTGTACGCCATCCAGGCGCGTCATGAGGTGCTGCGCAGCGTGATCGTCGAGCACGAGGGGCAGGCGCAGCAGCGGGTGCTGGCGCCCCAGCCGGTGTCGCTGGCGGTCGACAGCCTGAGCGATCTGCCGCCGGCCGACCGTGAGGCGGCCGCCCGCGAGCGCGCCGCTGCCGAGGCGGCCCGGCCGTTCGTGCTGGACCAGGAGCTGCCGTGGCGTGCCCGGCTGCTGCGCCTCGACAAGGAAGTGCACTGGCTGCTGCTGACGCTGCACCACATCGCCGGCGACGGCTGGTCGCTCGGGCTGTGGATGCAGGAGCTGGCGGCGGGCTACGCGGCGGCCTGCGCGGGCCGGCCGCCGGTGGCCGAGCCGCTGCCGCTGCAGTACGCCGACTACGCCTTGTGGCAACGGCAGTGGCTGGCCGGCCCGGTGCGCCAGCGCCAGCTGGACTACTGGCGCGAGGCGCTGGGCGACCCGAACGTGGTGCTGGAGCTGCCGAGCGACCGCAGCCGCCCGCCGCTGGCCAGCCACCGCGGGGCCAGCCTCGACTTCGAGCTGGAGCCGGCCCTGGTCGCCAGGCTGCGGCAGGTCGGCCAGCGCCATGGCACCACCTTGTTCGCCAGCCTGCTGGCCGGGTTTGCCGTGCTGTTGCACCGCTACAGCGGGCAGCGCGACCTGCGCATCGGCACGCCGGTGGCGAACCGGCACCGGCTCGAAACCGAAGGTTTGATCGGACTGTTCGTCAACACGCTGGTGATGCGTTGCCGTGTCGAGCCCGAGCTCGACTTCGGCAGCTTGCTGCGGCAGGTCCGGGAAACCACCCTGGGGGCCCAGGCCCACCAGGACCTGCCGTTCGAGCAGCTGGTGGAGGCCTTGCTGCCCGAGCGCGACCTGAGCCGCTCGCCGCTGTTCCAGGTGATGTTCATTCTGAATCCTGCACCCGCCGCACAACAGACCTTGCCGGGCTTGACCGTGGAAGCCCTGGCGGCCGAGCACCGCACCGCGAAGTTCGACCTCAGCCTGATTGCCAACGAGCGCGAGGACGGCGGCGTGTCGGCCAGCTTCGAGTACAGCACCGACCTGTTCGACCCGGGCACGGTGGAGCGGCTGGCGCGCCACCTGCGGACGCTGCTGCAGGTCGCCGCCACGTCGGCGGCGCCGGTGGCCGACTGGCCGCTGCTCGATGCCCGCGAACGCCGGCAGCTGCTGCACGACTGGAACGGCGTGGAGGATCTGCGCACGCCGCTGTGTGTCGCCGCGGCCTTCGAAGCCCAGGCGCGCCAGCGGCCGACGGCCCCGGCGCTGATCTGCGGCGACGAGGTGCTCAGTTATGCCGAGCTCGACCGCCGCGCCGAAACGCTCGCGCAACAGCTGCGCAGCGCCGGCGTCGGTGCCGACACCTTGGTCGGCATCTGCCTGCAGCGCTCGGCCTGGTTGCCGGTGGCCTTGCTCGCCGTGCTGAAGGCCGGTGGCGCCTACCTGCCGCTCGACCCGGCCTATCCTGCCGAGCGGCTGGCGTGGATGCTGCAGGACGCGAAGCCGGCCCTGCTGCTGACGCACACCGCGCTGCGAGCGGTGCTGCCGCCGACCGAGGCGGCGCTGCTGTGCCTCGACGCGCCGCAGCCGCTGCCGCAGGCGGTGGGGGGCCGCGTAGCCTTGCCCGACCACCTGGCCTACACCATCTACACCTCGGGCTCCACTGGCCGCCCGAAGGGTGTGCAGGTGACGCGCGCGGGGCTGGGCAATCTGCTGCGCTCCATGCAGCGGCAGCTCGACTTCGGCGCCGACGAGACCCTGCTGGCGGTGACCTCGCTGTCCTTCGACATCGCCGCGCTGGAGCTGTACCTGCCGCTGGTTTACGGTGGCACGGTGCTGCTGGCCGACACCGCGCAGGCCGCCGACGCCGGTGAGCTGATGCGTCTGCTGCGCGAGCACCCGGTGACGACGATGCAGGCCACGCCCGCCACCTGGCGCCTGCTGCTCGATGCCGGCTGGCAGGGCGCGCCCCAGGGGCTGCGCCTGCTGTGCGGGGGCGAAGCGATGCCCGCCGACCTGGCCGGGGCGCTGGTGAGCCGCTGCGACGCGCTGTGGAACGTCTACGGTCCCACCGAAACCACCGTCTGGTCGACCCTGCAAGGGGTCGGCGAGACCACCGCCGGCATGCCGCCGATCGGCCGGCCGCTGGACAACACCGAGCTCTGCATCCTCGACGCTCGCATGGAGCCGGTGCCGCTCGGCGCGGTGGGTGAGCTGTACATCGGCGGCATCGGCCTGGCGCGGGGTTACCACGGGCGCGGCGACCTGAGCGCCGAGCGTTTCGTGCCGCACCCCTTCGTCGAGGGGCGCCGCCTCTACCGCACCGGCGACCTGGCGCGCTGGCGCGCCGACGGCACGGTGCTGTGCCTGGGCCGTGCCGACCGGCAGGTCAAGCTGCGCGGCTTCCGCATCGAGCTGGACGAGATCGAGTCGGCCCTGTCCAGCCTGCCCGGCGTGCGGCAGGCGGCGGTGACGGTGGTCGGCGAGGCCGACAAGCAGCTGGTGGCTTATGTGGTGCCCGAGGCCCCCCAGTCGGTCGACGCCGCCGGGCTGCGGCTGGCCTTGTCGTCGCGTCTGCCGGGCTACATGGTGCCGGGGCGATGGGTGCTGCTCGATGCCTTGCCGCTGACGCCCAACGGCAAGGTCGATCGCAAGGCCCTGCCGGTCCCGCTCGGGGCAGGGGCCGGCGCCGGCACCTATGTGGCGCCGGGCACGCCGATGGAAGCGCTGATCGCCAGCACCTGGGAGGAACACCTGGGGGTCGAGGCGGTCGGCACGGGCGACAACTTCTTCGAGCTCGGCGGGCATTCGCTGCTGGCCGTGCGCGTGATGCAGCGGCTGCGGCAGCTGCTCGAGCGCGAGGTGCCGCTGACGCTGCTGTTCCAGGCCCCGACGGTTGCGGCACTGGCCGCCGCGCTGCAGCGGCAGGGGCCGGCGACGCCAGGTGGCTCACCGTTGATCGCCCTGCGTCGCGAGGGCGAGCTGCCGCCGCTGTTCTGCGTGCATCCGGCCGGCGGCCACGTGGCGGCCTACCTGCCGCTCGTGAAGGCGCTCGGGCCGCAACAGCCGGTCTACGGTCTGCAGTCGCGCGCCTTGTTCGACCCGTCCTGGCGCGACCCCTCGATCGCCGCGATGGCACGCGACTACGTCGCCGCGATCCGCCAGGTGCAGGCCCACGGCCCGTACCGCCTGCTCGGGTGGTCGATGGGCGGCATGATTGCCCAGGCGATGGCCGCTGAGCTGGAACGCGAGGGCGAGACCGTGGCCTTCGTCGCCCTGCTCGACACGACGCTCTACACCGACGTCACGCTGGCCGAGCGGCACGACCTGGCCGACGAGTACCTCGACCAGTTCGAGGGCCTGCTGCGGGGTGGCCTGGCGGCCGACACGCGAGCGGCCTTGTATCGCGAGCTGATCGCGCTCGAGCCGGCCGACCAGCTGGCTCACCTGGCGCGATGGGCCGAGGCCGGGCAGCGCCTCGAGATCGACCGCCTGGACGAAATCCGACTTCAGGTGCAGGTCCGCGACAGCGCCAACCGTTTGATGCGTGAGAATCGCGTCCAACCGGTCCATGCGCCCTTGTACCTCTGGTGCGCGCAGCAGACGCTGGACCGTCACGCCGCCGTCAATGCCGACTGGGCCGCCCATACCCGCGGGGGCCTGCATCGCTTTTCAGTCCCGGGCGACCACTGGGAGGTGGTCGCGTCGTCCGCCGTGCACCGAGGCCTGGCGGCACTGCTGCGGGGCGAGCCGGTCCCGGCCTGAACCCGCCACGATTCAACACCCTGCTCATGCCAATGAAAACACAACACAGCCTCCAGCTTTCTCTCGTGACACTCGCGTGCCTGGCCTTCTTCCAGAGCCACGCAGGCGCCCAGACCGCGGCGACGCCGCCCGCAGCCGCGACCCCGGACGCCCAAGCCTTGCCGGGCGTGAAGGTTGTCGGCGACCGTGACATCGGCCTGCGCGCCGAGCGCGCCTCCTCGACCACCAAGGGCAGCACCCCGCTGATGCAGACGCCGATGTCGGTGCAGGTGGTGCCGCAGGCGCTGGTCGAGGACCGCCAGGCCAATACGCTGCGCGAAGCCCTGGAGACCGTGAGCGGCGTCTTCGCAGGCAGCACCTCGGTGCACGAGGACATCATCGTGCGCGGCTTCCCGGTCTACGACTCCTACCGCAACGGCGTCAAGACGCGGCGCTTCGGGCCGACCGAGCTGGCCAACGCCGAACGCGTGGAGGTGCTCAAGGGCCCGTCTTCGACGCAATTCGGGCGGGGCGACATCAGTGGCATGTTCAACGTGGTGACCAAAAAGCCGCAGGCCGACACCTATGTCTCGCTGCAGCAGCAGATCGGCAGCGAGGACTTCCTGCAGACCCACCTCGACGCCACCGGCGCGCTGAACCCCGACAAGACGCTGCTGTACCGCTTCAACGCGGTGTACGAGGATGCCGGCTCGTTCCGCGACTTCATCGACACCAAACGCTACTTCATCGCGCCCACCTTGAGCTGGCGGCCGAACGCCGATGTGCAGTTCAATCTGGAACTGGAACACGCGAACCACGACAGCCCGATCGACCGCGGCATCGTGGCGGTGGGCGAGCGTCCGGCCGACGTGCCGCGCAGCCGCAACCTGGGCGAGTCCTTCACCGGCCACGAGAACCGCTCGACCCTGCTGTCGCTCGACGGGTCGCAGAAGCTGGACGCCACCTGGACCCTGCGGCAGAACCTGATGCTGGAGCATGCCCGGGGCGAGGGGCTGGAGTACCAGCACGAGCTGGTCGACGGCGAACGCACGATCGGCCGCATCCCGCGCCGCATCCAGCAGCGCGACGTCGATACGCAGTTCGTCTCGCTGGAGCTCGCCGGCACACCGCAGTGGGGCGGCCTGGGGCACGACTTTGTCGTCGGCGTGGACCATGCGCGCAGCAAGGGGCGCTTCGACTTCTGGGAAGGCGAGCTCGATCCGACGATCCCGGGCTTCCTGCTCGACATCCACCAGCCGGCCTATACCGGGATCGTGCCCGAGACGCCCGTCCATGGCCTCGACGTCACCAACCGCAGCAGGGCCTGGGGTGTCTACGCGCAGGACCAGATCCGCCTCACGCCGGAATGGCAGCTTTTGCTGGGCGGCCGCTACGACAACGCCAGGCAGACGTCCGATGACCACCTGGCGGGCAGCGTCTCTAAGGCGCACGACAAACGCTTCAGCCCGCGGGTCGGCATCGTCTTCTCGCCGGCCGCGTGGTGGTCGCTTTACGGCAGCTACACGGAGTCGCTGAGCGACGCGAACGCCGGCACCCTGGCGTCGGGTGCGGCGCTCGATCCCATCGTCGGCAAGCAGTACGAGATCGGCTTCAAGGCCGAGACGCTCGACAAGCGACTGTTCACCACCGTGGCGCTCTACCAGCTGACCAAGCAGAACATCGTGGTGCCGGACGCGCAGAACCCCGGCTACGCGGTGCAGCTGGGCGAAGCGCGCAGCCGCGGGCTCGAATGGGACATGGGCGGCCGCGTGACGCCGCACCTCAACCTCACTGCCTCCTATGCCTACACCCAGACCGAGGTCACCCGCGATGCGGCGGGGCCCGAATCGACCGAGGGCAACCGCCTTTATGGGGTGCCGCGCCATGCGGTGAAGCTGTTTGCGCGCTGGGACCAGCAGGCGGGGGGAAGCGCCGGGCTGAGCCTGGGCGCCGGCATGGTCGCCCTGAGTGAGCAGGAGGTCGACGCGCAGAACAGCGCGCGGATTCCGGGCTACGCACGCTTCGACCTGATGGCCGCCTACAAGTGGCGAAACAGCGGCTTGCGCTGGACGGCGCAGCTGAACCTCCTGAACGCCGACGACAAGACCTACTACCTGCCCAGCGGCAGCCGCCACGAAATCGCCTTCGGGCGGCCGCGCACCGTGCTGGCGTCGCTGCGAGCGGAGTACTGATGGGCGGCGTCGTCTCCTTGCTGCGGGCGTCGCGCTGGAAGCTTGCGGCGGCCGGGCTGGCCGGGGCCGCCAGCGGCCTCGGCATCGCTGCGCTGATCGCCCTGATCAACACCGCTCTGGCCTTGCCGCGGGCCGAACAGGCGCAACTTCTGCCCGGCTTCGTCGCGCTGTGCCTGGGCGTGTTCGTCGCCCGCACCGCGAGCGAGGCGGCGCTGGTGCGGCTCAGCCAGCAACTGATCGCGGCACTGCGCAGCCAGCTGTCGCGCCAGATCCTGGCGTCGCCGCTGCGTGAACTGGAACGACATGGCGCGCACCGCCTGCTGGCGGCCTTGACCGAGGACGTGCAGAAGATCGCCGCGCTGCTGACCCGTCTGCCCACCTTCTGCATCAACCTGGCGGTGGCGCTGGGCTGTTTCGCCTACCTGGGCTGGTTGTCGTGGCCCTTGATGCTGGGGGCGCTGGCCTGCATCGGCCTCGGCATCGGCGTGTTCCTGGTGGCGCAGCTGCGGGCCCAGGGGGCGCTGGAGCGTTCGCGCCAGGCCGGCGACGAGCTGTACAAGCACTTCACCACCGTCACCCAGGGCAGCAAGGAGCTGCAGATGCACCGGGGTCGGCGCCTGGCCTTCCTGAGCCGCTGGCTGGACCGTGCAGCGGCACGGCTGCAGCGCAACTTCGTGAGAGGCATGACCACTTACGCGGTGGCCGAGAGCCTCGGTTTGCTGATGTTTTTCGTTTTCATCGGCCTGCTGCTGTTCCTGCCGGCCGATTACACGACACAAGACCCGGCCGTGCTCAGCGGTTACGCGCTCACCTTTCTCTACCTGATCACCCCGGTGGAGGTGCTGGTCAACCTGGCGCCGGACTTCGGGCAGTTCCGGGTGGCGATGAAACAGCTGGCGCACTTGCAGCTGGCGCTCGCGCCGAGCCAGGACGAAGCCGCCGGGCGGGACCTGTGGGGACCCTTGAGCTCGATCGAGCTGAGCGGGGTGACCCACGGCTACCGCAGCGAACACGAGGACGGGCATTTCACGCTGGGCCCGCTCGAGCTGGACCTGGTGCCTGGCGAAATCGTGTTCATCACCGGCGGCAACGGCAGTGGCAAGACGACACTCGCCAAGCTGCTGGTGGGGCTGTACGCGCCGGACAGCGGTGAGGTCAAGGTCAATGGGGCCCGGGTGTCGAGCGGGCCCGAGCGCGAGGCCTACCGGCAGCTGTTCTCGTGCGTGTTCGCCGACTTCTACCTGTTCGAGGAATTGCTGGGGCTGGCCGATCCTCACCTGGAGTCGCGCGCACGCGAGCTGCTGAAGCAACTCCGGCTCGATCACAAGGTGTCGCTGGAAGGGGGGCGGTTCTCGACGGTGGCGCTCTCGCAGGGCCAGCGCAAGCGGCTCGCGCTGCTGGCGGCGGTGCTCGAAGACCGCCCCGTGTGCCTGTTCGACGAATGGGCGGCGGACCAGGACCCGGTGTTCAAACGCGTGTTCTACGAACACATCCTGCCCGACCTCAAGGCGCAGGGAAGGGCGGTGGTGGCGATCACGCACGACGACGCCTACTTCCACCTGGCCGACCGGCACGTCAAGCTGGAGTCGGGGCGCATCGTGTCGATCGGCACGCCGTCCCGTGCCAGTGCCAAAGTCGAGTTGAAGGGACTGAAGGCAGCCGGCGCGGCAGATGTGGCCTGCCGGGAGGCGCAGGCGTGAGCTTCGCCGGGAGGCAAGGGGCCGGTCAGGAGCCGGCGCTGTCTGCAGGAGCGTCGGTCTTCCAGGTCCGCGGCGCAGCGGGTGCCGTGCCCTGGGACACCTCCGCCGCGCGCAGCTTGTGGCCCTGCACGGTGACGCGCTGACCGACTGCGGGCGCCTGCTTCTGCGTGACGGTGCGCAAGCTGCCGTCGTCCATGCGGACCCTGACCTTGTACACCGTGACGCTGCGCGCGCGCTTCTCGATCTCATGGCCGGCAAAGCCGCCGCCCACGGCGCCGACCACGGTCATGGCTTTGCGTCCGTTGCCCTTGCCGACCTGATTGCCGAGCAGACCGCCGACCACACCACCGGTCACGGCACCGAGGCCCGTGCCTTCGCCCTTGTGCTGCACGGCCTGGACCGACTCGATCACGCCGCAGTTGCGACAGACGTCGGCCACCGGCGGTTGATCGCGCGTCTCGATATAGCGCTTGTTGCCGCCCGCGTCCTCAGCCCGTGCCTGTTTGGGCGCCGTCGCATCGTTTTTGGCCGGCGCCGGCGGCGGGTCGGCCACGGCTTGTTCCGCTTGAGGAGACGGCGTCCTGCGCTCGAGCACCAAGGCGGAGGCCAGGCCGGCGATGGTGAGCAGTGCCACCCCACCGGCCACCCATACGGCGCGCGGCAAGGCTTTCAGGCCTTGCGGGTGGGCAGACATCGAGGGCCCGGCGTCGAGAGCTGGGGGGGTGTTCATGGAGGGAGGTCCTTTCCTGGTTGTCGGGGTCGTCGCTGCGCTGCGGACGACCCCCGCGCATTCAACGCGCGAACGGCCTGCCGGACGTCGACGAAGGGCGACGACATGTCACTGAGTGTCAGTCTCCCGGCCTTGCACTCACGCCGAGCAACCAAGATTGCGACTGCTGACGTTCGACCTCGAAACGAAAAAAAGGGGTTCCCTCCGGTCCCTGGCTTTCGCTGCTTTGCCTGGATGGCGCAGGGATGGACGATGAGATCGTGAGCAGGCGGACGTGGCAGAAAGTCCCTCCGATCCCACAATTCGAAGACAATTCGAGAACCTTTTCTTCGGTCTGTGCCGCAAGCCTTATGTTCCACCGCCCCGTCGCGTTCTGGTTGGGAACGCTGCTGATCACTGCTGGTGTGCTTTCACACGTCCCGATGTTTCTCATGGGGCGGTACACGGGGTGGCAGATGGTCGGCATGGAAATGACGGTCGAAATGTGGATCGGCATGGCGCTGATCCCGCTCGGGCTGCTCCTGGCCTGGCGGGGACTGTTGTCTCCTGTGAAGGCGGTGCCCGGAGGTGGCGGAGAGGTGCCGCATTTTCATATTGCCGACGGCGTGTCGCTCAATCGCGAGCACTGGAAGCTCGTGGTCGTCCTGGTCATCACGCTGGCCATCGACGTGATGAAACCCGCAACGCTCGGTTTCGTGATGCCCGGAATGGGCCGTGAGTACGAGATTGTTCGCTCCCAGGCCAGTCTGCTGGCCTTGTTCGCGCTCACCGGGACCACCGTGGGTTCCGTGGTCTGGGGCCGCATTGCCGACCGGGTGGGCCGGCGGGCGGCCATCCTGCTGTCGGCGCTGATGTTCATCGGAACCGCCATCTGCGGCGCCATGCCCGCGTTCGAATGGAACCTGGTGATGTGTTTCCTGATGGGCGCGTCCGCCGGCGGGCTGCTGCCCATCACCTTCACCCTGATGGCGGAGACAGTCCCGGCGCGGCACAGGGGCTGGCTGCTGGTGGCGCTGGGCGGCATCGGCACCTCCGCGGGCTACCTGCTGGCCTCCGGTGCCGCGGCTTTGCTGGAACCCCTGTTCAGCTGGCGTGTGCTGTGGCTGCTGGGCCTTCCGACCGGTGCGGTGATCATCTTCCTCAACCGGTACATCCCGGAGTCGCCGCGTTTCCTCTCGGCGATGGGCCGCAACGCGGCCGCCGTGGCGGTGCTGGCCCGTTTCGCCGGTCACCGGCGCGGCGTCGAGAAAGACGACGAAACACATCCGCCGGCGGAACCGATCGACGAGAGCCATCCGGTGGCGACGGTGCGCCAGCTGCTGCAGGGCCGGCATGCACGCATCACCCTCGCACTGCTCGCCTGCGGCACGGGATGGGGCCTGGTCAACTTCGGGTTCCTGCTCTGGCTACCCTCGAACCTGAAGGAACTGGGGGTGGACCCGGCCGCAGCCAGCGCTCTGCTCGCCAAGTCGGCCGTCTACGGACTGCCCGCCATCGCAGTCGTCATCTGGCTCTATGACCGCTGGAGCAGTTTCAAGACGCTGATCGTCTTCGCGGCCCTGTCCACACTCACCCTGCTGGGCTTCGCCGCCTTGGGCTTTTGGCAGGTGAAATCGCCCTGGATCACCACGACCGCCACCGCCCTGTTGCTCGTCAGCGTGAGCGGTGTCATCGCGATGCTCATCCCTTACGCTGCCGAGATCTATCCGGTGCATCTGCGCGGCACGGGGTCCGGTGTCATCGCGGCCAGTTCGAAGTTCGGCGGCATTCTCGGCGCCGGGCTTGCGGTGGTCGGCTTCTTCGACCACCTCGCACTGTCGGCGGCCCTTCTGGCCGTGCCGATGGCCGTTGCCGCGGTCATGTTGTGGATGGGCGGCATCGAGACGCGCGGCATCAAGCTGGAAGAGATCCAGCGAACGCTGGCTTCACCTGGCCGGGCCGCCGCGAAAGGCCACCGGGCGGCGTAGCCGCCGTCCATGAGGTGGAAGCTGCCCGGTTCCAGTCGACCTCGGTATCGGCACCCGTCACACCTGGCTTGCGATAGGGGGCGGGGTCGGGGACTGCGTTTCAGGTCAAGCAGGCACTTGACCGAGTTGCAAGGCCATTGCACGGGCCCGCTATGGCGCATGGAAAATGCACGCCATACCGATCATTCCCTTCCGTCTGCAGGAGGTGTACCGATGCCCTTGGCATATCAGTTCAGGCCGGGGAAGGGCCTCGCGTCGCTCGAGGTCACGACGCTGCCGTCTCGCGCGCTGCGGCCGCACGAAGTGCGGGTCGCGGTGCGCGCGGTATCGCTCAACTACCGGGACATCCTCATCTACCGTGGCGAGTATCCGGCGCCCTCAGACCGGGCGGTGATTCCGTGCTCCGACGGCGCGGGCACGGTGGTTGAGGCAGGCTCCGAAGCCGGCCGGTCGCTGGCGGTCGGAGACGAGGTGGTCGGCTCCTTTTTTCCTCACTGGCGCGACGGCGCACCGAGCCGCGAGGGTATCGCGGTGAGTGCCGGTTGCAACGTCGACGGCTGGCTCGCCGAGGAGGTGGTGGTGGACAGCCGCTTTCTGGTGCGCCTTCCCCGCGGGATGGCCCACGCCACGGCAGCGTGCGCTCCATGCGCCGGGGTCACCGCGTGGGTTGCGATGTTCGAGTCCGCACAGCTGAAGCCCGGCGCCTGGATGCTGGTGCAGGGCACCGGCGGCGTGGCGATGTGGGCTGCCCGGTTGGCCGAGGCGCGTGGCATCAAGACCGTTGTGATCGGCTCCGACCCGACCAAGGCCGCCCTGATGCAGCCCGCGGGCCGGACCTTCGTCAACTACCTGGACCGCCCGACCTGGTCCGAGGATGTGCTCCAGCTGACACAAGGGCACGGTGCGGACCTGGTGCTGGAACTCGGTGGCAAGTCGACCATCCGGGAGTCGCTCCGCGCCCTCGCCTTCGGCGGCCATGTGGCCGTCATCGGCGGTCTGGGCGGGTGGACCTACGACTCGATGGAGTACCTGCAGCTGATCACCAAGATGGCCACCGCCCACGGGATCTATGTGGGCAGCGCAAGATCCTTGGCGGATCTGCTGGCATTCGTCGACGAGCACCACGTCGAGCCTCACATCTCCGCGCGCTTCAGCTTCCGGGACGCGCCGGCAGCTTTCGAAGCGCTGGAGGCCGGACGACACGTGGGCAAGCTGGTGATCGAGTTGGCTTGAGCGCTGTCGGACGCCGGGTGATGCGGTCCGCGTCATGCAGCGAGCTTGACTCCGGATGTTTTCACGACCTCACTCCAGCGCGCGATTTCGCCGTGGACAAATTGGCCGAAGGCCGCACCGTAGAGACGCGGCGTGTCGGTTCCCAGATCGCTCCATGCTTTTCTGAGCTCCGCCGTGCCGAGCGCTTTGTCGAGTGCCGTCTGCATGTGCTCGACGATCTCCGCGGGGGTGCCTCGTGTCGTCCACAGGCCGTACCAGGTCGAGACCTGGTAGCCGGGGAAACCCGCCTCCGCGGACGTCGGCACGTCAGGGAAGCCGGGCGCCCGTTGGGGCGCCGCGACCGCAAGCGCCCGGATGCGACCGCTCTTGATGTGGGCCGCCGACGATCCCAATCCATCGAACATGAGATCCAGCTGGCCGCCGATCAGGTCCTGCAGCGCCGGACCGGCGCCGCGGTAGGGGATGTGGGTGATGAAGGTGTGCGTCTGTTGCTTGAACAACTCGCCGGCCAGATGATGGCTGGTGCCGGTGCCGGCGGAGCCGTAGTTGAGTTGGCCCGGGCGCTTGCGCACATACTCGACCAGGCCCTTGAGATCGGTGACAGGCACCCGCGTCGGGTTGACGACCACGACCTGCGGGACGTTGGACACCAGGCCCACCGGCACAAAGTCGGTCTCGATGTTGTAGGCGAGCTTCGGGTAAACGCTCGGCGCGATCGCATGGTGCACGGCCCCCAGCAAGAAGGTATAGCCGTCCGGCGCGGCTTTGGAGGCCACGCTCGCTCCCAGGGTGCCACCCGCGCCACCGTGGTTCACGATCATCACCTGCCTGCCGAGCTGCCGCGTCAACATCGCGCTCAGCGGCCGAGCGAAGGCGTCGGTGCCGCCGCCGCTCGGGAAGGGCACGACGATGGTCACCGGTCGGGCGGGCCATTCGGCGGCCAGCGCGTTCAAGCCGGGAAATGCCAAGGCCGGAGTACATGACGCGGCTTTCAGGATCTGCCGACGCGACAGACCGCGAGACCGGTTCGGAAGCTTGGAAACGTCCATGGTCATACCGTTAGGGGTCAAAGGTGGAAGGGATCGAGCGCCCTGCCGCGCTACCTGCGGAACTGGCCACTGGCCGACACGATCGAGAGGTCGGTCCATTCGAGGCCGGTGTGGTCGGTGGCCGAGTACTTCACCTCATAGCCGGGCCACCCCACGTCGAAGCGCTTGCCGCTTTGCAATGCGGCCACGAGGTCTTGCGGGGTGGGCGCCGGTGCGGCGCGCAGCGCTGCGACCAGCACCTTCGCGGCGGCCAGGCCCTCCAGCATGGCAGGTGACACCTTCACCTCCTTGAGGCTGTTCGAACGGCTCAGCAGCTGTGCCGTCTCGGCCACCAGCGGAATGTCCATGCGTCGCTCCGGCGGAAAGACCTGTGCGACGATGACGCCAGCAGCCAAAGGGCCCAATTGGGCGACGAATCCGCCCGAGGCGTTGTTGCTCAAGGTGATCACATAGCCCCGCCCGCCGGCCTTTCGAAACCCGCGTATCAGCGCGATCGTCGGTTCGTTGGTCGCAATGATGAGCAAGGCTTGCGCATCTGCCTTGACCGCAACGTCAATGATCCGGCTGAAGTCCGTGGCTTTGCGGTCGAACTTCTCGATGTAGGCCGGCTGCACTCCCGTCTTTGCCAGACCGGCGCTCACCCCGGCGAGTGCATCGACACCAAACGCATCGTCGACATAAACGAGCCCGAAACGTTTGAGGCCCATGCCGACCACCTGCTCGACGGCCTTGGCCGCCTCGCTTTGATAGGACGCCCGGACGTTGAATACATAGGGCTGAAGGGGGTGGTGCAAGCTCATGGCACCGGTGGAGGGGCCGATCAGCGGTATCTTGTATTTGGTGAGCACCGGCAACATGGCCGCCGTGGTCGCCGTTCCGCGGGACAGAAACATGCCGATCGCCTGATGCTCCTCGATCAGCTTGATGGTGTTGGCCGCCGATCGAGCGGGGTCGTAAGCGTCGTCCAGCGTGACCAGTTGGATGGGGCGGCCCTTGATCCCGCCCTTTGCATTGACGGCGTCGAAGTAGAGCTTGGCCACCAAGGTCATTTCGCGGACCGAGGCGGCGGGGCCCCCCGTCAGCGCGGTGGTCTGACCGATGACGATGGGCGCTGGTGTCTGACCCTTCGCCGCGAAGCTGGCCAGCAGCCCTCCGAAAAGCAGGACGAACAACCGCGCTGCAATTTGCCTTTGCATTGATGCATCTCCCTGAAGTAATGCCGGGTGTCGGCTGCGGCGGTTGGAGGCTTTTGGAGCGGATGGATTTGCCGAAGCGGCCGTCACGCCCGGACGCGACGGCGGCGCTGTGCGGTCGGCTGCCGAGGGCGACGACCGAGCGTCAAGAGCGCGTATCGACCAAGCTCGTGGAACCCAGAGAGAGGCTGGGCCAGCAGGTTCGGCCAGATGGCAGCGGATGAGCGCATCGGCCGGGCTGCCTTCGGCGCTCCGTGATGTCACGACCGATCGAGGGCCTGACGGCTTACCCTCCCGGTGCGCAAAGAAACGTCCCCCTGGTGTCCTCGACCGACCGCATGTTTCGATGTTTGGAAATGTGTGAGTTCGAGCGGAGGGTAAGCCACGGAAGGAAGGCTGTAATCTGAAAGAATTAACAGTCGCAAGGGGCGGCTACGCTCCGTCCGGAGCGGGGGGAAACTCCCATTCCAAGGGGTGCAGAGGACCACGAATTGCCCAGTTCCTGTCATCTCCGCCGAGGCGTCGGCGGTACGACGGCAAGCAAGCAGTGCGCCGCATGATCGAATGGCGCCGCTCGATCCTCGAGCGGACGGCATTGGCGCCTCAGCAGGCGGCATGGCTGCCGGGGTCCAGTTGTTCGAGCACATGCGACGGACGACGGACACCTGGTGGTCGATGCGGTGAACCGACCCCGCGGCAGGCCGGTCGCCATCGACCTTTTCTTTCGCACTCTGGCCGCCGCCCACCAGGAACGGGCTTCTGCCGTGGTGTTGTCGGGAACAGGCAGCGATGGGGCCGAGGGGCAGGTCGAAGGCTTCGCGAAAATCGCCCGGGATCTGACCGAGCGCGGACTGCTCGAGAAACAGCGCGAAGAGGTGCTGCCGACGGAACTGCTCGACCTGTCGCGGCTGAACACCGGCAAGATGGCCTTGAACCGAACCGCCGTTCAGTGGCGTCCCATCGTCGAGAGGATCGTCAGCGCTCTGCGCGGGGAGGCCGATGCGAAACCGCTCACCCTGAACATCGAGGCAGGCGACCCCACGGTCTAACGTTCATTGTCACCCTGCCCCTGTTCGAAGGCCGTCTTGCCGGTGCCGCCGGCGATGACACGTCGCCTGTGCACATCCTGCAGGACCGGCGGGTGTTGCTGGGTCGGCGACGAGCCAGAGACCAAACCTCTGTCGCTGGAGGAGCTGGGCGATGTTCTGCTGCGGTTCACGAAACAGGTGGAATAGCCGTGGCGCCCGAGGGAGCACGAGGGGAGTGAGTTCAGGCCGGCGCTGAGTTGCGAGCGGTTCAAGGGGAAAACTGCATGTCTGCGAGGATCACAGCAGGTTCGCGCAAAAGTCCGGTGATCGCCGTGTCCCTCCATGTGCGATAAGAACTGTATGCACCTGCCGCGCCTCTGCTTGCGTCACCGCGTCCAGCCCGAGTTGCGCAACCGGTCGGACAAGGTGCGGCCGAACTGCAGGACCTGCATCTCAGGTTCGCCAAACCACTCCTAGACCACTGCGAGTCGAATTGGGTCGCCGCAACATGCCAGGACCGAGCCTCAGCAGGGCTCGCAGAACGAGAGCGCATGACGTCAGCCCGAAGTCGAACCTCGAACGGCGCGAGCTTTGGAGCAGGTCGGACGGCCCCGTCCACCGAGAACCGGAGGAGACCATGCCTTCCCCTGAGCGCGACGACACGTCATACGAGGACACGGAACAGGCGCTGCGTGACAGTGAGGGGCGCTTCCGGCGCTACTTCGAACTCGGCCTGATCGGTATGGCGATCAGCTCCCCGACCAAGGGCTGCCTGGAGGTCAACGACAGGATCTGCGAGATCTTCGGCTACGAACGCGATGAGCTGTTGCGGATGAGCTGGACGGAACTGATCCACGCTGATGACGTCGCGGCCGCCGTGGAGCGGTTCAACCGCGTCATGGCCGGCGAGATCGACGGCTATTCGTTGGACGAGCGCTGGATCCGCAAGGACGGCCGGGTCATCCATGGCACCGTCTCGGTGAAGTGCCTTCGCCACGCCGACGGATCGGTCAACTACTTTGTCGCGCGGCTGGAAGACATCACCGAGCGCAAGCGGGCGGAAGACGGCTTGCGCCCAGCTGGTGAGGCGCTCGAGCAAGGGGTCCTGAAGCGGGCCGAGGAACTCATGGCGATCAACCGGGTGCTGAGGGCGGAAATCGCCGAGAGAGAACGGGCCGAAACCTTGCTGCGGGAGGCCAACGCCAAGATCGAGACGATCCTCGACAGCATCACCGGCCAGTTTTTCGCGATGGACGCACAGTGGCGGTTCACCTACCTGAACCGGCCGGCACGGGAGCAGATGAAACGCCTGGGCAAGGACCCGGTGCGTCTGATCGGCTGCACGCTGTGGCAGGAGTTCGATGCAGTGCGCAACGAGGACTCGCTGCGCCGCGTGATGCGCGAAAGGGTCCCTCTCACCGAGGAGTTGTACGACCCGCCTTTGCAGGAGTGGATGGAGAACCATGTCTACCCGGGGGCCGACGGCGGCATCCTGGTGTTTCAGAAGTACATCACCGACCGCAAAAAGGCCGAGCGGGCCCTGTGCCGCAGCCAGTTCTACCTCGCGGAGGCGCAGCGCATCAGCCACACCGGCAGCGGCGTGTGGAATGTCCGGACGGGGGAGGTTTTCTGGTCGGAGGAGACCTACCGCATCTATGGCTTCGACCCGGCGACCACGCAACCCTCGACCGAGCTTTTCCTTCGTATTCTTCACCCCGAGGACTTGCCGCTGGTGCAGGAGGTTTTCGAGCAGGCGGTCGAGGAGAAAGGCCGCTATGCACTCGATTTCCGCATCGTTCGCCCGGACGCATCGGTGCGCGACATCCACAGCGAGGGCCACGCCATTCTGGACGACAGCGGCGACGTGGCGGAAGTCCTCGGCACCGTGATGGACGTGACGGAGCGAAAACAAGCCGAGCAAGCCTTGCGCAAGGCACAGGCCGACCTCGCTCACATGACCCGTCTCACCATGCTGGGCGAGCTGACCACCTCGCTGGCCCACGAACTGAACCAGCCGCTGGGTGCCGTTGTGCTCTGGGGGGCGACCTGTCTCCGCTGGCTCGAACGCGAGGTGCCGAAGCTCGACGAGGCATGCGATGCGGCGCGGCAAGTGGTGAAGGCCGGACTGCGGGCGGGCGAGGTGATCCAGCGGGTCCGGGCGCTGATGGCCCAAACCGTGCCGCAAAGGGACCGCCTGGACATCAGCGAACTGATCGACGAAGTCCTCGCGCTGCTCGAGGGTGAGACGCTGCGCCGCGGCATCACGGTGCGGCGCAGCCTCTGCCCCGATCTTCCACCCGTGCTGGGCGATCGGACGCAGTTGCAGCAGGTGCTGTTGAACCTGATCTCCAATGCCATGGATGCCATGGCGGAGGTGGAGGGCCGTTCGCGAGAGCTGGTGCTCAGGGCGGAATGTCATGGCCCCGACGAAGTCCTGGTCGCCGTTCAGGACAGCGGCGTCGGGCTGGCTCCCGAGGTGCAGGAGCGCATTTTCGAAGCTTTCTTCACCACCAAGGCAAGGGGCCGGGGACTGGGCCTGGGGCTGGCGATCAGCCGCAGCATCGTCGAGCAGCACGGCGGGCACCTGCGCGCCATGCCAAATCGTGGACGCGGAGCGACGCTGCTGTTCACCTTGCCGGTACGCGGCCCTGTGCCTTGAGCCTCGAGCCCGTAAGCGGCGCCCGTTGCCGCTCCGCGGCCGCCGCGCCAACAGTCCGTCCCCGACCTTGTGCTTGAAGACGCCACGGAGAACCGTGATTGGGTACCGGACTATCAAGCTTTCCAATGTGGTGTGCTGCGCTGTGGAACGGCAAAGCCATGGATGGAGCCGGGTTCAGACGGATATGTCGATGTGAACTTCGGCGCGCCTCTTGCCTTGCTTTTCATCCTCACACGTCCTGCTTGATGGGCGCGTGATCGGAGTGCCTGGTGTCATGAGGCACTTTCGAGGCGAATCATTGTCACCACAGAGGTGTCGGAACATCCTTCAGTCGCTCGCCGAGTGCGAGACGTGCAGCGCCTCCGTCATCCCGAACAGGATTCCGGCCACGCCGTCACGCCATTCAAACCAGCGGTGCCGCCATGCCCTCGCCAGGGCAGAGCCAAGAACTGACATGGAGACGCACGTGCACGACAACAACCCGACCTGAACGCCTCTTCCTGAGAACCCGCGTCCGGTCTCCGTGCCGGTGTTCTCTCTGCCCCGTTGCGCCAAGCACCTTGTGCAATGCGCCACCGAGCTGAACGCTTCGATGCAGGCGACCTGCACTTTCCATCTCACTGGTGTATGGCACACAGGTGGGATGTCGGTCGCCCGCTGATTCGCTCAATGCTCGATTCCGCTTCTGAATAGCAGGAGTTTCGACCATGAAAATCGGCTTGAAGCCTACGGGCCAAGCGAGCTTCGGACCTTGGCTGAGCCTGGGCCTGATCGCCGTGTGCGCCACTGTGCTGAGCGGCGCCCCCGCCCGCGTCAGCGCCGCTTCCCAACCCGCGGTGGGAGAGTTCACGACCTTCGAGAGCGGCCCGGTCCGGCTGATGGCGCTGTCCAGCGACGGGCGACGCCTGTATGTCGCCAATACCCCGGACAATCGCGTCGAGGTTTTCGACGTGTCCGGCGCCAAGCCCGTGCCTCTAGAGTCCATCCCGGTGGGCTTGGAGCCCGTCGCGGTGGGGCTGCTGAACGATCGCCAGCTCTGGGTGGTCAACCACCTGTCCGACAGCGTCAGTGTGGTCGACCTGTCGGCGTCCCCGGCACGGGTCGTCAACACCCTGCTGGTCGGCGACGAGCCACGCGACATCGTCTTTGCCGGGCCTGGCAACCGGTGGGCCTTCATCACCGCGGCGCACCGCGGCCAGAACGTGAAGTTCGATCCCCAGCTGTCGACCCCGGGCGTCGGCCGCGCGGACGTCTGGGTGTTCAACACCGGAGCCCCCGGAACCGCGCTCGGCGGCACACCCGTCAGCGTCCTCAACATGTTCGGCGACACACTGCGCGCGCTGGCACGCAACGCGGACGGAACGAGGGTCTACGCGGCGGTCTTCAACTCCGGCAACAAAACCACCGTGCTGGAAGGCAGCCCGCTCGGCGGCGAGCTGGACAAGGCCGGGCCCTCGAGTGCCGCCGACGGGTCCCACCAGCCCAACACCGGATTGATCGTGCAGAAGAACGCCAAGGGCGATTGGGTCGACAGTGGTGACCCGAAGAGCAATACGCCGCCCAAGATCTGGAATGACCGTGTGAAGCTGAACTTGCCGGACAACGACGTTTTCGTGATCGATGCCGGCAGCCACGAGCCTCGCGTCGTCGACAAGCTCAGCGGCGTGGGAACCACCCTGTTCAATCTCGCTGTGAACCCGAGATCGGGCAAGGTCTACGTGAGCCACCAGGAAGCCTTGAACCTCATGCGCTTCGAAGGGCCCGGCACACGGTCCAGTACCGTTCGTGGGCACTTCGCGGAGAGCCGCATCAGCGTCATCGATGGCAGCACCGTGTTGCCGCGCCATTTGAACAAGCACATCACCAGCTATTCACAAGCGGTGGGGACGGCGGCCGAAAAGGCGGCGGCTCTGGCAACGCCGCTGGAGATGGCAATCAGTCCCGATGGCGAAACCCTTTACCTCGTCGCCATGGGGTCCAACAAGCTGGCCAGGTTCTCGACCGCGCAGATCGAGGCCGACAGCTTCACGCCCTCGCCGTCCAGCCACGTGACTGTGACTGGCGGCGCCCCGACCGGGGTGGTGCTGGACGCGTCGCGCGGCCGCGCCTATGTGACGACGCGCTACGACAACGGTGTCTCGGTGGTCGACACGAACGCTTTGCGCGAGACGGCGCACGTCAGGATGTTCAACCCCGAGCCGCACGACGTGGTCACCGGGCGTCGTTTCCTGTACGACGCGGCGTTGACGTCCAGCCGGGGGGACTCGTCTTGCGCAGGCTGCCACGTTTTTGGCGACATGGATCATCTGGCCTGGGATCTCGGCAATCCGGACGCCGTCAAGGTCGGCAGCCCCAACGCCTACAGTCCCCGCGTTCCCGAGATCCTGCGCAAGCCCACCTTCCATCCGATGAAGGGGCCGATGACCACGCAAAGCCTGCGCGGTCTGGCCGGCAACGGGCCGATGCACTGGCGCGGTGACCGCACCGGGGCATCCAGCGGGGCGACGCTGGAGGAGCGGGCCTTCAAGGACTTCAACGTCGCATTCACGAGCCTGCTGGGCCACCATGACCTGCTCAGCGATGCCGAGATGACATCGTTCGCCCGCTTTGCACTGAAGTTGACCTATCCCCCCAGCCCGGTGCTCAACCTGGACAACAGTCTGACGCCGGTGCAGGCGAAGGGTGAGGCCGTGTACAACACGGTCGTGTCCGCCGGCATCTCCACCTGCAACAATTGCCATGTGCTGGACCCTGCCAAGGGCCGCTTCGGGACCAGTGGCCTCATGACCATCGAAGGGCCGCGCGTGGACGAGGACTTCAAGATCCCGCATTTGCGCAACATGTACGAGAAGGTCGGCATGTTCAGCCGCAACCATCCCCGCGCGCGTGCGACCGGCGACCAGATCCGCGGCTTCGGCTATGAGAACGCGGGGGCGCAGGGGTCGGTGTCGAGTTTCCTGGACACGCTCGTGTTCATTCAACTCACTGCCAGGCAGAGAAGCGAGGTGGAGCAGTTCGTGCTGGCCTTCCCCTCCGATCTGAATCCTGTCGTGGGTCAGCAGCTGACGGTGACACCCGCCAATGGCGCGCAGGCCGACGTCCAGTCGCGCCTCCAGTTGCTCGTCCAGAGAGCCCAGGTGACGACCCCTCGCCCGGAATGTGAGCTGGTGGCAAAAGGCGTGATCGCCCAGCGTATGCGGGGCTGGGTGATGGCAAAGGGACAGGGCGCCAACCCGAACTTCGTGTCCGACAAGAAGGGCGAGAGCGGCATCTCCCTGGAAGCTTTGCTCGCGCAGGGGCGGCGCGCCTCGACACCGCTGACCTTTACCTGTGTGCCGCCCGGCAACGGCACGCGCATCGGGATAGACCGCGATACCAATGGCGTGCTCGACGGCGACGTGGCACCCGGTTGAGCCCCGCCATCGGTACACAGTGACGGGCTGAAGCCCGCGCCGCCCCCCCGGGGCGGGGCGGCGGTCGGTTCGGTCTGGACTTTTTGCCGGGACTCTCAAGGTGGTCACTGCCTCTCGCCCTTGGCGCGATACGCTGGAGTTGCTGTCGTCCATGCGGTTTGCCATCGCGCTGCTGGTCGTGATCTGCATCGCCTCGGTCGTCGGCACCCTGGTGCAACAGGGGCAGCCCGCTCAGGTCTATGTCGATCAGTTCGGGCCGTTCTGGTCCCGCGTGTTCGGAGGGCTGGGTTTCTATTCGGTCTACAGCGCCTGGTGGTTCCTGCTGATCCTGGCCATCCTGGTGGTGTCGACCAGTCTTTGCGTCGCGCGCCATCTGCCCCAGGTTCTGGTGGCGTTGCGGGCGCTCAAGGAACAGGTCCGCGAGCAAAGCCTGGCCGCCCATCACCACAAGGCCGACGCACTCCTGGGGGAGGACGCCCGGAAGGCGCTCGAGCGGGTGGTCCGGGTGCTGCGCAGTGCCGGATGGCAGTTCAAGCTGGATGTGCGTGGGCACGGCGCCATGCTGGGAGCCAAGAAGGGGTCGACCCGCAAGATCGGCTACCTGCTGACGCACAGCGCCATCGTGATGGTCTGCCTGGGCGGCCTGGTCGACAGCGACCTCGTCGTGCGCCTCCAGATGTGGGCCCGCGGTCTCGTGCTCACGCAAGGCGGACCCGGGGCGCTGGCTCCTGCACATCGCATGAGCATCGGCAACCCGGCTTTCCGCGCCCAGCTCCGCGTGACCGAAGGCGGACGCTCCAACCTGGCGGTCATCCGGCTGCAGCAAGGCATGTTGATCCAGCCGCTACCCTTCGACGTGGCGCTGAAGAAGTTCAAGGTCGAGTACTACAGCACGGGCATGCCCAAGCTGTTTGCCAGCGACATCGTGATCCACGACCCGGAGACAGGCGCCGAAGTGCCGGCCAGGGTGGAGGTGAACCACCCCTTCGTCTACCGTGGCGTTGCCATTTACCAGTCCAGCTTCGCGGATGGAGGCTCCAGGCTCAAGCTGCGCGCCTGGCCCCTCGACGCCGCCATGGGGCTGCCTGCCGATGGCAAGGGGTGGGAACTCCGCGGTACGGTCGACAGCGCCTTGAACCTGCCGGCAGCCTTTGCCCACGACGGCTTGCCCGTGAAGCTCGAGTTGACCGAACTGCGGGTGATCAATGTGCGGAACCTCGGTGGCGCAGGGCCGCAGACGGGCTCCGACATGGAGGCGGAGGGCGGCTGGTTGTCCACTGGCGGCCTGATCGAGCGGCACCTGGGGGCCGGCCATAAAGGCCACAGCGACCGGCGTTGGAGGAATGTGGGCCCGTCCGTGACCTACAGGCTGCGCGACGCCGCGGGCCAGGCCCGGGAGTTCGAGAACTACATGCTGCCGGTGGAGACCGACGGCCAGCGTCTGTTTGTTTTCGGTCAGCGCAGCCACCCCGGCGAGCCTTTTCGCTATTTGCGAATTCCGGCCGACGAGCAAGGCAGCGTGGAGGGCTGGATGCGGCTGCGCTGGGCCCTGTCGGACGGCGACCTGCGTGCGGAGGCGGCGCGACGCTACGTGGCGGCGTCCGGTGCGTCGACCGTGCCGGCCTCGGCGCCACAAGTGACAGGCGCCTTGGCCCTGTTTGCGGGAGCGGCAGCCACCGGCGGCTTTCAGGCTTTGTCCGAGTTCCTGGAGGCCCAGGTGCCGCCAGCCGAACGTGCACAGGCTGCCGAGACGCTGTTGCGCCTTGTCGATGGCGCACTGTTCGAGTTGAACAAGCTGGCACGTGAACGGGCCGGCCTCCCGCCGCTCGGGCAGGACCGTGCCGCACGGGACTTCATGACGCAGGCCACACTGGCGCTGTCAGACGCCTCGGCCTACGGCGCTCCGGCCATCTTCACCCTGGACGAGTTCGAACACCTCCAGGCCAGCGTGTTTCAAGTGACCCGGGCTCCCGGCACCCGCGCCGTTTATGTGGGATGCGCCTTCCTGGTCCTCGGGGTGTTCGCGATGTTGTACATCCGAGAACGACGACTCTGGGTTTGGTTGCAGCCTGTGCAGGGCAGCGACGACGGGTCTGTCACCTATGTGTGTTGTGCCCTGTCGGCGCCGCGGCGGACGCTGGATCTGGACCGGGAGTTCGACGAACTGGCGACAGCGATACTGGCGGCCCCGCCGTCATTCACCGGGCTGTCCTTGCCGCGACCCGGTTTCGCAACCCAGCGCTCGGCTCAGTAGAGCCGCGCCTTGACTTGCAGCGCGAACGCCCCGTCCACCCGATTGCCGAGGCTGGGGATGTAGACCAGGTTGGCGCCGATGCGGCGGTGCTCGAGGGCGAGCATCGGCACGAGCGTCGGGAAATAGCCACCGTCGCGCACGCTGCGATAGCCGTTCACCACCCCCAGGCTGGCACCGGCGCGCAGCCGGGTGCGCTCGCCGAGATCAAGGCTCAGAGGTGCCCAGCCGGCCTGCACGTAGTTGCTCGCGCCGTTCACGGAGTTCGTATAGTGCCCGGCATTCAACTGCCAGCGCCGCGACACGTGCCACTCGACGCCGATGCCGGTATTGGCGCTGCGATAGCGGTCGGCATGGCGCGTGTGGTGCGACACGAAGCCGCTCGTCACCCACAGCTGCGGACCGCTGTCGGCTTCGGCTGAGGCTGGGGCTGCGGGTTCGCGGGAGACGCCGTTGTCGGCTGCCGACAGCGCCGGGGTGGGCAACAGGGACAGGACGACGGCACACGCGGAGGCGAAGGTGGGTTTCATCGGCTTCCTTCGAGAGAAGGCGGCAGAGACATGACAACCCACCGGAGGCGCTGCCGTTCGCCGCATCCGACATCGGCTGCGGGCCCCGGCTCCCAGGGCCGGCGCTCGAAGCGACCTGTCCCTGGAATCGGCGTGGTGGGCCTTGACTTGACCCGTCGCGTGCACGTGCACGCGTGCGGCGCGACTTGCGTCACGCGCCCGGAGTGCGGGCGGACTTCCGGCGCCTCCCGCAGGGCGCCCGGCTCAGCCCTTGGGCGACCCTGCCGGCATGCACATTGCTACCGGCGAGTTGACCGCCGTACCAGGCTCGCCACCACGCTGCTGAAGGCGTGGCGCCGGACCGCGAGGGGGCGGAAGTGTCCGCGCCGCCACCTCGATGAGGACTTGGCGTCAGAATAAGCCTACCGGCGGCTCGCCGGGCACAGATCGCCCGCCGGTAGGGCGCCCCGGTGCCCCCGAGCTTGCGAGTCGCCATGGCCCGAGGGGCGATCGCATGGCTGTAGTGAAACGAGAACTTCCCGCGCAGAAACTCGCCGCGATCTTGCTGATCGCTCTCGGCACCCTCGTTGGGCTGCGATGGATCTTCGACATCCAATGGATCGGCCGTATCCCGACGACCCGGGAGATGGGGCTGGTCACGCCGATGATGCTGGTCGCTTGCGGCAGCTGCCTCTGTCTGCTGCCGCGGCCCGCGGTCCGACCCGGTCCGTCGGAGCTGCTGATCGGCGTCGCGATCGCGCTGCTGCTGCTGTTCCCGTCCGCGATGCTGATCGAGCACTTCAGCGGTCTGAACCTGGGCGTCGACTTCGCGCGCGCAGGAGCCTTGCCCACCGAAGGAACGCCGTATCCCGGCCGCATGTCGCCCAACGCCTGCCTGGCCTTCCTCGCCGCGGGACTGGCCTTCCTGGTGCACCTGCGTCGTCCCGAGCGCGCCTCGGGCAGGGTGTTCAGCTTCTTGTTGTGGACCGTGTTGGCCCTCGGAGCCTCGGGCCTGCTCGGGCACCTGCTCGGCCTGCAGTCGCTCTACCGCCTGGCGGCCGCCAACCGCCTGCTGCCCATCACCGCGGCGGCCCTGTGTGTCGTCGGCGCGGGCTTGTGGCTGCTCCGGGAGCGGTCGTCGCCGGCCGACGGATCCCGGCTGCACGGACTCGACCGCCGCATCGACCGCCGCACCTTCGTCGCCCTCGTGCTGCTGGTGGTCGGCGCCGGCGTGAGTGGCTTCGCGGTGGTGCGCGACACCTTCGAACGGTCCGCCTCCCAGAGCCTGCTGACCATGGCGACGGCCAATGCCACCTCGCTGGCCAATACCTTGCAGACCAGCCTGTGGTTTCCTCGCACCATCGTGACACGGCCGGCTGTGCAGGACACCTTGTCCCAGCTCCATCGTCGTCCCGAGGATCCGCCCCTGCGAGAGTTCCTGAGCCAGGTCGCGGAGAGCTTCCTGACGGCCGGCATCGGCGGCGTGCGCTTCTACACCGCCAGTGGTCTGCTGGTGGGGTCTGCCGGCGTCATGGTCCAACCCCGCGACCCGGTGTTCAACGATCTCCAGGGGCCGGGTCGGTCCGCTCGCCTGCTGTGGCAGAACGGCTACATCCTGCACACCGAGACCCCCGTCCGCGATGTCTCGGGGCGAGGGGTCGGCCGCGTGGTCACGCAACAACGGATGGTGCTGTTCGACGAGCTGCTTGCGGCGATGCGAGGCAGCACCGCCACCTCGGATGCCCTGATCTGCAGCCGCGACGGGAACGAGGCGGTCTGTGCGCCGACCCGCTTCTACGCCACGGCGCTCCACCTGCCCATGTTCGACATCTCCGGCAAGCCGCGCCTCCCCATCCACCAAGCCCTTCTCGGGATGACAGGCGTGGCCGTGACGGACGACCTGCGGGGACGCGGGGTGGTCGCGGCCTACACGCCGATCAAGGACTTCGGCCTGGGGCTGGTCCTCAAGACCGATGTCGAGACCCTGTTCAGCCCGCTCAAGCAGAGCATCGTGCTGCTGGCGGCGGTGCTGCTCGGACTCATCAGCCTGGGAACCTACGCGCTGCGCAGCCAGGTCCGGCCGCTGTTGCAGCAGATCGTGGCCGAGCAGCGCCGCACCAGCGTCATCCTCGAGAACGCCAACGACGCGTTTGTCGCACTGGGCGTCGACGGGCGGGTGACGGACTGGAATCCGGAAGCGGTCCGGCTGTTTGGCTGGACCGCCGAGGAAGCGGTCGGGCGCAACATCGCGGACCTGATCATCCCGCCGGCGCAACGCGCTGCACACAACGAGGGCTTCCGGCGTTTCATGACCACCGGCACCGGCCCCGTGCTGACCCGGGCGCTGGAAGTCTCGGGGCTGCACAAGGACGGCCGCGAGCTGTCGGTCGAGCTGTCCGTCGCGTCTTTCGTGCAGGACGGCGGCTACGTCGCGCATGCTTTCGTGCGGGACATCAGCGAGCGCCTGGCGGCGCAGCGGCGCCAGGCCGAGAGCGAGAAGCACCTGCGCGACCTGGCCGACAACGTGCCGGTGCTGATCTCGTACAACGATCAACAGGAACGGATACGGTTCGTCAACGCCACCTATCGGGCCTGGACCGGTATCGACCCGGCCGCGGTGCTCGGGCGGCCGGTGCGCGAGATCGTCGGTGAGAAGCTGTACGCGCAGTTTGGCCACCACCTCCGCGCCGCCTTGCGTGGCGAGCGGACGGAGTTCGAAGTGGTGACCCGGGCCCGCGGGGAGCTGCGGACGCTCCACACCGCCTACGTGCCGGACATCAATGCCGAGGGCGAGGTGGTGGGCGTGTATGCGCTGAGCACCGATGTGACGGAGACCAAGCAGATCGAGGCGCAGTTGCAAGCGCTGGCCCGGCTCGACACCCTCACCGGACTGCCCAACCGGCGCGCTTTCGACGAGCGCCTGCAGGAGGCGCTTGCCCGCAGCCGCCGTGGCCGCCGGCCGATGGCCTTGATGTTCCTGGACGTCGACCACTTCAAGGACATCAACGACACGCTCGGGCACGGCGTCGGCGACGCGGTTCTCCAGGAGTTCGCGTCCCGGGTGCGGCGATGCGTGCGCGCCACGGACACCGTCGCCCGGCTGGCCGGCGACGAGTTTGTCGTCATCCTCGAGGATCTCAATGCCGGTTCGGAAGCGGGGCCGGTGGCGCGCAAGATCGGCGCGGTGCTCGAGGTGCCCTTCCTCATCGACAAGCACCGCTTGACAGTGACCTCGAGCATCGGCGTGGCGGTGGTCGAGGGGGATGACGTGTCGCCGGCCGATCTCATCGGCAAGGCGGACGAGGCGCTTTACGCGGCCAAGCGGGCCGGACGCAACACCTACGAGGTGTCGTCGCTCACCGGCGATTTGCTGAAATGAGGACGCGGGCGACGGGCCGGGCCGTGCTCGCTTCGCGCGGCGCCTACCCCCTTCGCCTGGCCGTGCACGGGACGGGGCTGGCTGTCTAGAGTGGGGTGTCCCGGTCCTCGCGAGGAAAGCACGTCATGAAGGTCGCGCCGCAGTCCCTGCCCAAGGCATCGATCAGCGCCGGCACGCCGCGGCCGGCGGCCGGCGCCGTGGTGCAAGCCGGCCCTCCGGGGCCCGTTGCGGGTGGCGGGATGGGCGCGTTGCCGGCGCGGCCGGTGTCCACGCGGATCCTGATCCGTGAACAAGCGGAGAAGGACCGGGTGGCGCGGGACTCGACGGCTCCCCGCGCCCAGGTGTACGGTCCGCAGGAAGCGCTGCCGGCCACCCCCCTGCGCGCCATCGACAGCGGCCGCAGCCCGGTGCAGCAGAGCGCGCTGCAGGCAGAGATCGCCAAGGCCAAGTGTTTCGAAGCCGGAGCCAGCCTGTCGGTGCTCGACCACCCGGGCAAGATGGGGCGTGTTTTCGACCAGTACGCCGTCAAGCTCGACACCATGCTGAACGCCTTGTTTGCGCCCGGCTCGGAAATCGGTCGCCTGCCGGTGCAATTCCAGGGCCGCGAACGCACGCTGGCGGAGGTGTTCACGCAGACCCTGCTGATGCCGCTGTCGCCCAAGTCGGACCAGATCGGCCGCTGCACCGACCCGGCCCTGCGCGATGCCTTGCAGACCGGCAGCCTGTCCGAAGCACAGTTCATGCAAGGCCAGGGCCTGCAGTGGCTGCATGCAAAACTGAGGACGGCGTCGGTCGAGGGCGCTGACCACAAAAAAGCTGAGGGCCACAGCTTCGAGAACCTGCTGACCAAGATCCGGACCACCAGTGCCTTCGGCACGACGGTCTGGCAGTTGATGAGCACGCCCGAACTGCGCGCCGCCAATGCGGACGCGCTGGCTGCCTTGCTGACGCCGGCGAACCAGGCGCTCGCGCCCAAGCCGTCCAAGCTCGATCCGGAAGGCCGGCCGGTCGGTCCGGAAGCGCGCCCCGGCGACGAGTTGAACAAGCGCTTCTCCGAATTCCAGGCCAGGACACGCAACGCGACCTTCGACGACCCGATCGCGCGGGCCCGCCGGGAGCGCGTGCCGCTGGTCGGCGGCCAGCCTCTGCAGGACTGGCAGTACGAGAGCGCCGCCAAGTACGGCCTGGGTTTCGGCCAGGTGATCCAGCCGGCCGGCGTGAGCGATGCCGGGCAGCGGGCCGCCCTCGAGGCCGAGTTGCGCGCGCATGGCGGCGTGAATGGCGTGCCCCGGCAAGGCCAGCCCATCCTGGATGGACACCGTCCGACCACGCTGTCGGAAGCCGAGCTGGTCGCGCTGCCCGAGCCGTTCCGGCAAGCCGAATTGCCCGAGCTGCTGCAGTCGCACCGGCTGCAGCACGGCACCGGCGTGAATCGCTGGGAGCCGTACGGCAGCTTCGCGGAGGGCAGCGCCGGCATGGGCTTCCCGTCGGCCGGGGCGCAGTCG
The DNA here is from genome assembly GCF_026153205.1 of Aquabacterium sp. A7-Y. Lineage (GTDB taxonomy): Bacteria > Pseudomonadota > Gammaproteobacteria > Burkholderiales > Burkholderiaceae_C > Caldimonas. The sequence continues at coordinate 58,735 of NZ_JAPFBW010000016.1, read as the reverse complement.
GGCGGCACCTGCGACATCCTGCTGGCGCTCCACTGCATGAGCGCCGAGCCGCTGTACGGCCGCCAGAAGGAGGTGCTGGCGGCCACCGTCGGCATCGCGGCCTTCATGAACTTCGGCGCCTATCACACCTTCGCCGAAACCCTGCCGATCGGCCAGGCCGTGGCTTCGAACCAGAAGGCCTACGTGCCGAACATCGGCCCCCGCCAGGAAAACCTGTACAGCGATTTCTCGGACATGGTGCGCCGCCATGTGGGAGACGACGCGCACCGTGCCGTGCAGCGTTTCAAGCAGGCCTACGACGCTGCCTCGAACCTGGCGCCGGTGCGGCAGCCGGAGGTGGCCGCCGACCTCTACCTGACACAGGCCCAGTACGACCACTTTGCCGCCCGGGGTGAGCTGCGCTGAGGTGTTGCCGCCGGGCCGGCTGCCCGGGGCCCTGCCAGCGCAGGCGGAGTCAGTCGGGCAGGTCCCGGCGCCGCTCGACAACCCGGGACACCAGCCCATAGAGGACCGCCTCGTCGGCCGACATCCAGTGGTCGCGCTCGATGTCGATCATCACCTTGTCCAGCGGCTGCCCGGTTTCGCGGGCGATGACGCGGGCAATACGTTCGCGTGCCTTGACGATCTCACGTGCCTGGATCGCGATGTCGCTGGCCGAGCCGCCGGCGCCGCCGCTCGGTTGGTGGATCAGGAAGCGGGTGTGCGGCAGGCAGAAGCGGCGCTCGCGCGGCACCGACAGGTAGAGGTGGGCGGCCGCGCTGCCGACCCAGCCTGTACCGACCATGTTGACCGGCGCGTCGATGAAGCGAACGACGTCGTGGATCGTGTCGCCGGATTCGAGATGCCCGCCCGGCGATGACACCAGCAGCTGTATCGGCGCGCTGGACTCGGCATCGAGCGCGATCAGCCGGCGCGCCACGTCGGCGGCCGAAACGTCGGTGATGGCGCCGAAAACGAGCACAGTGCGCGACTTGAAGGCTTTCTCCTCCAGGAAGGTGCTGCGCGGATCGGCGGCGGGCGGGAGAGGTGAGGGCGACGGCGTTTCCATCGGGGCGGGCTCCATGAAGTGGAAGGAGTGGGTCAGACGAACGAGGGCGGACCTTCGTGACAGCGGCGTGCGCGGCGGCCGCTTTCATGGCAATCTCCCGGCATGGACGACTGCTTCGAACGCCAGTTCTCAGGCCCCCACCGGCGCCGCCTGACCGAGTTCGCCCGCGGGCTGCTCGGCAACCAGGCCGACGCCGAGGACGTGGTGCAGGACGCCTACCTGCGTGCCCGCGACAGCTTGACGCAGGAGCTTCGCTCGGCCGAGGCCTGGCTGCTGACGGTGGTCCGCCACCTCGCCATCGACCGCCTGCGCCGCAGGCGTCTGGAAGGTGAGGCGCAGCTGCGCTGGCGGCTCTCGGGCGAACTTGCCGAGGTGCACTGTGCGCCCAGCGCCGAGCAGCTGGCCGGGCTGGCGATGGACAGCGCAGCGGCCTTGCGCCTGCTGCTGCAACAGCTCAGCCCGACCGAGGTGGCTGCGCTGCTGCTGCGCGAAGTGTTCGAGGTCGACTATGCCGAAATCGCGCGCAATGCCGGTCGCAGCGAGTCGGCCTGCCGCCAGCTGGTGCACCGGGCGCTGCAGCGGATTCGGCCGGCGCCGGCCCGCATGCGGCCGGCCGTCCGCCCGGTCGACGACACCGCGGATGGCCCCGCCGACGTGATGTTCAGCCTGTGCTGGCGCGCGCTTCAGGTCCGCAGTCCGGCGCCCTTGCTGGCCTTGCTGGCGCAGCACCGGGTGGGGGCGGGCGGCGTGGCCGCCGCGGCGGTACCGATGCGGGCCGAGCGGCCGGCCGAGGCAGCGGCCTGCGGGTTCGGCCTGGTGCAGATCGACGGCCGCTTCGCCATCGCGCTGATGCTCGACGGCAAGGTGCTCTGCACCCTGCCGGTCGGCCCCTGCGGGGAGTCCTCCACCACCCCCTGCGGTGACACCGAGGCGTGCACCTTCTGAGCGGGCTGGCGCTGCCGCTGCCGTGAGATTCGGGTGGCATGCCGTGATCGTGTCTCGATATAAATGCGGTGGACAAGCACGCATTCCTGCTATGTCTTCGCAAGTGCCCCCACTAGAGTCGAGGTAGGCAGGCTCCCCGGCGCATCCAACGGCGGACACCTCGCGGCGCTCGGGGGCCCGAGATCCGGAGATCCGCTCGACCCGCAGCGAAGCGCTGCGCAGGGAGCCACATGGCACCAGTCCGGAGTCCCTCTCGTTCATCGCGTCGCACGGCGCTTCGCATTGCCTTGCTCTACATGGGCGCAGGCGCACTCTGGATCCTTGTCACGGATGCAGCCGTGCGGTCCGACGGAGGGCCGCCCTGGGACACCGCACAGACGCTGAAGGGGCTCGCCTACGTGGCGGTGACCGGCGCAGCCCTGTATCTGCTGATCTACCGGGCTTGTGTCGCCGAGGAGCGCCGAACGCGCGAGCTGTTTCTCGGCAATCCGAGCCCGATGTGGGCCTTCGACCGGCAATCCCTGCGTTTCCTGGCCGTCAACGAGGCGGCTTGCCGCTCCTACGGCTACAGCCCCGAGGAGTTCGCGCAGATGACGGTGGCCGACATCCTGCCCCAGGGCGGAGTGGCAGGTCTGGGCGACGACTTGACCCGGCTGAGGAGCGAGAAGCCCCACGTCGCGACCGCATGCCATCGCCGCAAAGACGGATCCTCCTTTGTCGTGCGGGCGAGTGCCCATGCGATCGAGTTCGACGGCCACTCCGCGGTGATGATGCTGGCCCAGGACATCAGCTCCGAGGTGGCGCTGCGCGACGCGGTCGAGCGCAGCGAGGCACGCTTCCACCAGCTGCTCGACAGCCTCGACGAAGTGCTGTGGATGGCGGACCTGGACGGGCGATCGCTCTATCGCAGCAGGGCCCATGAGGTGGTCTATGGCCGGACTGTGGCGGAGTTCCAGGCCGATCGCGGGCTGTGGCTGCGCTGCGTGCATCCGCAGGACCGCGACCTCGCCGCTGCATCGATCTCGCAGCTGCACGCGCAGGGCCATGCGGAAAGCGAGTACCGCATCGTGCGCCCGGACGGCGCGGTGCGCTGGCTGCGCGACCGCAAGCGATTGATCTACGAGCAAGACCGGCCGGTCTTGATGGGCGGCATCTCCTATGACGTCACCGAACGCAGGGCTGCCCGTGCAGCGCTGAAGCAGATGAACGAAACGCTGGAGGCCCGGGTCCGGGAGCGCACCGCTGAGCTGGAGGTGGCCAACCGGGACCTGGAGGCGTTCAGCTTCTCCGCGGCGCACGACTTGAAGACGCCGCTGGCGGCCATCCGGGGCGTGAGCCAGCTTCTGGAGCTGCAGTGCGGGTACCTTCTGGACGAAAAGGGCAGGACGCTGCTGGGCTATCTCGACAGGAGCGCCCGGGACATGGAGGGCTTGATCGATGCGCTGCTGGGCCTTTGCAAGGTGAGCCGCACCGAGGTGCAGTGCCGGCTGCTGGATCTGTCATCGCTCGCCGTCGGCGTGCTTGCCGACATCAATGCGAAACACCCGCTGCAGCGCGCCCGCATCGAGGTGCAGCCGGACTTGCACGCCCGGGGCGATCCGGAGCTGGTGCGATCGCTGCTGATGAACTTGCTCGGTAACGCTGTCAAATACTCATCGCGGGTGGAGGCTCCGCTGATCGAGTTCGGCAAGATGACCGAGCCGCCTTTCGCGTTTTTTGTGCGCGACAACGGCGCCGGCTTTGAAGTCAAGGATCCGGAACGCTTGTTCACCCCCTTCCAGCGTTTCCATTCGGACCGCGAGTTTCAAGGCAGCGGCGTGGGTCTTGCCACCTGCCGACGCATCGTGCTGCGCCACGGCGGCGACATCTGGCTGACCTCGGCACCCGGCCGGGGAACCACGGTCTTCTTCTTCCTCGAGGCTTGCAAGCCGTCGGAGTAGCTCTGGGCCGGGCGAGGACCGGCGGCCCCGCTCCTCCCGGCGACGGTTGTCGTTCAGGCCAGGCAGGAGTGGCGAGCCGGCACGACGGCGCGCCGCAACTCGGCGTCGAGTCGTTCGATGCTCAGGGGTTTCGCCAGGAAGCCGTCCATTCCGGCGTCGACACATCGTTCGATCGCGCCGGCTTCCAGCTGAGCCGTCAAGGCGATGATGGAAAAGGGCGGCAGTTCCCCGAGGCTTTGCAGGCGGCGTATCCGCCTGGTCGTCTCCAGCCCGTCGAGACGGGGCATGTCCAGGTCCATGAGCACGACCTGGGGGGGGTGCTGCGAGCACCGCTCCAGGGCCTCCAGGCCATCGTCGGCCGTCGCGGCGGCATAGCCGAGCACGCCTGCCATCTCGCTGCCGAGGATGCGGTTCACCTCGTTGTCGTCGACGACGAGCAGCACCGGTCGGTCCTGCTCGAACAAGGGGGCCGGGACGGTCAGCCCCGAACGCGCGACGGCCCCGCAAGCCGCGGCGGCGGTTCGCGCATACAGCTCCGTTGGGCTGAGGGGAAACATCTGCACCTCGAAGGCGCCCAGCTGCGCCGCCGCTTGCAAGCCGGCGGATCCGGGCGGGACGGCCAGGGTTCGGACAGTCGAAGCAGGCAGCAGACAATCCAGTGCGAGCAGCGACTCCGATGGCACCTCGCCAGACTCGACCACCACGACCCAGGCCGGGCGCGTGGCGGTGGGATGCAGGCCGATCAGGCTTGCGGCGGCTTCAGCGCATGACGAGAAACGCGTGACGCCCCACCTCAGGCGTTGCAACTGCCTGACGAGGGACTGCGCCATGGCACCGTCCGGGCCGATCAACCAGCCGCAGGCGCCGGCTCCGTCGGGTGGCATCGCGACGGCGGTTCTGCAGCGACGCGACAGGCTGGCGTGGATCAGAACGCCCTCGTTCGGCAGGCAGGTGAGGACGACGCTGGCACCCGTGTTGGGGCAGATCCCGGAGGCAGAGCGCCGGCCGTCCGTCTGTGCGGCGCCTGACGGGATCTCTTGCAGATGCAGCCGTTCGAGCACCTCGGACACGGTGGGGGCGGCTGCCAGGGGCCCGCTGCCACCCGTTCCAATGCGGATGTCGCAGCACCCGGACGAAGTCAGCGCGACTTTGACGTTCAAGAAAACGAAGCCCGCCTTCAGCAGGTCAGCGACGCCGCACTGCAGGCGATGGATGCCGCACTGCATCTGCACCGCGTCGCCCTCCAGCCAGAGCAGCGGGCCCTGGTAGTCGAAGGAAAACGCCTGTCCTCGCGCGAGGACCGTCGACAGGATATGCCGGGCACCTGCGGTGACCACCTCGGGGAAGTCGAAGGACTGCATGAAACGCACCGCCTTGTACCGGGCCGGGAGGGCTTCAGTGTGCGGGCCTTCTGGGCTTACACCTCCACCGCAGCGATGCAAAAAAGTCTACTGCAAGGACGCCGACAGCGAGCGTTGCCCCGCCTTGCCAGGCGCACGCGGGCAGCAGGTTTGTGGAACCCTGCACGCCCGGACGGCGTGTGCACAAGTCGCCTGCGACACCGATCGGCTGCCGCTGGCGGTCACCGCCCCATCGCATGCCGCGGGGCGGTGACGAGACGGAGTTCGCAGCGCGTTATACCGCCGTCAAGCCGCCGTCGACGGCCAGCTGGTGCCCGGTCACGAAACTGGCCGCGTCAGAAGCAAGCCACAGCACCGCGGCGGCGATCTCGCCCGGTTCGCCGACGCGCCCCATCGGCTGCGCCCGCTCGATGGCCGGCGCGCGTTGCGGCGCCCGCTCCAGGGCGCGCTCCAGCATGGCGGTGCGGGTGATGCCGGGGCACACGCTGTTGATGCGGATACCGCGGCGTGCGTACTCGGCCGCGGCGCTGCGCGTCATGCCCACCACGGCATGCTTGCTGCCGGCATAGACGCTTTGCAGCGGCGCGCCGACCAGGCCGGCTACCGAGGCGATGTTGACGATGCTGCCGCCGCGCTCCTGCTTGAGCATCTGCTGCAGCTGGTGTTTCATGCAGAGCCAGGTGCCCTTGACGTTGACCCGCATGATGCGGTCGAACAGTGCTTCGTCGCCGTCGGCCAGCTTGGTGTGTTCCTCCTCGATGCCAGCGTTGTTGACGGCAATGTCCAGCCGGCCGTGCTCCGTCACGATGCGGCGCACCGCGGCTTCCACCGCGGCGGCATCGCCGACGTCGGCCTCCAGCGTCACGATGGACAGGCCTTCGGCCTGCAGGGCCTCGGCGCTGCTTTGCAGCGCCTGGCGTGAAAGGTCGACCGCCACCACGGTGGCGCCCGCCGCGGCCAGGGCGCGTGCGATCTCGCGGCCGATGCCGCCGCCGGCACCGGTGACCATGGCGACCCGGCCGGCAAGGGCAACAGAAGGCGTCTGCATGAAAGCTTCTCCTAACAAGGACAGGGCTGCCGGCCGGGAGCGGCTCGGAAAAGGTGCGACCCGCGGCGGCGGCCAAAGTGCCATCATGAAGTGGCTGGCCCGGCCTGGCAGTCACCCGCGTGACGTCACCACGCCACCGGCCAGCCGCTGCAGCACGGCGTTGTCATCGGGAGCCGGCCGGCTTGAAGGCGTTCAGCCCGGCTACCCGGATCGCCGTTCGGGCTTCGACGTCACAAGGTACATTGCGGCATGCTGAACGCATCCCCGGGCGGCGCCGGCCTTGCGCCGAAGCCGCCTTTCTTCGATCCCTTCCCCACGTACCTGACGCCATGAAGATCCTGGTGCTCGGCTCGGGAGCCGGCGGCGGCTACCCGCAATGGAATTGCAACTGCCAGATGTGTCGAGGACTGCGAACCGGCCGCTTGCGGGCCCGGGCGCGCACCCAGAGCTCCATCGCGGTCTCCGACGATGGCGAACACTGGGTGTTGATCAATGCCTCACCCGACCTCGGCCAGCAGCTGCGCGAGCAGCCGGCCCTGCATCCACGCCATGGGCAACGCCACACCCCGATCCGGGCGGTGGTCCTCATGGATGCCCAGGTCGACCATGTGACCGGGCTGCTGAGTCTGCGTGAGGGCCCGCCCATCGAACTGCACTGCACGCCTTGTGTGCTCGACGACCTGCGCGCCGGCCTGCCGCTGCTGCCGATGCTCGAGCACTACTGCGGCGTGCGGGTCCACGTGCTGCCGGTGTCCGGCGATACACATTCCGCGGACTTCACCCTGGAGGCGCTGCCCGGCCTGCGCTTCACTGCCCTTGCGATCCCCGGCAAGGCGCCGCCCTACTCGCCGCACCGCCACGCGCCGGCGACCGGCGACAACATCGCGCTGCGCGTCGTGGACACGCGCAGCGGCGCGGCCCTCTTCTACGCGCCCGGCCTGGCCGAAGTCGGCCCCGGCGAGCGGCGCTGGATGCAGGAGGCCGACTGCCTGATGGTGGACGGCACCTTCTGGCGCGAGGACGAGATGCCCGCGGCGGGCCTGGGCCGCAAACACGCCGCGGAGATGGGGCACTTGCCGCAGTCGCGCCACGCCGGGCGCCCCGGCATGGTGGACGCGCTCGCCGGACTGCCGGCCCGCCGCAAGATCCTTATCCACATCAACAACAGCAACCCCATCCTCGACGAAGACGGCCCCGAGCGTGCGCTGCTCACGCAGCAGGGCATCGAGGTGGCTTTCGACGGCATGGAGATCGAACTCTGAGGCTTTCTTGCGCCGGGCTTGCCCGTCGGGCAGGGCGCCGTCATCCAGGGCGCTTGCCCACGTCCTGCATATCCATCAGGTAGCTCCACGAACGGTTTGCTCATGTTTCCGTATTCCTTCCCGGAGAATGCAGGAACTTGCACATCACCAGACGGAGCGAGCGCGATGAGCATCCACATTGTTCGGCTCGGAACGCCCAGGGGCAGCAACGAGGGATTGCGCCTTGGCACGGTGCGCAGGCCGCCTCGAGGCGTTCCGAAGGCCGAGTACGCCAGCCGGGACTTCTTCGACGTCTGGCTGCCTACTCTCGCACCCAGCGCGGAGTTGATGGCACAGGCCAAGGCGGCCGGGGACGAGAAGGCGTGGAACCAGTTCAAACGCAAGTTCCGCGTGGAGATGGGCGCCCCGGACCCGGGCAAAGTCCTCGACCTGCTGGCCGCGCTGTCGCACCGGACGCAGCTGGCGCTCGGCTGCTACTGCGAGTCGGAAGCGCACTGCCACCGCTCGGTGCTTCGCGAACTGCTGCTGGAGCGAGGCGCCGCCGTGGTTTGATGCCCGACTGGCCGAGGCGACAGCCGGGGGGGGGCGTGCGGCGATGGGCGCTGCATGAGGGAGATCACAACTCCTCCAACGCAAGGACCTCGACCTTCAAGCGGTCGGGATCCTCGAAGAATACGGCGTCGTGGTCCTCGCCACCGGCGAACGGATACCGGTCCTGATGGGGGATGGGTATACGACACTGCGTCCACTTCCCCAGCAGAACGTCCACGTCCTGGCGCGTGATGGGCCATGGCGTGTGAGACCCTCAACCCGATCTGACGCTGGCCACCGCGCTGCCCGTCGCAATCAGCTGCTCGTTTTGATACAGCTCCCCGCTCAGATAGCAGGTCCTTCCGCGGCGCTGCACCACTCGGCCGATGCCCCGGATTGAGCCGACAGCGGCGGCTTGCATGTAGTTGACGGTCAAGCTCAGCGTCGGAGCGAACTCGCCTGCCTTCAAGGTAGCCGCCAAGGCCGGCCCCATCGTGTCGTCCAGCATCGCCGCCAGAAATCCCCCTTGAACACTGCCTGCCGGGTTGGTGAAGGCCCGTGTCGCCTCGAACTCCGTTTCGATATGGCCGTCCTCGGAAGAGACGCTCAGGATCTTGCCCTGCAAGGTTTTCACTGCTTCGGGGGGCGCGATCGCGCCTTCGTACACCTGCCAAAAGTATGCGGACCTATCCACCGTATTCCCTCCCCGAAAGATGTGACACGTGATTGTGCGGACTCTGCCGCTCTGAGGAGGCGGAGCCTCCGGAATCGATGACCAGCTTGCGCCGCGCACCGGCGCAAAGGGCAGAAGAACGCCATTCCAGCGTACAGGGCAGACATCCAATGGGCAAGCCCATCCGGGATGCTGAACCGGCAGCTTGCTGCTGGTTCCCGGATCCCTATGATCCCCACCGTTTGCCACTGATTGGAAAGACGCCATGACCGACCTGTCCCGCTTCCCCATCACCGAGAAATGGCCCGCGCAGCACCCGGACCGGATACAGCTCTATTCATTGCCGACGCCCAACGGCGTCAAGGTTTCCATCATGCTGGAAGAGACTGGCTTGCCCTACGAGCCGCACCTGGTCCGCTTCGATAGCAACGACCAGCTGTCGCCGGCCTTCCTGTCGCTCAATCCGAACAACAAGATCCCGGCCATCCTCGATCCTGCAGGTCCGGACGGCGAGCCGCTGGCCTTGTTCGAATCAGGCGCGATCCTGCTGTATCTCGCCGAGAAGGCGAAACAGTATTTGCCGCAGCAGTCTGCGCGCCGCTACGAGACGATCCAATGGCTGATGTTCCAGATGGGCGGCATCGGGCCGATGTTCGGTCAGCTGGGTTTTTTCAACAAGTTCGCCGGCAAGGACTATGAAGACAAGCGGCCCCGGGACCGCTATGTGGCCGAGTCGAAGCGCCTGCTCGCCGTGCTGGAGCAGCGGCTGACCGGCCGCGCCTGGATGATGGGCGACGAGTACACCATTGCCGACATGGCGATCTTTCCGTGGATCAACAACCTGATCGGGTTCTATGAAGCGGGCGAACTCGTCGGCATCGCCAGCTTCCCGAATGTCACCCGGGTACTCCAGGCCTTTCTGGCACGCCCGGCGGTGACGCGAGGACTGCGCATTCCCGCCCCGCCCAGCGCCAGCTGAGCTTTGCCTGCGCGACCGGTTCGCGCGGTAAAAGGGGCGTCGCTGCAAGCCTCTTGCGGCAGTGCCACGCAGTGCCGTGGCTGTCGCACCTACTGACATTTTTTACAGCCAATAGTTAGGGGTGCCACTCCTCGGTCGGCTTGCCTAGGATGTCGATCCAGAGGTGGCCGGGCCGCCATGTGCCCGGCGTCGCGGCGGCGGTCCGTCCGACGCGCCGCGACCGACGCCCGCTCTCCAGACCCGACCGCTGCCCCCGGCCTGCCGGGAGTCGGCAGCCTGTCCAGAACACCGGAACCATGACGACAAGAACCTTCCAGCTGATCACGCCGCTTGCCCCCGATGCCCTGCAATTCCACCGCATGAACGGCAGGGAAGAGGTGGCGCGTCTGAGCGAGTTCGAGATCGACGCGCTGAGCGAGCGGGAAGACCTCGACCCCGACCAGGTGCTCGGCAAGAAAATCGCGGTCAAGGTCGAGCTGCCGACGGGCGCGTACCGCTACTTCAGCGGCCATGCGACGCGCTTCTCTCAGGTCGGGGTGCACGGGCGCTTGAATCTCTACCGATTGACGATGAGGCCGTGGCTGTGGTTCCTGACCCGCACTGCCAATTGCCGCATCTTCCAGCAGAAGAAGGTGCCTGACATCCTCAAGCAGGTGTTCGACGCACATGCCGATGTGGCCAGCACCAGTTTCGAGCTGAGCGGCAGCTATCGGGCCTGGGACTACTGCGTGCAGTACCGCGAGAGCGACTTCGACTTCGTCAGCCGCCTGATGGAGCAGGAGGGCATCTACTACTACTTCCGCCACGAGGAGGGCCGGCACGTGATGGTGCTGACCGACTCGGTGAGTGCCCATGCACCCTATGCCGGGTTCGAGCAGATTCCCTATTTGCCCCACGACCGCTCGGCACGAGCCGAGACCGAGCACATCTCCGGCTGGAGCTTCGGTCGTGAGATCCAGCCGGTGCGCTACGTGCACGACAACTACGACCCGGAGAAGCCGCGCGTCGAGCTGGAGGGCGCGGCGGCGATTGCGCGACAGCACGCGCAGGCCCAGTACGAGGTCTACGACTACCCTGACAAGCACCTGACCGCCGCCGACGGCGAGCAGTACGCGCGTGTGCGTATCGAGGAACTGCAGTCGCGTTACGAGCGAGCCCAGGCCGAGAGCAACTCGCGCGGCCTGTGTGTCGGCTACCTGTTCAACCTCAGCGGGCAGCCGCGCGAGGACCAGAACCGCGAGTACCTGGTGCTCTCGGCCGACTACCAGCTCGACGGCGAAGACTACGAGTCGGCCGACGGCGAGGGCGCGCGCTTTGCCTGCCGCTTCACGGCGCTGCCCAGCAGCCAGCCTTTCCGTGCTGCGCGGCTGACCCCCAAGCCCATCGTGCAGGGGCCGCAGACGGCTGTGGTGGTGGGGCCGTCGGGCGAGGAGATCTACACCGACGAACAGGGACGCGTGAAAGTGCGCTTCCACTGGGACCGCTACAGCAGCGGCGACGAGAACAGCTCCTGCTGGATCCGCGTCTCGCACCCCTGGGCGGGCAAGGGCTGGGGCGCGGTCAGCATCCCGCGCATCGGGCAGGAGGTGGTGGTCGACTTCCTCGAAGGCGACCCGGACTGCCCCCTGATCACCGGCCGGGTCTACAACGCCGAGCTGATGCCGCCTTTCGCGGCTCCCGGCGTGGTCAGCGGGTTGAAGTCGCAGACCCACAAGGGCGCCGGCTTCAACGAGATCTCCATGGACGACACCGCCGGCCAGGAGAAGATGAACCTGCACGCTCAGTACGACCAGACCACCACGGTCCAGCACGACCAGACCAACACCATCAACAACAACCGCCGCACCACGGTGGTGGTCGACGACACGTTGGACGTCAACGCCAACCGCACGATGACCGTCGTCGGCAAGCTGGTCGAGACCGTGAACACCGGGCACGAGATGACGGTGACCTCGGGCGGCTACACGCAGACCATCACGGGCATCACGGCGCGCACCGTGCACGGCGACCTGACGAACACCGTCAATGGCAAGCGCGAGAACAAGGTCAACGGCCATTTCGTCGAGACCGTCACCTCCGGCGAGGAGAAGACCGTGCACTCGGGCAAGCTGCTCACCGTGACCGGCGGCGGCTACACCGAGAACGTCACGGGCCTGTTCAAGAGCACGGCCACCGGGGCGATGGAGCAGGGCGCCACCGAAACCATGAGCCTGCACGCGAACGGGGCCGGGACCTACACCTCGAACAGCTCGCTGACCTTCGGTGTCGGGCAGGCCTCGGCCATCGAGGTCACCGGTGGCAGCATCACCATCAGCTCGGGCGGCTCGACGATCAAGGTGGACGCCACGGGCGTGAAGGTCAACGGAATCAAGATCGATCTCAACTGCTGACCCGGAGCTGCCATGGCCCTGAACCCTGTGGAGCGGCGGCTCGTCGAGCTGCTGCAATGGTGGGAGGCTTTCCGTGAGCATCCCGACAAGCGGCTGTTGCTGTGGCAGGCGCCGGACAACGGCAAACGTCTGCTCGAATGTTTTTTTGAGGTGCAGCGCCATCCCGTCCCCTATGCCAGCGGCGACACCTTCATCGTCTTCGATGCCGCCTTCGAGCAGTCCGTCGGCTATTCCCGCGCGCTGAAGCAGGCGCTGGCCGGCCAGTACGCCGCGAGCCGCGAGGACTTCGAGCGAGAGGGGCAGACACCCGACTGGCACTTCGATCCGGAAAGCGACGCGGACAGTGCGACGAACTTCGTGCAGGCGCTGGGCTCGCTGGCGGCCCACCATCCGGCGTTGGGCCATGTGGTCGCGGTCCTGCTGCCCGTCAGCGTCGTGAACGACGACGCCTGGGCCACCTGGGTGCGCCGTGCGCTCGACAGCGGCTTGTCCGACCGCGTGCGCCTGGTGGTGCCGGACTTCCTCGAAGCGCCCCGGCTCGCAGGGCTGGCGGCGGCCGGACATCCGCAGGTGCTCGTGCAGGCTCCGCCGCTGGACGCCTGGTCCACAGCGCAGGAGACCTTCGCCCAGGAACCGGCGGTCGGCGCTCCCGGCGTGTTCCGCAACCTGCTGACGGCGCTGTTCGCGCTGGCGGAAAAGGGCACGGCCGACCAAGTGCTGGTCAAGGCGCGCGACGTGCTGGGCTTCGCCCACCAGCAGGGCTGGGCCGACCAGGAGGTGGCGGTGCGTCTGCTGACGGCCGGCGTGATGCTCAAGGACAAGCGCATCGACGAGGCGCTCAACCACTACCGCCACGCCCGCACCTCGGCGGAAGCGACCCAGGCCGCCAACCACCCGGCGGGCGGGCAGCTGGTGCTGCAGACCTGGTTCGGCGAAGCCGCCGCTCACCTGGCCGGTGGCGAGCCTCGTCAGGCAGCGCCCTGCTACGAGGAGGCCGCGAAGCTGGCCGCAGCCCTGCCGAATGCTCCCATGCTGATCGAGGCGCTGCGCATGGGCTCCTTCTGCCACGCCCGCGGCGGCGATCACGAGGCCGCGCTGGCGCTGGGGCGGCAGGCGCTCACGGTCGGCGAACGGCTCAAGCCCGAGACCCGGCCGATGACAACCTTGCCCTTGCTCGGCTTCGAACTGCTCAGGCTCGTCGAGCCCGAGCGCACGGCCGAGATCGAGACGCTCAAGCACGGCCTGGACCGGGAGCAGGCCCGGCTCTACGCCGACACCGAGCAGCGGGCCGCGGCGCTGGAGAAGGGCGATGACGCGGCCGCGCTGAAGCAGCTGGAGGCAGAGCACGCGCAAGGCAGCCGGCAGCTGACTCAACAGGCGCAAGAGCAGGTCGACCTCCTCGCGGCGGCAGGCAGTCCGGCCTTCCTGGAGGTGTTCGAGCAAGCGCGCAGCCTGTTGGGCCCTGACTGGCCGATCGCACTGCCCGGTGCCATCGCCAAGGCGCCGGCAGAGGGCGTCGCGGAAGCCGGGGGTGCAGCCGCATGATGCCGTCGTCCAAACACGGCGACCCGCAACTGGGCATCGACATTCATCTGTGTATCGTGCCGCCGTCGCCCTCGCCGGTGCCGTTGCCGACGCCGCACATGTCGGTCGTGTTCGACCCGTTCGACTACGTGCCGATCATCGGCGCGACGGTGTCGGTGTTCGGCATGAAGCGGGCGACCGCGGGCACCGGCGCCATCGTCGTGCACATTCCGCCCGGCTTCCCGTTCGCGCCGATGCTGCCCGACAAGGACGATGAGCTGTTCATGGGCAGCGCCAGCGTGTTGGCCGACGGGGACCCGTTGTCCTACCTGGCCTTGCCGGTGCTGGGCTGCCAGGTGGCCGGCATGCCGAGTCCGCCGCGGCCCAAGAAAAAGCGCATCCCGCTGCCCAACCTGCTGCCGACCACCTTCAACCTCGCGATCCCGACCACGGTGAGAGTGGGCGGACCGCCGACGATCTCGATGATGGGGATGGCGGCCAAAGGGGCCTTTGCGGGCTTGGGCAAGCTGGGGAAGTCGAAGTTCGCGAAAAACCTGGGCGACCGCTTCAAGCAGTTCCGGCAGAAGCTGTTCAAGAACATGGACCCCGGCTTTCTGAAGTGCAAGGTGCTCAGGGCGGAGCCGGTGAACATACTGACCGGGGAGGTGGTGGTCGAGCAGGTGGACTTCAGCTTGCAGGGACGGATTCCGATCCATTGGCTACGCACCTACAGTTCGAACCGGCAGCGCCGGGGCGCGTGCGGCTATGGCTGGGAGAGCCCGGCCGATGCCCGGTTGGAATTCGACCCAACGGAAGGCTGCGTGGTGTTCCATCACCCGATCGACGGGCCGGCGCTGTTCCCGCACCGTCCGGCGGCTCAAGGCAGCGAAGCCTCCGTGCTCGAGCTGATGGATGGCGCGTTGCTGACCGAAAGCGTCGATGAATATCGGGTTCGCAGCAAATCGAACCTGACCTACCATTTTCCCAAGCAACTTCTGAGAGCGGGCGAAAGCGGCACGGTGGAGTACCCTTTGGGCCGTACCACCGATTTGTGTGGAAACTGGCTTGAGTACGTCTGGGTCGACGGGCAACTGGATTGCATCAGGGAGTCGAGCGGGCGCCAGATCATGGTGGATCAACGCGATGGGTTGATCCGTCGACTCTGGCTGTCAGCCCCCGCCAGGGAGACATCGTACTCATTCGTCGAGTACGACTACGATGAAGAAAATCTAGCAGCGGCTCGCGACGCACTCGGAAATCCTTATCGCTTCGTTTATGAGCAGCACCATTTGGTCCGGCATACGAATCGCGCCGGTTTGTCGTTCTACTATGAGTACGAGACGGTCGACAACGGGCGCAGAGTCGTGCATGCCTGGGGCGATGGCCAGCTCTATGACTATCGCTTTGTTTATTGGCCTGAAATCCGGGAGACGCGGGTCACTGATTCGCTGGGGCATGTTTGCGTCGTTAAGTGTGACGAGCGAGGTTTGCCTGTCCTTGAAATCGATCCTTTAGGCCGGCGAACTATTTTTGAGTACGACGAGGTGGGGCGCACGGTGGCGGTGGTCAATCCCGCCAACCGCCGCACTGAGTACAGTTACGACGAACGGGGGAATCTTCACAAGTTGAGGCGACCCGACGGGGCGGTAATTTCCATCGAGTGTGATCGCAACAATAGACCTACACGGATCACGGATCCTATGGGCGCCGTATGGCTTCAGCACTGGGACGAACGAGGCCTGCTCTCCGAGCAGCGCAGTCCGCTCGGCGCAGTCACCCGCTTCCAGTATGGCGACACAGGCCTTCCGGTGGCCCGCATCCACGCCGAAGGGGCATCTACACGCTTCGCTTTTGACGTAAATGGGTACCTGATCACGGTGATCGACGCTGCGAACAACGTGACCCGGCTGAAGCGTGACGAATTAGGGAACGTGCTTGCCCGCACGGATGCTCTCGGTCGCACTACATGCTACGACTACGATGCCAAATCCCGTCTCGTCGAAGTCAGACTCCCTTTGGGTCATTCCGTGCGCTACGACTATGACGCCGAGGATCGGCTCATTCAGCACCAGGACGAAAACGGAGCATGCACGCGGTATGAATACGTCGGCTTGGGCCTGGTGAGCCGCAAGGTGCTCCCGAATGGCGGCTCGGTGGAGTATCTCTACGACACCGAGGAGCAGTTGGTCGGTCTCACCGATCAGCGCGGAGAGACATACCAGCTTGAGCGAGACGCTCTCGGGCGAGTGATCAACGAGATTGACTACTGGGGCCAACGTTGGTCGTATGAATTCGATGCCGCAGGTTGGCTGTGTCGAAGCACCGATCCCGCGGGACGTGTCATTTCGATCGAGAGCGACCTCCTTGGTCGTGTCCGTCGCAGAACGTTCACGTCTCAGGAGCCGGGTATCCCTGGGTTCTCTGAGACGTTTGATTTCGACGCGAACGGAAACTTGATCCGCTGTGGTAACCAACATGCAGAGGTGGTGCGCCGCTTCGATGCCGAAGGGCGCATGGTGGAAGAGTGGCAGGGTGAGTTCAAAGTCAGCAATGCCTTTGATGCTGCAGGCAACCGGCTTAGTCGGTTCAGCAGTACCGGCAACATGGTTCGTTATAGCTACGACGCGCTGGGTCGGCCGGCGACGGTGCGGATGAATGATGAGGCGCCGTTGACGATCGACCGGGACGCTTCGGGGCAAATCGTCAAGGAATCCTTTGGCGAGTCACTGGAGCGTCGCTACCGCCACGATCTGCATGGACGCCTAGTGGCAAACGGCGTGATGAGGGGGCAAGACCGGCTGTTCGCGACGCAGTACGAGTACGACGGCCTCGGCAATATCACGTGTCGCCAGGACACCTTGGATGGAGTGAGCACCTACCGCTACGATCCGCTGAGTCAGATCTACGAGCATGTGGATCCTCAAGACAAATTGAGGCGCTTCCTCTATGACCCTGCCGGTGCCCGACTGTCGACTCGTGTCACGACGCAGCCGATGTCACCAACTGCAGACTCGCAGCAAGGAGCGGGGGAATGGAAGCGCGAAGGCGAATGCGAGGGCAGCTACTATCAGTTCGATCGTGCCGGGAACTTGCGCTTGCGACGAGACGCAGACGGTGCTGCGCCGCAGCACGAGCTGGCGGGCTACAGTCGGTATGAATGGGATGCGAATCAGCGGCTTGTCCGTAGCGAGGTCAACGGTGTCGAGACCATTTACGCGTACGACCCGCTGGGTCGAAGGGTCTGGAAACAGACAGGCGATCAGCGGGTGCGTTTCTATTGGGACGGAGACACCCTGCTGGGTGAAGATCGCACCAGCCCGGGCAGAAACACGGGTGTCGTCGGGTCACAAGACACGAAAGAGTCGTCTCGCTCCGAGCTGAACAAAAAAGGGCCGGACCAATGGGCGGGGACGGAATACGTTCACTATCCTCGTTCGTTTGTTCCCCTGGCGATGGTGCGAGCTCAGGGCAGCTCCCGTCAGGTCTTTTACTACCATGTCGATCCAAACGGATGCCCGGTGAAGCTGATGACCAGCGGGGGCGATGTCGTCTGGGCAGCACGGTACGACGCCTGGGGTGGGGTGGACCGATTGATCGTCGGGGATGTTCCGAATCCCATTCGACTTCAGGGGCAGTATCACGATGACGAGACCGGTCTGCACTACAACAGGTATCGGTACTATGACTCCCACCTGGGCCAGTTCTGCTCTCGTGATCCGATCGGTCTCCTGGGCGGCAGCAACTTGTACAGGTACGGCCCTAATACGCTTGCGTGGGTCGATGTACTGGGATTGGCGGGATGCCGACCAGAGTATCTGGACTCGCTGTCGGACGATCACCGCAAGATCATGGAAGGCGTCCTGGACAGGGCTGCGGCTGGTTCGGTTCGCAAGAGGCATGGCCACTTCGAAAACTTGGACGATACGATCGACGTCATGACGAACCCCACAGAGGTGTTTGTCTCCATGGGCAACAGAGAACGTCTGATTTTTCATGACGGAGAGAATGTCGTATTCGTGGGAACAAAAGGAGCGGAAAAAGGGTGGGTTGTCACCGACTACGGGCCACGAGGCAGTGCTCAGCGGGCAGCGGTCGGTGCTGATCCGGGTACCCCCCGGGGAGGGGTGGTGGGGCGAGACGATATTCTTAACGGTACGATCCCCTCGGCGAGCGGAACACTTCCCCCTGCCCGATCGGTTTGGAAGGCTGAGCCATGACGCAGCAGATGAGCATCGCTACCTCAAATGGTTTGCTGACTCTGAAGATAGACACATCCCGGCAGTTGGAGTGCCCCATCTATTGGCCTTTCACGGAAGTACATGCTTCATCGGAAAGAGATGCTGACGATCTGCACCGGTACACCTCTCCAGGCTACGCGGGCAGCACGCATTTCCTCGGTGATGAGGGGTTCGTGTTTGACCCGGTGCAGCTGATCCTGTCCGGCGTTTTCCTTTACGTACCCGAGGATCGTTTCGACGGGCGCAACTCACTGGAGGCTTGGCTGCAGACGGAGGAAATCAAGGGTCTTCCGGTGCTGAGCGCGAACGGCAAGTTCTCTGTCGAGTCTCCCAGCGAGTACCAGTACTTGTCGTCAGGAGGAGAATATCTAATCTGTGTTTCGGCGAAGAGTGCCATTCCCGGGAATGGCCGAAGGGTGTCGATCCATCCGCGCCTGTCGCTTCTTTGTGAAGGTGAAAGCTATTGCGGGTTCCTACTTGAGCAACCGGTGCAAAGCCTCGTGAGATTCGACGGAAGCTTCACGCAAGGAGATGTCGCTGGAGATGTGCAGTTTCTCGTCGAGCCGCTCCGGGACTATCTCGCAGTAGCCGAAGAGCGAAACTGGCATTTGTTGGAGGCAGCGGATCCCGGGGTCCGTGAGACGCTGCGGTGCATCTTGCGCAAGCTCAGCCCCTACCCGGAGGATATCGAGCCAGTCTACGCCTTGCGTGAGCGGTGCAGGACGCTGCTACAGGACTATTTCGCGGAGTGATATTGGCCGAATCGTAGGAGCTCGGACTGCCGTCTCCGCTGCGCCGATCCGGAAAGGAAGCCCTCAATGTGTACAGTGACTCTCCCTCCATTTGTGGATGCTGTGCACAATGGACCGCAGCCACCACTGCAGTTGCCGCGGCGCCTCCGTTCAACCCGTTAGCAAGGAGACAGACATGGCCCACTATGTCGATGGATTTGTCGTGCCCGTACCGACCGCCAATCTCGATGCCTACCACCGCATGGCCGAGAAGGCCGGCAAGATCTGGATGGAACACGGCGCGCGGCAGTACATGGAATTCGTCGCCGACGACGTCAAGCCCGGCAAGGTCACCTCGTTTCCGCAGAGCGTGCAGCTCAAGGACGATGAAACCGTGGTGTTTTCCTGGATCGTCTACGACTCGCGCGAGCACCGGGACAGCGTCAATGCCAAGGTCATGGAAGACCCGCGCATGAAGGACATGATGGACCCCAAGAGCATGCCCTTCGACGGCATGCGCATGTTCTGGGGCGGTTTCAAGGGGCTTGTCGAGCTCTGAGGTACTCCACCGAACCGGGCACCGCGCGTCACGCCCGGGCCGATGCGGGGCGGGACCTGCCGTCGACCGGCCGGCCGCTGGGTGGCGGCGTGTCGGGCGCATTGCCGGCGCCGGTGGTGAACAGCGGCGAGGGGACGGCCTGCATCGTCTCGCTGATCAGCGTTTGCCATGCGGCGGCCTGCTGCTGAACGGCGCTCAACATGTCGCCCTGCAAGCCCGAGCCGATCTCGAACAGCTCGCGGGTGTAAGACGCCATGGCGGTGAGGGCCGAGCGGTTCGCCAGCTGCAGGTCGGGAAGGTTCGCGGCGGCCGTGGCGGGCGTCAGCGTGGAAAGCCGTTCGCCGCCTTCGGCCAGCGCGGTCTGCCAGGTGCGCAGATTGAGTTGCATGACCTTGGATGCCGCGTCCTGCGCGCTGGTTGCGATGTCGCGGGTGGCGGACAGCAGGGCACGCTGAGAATCGATCAAGCGTTGTGGGTCCGGCATGTAGAGTCCTCCAAAAGGTGCGTTGCCCGCCGGTCCGGCCTGTGCCGAGGCGCGGGCGACAAAGGCGGCGGGCATGAAGTAGGAAGCAGGGCGGTGAAGACCTGGCAAGCGGTGGACCCAGTCTGCGCTGGCTGCGCTCGCTGATGCTGCCAAGCGCGGGCGAGCCGCACCATCGGCGCGGCGCGGCAAAGCCGTGCGCCGCCCTGTAAGCCTTACCCCAAAAGCCACCCGCGCCGCGACATCAGCGCGGGCCTATCACTGCCGCAGGCCGGAGGCTCTCAGGCAGCAACGGCCGGGGGGCCCTTGAGCTCCACCACGTTGCCTTCGGGATCGCTCAGATAGATCGACGGTCCTTCACCTTCGGCGCCGTAGCGGGTAGCGACCGGGCCGACCGCCACCCCGAGGGCTTCGAGGTGATGGCGGATCGCCGCTTCATCGAAGGGGTCGACGCGAAAGCAGAAATGGTCGAGGTTGCGGCCCTCCGCGCCGGGCGCCGCCCCGCCGGCGCGGCCGAGCCGGCCATCGATGGGGACCAGGTCCAGCAAGGACCGGCCGGCGCGCAGCTGCACCAGGCCGATCTCGTCCTGGCGGCGTTCGACGCTGCACCCCAGGGCGTCGCAATAGAAGCGCAGCATGCGGTCCAGGTCGGTGACGCGGAGCACGAGGTGATCGATCTCTCGGAGGCGGATCATGGGGCTGGGCCATGTGGGCTGCCGCGAGCATGACGGGAAGGGTCTGCGGCTGCAAGCCCTGCCGCGGGACAGTCAAGGCGTAGAGTCCGGCGGCGCCTCGGGTGCCGCTGTTCAGCTGCGGCCCATGTGCACGCCCTGCGCCGAGCCCAGCTCGCCGCGCCCGCCCGAGCGGCCGCTGCCCTGGAGCTCGGGAACGTTGCCGGCTTCCTGGTGCACCGACAGGCGGGAGTCCACCCCCTGGACACCAGGCGTGGAGGAGACCGCTTCCAGCAAGCCATCGAGTTCGTGCGCCAGCACCTTGCCGCGCAGGCAGACCTGCCCGTCGCAGACCTCGACCTCGATCGACTTCGGATGGCTCACCGCGCGCCCCATATGGGCACGCACCCGCTCACACAGCTGCGCATCGTCGGGCGGCTGTGCCATGTCCTGCAGCCGGCCGTGTGCCCTCGCCGCGACGCCCTTGGCATGGTCGGCGGCCCACTTGCTCCGCGTTTGCGCGACGTCGCCGGCGCTGTGCGACGCGGCGACGAGCTTGTCGCGCACCAGTGCCCTGCGGCGGCGCCCCAGCTGCGGGTCCAGGAAGTACATCGCTGTCGCTCCGGCAGCGAGGCAGGCCAGGGTTGCCGTGAAGTGTCTCATCTGCATTTCCTTTCGGTCGGGAGCGGCGGGAAGCGCGGCCCCCGGGCCTCGGAACCGCTCCTCGTGGACTCCCTGCGACATGTCGCGTGTCCGCGCTGCGACGTGGGGCCCCGGATGGCGCCTGGGTTGGCCGCAGCGCGACCGCTTTCGATCCAGTCGGGGCGTGCAACACGCATGCCCGGCGGCGCCAGGGGCGGCGGCTGGGGCGATGCCCTCGGGCCGCTGCGGAGCGGGACCCCGAAGTCGGGCGCAACCGGTCGTGCCCGGGCCCCTGTTCGAAGGAACGCCGTTCACCACACCGCCAGGCAGGGCCTGGTGCGGCGCCCCGTCCAGGGGCTGGCGCTGGACACCTTGACAGGTTCCGCGGTGGGGGCGGGCCACTAAGCTGTCTGCTTCGTGTTCAGCGCGCGCGCCGGATGTCCCAGTCGACATGCCGGCTGCGGCCGTCGCCGCCGGCCTGCTGCTGACCGCGCTGGCCGACCTGCTGCAGATCGATCCGCAGCGCTCGCGCGACACGGCGCCTGCCTCCGCACCTCGGTGAGCCCGCCATGCAAAGTGCTGTCCGCGACCGTCCCCGCACGCCCCAGGCCTTGTTCACCCGGGTCGCGCCCTATTACGACCTGATGAACTCGGTACTCAGCTTCGGCCGCGACCGCCGCTGGCGCCGCGCCGCGGTGGGCGCGCTTGAACTCGGTCCCGGCGCGCGCGTGCTCGATGTCGCGACCGGCACCGGGGCGCTGGCGGCCGAGCTGGCCCGGGCCAACGTGGGCGTCTGTGTCTCGGCCTGCGATCTCAACGAAGGCATGCTCGCGAGGGCGGGGCGCCGGGTCAACCGTGCCGGTCTCTCGGTCGAGCTGCTGCGCTGCGACGCGACCGAACTGCCTTTCGACGACGACAGCTTCGACGCGGTCACCCTCGCCTTCGCGATCGACGACATCCTCGACCGCAGCCGCTGCGTGCAGGAGATGTACCGGGTGCTGCGTCCCGGCGGGCGGGTCGCGCTGCTGGAGCTGGGCCAGCCGGACAGCGGCTGGCTGCGCGACGCTTTTCAGCTCTACCTGCGCCTGTTCCACCTGGTGCGTCTGGGCTGGTCCGCCTACGGCCACCTGGAGCAGGAGATCCTGGGCTGGCGCAGCGCCCGCGCGGTGCAGTCGTTGCTGGCGCGGGGCCGTTTTGTCGCCTGCACCCACCACAGCCTCAGCCACGGCATCGCGCGGCTGTACCTGGCGCGCAAGCCGCCGCTGGCACTGCACTGAGGTCCGCCCGCGCGAGCGCCCCGCTGCCGAGGACCGCACCATGCCAACATCCCCAAGCGCCGCCCGCCTGCAGCGGCTGCCGCTGCAGCACCTGCTCGGCTGAGGCCTGCTCGCGGTCTCTCTGGTGGCGTGGTGCTTGCGGCCCTACCAGCCCGCTCAGGCCGGTGCTCAACCGGCGTAGCGGTTCGGCGCCACCCCGGTGGCGTCGGTCTCGACGCAGAAGAGCGCGCCGGCCAGCGGCTGGGCAGCCCGCTGGTCCTCGCTGAGGCCGAAGCGGGCGCTCGTGATGAACAGGGTGTTCATCGCAGGCCCGCCAAAGTTGACATTGGTGATGTGGCTGGTTGGCAGCTCGACGCGCAGCAACTCCTCGGCGCTGTCCGGGTCGTGGCAGGTGACGCAGCCGGCACCCCAGTGGGCCATCCACAGCCGGCCCTGCGCATCGGTGGTCATGCCATCGGGGTAGCCGTCGGCCTTGCCGAAACGGTGCCAGTGCCGTCGGTTCGCCAGGGTGCCGCTGGCCGGATCAAAGTCGAAGGCATAGGTGTCGCGGCGCGCGGTGTCGTTGAAGTAGAGCGTGCGTCCGTCGGCCGACCAGGTGGGCCCGTTGGTCACCGGGAATCGCAGGTCGAACACCAGGTTGCAGTGGCGCTGCGCGTCGAAGCGATAGAGCCGGCCAGTTGGAGCCTTGGCGTCGAAGTCCATCGTTGCGCCCCAGAAGCGGCCCTCGGCGTCGCACTTGCCGTCGTTGAAGCGGTTGCCGGCCGGCTCGTCGCCGGGCTCGTGCAGCAGCTCCAGCTGGCCGCCGTCGTCCGGGTCGAAGAAGGCGAAGCCGCGCCTCAGTGTGATCAGCAGGCCCGGCCCGTCGCGGCGCTCGGCGACCGCCGAGACGGTGTCGGGCAGCTCCCACTGCTCACGCAGTCCTGTCGAGGGCGTGTAGCGGAACAGCCGGTGTTCGAGGATGTCGACCCAGTAGAGTGCCTGGCGCGAAGGCGACCAGCAGGTGCCTTCACCCAGCATGGCGCCGGCAGGCCAGAGTGTCGTCACCGGGCCGAGCAGCCGCGGCGTGGCGGCGGAAACCATCGTCATGTCCGTCCTGTTCAGTGCGAGTCTGCAGACGGCTTCCGGGCACGTCCGGCTTGATCATATCGCCGTCCTTCACGGGGCCAGCGGACTGTCCCGAGCCGCCTCAGCCCACCTCCACCACCAGCCCCGGGTTGAAGCCGGGGTTGTCGGTGCGCTGGTGCTCGGGTTCCCAGTAGCCACGCGGATTGCAGATGATCCGGGTGTCGCCGACCCGGTAGTCGCTGTTGGTGTGGATGTGTCCGTGCACCCACAGCCGCGCGCCCCCGAAAAATTCGCCGGGCAGCTCCGAGGCGAAGGCCGGCGAGAGCGGATGGCCCTGGAAGGGGGCCGAGACGCTGCGCGGGCTGGGCGCATGGTGCGTGACGACCACCGTGGGCAGAGCAGGCGTTTCGGCGGCTTGCTCGAGCTGCTGCTGCAGCCAGGCGCGGCCCAGCTGGTGTTCCTGCAGCGCGTCCTCGGGGCGGAAGGGGTCGGGGCCGCCTTCGTCGCTGTCGTGCCCCTCCTGGATCAGGCGGAAGTCGTTCATGCGCTGGCCGGCCACCTCGGCGGCCTCGGGCCAGGGGGTGCCGAGGTGTTCGTGGAGGCGGAAGTCGGTCCACAGCGTCACGCCGAGAAAACGGATGCCGGCCACCTCGCAGACATCGCGGTCGAGCACGTGCACATTGCCTTCCTGCGCGATCTCGCGCATCAGCGCCAGCTGCAGGGCGCGCGGCTGACCGTAGTACTCGTGGTTGCCCGGCACGTAGATGACCGGCCGGCCCTGGAACACCGCCCTGCGCTGCGCCCAGCGCACCCCGCGTGCGCCCGGCGTCTGGATGTCGCCGGCCAGGATCACGACGTCATAGGCCAGCCCCGGCGGCGGCGTGAAGGGGCCGAATTCGAGGTGCAGGTCGGAATAGATCAGGATGCGGGCCACGACGTCCTCCAGGGTGCTCGTCCGCCCGGAAGCAGCGGGGGCTCACCTCGCTGCCGTGTGCTGCGGCTTGGGGCCACTATAAGGGAGCCGGCCCCCGGCGGCCGCTGCGCCGCCGGACGGGTGCAGCAGGCCGACGGCGTGGCCGCGGAGTGCTCGCCGTGTCGGCGCCGCTCCACGGCAAACCGCTCGCCGCGTTGTAGAGTCGCCTCCTGCGGGTCCGCCGCCCCCCTTTTGCGGGGGCAGGGCGGGCGCCGACTGGGGCTAACATCGGCGCCCAGGCAAAAAGCAAAAAGCCAACATCAACAGAGGGTAGTGATGACCATCAATCTCAAGAAGGGCGGAACCCTGAACCTGACCAAGTCCGAGCCGGCGCTGGCCCGCGTGCGCGTCGGCCTGGGCTGGGAGCTGCCGCAGACCACGCCGCCGCTGGACCTCGACGTGTCGGCCTTCGTGTGTCGCCTGAACGCGCAGCAGGAGCCCAAGCTGCTGAGCGAGCAGCACTTCGTCTTCTACAACAACAAGGCCACGCCCAACGGCTCGGTGCTGCACAGCGGCGACAACCGCACCGGCGCCGGCGACGGCGACGACGAGACCCTGGTGGTCGAGCTGCCCAAGCTCGAAGCCGAGGTGCGCGAGATCTCCTTCGTCGTGACCCTCCACGAAGCGGCCGAGCGCAACCAGCACTTCGGCATGCTCAAGGACGCCTACATCCGCATCTACAACGAGCAGACCGGCAAGGTGCTGTGCACCTACGACCTGGACGAAGCCTTCAGCCGCGAAACGGCGGTGCAGATGGGCTCGCTGGTGCGCAATGGCGAGGGCCAGTGGGAGTTCCGCGCCGTGGGCGCCGGCTACGCGCTGGACCTGGGCACCTTCGTCGGCGGCTACCTGAACTGAGCTTTTCGACAGCCGCGCTCCCCGAGGACCGCGACGCATGACACGTCCGCTGTTCGGCGGCGGGAAGCTGGCTCCTTCCCCGCCCGATGCCGCCGCCTCACCGGCAGCAGGCCCGGCGCCGGTGACGCCGGCCGCCCCCGTGCCGGCCCCCGCCGGGGTGCGCACCTTCCATGGCGAACCGCGGCGTGCGGTGGCGGCCCCGGAGGCCGCGCCGGCCGTGCGGACCTTCCACGGCATGCAGTCGCAAGCCCCCGCGACGCCCGCGGTGCGCACCTTTGAGGCCGAACAGCACCACCAGGCCGTGCCGCCAAGGGCGCTGTTCGCGCCCTCGATCAGCGCCGAGCTGCCCGCGGCCTTCCTGGACGCCCTGGCCCAGCTGCCCGGCGCGCCCACCGAGCTGCAGCACCAGCGCACCACCTTCCGCCTGCTGAAGGACCTGGACACGGCTCGCGACGAGGACATCCTGCAGTTTGGCGAAGGCCCGGCAGCGGCGGTGGACGGCCTGCTGAAGCAGGCCATGCGCATCATGACGGACCCCGATCTGCCGCGGGTGGGGGCGCTGCTGAAGCAGACGCTGGACGATCTGGCGAGCGTGCGCCCGCAAGCCCGCAGCGGCTGGCTGCAGCGCCTGACCCGGTCCCCGGTGACCTGGCTCGCCAGCCTGGACCAGACGCTGGAGGCGCGCCTGAAGGAGCTGGCCGCGATGGAGCAGGCCGTGCTGGACGACGCCGGCCGGCTGGTCGAGCTGATCGAGCGAAACGAGGACCAGCTGCGGTCGCTGGCCCAGCACCACTGGGCCTGCCGGCTCGCCGAGCACCTGCTGGCCGACCGGCCGCCCGCCACCCGGGAACGCCTGGCGCGTCGTGCGCAGCTGCTGTCCACGCTGTCGGCTTCGGCCGACATGACACGCCGCCAGCTGCAGATCGCCCGCGAACACCTGCTCACCGTGGCCGAGCGGGTGCAGACCCTGCGTTTCGCGACCCTGCCGCTGTGGCGCCAGCAATTCCTGGCGCCGCTGCAGTCGCACAAGGAGTTGGCGGTGGGCGACTCCAAGGCGCTCGACACCCACCAACAGCTGATGGACCAGCTGGGCCATCTCGTGACCCTCACCTCCCGGAAAGTCTATGACTAGCTTCAAGCCGAAATCCGCCCTGGCCCTCGATCCGGTCCCCGCGCCCGCCCCGGCACCCACCACCGCGGTCGCCCCGGCGGCCGCGCCTTACGCGCCGGCCCAGGCCTATGCCCCCGCCCCGGCTTTCCCCCTGCAGGCCGCCCCGGCCATGAGCCTGGACCAGCTGCTCAGCGAACAGCAGCTCGGACCGCAGGACGCGGCGCAGGTGAAAAGCCTGGCCGAGCGCCTCGACACCAGCAAGCCGATGACGGTGCACGACCTGGGCAGCGAGGCGGCCAACCATGCCTCCAAGTACGCCGACCGCATCCTGGCGCAGGTGAAAAACAAGGACCTGGGCGAGATCGGCAGCAAGCTGAGCACCATTGTGGTCACCGCGAAGTCCATCAACCTCGGCGCGCTCAGCACGCAGCGCAGCCGCATCCCGCTGATCGGCGGGCTGGTGGACCGTTTCAAGCTCGGCAAGGAAGCGCTGATTCAGCAGTTCCAGTCCACCGACAAGCAGCTGGAAAAGCTGGTCGGCGAAGTCGACATTTCGCAGCAGGGCCTGCGCCAGCGCGTGCAGGACCTGGACCAGGCCTTTGCCGCGACCCAGGAGGAGTTTCGCCGTCTGAGCGTCTCGGTGGCGGCCGGCAAGCTCAAGCTGGCCGAGCTGCAGGGCGAGCTGAACGCCCAGCCCGAGCCCGGCGACGTCGGCGCCGCGCAGCGCATCAACGACCTGCGCCAGTTCGCCGAGCGGCTGGAAAAGCGGGTCGCCGACCTGCTGGCGCTGCGCATGTCGGCGCTGCAGACCCTGCCGATGATCCGCATCATCCAGAGCAACAACCAGACCATCATCGAGAAGTTCCAGAACATCAAGGAACTCACCATTCCCGCCTGGCGGCGCCAGTTCATGCTGGCGCTGTCGCTCAATGAGCAGAGCCAGGCGGTGGCGCTGGCCAAGAACATCGACGATGCGACCAACGAGTTCCTGCGCCGCAACGCCGAGCTGCTGAAGCAGAACTCGGTCGAAACCGCCCGCGCCAACCAGCGCTCGGTGATCGACATCGAGACCCTGGAGCAGGTGCAGCAGACGCTGATCTCCACCGTCGAGGAGGTGCTGTCCATCCAGCGCGAGGGCCAGGCCCAGCGCCAGGACGCCGAGCGCCGCATCGGGGTGCTGCAGAACGAGTTGAAGGCCGCCATCGGCCGCCCGGCCTGAGGCCGGGCTCCCGACCACAATATCCATACAACGACACAGAGAGGGTCCCCCATGTCCATGATCAACCTCGTCAAGAAGACCGAGATCGTGCTCCAGAAGCGCGGCATCACGCCGGTGCCGTCGCAGGTGGCGCTGGCGGTCGATATCTCCGGCTCCATGAGGGACGAGTACCAGGCCGGCATCGTGCAGGCGGTCGTCGAGCGCTGCCTCGCGGTGGCGATGAAGTTCGACAGCGACCAGCTGCTTGACGTCTGGGTGTTCGACGACGGCCATGGCTACGTCGGCCAGGCGACGATGAACAGCATCGACGGTTTTGTCGCCCGCGAGATCGTGGCCAACGGCACGCTGAAGAAGTGGGGCGGTACCGCCTACGCGCCAGTGCTGCAGTCCATCCAGGCGCACTACTACGGCACCGAAGGCAAGAAGGCCAGCAAGCTGGGCCGCCTGTTTGGCGCGAAGGACAAGGCCGGTGAGGTCGCCAGGCAGGCAGTCGGCGAGCAGCCGCTGATGATCCTGTTGATCACCGATGGCGAAAACATGGACCGCGAGGCCTTCGAAGCGACCCTGCAGGCGCTGCGCAGCCGGCGCGCCTACGTGCAGTTCGTCGGCATCGGCAACTCGGACCTGAGCTATCTCGAAGCGGTTGCCGAGGCCGAGCCCAACGCCGGCTTCGTGCAACTGCGCCAGCTGCGCGGCATCGAGGACGAGACCCTGCTCGGGGCGCTGATCTCGCCCGAGTTCTCCAAGTGGATCGGCAAGCAGGGTTGAGGCGGGGCTGAGCGGCCGGCCCGGCCGCCCAGCCTGCGTGTCAGTCAGTGCCGGCGGCCACGGCTCGCCGCCGGTTGCACGGCGAGGGTCGTTTGACCAACCCGGTCGAGGCGGGCGCATACAATCGAATGTTTATCCATTCTCCCTGGAGACCGAGCCGTGTTTATCTCTGAAGCCTTCGCACAGGCCGCACCCGCCGCCGCATCGGGCGGTGCCCAGTCCGGCCTGCTCAGCATGCTGCCCCTGGTGCTGATGTTCGTGGTGCTTTACTTCATCATGATCCGGCCCCAGATGAAGCGCCAGAAGGAGCTCAAGGCGATGATCGAAGCCATTGCAAAGGGCGACGAGATCGTGACCGCCGGCGGCATGCTGGGCAAGGTCGCCAAGCTGGGCGAGACCTACCTGCACCTGGAGATTTCCAGCGGCGTCGAGATCCTGATCCAGCGCAGCGCCGTGGTCCAGGTCCTGCCCAAGGGCACGATCAAGTAAAAAGCCGGTCGCGCACCCTTCCCGCCGAGCGCCCGCTGCGCCCGGACCCAGCCTGAGGCAAGAGAGCTGTCATGAACCGCTATCCGTGGTGGAAATACGCGATCCTGGTGGTCGCCGTGCTGGTGGGGTTGATTTACACCCTGCCCAACTTGTTCGGCGAGGCGCCGGCCGTCCAGGTGTCCAGCGCCAAGGCCACCGTGAAGGTGGACGAGGCTCTGTCCGGCCGTGTCGAGCAGGCCCTGAAGCAAGCCGGCTTGCAGCCTGACTTCGTGCAGTTCGAGGGCAACTCGGTCAGGGCGCGTTTCGCCGACACCGACGCCCAGCTCAAGGCCCGCGACGTGATCGAGAAGGCGCTCAACGCCGATCCCCAGGACCCGACCTACATCGTCGCGCTGAACCTGGTGCCGCGCTCGCCGCAGTGGTTGAGCGCCCTTCACGCGATGCCGATGTACCTGGGCCTGGACCTGCGCGGCGGCGTGCACTTCCTGATGCAGGTCGACATGAAGGCGGCGCTGACCAAGCGGGCCGAGTCGCTGACCTCCGACATCCGCACCCTGCTGCGCGACAAGAACATCCGCCACGCCGGCATCGCCCGCGCCGGCGACAACGTCGAGGTGCGCTTCCGCGATACGCAGGCGATGGCAGCTGCCCTGCAGCTGCTCACGGACCAGGTGCCGGACATGAGCTGGGGGCAGCAGCCCGAGGGCAGCGACGCCAAGCTGGTCGGCACGCTCAAGATCGAGGCGGCGCGGCGCGTACAGGAGCAGGCGCTCAAGCAGAACATCACGACCTTGCACAACCGCATCAACGAGCTGGGGACCAGCGAGCCGGTGATCCAGCAGCAGGGCCTCGACCGGGTGGTGGTGCAGTTGCCCGGCGTGCAGGACACCGCGCGCGCCAAGGACATCATCGGCCGTACCGCCACCTTGGAAGTGCGACTGGTGGACGACAGCCCCGAGGCCGTGGGCGCCGCCGGCAGCGGGGCCGTGCCTTTCGGCACCGAGCGCTACACCGAGCGCGGCGGCGGCGCCATCATCGTCAAGCGCCAGGTCATCCTGACCGGCGAGAACCTGACCGACGCCCAGGCCGGCTTCGACGACCAGCAGCAGCCCGCGGTGCACCTGACCCTGGATGCCAAGGGCGCGCGCATCTTCCGCGACGTCACGCGCGACAACATCAACAAGCGCATGGCGATCCTGCTGTTCGAGAAGGGCAAGGGCGAGGTCGTGACCGCACCGGTGATCCGCAGCGAGATCGGCGGCGGCCGGGTGCAGATTTCCGGCGCCATGACGACCCAGGAAGCCAACGACACCGCGCTGCTGCTGCGCGCCGGCTCGCTGGCCGCGCCGATGGAGATCATCGAGGAGCGCACCATCGGTCCGGCCCTGGGCGCCGACAACATCGCCAAGGGGTTCAACAGCGTGCTCTACGGCTTCATCGCGATCGCCGTCTTCATGTGCCTCTACTACCGGCTGTTCGGCGTGTTCTCGACCGTCGCGCTGGCGGTCAATGTGCTGCTGCTGGTGGCGGTGCTGTCGATGCTGCAGGCCACCTTGAGCCTGCCCGGCATTGCGGCCATTGCCCTGACCCTGGGCATGGCGATCGACGCCAACGTGCTGATCAACGAGCGGGTGCGCGAGGAGCTGCGCAACGGCAGCTCGCCGCAGACCGCCATCCACGTCGGCTACGAGCGTGCCTGGGCGACCATCCTGGACTCCAACGTCACCACCCTGATAGCCGGTGTCGCGCTGCTGGCCTTCGGCTCCGGCCCGGTGCGCGGCTTCGCGGTGGTGCACTGCCTCGGCATCCTGACCTCGATGTTCTCGGCCGTGCTGTTCTCGCGCGGGCTGGTGAACCTGTGGTACGGCCGCCAGAAGAAGCTCAAGTCGGTCTCCATCGGCCAGGTCTGGAAGCCCGGCGCCGAAAGCGCCGACGCGGTCTGAGCCGGTCACGGGCGAAAAGCGAAGCAACGGTGCGCAGCGACAGCAGGCGGGACGGTCCGCCCTGTCGCCGCCTTCAACAGTAGGGACTCCCGTCCATGGAATTTTTCCGGATCAAGCGCGACATCCCCTTCATGCGGCACGCGCTGGTGTTCAACATCATCTCCGTCGTGACCTTCCTCCTGGCGGTGTTTTTTCTGGTCACGCGCGGCCTGCACCTGTCGATCGAGTTCACCGGCGGCACCGTGATGGAGGTGCAATACAGCCAGCCGGCCGACCTTGGCAAGGTGCGCAGCACCGTCGAGGCACAGAACTTCGGCGAAGTGCTGGTGCAGAACTTCGGCACCTCGCGCGACGTGCTGATCCGCCTGCCGCTGCGCGGCGAAGTCAAGCAGGCCGAGGTGGTGGGCCGCGTGTTCGGCGCGCTGTGCCAGGCCGAGGGCGGCAAGGTCGAGCGGCGCCAGGAAATCAGCCCCAAGGGCGAGGCGGTCGGGCGCGAGGTCTGCGCCACCGCGTCGGCCGAGCCGCTGAAGCTGCAGCGCAGCGAGTTCGTCGGGCCGCAGGTCGGTTCCGAGCTGGCTCGCGACGGCGCGCTGGCGCTGCTGGTGACGATTGCCGGCATCATGATCTACCTGGCAATGCGCTTCGAGTGGAAGTTCTCGGTGGCCGCCATCATTGCCAACCTGCACGACGTGATCATCATCCTCGGCTTCTTCGCCTTCTTCCAGTGGGAGTTCTCGCTCTCGGTGCTGGCGGCGGTGCTGGCGGTGCTGGGCTACTCGGTCAATGAGTCGGTGGTGATCTTCGACCGGATCCGTGAGGCCTTCCGGAAGTACCGCAAGATGACGCCGTCCGAGGTGATCGACCACGCCATCACCAGCACGATGAGCCGGACCATCATCACCCACGGCTCGACGCAGATGATGGTGCTGGCGATGCTGATCTTCGGTGGCCCGACCCTGCACTACTTTGCGATCGCGCTGACCATCGGCATCTGCTTCGGCATCTATTCCTCCGTGTTCGTCGCGGCTGCCATCGCGATGTGGCTGGGCGTCAAGCGGGAAGACCTGATCAAGGCGACGCGTCAGGAAAACGATCCGGACGATCCCAACGCTGGTGCCGTGGTGTAGAGTTGATGCACTTTTCCGCATAGGACGCAGGCGACCCCTCCACCATGGCGATTCCCGCCGATCCGAAGGCGCTCGCAGCCCAGGCCCGCAGGACCTTTCTGAACGTGCTGCTGTACGGCGCGCCCAACGCTCTGTCGGCGGTGGAAGAAGGGGCGAAGGCGCTCGCCTCCCAGGCTGCGCCGCCCGACGTGTTGCTGCGCCGCCGCGATGCCTGGGCCGACATCCAGCGGCAGCGCGCCGCCTGGCAGCGGCTGCTGATCGAAGGCCTGCAGCGCCGCGCCGCCAGCGTCCATGAACCCACCCCCAGCCAACCCGGAGGCCTCAGCCTGCGCGGCGCCGAGCTGTCGCTGGTGGACGACGACACCATAGAACACGAGATCCTGACCTCGCGCCTGGCCCTGGCCGCGATGGACCAGGCCTCCTCCGAATTCACCGATCTGCGCTCGCGGCTCGGCGCTCTGGAGCGGCGCACCGACTTGGCTTCGGCCGACGTGCTGCGGCCCCACGTTGTCTCGCGCGAGCTCGTTGACGCCTGGCGCGGCGCCGGACTCGGCATCGCCGCCTGGCGCCTGTTGCAACCAGTGCTGCACGATGAACTGGGCCACCTGATGGTGCTGGCTTACCACGAGACCAACAAGTGGTTGATCGCACACGGCGTGCTGCCCGAGATCGACCTGCGGCCGCTGATCCGGCGCACTCGAGCGGCCATGCCGCACAGCGCGCCGGTGCCGTATGGCAGCACGGCGCCGGCATCGCCGTCGCCTGCCGTCGCCGGCCTTGCGGGTGGCGCGGCGGTCCAGCCCGGGACGATGTCGCGGCCGGGGCCGCTGCGCCAGAGCGCGGTCGGCGAGGAGACCCGCATGATGACGCGCGCCTCCAACCTGATGCGCGCCACCGAGCAGGCCCAGGCGGTGCTCGGCCGGCTCAACCGGCTGGTGGGCCAGCAGGTGCCGGACTTCGACGTCACCACCACCTTCCAGGCCTCGCCCAAGCTGGCCGCCGCGATCGCCGAGGCCGAGCGCGACGTCGCGCAGCGCCTGCGCAGCACCCGACCGGATTCGCTGCAGGCCAGCGCCCCGGCCCTGCTCGACGATTTGAACGAGCGCAAGCAGGCGCTCAAGCGCGCGACCGACTCGCCGGTGGAGCGCGCCACGATCGAGATCGTGGCCCTGCTGTTCCAGGCCATCCTGACCGAGGAGCGCCTGCCGCCCTCGGTGCGCGTGTGGTTCGCGCGGCTGCAGATGCCGGTGCTGCGGGTGGCGGTCGGCGAGCCCGATTTTTTTGCCACCACCGACCACCCGGCGCGCAAGTTGATCGACCGCATGGGGGCCTGTGTGATGGGCTTCGATGCCGCGACCGTGGGCGTGATGGGTGATGCCCTCGAGAAGGAGATCAAGCGGGTCGTCCAGGTGGTCGAGGCCTATCCTGACACTGGCCGGCGTGTGTTCCAGACCGTGCTGGTGGAGTTCGAGAAGTTCCTGGACCACTACTTCCGCAACGAGAACGAGGTCTCCCGCAAGGGGGTGTCGCTGGCCCAGCAGGTCGAGCAGCGCGAGATCCTGGCGATCCAGTACACCATCGAGCTGCGCAAGATGCTCAACGAAGTCCCGGTGCAGGACGGGGTGCGCGACTTCCTGTTCCAGATCTGGGCCGACGTGCTGGCGATGACCGCGGTAAAGAGCGGCGCGCAGAGCGACACGACCAAGGCGATGAAACGCGCCGCCGCCGACCTGATCTGGTCGGCCAGCGCCAAGGTGTCGCGCGAGGAGCGCGCCGAGGTGATCCGGCGTCTGCCGCCGCTGCTGAAGACCCTGCGTGACGGCATGGCCAACGCGGGCGTGTCCACCGCCAAGCAGGACGAGCACATCCAGGCGCTCAACAACTCGCTGGCGGCGGCCTTCACCGCCAAGACGGCCGCCATCCCGACCGAGCGGCTCGACGAGCTGATGCTGCGGCTGGAGACGCTGGAAGAGCTGCTGCCCGACACCGAGGTGGAGATCGACGAGGCCATGGTGCTAGACCTCTCGGGCCACGAGACCACCGGGCTCGAGGTGGTGGCCGAGGGCGGCTCCATGCCCAGCCCGGCCATGGTGGCCTGGGCGCGCAGCATCCAGGTCGGCAGCTGGTTCAAGCTCGACTACCGGGGGCGCAACGAGGCGGTGCAGCTGGCCTGGCAGGGCTTGCGCAAGCAGCTGAGCCTGTTCGCCTCGCCCAACGGCCGTTGCGTGTTGTTCCAGCAACACCGGCTGGCTGCCTTCCTGCAGGCCGGCCTGTTGGTGCCGGCCGAGGAAGAGGCGCTGACGGTGCGTGCCACGCGCGACGCGCTGGCCAAGCTGGACGCCGACCCGAGCCGGCTGCTCAGCTGAGAGCCACGGGGGCGGGCCGGCAAGCCGGCCCGCCGCGAAGCGTGGGTCAGTGGATCAGGCGGTCGGCGACATCGACGAACAATTCATCGAGGATCAGGGCGTCGGGCTCCTCGCCCAGGCTCCAGAACACCATCAGCACGATGATCTTCAGGTCTTCGAGCGACATCGGGCTGCCGCTGCTGACCATGGCGCGGTCGATCACGATCTCGCGCATCGGGGCGGGCAGGACCCCGGCGCTTTCCAGGAAGCTGATGAAACCCATGCATTCCTCGCCGAGCTGGTCCTGCTCGGCCGGCGTGAACACACGCATGCTGTGGGGGCCCTGGGTGCCGGGATGGCTCTGGGCCGAATGGGTCAGGCCGTCCAGCCAGGTCAGGGCTTCCTGGATCTCGTCGCTCTCGAAGCCCACCGCCGAGAGTTTGCGCGTGAGCTGTGCATGGTCGGGGCAAGCGTCAGGCCGCCAGTAGTTTTCGTAGAGATAGACGAGCACATCGAACATGCGCCTGACTATACCCGAGCCGCTGCCGGCGGCAGGACGCTAAAAAGAGGGGGAGCCCCCGCGCGCGGGTATTGCCCCGGCGCCGTTCAGGCCTGGGCGATACGCTGGAAGCGCTGGCCGGGCAGGCGCGCGACGCGGCCGTCGAGCTCGAGTTCGAGCAGGCGCGCGTTCAACTCGGCGGCCGTACAGCCGGTGCGGTCGGCGAGGGCGTCCAGGGTCAGGGGATCCCAGCCCAGCGCGTCGAGGATGCGGTCGGCCTCGGTCCCGCCAAGGGCTGCGGGCGGCTCGTCGCGCCCCGGACCGGGACGATCGTGATGCTGCTCGGGACCAGGCGTGGACATGCGCAGTTCCTCCAGGATGTCGTCCCCGCCTTCGACCAGCTTGGCGCCCTGGCGGATCAGCAGGTGGCAGCCGCGCGATTGCGGCGAATGGATGGAGCCGGGAATCGCGAACACCTCGCGTCCTTGCTCGGCTGCCAGACGCGCCGTGATCAGCGAGCCCGAGCGCGGTGCGGCTTCAACGACCAGCACGCCGCGTGCGAGGCCCGAGATCAGCCGGTTGCGGCGCGGGAAGTTGGGCGCCAGCGGCGGCGTGCCGAGCAGGTACTCGCTCAGCAGCAGGCCTTGCTCGGCGATGCGGTGCGCCAGCGCGCGGTGTCGCGCCGGGTAGACCCGGTCCAGCCCGGTGCCGACCACCGCGATGGTGCTGCCCGGGCCTTGCAGGCCCCCTTCGTGGGCGGCGCCGTCGATGCCCAGGGCCAGACCCGACACCACCGTGAGCCCTGCACGGCTGAGGTGGGCGGCGAAAGCACGGGCGTTGTCGACACCTTGGCAGGTGGGATTGCGGCTGCCGACCACGGCAATGCTGTCCGCCCGCAAGAGCTCCAGCCGGCCTTGGGCATGCAGCAGCAGCGGCGGATCGTCGGTGCTGAGCAGCAGTTCGGGGTAGCGCGGGTCACCGAGGCAGAGCAGGTGGTGCTCGTCGTGGTCCTGCAGCCATTGCCACGTGGTCTCGACGAGGGTGTCGAGCCGCGCGGGCGGGGTGACGAGGGCCTGTGCCTGGGGCCGGTCGAGCGCCTCGCGCCAAGCGGCGACGGGGGCCTCGAACACGGCTTCCGGCGAGCCGGCCAGGGCGAGCAGGCGGCGCGCGGTCTGGCCGCCGACGCCCGGTGTTGCGATCAGCCGCAGCCAGGCGGCCAGTTCGCGGCGTTCGATCACCGGGTCAGGGCCTGTCGGCCCTCAGGGCTGGGTGAAGCGATCCCCTACCTGCACGGGGTCCTGCACGTTCAAAACCAGCGCGTACGACATGCGGTCGAACACGCGGAACACGAACAGCAGGCCGTGGCGCTCATCCGGCAGCTTGATGTCGACCTTCTTGCCGTCGGTGGTGGCGTCGACGGCCTTGCGGCCGTAGCGCCACAGCGCCAGCACGTGGCCGCGCTCCAGGCCGTCCTTGCCGCCCTTGTTGAGCGTGACGATCTGATTCTGGCCGGCGCTCAGCGCGTCGCCGTAGATCGAGGCGATCAGGCCTTCGATGTCCTGCTGCGGAGCACGCGGCACATAGCTGATGAAGTCGCGTGGCGGCACCGGCGACAGACGGTCGCCCACGCCAGCTTCCTGGCGCGTCGACTCGACGCGGAAGGTCGCGGGCACCGGCTCACCGTTTTTGCCCGTCTCGGCGGCGCGCGTGTACGACGCCGTGCCGACATAGGGCGCCTCGTAACCCAGCACTTCCTTGGTCACCGGGTCGACCAGCGGCTTGGCATTGCGGAACAGGCGCCAGTCGCGCGTCTGGCCCACCTCGCCGCGCACGTAGGCGAGGTCGCCGCGGGTCAGCAGCACCCGGCCTTCCTGGGTAGCGACGATGCGCGGCGCGCTTTCCAGCTCATTGCTGTTGAAGATCACGGCCTCGTTGAGGAAGGGCTCGATCAGGTGCAGCGGGATGGAGGCGATGGCGCCGTTGTCGAGCGACTCGCTGCGCACCCGCGGCGAGACCTTGAGGGTGCTGCCGGGCTGGCCGACCGGCTTGCCCAGGCGCAGGCGGGCGCGGCCGTCCTTGGTTTCCAGGAAGAGGATCTGGCCCGGATAGATCAGGTGCGGGTTGCGGATCTGGTCCAGGTTCATGCCCCACAGCTCCGGCCAGCGCCAGGGGCGCTTCAGGAACAGCGAGGAGATGTCCCAGAGCGTGTCGCCGCGTTTGACGGTGTAGGAGTCCGGTGCATTCGGCGCCAGCTCGGACAGCGGCACGCCGGCCTCGGCCACCTGCTGGGCGGTGGCGCGCTGCTGCTGGGTCACGGGATAATTGACGGCCCACGCCGCGGCACTGCCCGCCACCAGCGCGATGCCGACGGCGGTGCGCCAGCCACGAAGGCGCAAAGCTGCTGTCGGACTGGCTTGCAGCAACGGGGTTCGAGTCATGCAGGGTCTCCGCGGCCTTCATGGCCTGAAAGGAGGCGGCCATGACGCTATATGGTTAATGAATTCTTTGTTCGCCGCGCAGCAAGCAGTTCGGCGAAAATCCTCACATAGTTTCACAGATTCTGCCCATAAACCCTTGATGCCGCAACGAATTTTGTTGAAGGTTGCCGTGCGCCCGGCACTGTTTCACGGTTGCGGCGGGAACATCCCCTTGAATTGCCGGCGACCCGCTTCCCGATCATGGCCAAACTGAACATCCTCCGTTACCCCGACCCCCGCCTGCACACGGTGGCCAAACCCGTCGCCGTCGTTGACGAGCGCATCCAGCGCCTGGCCGACGACATGCTGGAAACCATGTACGACGCCAATGGCATCGGCCTCGCGGCCACGCAGGTCGACGTGCATGAGCGCCTCATCGTCATCGACACCTCCGACGAGCGCAACGAGCCGCGCGTGCTGATCAACCCCGAGCTGGTCGCGCGCAGCGAGGAGATGCTGGTCTGGGAGGAGGGCTGCCTGTCGGTGCCCGCCTTCTACGACAAGGTCGACCGGCATGCACGCGTCACTGTCAAGGCGCTCGACCGCGAGGGCCGGCCCTACCAGTTCGATGCCGAACAGTTGCTGGCCGTCTGCGTGCAGCACGAGATGGACCATCTGATGGGCAAGGTGTTCGTCGAGTACCTGTCGCCGCTCAAGCGCGACCGCATCCGCACCAAGCTGGTCAAGCGCGGCCGCGAGGAAGAGCGCCGCTGAACGGCAACCGGGCCCGGGCTGCCCGTCCCTCCCCACTCCGCGGGCCGCTTCGGCGGCCCGTTTTTCCGGTTCACCCATGAAGCTTGTATTTGCCGGTACGCCGGAGTTCGCACAGGCTGCCCTGGCGGGCCTGCACCGGGCCGGGTTCGAGATCCCGCTGGTGCTGAGCCAGCCCGACCGTCCCGCCGGCCGGGGCATGAAGCTGCAGCCGAGCCCGGTCAAGCAGTACGCGCTGGCTCACGACATGGATGTCGCCCAGCCACGCAGCCTGCGCCTGGATGGCAAGTACCCCGAAGAGGCGCAGGCGGCGCGCGAACGCCTTGAGGCGGTGCGTCCGGACGTCATGGTCGTCGCCGCCTACGGGCTGATTCTGCCGGCCTGGGTGCTGGCGCTGCCGCGGCTCGGCTGCCTGAACATCCATGCCTCGCTGCTGCCGCGCTGGCGCGGCGCAGCGCCCATCCACCGGGCCATCGAGGCCGGCGACGCCGAGACCGGCATCACCATCATGCAGATGGACGAAGGGCTGGACACCGGCGACATGCTGCTGCTGGAGCGCCTGCCTGTCGAGGCGACCGACACCACCGCCAGCCTGCACGACCGGCTCGCGAGCCTGGGCAGCCGGCTGATCGTCGAAGCGCTGGAGCTGGCCGCCTGCGGCGGGCTGCAAGGCACGCCCCAGCCGGCTGAGGGCGTCAGCTACGCGCACAAGATCGACAAGGCCGAAGCCGAGATCGACTGGCAGCTGCCGGCCGAGGTGCTGGAGCGGCGCGTTCGCGCCTTCGATCCCTTCCCCGGCGCGCTGGCGACCCTGGACGGGGTGCCGATCAAGTGCTGGCGGGCCGAGCTGGCGCCGGGGGCGGGCTTGCCCGGCACCGTGCTGGCGGTCGATCCCGCCGGCCCGGTGGTCGCCTGCGGTGAGGGCGCACTTCGCCTGACGCAGTTGCAAAAGCCGGGCGGGCGCCGGCTGCCCGCGGCGGAATTCCTTCCGGGTCATACCGTGAAGCCGGGCATGGTTTTTGAGCCGAAGCGCGGTTGAATTACAACCGCGCTGCCCGCATCTGGCGGGCAGGTGCCGGACAGGCGCCAGGATGAAGGACTCGACCATGTTCAACTTGCTGAAGACCGCGGTCCTGATGGCCGCCATTACCGCGCTTTTCATGGCGATCGGCGCAGTGCTGGGCGGGCGCCAGGGCATGGCGATCGCGCTGCTGATCGCCTTGGGGATGAACTTCTTCAGTTACTGGTTCAGCGACCAGCTGGTGCTGAAGATGTACAACGCCCGCGAGGTCGACGAGACCACTGCGCCGCAGTTCTACCGCATGGTGCGTGAGCTGGCGCAGCGGGCCCAGCTGCCGATGCCACGCGTCTACATCATCGAAGAGAACGCGCCCAACGCCTTCGCGACCGGTCGCAACCCCAGCCACGCCGCGGTCGCGGCGACCACCGGCATCATGCAGGTGCTGACCGAGCGCGAGCTGCGCGGAGTGATGGCGCACGAGCTGGCGCACGTCAAACACCGTGACATCCTGATCAGCACCATCAGCGCGACGATGGCCGGCGCGATTTCGATGCTGGCGAACTTCGCGGTCTTTTTCGGTGGCCGCGACGAGGAAGGCCGGCCGGTCAACCCGATCGCCGGGGTGCTCGTGATGCTGCTCGCGCCGCTGGCTGCAAGTCTGATCCAGATGGCCATCAGCCGGGCCCGCGAGTTCGAGGCCGACCGCGGCGGCGCCGAGATCTCGGGCGATCCGCAGGCCCTGGCGTCCGCGCTCGACAAGATCCACCGCTACGCCCATGGCATTCCGCTGCACGCGACCGAGCGCCACCCCGAGACGGCGCAGATGATGATCGTGAACCCGCTGTCCGGCGGCGGCCTGCGCGGCCTGTTCAGCACCCACCCGAGCACCGAGGAGCGGGTGCAGCGCCTGTTGGCGATGGCCCGCGGCGGCATGGGCCGCTGAGGTCTCCTTTCCGGGCGGTGCAGGGCCCGGCCAGACGCCGGGCCTTTTTGTCCCGACGTTGCGCTCAAGCGGGCTTGTTTTCTGCCGAAGACCTGGAAGCCATCCTTCCCGAGGTGCCATGCGCGCTGTCTTCAACTCCGTCCTCGCCATGATGCTCACCGCCCCCCTGGTCGGCTGCGACATGCTGGGCATCGAGACGGGCGCGGCCGCCAGCGCGCGCAAGGAGGCCGAGGGCCGCGCGCTCGGCGGTGCGTGCCGCCACGCGGGCCGCGCCATCGAGGACTGTTACGCGCTCAATCCCAAGGCCGACAAGGCGGCGATCTTCGCCGGCTGGCGGGAGATGAACGACTACATGCGCGAAAACCAGATCGCCGAGGTGAAGCCCGTGGTGGCCCCTTCCTTGCCGCCGGGCAAGCCGGCGGCCGCCTCCGAGCCCGAGGCGGAAGAGGACCAGGAAGAAGAGGAGATCATCGAGGAGAAGGAAGCGCCGGCGAAGAAGGGGGCGGCCGCTTCGCGCTGACGGGTTGAGCGGCCCTCTACACTGCGCGGATGGCCTCCACCATCTCCGCCGCAGCGCGCGCCTACGCCGACCACTGCCTCGAACTGCTGCAGGGCCTCGGCCCCTGCGCCGCGCGCCGCATGTTCGGCGGCTGGGGTATCCATCTCGACGGGGTGACCTTCGGGCTCATCGTGGCCGACCGCCTCTATCTGAAGGCCGATGCCCAGACCGAAGCCCGCTGGCGGGAAGCGGGCGGTGAACCCTTTGTCTATCAAAGCCAGGGCAAGGCGATCCGGGTGCTCTACTACACGCCGCCCGACGCGACCCTGGAGTCGCCCCTGCTGATGCTGCCGTGGGCGCGGCTGGCGCTCGAAGCCGCGCTGCGCGCCCGGGCGACCCGCTCGACCCGGGCTGCGAAGCCCGCCTCCGGCGGCAGCGCCGGAGTCAGTGGGAAGCGTTCGTCCGGGTCCGCTCGGAAGCGTTCCACCACTCGCTGAGCGCCCTCAACATCGGACCGGGGCTGCGCAGCTGCGGCCGCGGGGCCCGGAATTGGGGCGCCGTCAGCGCCATCTCGAAACGCGCGCTGGGCCAGCCCTCGACCACCACCGCCTCGCCGGCCTGCAGCAGCAGCTCCTCGCCCTCGTCCAGCACCAGATCTTCGGCGAAGTGGTTCGGCTGCCCGTCCCCGGTGGCCCACAGCCGGCCGGAGAACACCTTCAACACCGCCGGTTCGCTGGCTCGGAGCGTGATTGACCGCCCCGGCTCAATTGACCATACTGCCCGAGCGGATTGTTGCCGATCGGGCATGAGTGTGCTGGGGATGCTGCGGTCCATGATACGGCTCCTTCTGCTGCGAGCGAGTGCGTCGATAGATGTAATCCTAGGGTTCACCCGGAGACTCGTCCAATGAGATCGTTGCCTTTTATTGATGACCCTGACGCATGAATACGTTTCGCCAGCGGCCTTTGGCCGTCGGGACATTGCGGGCCTTCGAGGCGGTTGCCCGGCACCTCAATTTCCGGCAGGCGGCAGAAGAGCTGCACCTCACCCAGTCGGCCGTGAGCCGGCAGATCCAGTCGCTCGAGCAGGACGTGGGCGCGCCCCTGTTCGTCCGCGGCACCCGGCACGTTGAGCTCAGCAATGCCGGCGCGGCGCTGCTGCGCGCCGTGGCGCCGCTGCTGCACAAGCTGGATGCCACCGTGCGGCAGATCCGCCGGGCGCGCGCCCGACGCACCATCACCGTGTCGACCTTTGCCTCCTTCGCCTCGCTTTGGCTGATCCCCCGGCTGGAGGCCTTCCAGCGTGAGCGGCCGGACTTGGACATCCGGGTCAGCGCGTGCGACCAGCTCGTCGAGGTCGACGGGGTCGAGGTGGACCTGGCCCTGCGCTATTGCCCGCCGCAGCGGGTCGCTGCGGGCGCGCGTCGTCTTTTCGGCGAGGTGCTGACGCCGGTGGCCAGCCCCTGGCTGCTGGAACGCGCTGGCTCCGGGCAAGGGCCCGCGCTGCACTGCGCCGAGGATCTCTCCCGTCACACCCTGCTGGAGGAGGACGACGGCCACCCCAGCAGCGGCCTGTTGAGCTGGCGCCATTGGCTGGCGGAGCGGGCCCTGGGCGAACTGGTCCCGCAGCGCTGGGTCTATTTCAACTACACCTTCCAGCAGGTGCAGGCCGCGCTGACCGGGCAGGGCGTGGCACTGGCGCGCCTGCCGCTGGTGGCGACGGCGCTCGGCTCGGGGGAACTGGTCGAGCCCTTCGGGCGCGAGGGCCGCGCCCAGGGGCGCCACGTCTATTGGCTGGTCGCTTCGGACGCCGCGCTGGAACGGCCGGAGGTGGCCCAGTTCTGCGACTGGATCGAGCGCCAGGCAGCGCTGACACGCGAAGCCGTCGGTGAGCCGCCGCCCGTCGGGCTCAGCCGGCTGGACTGAGCACCCCTTGCTCGGTCACGATCAGCATCAGGGGCAGGTCGTGCGGCTCCGGCGTAAAGCGCACCTCGCTGCCAGCCCACGCCACGCCGACCGCCGTAACATGCGGATGGCGGGCCAGCCACCGGTCGAAGTAGCCGCCGCCGTAGCCGAGCCGGAAGCCCTCGGGGTGGTAGCCGACGCAGGGGACCAGCACGACGTCCGGCACCACCGGTGGGCCGGTGACGCTCGGGATGCCGCACTCGTCCGGCTCGGTGGCGGCGCCCGCCGACCAGCGCCGGTACTCCATTTCACGGGGTTCGCGGCGCGCCCAAGGCAATGCCAGGGGCAGGGCGGCGAGTGTTTTGTCGGCCTGCAATGCAACTGCTGCGTTAAATTCGGATCGTATTGGCCAGTACACCCCGAGCAACTGCGGCTCGAGCATCAGCAGCACCTCCTGCAGGTGCTGCCCCAGCCTTTCCTGCAGCGCCTGCCATTGTCCGGCGCCGGCCAGGCCGGCCGCCCAGCGCTCGCGTTCGCCCAGCAAATGGCGGCGCAGGCTTGCACGGTCTTTGATCAGTTCCGCGGGGACCGAGCTATCCATATCTCGAACAAAAGATGAAGAAGGCAAACAGTTTCAATTCAGTATATCGACGCACCCTGGCCGCCAGCGTGGCTGCCGCGGGCCTGATGATCGCCGCGCTGCCCACCGGTGCCGGGGCCCAGGGCGACCCGGTGCTGGAGGCGCGCGACGCGCTGCGCCGCCGCGATGCCGGCCGGCTCGCGGTCACCAAGGCTGCCGCCGCCGCGCAGCAGCACCCCCTGGCCATGTGGCCCGACTATTGGGAGCTGATGAACCGCCTGCCCCAGGCGACGCCGGAAGAGGTCTCGGCCTTTGCCGCCCGCTGGCCGGGCACCTACGTGGAGGACCGGCTGCGCAACG
The DNA here is from genome assembly GCF_026153205.1 of Aquabacterium sp. A7-Y. Lineage (GTDB taxonomy): Bacteria > Pseudomonadota > Gammaproteobacteria > Burkholderiales > Burkholderiaceae_C > Caldimonas. Next base: position 15,543 of record NZ_JAPFBW010000016.1, on the reverse strand, counting down.
ACTGGCTGCTGGAGCTGGGGCGCCGCAACGACTGGTCGACCTTCCTGATCGAGCTCCCCAAGTTCCGCATGCAGGACGACCGCGAGGTCGCCTGCTATGCCGTGCTGGCGCAGCGCGAGAGCATCGAGGACCTGCGCGCCAAGGCGCGCGCGGCCTGGTTGGCGCAGCGCGAGGCCGACGCCGGCTGTTCCCAGATGGCGCTGACCCTGCACCAGGCCGGCGTGCTGAACAACGGCGACGTCTGGCGTAAGGCCAGGCTCAGCGCCGAAGCCGGCCGTCGCAACGCGGCGCGCCAGGCCATCGTGCTGATCGGCACCGAACCGGCCGGGCGTTTCGACGAGCTGTACGACAACGCCGCCCGTTACCTGGCCCGCAAGGCCAGCTCGCGCAACCGCACCGAGGCCGAGCTCGCGACCCTGGCCATCGTGCGCATCGCCGCTGCCGACCCCGAGGCGGCCGCGGCCCAGCTCGAAGGCAGCTGGGCCGAGCGCCTGCCCCAGGACCTGGCGGCCTTCGCCTGGGCCGCCATCGGTCGGCAGGCCGGCATCCGCTTGTCGCCGCGTGCCAGCGAGTTCTACCAGCGCGCCTCTTCGGGTGCGCGTGAACGCGAATGGTCCGAGGACATGCTGGGCTGGAAGGCACGCGCCGCACTGCGTGCCGGCCGCTGGCAGCAGGTCAGCCAGGCCATCAATGCGATGGGCGAGACCGAGCAGGCGGACCCGACCTGGGTCTATTGGAAGGCACGCGCCCTGCAGGCCCTGGCGCGCGACTCCCAGGACGGCGAGAAGCTGCGTTCTGAAGCCAGCGAGCTGCTGGCGTCCATCGCCGGGCAGCACCACTTCTACGGCGCGCTCGCGACCGAAGACCTGGGCCGGCCCCTGATGCTGCCCGCCCGACCCGCGCCGCTGACCGAAGAGGAGCGCGAGGCGGCACGCCGCAATCCCGGCTTGGCGCGCGCCTTGCAGCTCATCGGCATGGGCCTGCGCGGCGAGGGCGTGCGCGAGTGGAACTGGACCCTGGGCTTCGGCGGCGCCGGCCGCTCGCGCATGAACGACCGCGAGCTGCTGGCGGCGGCGCAATTGGCCTGCGAGCGCGAGATCTGGGACCGCTGCATCAATACCAGCGACCGCACCCAGGCGGAGTTCCACATCGAGCAGCGTTTCCCCATGCCGTTTCGCCAGGAGGTGGTGGCGCGGGCCCGCGAGATCGGCCTCGATCCCGCCTATGTGTACGGCCTGATGCGCCAGGAATCGCGCTTCGTGATGGACGCGCGCTCGCACGTCGGTGCCTCGGGCCTGATGCAGCTGATGCCGGCCACGGCGCGCTGGACCGCGCGGCGCATTGGACTGGCCTACAGCCCCGACATGATCACCGACCGCAACACCAACATCGCCCTGGGGACCAGCTACCTGAAGCTGGTGCTCGACGACCTTGGCGGCTCGCAGGCCATGGGCGCGGCCGCCTACAACGCGGGGCCCAACCGGCCACGCCGCTGGCGCGAGGGTGGGGTGCTGGAGACCCCGATCTGGGTCGAGACCATCCCTTTCACCGAGACGCGCGACTACGTGAAGAAAGTGTTGTCGAACGCCACCTATTACGGCGCCCAGATCACCGGCCGCATGCCTTCGCTGAAGGCCCGGCTGGGCGCTACCGTCGGCCCGCGCGACCCCAACGCGCCGGCCCCGCAGACCGACCTGCCCTGACGCGGAGGGCCGGCCGGCACCACTCTCTCACCCCCCCGGAGGTGCACATGAGCAAGATCGTTGTGCTGGGCGGGTCCGGTTTCATCGGGACCCATGTGTGCGAGAAGATCGTCGAGGACCGCCAGCCGGGCAGCGTGAGCATCCTCGTGCCGACACGGCGCCTGGGTCATGCCCGCCACCTGCTGCCGCTGCCTGGCCTCGACACCGAGCAGGCCGACGTCTTCGACGCGCCACAGCTGGAACGGCTGCTGGCCGGCGCCGACGTGGTGGTCAACCTGGTCGGCATCCTGCAGGGCCGCCCGGCCGACTTCCAGCGTGTGCATGTCGGCTTGCCCGAGCGGCTGGTGCGTGCCTGCCGCCAGACCGGCGTGCGCCGGGTGGTGCACATCAGCGCGCTCGGCGCGGCGGCCGACGCGCCTTCGCACTACCTGCGCTCCAAGGCTGCGGGCGAGACTGCCTTGCGTACCGAGCCGGGCTTGCAGCTCACCGTGCTGCGTCCCTCGGTGGTATTCGGCGAGGGCGACCGCTTTCTCACCGTGTTCGCCGGACTGCAGCGCCGGTTTCCGGTGCTGCCGCTGGCCGCCGCCGGGGCCCGCTTCCAGCCGGTGTGGGTGGAAGACCTGGCTCGCGCGGTCGTCTGCTGCATCGACGAGCCCTGGCGTGCGGGCCAGGTCTACGAGTGCGTCGGCCCACGCAGCTACACCTTGGCCGAGCTGGTGCGGCTGGCCGGGCAATGGACCGGCCACGAGCGGCGCATCCTGCCGCTGCCGGCGGCGCTGGGCCGGCTGCAGGCCCTGCTGCTCGAGGCGCTGCCCGGCGAGCCGCTGATGAGCCGCGACAATCTCGCTTCGATGCAGGTCGACAACATCGCGAGCGGTCGCCTGCCCGCCCTGGAGGCGCTGGGCATCGTGCCGGCTGCGCTGGAGGCCGTGGCGCCGCGCTATCTGGCCGATCCTGGGCTGGGGCGTCGGGTCTATGTGCTGCGAGCGACCGCGCGCCGTGGTTGAAGCGGTTTTCGGCGTGGTACGCCCTGATCGGCGCGCCCCCGGCGGCCGAGAACCATGAGGCCGCGCTAGCATCGGGCACTCTCCACGTCCTCAGGGAAGGTCTCCATGCAACTGTACATCGGCAACAAGAACTATTCGTCCTGGTCTCTGCGTCCCTGGCTGCTGATGACCCACTTCGGCATCCCTTTCGAGGAGGTGAAGCTCCGCCTCAGTTTCGAGGCGGGCTCGCCCTTCAAGACGGCGCTCGCGAAGATCACGCCCACCGGCAAGGTGCCGGTGCTCGTCGACGACGACGGCTTCGCGGTCTGGGACACGCTGGCGATCTGCGAATACCTGGCCGAGAAATTCCCCGAGCGTGGCCTCTGGCCCGCCGAGCGGCAGGTGCGGGCACGGGCGCGCAGCGTCTGCGCCGAGATGCACGCCGGCTTCGGCGCTTTGCGCCAGCACTTCCCGATGAACATCGAGGCGCAACTGCCCCAGATCGGCGCCGAGGTGCTCGCGACGAAGCCGGAGGTCGCGCGTGACCTCGGCCGCATCGTGCAGATGTGGAGCGAGCTGCTCCAGACCCACGGTGGCCCCTTCCTGTTCGGCCGCTTCTCGATCGCCGATGCCTACTTCGCCCCGGTGTGCAGCCGCTTCCGCAGCTACGCCGCGCCCTTGCCGGCTCCGCTTCAGGCCTATGTCGAGGCCGTCTTCGAACTGCCGGCGATGCAATCCTGGGTGCAGCAGGCCCTGGCCGAGCAGGACTTCCTCGACTTCGACGAACCCTACCGCAGCGCCCGCGGCTGAACGCCGCTCAAAAAGGAAGCGGGCCGCGGCCCGCTTCTTACTCACTGCGCCTCTGGGTTCAGCGCTGGCGGCGGCGACGCGACATGTAGCCGACCACACCGAGGCCGGCGACCATCAGCGCATAGGTCTCGGGCTCGGGCACCGGGTTGGCGATCACCGACAGGCTGTAGGACCCCTTCAGGCCCTCGTTCCACGGCGACATGCCGTTGCCGATCGCCGCGCCCTTGAGCACGATCGAGAACGAGGCGGGCACCGAGAAGCTGTCGCCGAAGGTGTAGTGAATGGGCGTGGTTTCGCCCGCCTGGAAGAGCACCGATCCGTCGTCGCCGATGATCGAGAAGGCGGCGCTGTCGTCCCAGTCGATGTCGACATGGTTCGCCAGCTTCACCTCGATCAGGCTGAAGGACACCTGGCCGCCGGCCTCGCCCGCGGTGAATTCGTAGGTGTCGGTGAAGGGGTTGTTGGTGAATTTCTTGGCGTCGAAGTCGTACGGTCCGGTGGACAGATCGACAGCGGCAAAAGCTTGCGTCGCGAGGCCGAGGCCCAGCGCAGCGGCCAGAAGAAGTTTTTTCATCGTGGTACTTCCAGAGAGGTGAGAGTTTTTTGGGAGAGACCTCGCAGGGGCCGCCAGCCCGAAGGGCCGCCCGAACCCCTGCGTCTGGGGTTGTACCGAAAGCCGGAATGGGCAGATACACCATGCGTCCGGGGGGTCAGTGGGAACACCGACTGCTCCAGCGCAGGCCGTGACACGGGCTCCGGCGACGCCCTGTTCAGGCTTGAAAGGAGTGCCCGCCGAAGTGGGGGCTCCCTATGTATCTCAGTTGTTAACCATCTCTTGAAGCTGCTCACAAAAAAAGCGGGCCGTGGCCCGCTTGAGTCTTGTGCAAAGGCGCGACAAGTCAGTCCGAGCGGCGCCGCCGCGACAGGGAATACCCCACGATGCCCAAGCCGGCCAGCATCAGTGCATAGCTTTCGGGCTCCGGCACCGGGCTGGCAAGCACGGACAAGCTGTAGGAGCCCTTGAGACCGGGACTCCACAGGCCGGTGCCTTCGCCGATGGCGGCACCCTTGAGCACGATGGAGAACGAGGTAGGCACGTCCAGCGCGTCCTCGAGCACGTACTGAATGGGCACGCTTTCACCGACCCTGTACAGCACCGTTCCATCGTCGGCGATCACCGAAAACGCCGCGGTGTCGTCCCAGTCGATGTCGACATGGTCTTCCAGTTTCAACTCCGCGAGACTGAACGCAAGCCGACCTCCATCGGGGCCCGCGTTGAAGTCGAAGGTGTCGGTGAAGTGCGTGGTGCTGAAGATCTTGGCGTCGAAGTCATAGGCTCCGTTGAACAGGTCGACGCCGGCAAATGCCGTCGGCGCCATGCCCAAGCCGAAACCCAGCGTGGCAGCAAGAAGCAGTTTTTTCATCTGTATGAACTCCCGTCAAGGGGTGGAAGAGGACCGAGAAGGCCGCGCACGACACCGCTGCGACATCCGGTATCGCTACGCACCTGTCCTTTTACTCAGGGTGGTGTGGGCAGGCGGCCCAGGGCCCCGCCGCTGTCAGAGGTATGTCGTTTGCTATTGTTCGCATTTCGTTTACATCCGGCACGGCCCGACGCCGTCAGCGCGGCCGATACACTCGCGGCATGAAGGTCTACATGGTCGGTGGTGCGGTGCGCGACCGCTTGCTCGGTCTGCCGGTGCAGGATCGCGACTGGGTGGTGGTGGGCGCGACCCCCGAGGCCATGCTGGCGGCCGGCTACACGCCCGTCGGCAAGGACTTCCCGGTGTTCCTGCATCCGCAGACCCACGAGGAGTACGCCCTGGCGCGCACCGAGCGCAAAACCGCCCGGGGTTACCACGGTTTCGCCTTCCGCACCGACCCCGACGTGACGCTGGAGCAGGACCTGCTGCGGCGCGACCTGACCATCAACGCCATGGCTCAGACCGAGGAGGGCGAGCTGGTTGACCCCTACGGCGGCCTGCGCGACCTGCAGGCGCGCGAGCTGCGCCACGTCTCCGAGGCCTTCACCGAAGACCCGGTGCGCATCCTGCGGCTGGCCCGCTTCGCCGCGCGTTTTGTCGATTTCAACGTGGCCGCCGAAACCCTGGTGCTGATGCGGCGCATGGTCGAGGACGGCGAGGTTGACGCCCTGGTGCCCGAGCGGGTCTGGCAGGAGCTGTCCCGCGGGCTGATGGAGGCGCGCCCGTCGCGCATGTTCGAGGTGCTGCGCAGCTGCGGTGCGCTGCAGCGCGTCCTGCCCGAGGTCGACCGGCTCTGGGGCGTGCCCCAGCGTGTCGACCTCCACCCGGAGGTGGACACTGGCATGCACCTGATGATGGTGCTCGACACGAGCGCGCGCTTACAAACAAACCTGCCGGTGCGATTTGCGTGCCTTGCGCACGATTTGGGAAAAGGCACGACGCCTGCGGAGATGCTGCCGCGCCACCTCGGGCACGAAGCTCGCAGCGTCGAGCTGCTGCGCGAGCTTTGCCAGCGCCTGCGCGTGCCGAACGAATGCCGCGAGCTGGCCGAGGTGGTGGCGCGCGAGCACGGCAATATCCACCGCAGCGAGGAGTCCGGCCCGGCCGCGCTGGTGCGGTTGTTGGAACGCTGCGACGCGCTGCGCAAGCCCCAGCGTTTCGCCGATGCGCTGCTGGCGTGCGAGTGCGACGCGCGCGGCCGCCTCGGCCTGGAGCAGCAGGCCTATCCGCAACGCGAGCGCTTGCTCGCGGCGCTGGAGGCAGCCCGCTCGGTCTCCACGGCTGAGCTCGCCGAGGCTGCATTGGCCCGCGGCCTGCAGGGGCCCCAGATCGCCGAGGTCATCCACCAGGCCCGCGTCGAGGCAGTCGCCGCTGTCCACCCCCAATAAGTAGGGGGGGCGCAGGCGAACGACCGCTTGTTACACTGCGCCGCCTTCTGGCGGCCATGGGGGCCGCGGTGGCGTGCAGGCGCGAGGGCGCCGAGGAGAACCAAGATGAACAAGCCAGTGGCCGTGGGCCTGGGGGTGGTTGCGCTTGCCGCGGCCGCGTATGTCGGCGGCACCGCCTATGTCGGCCAGCGCCTGCAGACCGAGCTGGAAGCCCAGCCGGCCAAGCTGCAGCAGCAATTGCCCTTCATCAAGATCGCGGGGCAAAGCTACGACAAGGGTCTGTTCTCCTCCACCCGCACCGTGACCCTGCAGTTCGGCTGCGAACCCGCTGCCGCGGACGGCCAGGCGAACGAAGGCGAGGCCGCCCGCAAGCCGTTGCTGCTGACCGTGCGCGACCACATCAGCCACGGCCCGCTGGCCGGCGGCAAGCTCGGCGCCGCGGTGATCGACACCGAGCTGGAGCTGCCGCCCGAGACGCGCGAGGCGCTGGCCAAGCTGTTCGGCGAGCAAAAGCCTTTCGCTGCGCGCACGGTGGTCGGCTTCGGCGGTGAGTACACCAGCGACGTCAGCAGCCCGGCCCTGCAGGTCACCGGCCAGCAAGGCGAGCAGCTGTCCTGGAAGGGTGTCACGGGCACCGTGCGCAGCGACGCCGCCGGGACTTTCATGAACTATCAATTCAGCGCTCCGGGCATCGAGGTCAACGACCCGGGCAAGGGCGGCAAGCTGGTCGTCAGCGGACTGCGTTTCCAGGGTGAAGGCCGCCCGGTGAGCGCCGGCAGCTTCCTGATGGTGGGCAAGGACGAAGGCGAGATCGCCAGCATCGAGTTCTCGGGCCAGCCGCCCGTGCAACAGGCCGCCGCCGCCGGCGAGCCCCTCAAGTTCAGCCTTGCGAACCTGAAGTTCAACTCCGACACCTCGGTGGAGCAGGAGCTGCTGAACAGCAAGCTGAGCCTGACCGGCACCGGCATGATCGGCAGCACCAAGCTCGACAAGCTGGAGCTGGAGGGCTCGCTCAAGCGCCTGCACGCGCCCAGCTACCAGCGCATGATGGCCAAGATGATGAAGGCCTCCTTCTCCTGCGAGGCCAAGGCCGACGAGGCCGATCCTCAGGCCATGCTGGCGGCGATGCAGGAAGATTTGATCGCGCTGCTGCCGCACAACCCCGAGTACGCGCTGGACAAGCTGGCCGTGGAGTACGGCGGCAAGCGCGGCGAGCTGTCCTACTCGGTGGGCGTGCAGGGCGTCAGCGAGGCCGATTTGAAGACGCCACCGATGGCGCTGATGATGACCAAGGGCCAGGTCAAGGCCGACATCAAGCTGCCGGTGAGCTGGATCGAGCAGATCGCCGGCAAGGCACCGGTGCAGGGTGCTGCGGCCCAGCCCGAGATGGTGGGCATGATGCTGGACCAGTTCGCGGCCCAGGGCTACATCGTGCGCGACGGCGACTTCGTTGGCGCCAGCCTGCGCTTCGAGAAAGGGGCGCTGAGCCTCAACGGCAAGCCGCTGCCGGTGGGCCTGCCCCCCGCGGCTGCGGCGCAGTAAGCCACCCGCCGCTCAGGTCACAACACCCGTCCGCCGAGGCCCGGCCGCCGCATCAGCGGCGGCCGGGCCTTTTGCTATCGCGCTGCCTGCGCGTGTCACACCTGGTTTTGCCTGCATTCGGTGAAGCTTCGTAACCCCGGCAAGCCGGCAGCCCCCTGTGCACGGCCCCATGGCTCGCGGTGTAGCAGATACTGAAGTAACGCCTGAGCATCATTCATCCGTCGCCTGCATGTGACGCTCGCAACCCCCGAGCCCACGGCCCCACCCCTCACGGAGCGACGATGACAACGACAGAGACTGCCCGGCCACGTCGGTTGTTCGCTGTTTTCATCACGGCCCTGCTGGCCGCCTGCGGCGGTGGCGGAGACGCTGACGGAAGCACTGGGGTGCAGCCCGAAGACGGCACCAACACCGACGGCAACACCAACACTGGCACTGGCACGAACGCTGGCCGCTGGGTGAAGATCGCCGACGAATACGGGGCCTTCACTGTGTCCGGGACACAGGTGGTGCGCTATGGCCTGGCGCCGCGCTGGGTGCAGAAGACCGTGCGCGGCAGCGGCCAGTGCACCAATGCCTTTTTCGGCAGCGACCCGGCGAAGGGTGCCGAGAAAATCTGCGAACGGCTGGCGGCCAACACCCCGCCGCCGTCATCCCCGCCGCCGCAGCCTCCCTCGGCCGGCGTGAGGTACGGCGACCTGCGCGCCGCGAGCCTGGGGCCGAACGCCAGCCTCAACGGGGCCGTGCCCTTCCCGGCCGACAACGCCTGGAACCAGGACGTGTCGTCCGCGCCGCGCGACCCCCGCTCCGACGCCCTGATCGCCAGCATCGGCCTGTCCACGGGCTTGCACAACGACTTCGGTTCCGGCACCTACCAGGGCGCGCCGATCGGCATCCCTTACGTGGTCGTGTCCGGCAGCCAGCCGCGCGTGCCCATCACCTTGGGCGACTATGCCGACGAGAGCGACCCGGGCCCTTACCCGGTACCGCGCAACGCGCCGGTCGAAGGCGGCCCCTCCAGCAGCGGCGACCGCCATGTGCTGGTGATCGACCGCGACAACAACCGCCTCTATGAGATGGGCAACGCCTACCCCAACAACGATGGCAGCTGGCGCGCCAGCGGCGGCTCGATCTTCCACCTGAGCGGCAACCTCGTGCGCCCCACCGGCCAGCCGGGCTGGACCAGCGCCGACGCGGCTGGGCTGCCGATCTTCCCGGGTCTGGTGCGCTACGACGAGGCCTCGCGCGGCCCGGGCGGCATCCGCCATGCGCTGCGCTTCACGGTGCAGCGAACCCGGCGCGCCTACGTGCCCCCGGCCACGCACTGGGCCTCGTCCGACACCAGCCCCGACCTGCCGCCCATGGGCATGCGCGTGCGGCTCAAGGCCAGCTATGCGATCCCGCCCGGCTTCAGCCCCGAGACCAAGGCCATCCTCACCGCCTTGAAGACCTACGGCATGTTCGTTGCCGACAACGGCAGCAACTGGTTCCTGAGCGGCGCGCCCGACCCACGCTGGAACAACGAACGGCTGAAGTCCGAGCTGAGGCAGGTGAAGGGCGGCCACTTCGAGGTGGTGCGCATGGACGGGCTGGTTGCGGATTGAGCCATTCGCACCTCGGCAGAGAAACCCGGCCCGGTATCGAAGCGGCGAAACCGGACCGGGCGGAATGCCGATTCGACTGGAAGGCTGCTTTCGGTTCGACGAGCCATCCGGAAGCCGCCTGCCGAGCGATTCGGGTCGAGTTGCCCTTTCGGGTGTGCGTGTCTTCTCACCCTCATTCGGTAAGTCGTCTGTCAGAATTTGCCTGCTATTCACCGGTTGATTCCTGATACCGAAATAGTATTGCGTTTAATGCAATTCGAAAGGCGCGGCGCTCCCCCTACATTCCCTTCCAGCACTTCATGTTGGAAAGGGAATCATGGCTGCAGACGTCGTACTCGTTTCTCGTTTTCCGCTCGCCCAAGGCGCCGCGGAAATCCTTCGCACGGGGCTGAAGGACGAGCCCCATCTCCGTTATCTGTTTGATTTCGAGCAGCAGGAACTGCTGCAACTGCGCGCCTATGACAGCGTGACCGCCTTCGCGGCGGATGCCGCTCAGCTGGCTGCCGAGCTGCAGCGGTTCGCGCCCCACATGGTGGCCGATGTCAGGCGGGAGCTGCTGACCTACGTCGAGGCGCCCAAGCCCTGCGGTTCACCGCTGCCGCAGACCGACTACCTGCAGCTGCGCCATGTGGAGGTGCCGCCGCCGCGCATACCGGCCTACCGCAGCTGGCGCGAGGAAACCATCTTCCAGGTCGTCCGCGAGAGCGCGCCGGTGGAGGTGTTCCTGGCCTACCACTCGCTGGTCAGCGGCCAGCCGGGCGTGATGTTCATTTCCGGATTCTCCGGCGCCCCCCAGGAATACCGCGCGGTTTTCGAGAGCGAGCGTTATCGCGAAATCGTGCGCCAGGCGGGTGATGGATATATCACCGGCGGCGCCGATGGTCTTTATACCCGTTTTTATGCCCGTCCCGGCTTGCGCGGTGCGTAAGGCGGAAAACCATCCCGACGGAAACACTGCCCGGCTCCGGAGGCCGGGCGATTCACAACACATTCATACAGGACTTTTTATCATGAAGAGCCGCTGCTTTTTTGTGGTCGGTGACAAGTTCCATGAATTCGCGGAGGGCAAGGACGTCCTCACACTCCATCAGCTGAAGGCGCTGACGTGCTTGCCCGGCCATCTGCTGGACACGCACAACGTGCTCATCCTCGGCCAGGGCGTGCAGGAGGACGAGGTGCGTTGCATCCTGCGCCACTACGAAAACAGCGCGGACAGCAGTGCCCGCTTCGAGATCGCCGACCTGAGGCGCGTGCTCGACCGCGCGCCGTCGGGCGTCAGCCACAAGCGCGTGCCGCACAACACGCTGATCGGCACGCCACGGCGCAAGAGCGGCGACGAGTTCGAGATCCCCTTCAACATCGACGAGCGTTGCGAGCTGATGGGCGACCACCAGACCGGCCAGCACGTGCAGGGGATGATCCTGGTCGAAGCCTTCCGCCAGTCCTTCCTGGCCGTGACGGAGACCTTCTTCCCCTTCGGTGACGAGAAGACCTACTTCGTCATCAATGTGATGAACACGGAGTTCCACAACTTCCTGTTCCCGCTGCCGGCGCACATCGAGTACCGCATCCTGGAGGCCGACAGCAACGGCCGCCGCGCCCGCTACAGGACGGCCATGGCGGCGATGCAGAACGGGGTGCAATGCGCGACCGCCGAGGTCTCCTTCACGGTCTACCCGGCGCGCACCATTGCGCAGAAGGAGGCCGAGCTGGCGCGCATGGTCACGCAGACCATGCTGGTCTCGCGCCAGCAGGCACTTGCCGCGCCGGTCCCGCGGGCACTGGCTGACGCCGAGAGCGTGGCATGACCCGGGCGGCCGCCACCTTCACGCTCAGCGTCACCACGCAGGGGCCGCTCTATCCGCCCAGCGAGATCGTGAACGAGGAGGGCGACTTCGTGGTGGTCGGCCGCATCCCGCGGGCCGACGGCACGCTGCCCTGGGCCGGCGCCATCGTCTCGGCCCGCACGGCAGCGCCGCCCTTCGGGCAGCCGGGTGTGCACGAGGTGCTGCGCTGGATCGATCTCGACGCTCCCGGTGAGCTGTCCGGCATGGTGCTGCACACGCTGCCGCTGCCGCTGCCCTGCAACAACTACCCGATGCTGTTTGCCCCCGAACAGCGGCCCCAGGCGCATCGGGAGCAGCGCGCCAGTTTCCCGCTGCACCGCGCGCCGGTGCCCGACCTGCGCGACGAGGACGGCCGGCGCGAGCTGGCGCCCGTCACGCTGGGCCGCTGGCTGCAGGCGCGCGGCGAGTTGCAGGTCAGTGTGGCGCCCGACGCGCGCTCGGCCTTGTTCGAGTTCAGCTTCGAGCACCTGGTGCCGGACAGCCTCTACACGGTGATGAGCCTGCGCCAGCGGGACCTCGATCCGGAGGGGCCGACGCGGCCCGGCCCGCTCGGCGTTCCCAACGTGTTCGTCACCGATGCCCAGGGCCGGGCCCGCTACTGGGCCCGGCTGCCGGACCCCTTTCCCGACCCGGCCCGGCCCGGGGCCAACCGGATCATCAACGTCGTCGTGCTGTTCATGAGTTCGCAGATGAGCCACGGCGGCGCGATCGGCTGGTACGGCCTGGGAGGCGACATCCACGCCCATCTCAAGCTCAAGGCCCCGGCCTTCCTGGACCTGCGCACGCAGGGCTGAACCCTCCCCGGGCGCGCAACGCCCGCCACCCACAGACATCAACAAGGAAGTTCGACATGCCAGTCGTTCAGATCACCACCTGGCCCCTGAAGGACGAGGGCGCCGCACGCGCCCTGGTCGAGGGCGTGACGCGTGTGGTCCACGAGTCCGTCGGCGCACCGCTGGACAAGATCTCGGTCTACATCACCGAAGTGCCGCCCACGCGCTGGGCCGATGCCGGCGTGCTCGGTTCCGACCCGGAGTTCCGCGCGAAGAGCCGGCGCCTCGCCTATGGGGACACGCCTTGAAGGCCCTGCCGTCCCGCGCGGGCGACGCCGGGCTGCGCGCAGGGCAGAAGCGGTATGCCTTCTTCGACGTCGACGACACGCTCATCTCCATCAAGAGCATGTTCGACTTTTTCCCCTGCTGGTGCGCTGAACGCGGCACGCCCGAGCTGCTGCGCGACTTCGAGGCCGCCTTTGCCCAAGCGCGCGCGGAAGGCCAGCCGCGCGAGGCGCTCAACCGGCTGTACTACCGCTTCTTCCGCGGCGCGCTCCTGGGCGACCTCATCACGGCCGGTCAGGACTGGTTCCGCCGCCGCTTCGTCCAGCACCCTCCGCCCTACATCGAGCGGACCGTCGCCCGCCTGAAGGGGCACCGGGACCAGGGCGTCGCGCCGGTGTTCGTCTCCGGTTCGATGCGCCCCTTGCTCCACCCCCTGGCGGACCAGCTCGGCGTGGAGCACTGCCTGTGCACCCGGCTGGTGTTGGACGGGCAGGGGCGGCTGACCGGCGAGATCGCATCGCCGCAGACCATAGGCCGGGGCAAGGCCGATGCCCTGCGCGCCTTTCTCCAGGCGCAACAGGCCCGCGCCGGCGACTGCTACGCCTATGGCGACGACATCTCCGACCTGGCAATGCTGGAAGCCGTCGGCATGCCCGTCGCGGTCGGCCCGGCGGCCGACCTCGCGCTGCTGGCCTGGCAGCGCGGCTGGGAGCACCTGCCGCTGTAAGCCGGCCGTTTCCCACTCCATCCCTTTCTGCTGAGGTAAACATGACCCCAAGCTCCTCCACGTCCCCGGGCGCCCTGGACCTGCCCGCATGGCGCGTCTGGCTCGCGATCGTCTTCCTGGGCATCGGCGCCTTCACCATCGTCACCACCGAGCTCGCGCCCATCGGGCTGCTGTCGCCGATGGCGGCCGACCTCGGCCGCAGCGAAGCGAGCATCGGCCTCACCGTCACGCTGTACGCCTGGATCGGGGCCGCCAGCGCGCTGTTGTCCGCCCTGGCCCTCGGCCGCCTGCCTCGCAAGCCGCTGCTGATCGGCCTCATGCTGGGTCTGGCCGTCTCCAACGGCGCCGCCATGCTGTCCGACAGCTTCGGCATGCTGCTGGCAGCGCGGGTTTTCGGGGCCGTCTCGCACGGGCTGTTCTGGTCCGTCATCGGCGCCTCGGCGGCCCAGATCGCGCCGGCCCACCATGCCGGCCTGGCCACCTCCATCGTGTTCGGCGGCGTGTCCGCGGCCAGCGTGCTGGGCGTGCCGCTGGCCACGCTGATCGGCCAGGCCCAAGGCTGGCGCACGGCCTTCGGGGCCGTGGGCCTGCTGAGCCTGCTGGCCGCCTTCGTGATGGTGCCGGTGCTGCCGCGCCTGCGTGCCGAGGCCCAGGTGGGCCGCGCCGCGCTGGCCGGGGTGCTGCGCCGGGCCGACCTGTGGGGCATCTACGTCGCCACCGCGCTGGCCGTCACCGGGCACTTCGCCGCCTTCACCTTCGTCGAGCCCTTCCTCAGCGAAGCGCCCGGCATGCAGGCCTCGCTGGTGGCTGCGCTGCTGTTCGGCTTCGGCGCCGCCGGCCTGCTCGGCAACGTGCTGACGGGCGCCTTCATCGACCGCTACCTGCGGCCCTTCCTGGTGCTGGCGCTGCTGACGATGAGCCTGGCCCTGATGGCCCTGGGCCAATGGGCCCCGCGCCTGGGCCTGCCCGGCATCACCACGGCGCTGGTGGTCTGGGGCGCTGCCATCGCGGCCATCTTCGTCGGCTTCCAGACCTGGATCCTGCGCTCCGCCGGTGCGGCCGCCATGCCGGCCTCGGCGGTCTACGTGGCCATCTTCAATGCCGCCATCGGCCTGGGCGCCATGGCCGGCGCCTGGGTGCTGAACCACAGCGGCCTGTCCGCGGTGATGACGGCGGCCGGCTTCGGCAGCGCGCTGTCCATCCTCGTCGTGGCCGGCCTCGGGCGGCCGGCGCCCGCCGCACAAGCGGCTTGAAGGCGCACCGGGCAGCGTGGCGCTGCCCGGCAGGGGGCGGTCGGCGATACCGTCCCTGTATTACCGTTTCTGAGCTTCCGATCGCCGGGGGCCGCATGCACCATCGGCCCGATGCGGCATCGCCACCCGGCACAGCCGCCCTATTGAGGAGATCAAGATGAAGCAGCCAGCCCCACCGGCTTCCACGTCCCGCCTGCCCGTGCGCCTGTTGGGCGAGCACCTGCCGGTGTCCGCCATCGGCTTCGGCGCCATGGGCATGAGCGAGTTCTACGGCCCTTCCGACGATGTGGCGTCGCAGGCCCTGCTGCACGAGGTGATGGACCGCGGCGTGACGCTGATCGACACCGCCGACATCTACGGTCGCGGCCACAACGAGCAACTGATCGGCGGCGTCCTGCGCTCGCGCCGTGCCGAGCTCGCGTCGGGACAGCTGAAGATCGCGACCAAGTGCGGCATCGACCGGCCCGCCGACGCGTCTTATGCCCGGCGCATCAACAACTCGCCCGACTACATCCGCCGATGTTGCGAAGCCTCGCTGCAGCGGCTCGGGCTGGAGCGCATCGACCTCTACTACCTGCACCGCGTCGACCCCGCCGCGCCGATCGAGGAGGCGATGGGCTGCCTGGCCGACCTGGTGAAGCAGGGCAAGATCGCGCACGTCGGGCTGTGTGAGGTGTCGGCCGAGACGCTGAGGCGGGCGCATGCCGTGCATCCCGTGGCGGCGCTGCAGACCGAGTATTCGCTGTGGAGCCGCGAGGTCGAGCAGGACATCCTGCCGGCCACCCGCGAACTGGGCATCGGCTTCGTGGCTTACTCCCCGCTTGGCCGCGGTTTCCTGACCGGCCGGCTGACCAGCACCGCCGAGCTGGCCGAAGGCGATTTCCGACGCAGCAACCCGCGCTTCGAGCAGGACAACCTTGCCCACAACCTGCGTCTGCTGGACAGCGTGCGCGCCGTCGCGGCTCACCATGGAGCCACGTCCGGCCAGGTGGCGCTGGCCTGGCTGCTGGCGCAGGACGAACGTATCGTGCCGATTCCCGGTACCCGACGCTCGGCCTACCTCGAGGAGAACCTCGGCGCGCTGAGCGTGAGCTTGAACGAGGAGGACCTGCGGCAGCTCGACCAGGCCCTGCCCGCCGCC
>NZ_JAPFBW010000015.1 GCF_026153205.1 Aquabacterium sp. A7-Y | reverse complement strand
ACAGCTCCATCAACTGCACCCGGAAGGCGCCGCCGCCGTCGCGGGTGACGAAGGCCAGCCAGCGGCCGTCGGGGCTGACCGCGGGGCTGACGTTGTAGCTGCCGTTGAAGGTGACGCGCTGGGCCGAGCCGCCGCCGGCGGGCATGCGGTAGATCTGCGGCGAGCCGCCGCGGTCACTGACGAAATAGACCTGCTTGCCGTCGGCGCTGAACACCGGCTCGGTGTCGATGCCGGTGCTGCTCGTCAAGCGGCGCAGGCCGTCGCCGCTGCGGCTCATGCCGTAGAGCTGGGACAAGCCGTCGCGGGTCAGCACCACCACCATCTGGCTGCCGTCCGGCGACCAGGCCGGCGCGCTGTTGGAGCCCTTGAAGGCCGCGATGGGCCGGCGCTTGCCGGAAGCGATCTCCTGCGAGTAGACGACCGGCTTTTTGGTCTCGAAGGAGACGTACGCCAGCTCGCTGCCGTTGGGCGACCAGGCCGGCGAGATGATGGGCTCGGCGCTGGCCAGCGCCACCTGGGCGCCTTCGCCGTCGGAGTCGGCGACCCACAGCGTGTGACGCTGCGCGGCCTTGGTCACGTAGGCGATGCGGGTCGCGAACACGCCCTTCTCGCCGGTGATCTTCTCGTAGATGTAGTCGGCGATGCGGTGCGCCACCAGCCGCAGGTCGGCCTCGACGACGGCATAGGCCTGGCCGCCCAGATCCTGGCCCCGGACCGTGTCCCAGAGCTTGAAGCGCACGTCCACCCGGCCGTCGGCCAGCCGCGAGACGCTGCCGGCAGCCAAGGCGTCGGCCCCGCGGCCGCGCCATTCGGTGGCCGTGGGGCGAGAGGTTTCGTCGAGGGCCGCGGCGCCGGCGTCGACGCCGCGGAACTGGCCGCTGCGCTCCAGGTCGGCGCGCACGATGGCCGAGATCTTCTGGGTCCAGCCGGCCTCGCCGCGGAAGGGCGCGATCGCGATCGGGAACTGGGTCGCGCCGACGCCAGAGATGTCGACGCGGAACTGGGCCAGGGCCGGGGCGGCGGCCAGCGCCGCTGGCACGGAAAGAAAGCTACGTCGGGAGAACATGCTCATGGCGGTCTTTCTTGCATCCTTTCTGAGTGTCTTTCGGAGGTCGGGCTGCCGCAGCCCCTCGGGGGCGACACGGCTTGCCGGCGATCATCCCGCCTGGCGCCGCCGCTTGCGGCCCGGTCCGGGTAACAATGGTAGTAACAAGCGTCCGGGCCGCTCCCGCCTCAGCTGTAGTGCTGCCGGCAGGCCCGCAAGTTCCGCAGTGCCTCACAACAGCACGATGTCGTATTGCTCGGGTGATACCGTCGCCTCGGTCTGCAGCGAGATCGGCTTGCCGATGAAATCGGACAGCGCGGCGAGGTGAGCGCTTTCTTCGTCCAGCAACATTTCCACGACCGCCGCCGAGGCCACCACCCGGAATTCCTTGGGGTTGAACTGGCGCGCCTCGCGCAGGATCTCGCGCAGGATCTCGTAGCAAACGCTGCGCGCGGTCTTGACCGAGCCCTTGCCGCCGCAGGTGGGGCAAGGCTCGCACAGCATGTGGGCGAGCGATTCGCGGGTGCGTTTGCGCGTCATCTCGACCAGCCCCAGCTGCGTGAAGCCGCTGACCGTCATCTTGACCCGGTCGCGCTGCAGCTGCTTGCGCAGCTCGGCCAGCACCGCGTCCTTGTGCTCCTCGCGCATCATGTCGATGAAGTCGAGGATGATGATGCCGCCGAGGTTGCGCAGGCGCAGCTGGCGGGCAATGGCCTGGGCCGCCTCCAGGTTGGTCTTGAAGATGGTGTCGTCAAAATTGCGCGCACCGACATAACCCCCGGTGTTGACGTCTATGGTCGTCAGCGCCTCGGTCTGGTCGATGATCAGGTAGCCGCCCGACTTCAGGTCGACCCGCCGCGCCAAGGCCTTCTCGACCTCCTGGTCGATGTTGAAGAGGTCGAAGATCGGCCGCTCGCCGCGGTAGTGGGCCAGCTTGCCCACCGAGCCGGGTGCGTATTCGAGCCCGAACTCCGTCAGCGCGTCGAACTGCGCCCTGGAATCGATGCGGATGGACGCGGTCTCGTCGCTGGCGAGGTCGCGCAGCACGCGTTGAGCCAGATTCAGGTCCTGGTGCAGCAGCGAGCCGGGTGGCGTCTTGAAGCTGGCCTGCCGGATGCTCGCCCACATCTTGCGCAGGTAGGCGATGTCGGCACCGAGCTCCTCGTCGCTCGCATCCTCGGCGTTGGTGCGCAGGATAAACCCGCCCCCGCCATCACCCGCCAGGCGGCCCATGCGGCTGCGCAGCTGTTCACGCAGCTCGGCCGAGCCGATCTTCTGCGAGATGCCGATGTGGTCGTCCTGGGGCAGGAAAACCAGCAGCCGGCCGGCGATGCTGATCTGGGTGGACAGGCGGGCGCCCTTGGTGCCGATCGGGTCCTTGATGACCTGCACGGTCAGGCTCTGGCCTTCGAACACCAACTTCTCGATGGGCGTCGGCGGCGTGCCGCCGTGATTGCCGTCGGCGAAGGCGCCGCGCTGCCAGACATCGGCGACGTGCAGGAAGGCCGCGCGCTCCAGCCCGATGTCGATGAAGGCGGACTGCATGCCGGGCAGCACCCGCGCGACCTTGCCGGCGTAGATGTTGCCGACCAGGCCCCGCTCCAGCGTGCGCTCGACGTGCAGTTCCTGCACGGCGCCGCTTTCGACGATGGCCACCCGCGTCTCCTGAGGCGACCAGTTGATGAGGATGTCTTGCATGGCCTGGGTGAGGAATCAGTACCGGACCCCGAAGCGTTGCAGAAGCTGGGCCGTCTCGTACAAGGGCAAACCCATGATACCGGAGTAACTCCCGGTGATGCGGTCTATCCAGGCGGCCGCCTGGCTCTGGATCGCATAGGCGCCGGCCTTGCCCATCGGCTCGCCGCTCGCGACGTAGCGCGCGATCGCGTCGGAAGCCACCGCCGCGAAGCGCACGCGCGAGAGATTCACCACGCACTCGGTGCGCCGGGCGCCGCCGAGCGCGACGGCGGTGAGCACCCGGTGCTCGCGCCCGGCCAGCCTCGTCAGCATCTCGGCTGCCTCGGCGGCGTCCGCCGGCTTGCCGAAGATGCGCCCGCCGAGCGCCACCGTGGTATCGGAGCAGAGGATGGGGGCAAGCGGCAGGCCGCGGCGGCGCAGCCGGCGGCGCGCCGCGTCCAGCTTGGCCCGGGTGACGCGCTCGACGTAGGCGGCCGGCGCCTCGCGCGGCAGCACCGCCTCGAGCGCCTCGGCGTCCTCGTCCTCGCCGGGCAGCAGCAGCTCGTAGCGCACCCCCAGCTGCTCCAGCAACTGGCGGCGACGCGGACTCTGCGAGGCAAGGTAGATGAAATCGTGCAGGGCTTGTTGGGGCATCGGCCGCTTTTGGCTCATTCGCGGTGGTAGGGGTGGCCGACCATCACGGACCAGGCCCGGTAGAGCTGCTCGGCCAGCATGACGCGCACGAAGGCGTGCGGCAGGGTCAGGTCGGACAGGCGCAGGCGCTCGTCGGCCGCCTCCCGCAAGGCGGGATCCAGCCCGTCAGGGCCGCCGATCAGCAAGGTCACGTCGCGCCCGTCGTGCATCCAGACCTTGAGCCGTGCCGACAGCTGGAGGGTCGTCACCCGGTCGCCGCGTTCGTCGAGCACGACCATCCGCGCGCCTTTGGGGCACGCCGCCTCGATGCGGCCGCGCTCGGCCGCCATCAGCGAGTCGGCCGACTTGTTGTTGCCGCGCGGCTCGGTCTTGACGGCCTTGAGTTCGAGCTTCAGCTCGGGCGGGAAACGCTTGGCGTAGTCCTCGTAGGCCGTCTCGGCCCAGGCCGGCAAACGCTGTCCGACCGCGACGACCAGCAGCTTCATGCCTTGCGCGATGCGGCCTTCTTCGCAGCTGCCTGCTTGGCCGCGACCTTCTTGGCCGGCGCCGTTTTCGCCGCGACCTTCTTGGCCGCCGTCTTCTTCGCAGCGGGCCGCACCGACCCGGTCGTGACGGTGACCGTGCGGGTCGGGGCCTTTTTCGCTGCGACCTTCTTGGCTGCGACCTTCTTGGCGGCCGTCTTCTTCGCCGGGGCCTTCTTGGCAGCGGCCTTCTTCGCAGGTGTGGTGAGCGCCGCCTTGCGGGCCGCGGTCTGCGGGCCCGACGCCGGCTTGGGCTCGGCAGCGCCGGCACCCGCCTTGTTCGCCGAGGCCTTTTTCGCGGCGGCCTTTCTGGCCGGCGCGCCGGCCTCGGCCTCGTCGGCCTCGGCAGCGCCTTCCGCCTTGACGAGGCCGCGCTGGCCGTCGCCGGCCGACTTCAGCTTGACCGGCTTGTCGCCCCAGATCTCTTCCAGGTGGTAGTACTGGCGGATCGAGGGCTGCATGATGTGGGCCACGGCCGCGCCGCAGTCGACGATGATCCACTCGCCGTTGGCCTCACCCTCGGTACGCATGACCTGGAAACCCTGCTCCCGCACGCTGTCGCGCACGCTTGCGGCCAGCGCCTTGGTCTGTCGATTCGAGGTGCCCGAAGCGATGATGACCCGCTCGAACAAGGGCGACAGGTGCTCCGTGTTGAACACCGAGATGTCCTGGGCCTTGACGTCTTCCAGGCCATCGACGATGGCGCGCTGCAGTTTGCGGATGTCCATTGAGTCGGGCGTCTCCGTGGTAGAAAAGATCAGTTGTTGGAATAAAGGCGATGCTGCGCAATATAGCGCGCCACCGCGGCAGGAACCAGCGCGTCCAGCGGCTCGCCGGCCGCGGCACGCGCGCGGACCTCGGTCGACGATACCGTCATGGCCGGCAGCGGCAGCGACTCGATGCGGTGAGGATGACGCGCGAGCACCGGCCCGGGCGCCGGCAGCTCTCCGGCACGACCGGCCACGGCGAGGGTGACGCGCTGCAGCAATTCCTCCCAGCCGTGCCAGGTGTCGAAGCGCGCGTACTGGTCCTGCCCGATCACGAGCAGCCACTGTGCCGGCGTCTCGGCGGCCTGCAGTTCACGCACGGTCTCCACCGTGTAGCTCGGCCCGCCGCGTTCGAGCTCGCAGCGCGAGACCTCGAAACGCGACTCGCCGGCGATCGCCAGCTCGAGCATCGCGACGCGGTGCTCGGCGTCCGTCAGCCGGCGTGCCTTCTGCCAGGCCATGCCCACCGGCACCCACAGCAGGCGGTCCAGGCCGAGGTGATCGCGCGCGACGCGGGCCAGCGCCAGGTGGGCGTGGTGGACCGGATCGAAGCTGCCACCGAAAAGACCGATGCGGGGGCCGGGCGTCAGACCCATTCCCGCGGCACCAGGAAGTCGGTGTAGAGCCGGGCCTCGGGGCTGCCGGGCTCGGGATGCCAGTCATAGCGCCAGCGAACCACCGGCGGCATGGACATCAGGATGGACTCGGTGCGACCCCCCGACTGCAGGCCGAACAGGGTGCCGCGGTCCCAGACCAGGTTGAACTCGACATAACGCCCGCGCCGGTAGGCCTGGAAGTCACGCTCGCGCTCGCCATAGGCCAGCCCCTTGCGCCGCTGCAGGATGGGCAGCCAAGCATGCAGGAAGGCGTCGCCGACCGAGCGCATCATCGCGAAGCCGCCCTCGTAGCCACCCTCGGACTGGTCGTCGTAGAAGATGCCGCCGACACCGCGCGGCTCCTGGCGGTGCTTCAGGTAGAAGTACTCATCGCACCACCGCTTGAAGCGCGGGTACTTGTCGTCGCCGAAGGGCGCCAGGGCGTCCTTGCAGGTCTGGTGGAAGTGCCGGGCATCTTCCTCGAAGCCGTAGTAAGGCGTCAGGTCCATGCCGCCGCCGAACCAGCTGACGCTTTCGCGCCCCGCCGGGTGGGCGGCGAGCATCCGCACATTCATGTGCACGGTCGGCACATAGGGGTTTTTCGGATGCAGCACCAGCGAAACGCCGAGCGCTTCAAAGGGCGCGCCGGCCAGCTCGGGCCGGTGCTGGGTCGCCGAGGGCGGCAGCTGGCTGCCCTTCACGTGCGAGAAGTTGCAGCCGCCGCGCTCCAGGACCTGGCCGTCCTCGATCAGCCGCGAGACCCCGTCGCCTTCGAGGCGGCCGCCGCTCGGGCGGGTCCAGGCGTCGCGCAGAAAGGCCTTGCCGTCCTCCGCTTCCAAGGTGGTGATGATGCGGTCCTGCAGGTTCAGCAGGTAGGCGCGCACCGCCTCGCTGTCCGTGCCGGGGGTGGTCGAGACCATGCTCACCGCTTCAGCGCGCGAAAGCCGATGTCACCGCGGAACTGCATGCCGTCGAAGTGGATGCCCTGCAGCACCTGGTAAGCGCGCTGCTGCGCGGTACGCACCGAGTCACCCAGCGCCGTGACGCAGAGCACGCGGCCGCCGGAGCTGCGGGTCTGGCCGCCCTCGGAGGCGGTCCCGGCGTGGAACACCACGGCGTCGGGCTGCTCGGCCGGCAACCCCGTGATCACGTCGCCCTTGCGGGGATCCAGCGGGTAGCCGTGGGCGGCCATCACGACGCCCAGCGCGACCCGGCGGTCCCATTGCAGTTCGACCTTGTCCAGCGTGCCGTCGGTGGCCGCCAGCATCACGTCGAGCAGGTCGCTCTTGAGCCGCATCATGATGGGCTGGGTCTCGGGGTCGCCCATGCGGCAGTTGAACTCCAGCGTCTTGGGCTGCCCCGAGGCGTCGATCATCAGCCCGGCATAGAGAAAACCGGTGTAGGGAATGCCGTCGCGCGCCATGCCGGCGATGGTGGGCAGGATGATTTCCTGCATCGCCCGGCCGTGCACATTGGGCGTGACCACCGGCGCGGGCGAATAGGCGCCCATGCCGCCGGTGTTGGGGCCCTGGTCGGCGTCCAGCAGGCGCTTGTGGTCCTGGCTGGTCGCGAGCGCCAGCACGTTCTTGCCGTCGCAGAGCACGATGAAGCTGGCTTCCTCGCCCTGCAGGAACTCCTCGATCACGACGCGCGCGCCGCCGTCGTTGTGCTGCACGCCCAGCTTGTTGTCCAGCAGCATCCAGTCGACCGCCTCGTGGGCCTCGGCCAGCGTCATCGCGACGACCACCCCCTTGCCGGCCGCCAGGCCGTCGGCCTTGACCACGATGGGCGCGCCGATGCGGTCCACGTAGGCGTGCGCGGCCTGCGCGTCGGTGAAGGTTTCATAGGCCGCGGTCGGGATCTTGTGGCGCCGCATGAAGTCCTTGGCGAAGGCCTTGGAGCTTTCCAGCTGGGCGGCCGCCCGGGTCGGGCCGAAGATGCGCAGCCCGCGGTTGCGGAACAGGTCGACGACGCCCGCTGCCAGCGGGGCCTCGGGGCCCACCACGGTGACGCCGATCTTCTCGGCCTCGGCGAAGTCCGCCAAGGCCTGGGGATCGGTGATCGCGACGTTGTGCAGGCGCTGGTCCAGGGCGGTGCCGCCGTTGCCCGGCGCCACATACACCTTCTGGACCTTGGGCGACTGCGCCAGTTTCCATGCCAGGGCGTGTTCGCGGCCGCCCGAGCCGATGACGAGAACTTTCATACCTGATCTTTCACCCGGCTCCGCGACCCGCGCGTACTGCCATCGGCCTCATTCGTTGATGTTCGCGTTGTGGTAGACCTCTTGCGCATCGTCGAGGTCTTCAAGCACGTCCAAGAGCTTCTGCATCCTCTGCGCGTCCTCGCCGGACAGCTCGACGGTGTTCTCGGCGCGCATGGTCACCTCGGCGACCTCGGCCTGGAGGCCGGCCACCTCCAGCGCATTCTTGACCGCCTCGAAGTCGCCCGGCGCGCACAGCACCTCGATGGCGCCGTCGTCGTCGGTGACGACGTCCTCGGCACCAGCCTCGAGCGCCACTTCCATGATCTTGTCCTCGGCGCTGCCGGGCGCGAACACGAACTGCCCGCAGTGCTTGAACTGGAAGGCCACCGAGCCTTCGGTCCCCAGGTTGCCGCCGTACTTGCTGAAGGCGTGGCGCACCTCGGCGACCGTACGCACCCGGTTGTCGGTCATGCAGTCGACGATGACGGCCGCCCCGCCGATGCCGTAGCCTTCATAGCGGATCTCCTCATAGCTCACGCCTTCCAGGTTGCCGGTGGCCTTGTCGACATTGCGCTTGATGGTGTCGGCCGGCATGTTGGCCGCCTTGGCCTTGTCGATCGCCAGACGCAGCCGCGGGTTGGTCGCGACGTCACCGCCGCCCTGGCGCGCCGCCACCATGATCTCGCGGATGACACGCGTCCAGACCTTGCCGCGCTTCTCGTCCTGGCGGCCTTTGCGATGTTGGATGTTGGCCCATTTGGAATGACCGGCCATAGCGGAGCTCCTGAATCCTGAGGTGGCCCGGCTTGCTGCCTGCAGGCGCGCCGGGTTGGTGGGTACTACGGATCTGTTCGATAGACTGCGATTTTATCCGGGCCCCTGCCCCTCCCCTTTGACGGAACCGCCATGGCCGACCCCATCCTGCTTGCCAAGCACCACGAGACCGAAACCTTCCTGCTTCCGGGCCTCGCCAACCGGCACGGCCTGATCACCGGCGCGACCGGCACCGGAAAAACCATCACCCTGCAGACCCTGGCCGAGAACTTCTCGCGCATCGGCGTGCCGGTCTTCCTCGCCGACGTCAAGGGCGACCTGACCGGCATCTCCCAGGCCGGCAGCCTGCC
This sequence comes from Aquabacterium sp. A7-Y, assembly GCF_026153205.1. Classification (GTDB taxonomy): domain Bacteria; phylum Pseudomonadota; class Gammaproteobacteria; order Burkholderiales; family Burkholderiaceae_C; genus Caldimonas. The sequence continues at coordinate 150,760 of NZ_JAPFBW010000015.1, read as the reverse complement.
CCCCAAGGTCGTGACGCTGCTGCAGGAGCGCGGACTGCCGATGCCGGCGTCGCAGGCCTGTCCCACCACACTGTGGGACGTCTTCGGCGAGCAAGGCCACCCGGTGCGCGCCACCGTCTCGGACATGGGGCCGCTGCTGCTGGGCCGCATGCTGGACCTGAACGACACCCAGCAGGGCGTGCTCTCGCTGGTGTTCAAGATCGCCGACGACCAGGGCCTGCTGCTGCTCGACCTCAAGGACCTGCGCGCGATGCTGCAGCATGTCGGCGACAACGCGAGCAGTTTCACAACCGAGTACGGCAACATCAGCGCGGCCAGCGTCGGCGCGATCCAGCGGGGTCTGCTGGCGATCGGCGAACAGGGCGGCGAGCGCTTTTTCGGCGAGCCCATGCTCAACATCGGCGACTTCATGCAGACCGAGCGCGGCCAGGGTGTCGTCAACGTGCTGGCGGCCGACCAGCTGCTGGCCTCGCCGCGGCTGTATGCGACCTTCCTGCTGTGGATGCTGTCGGAGGTGTTCGAGTCGCTGCCCGAGGTGGGCGACCTCGACAAGCCCAAGCTGGTGTTTTTCTTCGACGAGGCGCACCTGCTGTTCAAGGATGCGCCCAAGGCCCTGGTCGAGCGCATCGAGCTGGTGGTGCGGCTGGTGCGCTCCAAGGGGGTGGGCGTCTACTTCGTCACCCAGAACCCGCTGGACGTGCCCGACTCGGTGCTGGGCCAGCTCGGCAACCGGGTGCAGCACGCGCTGCGCGCCTTCACGCCACGCGACCAGAAGGCCGTCAAGGCCGCTGCCGAAACGATGCGCGAGAACCCGAAGCTGGACACCGCCACGGCCATCACCGAGCTGGCAGTCGGCGAGGCGCTGGTCAGCCTGCTCGACGACAAGGGCCGTCCCAGCATCACCGAGCGCGTGTTCGTGCTGCCTCCGGGCAGCCAGATCGGCCCGATCACGGCCGCACAGCGCCAGGCGCTGCTGCAGGGCTCGCTGGTGGCCGGGGTCTACGAGAAGGCGGTCGACCGCGAGTCGGCTTATGAAAGGCTCAAGGGCCGGGCCGAGGGGGCCGGGGTTCCGCCGGCCGGCAGCTCCCGGGCCCCGACCGAACGGCAAGGCGACACGCCCGAGGAAGCCGGCGGCGGCCTGCTGGGCGGCCTGGGCGACGTGCTGTTCGGTTCGACCGGCCCGCGCGGCGGGCGCCGCGAGGGGGTGGTGGACGCGCTCGCCAAGTCGGCGGCGCGCAGCATCGGCAGCAGCGTCGGCCGCGAGCTGATCCGCGGCGTGCTGGGCAGCCTGCTGGGCGGCTCGCGCTCGCGGCGACGCTGACGCGGGTGCCGTTCGCGCTGCCGACACGCATCCTGCGCCCGGCCCGGCGCGTTGTGTCGCAAGGCGGTGGCTGCAGCTCCGGCCCAGGGCGACAGTGGCGGCATCCTTCAAGGAGCCGCCATGTCACTGCCCTCGCCCATCGTCCTCGTCCATCTCTGTTTCGCCCTCGGCGCGCTGCTGCTCGGCCCGTTCGCACTCGCGGCCCGCAAGGGCAGCCGCTGGCACCGCGCCGGCGGTTATGCCTGGGTCACCTTGATGCTGGGCGCGGCCCTGTCCAGCCTGTTCATCCACAACTATGTCCGGCCCAACTGGGGCGGCTACACCCCGATACACCTGCTGGTGCCGGCCATCTTGCTGTTCCTCGGCTTCGCCGTGCGTGCCGTTGTGCAGGGCCAGGTGCTGCGGCACCGGCGCCTGATGCTGGGCACCTACATCTCCGGCTGCCTGGTGGCCGGGGGCTTCACGCTGCTGCCGAACCGCTACCTCGGGCAGCTGGTGTGGCACCACTGGCTGGGCCTGGCTTGAGCGGCCCCGTCTCGGTCCCTTGGCTCTGCCCGAGAATGCGCGCATGAACCGCCCCACCGCCGCGCCCCCGCCCGTGGCCTCGACCTCGGCCCACGACCTGCTGACGTCGATGCTCAAGCGGAGTGTCGGCGTCGTCGGGCTGTGCCTGATGGTCGCCGCGATCATCTACGCCATCGAGCGGCAGCACCTGGGCGTCAGCGTCGTCTATTCGCTCTGCGTGGGCCTGCCCTGCTGGCTCATCATCGATCTCGGGCGGGTGTGGCTGGCGAGGCGCCTGCAGCGCGTCGCTCCCGGCCGCCTGCGCCACCCCGAGTGGCCGGGATGGGGTCCGATGAGTGTCTGCATCACCCTCGGCGTGGCGATCGCCTTCCCGCTGGGGCACCACCTCGGCGACTGGCTCACGGGGCACCGGCTGGGCGACTGGCTCACCAGGCACGGCGCCCTGCATGCGGAGCGTGGCAACTTGCCCGGCGTCGCGGCGGCGCTGCTGCTCTCGCTGGCCGCCGCGCTGGTCGCGACCTGGTTTTTCTATTCGCGCGGCCGCCTGGCCAGCGCCGAGGCCGAGGCCCAGGCGGCCCTGCGCCTGGCGACCGAGCATCAGTTGCGCCTGCTGCAGTCGCAGCTGGAGCCGCACATGCTGTTCAATACGCTGGCCAACTTGCGCGCGCTGATCGACCTCGATGCTGCCGCCGCCCAGCAGATGCTGGACCGGCTGATCGCTTTCCTGAGGGCGACCTTGTCGGCGTCCCGGGTCGAGCTGCACCCGCTCACCGCCGAGTTCGCGCGGCTGGCCGACTATGTCGAACTGATGCGGATCCGCATGGGGCCCCGGCTGACGCCGGCCTTCGACCTGCCGGCCGACCTGGGCCGCGTGGTGGTGCCGCCGCTGCTGCTGCAGCCCCTGGTCGAGAACGCCATCCTGCACGGGCTGGAACCCTCCGTCGACGGCGGCCGGCTGGACGTGTCGGCGCGCGAAGACGGCACGCGGCTGCGGCTGTGCGTGCGCGACACGGGCGTCGGACTGGCGGCGGCACGGACTGGCGGCACCGGCTTCGGACTCGAGCAGGTCCGCCGGCGCCTGCAGGCTCTGTACGGACCGGCCGCCGAACTCACGCTCCAGGCCGCGCCCGACGCCGCCGGCGGCACCCTCGCCTGCATCACCCTGCCCCTGCAAGCCCACCTCGACCGACCGCAAACCGGACCGGGAGCCCCCCTTGAAGCCGACCGCCCTCATCGCTGAAGACGAACCCCTGCTGGCGCGCGCGCTGCAAGCCGAACTGGCCCGACAGTGGCCGGAGCTGGAGGTGGTCGCGACCGTCGGTCACGGTGCGGCGGCAGTGGACGCTGCGCTGGCACTGCGCCCGCAGGTCTGTTTCCTCGACATCCGCATGCCGGGCCTAAGCGGGCTGGAAGCCGCCCAGGCCCTGGCCGAGGACTGGCACGAGGACGGCTCGCCGCTGCCGCTGCTGGTGTTCGTGACGGCCTATGACCAGTACGCGCTGCAGGCCTTCGACGCCGCCGCGGTCGACTACCTGCTCAAGCCGGTCGAGCCGGAACGGCTGGCACGCTGCTGCGAGCGCTTGCGGGCAGCGTTGCAGGGTCGTGAGGCCTCGTCCGCCGGTCCGGACGGCGAACAGGCGCTGGCGCAGTTGCGGTCCCTGCTGGCCCAGAGCACGGGGGGTCGCCGTCCCGTCCCGGCGCTGCAGTTCATCCAGGCTGGCGTGGGCGACAGCCTGCACATGGTCCCGATCGACGACGTCCTGTATTTCGAAGCCGCCGACAAGTACGTGCGTGTGGTCACGGCCGGGCGCGACTACCTGATACGCACCTCGCTGCGCGAGCTGCTGCCCCAACTCGATGCACAGAAGTTCTGGCAGGTGCACCGCGGGACCGTGGTGCGCGCCTCGGCCATCCACAGCGTGACGCGGGACGAAAACGGCAAGCTCCGGCTGTCTTTGCGGGAGGGGCCGGCGGGCACGCTGACCGTGAGCCGGCTCTACGCCTCGCTGTTCAAATCAATGTAACAGCGCTGCCTCGACACGGGCAAAACGCCCACTTCGTCGCACAATCCGCGCCGGCATGCGGCGAATGGCTCACTTTCCTCTCGCGGCATGGCCCGAGTTCTGCAACAGGGCGGGTTGACACCGTTTACGTCCTGTAGCATTCAGTCCGCCCTTGAGGAGAAGTCCCCATGTTCCGTCGCCTGTTCGCCCTCGGTGGAGTCATCGCCGCTGCCGCCCTCGCCGCCTGCACCCCGATTCCCGACACCGTGAAGATCGGTGTGGCGCAGCCGCTGACCGGCCCGCTGGGCGGGCTCGGCACCGACATGCTCAACGGCGTGCAGCTGGCGGTCGACGAGCTGAACAAACAAGGCCTGAAGATCGACGGCAAGGCCGTCAAGCTGGAGGTCGTCGCGGTCGACGACAAGGCCAGCGCCGACACCGGCAAGGAAGTGGCGAAACAACTGGTCGACGCGGGTGTCGTGGCAGTGGTCGGTCACCTCAACTCGGGCGTCAGCATGGCGGCGGCCCCGATCTATGCGGAGAAGAACATCCCGCAACTGGCGATCTCGACCAAGCCCGAATACACGCAGATGAACCTGCCCACCACCTTGCGCCTGGTGGCCAACGACGCACTCCAGGCCAAGGCGATGGGCTCCTATGCGGCCCGCACGCTCAACGGCAGCTCCTATGCGGTGGTGGACGACAGCACGCCCTACGGCAAGGGCCTGGCCGACCTGGCGGCCGACCAGCTCAAGCAACAAAAGAAGAACGTGTCGGTGCGCAAGTCGCTCGACGACAAGACCACCGACTTCGCGGCGCTGGTGCCCGAGCTGAAAAACGCGAATGTGGATGTCATCGTCACCACGCTGGCCGACTTCCAGGTGCTGGCCCTGATCGAGCAGATGGCCCAGGCCGGCCTGACCAAGGTGCAGATTCTCGGCGGCGACACGATCAAGACCGACAAACTGATCAAGACCGCGCTGCCGATCAAGGGCGTGTACGCGACCTCACCCATCATCGAGGCCCGCGAGTTCCTGCAGGGCAAGGCTTTCCTGGCCAAGTACCGCAACGCCTTCAAGCAGGACCCGGTGTACGGCGCGCACTACGCCTACGACGCCGTCTGGGTTCTGACCGCGGCGATGCAGCACGGCCGCAGCGTCGACGGCAAGAAGCTCACCGAGGAGCTCAAGACGATCGATGCGCTGGCGCCGGTGACCAATGCGGTGCGTTTCAACGACAAGGGCGAGCAGTACTACGGCGTCATCAGTGTCTACTCGGCACGGCCGGGCGTCTGGGACGCGGTGACACGCTCCGATGCCTGGTGAGCCGCACGGCCCCGGGCCAGCCACTTCTTTCCCGAATCAGGGCGCCGCAGGTCGGCGCCCTTTTTCATGGCGGGCAGCGTCTCACGCCGTGCCGGCGACGTTTCGTCCCGCCGCAGGGCATCACGTCGCACCCCGGCGGCGCCCGACGGCGCACAGCGCGACCATAGGCCCCACGGATCCGGCTTCAGCGATCCGGAAGGAGCTTCAAATGACCGCCGACCTCGCCTCCCCCGCCGCCCTGCACAAGACCGCCCGCCGCCGTGTCGCGATGAAGCTGCGACTGGCCGTGCACAGCCTTGTTTTTGTCCTCGTGAATGCCGGCCTGTGGCTGCTCAACGAGTTGAACGGCGGTCCGCGCTGGGCGGTCTGGCCGCTGGGCGGCTGGGGGCTGGGTCTGGCCATCCACGCGACGGTCGTGATCCTCAAGCTGAGCCTGAACGGCTGGACCGGTACCCTGGTAGAGCGTGAGATCGAGCGGCTGGCGCGCCGGTCCCGCTGATCGCAAGGCGGCCGCGTGCCCGAATAGCCCGTGTGCAGGCAGGTGGAAGGCCCCGCCCTAGACTTCGCGTCTCGTCCAATGTCCCTTTCACACGCTGCACTCCAGGAGAAACACGCATGAAGCTCTTCCCGCGCTGGTGGCAACCTGCCGTCCTTGGGCTGGCCACGGCCCTGCTGTTCGTCCCCGCCGCCCAGGCCGAAGCGCCGCAGCAGAAAACCCAGGTGCCGGGCTACTACCGCCATATGGTCGGCGGCTTCGAAGTCACGGCGCTGTACGACGGCCAGATCGAGCTGGACACCAAGATCCTGAAGCAAACGCCAACCGAGCAGATCCAGCGCCTGCTCGCCGACATGTTCCGCAACAACCCGACGCCCACCGCCGTCAACACCTTTCTGGTCAACACGGGCAGCCAGCTGGTGCTGATCGACACGGGAGCGGGCCGGATGTTCGGCAACTCGCTCGGCAACGTGGTCGCCAACCTTCGGGCAGCGGGCTATGCGCCCGAGCAGGTGGACGCCGTGCTGCTGACCCACCTGCACGGCGACCACGTGGGAGGCGCGGTCGATGCCGAGGGCAAGGCGGTGTTCCCCAACGCCCAGCTGTTTGTGGCGAAGAAGGAGGCCGATTACTGGCTCAGCCAGGAGACGATGGCCAAGGCGCCCCAGGAGGTCCAGGGCTTCTTCAAGATGGCGCAGAACGCCGTAGCGCCCTACGTCGCCTCAGGAAAGCTGAAAACCTTCGAGGGCGAGCAGGAACTGCTGCCGGGCATCCGGCCGGTGAACACCCGGGGCCACACGCCGGGCCACACCAGCTATCTGTTCGAATCCGGCGGCCGCAGCCTGCTGGTCTGGGGCGACATCGTGCACAACGCCTATGTGCAGTTCCCGCGCCCGGACACCACCATCGAGTTCGACATCGACCAGAAGGCCGCGGCTGCGACACGCAAGCGTCTGTTCGAGAACGCGGCACGCCAGAAGCTGACGGTCACCGGCATGCACCTGCCCTTCCCCGGCATCGGCAACGTGCGCTCCGAAGGCAAGGCCGGCTACCGCTGGGTGCCGATCGACTACGGCCCGGTCCGCTGAGCGGACCCGGCGGGTTTCAGTTGCGCCAGTCGCCGTGGCGGCCGCCGTGACCGCGGTGGCCGCCATGGTGACCGTGATGACCATGGTGGTGGCCATGATGGCGCCAGTGATGGTGATGGCCGTGGTGGTGGTGGTGGCGCCAGCCATGGCGGGGATAGGGCTGCACATAGACCGGCTGCGGCTGGTAGATCACCTGCGGCGCGCCATAGACCACCGGCGCCTGCGGGTAGACCACCACAGGCGGCTGGTGCACCACCACCGGGCGGGCATTGCCCACCGTCGTGGTGACACCGGGACCATGCACGCCCACCGACCAGTAGACGTCCGAAGCAGAGGCCGGGGCGGCGGCCAGGGCGCCCAGCACGAGGGCAGCGCTTGCGAAAAGGGCACGTCGGTTCATCTGAGTTCTCCTTGGAGGCCTTTTGCGGCAGGCCTTGCGCAATTAACGCCGCAGCTGCGGTTTCGGTGGTCACGCTTTACCTTGGCTTTACCTTCGCGTCGAGGAGTAACAACCGGCTACGGAACGCATCGCCGGCGGCATCTCACCTTTCCACGCAGCGGGCGCTCACCCCGCCCCCAGCCTCGGCCCCGACAGCATGACCTCGCCAGGGGCAACCGGCAAGGGCGCATCGGCGGGCTCGGCACTGAGCAGCAGGGAGGTTGCCGCGGGCAGGCGCCAAGCCTCCGGCTCGGTGGTGGCGAACTGGTGCCGGCGCTGCGTCAGTGGCCAGGGCAGCGTCCCCAAGCGCAGCACGCCGCTGTCGGGCAGGCGCGCCCACAGCACCGCGTGCCGGTCGTTGGGCCATTCCAGCGGTGCCAGCAGGAGCACCTCCAGCCGGCCGGTCCCCGTCTCGCTGCTGACCAGCAGCGCCGGGTGACCGTCGTGATCAGACAACAGGGCCAAGGGGCGCGCGGGCGGCACGCGGGCGGCCATGTCGCGCGGCGACACCAGGCGCTCGGGTGCCGTCTCCAGCGTCGCGAGCAGGGCCAGCAGCCCGAGCGTTGCGGCGGCCGCCCAGGTGACGGCCAGGCGCAGCGGCCAGCGGCTCACCACCACGCCGACCGAGCGCACCACCGGGTCGCCCTGCCCGAACAGCCGGCGTTCGAGGCGTCCCCAGGTCCCGGTCGGCGCCGACTCGCGGGACAGCAGGCCCGCCATGGGCATGAGCCGGCACTCCCATTCCTCGACACGCTGCTGCAGCCACGGCAGGCCCGCCATCCAATGCTCGAAGCGGCGGCGCGCACCGCCTTTGAGCGAGCCGATCACGTAGTCGCCGGCGAGACGGTCCAGCACGGCGGGAGGAGGCATCTTCATCGCAGCGACCCGAGGCAGTCCTTCAGATGAGCGAGCGCACGGCGCAGCGTGGCACGGGCTTCGGCAGGCGCCAGTCCAAGCTCCCGGGCGACCTCAAAGGGGCCCCAGTTGCGCAGGAAGGCCAGGGAGAGCGCCTGGCGCTGCGCCAACTCAAGCCGGCCGGCGCAATGCAGCAGGCGCTGGCGCCGGCGCAGTTCGCCTGCCCAGGCGCCGAGAGCCGCCGGCTTCGGGCGCCACAAGGCCTCCAGTTCGGCCGCGTCCCATGCCGGCCCGGGGGCCGCCGGCTCGATCGCCAAGCGCTCGAAGGCGAGGCGGCGCAGCAGCGCCGTGATCCAGGTCATCGCCGGGACACGCGCCGCATCGAAACCATCGGCGCGGTGCCAGATCGCCATATAGGTCGCCTGCAGCAGCTCGACCGCCGCGGTCTCGCTGTGCATCAGGTAGCGTGCCACGGGGAAAAGCTGGTCCTGGGTGTGTTCATACAGCGCTCGCAATGCCGAGCGGTCGCCTCGGGCCACGAGGGCGAGCAGACCAGGAAGATCGACGTTGGAGAACATCGTGGAAAACCCAGGGTGGCAAAGTGGCGGCGACCATAGCAGAGCGCTGCAATGACGCTTGCGACCTTTTGTTTTCGCTGCATACAAGCAGTGTGTCCCCGCTATCGTCATTGGATGGCTGCAGCGAGGACGCAGGGTGAACCCGGCCCGTAGAATGCCCGTAACCTTTTTCACCTTCTCTTATTGCCCCCTCCAGCCACCATGACGGCCCCTTTGAAAGAAGAGCACAAGCCGAGCAACTTCCTGCGCGGCATCATCGAGCGCGACCTCGCGGAAGGACGCTACGCAGGGCGCCACTTCGGCGGCAGCCCGGGCGACGGCAGCCACCACGCGGCCGGCAACCCGGATCCGGCCCGAGTCCGGCTGCGCTTCCCGCCCGAGCCCAACGGCTACCTTCACGTCGGTCACGCCAAGAGCATCTGGGTGAACTTCGGCCTCGCGCAGGACTATGGCGGCGTCTGCCACATGCGCTTCGACGACACCAATCCTGAGAAGGAAGAGCAGGAGTACGTCGATTCCATCCTCGAAGCCGTGAGGTGGCTGGGTTATGGCTGGGAGGCACACGGCACTTCGCACCTCTACTACGCCAGCAACTACTTCGACTTCATGTACCGGGCGGCCGAGTACCTGATCGAAAGCGGCCACGCCTACGTCGACGAGCAGACGCCGGAGGAGATGCGCGCCAACCGCGGCGACTTCGGCACCCCCGGCACCAACAGCCCCTATCGCTCGCGCCCGCGGGAGGAAAGCCTGGCGCGCCTGCGCGAGATGCGCGACGGCCGGCATGCCGACGGTGCGATGGTGCTGCGCGCGAGGATCGACATGGCCTCGCCCAACATCAACATGCGCGATCCGGCCATCTACCGCATCAAGCACGCCACCCACCACAACACCGGCGACCGGTGGTGCATCTACCCGATGTACACCTTCGCGCACCCCATCGAGGACGCGCTGGAGAACATCACTCACTCGGTCTGCACGCTCGAGTTCGAAGACCAGCGGCCCTTCTACGATTGGGTTCTGGAGCGCATCGTGCCCATCTTGCGCGGGCCCGAGTTCGAGCGGGCGCTGCAGCTGGTCGAGCGCGTGCAGCAGCAGGGCGGCGAAGCGGCGCAGGCCTTCGCGCTGCATTGCGCGAGCTTCGCCCACAAGCTCGACGACGGCGCGGCCGAAGTGCGGATGCGCGAACTGTTCGCACGCTGGGAACAAGACAAGACCGGCGTCACGGCCGATCTGCCGGGTTTTTTCGAACTGCTGCGCTGCGAGGCCGAGCAGTTCGCCCCGCTGCTCGCGCATGCCCTCGAGAAGTACAGCATCGAGCCCTTCAAGCTGCCGCACCAGTACGAGTTCGCGCGCCTCAACCTCACCTATGTGATCACCAGCAAGCGCAAGCTCAAGCAGCTGGTGGACGAGGGCATCGTGAGCGGCTGGGACGATCCGCGCATGCCCACGGTCGTGGGCCTGCGCCGGCGCGGCTACACGCCCGAGGCCATCCGCCTGTTCTGTGAGCGCAGCGGCGTCAGCAAGGCTGGTGGCTGGATCGACTACAGCAACCTCGACGGCGCGCTGCGCGACGACCTGGAAGGCAAGGCGGCGCGCGCGATGGCCGTGCTCGACCCGCTCAAGCTCAGGATCACCAACTGGGCCGAGGTGTTCGGCGACGCCGCGCACCAGGAGTCCTGCTCCGCACCGGCCCACCCGGCCCGGCCCGAGCTTGGCAGGCGCGACTTCCTGCTCGGCCCCGAGCTGTGGATCGAGCGCGAGGACTTCACCGAGACGCCGCCCAAGGGCTACCACCGGCTCTACCCGGGCAACATGGCGCGCCTGAAGTACGGCTACGTGATCAAGTGCACCGGCTGCGAGAAGGACGCCGACGGCCAGGTCGGCACCGTACTGGCCGAGCTGGTGCCCGACACCAAGAGCGGCACGCCCGGGGCCGACAGCGTGAAGGTCAAGGGCGTCATCACCTGGGTCGGCGCCGCCGACGGTGTGCCGGCCGAGGTGCGCCTGTACGACCGACTGTTCCGCGACGCCCACCCGGATGCCGGCGGCAAGGACTTCAAGCAGGCCCTCAACCCGGACAGCAAGAAGGTCGTGACGGCCTATGTGGAGCCCTCACTCGCCGCAGCTGCGGCCGACGAGCGCTTCCAGTTCGAGCGGCATGGCTACTTCGTCACCGACCGCCACGACCACGCCGCCGGCCGGCCGGTGTTCAACAAGATCACCGGCCTGAAAGACAGCTGGGCCAGGTAGGCCCGGCGGCGGCCGGATCGCCGGCCTCGTTTCCGAGCAGGTCGAGGACGGCCTCGGCCACCTCCTCGACTGGTACCTGCGCCACCAGTGACGCCCGGTGCCGCAGTCCTGCCCCTGGTAGGGAAAGGGGTCGCCGTAGTCGTGGCCGCAGACCGGGCAGTGCATCTGCCAGGACAAGGCGGCGCGGTGGCGTACCTGGTGCAGCGGGGCGGCATTGATGAGGTTCGGGCCCCAGTAGATCGTCACGGTGGCGGCCCCCACCGCACGCGCCAGGTGGGCAGGTCCGGTGTCGTTTGCCACGACCACCCGGGCTCCTGCGAGCAGGGCCGCGAGGACCCGGGTGGGCAAGCTGTCGCACAGGGCCAGCGGCGGGCGCGCCAGGGCTGATGCCACTCGATCGAGCCGCTCGCGCTCGGCCGGCCCGCCTGTCAGCACCACCTCGCAGCCCAGTTGTTGCAAGAGCCGGCCGATGGCGGCGTAGCGTTCGCCGGGCCAGCAGCGCCGCACGTCGCTCGCGCCCGGATGGATCACGGCATAACACCGACCCGCAAGTGCCGGGCAGCCTGCGTGCAGCGCTTGCAGATCCTCCCGGATCAGCGCCAGGCGCGGCGCCCGGTACCGCGCGCTGGCGCCCGCGAGAGCGACGGTCTCGAGGTGGCGGACGACCTCGTTCTGGTAGTGGCGGTAGGGCAGCCAGCGGTCCAGCAGAGGCGCATCCGGGGTGCGCCGCCCCACGGTCGCGCGAGCCCCCAGCTGGCAGAGAAAGGCGTTCGATTGCCGCCCCCCGCCATAGAGCTGCACCGCCAGGTCGAAACACTCCATGTGCATCGCCTCGAAAAATCGCTGCAAGGTCGCGGGGTCGGGCAAGGCCGCAGGCGCAGCTTGGAGGCCGTGCCGGTGCGGCAGGCTGATGACCCGGTCCACCGGTCCTGGCCGTCCCGCCAGGAAGGGTCCCACCCAAGCGGAAGCGAGCAGGACCAGTTCCACTGCCGGGTAGGCCCGCCGCAGCGCGGCAAGCGCCGGCTGCGCAAAGACGAAGTCACCCAAGGCCGGCGGTGTCAGCACGGCGATGCGGTCCACTCCCTCCAATTTGCGGAAACCGCCCCGTACGGCGGGCAGAGCGTCAAACAAAGTTGGCAGCTTCACGCTGCCACTTCAGCAGATGCAATACCGGGTTTGTCACTTGGGGAAACAAGCAGGACCGGTGCGCCATTTTTCACGCCGCCTGTCCATCCACACCGGCCGCGGACCCCGCATGCAGCAGAAAACTTTGCACACTGCGGATCGTTTTGCCTGTGGTTTCGGGCGCTGGCCCGGGAGGTAGTGGTGTGTTTTTGTCCGAGTTCAGACCGGGCTGCCGCGTCGTCGCCGCAGTCCTTGCGCTGACGGCCGCCGGGCCTGCCTGCGCCGCCGACGGCGCAAGCCGCATCGTGGCGCTGGTCGTTTTCGCCTGCCTGCACCTGGGGCTGTTCCTGGGCCTCCTGTCGGGGGCCGTCCCGCGCGGCGGCGGCGGCCGCTCGCACGCCCTGTGGTTCACCCTGGTGCTGCTGGGCTACCCCTGCAGCGCCTACGGCGTGTTCTCGGTCCTGCTGTTGTCGCCGGCCGGCAACCTCGCCGACGGGGCCGACTTCGCTCGACTCGTGGCCGGGGCGCTCGCCGTGCAGCTTGCCATCTGGATCGCGCTGGGGCTGCTGTTCTATGTGTGGCAACGCAAGGTGCGGCGCGAGTACGAGGAATGGCACACCCGCATCGAGCAATGGTAGCGGCGAGAATCGGCCACCTTGCCTTCCAGGAGCCGACCCCGTGGCCCGTCTTTCACATCTGATCGACTCCCCCTGCGACCTGCCGACCAGCGGGCCGCTGCGCCATGCCGGTTGAACCACTTGGGCCGACGGCGCGGCGGCGGCGAGGTCCGCGCCTGGTTCTTCTTGCGCTTGCCCTGGTGCTGCTCGCCGGGCTGGTCCTGCCAGAGCAGGCCCTCGTTCCGGTGCAAGGCGCCTCTGCACGCGACTGGAACCCGCGCTCGTTCTGGTTCGAGCCCTGGGGCGCCTCGGGGGTGCACAAGGGCATCGACATCTTCGCCGCGGAGGGCCGGCCGGTGCTGGCCGCCGTGCCGGGCCTGGTGCTCTACCGGGGCGAGCTGGGCCGGGGCGGGCAGGTGGTGGCCGTGCTGGGCCCGAAGTGGCGGGTCCACTACTACGCGCACCTCCAGCAGGTGCATGCCGGGCTGCCGCGATGGGTGGCGCGTGGACAGGCACTCGGCAGCGTGGGGCGCTCGGGCAATGCAGCGGACAAGCCGCCCCACCTGCACTACGCCGTCGTGTCCCTGGTGCCGCTGCCCTGGCGGGCGGCCTCCGGCAACCAAGGCTGGAAACGCATGTTTTTCATCGATCCGGGCGAGCTGCTCGGTCCGGCCTCGCGCGCCGAAGGCCTGGCCCCGTCGCCGCGCCTTGCTGCCCTTTCGATGTGAAGCAGACCCTGCACAAGAATATGGCAGTCCGATGACGACCCGCACCCACAGCGGCTGCGCGAGATCGCCCTACAGCTTTTCCACAGGGCCATCCACACGAGCTGTGGACGGTGCAGCGCTGCGCCCCCGCCACGAAGGCCTTCGGCTATCCTGTCGGCCTGTCCTGAGGGGCAGATGCCGCGCCCCATTCCCGCCGCCAGGCAGACCGCAAGGCCCGAGCCCACTGTGATCTTCAACAGCCCCGTCCTGTCGTTTGCATTCGCCGTGCTCGTGGCCGTCGGCCTGGCCGCGTGCCTGCAGCGTTTTGTCCTGCGGCGCCCCTCGCCGGACTTCGCGGCGCGCCGCCTCGCGACCTTGGAACTGCTCGGCCAGCTGAGCCTGCTGCTGGCGCTGGCCGGTTTTGTCGCCGGCTATGCCGACCTGCACTTGAACTTGCGACGCCTGCGCACCATGGCCGAGGCCAGCCGGGACGCCGAGCAGTTGCGCGGCAGAGCCCGCGCCTTGCTGACGCACGAATGCGCCAGTGGCGATGAAGACGACGAGGTGTTCAAGCGCCCCAAGTTCGGCTTCTGCCTGAAGGAGGCCACGGGTCCCGAGGAAAGCCTGATGCCCACCGCGCGGCTGAAGCCGGAGGACTGCCCGGCCGAGGTCGACGAGTTCCTGCAATGCCGCAACTACCTGCCCCCGCAAGCCAGGCTCTGCAGCGCCGCACGGCGACTCGCCGAATCGTCCACGCCCTTCCTCGAGACGCGCCGGTTCGGCGAGGTGCTGCTCGAGCAGTCGCGCTTCACCCTCTGTCCGCAGTCAGGCGTGGCGATGGACCATGCGCTCGCCCTGATCGCCCGCTTGGACGCGGACGGCCGTGTCGCGGCCGAGACTGGTGAGGTGCTCGGCAACCGCCCTGAACTGCCGCGGGGTCAAACGACGGCCTACCTCTGGATCGCCGTCGTCTTCGGCGTCTTCTCGATGGCCCTCAAGCTGGCACTGGCGCTGCACCGCTGGAAGCAAACGGGCACGCAGGCCCCGGGCAACTGAGCCTTTCGCCCCCTGGTTGAGCTGGCAGGCGACATGTCGCGGCCTTCAGAAGTCGTCAGGGTCAGGGCCGCCAACATGCTTGCAGCTACACATTGATGATGACTTCATGCCCTTGAAGGCATTGGTCGATCCCAGGCCATAGCGGAACATCCTCCCGGGGGTCAGCCCCCGACACCCAACACCCAGGAGGATTTCCATGACCTTGAACCGAGTTCTGTCGGCCCTCGGCCTCGCCGCAACGATGCTGAGCGCCACGGTGGCCCAGGCTGCCGTCACGACCTACACCGACCTTGCGAAATGGAAGGTCGACGTGGGCACCTATCAGGGCACCGCGGTCGTTCCCGGCTTTGATTTCGACAACCCCACCTCGGTGGTGCTGTCCGGCGGCTCCACCCTGGATGCATTCTCGTCCCCGGTGCAACACCTCACCGTGGGCAGCACCTGGCTGACCTGGCCCCACCAACCGGGCTCGGACGGGACCACCGTGTTTTACAGCAGCGGTGCGAACTCGCTGAGCTTCGACTTCTCGCCCGGCGTGGTGCTGGCCGGCGTGAACCGGGCCGAGCGGGTCGATGCCTTCGGCTTTTTCGTCGAGCCCAATCCCTTTGGAGAGTTCAAGATCACGCTGGATCTCTCCACCGGCGAGTCCATCACCCAGACCGTCGACGGCCTGGGCGGCGCGAAATTTTTCGGCTGGGCCGGCGGCACAGTGACCGGCCTGACCCTCTCCAGCGAGGTCGACTTTGCCTTCGGTGACTTCTACGAAGGCAGCCTCGTTCCGATTCCCGAGCCGGGCACCTACGCCCTGTTCGCGCTGGGTCTGGGCGGCCTGGTCCTGGTACGGCGTCGCCGGACCTGAGCCCTCCCCGGCCTCGGCAGCCTGGAGGCAGTCGCCGCCGGCGTCAGACGGCGCTGACAGCGCGCTGCGCCCGCGTCCGAGTGCGGTGTCCGTCCCGCTTTGTCACGATGGACTGGAAGGCTGGCGTTCATGTCGAACGCCTGGCGCTCCAGACAGTGAGGGACTTTGATGGACAAAACCGAGCATCCGGAAACGATGGGCGTGTTCAAGCCGGTGGGCCACGTGGTGATTTCCTTCCGGTCCGAGTCCGACGCCGACAACGCAGTCGAGGCCCTGGCCGATGCCGGTTTCAGCGGCGCCTATGTGGTCCGCTACACCCCCGAACAGATGAAGGTCCAGGTGGAGCGCGACATCGCGCAGGCCAGTCCCCTGGCGTCGTTGGGACAAGAACTGAATCTGGTCAAGGCACACGGAGAACTGGCCGAGAAGGGCTACCACTTCCTGGTGGTGCACGCTCCCAAGGACGAGGAGACCCGCACGGTGGGCGAGATCGCCCGCTCGTGCAAGGCCGAGCGGGCGCAGAAGTACGGCAGCTTCGTGATCGAGGAACTGATCGAAGTCGGCTCCGAGCCTCGCCAGGTCTTCGAGTCACCCGACCGGGGCCTGGACGCCCAGACCCGTTCGGGCCGCGAGGGTCAGCACCGCTGAGCCTCGCGGCTCCCGGGGCCGGCGTGCGGCCGCAGCGCCTCGGCGGCCGCGGCCGCCTGCGCCAGCAGGGCCGGGTAGTCCTCGCGGGTGTGGATCGCGGTCGCTCCGTGGCGCTGCACCAGCAGTTGCGGCAGGGCGCGCTGCGTGAGCACGCCGGCGTCCGACGGCGGCAGCACGGCGAACAGCTGCCGCCGCAGCGCCAGCATCGCTTCTGCCTGGCCCAGCGCCGCGCTCTGCTCGGCTCCCTCGACCACGATGCCGGCGCAGGCTAGGCCCGCCTCCAGGCGGTGCCGGGCCGGCAGCAGTTCCCTCCTCGGACGCATGCCGCAGGGGTGCTCCGAGAGCAGGGCGCCACCGGCGGCGCGCACCCGCTCGGCCAGTTCCCGCAGCGCCTTGGGCCCGGGCTTGTCGAGGCCCTGGCCCAGGATGGCCAGCGGCGCCGTACCGCCCCGCAGTGCCCCTTCGAGGGCCGCTTGCGCGATACCGGGTTCGAGCGCGGCGGCAACCGTCCACCCGGCCTCGGCGAGAGCCGCACCCAACCGTCTGGCAATCGCGGAGCCGTGCCCCCCGGCGCGGCGCGTGCCGACCACCGCCACGGCGGGCAGGCGCGCCAGCACTTCCATGGCACCCTGCACGAACAGCAGCAGCGGACTGCCCTCCAGCGGACGCAGCGGCGCCGGATAGCTCGCCGAACGCAGCGTCACCGGCACCACGCCCAGCGCCAGGCCCTGGTCGACCTCGGAACGCGCCTGGGCAAGCGTCGCGTTCAACTCGCCCGGACGCACGCCGGCCGCCTCCAGCAGCGTGAGGTCAGCGCGTGGGCCGGGTTCGTCCGCCCCAGCGATCAGCAAGGCGCGCAGCCGGGCTGCGTCGACGCGGCCGGAGCGCAGCAGCGCCAGCACGCCGGCCGCCAGGGCGACCTCGCTCGCATCGACCGCACCCGGCCGGCTCTCGTCCTGGGAGCAAATGTGCATGGCCTGCATTGTGGCCTGCCCGCGTGCCGTGTCTTTTCACCGCTGTTGCCTCGCGGCGACGCGCATGGCCCCTGCCCAGGCAGTTCGCCACGCTCGCTCCGCCCGGCTCTCTGGTAGGCTGTGTCCTGGAACCGTCGCCAGCGGGCGACAGCCGCCCGGCCCGCCCTTTTCGGGGCGCGATGTTGTCGCGCCCCTCGCCTTGGCCATGAACCGAAGAACTGCAGACACGAAGCCCCCGATCGAGAACCCGCAACGGGAAGCGGCCTTGCGCACCGTTCGCAAGCTGATGGCTTTCTGGGGGCTGACACCGAAAGACCTGCGCAGGGCGCCGGAGGCGCTGACGCCCCTGCCGCGCGAGCAGGTGGTGCGTTACCGCCACCCGGCCACGGGCGAGTGCTGGGACGGCAGCGGACCGCAGCCCGACTGGCTCAAGCGGGCTCTGCTCACGGAAGGCTATACGGTCGCGCAACTGCGGGTCGGCGAGGATCTGCATGCTCGCCTGGGCAGCAGCACCGCGCCTGAAGCACGCGGACGGACGGACGCGGAGCCCGACGCCACCCGCTGACCACGCCGCGGGCCTTCCTCAGCCCTTCGCTGCGCCCTCCCCCGGCGTGGCCGGCGCATGCCGCGCCGCCTTGGCGATCACCTCGTGGGCACGCAACTCGGCATTCAGCGCCGCCTCGAGGGGCGAGCGGCACAAGCCGGCATGCTGGTAGTTGAGGTTCTCGTACAACTCGGCGGCGGCCGGAAAGGCAGACAGCACCGCCTCGAGCGCCGGCTCGCCGGCCAGTTCCTGCAGGGCCTGCGACAGTCGGCCGGCCACGACGCGGTATTGCTCCGGTGACACCGCCTTCCCACTGCGATCGAGAAGGTCCAGCAGCCGGGCCAGCGTCACCACGACGCTCAACCGGGCCGGAAGCAGAGCCTGTTTGCTGCTGAGGTTCATTGCATATCCCTGACGTTGCGGGTCCAGGGGCGCTGCCCGAAACAGCGTCCCGGCTTTCAGGGCAGCAGGTGGGGTCGGTGGTGCGCAGCTTCAAGACGCTGCCGAGCACCCGCCGATGGCAGCCGGCCGGTGCCGGCGATCAGGGCGCCGAGGCGCCCTGCTCCTCTCGCTGTGTGAGGTACAGGCGCAGATCGAACTCCAGCTGGTGGTAGTCGGGCGCCATGTGGGTGCAGAGCTGGTAGAAGGCCTTGTCGTGCGCCTTCTCCTTCAAATGCGCCAGTTCGTGCACGACGATCATCTTCAGGAACTCGGCCGGCGTGTCCTTGAAGAGACTGGCAACGCGGATCTCGCGCTTGGCCTTCAGGCGGCCGCCCTGCACCCGCGCCACGGTCGTGTGCGTGCCCAGCGCATGGTGGATGACGTGCAGCCGGTTGTCGTAGGCCACCTTGCTGAGCGGATCGGAACTGCGCATGTAGCGGTGCTTCAGTTCCAGCACATAGTCGTACAGCGCGCGGTCGGTGCGCACTTCGTGGCCCAGCGGGTAACGGTGGGCCAGCATCTCGCCCAGTCGCCCGGCATCGATGAGCTGTCGCACCTGCCGCTGCAGGGGCTCCGGATATCCCGCCAAGTACTTCAGCGAGGTCGAGGCGCTCACCCTGACACCCGGTCCGCCGGCGGCACTGGGGGCCGGCTCATGCACCCTCGCGCCCGCCCTTGGCAGCGCCCATCCCGCGCTGCACCAGAGTCACGCCGGCCAGCACCGCTGCGCCTGCGACGATGCCGGCGATACCGTCCAGCAGGGTCGGCGTCAGCGCTTCCAGCAGGCCGCCGACACCGGGCACCGTACCGGCACCGTGTGCGATGCCGTGGATCACGTCGTGAGCACCCGGCAGGCCGTGAGTCAGGATGCCGCCGCCCACCAGGAACATCGCAGCAGTGCCGGCGATGGACAGACCTTTCATCAGGAAGGGCGCAGCCTTCAGAACCAGGCGGCCCACACCCCGCTTGAAACGGGCGAAGCCGCCCGTGCCGGGCCGGTTCGTCAGGTAGAGGCCGCCGTCGTCCAGCTTGACGATGCCAGCCACCAGGCCGTAGACGCCGACGGTCATGATGAGCGCGATGCCCACGAGCACCGCGACCTGGGTCGTGAAAGGCTGGTTGGCCACCGTGCCGAGCGTGATGGCGATGATCTCGGCCGACAGGATGAAGTCGGTGCGCACCGCGCCCTTGATCTTTTCGCGTTCGTAGGCGACCAGGTCGACGGTCGAGTCGGCCACGGCCGTCACCAGTTCGGCGTGGTGGGCGTCGTCCTCGGCCTTGCTGTGCAGGAACTTGTGGGCCAGCTTTTCGAACCCCTCAAAACAGAGGAAGGCGCCGCCTATCATCAGCAGCGGCGTGACGGCCCAGGGGATGAAGGCGCTGATCGCCAGTGCGGCCGGCACCAGGATGGCCTTGTTGCGCAGGGAGCCGACGGCCACCGCCCACACCACCGGCAGTTCGCGATCGGCGCTCACGCCGGTGACCTGCTGGGCGTTCAGGGCCAGGTCGTCCCCGAGCACGCCGGCGGTCTTTTTGGTCGCTACCTTGGTCAGGACCGCGACATCGTCGAGGATGGTCGCGATGTCGTCGATCAGGGCAAGCAGGCTGGTTCCGGCCATGAGAATTTTCCTTCGTTGAATCTGTACGCCGGGCGGGCGTTGCCACCCGTGGGGCGGGGGCATTTTGTCAGATTCAGGAGAACGAAGACCCGCGCCGGACGCGGGGCACACCCCCTGGTTCGGTGGGCGCGCGAGGACGGTCAATGAGAATCGCGGGGCACCACGGCCGGCTGCGCATATTCGCGGCCGACGACGGCACGCGCATAGAGGTAGTTCTGGCGGGCCCGATCGCTGAGCGAATCGAGATGCACCTCGCCTTTGGCATTGCAGGGAAACGCGAGGCCCCGCCCCTGGTTGAACAGGGATCGGAAGCGCAGTTCGAAGCAGGGTAGCGAGGGCAGTGGCGACAAGGTGGTGTCCATGGCAAGGATCTCCTCTGGCATGGCGGGCGCGGAGGGCGCATCGCGTATGTACCCACTCTACGCAAGCAACCCGGGCGCTTCACTCGGCGAGAGCCGGTCGTCGGTGTCGGACACCAACTGCGCGGCATGTAGAAAGAATCCTGACACGGGTGCGACATCAGCGCACGCCAGTGTCTTCTGCAGGCAACGCTGCCCCCCTGAACGAGGGCCGATTCAAGCAGGCCGCCCCAAACATGGCGGCCTCCTCTTAAAGGATCGCTCGCCTTATCCGTCGAGCGGGGGGCCGGCATCCCTTCAGCTGATGTCGCGCTGGAGACGGATTTCTTCCAGCTTCGTGCCGCCCACCGACACTGTCTTGGCTGACTTCATCTCGCGTTTGAAACCCGCCAGTTCGTGGAAACGCAGGGCCCGCTCGTTGCGCAGGTGGACCCACACGGTCACCTTCGTACAGCCCTCCTCTTCCAGGCCGTCGCGCGCTGCGTCCCACAGCGCGAGGCCGACACCGGTCCCCCAGTGCGAAGGTGCCGCATAGAGGGCCCAGATCTCACCGGTGGTCGACGGAGTGCCGGCATCGCGCGAGCGGTCGAAGCCCACGAAGCCGACCACACGGTCGCCCTCGGTCGCGACATGCACCTGCGGCTCGAAGATCTCGATCGCTTCGCGCCAGAAGGCCTGGCGCTTCTCGACCGAGAGGCCGGCGAGGTGCTCGTCGGGCATCAGGCCCTTGTAGGCGGCTTGCCAGGCCGCGACGTGGATTTCTGCGATGGCCTTGGCATCGCGGGGAGTGGCGGGGCGGACCTGATAACGGGACATGACGGAATTCATCGGGATACAAAAAACACGAGGGCCGGATTGTCTATGTTTCTGCGGCCCACCCACGGCGGCGCGTCGCGAACGGGCGCCACCGGCGTGCCAGCGGCCGTGCCGCACAATCGCCACATGCACCACGACCGCCCCTGCGGCACCCGGCTCTGCGACGACGACAGCTTCGAGGCCACCTTGCGGCCGTCCGGCTGGCGCCTCGCGGCCCCAGCCTCTAAGAGCCTGCTCGCAGCCGCACAGCAGGCCGGCATCCGGTTGCCCAGTTCCTGTCGGAATGGCACCTGCCGTGCCTGCATGTGCCGGCTGCTGACCGGCCAGGTAGCCTACCGCATCGAATGGCCCGGACTGAGCGCAGAGGAAAAGCAGGAGGGCTGGATCCTGCCTTGCGTGGCACACCCGGCCTCTGATGTGGAACTCGAGGTGCCGCACGCGGCGCCTCTGGCGGCCGAGCGCTGAAGACGAGCCGAGGCACCGCCCCAGGCCCCCCTAGGCGGACACCCAACCGGTGAGGGCACGCCGACGCTTGAGGCCGAGGTAGGCCACGATCGCCAACGCAGTGAGGACACTGCCCCAGCCGCTGGGCTCGGGCGTTGCCATCGCGGTCAGTGAGCGCCGGGCCGTCGCGGTCGCTGCGCCGGGGGAGTCTGCGGGGCTGCCGGACACCCGCGCGGCCGCGCGTCCCTCCATGGCGCCGCTGGGGGTGCCGCGGGGGGCGGCGACCGCCATGCCATGCGCGTAGGGCCCGGCGCCGGGCGGAGCGGGTGTCGTCCCGGCGGCTGCACGTTGCGGCGGCTGGCGGGGCAGGGCCGCGATACCACCCACGGTGGCAAGGCGGTAAGCCCCGAGCGGGTCGTTGACGAAGGCTGCTTCGAGGACGGCTTCCAGGCCGCCGCCGCGCAGGCCGGAGACAAAGCTGCCGGGGCTCCGGTCACCGGGGCCGGCCGACTCCTCGGCCACGACCATCGCCCGGACGGTACCGCAAACCGCCAGGCCTGCGACCGCGCTCACCAGCAGAGCCGGTGTGGCTGCTCGCACCGCCTGCACCGCCCGCCCGAGCCCCGGGTTCCGGGCCCGGCGGCTCTGACACTGCGCTGTTTCCATCTGTGCTGTGCTCCCCGGAAGCGTCCACCCGGCGCGCCGACCGGCCAGAAACGCACCAAGTTCAAACGGTAGGAGACGCCCCGATGAACTACAACGAGCAAGCGTTTCACTGAGTAAGGATAAGCATCCAGGCCGCACGCGGCCGGGCCCGGCTGGCGTTCGCGCCCTGTGGGCCCGGCCGCGCGCGAGCATCGGCGACGACACTCTCGCACCTGGTCTATGCTGCGGTCATGCCCCGCCTTTCATTCGTGCTTCGCGACGAGGAGATCGAGTTCACCGCCATCCGGGCGCAGGGCGCCGGGGGGCAGAACGTGAACAAGGTTTCCAATGCGGTCCACCTGCGTTTCGACATCGCGGCCTCGTCCCTGCCGGAGGCGCTGAAGGCCAGGCTGATCGAGCTGCGCGATCATCGCGTCAGCGCGGAGGGCGTGGTCGTGATCAAGGCGCAGCGCCATCGCAGCCTGGAGCTGAACCGCGACGATGCGATGGCGCGCCTGCGCGAGCTGCTGGAAGGTGCGGCGGATATCCCGGAAGTGCGCCGAGCCACCCGGCCCACCCGCGGCTCCCAGCGTCGCCGGGTCGAGAGCAAGGTACAGCGCGGCCAGCTGAAGGTTTTGCGCGGTCGCGTCAGCGAGTGACGGGCAAGGCCTGGTGCAAGGCCAGGAACTCCAGGGTCAGCTTGTGGCGGGGATCCAGGTGGATCATCGGCCGCGACTGCTGGTGCGATTCCTTGATCCGGACCGAGGCGCTGAGATAGGGCTGCAGCACCGGCAGGCCTTCGTCCAGCAGCGCCTGAACCAGTTGCTGCGGCAGCCGTGCGCGCGGCTGGTACTGGTTGACGACGATGCCGTCGACCTGCAGCTCCTGGTTGTGGTCGGCGCGGATCTCCTGCACGCTTTCCAGCAGCGTGTACACCGCACGGCGCGAGAAATCGTCGCAGTCGAACGGAATCAGGCAGCCGTGGGCGGCGATCAGGGCCGAACGCGTGTAGAAGTTGAGTGCCGGCGCGGTGTCGATGTAGATGCGGTCGTAGTCGCTGTTCACCTCGTCCAGCGCCTCGCGCAGTTTGTAGATCTTGTAGCGCGACTCCAGCTTGCCCTGCAGCTCTTCGAGCTGCGGCGAGGACGGCAGCAGATCCAGACCGGGCCACGGGGTGGCGACGATAAATTCTGCCGTGTTGCGCGGCCGCACGCTGAAGCGCAAGGTCTGGTCGAAGAAGCCGGCCGCGCCGGAGGGCGCCTCCGGTGCCGAGTCGCCCAGCAGATAGCGCGTCGAATTGCCCTGAGGATCGAGGTCGACCAGCAGCGTGCGCTGCCCCTGGTGGGCGCTGATGGCGGCCAGGTTGCACGCGATCGTGGACTTGCCGACGCCGCCCTTCTGATTGAACACGACATGCCGCACGGTGACACCTCCGCCCTGAGCTTGCAGATCCAACTTGTCTTCATTGTGCAGCGCAACAAGCACAGTGGAAAGATCGTTCGCAGCGAGGGGGCAATCGGGACAGGGGCACCGCAGCGGCCGGGCTTGTCATAGGCTGCCCGCAGCTCGACAGCGCCGCGACCCTCCACCCCCGATGAAACTCTCCGTCCTCGACCAGTCAGTCTCCCTCAGCGGCAGCAGCGAAGACGCCGCCATCCGCGATACCTTGGACCTGGCGCAGCACTGCGAGGCGCTGGGCTACCACCGCTTCTGGCTCAGCGAGCACCATGGGCTGCCCACCATCGTCGGCTCGGCGCCCGAGGTGCTGATGGCGGCGGTCGCGGCGCGCACCCGCCGCATCCGTATCGGCAGCGCCGGCGTGATGCTGCCGCACTACGCGGCCCTCAAGGTCGCCGAGCAGTTCCGCGTCCTCGACGCACTCGCACCAGGCCGCATCGACCTCGGTGTCGGCCGCGCGCCGGGCGGCGACATGCGGACAGCACGCGCGCTCAACCCCCAGGCCCATGCCGCCGCCGACCACTTCCCCGAGCAGCTGCTCGACCTGCAGGCCTGGGTGGGGGGCCATCCGCACCGCGGCATCCTGGCGCACCCGCGCCCCCCCGAGGACGAGCGCACCGGCTGGCAGCGCGCGCCCGAGCTCTGGGTGCTGGGCAGCTCCGACTACGGCGCCCGACTGGCTGCGCAATACGGGCTGCCGTATGCCTTCGCTTACTTTTTCATGGACGGCCTGGGCGTGGAGCAGGCGCTGTCGCTCTACCGGGCGCTCTACCAGGCGAGCCCGCGGCACCCGCGCCCGCGGGCCACGGTGTGCGTGTGGGCGCTGGCAGCCGACAGCGAGGCGGAGGCCCGCCACCATGCCTTGAGTCGCGAACGCTGGCGGCTCGACCGCAGCCGCGGCGTACTGGGGCCGCTGCTGCCCCCTGACGTGGTCGCGGCGCGCGGCTTTTCCGCCGACGAGCTGCACAGCGTCGAGGCGCTGCGCAGCAAGGCCTTTGTCGGCACGGCGGCCCAGGTGGGCGAGCGGCTGCGCGCGCTGGCCGACGAGCTGCAGCTCGACGAGCTGGTGGTCAACACCTGGGCCCATGACCCTGGCGTGCGGCGCCGCTCCTATGCCCTGCTGGCCACCGAGTTCGGGCTCAGCCCCGCATCAGCTCCGACAGCAGCCGCACCTTGACCTTGCGGCCTTTCACCTTGCCGGCCGACAGGCGGCTCACCGCCTCGCGGGCGACGCCGCGCTCCACCGCGACATAGGTCGAGAACTCGGTCACGTTGATCTTGCCGATCTGCGTCGCGGCGAAGCCGGCGTCCTGGGTCAGCGCGCCCAGCACGTCGCCGGGCCGGATCTTCTCCTTGCGGCCGCCCAGGATCTGCAGCGTGGCCATCGGCGGCAGCAAGGGCTGCTCGGAGGCCGGCTTCAGCTCGTTCACCGGGTGCCATTCCGAGGCGCGCCCCTGCAACAGCTCGATGTTGCCGACGCGGCCCATCTCGTCCAGGCTCGCCAGGCTGAAGGCCCAGCCGTCCTGGTCGGCGCGGCCGGTGCGGCCGATGCGATGCACGTGCACCTCGGGCTCGGCCGTCACGTCGACGTTGATCACGGCCTCCAGCTGGGCGATGTCCAGGCCGCGCGCGGCGACGTCGGTAGCCACCAGCACCGAGCAGCTGCGGTTGGCGAACTGGATCAGCACCTGGTCACGCTCGCGCTGCTCCAGCTCGCCGTGCAGGGCCAGCGCCTCGTACCCCTGGGCGCTCAGCACATCGACCAGGTCGCGGCACTGCTGGCGGGTGTTGCAGAAGGCCAGCGTGCTGACCGGCCGGTAGTGGTCAAGCAGCCGGGACACGGTGTGCAGCCTGTCCTCCTCGCGCACTTCGTACCATCGCTCGCGTATCTTGCTCGCGGCATGGCCGCCCTGCAGTTTCAGCTCCTGCGGATCGCGCAGGAATTGCCGGCCGAGCTGGCCGATCTCCGGCGGATAGGTGGCCGAGAACAACAGGGTCTGGCGCTCGCGCGGACAGTGTTTCGCCACCGCAGCGATGTCGTCGAAGAAGCCCATGTCCAGCATGCGGTCCGCCTCGTCGAGGACCAGTGTGCTCAGGGCCGCGAGTTGCAGGCTGCCGCGCTCCAGGTGGTCAAGCACGCGCCCCGGCGTGCCGACCACCACATGGGCGCCATGCTCCAGGCTTGCCACCTGGGGGCGTATCGGGCTGCCCCCGCAGAGCGACAGCACCTTGACGTTCTCCTCGGCGCGCGCCAGGCGGCGGATCTCCTGGCTCACCTGGTCCGCCAGCTCGCGGGTCGGGCACAGCACCAGGGCTTGCACCTCGAAGCGGCGCGCCTCCAGGCGCGACAACAAGGCCAGCGCGAAAGCGGCGGTCTTGCCGCTGCCGGTCTTGGCCTGGGCGATCAGGTCACGGCCGCTCAAGGCGACCGGCAGGCTGGCGGCCTGGATGGGCGTCATCTCGAGATAGCCGAGGCGCTGCAGGTTGGCCAACAGCGCGGGGGCCAGCGGCAGGCGGTCGAAGGACAAGCCGCCGGCCGGGGGCGGGGCGGTGTCACGCGCCTGGGTCGAGCCTGGGCGGTCGGAAGAGGTAGTCATGCGCGGATTATCCGCAGCGCGCGCCTCGCCAGCCGCGCGAGCCGCAGAGATGTTGCATCGCGGGCCCGGCCCTCGCGGCTGCAACAGTTTGCCAAGAGCGAGTCCGGCCGACCGGGAGCGGGGCGCCGGCACAGACGAAGCCCGGCTCGCCTCCCTCGCAGGCCAGGGAGGCGAGCCGGGCCGATGGAGGGAGGCCCCGCCTCCCGGCCGCCGGTACTCAGTCTTCGGACGTGAGCTCCTGGGTGGTCTTGCTGCCGTCGTTGGCCTTCACGAGCAGCACCTTCAGCGAGTTCGGCACCACGGTCCCGACCCCGCCGGACGGGATGGCGGTCAGCAGCCAGTCGGCGTTGTCGTCGAGCTTGACGGTGGTGTTGAAGATCACGTTTTTGGTGCCGGCGGTCGTGATGCGCAGGCGGTAGGTCCCGCCGTCGAGCCCCAGCGAGTCGGAGCCCGAGGCCGGCTGGGCCTGCTTGTACTCCACCGCCGAGAAGCGCGGCCCGACCTGCGTGATGTCCTGGTCGACCCCGGTCAGGTAGACATCCACCTTGCCGGAGTTGAAGGCAGCATGCAGCACCCGCACGCGGGCCTTGTCGCTCAGCAGGCCCTTGTCGTAGGGATCGTCGATCAGCATCAGCTCGGTGCTCGCCACCGCGGGCAGGGCCACCAGGGTGTACTTGTGCCCGCGGTCCGCGTCGAAGGGCACGTTGTCGCCCACCTGGGCCCCGCTGCTCGAGTTCTTCAGCACCAGGTCGGTCGCGCCAGTGTCGAAGTTGAGGTACTCGGACGCGAACTTGTAGTTGACGCCGTTGACCTCGCGCACCAGGGTCCCGTTGCGATAGAGCGCCACGTCCGGCGACAGCGGCACGGCGTGCACGAAGCGGATCTGCGGGTCGGCCGTGTCGAGTCGGTCGTTGATGTTGTCATCGCTGCCGCCGCCGCAGGCGGCCAGCAGCAGGGCCGGCGCGATCGCCGTCAGCAAAAGTTTGGAGATTTGTTTCATGTATGTACACCCTGTTGTTGATGGAAAGAAAGCCGCCTCCCTGCATCGTGCGGCGGCTGCGAAGAGCTGACGCATCATCGGGTTGACTGCTCCAAGCCGTTATCGGTGCGAGCGGAAGGACAACTGTCAGTGTTCTCCGACAGAAGTGATCGCCTGCCGGGTGGGCGGGCGCCTGGCTCACTGGGCTGCAGAACTCAGGCGCTGAGCGCCGGCGAGTCCTGCCCTTGAGCCGCGGCCGCGAGCGCCTCCTTCAGGCCGGGCGCGAGTTTGACGCTGCCGAGCCAGCCGTGCTGTGTCCCGCTGAGCACACGCAGCATGTGGCCGCGCCCCAGCGGCAAACGCCCCATGGGCTCGAAGGCGAGGTCGCGCAGGGCCGCCAGGCGGTCGCGTTCGGACTGGAACAGCGGCGTCAGCCAGCGGCTCCAGAAGTGGTAGATCGCCACGTGCGCCTTGCGCGCGCGGGCATACCGAGCGAGCGCCGCCGGCAGCCGCGGCTCGCTGCGCAGCGCATCGCGCAGCGCCTGCACGTCGAGCAGGGCCATGTTGACGCCCTGCCCCAGTTGCGGGCTCATCGAATGCGCGGCGTCGCCGAGGGCGACCAGCCGACCGCGGTGCCACTGCTTCAACACCGCGTCGCGGTAGCTGGCGCGTGCCATGCGAGCCGGCTCTGGCAGGCGGTCGAAAACCGCCGCGGCTTCGGGCCACAGGCGGCCCAGCTCGGCCAGGAAGTCCCCGGCGTCACGTGCCTGGGCCGCGGCGAACTCGGCCACCGGCAGGCTGAAAAAGAAGCTCAGCCGCGGCACCGGGTCGCTCGGGCGGGTGCCCACCGGCAGCAGGCCGACCATCTTGCGCGCAGCGCGATAACGTTGCCGCAACTCGTCGGCGTGGGCCCAGTCGCCCTGGGGCACCAGGCACCACAGAGCCCCCCATGGATAGGGCCGGTCGACCGCCGGCGCGCCCAGCCCCGCGCGCAGCGCTGACGCCGAGCCGTCGGCGGCCACGACCAGGTCGTAGGGTCCATGCCGACGGCCGTCGGCAGTGCGCAGGCGGCCCTGCTCGGGGTCCACCTCGACGACCGCCTGACCGGTGTGAAGCTGGCCATGACCCTGCCAGGCGTGGCTCAGGATCTCGAACAAGGCCCCGCGCTGCATGCCGATGCCGCTCAGGTCGGCGTCGAGATCGGCATAGGCCATGTCCATCACCGTACGCCCCTCGGGCGTGTGGCCGCAGAGCCGGCGCACCGGGGTGCCATGCGCCAGCACGGCCGGCATCAGCCCCAGTTCGTGCAGGACGCCCAGCCCGGTCGGCTGCAGCAGAAAGCCGGCGCCGACCGGCCCGGGTTCGGGGGCGCGCTCGAACACCTCGACGCGGTGGCCGTCGGCCGACAGCATCAAGGCGGCCGCCTGACCGGCGCTGCCATAACCGACGATCGCAATGTGCAGGGGGATGGGGCGGGATAACAACACGCGCGGATTATGGGCGGCCGGGCGCGCCGCCTGCACCCCTCGTTCCGTGGGGCGTGCAAGATGCCTCATCATGTGCGGTTTATCGTTTCGAACCGACTACCTCCCCCATTGCCATGAAAAAGACCGACCTCGAAAAAAGCAAGGGCTCGAAGATCGCCGGCCAGATGAAGCAGGCCGGCGTGCCCGGTCGCTTCGGCGCCGCGGCGGCGGCGCTGCCGGACCGGCGCGAGCAGCGCCGCCTCGACCAGGCCCGCGGGCTGGTGCCCTTTGCCGTCAAGCTGCACAGCGATCTCGTCAAGCAGCTCCATGAACGCGCCGCGGCCCGCGGCGGCGACCTCAACGAGCTGGTGGCCGAGTTGCTGAAAAAGGGGCTGGAGCAGACCCCCTGAGACCGACCGCGGCGGTTCCAAAGTGTGAGCGCCGGCTCGCTCCAGTCAGGCACTCTGAAGGCCGCCGTGAATACTTCACGATCGGCCGGAAAGCCAGGCCCGGCGCCACTTGCTGACACCTGCGTTACGCAGAATTGAAGCGGTTTTCAAGGTAAGCTCGCGGCGCCCGCCCGGACCCAGTCCATGCACTCTAGTGCCGGCGTGACGCATGGGGCACATGGTCGCCTGGTGCGCTTGGCCTGCTACGGGTTGGCACCTTCTTGCGCAGTGACGCCCGGCGGGCGTCGCTGCATCCTTCCCCGCCGTCGGCCCGAGTGACCCCCCACTCACGAACGCCAAGCTCTCAGCTGCGCGCGCCAATGCCACGCTCCAGCAAGGACAGCGACCGCCGGTATTGCGGCCGCAGCCGGTACAGCTGAGCCGGACGGTTGGCACGCCCCTGTTCCAGCTCGCCGGGCAGTGGCTCCAGCACGTCCAACTCCTCCACCTTGCGCCGGAAACTGACCTTGTTGATGGGTTCGCCCAGCACCGCCTCGTAGACCGCCTGCAGCTGCGGCAGCGTGAAGCGTTCCGGACACAGGTGGACCGGCAGCGAGGAATACTGGCTTTTGCTGCGGACTCGGGCGACGGCCGCGGCCACCATGCGGCCGTGGTCGAAAGGCAGCACCGGCAGGCCTTCGACCGGTAAGACCTGCGCCGCCGTCGTGTCGCGCCGCAGCAACTCCTGCGGGACGAGCGCATAGTAGGCGATCGACACCGACCAGCCGCGCGGGTCGCGCCCGGGCCCCGAAAAAGTAGCGAGCTGCTCGAGGTAGGGGCTGGCGAGGCCGGTCTTGTCGAGCAGCACCCGGGCCGCGGCATCGACCGCGTCCTGGTCCTGCTCGGGGTGGATGTAGCCGCCGGGCAGTGCCAGCGCCCCTTGGAAAGGCGGGCGCTCGCGCTTGAGCAGGACCACGCAGAGCTGTCCACCGTGCAGCGTCAGCAGCACCACGTCCACGGTGCAGATCACGGAGATACCCTCGGAGCGGTTCATGGCATGTTATGTCAAAGAATCGACTAAGTAGCTTAACAAGGGAGCCTCTTCTTCACCAGACCCCCTTACTTCAGGGAGGCGAGTTAGTTGCATTAATAATCTAACAGCTTTAGAGTCCGGTCCATGTCATCACGGAAGGACGCTGCCATGAAACACCGCACCCACCTGCTCCTCATCGATCCGCAGAACGACTTCTGCGACCTGCCCGCCGAGTGGTGCCCGCTCGACCCGTTGTCGGGCGCACGGCTGGGACCGGCGCTGCCGGTGCCCGGGGCCCACGCCGACATGCAGCGGGTCGCCCAGCTGATCGACGCGGCCGGCGGCGGGCTGGACCAGATCACCGTGACGCTGGACTCCCACCACAGGATCGACATCGCCCACCCCGCCTTCTGGAGCGCGCCCCTGGGCGAGCCCGTGCCGCCCTTTACCGCCATCACCGCCGCGCAGGTGCGCGCCGGTCAGTGGCGCCCCCGCGAGGCAGGCGCCCTGCCCCGCGCGCTGGCCTATCTCGACGAACTGGAGGCTCGCGGCCGCTACACGCTGATGGTGTGGCCGGTGCACTGCGAAATCGGCAGCTGGGGCCACAACGTGCACTCAGCCGTGCGCGCCGCCTATAACCGCTGGGAAGAGGCCACGCTCACCTCCGTGCACAAGGTGGTCAAGGGCGACAACCCCTGGACCGAACACTACAGCGCACTGCTGGCCGAGGTACCGGATGCGGACGACCCCGACACGCAGCTCAACCGCGCCCTGATCGAGCGGCTGGATGAGGCCGACCTGATCCTGGTGGCCGGGGAGGCGAGCAGCCACTGCGTCAAGGCGACCACCGAGCACCTGGTGGCCAACCTCGGCGGCCGACCTGACCGGGTGGTGCTGTTGACCGATTGCATGAGCCCGGTGGCCGGCTTCGAAGCGCAGCACGCCGCCTTCCTGGCCGACATGCGGGCACGCGGCGTGCGTCTGGCGACGAGCAAGGATGTGGCGTCCCTGCTGCCGGTCTGAGCCCCACCAGGACCCGTCTTGCGGGCCAGCCCTTTCACACAGGAAGAAAGAACAACAGAGATGCAAGCCATCATCACCAGCCTGCTGGAAACCGACCTCTACAAGTTCACGATGTGGCAGACCATGCTGCACCGTCATCCCGAGACCCGGGCCGAGTACACCTTCGCCTGCCGCAACCGGCCCGACTATCCGCTCGCCGCGCTGCTCGACGAGGTCAACGAGCAACTGGACCACCTCTGCTCCTTGAGCTTCCGCGCCGACGAGCTGGCCTACCTGAGCAGCCTGAGGTTCATCAAGTCCGATTTTGTGGACTTCCTGCGCATCTTCCGCTTCCAGCGCGAATTCATCCAGGCCCGCGCCGACGGCGAACGGCTGGAGATCGTGGCCCGCGGGCCGCAGGTGCACGTGATGGCCTTCGAGATCTACGTGCTGGCCATCGTCAACGAGCTCTACTTCCGCCGCTTCGATGCCGCCGCCGCGCTGCAGGAAGGGCGCCGCAGGCTGCAGGCCAAGCTGGCGCAGATCCGGGCCTTCGCGAGCGATGCGGCGCGCAGGAATCCCTTCGAGTTTTTCGACTTCGGCGTGCGCCGGCGCTACAGCGGGGCCTGGCAGCGTGAGGTGGTCGCGACCTTCAAGCGCGAGGTGCCGCAGTACTTCAAAGGCACTTCCAACGTGCTGCTGGCGCGCGACCTGGACCTGGTGCCCATCGGCACGATGGCGCACGAATACCTGCAGAGCTACCAGGCCCTGGACGTGCGGCTGCGCGACTTCCAGAAGGCCGCGCTGGAGGACTGGGTGCAGGAGTACCGGGGCGACCTCGGCACCGCACTGACGGACGTGGTCGGCATGGATGCCTTCCTGGCCGACTTCGACCTCTACTTCACCAAACTCTTCGACGGGCTGCGGCACGACTCGGGCGACCCGGTCGATTGGGGCGAGAAGGCGCTTGCGCACTACGCGCGGCTGCGCATCGACGCGCACACCAAGCGGCTGGTGTTCTCCGACGCGCTGGACTTCGAGAAGGCCTTCGCGCTGTACCGCCAGTTCGCCGACCGCACCCAGCTGGGTTTCGGCATCGGCACCCACCTCACGAATGATGTGGGCCAGACGCCGCTCAACATCGTGATGAAGCTGACCCACTGCAACGGTCAGCCGGTGGCCAAGCTGTCGGACAGCCCGGGCAAGACCATGTGCAGCGATGAAACCTTCCTGGCCTACCTGCGCCAGGTCTTCAAGATCCAGGGCTGAAGGGGCGCACGGTGCTGAAACTCACGCTCGCCCAGCTCGACTACACGATCGGCGACATCGAGGGCAACGTCGCGAAGATGGTGGAAGCCGCCCGCCGAGCGGCCGAGGCCGGCTCCGAGCTGCTGGTCTGCTCCGAACTCTCGCTCACCGGCTACCACCCGGCCGACCTGCTCGACGAGCCGGCCTTCATGCAGCGCGTGGACGCCGGCCTCGCGGCCTTGCAGGACGCCTCGCGCACCTTGCCCGGGCTGCACTGGGTGGTGGGCGCGCCGCTGCCGGCGCAAGGCCCCGGCAAGCGGCTGCACAACACCCTGCTGGTGTTGAAGGCCGGCGAGGTGGTGCTGCGGTATGCCAAGCAGCTGCTGCCCACCTACAACATCTTCGACGAACGCCGCCACTTCGAACCCGGCCCCGACGTTGCCAAGGTGCTGCGCATCGGCACCACCCAGATCGCCTTCATGATCTGCGAGGACGGCTGGAACGACGGCGGTGCCGACTACCAGGTCAACCCCTTCGAGCGCCTGCGCGATGCGGCGCCCGACCTCGTGGTGTCAATCAACGCCAGCCCTTCCGACATCGGCAAGCGCGAGCAGCGCCACCAGATCTTCGGCGCCGCGAGCCGCCGGCACCGGCTGCCCATCCTCTATGTCAACCAGATCGGCGGCCACGACCAGCTGGTCTTCGACGGTGCCTCCTTCGCGGTGCTGCCTGACGAAGGTGTGGTCTACGAGGCACGGCGTTTCGAGGAGGACGTATCGACCCTGTGTTTCGACGGCACGCGCTTCACCTCGACGGAAGGCAACGCGCTGCCGGCGGTGCCACCCGGCGGCCTGCCGACCATGGCCTTCTACCGCGCGCAGATCGTGCTGGGCTTGCGCGACTATGCGCGCCGGTGCGGCTTCAGCCGGGCCGTCGTCGGCTCCTCGGGCGGCATCGACAGCGCACTCACGCTGGCGCTCGCCGCCGAGGCGCTGGGCCCGGACCAGGTGGTCGCGATCACGATGCCGTCGCGCTATTCCTCGGCCGGCTCGGTGGACGACTCGGTGGCGCTGTGCCACAAGCTCGGCATCGAGCTGCACACCCACCCGATCGCCGATACGGTGGCAGCCTACAGCCGCCAGTTCGAGGCCAGTTTCGGCCGGCCCCTCGAAGGCCTCGCGCTGGAGAACCTGCAGGCGCGCGTGCGCGGCACCATCCTGATGGAGTACTCCAACAGCTTCGGCCACCTGCTGCTGACCACCGGCAACAAGTCGGAGATCTCGGTCGGCTACTGCACGCTCTACGGCGACACCAACGGCGGGCTCGGGCTGATTGGCGACCTCTACAAGACCGAGGTCTTCGCACTGTCCCGCCACCTCAACGAAACAGCCGGCCGCGAGCTGATTCCTCAGGCCATCCTCGACAAGGAGCCCTCGGCCGAACTCGCGCCCGGCCAGAAGGACACCGACAGCCTGCCGCCCTACCCGGTGCTCGACGAGGTGCTCAAGGTGCTGATCGAGGGCCGGCGCCTGCCGCCCGCCGAATACGAGGCCGCGACGAGTTTCGTGGCCCGCCTCCAGCAGGACGAGGCCGGCCGCGCCCTGGTGAGCCGGGTGCGCGGCATGATTGCCCGCAACGAATACAAGCGGCGCCAGGCGCCGCCCATCATCCGGGTGCGTTCGCGCGCCTTCGGCACCGGCCGGCAGATGCCCATCGCCGCGGTCCACCTCTGAGACAGCCCTACCCATGAGCCTCGCCCGGCCGCCCGAAAGGGCTCGCATTGCCGTGCGGAGCACGGAGATTACCGAATGAGCACCTTACTCGATGCCTCCGCTGCCACACCTTCGCGCCTGGAGGCCGCGGTCTACATCGGCCGCTTCCAGCCTCTGCACGACGGCCACCTGGCGCTGCTGCGGCACGCGCTGTCGCTCGCGCCCCGCTGCGTAGTGGTGATCGGCTCGGCCTACCAGGCGCGCACGCCGCGCAATCCCTTCACCTGGCAGGAGCGCGCCGAGATGGTGAAGCTCGCGCTGCCGGCCGCCGACCGCGAGCGGCTGCACTTCCTGCCGATGCGCGACTACTACGATGACACCCGCTGGGTCGGCGCAGTGCGCCAGGGCGTCGAGCGCCTGCTGGTCGGCCTGGGTCAGCCGGCGCACGCGGCAGTCGCCCTGGTGGGCCACTTCAAGGACGCGACCAGCGAGTACCTGCGGGCCTTTCCGGGCTGGCGCCTGGAATCCCAGGAGCGCGTCGGCACGGTGGACGGCCGGCACCTGAGGGACGCGCTGTTTTCCACCGTGGGCCACCCGCTGGACACGACGCTGGCGGCACTGGCCGGCCAGGCCCCGCCGTCGACGCTGGACTTTCTGCGCGCCTGGGCGGCCCTGCCCTTCCTGCCGGCGCTGGCCGAGGAGTGGCGCCAGCTCAAGGCCTACCGCGAGGCCTGGGCGCAGGCGCCCTACCCGCCGGTGCTGGTCACGGTCGACACGGTGGTGCGTTGTCGCGACCGGGTGCTGCTGGTGCAGCGCGCGCAGCCGCCCGGCAAGGGGCTGTATGCGGTGCCCGGCGGCTTCATCGAGCAGCGCGAGACGGCCTACCAGTCGGCCTTGCGGGAACTGAAGGAGGAGACCCGGCTGAGCCTGCTCGATTCGACCATGCGCGACTGCCTGCAGGCCGCCGTCGTGTTCGACCACCCCGACCGCAGCCAGCGCGGCCGCACCATCACGCACGCCCACTACTTCGACCTCGGCGAACGGGAACTGCCCGAGGTGCAGGGCGGCGATGACGCGGCGCGCGCCGAGTGGGTGCCGATCGCCCAACTGCCGGCCATGGAGGACCGCTTCCTGGACGATCATTTCCACATGCTGGACCACTTTCTTGGCTTGACGCCAAGATAAACCGACCTCACGGCTTGACGCCGAGATCAGCCGCCGTCAGACCGGGGCAGCGGCCTGCGCGCGCCGCAGGCCCACCACCTGAAGCTCGGCCAACACCGCGACGACAAGGGCCTGAAGCACAACGAAGGCCTGGCCGAGCCAGGTCGGCTCGAACCAGCCGCCGGCCAGCAGCAGCGCGCTGTCGAGCACCCAGAGCGTGTTGTAGGCCACCAGCGCCCACAGCGCCGCGCGCGGCAGCTGCCGGCGTGTGGCGAGCCAGGCAAGCGCCGCCGCGAACGGCAGCAGGCTCAGGCCGGCCACGCCCAGCAGCTCGGCCGGCAGGCCGAGCCGGGGCGCCAGGAAGGCGGCGCCGGCCGTCATCAGGAGGCCGCTGGCGCCACTCAGCAGCGCGTCGGCCGCCAGCACGCGGCGCAGGAAGGGCGAAACGGGAAGGACCGAGGACATGGTGAACTCCTTGCAGACCGGCCCACCGGCGGGCCGTGGCGGCATCGTCGGCGAGGCAGCGGCACCCGTCCATGACGTCGCAGGTCATGGTGCCGCGCTGCGAAGCACGCTATCGTCGCGGCCATGGACACCCGCAGCCTCCCCAACGTCGGCGTCTTGCTGCGCCAATGGCGCCAGCGCCGCCGTCTGAGCCAGCTCGACCTCGCCTGCGAGGCCGAGGTCTCGACCCGCCACCTCAGCTGCATGGAGACCGGCCGGGCCCTGCCCAGCCGTGAGATGCTGCTGCGCCTCGCCGAGTACCTCGAAGTGCCCCTGCGCGAACGCAACGCCCTGCTGATCGCCGCCGGCTACGCGCCGATGTTCCCGGAGCGGCCGCTGGCCGACCCCTCGATGAGCGCCGCCCGCGACGCCGTCGCGCGCCTGCTGCAGGCGCACCAGCCCTACCCGGCGCTCGCGCTCGACCGCCACTGGACCCTGGTGATGGCCAACGCTTCGGTAGCGCCGCTGCTGGCCGGCCTGCCGGAGCACTTGCTCGCGCCGCCGGTGAACGTGCTGAGGCTGAGCCTGCACCCGGAAGGCCTGGCCCCGCGCATCGTCAACCTGCGGCAATGGCGCTCGCACCTGCTGGCGCGCCTGCATCGGCAGATCGAGGTCAGCGGCGATCCGGTGCTGGTCGCGCTGCTGGAGGAGTTGCGCGCGCTGCCCCAGCCGGCCGGGGCCGGTACCGGCTGCGCCGAGGAAGACGGCGTGTTCGCCGGCATCGTCGTGCCGCTGCGACTCAGGAGCGAGGCCGGGCTGCTGTCCTTCATCAGCACCACCACGGTGTTCGGCACGCCGGTGGACCTGACCCTCGCCGAGCTGGCGATGGAAACCTTCTTTCCGGCCGACGCCGAAACCGCCCGGGCCCTGCAGCGCCTGGCCGGCTGAAGCTCGCTGCCGTACCTCAGCCGGCGGCCGGGCCCAGCAGGGCCCTTGCCGCCTCGGGCGGCAAGGGCTTGCTGAACAGATAGCCCTGCGCCACGGGGCAGCCCTGCTCGCGCAGGAAGTCCGCCTGGGCCTGGGTCTCCACGCCTTCGGCCACCACCTTGAGCCGCATCGCCTTGCCCAGCGCGCCGATGGCCTGCACGATGGCGGTACTGTCGCGAGCCGATCCGATCTCCCGCACGAAGGAGCGGTCGATCTTGAGCGTGTCGATCGAGAAGCGATTGAGGTAGGCGAGCGAGGAATAGCCGGTGCCGAAATCGTCGATCGAGAGCCGGAAACCCTGCGCCTTGAGCCGCTCCAGGATGCCGGTGCTGAGATCGGCGTCCGTCATCAGGCCGGTCTCGGTCAGCTCCAGTTCGAGCGAGGCCGGGTCCATCCCGGTCTCGCGCACCACGCGGCACACCACGTCGACGAAGTCCGGCTCGCGCAGCTGGCGCACCGAGATGTTGACCGCCATCTGCAAGGGTCGCCGGCCGCCGGCGCTCCACTCGTGCCACTGCAGGCAGGCGCTACGCAGCACCCACTCGCCGATCGGCACGATGGCGCCGATCTCCTCGGCCGTGGGGATAAAGCGGTCGGGCGACAGCAGGCCCAGCTGAGGATGCTGCCAGCGCACCAGCGCCTCGAAACCCAGCAGCGCGCCGCTCTGCAGGTCGAACTGGCCCTGGTAGTGCAGGCGCAGCTCGCCGCGCCCGGCGGCCGCGCGCAGCCGGCCCTCGAAGTCCAGCCGGTCCTGCGCCATCACGCCGAGCTGAGAGCGGAAAAACTGGTAGTTGCCGCGGCCTTGTTCCTTCGCCAGGTACATCGCGACGTCGGCCTGCTTCAGCAGGGTGTCGACGTCGCGCCCGTCGACCGGGAAGAAGGACAGGCCGATGCTGGTGCCGCTGTAGAGCTCCTGCCGGTCGACCAGGAAGGGATGGTTGAAAGCCTTCAGGATCTTCTGCGCCACCGCGCCGGCGCTGTCGGGTGTCGCGCCGCACAGCG
Organism: Aquabacterium sp. A7-Y; assembly: GCF_026153205.1. Lineage (GTDB taxonomy): Bacteria > Pseudomonadota > Gammaproteobacteria > Burkholderiales > Burkholderiaceae_C > Caldimonas. The sequence goes on along the minus strand of NZ_JAPFBW010000015.1, from coordinate 113,542 downwards.
CGACCGCGAACTCGTCGCCGCCCTGGCGCGCCACCAGGTCCGAGCTGCGCAGGCAGGACTTGATGCGCTGCGCCACCTGCTGCAGCAGCCGGTCGCCGGCACTGTGGCCGAGCGTGTCATTGACCGACTTGAAGCGGTCCAGGTCGAGGAACATCACGGCGACCTGGAGCTGCCGGTCCTGGGCCTCGCGCAGCATCACGCCGAGCCGTTCGCGGAAGAGGTTGCGGTTGGCCAGGCCCGTCAGGCTGTCGTAGTTGGCGAGGTAGCGCAGCTCCTCGTGGGCGCGCCGGCGCTCGGTGATGTCCTGCACCACCGCGACGAACACCGCGGGGTCCTCGCGGCGCGAGAGCTGCAGGTGCATCGCCACCGGGTAGGTCGAGCCGTCGCGCCGCCGCAGCTCGGCCTCGTAGCGCAGTTCTTCGACGCTGCCGGTATACAGCGGCCTCAGCTGGCGCAGGAAGCGGTTGCGGGTCAGGCCCACGACGACGTCCAAGGGTTGCATGCCGCGCAGTTCGTCCTGGCTGTAGCCGAGGTTGCGCTGCGCGCTGCGGTTGGCCTGGATGAACTTCAGGCTGTCGGCGTCGAACAGGTAGATCTCGTTGGACGAGCTGTTGAGGATGTGGCCCAGCCGGGAGGTCATCTCGCCAGTGCGCTTGCGTTCGGTGATGTCGCGAAAGCACCAGACCCGGCCGACCGTCTTGCCGTCCACGCGCTGCGGCGTCGAATACAGTTCGAGCAGCCGGCCGTCGAGGCACTGGATCTCCTCCAGGATGTGCGCGTTGGGATCGTAGGCCAGCTGCAGCAGCCGGGCCACGAAGTCCTCGCGGTTCACCACCTGGGAGCCCAGGTGCTGCAGCAGGGCCAGCGCCTGGCCTGCGGCGGCGAGGTCCTCGGGAATGCGCCAGAAGCTGCGGAAGCGTTCGTTGTAGTCGACCACCCGGCCGTGCACGTCGACCACCACGATGCCGTCGGCGGTCGAGTCCAGCGTCGCGCGCACCAGCGAGAGGCCGCGCTGCAGCTGCTCCTGCGCCAGTTGCAGGCTCAGGGTGCGCTCGGCCACCTTCTGCTCCAGCGTGGCATTGGTCTTGAAAAGATCGTAGGCGCCGTGCTCCGCGTCGCTGCGCCCCTCGGCGGCCTGCATCAGCACCGCGTTGGTCTTCTCGAGCTTGCGGATGCGGTCCTCGAGGGCACGGATGACGGCTTGAGGATCGAGCTTGCCGTTCATCTCAGCGTCCGATCGCCACCCCGGTGAGGGTCTGGTTGATGTGCATGGAGTTGTACTGCTCTCCGTAGGTGCTGAAACCCACCGCGCCATGCCGGTCCATCAGCTCCCCCACCGCCTGCACCGTGCCCTGCTCCAGCATCTCGTGGTAGCGAAACAGGCAGTCGAAGGTGATCAGCAGCTCCGGCGGGCCGATCTGTTCGCAGATCGCGGCGAGGCGGCGCTCCAGCGACTCCAGCAAATCGGTCGGCCGGGCCACCGAGAGCACCACGCCGCTGTCGATCGCGCAGGCGAAGGTCAGGCCCAGGTCCTCGTCGACCCACGCGATGGCGCGCGGGTAGTACTCGCCGCGCCGCATCACGCCGACCGGATAGCGCGAGAACACGCCGATGTCGAGCTGCCCCACCTCCACGCCGACCAGGCGAGCGTATTCGATCGCCGCCCGCTCGCCGTTGATCTCGATCACGCGGCGGTTTTCCGGGTCGGCCTCGGTGATCACCATCCGGGTCGAGGTCGGCACGTGGCTCTCGGTCTTGAACACCGCGAAGGGTCGGGCCGTGCTCACCAGCGCCAGCACCGCGAGGTCGCGATGAAAGGCTCCGCCGTGCATCACATAGGGCTGCTGGCCGGCATCGACGCCGTCGCCCGAGGAGCCGCCGAACAGCTCGATGTCGCCCAGCGCGATGTGCAGCGAATGCGCGACGCGCTCCTCGCGCTTGGAAGTACCGTCGATCAGCAGGAAGGCGAAGCTGTTCTCGCGCGTCGCCACCCGGCCGCTCGCGGCGCACTCGGCCCGCATGCCGTCGACGATCAGCTGGCCGTCGGCCGCTGCATACCCCTGCAGGCCTTCGATCGGACGCAACACCACCGAGAAGGCATCGGCCGCGAGGCTGAAGCCACTCAGGCCACCGGTGCGATAACCGCCCGGACCGATCTCGGCGGCGGTGGTGCAGCCGATCAGCGGCGTCTCGCCGAAGTTCTCGCGCAGCGCGCGCGCGAGGCGCTCGCGGTCATAGCTGGGCGAGCAGAACACCACCGCCAGCGCCAGCCCGGGTCGACCGATCTGCGCATACAAGGCCGCGGCGGCCCGTTCGGGGTCGGGCTCCTGGGTCATGCCGCGCAGGACGGAAGGCTGGGAATTGCAGGCTGGGGCAGAAAACATCGGAGGTCCAGGTCGTGAGACTCGACCGGCGCACGTCCGCGGTGGGCGTGCGCCGTCTCCGATGCCTTCGGCGCTCAGCCGGAAAACTTGAGCGCCTCGCGGGGTCGCGCCGGGCCGGCTGTGAAATCCGTCTCGCGCGGCCGGTCAGCTCAGCGGCGCCGGAGCGCGGCGTCGAGCTCCTGGGCCGTCTTCAGATGGTGCTGCAGCGAGGGCAGCGTCTTGCCGGCGAAAGCCTTCACTTCGGCATCCTTGGCTTCGGCCGCGGCGCGGGTGAAGAGCTTGATGGTTTCCTGGTGAGCGTCCACCCCCATCTCGTCGACATAACGACGGTCGAACTTGTCGCCATCCATTGCGCTGAGCACCTTGGTCTTGGCCTTCTGCATCACCGAGGCTTCGTCGGGCACCTCCACCCCCTTGGACGCGGCCAATGCCTTCAGCTCGTCGCCGGCCTTGGTATGGTCCTCGATCATGCGGGCCGCGAAGGCCTTGACGTCGGCATGCGAGGCCTTGGTCTGCGCGACCTTGCTGCTTTCGACTTCCGCATGGTTGTTCTGGGCGGCCTGCTTGAGAAAGGCCACGTCTGACTTCTGCAGGCCCTGGGCCGCCACGGCGCTGCCAAAAGCCAGCGCCGCCACCATCACGCTCACGCGATATGTCATAGGCACCATCGTTCTCCTCGTGTCGTGTCGACAAGCAGCCGTGCCCGATGGGTTGAAGGCCGGGGCACGACGGGAAGTTGTGGATCCCGGAGGTCGGCCGCAGCGCAGCGCCTCCGCCAACGAACTCCGCCGGCGGAGCCGGCGGACGAGAGACCTGCGATCACCGGGTCCCGGTACCCGTACTGGTGCCGGTGCCAGGCGCGGAGGCGGCCCCGGCGGCGCCGGGGCTGCCCGTAGCACCCGTGCCCGTGGTGCCCGTGGTGCCGGTCATGCCGGTCGATCCCGCCGCGCCGGCGCCCGTGCCCGGCGTGCCGGAGCCCGTGGCATCGGGGGCGGTGCCGGCACCCGTGCTGCCCATGGTGCCGGCCGTTCCCGGTGTCGGGGTGGTGGTGGTGCCGGAGGAACCGGTCGATCCCGTCGCTCCGGTCGTGCCGGTGCTGCCCGACGTGCCCGTCGAGCCCCCGGCGGCCGGATCCGGTGTGCCGGTGGTCGCGCCGGGCGTTGTGGTGGTGCCCATGGTGCCCGTGGTGTCGGCCTGGGCCACCGGCTCGCCGGCGTCGTCACGCCGGCCGCAGCCTGCGAGAGTCATCAAGGCAGCGAGAGCCACACCCGTCACTTTGAGGCTGAGTTGTAAGGCTTGCATGCGTACTCCTTTGGATGGCAAGTTGTTGGACATGGGTCAAACTCGGGATCAGGGTCAGGCAGCCCGCGTGGAGCTGCCGTGCCTGAACGCCTGACAACGCATTCAGGCAGCGCGCGTGCCTGCACGACGGGCAAGCTGAAATTGCACTGGAGCCCGCATGGAGTTTCTTGTTGTCGAGGACGATGCCGTCAGCCAGGTGCTGGCGGCCGGCATGCTGAAAGCCCTCGGTTATGCGGTGCGTGTCGCCGACGACGGCGCCGCTGCCATCGAATCCTGCCTGGCACAGGCCCCGGAAGCGGTGCTCATGGACGTGCAGATGCCGCGCATGGACGGCCTGGAGACGACGCGCGAGTTGCGGCGCCTGCAGGCCGATGAGCGGCTGCCCTGGTTCCCCATCATCGTGGCAAGTGCTTTCTACACGCCGGCGGACCGGGCTGCCTGCTTCGAAGCGGGCGTCGACGGCTTTGTCACGAAACCACTGATGCTGGCCAAGCTGGGCGCGGAGGTCTTTCGGGTGGCTCAACGCACGCGGCGACCGCCGCCGCACGCCGGGATGCGTTGAGCCCGCCGGGCGCAAGGCTTGCCTTCTGCGTGACGAGGCCCAGCGCCTTGCAACCCAGCTTCATTCAGGAGACCGTCATGCCGGAGAGTGCCATCCCGACCGAGAGTCACAGCGCCGCCATCGAGGCGTGTTATGCCTGCGCCGACGCCTGTGACCGCTGTGCCATCGCCTGTCTGCAGGAAGCAGATCCGCGGGCCATGGCGCGCTGCATCGCGCTGGACATGGACTGCGCCCAGGCTTGCCGACTGGCGGCCGGCTTCATGGCACGCGGCAGCGCCTCCGACCATACCGCCTGCGCCTTCTGCGCCGGCCTGTGCGACCAATGCGCGGACGAGTGTGAGCAGCACCCGATGGAGCACTGCCGCGCTTGCGCGCAGGCTTGCCGTTTGTGTGCAGGGCTGTGCCGGCGCATGGCCGACCACCGCGCCCGGCCCACCACGGCGGCGGGAACCCACGCGCGCCACTGACGCGGCGGCCGCTGCGGCGCACCCAGGGTACGCCGCTTGCTCGATCCTCGCATTGCCGCCCTCGCGGGCCGGCCGGCCGCCTTGCCACAGGGGCGGCCGGCCCTGCAGGCTTTACACCCCGAGCTGTATCCGTTTCACCAACCGCTGCCCAGTAAGGACACCATGCACCTCAACCAAGTCAGGGAACGGTTCGAGCAGATCGAACTGTGCATCGACGATGCCGCACTGGCCTGCCGCTCCAGCGGCTACGCGCCCCAGGAACTCAAGGAGTATGTCGGCGAGCTGGACCGCCGCTCGGACCAGCTGAAACGGGTGATGCAGCAGGCCCAGGACGCCTCCGGCCTGCTCGAATGCCTGGAATCGCTGGAGCAGGTCGGTGAACGTGTCATGGAAGCCTGCCGCAACGCCCGCCACGTCGACCCGCAGCTGCGCAGCGCGATCCAGGAGGCGCACCTCGAGATCACTGCGTTGAAGCGGGCCCTGCACTGACGCCCACCCATGGCCGGCCGCTCCGACCTGCCCGCCCTGGTTCGACGCCACGCGATCGAGCTCGCGGGCAACGCCGGCCTGGAGCGGCTGGTCGAGCAGATCGGCGACGCCTCGGTCGTGCTGCTCGGCGAGGCCAGCCACGGCACCCATGAGTTCTACCGGCTGCGCGCTCAGATCACCCGGCGGCTCATTGCCGTCAAGGGGTTCGATGCAGTTGCCGTCGAAGCCGACTGGCCCGACGCCCTGCGGGTGAGCCGCTACCTGCAAGGCGCGAGCGATGATGGGAACGTCGAGGCAGCCCTGCGCGGCTTCGAGCGCTTTCCGCGCTGGATGTGGCGCAATGCCGAGGTGGTCGAGTTCCTGCGCTGGTTGCGCTCCCACAACGACACCTTGGACGATCCCAGCGAGCGCATCGGATTCTGGGGGCTGGACCTCTACAGCCTGCGCGGCTCGATGGACGCGGTGGTGCGCTATCTGGAGCGAGCCGATCCCGACGGCGCGCGGCGTGCCCGCGAACGTTATGCCTGCTTCGATCACCTGGCCGACGACCCGCAGCGCTACGGCTATGCGGCCACTTTCGGGATGCGCGACGACTGCGAACGCGAGGTGCTGCAGCAGTTGCGAGAGCTCTGCCGCGGCAGCCCTCAGGGGCTGCGCCACGACGGCATGGCGGAGGCCGACGAGCTGTTCTACGCGCAGCAGAACGCCCGCGTGGTCCGCAACGCGGAGGCCTACTACCGGACCATGTTCCAGGGTCGCTCGGACTCCTGGAACCTGCGCGACACGCACATGGCCGAGACGCTGGAAGCGCTGCAGGCTCACCTGCAGAGCCGCCGGGGTCGGCCGCCGCGCATCGTGGTGTGGGCCCACAACTCCCACCTGGGCGACGCCCGCGCCACCGACTGGGCCGAGCAGGGCCAGCTCAACCTGGGCCAGCTGGTGCGCGAGCGCCTGCCCCAGAACAGCTTCCTGCTCGGTTTCACCACCCACACCGGCACGGTCGCGGCAGCGTCGGACTGGGACGCCCCGGTGGAGCGCAAGCAGGTGCTGGAGTCGCGCCCGGGCAGCATCGAGCGGGTGATGCACGACAGCGGCGCCGAACGGTTCGCGCTGCCGCTGCGCGGCGATGCGGCGCTCGTCGAGGCCCTGGACCAGCCGCTGCTGCAGCGTGCCATCGGCGTCATCTACCGGCCGGACACCGAGCTGATGAGCCATTACTTCAGGGCCCGCGTGTCGGCGCAGTTCGATGCGCTGATCCACGTCGACGACAGTCGCTCGGTGCGGCCGCTGGATCGCTCGGGCCGGTGGCAGCACAGCCCCGAGACCGAAACCTATCCCAGCGGCATGTGAGGCGCAGCCCGGTCCCGCCGCTGCTGTCGGAGGAGTCCGACATCCGCATGGGAGTCCAGGGAGTCGTCAGGGAGATGTCGACTCCCTAGCATGGGTCCTGGAGGATGTCATGCTGGGCTCCGTGAGTCGGGAGCCCGACGCCACGCCACCGAAAGGACCACCGATGAACCCACTCGCCGCCGCACCGCCTTTCGCGTTGCTGTGCCTGGAACCGCTGCGCGCCGTGCTCGAGTTTTCGGCCAGCCACTTCACGCGTCACGACGATTGCCCGGCCGGCGACGGCCACCCGGTCATCCTCTTCCCCGGCCTGGCCGCGGACCGGGGCACCCTGCTGCCGCTGCGCAACTGGTGCGAGCGCCTGGGCTACGACGCGCACGACTGGGGTCGCGGCATGAACACGGGCCCCCAGGGCGGCCTGGACGATTGGCTGCAGCAGCTCTGCGAGGACGTGCTGACCCACACCCGCCGGGCCGGCCGGCGCGCCAGCCTGATCGGCTGGAGCCTGGGCGGCATTTATGCCCGCGAGGTGGCCAAGATGGTGCCGCACGCGGTACGCCAGGTCATCACGCTGGGCTCGCCCTTCGCCGCGGGCCACGGCAACGCCGGCTGGCTGCATCACCTGCTGTCGGGGCAGAGCGCCTTCGTCGAGGCCGTGCTCAGCGAACGGCTGCGCACCCCGCCGCCGCTGCCCTGCACCTCCATCTACAGCCGCACCGACGGTGTGGTGGCCTGGCAGTCCTGCATCGAACCCGACCTGCCCTTGTGCGAGAGCATCGAGGTCAACGACGCCAGCCACATGGGCCTGGTCTGGAACAGCCGCGTCTGGTCGGTGGTGGCCGAGCGCCTGAGCCAGCGCGAAGGCCAGTGGCGGCCCTATCCGCAAGCAGTCCAGCGCGGCGCCGACGACGCGCCACGCACCGGCCTGCCGGACGCCTGGATGTTCAACTTCAACTGAGCCGACGAAGGCCGCAGGACCACCGAGCCGAACCGCTGCCACCGGAAACGCCGATGACCCAGAATCCCACGACCCTGTCGGTCCGCGTGCTGACGGTGAACACGCACAAGGGCTTCACGGCTTTGAACCGCCGTTTCATCCTGCACGAGCTGCGCGACGCGGTGCGGCACGTCTCGGCCGACATCGTGTTCCTGCAGGAGGTGATGGGCGCACACGAGGGCCATTCCTCGCAGGTCGCCAACTGGCCCGCGGCGCCGCACTACGAGTTTCTCGCCGACACCATGTGGAAGGACTTCGCCTACGGCCAGAACGCGGTCTACCCCGAGGGTCACCACGGCAACGCGGTGCTGTCTAAATTCCCCATCGTGCGGCACGAGAACTGCGACGTGTCGGTCGACGGCACCGACCCGGGCGCGGAAAAACGCGGCCTGCTGCACTGTGTGCTGCACATCCCCACCACCGGCACCGAGATGCACGCCATCTGCGCCCATCTGGGGTTGCGCGAGTCGCACCGCCAGGAGCAGCTGCGCCTGCTGTGCGAGCGCATCGACCACCAGGTCCCGGCCGAAGCGCCGCTGGTCATCGCCGGCGACTTCAACGACTGGCGCATGCGCGCGCATGCCTTCCTGGACCGCTGTGCCGGCCTGCGCGAGGTGTTCGTGGCGGCACACGGCCGGGCCGCCCGCACCTTTCCGGCACGCTGGCCGCTGCTCAGGCTGGACCGCATCTATGTTCGCAACGCCCGGGTCCACCGGCCGATCGAGCTGCCGCCCCATCCGTGGACCCACCTCTCGGACCATGCGCCGCTGGCGGCGGAGATCACGCTATGAGGCTCGAGCACGTACGTCACTGGAAGCCTGGCAACCGGCTGCAGTTGCTGGAGAACGGGGAGGCCTTCTTCCCGCGGGTTTTCGAAGCCATTGCGGCAGCCCGTCGCGAGGTGCTGCTGGAGACCTTCATCCTCTTCGACGACAAGGTCGGGCAGGAGCTGCGCAGCGTGTTGATCGGCGCCGCGCAGCGGGGCGTGCGGGTGGTCGTCACGGTGGACGGCTACGGCTCGCCGGACCTGCCGGACGACTTCATCGCCGGCATGACACAGGCCGGCGTGAGCTTTCGCGTCTTCGATCCCGCGCCCCGGCTCCTGGGCCTGCGCACCAACGTCTTCAGGCGCCTGCACCGCAAGCTGGTCGTGATCGACGCCGAGCTGGCCTTCGTCGGCGGGATCAACTTCTCGGTGGAACACCTTTGGGAGTTCGGCCCCGCCGCCAAGCAGGACTATGCGGTGGAGGTGCAGGGGCCGGTGGTCGCCGACATCCACCGCTTCGCCAGCGAGGCCGTGGACGCTCCCCGCCCCGGCTGGGACTGGCGCCGTGCGCTGCGGAGCAGGGCCTCGGAGCAGCCGGCCGTGCCCGGCGCACGCGCGGTGTTCGTCACCCGCGACAACCAGGAGCACCGCACCGACATCGAGCAGCACTACCTGTTCGCGATCCGCGCGGCACGCCGGCGCATCCTGATCGCCAACGCCTATTTTTTCCCCGGCTACCGCCTGCTGCGCGAGCTGCGCCGTGCGGCGCAGCGGGGGGTGCTGGTGGAGCTGATCATGCAGGGCGAGCCCGACATGCCGATCGCCCAGCACGCAGCCCGCACGCTCTACGACCGGCTGCTGCGCGACGGCGTGAAGATCTATGAATACTGCCAGCGGCCCTTGCACGGCAAGGTCGCGGTGGTGGACGAGGAATGGGCCACGGTGGGCTCCAGCAATCTCGACCCGCTGAGCCTGTCGCTGAACCTGGAGGCCAACCTCGTGATCCGCGACGCGGCCTTCGCCACCCACCTGGCGGGCCGCCTGCAGACGCTGATCGACCGCCACTGCAAGCACTTCGAGAGCGCCGAGGCGGTGTCCTGCAGCAAGTGGCACCTCGCCGTCAGCTTCCTGGTCTACCACTTCCTGCGCCGCTTTCCGGCCTGGTCGGGCTGGCTGCCCGCGCACGCCCCCAAGGTGCACCTGGTGGCCCCGCCGAGCACCGACGACCCGCAGGGCGACCCGGGCGGACTGCCCGACTCCCCTCGACACCCCGCAACGAAAGGCGCCGGCTACCCATGAATACCACCCAGATCAAGCCGATGCCGGTGCCGCGCGGCCCGGCGGCGCACCGCGATGCCGGCGAGACGGACGGCGGCGGGGGCGGCGGCGGCAAGTGGGCGGTCGCGCGCAAGTGGCTCACCTGGGCCTTCTTCGCCGCGGTGCTGGGGCTGCTGGTTTCGCACGCGCGCTCGGTGGACTGGGGCCAGGTGTGGCAGACCCTGCGCGGCTACCCGGCCGGCACGCTGGCGCTCGCCGGCGGCCTGGCCCTGCTCAGCTACCTGATCTATAGCAGCTTCGACCTGTTCGGGCGCGCCTACACCGGCCACCGGCTGTCCACGCCCACTGTGCTGGGCGTGGCCTTCATCAGCTACGCCTTCAACCTCAACCTGGGTGCGCTGGTCGGCGGGGTGGCCTTCCGCTTCCGCCTGTACTCGCGCCTCGGCCTGGACAAGGCCGCGATCGGCCAGGTGCTGGGGCTGAGCGTGCTGACCAACTGGCTGGGCTACTGCGCGCTTGCGGGGGTCGTCTTCGCGCTGGGCGGGATCGAGGTACCGGGAAACTGGAAGATCAGCTCGGAGACGCTGCAGCTGCTCGGCATCGTGCTGCTCGTCGCTGTGGCGAGCTACCTGGCCGCTTGCGCGTTCTCGCGGCGGCGCAGCTGGATGGTGCGCGGCCATGAGCTGAACCTGCCGAGCTGGCGCGTCGGCGTGCTGCAGGTGCTGCTGTCAGGCGCCAACTGGTTGACGATCACGGCCGTCGTGTATGTCTTGCTGCAACAGCAGTTGGCGTATGGCGTGGTGGTGGCGGTGCTGCTGGTGGGCGCGGTGGCCGGTGTGTTGACCCATGTCCCGGCGGGGCTCGGGGTGCTCGAGGCGGTGTTCGTCGCCCTGCTCGGGTCTCAGCTGTCGCAAGGGCAGCTGCTGGGCGCGCTGGTCGCCTACCGGGCCCTCTACTACCTGGCGCCGCTGGCGCTCGCCGGGCTCTTGTATGCGCGCCTGGAGGCGCGCGCCCGGCGCCTCCAGGCGGCGGCCGGGCAGGACTGAACCGCCCGCGGCAGCGGCGGGCGGTGGCGGCCGGCACTTCTTACTGCTTGGTTGCCGAAAACGGCGCGACCACGCCAGCGCTTTCCGCCAGCTCCGCCAGCATGGCCCGTGCCACCGGGTTGAGCGACTCGTTGTGCGACGCGGCTTCCAGCGCCGACGCAAAGATCGGCATGTTCGCTTTGGAAGCCGCTGCGAGCGCAAGCAGGGATTGGCGCCAGACTTGCTGGAGGATGTCTAGGGTTTCGGTTTGAATGGGGTTCATCGACGTCTTGCAAAGCTAGGGGACGTTGCGGTGAGCATCTGCCGGGGCGTGCACGCGGACGCGTTCCACGCGTCCTCAGGAAGGACCGGAGCAGATGATGTACCCGCTCCCAGGCTTTGAAAATCCTGGCAAGTCTCAGGTGCCGCCGCTTCGGCCGCGCCGAGCGGGGCCGCGGCGTCGGGCGGCCGGCGCTGTCGCCGCCCTGCTCGCCAGCACGGCAGCGGCAGCGGCATCGGCAGCGACAGCGCCCGCCCTGCCGATGCTGGGCATCGACCCCGCGGCGGTGACGGTGTCGGGCCTGTCCTCCGGCGGCTACATGGCAGTGCAGATGCAGGTCGCCCACTCCTCGCTGGTGGCCGGCGCTGCAGCGATTGCCGCCGGCCCTTACGCCTGCGCCGAAGGCTCGGGCGAGCTGGCCAATCTTCGCTGCCTGCACCGCGGCGGCGCCATCCCGCTCGACCGGCTGGTGCAGACCACCCGCGCCTGGGCCGCCTCGGGCAGCATCGATCCGCCAGCCTGCCTGGCCCGCGCACGCATCTACCTGTTTTCCGGACAGCGCGACAGCGTGGTGCCCACGCCGGTGACCGAGGCACTGGAACGTTTTCTGCGTCATTTCGTGCCACCCAGCCAGATCCGTTTCCGCAACAACGTCGCCGCCGAGCATGCGATGGTCACCGACCGCTACGGCGGTGCCTGCGGCGCGCGGGGCCGCCCCTACATCAAGAACTGCGGCTTCGATCTCGCCGGCGAATTGCTGCAGCACCTCTACGGCCCGCTGGCGCCGCCCCGCGACGGTCCGCTGACGGGCGAGTTGCGCAGCTTCGACCAACAGCCGTTTGCCCGGGACGCCGCCCTGGGCCCCAGCGGCCGGCTGTTCGTGCCGCCGGGTTGCGGGGCGGCGGCTTCGGGCTGCCGGCTGCACGTGGTGTTCCACGGCTGCGGACAAAACCTGGCAGTGGTCGGAGAGCAGTACGTGCGCGAGACCGGCTACAACCGCTGGGCCGAGACCAACCGCATCGTCGTGCTGTACCCGCAGACCGGCGCCGACGCCCCCAAGGCCTGCTGGGACTGGTGGGGCTACACCGGCCCCCTCCATGCTCGCAAGGCCGGTCCCCAGATAGCGGCAATCCGGGCCATGGTGGAGCGCCTCATCGGCCGGCGGACAGTCCGCTGCGTCGAGGCCACCCCGCCGCAGAAAGGAGCGCAGCCGGACCCGTCGCCGAAGCGTTTGCAGCGGCCCCAATAAGTCCTTAAAGAAGCCTCGACAGAATCGGCCCGCATCGGCGCGTCGGCCTTGTCGGCGTGCCCCGCCACAGGAGCCCGAGATGGATCGTCTGAACTCGATGCGAGCGTTTGCCAAGGTGATCGACGAAGGCGGCTTTGCCGCTGCAGCACGTGCGATGGATGTGTCTGCCGCGGCGGTGACCCGCCTGGTCGCCGACCTGGAAAACCACTTGAAGGTGCGCCTGATCCACCGCTCCACCCGCCGCCTGGCCCTGACTCCCACGGGCCAGGGCTACCTGGAGCGGGTGCGCTCCATCCTGCACCAGCTGGAGGAGGCCGAGGCCCAGGTCGATGCGGCGGTGCGGCAGCCGCAGGGGCCGTTGCGGATCAAGGTACCCGCCGCCAGCGTGGCGCGCCAGTTGACCCGCCACCTGCCCGGACTGCAGCGGCAGTTTCCCGGGCTGAGGCTGAGCTTCAACGTGGCCGGCACCGCGGGCGTTGCGGTCACCGACGTCGGCTGGGACGCGGCCCTGCTGGTCGGCGGCAGCGCCCCGCCCTCCGGACTCGACAGCGCGGCCGTGGTGCGCTCGCTATCGCGTGGCGCCGGCGCACTGTGCGCCAGCCCGGCCTACCTCGCGCGCCACGGCATGCCGACCCATCCGGCCGAGCTGGCGCAGCACGAATGCCTGCTCGCCTCGCCCGACGGCGACAGCGGCGGCACCGCGCAGTGGCAGCTGTCGGCCCACGCCGAAAGCCTGGCCGTGCACAGCAGCGCCGCCTTCAGCAGCGCCCACCCCGACACCCTCTATGCCTCGGCGGTGGCCGGGCTGGCGCTGGTCGGGCTGCCTTCGGTGATGGTCGAGGATGCGCTGACCGACGGCACCCTCGTGCAGGTGCTGCCGCAATGGCGCACGCCGACTTTCACGCTTTACGCAGCGATGCCCTCGCGCAAGTTCGTGCCGAGCCGCACGCGCGCCTTCATGGACTTCCTGGCAGAGGTCTTCGCGACGCCGACGGTGGCCGCCATGTAGGACAACGCCGACGGCGGCGTCGGACAGACGGGGATTCGCAGCCTTGTCATGCATCTCTAGCATCCTGCCCGACAAGAACAACTGTTGATCGTTTCCATGAAAAGAACCAACAGCGGCAAATACCTGCTTCTGGTCGGACCCAAGGACGCGCCGCGCGCCCTGCTGTTCGGTCCGCGCCACGACTACCTGGCCGAGCTGGAGCACAACGACATGGCGGTCGACGACCTGATCCGTGTCGGCGCGCCCTGCCCGGCTCCGGAACCGCTGACCTGCCATCCCGGCCTGGGCCTGCGCATCGACCCGTCCAGCGCGCGCTGCTGGCGACTGGCCGACTGGTGAGGGCGGCGCCGCCGCAGATCGCCCTCAGCGGCCATCGCGCCCGCCGGCGGACACCACCTCGGTGACCTCCCACTCCAGTTCGCAGCGCGCCTCGTTCGTGTCGTTGGCCTCCAGCAGCACCCCAGGGCCGCGCTCGCCGCGCTGCACCACGGCCGGATCGAGCCGGTGCAGCATCAGCGCCGGGTCCATGTCGTTGGCGATGCGCAAGGCCGTGCCTTCGCTGCTGACGCTGAAGGGGCCGTCGTGCCAGCGCAGCGCCTGCGCCGGGTCGTCAGTGAGCCAGCGGCCGTCGCGCAATTCGAATTGGACCCGGCGATGGCGCGGCAGATGCAGGGTACCCAGGACCAGCGGCGAGTTCATCGGCCAGCTCCGGGAGGGTTTCGGCCGAGGTCGGGTCCGTGGCGGTTCGGGGGCATGGCTACTCCTTGTGCTCGGCACACACCTTCAGGTTCAAGCAAGCGATGTACCCGTGCTGCGCGGTGCCGCAGGCATGTATTGGGGACAGGACACCCCCATCGACACGTAGATGCTGGTCACGCCCTCCACGCCGAGGTCGGCCGGCTCGACCCACTCGGCCGGCACGAAGATCAGGCCGCCGCCCACCGGCACCGGCGCGGTCGGCACCAGCACCGCGAGATAGGACCGGTCGCCCAGCAGCACCGGCTGGGGTGTCGAGAGCAGGGCCAGCACGGCGGCACCGCCGCGCCCTCCGAAGTGGCACCAGACCGGGCTCATCGAGCCCAGGCCGCCGTCCTTGTTGCGCTCGGTCAACAGGGCCATCAGGCGCTTGATCACGTCGTAGATCGTGCGCACCACGGGGATGCGCAGCACGGCGGCCTCGAGCGCGCGGCGCAGGCCCTTCTGCACGCCGGCCTCCACCAGCAGGCCGAGACCGAAGACCCCCAGCAGCACGATCGCGATGCCGAGCAGGTAGGCGATCGCGCCCGAGCCGACCAGCCCCACGCCGAGCAGCACCAGCACGCGGCCGACCAGGCTCTGGGGGCCGATCAGTCCGTAGAGCAGCTGCACCACCCAGGCCAGCATGATCATCGTGACGGCCAGCGGCAGCACAGCCACCAGCCCGGTGAGGAAGGTACGCAAGAGTTTGCGGAGGCGGTTCTTCAATCGAGTCTCCCGGCGGGCGGGTCGGCCGGCAACGGCGCCGGCCTCGTCGGCGGCTATTGTGGGGCGGCGCGCCGGCTCAGGCGAGCAGGCGCTCCAAGGCCTTGGGCTCGACGGGCTTGACCAGATGGTGGTCGAAGCCCGCTTCGCGGGAGCGGCGCCGGTCCTCGTCCTGCCCCCAGCCGGTCAGCGCCACCAGCAGCGCATGGCGGCCCCAGGGCTGCTCGCGCATCAGGCGGGCCGTCTCGTAGCCGTTGAGGCGCGGCATGCCGATGTCGAGCAGGATGATCTCGGGCTGGAAGCTGGCCGCCACGCCCAGCGCTTCCAGGCCGTCGTGCGCCACTCTCGCGTCGTTGCCCATGATCTGCAGCATCACCGCGAGGCTGAGAGCGGCATCCTTGTTGTCGTCCACCACCAGCATGCGCCGGCCCGACGTTTCCACCGCCGCCGCCGGCGCGGCCGGCAGCACCGGCTCGACGACATGCGAGCGTGCCAGCGGCAGCTGCACGCTGAACTCGCTGCCGTGGCCCAGCCCGGCACTGGCGGCGGCGACCTGCCCGCCGTGCATCTCGACCAGGCGCTTGACGAGCGCCAGGCCGATGCCCAGCCCGCCCTGGGAGCGCTCGATCGAGCGGTCGCCCTGCGAGAACATCTCGAACAGCCGCGGCAGCATGGGCGCGGCGATGCCCACGCCGTTGTCGCTCACGCTCACGCGCGCCTCCTCCCCGCGGCGCTCGACACGCAGCGCGATCGTGCCGCCCGGCTCGGTGTACTTGGCGGCGTTGTTGAGCAGGTTGGAGAAGACCTGCGCGAGCCGGGTCAGGTCGGCATCGACGAACAGCGGCTCCTCTCTCAGCTCGATGTTCAGCGTGTGGCCGGCCGCCTCGATCAGCGGACGGCTGGTTTCCACGGCGTCGCGCACCACCGCGGCCAGCTCGACGCGGGCGATGCGCAGCTTGATCTTGCCGCGGCTGATGCGGCTGACATCCAGCAGATCGTCGATCAGCCTCACCATCTGGGCCAGCTGGCGTTCCATCACGATGCGGGCGCGCTCCTGCGCCTGCGGGTCGGAAGCGGCCAGGCGCAGGATCTCCAGGCCGTTGCGCAGCGGCGCGAGCGGGTTGCGCAGCTCGTGCGCGAGCGTGGCAAGGAACTCGTCCTTGCGGTGGTCGGCCTCGCGCAGCGCCAGGGCCTGGCGTTCCAGGGTTTCGCGCGAGCGCATCGCCTCGGTGACGTCGCGCATGATCTTCAGGAAGCCGCGCCGCTCGCCGCCGGCGCTCAGCCGCATCACCAGGCCGCTGGCCCAGAAGCGGCTGCCGTCCTTGCGCAGGTGCCAGCGTTCGTCCTCCGCCTGGCCCTCGCGGCGGGCGGTCTCGAGCTCGCGCGCGACCACACCGTCGCGGATGTCCTCGGGCAGGTAGAGCAGCTCGACGTGGCGGCCCAGGATGTCGGCCTCGTCGTAGCCCAGCAGCTTGCGCCCGCCGACGTTCCAGGCGGTCACGCGGCCGTCCGCGTCGAGCGTGAAGATCGCGTAGTCGCGCGCGCTCTCCACCATCAGCCGGAAGCGCTCCTCGCTCTGGCGCAGCGCCTCCAGCGCCTGGCTGCGGTCGTGGATGTCCTGGCAGGTGCCGATCCACTCGACGATGTCGCCGTCGGCGTCGCGCACCGGCACCGCGCGGCTCTGGGAATGGCGGAAGGCACCGCTGTCGGCATGCCAGAGGCGCGCCTCCACCTCGTAGCAGCCGCCGCGCAAGAGCTCGCTCTCCCAGGACTCGCGCAGCCGCTCGCGGTCCTCGGGGTGCACCGCATCGATCCAGCCGTAGCCGCAGTGCGACGGCCAGTCCTGCCCGGTGTAGGCCTGCCATGAGGCTTGCGGTTCGGCGAAGGCGCCGCGGGCGTCGGTGACCCAGACAATCGCGGTGGTCGCCACCACCAGCGAGCGAAAGCGCTCGGCGCTGCGCCGCTGAGCCGCCTCGGCGCGCTTGCGCTCGGTGATATCGCGCCAGCAGTTCACGGCACCCAGGATCTCGCCGCGGGCATTGCGGATCGGCGCCGCATCGACCAGCACCGAGACCCGCGTGCCGTCGGCGCGCTCGACCAGCAGCTCCTCGTTGTTGACCGTCTCGCCATGCCGGGACGCACGGTAGAGCGGCAGTTCCTCGGTCGCCAGGCGCCGGTCGCCGTCGCTGGTGTACACGGTGTAGCCGTCCAGCGGGTGGGTATCGGACTGCCGCGCCGGGGCGCCGATGAGCTCGTGCCCGAAGCGGCTGTTCGCCAGCACCGGGTAGTCGGGTGCACCGCCGACCCAGACGATGCCCTCCGGCAGGTTGTCGAAGATGGTCTGCAGCAGCGCCTTGGCCTGCTCCGACTCCAGCGCCCGGCGCTCGGCCTCGGCGCGGGCTGCCTCCAGGGCCAGCTCGGCGCGCTTGCGATCGTTGATGTCGAGCAGCGCTCCCACCATGCCGACCACCCGGCCCTGGCCGTCGCGCTCGGGGGCGTAGGCGCAGCGCATGTGCTGCGGGCCGAGTGCCTCGTAGGGGATCTCGGCCTCAAAGCTGACCATCTCGCCGGCGGCCACGCGCTGCAGGTAGGGATGGATCATGTCCCAGGCAGCCCGGCCCACCACCTCGGAGGCATGCCGGCCGACGACCTCCTCCGGGCTCAGGCCGAAGCGCTCGGCGTAGGCGCGATTGACGAAACGGTAGCGGCCCTCCAGGTCGCAGTGAGCGATGACGACCGGCGCGTTGTCGGCCACCAGGCGCAGTTGTTCGCGGCCCTGCCACACGGCCGCCTCGACCCGCTTGCGCTGGGTGATGTCGACGAAGGCGCCCAGCGCACCGCGCACGCGACCGTCGTTGTCCAGCAGCGGCACGGCATTGCCGACCACGATGGCGGGCTCCCGCCCGGGCACGTCGATCTCCAGTTCGACCTCCAGCACTGGCCGGCCTTCGCGCGCGGCGCGTTGCAGCGGCAGCTGCTCGACCGGGACCGGCCGGCCCTCGCGCAGGCAGCGCCAGACCGGCGGCTGGCCCGCGGGCATGCCCCGGCCCGTCAGCGCCTCTGCCTGGCGGTTGGCACTGAGGGTGAGGCAACCGGGGTCGTGGGCCTGCCAGATGGCCACCGGCGCGGCGTCGAACAAGGCCTGCAGCTCCTCGACACGCCGCGCCAGCTCACGATTGAGGCGCTGGATGCGACCCTCGGCCTCGCGCCGACCGGTGACGTCGCGTGCCGCGCCGTAGAAGCGCAACACGCGCCCCTCGGCATCGCGGACCGCCCGGACGCGGAAGTGCAGCCAGAGGCTGCGTCCGCTGCGAGTGAGATGGCGCATCTCGGCTTCGATGTCCTCGCCGGCGCGGGCGCGCCGCATCACATCGCGCGCCGCGACGCGCTCCTCGGGCGCCAGCACGCTGCGCCAACCGCCGCGTGCGAGCCCCTCTTCCAGCGTGTAGCCAAGCAGTTCGACAAAGCCGGCGCTGACCGAATCGGTGACGACGCGCCCGTCGGGCCGCACGCTGGCCTCGAAAGCGAAGTCGGCGGTGAGGTCGGCGATGCAGCGCTGGAAAGCCTCACTGCGCTCGAGCTGCCGGCGCTGTGCCTCCAGCCGGCGCCGCATGGCGTGCAGCGCGCCACATAGCACGCTGGCCGTCACGCAGACGACGAGGAACAGCACCAGGCAGGCGGTCTGGTCGGGATTGGCGATGTCGAAGACGTAGAACGGCGGCAGGAACAGATAGACGACCACAACGCCACACAGCAGCGTGGTCAGCAGCCCGGGCCCGAGCCCGCCGACGGCGGCCGACACCAGCACGGCCAGCACCGCAGGCAGCATCAGCCCCTCGCCATGGAGCCGCCCCTGCAGCCCCAGCCCGGCAGCAGCGGCCAGGGCGGCCGCCGCCGGAGCGATGAGCCAGGCGGCCCAGCCGGCCGCCTGCGCGTCGCGTAATACTTTCATGTCGGCGCCCTCTGCCTGACCCCCCGAGTGGGAGCGTTGCGACATGCAGGCGGGGGAGAGCTGCGGTGATCGCGCCCCCCCTGCTCTGCCTGCGCGACATCATGCAGGCTGTATCAGGGGCCGAAAGTAAGTAACTGCAGCCAACGGCCCGCCTACCCGAGGGGTGGACCGAAGCGGCGTGCGCCTTTAGGCGAGGCAAACCGGGAAAATCGGCCTCGGCACGCGGGGGCCGAGGCCGGACGCTCAGGAGGCCTTTTTGCCCGGCGGGCATTCGCTGCCGGGTTGCAGCTTCCAGTCCTTCTCGTCCTTTCCAGTGGAGATCTGCCGCTCGGCGTGCTCGGCCGCCGACGGCGAGATCGGGTCGCTGGCCGGAAAGGTCTGGTCCAGCGCCTCGTCCAGCAGCTCCTGGTAGGTGGGTACCTTGTCCTCGGGCTTGATGGCCTTGCCCTCCAGACGGTGGTCCTCACGCTTCTGGGTGTGCTCGTCTTTCATGGCGCTTCTCCTTTCCAGGGGAGCGAAGCAATCCGGATGCCCGGGGGCGCCTCTAGTCGAGCTTCTTCTTGACCAGCGCGTCGAAGGTCTCGTTGTTCACCGGCGAGCGCAGGCGGCCGTTGTTGAGCAGCAGCAACACGGTATCGACGTTGTCCGGGTCCACCGCGATGCGGCCCTCGTGCACCTGCAGGCCCCAGTGCTCCTGCTCATTGAGCTCAAGCAGCCGCTGCATGAAGCGGGGGTCGCGGTAGTAGCCGCTGCGGTCCAGCGCCGAGATGCGGCGCAGGCGCGGCAAGCTGGTGCCTATGGCCTCGCGCAGCGGCGTGACGTCGACGAAGATGCCGGCCTCCTCGAACTCCTGCAGCACCGTGTCGCGCAGGCGCTCCATGCCGAGGCGGAAGTTCAGCGCACTCTCGAACTGGCGCTTGTTGAAGACGAACAGCCAGTCCTCCGCGGCGAGGAAGTCGTAGCCACTGGCCAGCGTGAAGACCTGGCGCTCGTCCAGGTCGACCAGCATGTGACCTTCCCAGAGCAGATTGCGCAGGCCGCGCACCCGCCGCGTGCTGCTCTGGGCCGCGGTCTTGCGGACCGCGAACAGCGAGCGCTCGCGCGTCTGCAGGTGAACCAGGTAACACCAGGAGTTGAGCAGGTCGTCGAGGGTCTCGGCGCGTGGCGCATCGAGCCCGCGGCTGACCTGCGCCTCGATGGCGGGAAAGTCCGTGTCGGCGGACTCGAGGGTCAGCACGACGTCGTCCTGGTCCTCCGAGACGAACTCGTAGGGCGCGGTCCCCAGCGGCGGCGCCAGCAACTCGCCGACCTCGTCGCGCAGCTTGTGCTGCAGCTTTTCGTCGATGTCCACACCCAGCACCTCGTAGCGCGCCCGGCGGTCGACCAGCCGCCGCCTGACGATCCAAAGGCTGGCGCTGGCCAGCGTCCAGTCGGTCTGCTGCAGCCCGGCCAGCCGGTCCTGCGGCGCATCGGCCTTCTTCATGCTTCGGTGTCGACCTTCTTGACGAAGTAGAGGAAGTTGGAGAGTCGTGTCACATAGCAACGATCGCCGACTCGGAACTCGGTGCGCGACAGCAGCAGGCCCTGTCGCTCCCGCGCACCTTCCTTGAACTGGGTGTCGTAAAGGCCATAGCCGGCCAGCCCCAGCACCGGATTGACCAATATGTTGCGGGTCCGATAGGCCAGCGCAAACAGCATGCCCAGGAACAGCCCGAGGCACAGCAGGGTGCGCCAGTCGCCGAGGTCGAAGTTGTAGAAGGAGATCATGTAGGGGATGGTGTAGGCAAACAGCTCCCCCGATTTATTGCTGACCTTGGTCACCTGCACCGGCAGCCCGCCGGGAATCGAGCGGACCGCGAGGAACAGCGCCAGCATGCACAGCGCTGCGCTGATGGCGATGGCCCCCGCCAGCAGAGGGTGCTGGGGGCGCCAGCTGGTCGCGTCCAGGTCCTTGATGATGACGATCACCGCCAGCGGGAAGTAGGAGCTGGCGAAGATCAACAGCGAGGGCCAGAAGCGCAGCTTCATCCTGCCATCATCGCAGCTTCAGGGCCGGGTCAGCATCATCGCGGCCTCTGCGCCGCTCAGGTCTTGCCACGGCGCGGGAAACGCACGTTTTCGGGCCGCCGGATCTCGATGCCCGGCGACCAGCTCGGCACCGCCTCCTCGCGGGTGCGCCGCGGGTAGTTGTCGGCATCGCGCAGGACCTTGCCGAAACTGATGCCGGTCAGGTCCTCCAGCCCCGCCAGAGACACTTGATAGGTCTTGAAGCGGCCGTAGTGGAAGGCCTCGGCCAGCATGTCCTCCTGCGACAGCAGGTAGGCGGCGCAGTTGAGCTCTCCGGTGTCAGCCTCCACCAGTGCCGCCACTTTCCAGAAACGCAGCGGCACCTGCACGCCTTCGATGACCGGGTCGTTGACGCCGAACACCGGGCCGGTGAAAACGCTCACCTTCAGGTCCAGCGCGTCGGCGTTGTCCAGCACGTAGTCTTCCAGCTCCAGCCATTCGCGCTGGTTGAGCCCGGGCAGCTGCGGCGCGGCATTGGTGTAGTGGAAGGTGTCCTCGTTGGCCCGGGCGGCGACCTCGGGCTCGCCCCAGACCGGATCCTCGCGGCGCACCATGTGGCCGCGGTCGAAGCGGGTCGGACCGTAGAACTCCTTGCCGACCTGGCTCTCACGGGGAATGCGCGGATCGAAGTACCAGGCCAGGCCCTGGCGCGAGATCTTGCGCCTCGTGCTGCCGTCGATGTTGGCGCCCGTGACCATCGGCAGTCGGCGCGAGATGCTCATGCGCACGCTGAAGTGCGTGTAGTCGAGCCGCCAGGGGTCGCGCGCGTCGCTCACCCGCAGCAGGTCGTCACGCCGCGCCGGCTTGGGCAGAGGCAGCCGCACCGAAAGGAAACGCTCGTCGAAACCATCCGCCTTGTAGCTGGACGCCGGGCGGGTCTTCTCCTGCAGTTCGTCGTACAGCGGCGCGCCGCCCACCGAGGTGCGGCCCTTGGCGATGTGCAGCATCTCCAGCACGGTGTCGATGCGCACCGCGTAGTTGGCCTTGCGATGGGCGCCCGCGTAGTGCAGCCCCAGCGCCTTGCCGGTCTGCAGGTCGAGGATGACGCTGCCGGAGTTGCCGCCCAGGGTGGTTGCGTCGTGCTCGAAAAACCAGCTCTCCTTGGGCACGGTCATCACCTCGCCCGGCGCGAAGCGCTTCACATCGTAGACATCGCCGAAAATGCGGTCGACCAGGCGCGAGTCGCTGCGGCTGTCGCGTGCCGGGTAGCCCACCACGGCCATGAAGCGGCGCTCGCGCAGGTGGCGGCTGAGCGTGGCCACCGGCTCGATGGGCGGCGGCAGCGGCGCGCCGTTGTCGCGCACCACGCGCAGGAAGGCCACATCCGGCGCGCTCTCGCTGTGCGGTGCGATATAGAGCACCCGGTCGATGCGGAACTCGGCCGCGACCACCGAGCGGTATTCCTCGCGGAAGTCGATGCGCGGCAACACGTCGGTGCCGGCGTGGTTGCGGATGAAGACGTAACCCACGCCGGTGGCGTCGCGGCGTGCGAATTCCGAGGCGACATGGCGGTTGGTGACCACCACGTCCTCCTCGATCATCCAGCCGGTGCCCACCCACTCGAGCGCGGGGTGGCCGACCAGCTCGACCCGGCCGACCGAGCGCAGGGCCGGCTGGAAGGTTTTCAGGTGCTTGCGCACGCGCCGCGACATCACGTCCGAGCGGGCCGGCAGCGTGACCTGGTCGTTCTCGACCATCAGCACCGGCCGCGCGATCGCACGCACGATGGCCTCGGACAGCGGCCGGCTCTCGAAGGCCAGCTCGGGGTCGGGGTTCTCCAGCATCGATGCCAGCGTGCCGCTGTCCACGTCCCACAGCCCGCCCAGCTCGCTGTGCGCCGCGCGGCGCTGCAGCTCGAAGCGCATTTCCTTGTCGTCGAGAATGGAGCGCAGCGTGCGCCGCCGTGCACCTTCTTCGGAGTCGTCGCGACTCGCCATGCCTGTGTTCTCCGTTGTCAGCCCGCCCCCTGGCGGATACGCCAGGGTAACGCCCGGAAATGACCGTCGTGCCTCGTTCCGGCACTACTTTCTCCTGGTAACAGAGACCCGCTTGACGCGCCACAGGGCTTCACCCGTGGCGCTCGCGGCTGTCCTCGGGTGCCTGGTCGCGCTCGCGCAGGCCATAGTCGCGTAGCACCTTCGCCACACGCAGCCGGTAGTGCTCGAAGATGAACTCGCGACCGGCTGCCTGAGCCGCGCGATGCGCTTCGAGCCGGCGCCAGGCAGCCACCGCGGGCTCGTCGCGCCAGAAGGACAAGGACAGCAGCCGCCCGGGTTCGCTCAGGCTCTGGAAACGCTCGATGGAGATGAAACCGTCGATGTCGGCGAGCCGCGGCGCTAGGCCGGCGGCGAGATCGAGGTAGGCCGGCTGCCGGCCTTCATGAGGACGGACTTCGAAGATCACGGCAATCATCGCGGGCTCCTGGTCTGGTCAGTGGGTCGTCGGACTGAGGGCGGCGGCGGCGGTGCCTGCCGGCACTGGAAGATCGAAGCGGGGAATGCGCGCGTTGACCGAGTTGCGGTAAACCGGGGCCGCGAGAAAACGCCGTGCCGAGGGGAGCCACGCGTCCACCTGTTCGAGGCAGGCGAGCACGACGCCGCCCGCGACGGCGCGGGCCAGGGCCTCCCCGGGACAGCGGTGCCGGCCGCTCCCGAAACCGAACCCGTGTGCCGGGCGGCGCGGATCGAAACCCTCCGCCGCCTCGCCGCAGGCGGGATCGCGGTTGGCGGCAGCCAGCAGCAGCAGGACCGCCTCGCCGGCCTGCAAACGCGCGCCGGCGACCGAGGTGGCCCGTGCGGCATGGCGGCGCGTGTTCTGGATGGCCGGATCATGCCGGGCCACCTCGGCGACAAACGCGCCGACGTCAAGCCGCGCCCCTTGCAGGTCGGCGAGTACCTCCGGCTCGCGCGCCAGCGCGACCAGACAGTTGCCGACCAGGCCGGCGCTCGCGTCGCAGGTCTGTACCAGCAGCCCGGCCAGGTTGGCGGCGAACACCTCGGGCGTCAACGCCGCCGCCTGGACCGGCGCCCACCGGCCCAGGCCCTCGCCGAACAAGGCCGTCAGTTCGCCGGCCGCCGTGGCGGCCGCCTCCAGCGGTACAGCATTGTTTTGCGGCGACAGGCAGGCCACGAAGACATCGACCTGCGCGGCCACATGCAGGCGCCGCGAGGACGGGACACCCAGCAACTCCGCGACGGCCAGCAGCGGCACCCGATGCAGCAGCTCGACCCGGCGCCCCGGGCTTTTCAGCGCCGCGCGGGCCTCGCGCTGCGCGATGGCCGCAGCAGTGGCCGGCTCCCAGCCGCCCAGCACGGCCCCCAAGGCGGGCCGTGCGGCAGCGTGGGCCGGACCTTCGTTCATGCGCACCAGCCGGCCAAACAGCTCGCCGGCGGCCGAGCCGGCAAGGGCTGGCGGCACCGGCTGCCCTGCAGGTCGCACCGTGAAGTTGTCGTCAGCCAGCAGCGCCTCCACCACGGCCGCGCTGCTGGCGACCCACATCCGCACCGACTCGTCGAAGTAGAACGGCTGCCGCTCCCGCAGGCGGCGGTAGTAGGCATAGGGGTCAGGCGCGCTGACAGCTTGCAGGGGATCGAGGGGCTCATCGTTCATGGCAGTCGGGCAAGTGGGAGGAACGCCAGTCTGCTAGGCTGGCGGCTGCCACGCTTCGATGAGGAACGAAACATGGATGCAGATACCGGATTGCCGGCCATCGCCGCCGCGATCGCGGAGCCGGCGCGCGCGAACATGCTGTGCGCGCTGCTCGACGGGCGGGCGCGCACGGCCACCGAGCTGGCAGCCGTCGGAGAGGTCGGCGCCTCGACGGCGAGCGCCCACCTGGCGCGCCTGGTGCGCCAGGAGCTGGTGTATTGCCTGGTCCAGGGCAAACACCGGTACTACCGCCTGGCCGGTGCCGAGGTCGCGGCGGCCCTGGAGGCGCTGCTGGTGCTCGCCGGCACGCCGCGCAAGGAGTTCCGGCCGCGCACCCCAGCGCCGCTGCGCAGCGCGCGCTCCTGCTACGACCACATGGCTGGCGCCGTGGCGGTGGCGCTGCTGCAGGCTCTCACGCAGCGCGGCTGGCTGGTCGCCGAGGGCAGCGACTATGCGCTGGCGCCGGACGGCGCCACGGCGCTCGAGCACTGGGGCGTGGATGTCGAAGCGGCACGCCGACGGCGGCGTCGCTTCGCTTGCGGCTGCGTCGACTGGAGCGAGCGGCAGCCGCACCTGGGCGGCGCGCTGGGCGCCGCCCTGCTCGGCGTGGCGCTCGAGCGCCGTTGGGTCAGCCGTGAGCTGGACAGCCGCGGACTGCGCGTCTCGCCGCGCGGCTGGCGCGACTGGCTCGCGCCGCTGGACATCAGGCCCGACACCTCAGCCTGAGCCTCGGCGCGCCAACCTGCGTCAGACGCTGGTACCCAGCACGCCGCTGCGGCTCAAGGCCTCCTCCAGCATCTGCAGGAAAACGCGCGTCTTGGCCGGCATCAGGCGGCGGCCGGGAAACACCGCCCAGGCCGGCACCTCTGGCAGGCACCAATCGGGCAGCACGCGCACCAGCGCGCCCTGCCCGACCAGCTCGGTCGCCAGCGCGTCGGGGGCCGCCACGATGCCGGCGCCGACGGCGGCGAGCTTGAGCAGCAGCGGCGGCGAGTTGGCGATGCCGCGGGCCGGGGGCACACCCTGCCAGCGCTCGTCGCCCCGGCTCAGGATCCAGGGCATGGGTTCGCCGTTGCTGGCGCGCACCGGCAGGGCATCGTGCTGCAGCAGGTCACGCGGTTCGGCGGGTGTGCCGCGCAGCGCCAGGTAGCAGGGCGCGGCATACAAGCCCCAGGTGTAGACAAAAAGGCGGCGTGCGGCCAGGCTCGAGTCGTCCTGCATCGCGCCCATGCGGATCGCCAGGTCGAAGTTCTCGCCGACGAGATCGACACGGCGCGCCGAGATGTCCACCTCCAGCGAGATGGCCGGGTGACGCAGCAGGAACTCCGCCAGGAAGGCGGCCAGATCCACCCCGGCAAACTCCCCCGGCATCGAGACTCGCAGCCGCCCGCTCGGCAGGGCCTGCCGGTGCAGCGCCAGCGACGCGGCGGCATCGACCTCGGCGGCGACCTGGCGCGCATGTTCAAGCAGCGCGTGGCCGAAGTCCGTCAGACTGAGCTTGCGGGTGGTGCGCAACAGCAGCCGCTCACCCACCTGACGCTCCAGCCCCGACAGCCGGCGCGACACGGTGCTCTTCGGCAAGCCGACGCGTTCGGCCGCGCGGGTGAAGCTGCCGCTCTCGGCGACCCGGGCGAACAGCAGCAGATCACTGGGATCGATCTGAAGCATTGTTCCTTGCATGGAACAATGTTATCCATTTCAACGGATTTTTAGGCATGAAAAACACCAATACAGTCACCTCATCGCCTCTTCCTTGATGACTACCGCGAAAGGTCCACTGCCATGAAGATCCTGCAAATCAACTCCAGCGCCCGCGCCGAAGGCGCTGTGTCCACCCAGTTGGCCGACCAGTTGGTGGCCCGTCTGCGCGACGCGCATCCCGGCGCCGAACTGGTCCTGCGTGACCTGGCTCGCACGCCGCATCCGGCGCTCGACGAAACCGCCCTGCAGGCCCTTTTCACGCCGGCCGCCGAGCGCACGCCGGCACAGGCTGCGCGGGTGGCGCTGGACGACACGCTGATCGCCGAAATCCAGGCCGCCGACGTGGTGGTGCTGGGCGTGCCGATGTACAACTTCGGTGTCTCCAGCCAGCTGAAGAACTGGATCGACGCGATCGCCCGGGCCCGCGTCACCTTCCGCTATACCGAGACCGGCCAGGCCGAAGGCCTGCTGACGGGCAAGAAGGTCTATGCGGTGCTGACCCGCGGCGGCCGCTACCGCGACACGGCCGCCGACACCCAGGTCCCCTACCTGCGCGCGGTGCTGGGTTTCCTGGGCATGAGCGACTTGCAGTTCGTCTATGCCGAAGGCCTGGCGATGGGCCCGGAGGTGCAGCGCGAAGCGCTTTCGGACGCACAGCGCCAGATCGAGGCCGCGCTCGCCTGAGGACCAGCCTCCCGGATCAAGGAGCTTGACATGAGGCACACACCCGGCATTCCCGAGATCGTCCACCAGGCCCGCAAGGTCGAGAGGCTGGTCGTCGGCATCCCCACCTCCGACGGCGCCGGGGTCAAGCTGACCCGGGTGCTGACCCAGCCGCTGCAGCGTCGGCTGGATCCCTTCCTGATGCTGGACGCCTTTCACAGCGACGATCCGAAGGACTATGGCGCCGGCTTTCCCGATCATCCGCACCGCGGTTTCGAAACCGTCACCTACATGATCGCCGGCCGCATGCGGCACCGGGACAGCGCGGGTCACGAAGGTCTGCTGGACAACGGCGGCGTGCAGTGGATGAGTGCCGGCCGCGGCCTGGTGCACTCGGAGATGCCGGAGCAGGAAAACGGGCTGATGCAGGGCTTCCAGCTGTGGCTCAACCTGCCGTCCAAGGACAAGCTGGGTGCGCCCTGGTACAGCGACATCCAGAGCGAGCAGATCCCGGAGTTCACGACCGCGGAGGGCGTGACAGCGCGTGTCGTCGCCGGCGCAAGCCATGGTGTGCAAGGCGCCGTGCAGCGCCCGCATACCGAGCCGCTCTACCTGGACCTGCATTTCGGCGCAGGCAGCCGCTTCGAGCAGGCCTTGCCGCCTGGGCACAACGCTTTTGTCTATGTTTACGAGGGCGAACTGGAGATCGGCGGCCAGGCCGTACCGGTACAACGCATGGCCATCCTCGCCAATGCCCCAGGGGCTGGCGGCGTCGTGCTGCGCAGTGCTGGCCCGGCCCGGGCCCTGCTGATCGCCGGGCGGCCGCTGAACGAGCCCATCGCACAATACGGGCCCTTCGTGATGAACAGCAACGAGGAGATCTTCCAGGCGGTGGAAGACTTCCGGGCCGGACGCTTCACGGCGTCCGCCTGAGCACGCGGCGAGCAGCTTCCCGCCCAGCTTGCAGCCCGGGGGCAGCAAGTCCGGGCTGGCGGCTCAGCGAGCCCGGGAGGACGGCGAGCTGACCACCCGAGGCCGTGCCAATGCCGCCTTGCGCGGGATGGGCGGCCGTTGGTGGCGCGAGATCGGCAGCTTCACCGGCTCGGTCTGGCCAGGGTCGGGCAGCGCCGCGACGCGGTCCAGCAGTTCGAACAAGCGGCCCAGCACCTGCGGGCCCAGCTGGGACTCGATCTCCAGATAGCGCGCGTCGACGCGGGAAGCCATCTTGTCCACGAGGCGGCGGCTCTTGGCGGTCAGCTCGACCACCACCTTGCGCTGGTCGGTCGAGATGCGGAAACGCTTGATCCACTCGTCGCGTTCCATTCTTTCGAGCACACCGGTCAGGCTGGGACCCGGGATACTGCAGGCCTCGGCAATGCGGCCGATCTCCATCTCTCCGTACTGCGAGAGTGTGCGGATCACGCGCCACTGCTGCTCGGTGACACCCGCCAGCTTCAGGTTGGGCCTGAAGTAGCGCATGACGGCCTCGCGCGCTCGCAACAGGGCGTGAGGCAGGTTGCGATGCTGTATGACGGCAGGCATGGCTCTCTCCTGGCAGATCTTAATTAGTTCGTTCATTAATTCTAGGCGCCGTATTCCCCCTTCGCCGCCCCATCTCGCTGGCTGGTTTGACAGGTACCTGTGAGAAGACGCCGGATGCATGCATCTGCACCTTCTGTCCTGGCCCCTGTTAATAACAATAATAATTCGTATTTACAATGAAGGTTTTTGCAGTGTTCACATGGAGAGAACCGCCGATGAAACCTCTGCTGCTGGCCGTGCTGACCGTTGCCCTCCCGTTGGCGCCCGTGGCCCTTGCCGAGGAGCGCGCGCCGCAGGCAGCCCGGGCGGCGCCCGACACATCGCAAGTGGTGGCCCACTACGCAACCCTGGTGCACGCCGTCTATGAGGACACCTTGACGCAGTCCCTGGTGCTGCAGGAGGCCGTGAAGGCCTTCGTGGCCCAGCCCTCCGCAAGCACTCAGGAGGCGGCGCGCAAGGCCTGGCTGGCAGCACGCGAGGTCTACGGTCAGACCGAGGCGTTCCGCTTCTACGGCGGCCCCATCGACGACGAACAGGGTCCTGAAGGGCGCCTCAACGCCTGGCCGATGGACGAAGCCTTCGTCGACAGCGTCAAGGGCAAGCCCGGCGCCGGGCTGATCAACAACCGCAAGGTCGCGCTGAGCAAAAAAACACTGGCGGCCCACAACGAGCGCGGCGGCGAGGAGAACATCTCCACCGGCTGGCATGCGATCGAGTTCCTGCTGTGGGGGCAGGACCTGAACGAGGCCGGCCCGGGCGCCCGCTCCTTCGAGGACTTCGTCGACGGCAAGGCCCCCAACGCCGACCGGCGACGCCAGTACCTCGGCCTGGTCACCCAACTGCTGGTCGACGACCTGCGCTCGCTGGTGCAAGCCTGGGCGCCGGGCGTGAAGAACAACTACCGCGCCCGCTTCGAGAAGGGCGGCAGCGAATCGCTGCGCAAGATCTTCGTCGGCCTGGGCTCGCTGTCGCGCGGCGAACTGGCCGGCGAGCGGCTGGAAGTGGCGCTGGCGAGCCAGGACCAGGAGGACGAGCACTCCTGCTTCTCGGACAACACGCATCGCGATGCCGTGACCAATGCTTTGGGCATCCGCAATGTCTGGCTGGGCGAGTACCAGCGGCTCGACGGCAGCCGCCTGCAGGGTCCGTCGCTGCGCCACCTGGTCGGCGCCGCCGACGCCGCATTGGCCGAGCGCACCACGAGGCAGATTGCCGCCTCGGTACGCGCGGCCGAAGCGATCCAGGCGCCCTTCGATCGCGAGATCACCGGCGCTGCCGACGCCCCCGGCCGGCTGCGTGTGCAGCAGACCATCGCAAGCCTGGTCCAGCAGAGCAAGGACCTCGTCGAAGCCGCGCACCGCGTCGGCATCACCCGACTCACGTTGACGCAACCCCAGTGAACTTCCCATGTTTCGCGCTGCGACGGCCCCGCCTGGCGGCGGCCGCCGCCTTGATGGCCCTGTGCGCCGGCGCGCCCCAGGCGCAACGCCAGGACGACGACCCGCTGGGCGTGCTCACCGGCGGGCAGACCACCGTGCACGCCGACGGCCGCAATGCGTTTTCCTTCCCCGCCGCCAATCTGGCCGACGAGGAGCGCACGCGTTTCGCCATCGGCAACTCCTTCTTCCGCCGCAACTGGGTCGAGGCACCGTCCTCGACCTCGGCGCGCGACGGCCTCGGGCCGCACTTCATCGCGCGCTCCTGCGGCGGCTGCCATGTGCAGGACGGCCGCGGTGCGCCGCCGGACTTCCGGCGCGGCCTGAGCGAGCCCCCGGTGGCCCTGCTGATGCGACTGTCGGTGCCGGGGCGCAACGAGCACGGCGGTCCTCTGCCCGACCCGATCTACGGCGACCAGCTCAACAATGCCGCGGTCCAGGGCGTCCAGCCCGAAGCCCGCGTCGCCATCCGCCACACCACCGTGCACGGGCGCTTTGCCGACGGCACCCGCTACACGCTGCAGAAGCCGCACTATGAGCTGCGCGAGCTGGCCTACGGCCCGACCGCCGAGGGCCTGATGTTGAGCCCGCGCATCGCGCCGCAGGTGATCGGCGTCGGGCTGCTCGAAGCAATAGCCGACGCCGACATCCTCGCCAACGTGAAGGAACAGGCAGGCGCCGGCGGCCCCATACGCGGCCGAGCGAATCGCGTCTGGGACGCGCCGTCGCAACAGTTCAGGCTGGGCCGCTACGGCTGGAAGGCGAATGTCGCCACGCTCAAGCACCAGACCGCGGCGGCCTTCCTCGGGGACATCGGCATCACGTCGTCCCTGTTCCCCGACGAGGCCTGCTCGCAGACCCAGACCGACTGTCGCGATGCCCCGCGTGGCGCGAAGGGCGAAGGCCCGGAGATCGACGACCACACCCTCGACAACGTGGTGTTCTACCAGGCCACGCTCGCCCCTCCGGCGCGCCGCCGTGCCGACCAGGCCCAGGTGCGGCGCGGCCAGAAACTGTTCCAAGACGCGCAGTGCGCGGTCTGCCATCGCCCCTCCTATGTCACCGCTCAGGCGCCCTTTCCACGC
This sequence comes from Aquabacterium sp. A7-Y, assembly GCF_026153205.1. Classification (GTDB taxonomy): domain Bacteria; phylum Pseudomonadota; class Gammaproteobacteria; order Burkholderiales; family Burkholderiaceae_C; genus Caldimonas. Next base: position 82,832 of record NZ_JAPFBW010000015.1, on the reverse strand, counting down.
CTGAGCAGCCCGGCGCTGGAGGGGCAGAAGATCTGGCCCTACACCGACCTGCTGCTGCACGACATGGGCGAAGGCCTGGCCGATGGCCGCCCCGACTTCGAGGCCGACGGCCGTCAGTGGAAGACGCCGCCGCTGTGGGGCGTGGGGCTGATCCGAGAGGTCAACGGCCACCAGCGCCTGCTGCACGACGGCCGCGCACGCGGCGTGCTGGAAGCCATCCTGTGGCATGGCGGCGAGGCCCAGGCGAGCCGCGACAAGGTCCTCAGGATGAGCCGGGAGGAACGTGCAGCACTGGTGAAGTTTGTGGAGTCCCTGTGAAGCGAATCGATGTCCTGCGGCCTGCCTCCGTCCCGATGACGGTCCGGCTCACCTTCGCGCTGTCTGCCCTGGCGGCGCTGTGCCTGCCCGCGGCGGCTGGCACGCCCGGCACCCGGCCGGTGGTAGCGGTGCCCTACTACACGGCAGCGGCTTTCATGCAAGGCGTCCACGAGCACTGGTACGCCCCCCGCGCCGCCGAGTTCGCGCGCCAGGGTGCCCGGTTGGAGCCCGCCCTGCAAGCCTATTGCGAGCCCACCGGTACGGCGCCGGCGGCCGCCCTGCAGCAGGCTCGCGGACAGTGGCGCGAGACGGCGCTGGCCTGGGACCGCTTGTCCGGCGTGAGTGCCGGCCCCCTCGTCGCGCGGCGCTCGGCGCGCCAGATCGACTTCGTGCCAACCCGTCCCGAGCTGATCCAGCGTGCCATCGAGAAGGCCCCTGACGGACCGGCCGCGATGGAGCGCATCGGCACGCCTGCCAAGGGGCTGCCCGCACTCGAATGGCTGCTGTGGAAGGCGCGCCTGGCGCCCGCCACACCGGCCTGCCGCTACGCCGTGCAGGTGGCAGCCGACATCGCGCGCGAGGCCGAGGCCCTGGCCCAGGCCTTCGAGGCCGCGACCCGCGAACCGCTCGAGGCCGAGCCGGCGCCCGCCGCGATGGCCGAGGTGGTGAACCAGTGGGTCGGCGCCCTCGAACGCCTGCGCTGGCAGGACATGGAACGACCGGTACGCAGCGCCGGGCAAGGCGGCCGCCAGCCGCCGGCCTTTCCGCGCCTGCTCGGCGCTGCGACGCAGGCCAGCTGGCAGGCACGCTGGGAGGCGGTGCGCCGCCTGGGTGCTGCGCTGCCTGGCGAGCCGGTGCCGGCGCCGAACCGGGGCCTGGTGCCGCTGGAAACCTATCTGCGCGGGCGCGGGCTGAACGAGGTGGCCGACCGGCTGGCAGCCGCGATGGCGCAAGCCGACCTTGCAGTGCGCCGCGCCGCGCCCCAGTCGCCGCCCCGCGTGCTGGAAGCGGCCGCCGCGCTCACCGCGCTGAAGCGTTATGCCGAGGACAGCGCCGCGCCGGCCTTGGAGGTCAGCATCGGCTTTTCCGATGCCGATGGAGATTGACCGACGGATGTGGCGCCGACGCGAATGGCTGGCGGCCGCCCTGGCCGCGGCAGCGGGGCCCGCGATCACGGCTCCCGCCACCAGGCCGCCCCGACTGGCCGCCGGCTGGGCCACCGAGCGCGGCCAGCAACTCGGCGTGCTCACGCTGCACGCCGGCCGCGTGGCCGTGCAGGCCCGACTCGACATCCCCACGCGCGCCCACGGGCTGTGGGTCGAGCCCCACGGCACCTTGCTCAGCGTGGCACGCCGGCCGGGCGACTGGCTGTTGCGCTGGCATCCCGACGGGCGCGCGCTCGCGTGGTGCTGGATCGAGCCCGACCGCGCCTACAACGGCCATGTGCTCCTCAGCGCCGACCGTCGCACCCTCTACACCACCGAAACCGATCTGAGCTCGGGTCAGGGCTTGATCGGCGTACGGAACGCACGCAGCCTCGAGAAGCTCGCCGAATGGCCCACCGCCGGTGCCGACCCGCATGAACTGCTGCGGGATGCCGCCGGCCGCCTTCTGGTCGCCAACGGCGGCATCGCCACCCGTCCGGAAACCGGCCGTGCCAAGCTGGACCTCGAGCACATGGACTCCTCGCTGGTGTGCCTCGACCCCCGCCATGGCAGCTTGCTGGGCCAATGGCGACTGGCCGACCGGCGCCTCAGCCTGCGTCATCTCGCCCGCCTCGCCGACGGCACGCTGGGCATCGCGCTGCAGGCCGAACACGAGCACCTTGACGTGAAGCAGGCCGCGCCGGTGCTGGCGCTGTTTGACGGCCGCGAGCTGCGCACCGCGCCGCTGCCGGACGGGGTCTCGATGTCGGGTTACGGGGGTGACATCGCGGCGCTCGGGAACCGTTTTGCCGTCAGCAGCCCGCGCGCCGGGCGCGTGGCGCTCTGGGAGGCCGACGGTCGACCCGTCGGCCATGTCCCGCTGGCCGAGGCCTGCGCGCTGTCCAGCACGGGCGAGCAGCTGTGGAGCGGCGGTCGCGCCGCACTGCTCGACTGGACCGGGCGGGGAGCCGGCCAAGCACTGCCGCTGCCCGCCAGAGAGACGCTGCGCCTGGACAACCACTGGGTCGTGCTGCCGCCCGCCTAGCGCGCCGAGAGAGACGGCGCCGTGGCCGCAGAGAACGGCTCGAGCCGGCAGGCCGGGCCGGGAACGCTTGCTGCCCGCTGGCTCGACAGCAGGAGACGCCGATGAACCTTCCCCCTTCCACTCCGCTGCCGCTCAGCGCCCCGCTGCAATCGGAGCATGTGTCCCTGGTCTACCGCTGGCGGCCGGCCCTGCCGTCGGCCGCACGCCGGCCGCTGCTGATCCTGCTGCATGGCGTCGGCGGCGACGAAAGCAGCATGGCGCCACTGATCGAGCGGCTGCCGGCCGACGTCCATGTGGCGCTGGTGCGCGGCCCCCTGGCGATGGCCCAGGGCGGTTATGGCTGGTACAGCCTGCAGGAAACCGCCATGGGCCTGCGCGCCGACCCCGACCAGGCCGAAGCGGCCCGGCTGCTGCTGCTGCAGTTCATTGCCCAGCTGCGCCAGGCCCACCCCTTCGATCCGCGCCAGGTGTATGTGGCCGGCTTTAGCCAGGGTGGCGTGTTGAGCGCGAGCGTGGGGCTGACGCGTCCCGACAAGGTCGCGGGCATCGCCATCCTGTGCGGTCGCATCCTTTCACAGGTGAAGTGGCAGTTGGCACCGGACGCCCAGCTCTCGCACCTGCAGGCATTCCTGGCCCATGGCGGCGCCGACGAGGTGATTCCCTCGGAGCACGCGGTCGACGCCATGCACACCCTGGCCGAGCACCGCGTGCAGCTGGTCTACCGCGATTACCCCGGCGGGCATGAGATCTCCAACGCGATGGCTGCCGACTTCGCTCACTGGGTGGCTCAGCGCGCCACGCTGGCCTACGAGCGGCCGGGCTGAAGCATCGGCCCACGCGGCGCAAGCTGCACGGGGCGGCAATTTGTACGTGTTTTCCCTAGCACCGCAGGGTGTCGGACAGCTGTTCCTCGGGGCCCGGGCCTGGGCACGTCAGCTGCTTTGTTTCCTGCATGGGTCTGAGGCGCCGGCCCCCGTGTTGTCGGCGTCCCCCATCACAAAGCGCGCGGCGACGGACTACATCATGTTGCAAAGAAGCGCGCTTGCGGGCCGGCTCGAAACGATCCGGCCATGGTCCATTTTTCAGGAAAGGAATGCTGAGATGTACCCGAACAAGAAACTGCTGAGCGGTGTGATGGCGGCCTTGCTGGCAGCCGGCGGAGCTTATGCGCAAAGCGCGCAGACCGACACCGCCAGCCCGCCGACCAGCGGCACCCAACAGAACATCGGCAACTCGCAGGGCAACGCCTCGCAGACCGGGCCCAATGCCACCCAGGACGCCAGCGGGACCCGCAGCATGAGCAACAGCAGCGGCAGCGCCTCGACCACCTCGGACGCCTATCCGTCCGGCAGCGCCGGTGATCAGAACGTTCCGCCCCAGTTCCAGCGCCACCCGGCGTCGAACCTGCAGGGTCCGGTCGGCGAAGGCGAAGCGACCGAATGGTGGCCTGGCAAGGACAGTGCGACCGAGCTCGACAACCAGAGCGGCACGATGCGCTGACGGGCCGGCCCAAGCCGCCCACTGGCCCGGGGCGTTCAAAGCTCCGCGGCCAGCCTCCAGCCCTGCTCGATGACCCGCTTGGCGTCCGGCCCGGACGCCTTCTCCACACCGCCTGTCCGGCGGGTCTCCCGTTCTCGATGTCCAGCGCGCTGGAAGGATCCAGCCGCGATGTTGGGCGCGCAGCCGCCTGGCGAGGCGGACAGAAGGGGACAGACGGTCCAGTGGATCTCCGGGGCCCGGCACATGGCGAACGGCCTGCGGACCGTCGAACCAACCTTCGGTCCGGCCCCGGGAGACAATCCGGGGCCAAGCGGCCCCGGGTCAGGTCAGACCTCAGTGCATCGAGGACTGCGAGCCGGCGGCCTGCCCGGCGGAGCGCTGCCACTGGCTCGCCTGGGTCAGCCACTGGTCCCAGGCGGAGGTGGCCCAGTTCATCGCGCTGCGGGCCGCGTCCTCGGAAGGCCAGCCCAACATGCCAGCAGCGCCCCAGGCGCGCGACAGGTCCTCGCCGGTCCCCTGAGCGGCGGCGGTGGAGGTGGCGGCGCCGCGGCTGGCCAGTTGCTGGGTGGCCTTCTGCAGGTCGCTGAGGGCCGATGCGGCACTGCCGGCGGCCTCGACCCGGCTGCGCTGCAGCGCGTCGAAACACTGGGTCCAGTACTGCAGCGCGCTTTCTGCGTTGGAACGTAACAGCTGGCTCTGCACGCTGATCAGCTCGTTGATGTCGCGCGCCGCACCCAGCCGCGACTGGGCTTCGGTGAAACGTTCCTGGGCCCGCTCGCCGGCCTCCAGCTGCACCTGGCGCAGCGCGCGAGTGCCCTTGAGCAGGGACTGGGCAATCGAGAGCGTGAAACCAAGCTGCGCCTTGCTCAGCTGGGCCCACTGGTCGAGTGCGGCAGCGGCACTGGCGCTGGCCCGGTTCTCGGCACTGCCGGCCTGGTTAATGGCCTGCTGGGTCGCCTGCTGAGTCGCCTGATGGGCGGCCTGGCCGGCCGACTGCACAGTCTGGGCGGCGGCGGATGCGATGTCGGAACTGGCTGCTGGAGTTTTCATGCAAGGTCTCCTGAGGTCGAGAAGAGGGACGAGAAACCTGAGAGGCGGCGGCAGGCCACCGCCCACGAGACGGGAAGGGGCATTGGGCGTGCCCGGTGAGCCGGCGTCAACCCAAGGACCCGGGCACGTCGTGGGCATCCTGCCGCTGAAATGTGACAAGCACCCACGGGCCCGGCAAACCCGGCGGATTCCGGCCGCGCGCCCTTCCCCGCCGTGTTGTCAGTGCAGGCGCGAGGAGGACAGCGCGTTGCTCCAATGGGTCCACGGGGCCCACCACTGACGCCAGTCGCCGACACCGCGCCAACCGATGGCCAGCAGCTCTCGGGCAGCCTCCTGGAAAGGCTGCGGCGGTACGGTGCCTGCCATCAGCTTGTTCGCGTCGTCCTGCACCGGATCGTCTCGGCCGGGCACCAGGGGCAGGGTCGGCCACAGCCATTGCATGGGGCCGAGCCACATCAGGCTCTGGGTCTCCATCCAGGCGGCGGTGCTGCGCTCGACCGTGTCGACGGCTGAACGAGAGCAGGCGTCGCAAAGCGTGACCCAGTCCTGGATCGGATCGGCATCGCCGCCCCGCAGCATGCGGGGAATGGCATCGGTAACATCCTGGGGCTGCGGATAGCGTAAGGAAGGGCTGCTCATCGTCGCTCCTGCGAATCGGGCTGGTCGGCCGACCAACATAATCGCCGTCCGATGGGTGTGCAAGCTGCACGGCAATTCCCCTGACGCCACCCCGGCACCGAGGCTGATCGGCGTGACGCTCAGGCGCTCTCGCGCACCACCACCTGCCACCCCAGCCGCACGCAGGACGGTTGCGGCAGCTCGCCACGCATGAGTTGCAGCAGCATGCGCGCGCCGGCCTCGCCGATCTCGGCGCGTGGCGTGCGTACCGTCGTGAGGGCGGGCCACATCTGGTCGCTGCCCGCGAGGTCGTTGAACCCGGCCACCGCGACCCGATCGGGCACCGCGACACCGAGCCGGTGGGCGGCCAGCAGCCCGCCCTGCGCCAGGTCGTCGTTGCAGAAGAAAACAGCGTCCACGTCGGTGCGGGTCTTCAGCAAGTCCTCGAACAGGCGTGCGCCCAGTGAGATCGACGACTGCTCGGGGCAGAGCAGTTCGAGGCGCGCGTCATAGAGCCCGGCGCGCCGCATGACGCGGCGGTACCCTTCAGCCCGCTGCATGGTGCGAGGATCGAGTTGTGCCGCGACGAAGGCAATGCGACGTCGGCCACGCGACAAGAGGTGCTCGGCGATGGCGGCGCCGGCTTCCATCTGCGAGAAGCCGGCACAGTAGACGCCGGACGCCTCGGTGGCCTCCATCAGATGCACGCACGGCAGGCCGCTGGCCTGGATCAGCTGACGCGCCCCCTCGGTACGGTCGAACCCGGTCACCAGCAAGCCGGCCGGCCGGTGTGCAAGGTAGCTGCGCAGCAGCTGTTCCTCTTCCTCGGGGTCGTAGTGGGTGACACCGATCAGGGTCTGGTAGCCGGCGGGGAACAGCGTGCGGTGCACGGCTTCGAGCAGGTCGACGAACAGCGCGTTGGACAGCAGCGGCACCAGCACCGCGACCTGGGTGCTGCGCGAAGACGCCAGCGCCCGTGCCGCCGGATCGGGCACATAACCGAGGCGCTGGACCGCCTCCTGGACCCGCGCGCTCAGCTCGCTGCCCACCCCGCGTTCGTTGCGCAGGGCGCGCGAGGCGGTGATCGGACTCACCCCGGCTTCGCGGGCGACGTCCTGCAACGTTACGCGGCCGCTGGAGCGGCGGCGCCGGGTGGGTTCTGTCATCCTCGGGTTATCCCTGTTCGTTTTCTCGATCCGTGGCGTAGGATAGCGCTACCCGAGCCTTCCGACAACCGTCTACAATCGCCTCCCTTCAGCCCGGGCATCCCACCGGTCGCACCCTTTCCTGCCCGCCGCGATGGCGGATTTTTTGGATCAAGATGGACAGCGCTACCAACACCGATTCCACGCCCCGCTCTCTTGTCGTGATGGGGGTGGCGGGCTGCGGCAAGTCCAGCCTGGGGCAGGCCGTCGCGCACGCGCTCGGCTGGACCCTGCTCGAAGGCGACGACTTCCATGCCCCGGAGAGCGTCGCGAAGATGCGGGCCGGCGTGGCGCTTGACGACAGCGACCGCGAAGGCTGGCTGGACCGCCTGGGAGAGCAGTTGCGCGGCCACCCGGAGGGGGTCGTGCTGACCTGCTCCGCACTGAGACAGCGCTACCGAGACCGCCTTCGCGCCGCCTCCCCCGGCCTGCGCTTTGCCTTCCTCGATCTGGACCAGGCGACCGCCTTTCAGCGGGTCGCGTCGCGGCCCGGCCATCTGTTCCCGCCCAGCCTGGTGGCCAGCCAGTTTGCGACCCTCGAGCCGCCGCTGGCCGAGCCGGGCGTGCTGCGGGTGGATGCCCGCCTGCCGTTGGAGCGGCTTTGCGCCGAGGTGGTGGACTGGCTGGCGGCCGGCGGCACGACGGCCGCCGTGCCCGTCCCGCAGCCCTGAGTCCCTGCCCGGAAAGATCCTGATGTCCTCTGCAATGCCCCCCTCCCCCCGCGGCGCCGTGCGGCTGCTGCGCCGCCTCGCCGAGGCCGCGATGGCCCTCGGCCTGGCCGGCATGGTGCTGGCCGTGTTCATCAACGTCGTGCTGCGTTATGTCTTCGACACCGGCATCGTGTTCTACGAGGAGCTGTCGCGGCTGCTGTTCGTGTGGCTGGTGTGCATCGGCGCCATCCTCGCCTCGGGCGAGAACAAGCACCTCGGCTTCGAGATGCTGACGTCACGCCTGAAAGGCGCACCGCTGCGCGCCTGCGAGTGGCTCAGCCGGCTGGGCATCGCCTATGTCATGCTGCTGGTGGCGCAAGGCTCGTGGCAGCAGGTCCAGGCCGGGCTCCACAGCTTCAGCACCGTGATCGGCTATCCGCTGGCGCTGGCGGCCGCATCGACCCTGGTGCTGGCCATCGGCATGCTGGCGGTGCTGGTGACGCAGGCCGTGCAGGGACACCGCCGGCCGCCGCACGACCAAGACGCTGCGGTGGAGTGAGGCAACCCCCATGGTCGTGACCGCCATCTTCCTCCTCGTGCTGCTCGCCGCGATGCTGATCGGCATGCCCATCGCGCATGCGCTGGTGCTGACCGGCGTGGCGCTGATGTACCACCTCGACTTTTTCGACGCCCAGCTGCTGGCGCAGAACCTGCAAGCCGGCTTCGACAGCTTCCCGCTGCTGGCGGTGCCGTTTTTCATCCTCGCCGGCGAGCTGATGAATGCAGGCGGCCTGAGCCGCCGCATCATCGACCTGGCGCGCGCCTTTGTCGGCCACATCCGCGGCGGCCTGGGTTATGTCGCGATCGCCGCGGCCATTCTGCTGGCCTCGATGAGCGGCTCGGCGATCGCCGACACCGCGGCCCTGGCCACCATCCTGCTGCCGATGATGCGGCAGCAGCAGTACCCGGACAGCTACGGCGCCGGCTTGCTGGCCTCGGGCGGCATCATCGCCCCCATCATCCCGCCGTCCATGCCCTTCGTGATCTACGGCGTCACGACCAACACCTCGATCAGCAAGCTGTTCCTCGCAGGCGTCTTCCCCGGCCTGATGATGGGTCTGTTCCTGATCGCCGCGTGGTGGGGCATCGCCCGGCAGCACCGGCTGGCGGCCATGGAGAAGGTGGCCTGGTCCGGGCGCGGGCGCGCGCTGCTGCGCAGCCTGTGGGCACTGATGATGCCGGTCATCATCCTGGGCGGCCTGAAGGGCGGCGTCTTCACGCCCACCGAGGCGGCCGTGGTGGCCGCGGTCTATGCGCTGTTCGTCTCGGTCTTCATCTACCGCGAACTGGACTGGGCCGGCGTCTACCGGGTGCTGGTCGCTGCCAGCAAGACCACGGCCGTGGTCATGTTCCTGTGCGGCGCGGCGACCGTCACCGCCTACATGATCACGCTGGCCGACCTGCCCAATGAACTGGCGCAAAGCTTTGCGCCGGTGATGGACAAGCCGGTGCTGTTCATGGCGCTGATGATGGTTTTCCTGCTGCTGGTCGGCACCGCGATGGACCTGACGCCGACCATCCTGATCTTCGCCCCGGTGTGCGCGCCGCTGGCAGCCAAGGCCGGTATCGACCCGGTCTACTTCGGCTTCATGTTCATCTACGTCGGCTGCCTGGGGCTGATCACGCCCCCCGTGGGCACCGTGCAGAACGTGGTGGCCGGCGTCGGCCGGTTGCGCATGGAAACGGTGATCCGCGGCACCACCCCCTTCCTGCTGATGTATTTCGTGCTGCTGGCGCTGTTCACGGTGTTCCCGCAGCTCATCCTTTCCCCGCTGAAGTGGATCCAGTGAGGTCGACCCGTTTCCCCCGCCCCCTGAAGGAGACTTTCTTGAACCAGCTCAAACAACTGTGCGCCGTGCTCGGCGTCGCCCTGGCCGCCGCCGGTGCCCAGGCCCAGGCCCAGGACTTCAAGCCCCGGTTGATCCGCTTCGGCTATGGCCTCAACGAGCAGTCCAACCAGGGCCGCGCGGTCAAGCTGTTCGCGCAGGAGGTCGAGAAAACCTCGGGCGGCAAGATGAAGGTGCGCGCCATCGGCGCAGCTGCACTGGGTTCGGACGTGCAGATGCAGCAGGCCCTGATCGGCGGCGCCCAGGAGATGATGGTGGGCTCGACCGCGACCCTGGTGGGCATCACCAAGGAAATGGCGATCTGGGACACGCCCTTCCTGTTCAACAACACGCGCGAGGCCGATGCGGTGCTGGACGGCCCGGTGGGCCAGAAGGTGATGGACAAGCTGCAGGAGAAGGGCCTGGTGGGCCTGGTCTACTGGGAGAACGGCTTCCGCAACCTGACCAACAACAAGCAGCCGGTCGCCAAGCTCGAGGACCTCAACGGCATCAAGCTGCGCGTGATGCAGAACAACGTGTTCCTCGACAGCTTCAAGACCCTGGGCGCCAACGCCGTGCCGCTGCCCTTCTCCGAGCTGTTCACGGCCCTCGAGACCAAGGCGGTCGACGGCCAGGAGAACCCCTACAACACCATCCTGTCCAGCAAGTTCTACGAGGTGCAGAAGTACCTCACGGTGACCAACCACGTCTACAGCCCGTGGATCGTGCTGGTCAGCAAGAAGTACTGGGACGGCCTGTCGGCCGCCGAGAAGAACGTGCTGCTGGCGGCGGCCAGAAAGAGCCGTGACTTCGAGCGCAAGGACACCCGCGAGGAGGCCGCCAAGGCACTGGCCGAACTGAAGGCCAAGGGCATGCAGGTCAACGATCTCTCGCCCGCCGAGGCCAGCCGCATGCGCGACCGCCTGACCCGGGTCAACGCCAGCGTCGCCGCCAGCGTCGGCATGGACCTCTGGAACGAGCTGCAGGCCGCCGTGGCGAAGGCACGCAAGTAAGGCCAGACATCGCCCGCCGTCGGCGGGCGGCTCCTGCCTGCGCGGCCGCGCCGTCGACGCCTCAGGCGCCGGCGCTCGCCGCCACGGGCTCCAGCCGCACCGGCACCCCGCTCAGCACCGCGTTGCCGGACAGCGGGTCGCGTTGGCTGTCGTCCAGCAGCGCGTTCAGGTTCGCCCCCGGCCGCTCGGCCGCCACACGCAGTTGGGTGCCGGGCAGATGGTGACCCCAGCCGTGCGGCAGGCTCACGACCCCCGGCATCATCTCGTCGCTGAGCTGCACCGGCGCCTCCACCGAGCGTCCGCCCGCGGCCACCAGGCGCGCCGTCTCGCCGTCGCGCAGCCCCAGCCGATCGGCGTCGGCCGGATGGACCAGCAGCGTGCAGCGCACCGGTCCCTTGGCGAGCACCGGCAGGTTGTGCATCCAGCTGTTGTTGGAGCGCACGTGGCGGCGGCCGACGATCACGAGTGGCGGCGCCGGCCGCTCCAGGTCCGCTGCGACACGCTCGAGGTCCTGCAGCAGCACCGGCGGCGCCAGTTCGATGCGTCCCGACGGCGTGCGCAGCACCTCGGGCACGCGCGGCTGCAGGGCCCCCAGGTCGATGCCGGCGGGCGCGGCCCTCACCTTGTCCAGCGTGAGCCCGTCCGGCCGCGCGCCGAAGCCGTCCCCCCAGGGGCCGCTGCGCAGTCCCAGGTCGAGCAGGCGCTGCGGTCCGCGGTGCTTCGACACCGCGGCGAACACGGCGTCGGCCTGCTCGCCGGCCAGCTTGCGCACCTGCTCCAGCGTCTGGCGGTCGTCGAGCGCCTCCAGATCGGCGTCCGCGCCCAGCCCCAAGACGATGGCCGTCAGCCGCTGCAACACCTGCCACTCCGCCGGCTGCCCAGCGGGCGGCGCGAACACCGGCTCGCTGTAGCGGGCATGGTTGCGGTAGGACAGCTGTGAGAAGGTCACGTCGTAGTGGGCGTCCTCCAGCGGCGAGCGCCCCGGCAGGATCACGTCGGCGTGGCGGGTGGTCTCGTTCAAATAGATGTCGACGCTGACCATGAAGTCCAGCGTATCGAGCGCGGCCGACAGGCGCTCGCCATGGGGTGCCGACAGCACCGGGTTGCTGGCGATCGTGATCAGCGCCCGCACCCGGTCCTCGCCGGGCGCCTCGATTTCCTCGGCCAGGCAGGTCAGCGGCAGTTCGCCGATCACCTCCGGCGCGCCGCTCACGCGGCTCTTGTAGCGACCGGTGATCACGCCGCGTCCGATCCCGGGCTTGCCGGCGGTGTTGGCCGCGAAAGCCGCCGCCTTGGGAAACATCATGCCGCCCGGCTCGTCCAGGTGGCCGGTGAGGGCGTTGAGCACGTCGACCAGCCAGCTCGCCAGCGTCCCGTACTCCTGCGTGCAGGTACCCAGCCGCCCATAGACCGCCGCCTGCGGCGCCGCGGCCAGCTCGCGCGCCAGGCGCCGGATCGTCGCGGCATCGATGCCACAGCGCGACGCCACCCGCTCCGGCGTGTAGGGAGCCACGGCCTGGCGCACTTCGTCCACACCTGCCAGGTGGGGCTCCAGCCGTCCCAGGCGCACCCGTTGTTCGTCGAACAGCGTGTGCACCAGTCCGAGCAGGAAAAACACGTCGCCGCCGGGGCGGATGAACAGGTGCTCGTTGGCCAACTCGGCAGTCTCGCTGCGGCGCGGATCGACCACCACGATACGGCCCCCACGGGCCTGCATGTCGCGCGCCTTGCCGCGGAAGTCGGGCACGGTCCAGAGGCTGCCGTTGGAGGCCACCGGATTGCCACCCAGGATCAGCAGGAAGCCGCAGCGCTCGATGTCCGGCACCGGCACCGACAGCCAGCTCCCGTACATCAGGCCGCAGGAGAGCTGCTTGGGCATCTGGTCCAAGGTCGAGGCCGAGTACATCTGCTGCGTGCCGAGCGCCTTGAGCAGCCGCGGCCCGTAGAGCATCAGGCCCAGCTTGTGCACCGAGGGATTGCCCAGTACGACCGCGGCGGTGTTGCGGCCGTGGCGCTCGATCAGCGGCGGCAGCCGGCGCTCGATCTCGGCAAACGCCTCGTCCCAGCTGACTTCGACGAACCGGCCGTCGCGCTTGACCAGGGGCTTGCGCAGCCGGTCCGGGTCCTCGTGCAGGTCCTTCAAGGCCACGCCCTTGGGGCAGAGGTAGCCGGCGCTGAAGACGTCGCTGTCGTCGCCGCGGATCGACAGCACCCGTCCCTCGGCCACCTTGAGTTCCAGGCCGCAGCTGGCCTCGCAAAGCGGGCAGATGCGGCGGACGACGGTCGGTGCGGGCTGCGTAACGTGCATGCAGGGCTCCAGGCGAAAACGATGAACGAGAGGATGCAGGAATGGGGCAGGAGAGGCCATGACCTCCCGGGTCAGGGCCGCACGCCGTGCGCCGCGGCGGCTCGGGCGTCCGTCGCGGTGCGCCTGATGGTCGGTGCTTGCGCCGCCGCTGCCAGTCACTCAGGAGACAAGATGACGGGCAAGGCACTCGACCATGGAACTGCAATGCAGAACACGCAACTTCACATCAAAACCGTGAGCCCCAGGATGACGCCTTGGTGACAGCAAGGCCGGTGGCACTGGTCTTAGCGTGTCACCGGCACGACAACCAACAGGAGACACCCTTGCACGCCGATCCGACCCCCACGCCGTCCTCCCCATCGCCCTCCGCCCTGGCCCGTGTCCGGCACGGCCTGGCGCTGTGCACCGTGTGCACCAGCGCCCTGCTGGCCGCGTGCGCCACCCCCGGCAGCACCCCGGGCGGCGCCGCGCCGTTCGACAGCGCCGCACTGCAGCGCCTCGACCGCACGGTGGAACACGACATCACGCAGGGCCGCCTGCCCGGCGCGGTCATGCTGGTCTGGCGCGACGGCCGTGTGGTGCATCAATCGGCCCTGGGCCGGCGCACGCCGGACGGCCCGCCGATGACGGCGGACAGCATCTTCCGCATCTATTCGATGACCAAACCCGTGGTCTCGGTCGCCGTGATGCAGCTGGTCGAGGAAGGCAAGGTCCAGCTCGACGATCCCGTCGAGCGCTACCTGCCGGAGTTCAAGAACCTGAGCCTGGGCATCGAGAAGAAGGACGCCAGCGGCCGGCCGGTGCTGGAGCGTGTGCCGTCGCCACGCGCTCCCACGGTGCAGGACCTGATGCGCCACACCGCCGGCCTGACCTACGGCGTGTTCGGCCAGTCGGCCCTCAAGACCGAGTACCTGAAGGCCGGGGTCGAGCACGGCCGGCTCAGCAACACCGAGTTCTCGCAGCGCATCGCCACCCTGCCGCTCGCCTACGTGCCGGGCACCACCTGGGAGTACAGCCGCGCCACCGACGTCCTGGGCGCGCTGGTGGAGCGTGTCAGCGGGCAGCCGCTGGGCCAGCACCTGCAGCAGCGCATCTTCGGGCCCCTGCAGATGAAGGACAGCGGCTTCCATGTGCCAGCCGAACAGCTCGCGCGCGTCGCCGAGCCCTTCCCGAAGGACCCCGACACCGGCCAGGCAGTGCGTCTGATCGACGTCAGCAAACCGCCGGTGTTCGAGTCGGGCGGCGGCGGCCTGGTGTCGACCGCGGCCGACTACCTGCGCTTCTGCCGCATGCTGCTGGCCGGCGGCACGCTGGACGGCGTGCGGGTGCTGTCGCGTCACAGCGTGGACCTGATGCGCAGCGACCACCTGGGTGCCGACGTGATCAAGGCGAGCCGCGTGCCGGGCGCGACCACCGGCTACCTGCCGGGGCCGGGCTACGGCTTCGGCCTGGGCTTCGCGGTGCGGCTGGGCCCGGGCGAAGCCACCGCGGCGGGCTCGACGGGTGACTACAGCTGGAGCGGCTTCGGCGGCACGAGCTTCTGGATCGACCCGCAGGAAAACCTGATCGCCATCTGGATGTCGCAGGCCCCCCACCAGCGCGAGCACTACCGCATGCTGTTCCGCAACATGGTCTACGCGGCGCTGTGACGCCATGCGCAGCGCCGCGGCCTCATCAGCGAGGCTGAGGCTCCCAGTCGTACTGCATCTGCCGGGCCGTCGCGCGCGCCAGGTCCTCGCCGAGGATGCGCCCGACCAGGTGTAGGCTCATCACGATGCCGGCCGAGATGCCGGCCGAGGTCAGCAGCGCGCCCTCGTCGACGAAGGGCACCGAGTCGACCACCCGCAGAGCCGGGAAGGCGGTGCGCAGGTCCTCGATGTCCTCCCAGTGGGTGGTGACGGTGCGGCCGTCGAGCAGGCCCAGCCGGGCCAGCACGAAGGCGCCGGTGCAGACCGAGGCAGTCAGCGTCGCGGCCGCCGCGGCGTGGGCCACCCATTGCAAGGTGACCGGGTCCTGCAGCGGCTGGGTCACCACGCCGCCGGGCACGATCAGCAGGTCGAAACGCGGCGCATCGGCGAAGCCATAACGCGGCAGCACCTGCAGGCCGTGGCGGGCCGCGACCGGTTCGGCGCGCACGGCGACGGTGGCGACCTCGAAGGCCGGCGGCGCCTCGGGACGGCGCCGCCGCGCCATGCGGGCGGCGACCGAAAACACCTCGAAAGGCCCGGCAAAGTCGAGCACCTCGACCTCGGGGAACAGCAGGATGCCGACCCGGATCGAGCGGCCGCTCTCCAGGAAACCGGCCAGGGTCGCGTCGCTGGAAGCCATGTTCAAACTCCGGAAAGGATCTCGGGGACGGTCCCCGCGGTGGTCGAGAAACGGTGCCGCCAGTCGCCCGGCGAGATGCCGAGGCGGCGCAGGAAAACACGGCGCATCACGTCGCCGCTCTTGAAGCCGCAACGCAGCGCCACCGCCTCGATCGAGCGGTCGCTGTCTTCCAGCTCGCGTTTGGCGCGCTGCAGCCGGGCGCGTTCGACGAACTCGCCGGGCGCAATACCGGTCGCTTGCGTGAAGACGCGGGCGAAGTGGCGCGGGCTGAGGCAGGCCCGCGCCGCCAGGGTCTCGACCGACAGGTCCTCGTCGAGGTGGGCGAGCGCCCAGCGCTGCAAGGCCTGCAAGCCCGCATCCGCCGTCTCCTGGGCTTGCAGCTCGGCGCTGAACTGCGACTGCCCGCCCGGGCGCTTGAGGAACATCACCAGTTCCTGCGCGGTGCGCAGCGCGAGCGCGCGGCCATGGTCCTGCTCGATCATCGCCAGCGCCAGGTCGATGCCCGCGGAGACCCCGGCGGAGGTCCAGACCGCGCCGTCGCAGACGAAGATGGGATCGCTCTCGACCTTCACCGCGGGATGGCGCCCGGCCAGCCGGGCGGTCCAGTTCCAGTGCGTCACGGCGCGCCGCCCGTCCAGCAGGCCGGCCTCGGCCAGCAGCATCGCGCCGCTGCAGATCGAGCCGATGCGGCGCACCTGCGGCGCCATCGCCGCGATCCAGCGCACCAGCCGGCCCTGCTCACAGGCCGCCGTCACACCCGCCCCTCCCGCCACCAGCAAGGTGTCGATCGGTCCCCGGCCGCGCAAGCCACGCGCGGCCTCGATCGCCAGCCCCGAGGACGCACGCACCAGGCCGGGTCGCTCGGCAATCACCTGCACGGCATACCCGACGCCGCCCAGCGCCGCGGCATTGGAGAAGGCCTCCAGCGGCCCGACCGCGTCCAGCAGCTCCATGCCCGGATAGGCGAGCACGGCGATCGTGCGGACGGGATGAGCGGGGCGGGTCGCAGTCATGCCGCTATCGTGCGGGCCCCGGCCTGCGTCCGCAAGGACATTGTTCCGACGTTTTCTGCCATGCCGCCCGCCGGCGGCCTAGGATCAGGGACGGCCGTGCACGGCCGGCGGCTGCGCCGGCAGGGCCGGCTTCTGATGCGAAGCCACCAGGTCGCGCAGCGAGGACATCGCGAGCGCCAGGAAAGCCACCGCGCAGGCGCGGTAGGTGAAGCGCGCCCAGTGCTGTCCGACACTGCGGAAGACCCGGTCCACCAGGGCCGCGCAGATGAAACACCAGAGCACGGAGGAGGTCATGAAGCCGGCGAAAAACACGCCGTACTGCGCCGTCGACGGGTCGTGCACGCCCACCGCCCCCATCGCGCTGCCCAGCGCCGCCCAGTAGGCGACATTCTGCGGATTGGTCACCGACAGCAGCACACCGGCCCGCAAGGCGCGCCGGCCCTCCACCGGGGCGCCCGCGGTCTCCACCGCGAACTCCTGGTTGGCCGCCCGCCAGGAGTCCCAGGCGAGGTACAGGAGGTAGAGCACGCCGGCCACGCCGATCGGCAGGCGCAGCACCGGACTCTGCAGCAGCAGGCCCACGCCGGCCAGGCCCAGCACGGCCCACAGCGCATCGCCGACCAGCGAGCCGACCTGCACGGCGAAGGCCGGCTTGAAGCCGCCCCGCACCCCCTGGCGCACCGTTTCGGCGAACACCGCGCCCGGCGCGGCATTGAAAACAAACCCCAACACGATGGCGGCGGTGAACAGCGTCAACATGTGCAGCGCGGTGCAGAGACAGAGAAGCTGAAGAAGATATCACCTTCCGACGCAGCGGAGGGTGCCGGGCGAGTACAGGCAGCGCCTGCAGGCTTCTTCGGGGCGTGCAACACTGGCGGCCGCAAGGCAGTGCCGCCATCCGAGAGATTCCAAGGAGTTGCACGATGAACACCCCCGCCGCTGCGGCCGACACCCTGGCCGCCTGGCAAGCCCGCGAACAGGAGGTGCGCGCCCGTATGGCCGCGCCCGGCCTGAGCACACCGCCGCAGGTGCAAGGCAAGACCGGCCTGCAGATCTACGAGGCGATGATGGCCGGCGAGCTGCCGCCGCCGCCCATCACGCAGACCCTGTCATTCCTGGTCGTCGAGGCGGAACACGGCCGGGTCGTCTTCCAGGGACGCCCGCAGTTCGCCCACTACAACCCGCTCGGCTCGGTGCACGGCGGCTGGGCCGCCACCCTGCTCGACTCGGCGGTGGCCTGCGCGGTGCACACGACGCTGCCGGTGGGCAAGACCTACACGACGGTCGAGTTGAAGATCAACTATGTGAAGGCCCTCACGGACCGGGTGCCGCTGGTGCGTGCCGAGGGCCGCGTGATCCATGTCGGCGGGCGCCTGGGGACCGCCGAGGGCCGCCTGCTGGGGCCGGACGGCACGCTCTACGCGCACGCGTCGACGACCTGTTTTATCCTCGACCTTCCCGGCCCCGCCACGGGCCCCACGCCCCGATGAGACTCCTCCACACCATGTTGCGCGTCGGCGACCTGCAACGGTCGATCGACTTCTACACCCGCGTGATGGGCATGCAGCTGCTGCGCACCACCGACCGGCCGGAACAGAAATACTCGCTGGCCTTCGTCGGCTACGGCAGCAACCCGGAGCATGCCGAGATCGAACTGACCTACAACTACGGCGTCGACCACTACGAGATGGGTACAGCCTACGGCCACATCGCGATCGAGGTGCCCGACGCCTATGCGGCCTGCGAGAAGATCCGCGCCAATGGCGGCCAGGTCACGCGCGAGGCTGGCCCGGTCAAGGGCGGCAGCACCGTGATCGCCTTCATCACGGATCCCGACGGCTACAAGGTCGAGCTGATCGAACGCCGGCCCGCTTGAGTCGGGCGATCACTCGCCCTCCACCCACTGCACGCTGGCGCCCAGAGAGCACAGGTTCTCGGCAAAGCGGGGGTGTGCACGCTTGATGGGCGTTGCGTTGAGAATCACCGAGCGCCCCGGGATGCTGGCGGCCACCATCAGCAGTGCGATGGCAACGCGGATGATGTAGGGACTTTCGACCTCGGCCGGTGACAGCCTCTTGCCACCGAAGGTGATCACCCGGTGCGGGTCCGACAGGAAGGTGTGGGCGCCGAACTTCGACAGCTCGCTGGTCCAGCCAAGTGCGCTGTCGTAGACCTTGTTCCAGTACATCATGCTGCCCTCGGCGCGCACGCCCAGCGCCACGAAGATCGGCAGCAGGTCGACCGGCAGGTAGGGCCAGGGCGCAGCTTCCACCTTCTGCAGGATATTGCGGGTGAAGGGCTCGCGCACGCGCAGCGGGCCGCTCAACTCGGCACGCGACCAGCCGTCCGCATGCACGACGCCCACGCCGAACTTGGCGAAGGTACGGTCGATCAGCGGAAAGTGCTCGGGCGAGCTGTTCTTGACACGCACGTCGCCGCCGGTGATGGCGCCGAGCGCCAGGAAGGTGACCACTTCGTGGAAGTCCTCGGTGAAGCGGAACTCTCCGCCGCCCAGCTTGTCGACGCCGTGGACCGTGACGCGCGAGGTGCCGATGCCTTCGATGCGCGCACCGATCATCTCCATGAAACGGCAGAACTCCTGCACGTGCGGCTCGCTGGCCGCGTTGGTCAGGCTGGAGCTGCCCTTCGCCAGCGCCGCGCACATCACGAAATTCTCGGTGGTGGTGACCGAGGCGTAGTCCAGCCAGTGGTGGTTGGCCTGCAGCGCCTCGGGCGCACGCAGGATCAAGGCCTCGGTCCGGCGCTCCACCTGGGCGCCAAAGCGCTCCATCAGCTCGACGTGCGGGTCGATCTCGCGCACGCCCAGCGTGCAGCCCTGCACGTCGTTTTCGATGCGGGCGGCGCCGAAGCGTGCCAGCAGCGGCGGCGCCAGCATGATCGACGACCGCATTTCCTGCGGCAGACGGTGCGTCTCGAGGTCAAAAGCAGCGCTTGCGTGCTGCAGCTCGAGCACCCCCGTGGAAAAGTCCATCTCGACCTGGCTGCCCAGGGCGCGGAAGGTCTCGAGGATCTTGCGCACATCGGTGATCTCGGGAACACCGATCAGGCGCAGCGGTTCGCTGGTGAGTAGCGTGGCGCAGAGCACCGGCAGCACCGCGTTTTTGTTGGCGGACGGCACGATGCGGCCGGAGAGGGGCGTTCCGCCGTGGACAAGCAACTTGGACATGGGCTATAGGCGTCCGTCGGGTGACGGGAGTTGAGGCGTTCTTGGATGGGCAACCGACGAAACTGCAGCGACCTTGCCCGCGCTGATCCGGGTGATTCTCGCCGCTGGCGGCGAACCTTCAAGCACTGAGCTGACCGAGGGCGAGCCTCAGGGGCGCAGTGCGCTCGCCTCGCGAGCCAGCCGCGTGATGGTGGCCCAGTCGCGCGCCTTCACCACCTCGGCCGGCGTCAGCCAGGAGCCGCCGCAGACCTTGACGTTGGGCAGCGCCAGGAACTGGCCCGCGGTCTCCGGCGTGATGCCGCCGGTCGGGCAGAACGAGATGTCCGCGAACGGCCCCGCGAAGGCCTTGAGCATCGGGATGCCACCCGCCGCGGTGGCCGGGAAAAACTTCAGGAAGTGGTAGCCGTCGGCATGCGCCGTCATCACTTCGCTGCCGGTCGCCACGCCCGGCAGCAGTGGCAGGCCGAGCTCCTGGCACACGCGGCCGATCTCCGGCGTGTAGCCCGGACTGACCGCGAAGTGGCAGCCCGCATCGCGCGCCGCCTGGGCATCGAGGGCATTGCGCACGGTGCCGGCGCCGACGATGGCCTCGGGCACCGCCTTGGCGATCGCTTCCATGCAGGGCAGCGCGACCGGGGTGCGCAAGGTCACCTCCAGCACCCGCACGCCGCCGGCCACCAGGGCCTCGGCCAGCGGCACCGCGTCTTCGAGACGGTCGATGACGATGACGGGAATGACGGGGCCGTAGGAGGCCAGTTCCAGCGTGTTCATGCAATCCTTTCGCGGGGTAGGGGTCAGAGCCAGGTGCAGGCGCCCTCTTCGGCGCTCAGCACGTTGCGGCGCATGCCGGCGAACAGCTCGCGGCCGAGCTGGTGGGCGTGGATCTCGGCCAGCGCGGCTGGCTGGGTCGCGACCTCGCGCCGGTCCCACTCGGCGGCGTCGACCAGCGCATCCAGGGTGCCGGCCACGGCGTCGAGCCGAATGAGATCGCCGCTGCGCACCTTGCCCAGCGGGCCACCGCCCAGCACCTCGGGACTGACGTGGATGGCCGCCGGCACCTTGCCCGAGGCGCCACTCATGCGCCCGTCGGTCACCAGCGCGACCCGGTAGCCCTTGCCCTGCAGCACCGCCAGCGGCGGCGTGAGCTTGTGCAGCTCGGGCATGCCGTTGGCGCGCGGGCCCTGGAAGCGCACCACCGCGACGAAGTCGCGCTCCAGCTCGCCGGCCTTGAAGGCCTCCTGCAGCGCTTCCTGGCTGTCGAACACGAGGGCGGGCGCCTCGATCACGTGGCGCTCCTCGGGCACCGCCGAGACCTTGATCACCGAGCGACCCAGGTTGCCCTTGAGCAGCTTGAGGCCGCCGGTGGGGCTGAAGGGGGCCTGCGCCGTGCGCACCACGGCCTCGTCGCCGCTGCGCTCGGGCAGGTCCTGCCACGACAGGCGGCCGGACTCGAGGACCGGCAGCCGGCCATACGCGCTCAAGCCGCCTTCGGCGACCGTCGCGACATCGCCGTGCATATAGCCGTTCTCGACCAGCTCGCGGATCACGAAACCCGGGCCGCCCGCGGCCTGGAAGTGATTCACGTCGGCCGACCCGTTGGGATAGACCCGGGTCAGCAGCGGCACCACGGCAGAGAGGTCGGAGAAGTCGTTCCAGTCGATCAGGATGCCGGCCGCCCGGGCCACCGCGACCCAGTGGATCAGGTGGTTGGTCGAGCCGCCGGTGGCCAGCAGCGCCACCATCGCGTTGACGATCACGCGCTCGTCGACCATCTCGCCGATGGGTGTGAAGCGCCGCGCCTTGATGTTGCGCAGCGCGGTGCGCACCGCTTCACGGGTCAGCTCCTCGCGCAGCCCGGTATAGGGCTGCACGAAAGCCGCGCCCGGCACGTGCAGACCCATCGCCTCCATCAGCATCTGGTTGCTGTTGGCGGTGCCGTAGAAGGTGCAGGTGCCAGGGCCGTGATAGGCCTGCGACTCAGCCTCGAGCAGCTTGTCGCGCCCGACCAGGCCCTGGGCGTATTGCTCACGCACCTTGGCTTTCTCGTTGTTGGAGAGCCCCGTGCTCATCGGGCCTCCGGGCACGAACACGCAGGGCAGGTGGCCGAAGTGCAGCGCGCCGATCAAGAGGCCCGGCACGATCTTGTCGCAGATGCCCAGCAGCAGCGCCGCATCGAAGACGTCATGCGTCAGCGCGATGGCGGTGCCCATCGCGATGGTGTCGCGCGAGAACAGGCTCAGCTCCATGCCGGGCAGGCCCTGGGTGACACCGTCGCACATGGCCGGCACGCCGCCGGCCACCTGCGCCGTAGCGCCCTGGCGCTGCGCCTCGTCGCGGATCAGCGCCGGGAAGTTCTCGTACGGGTGGTGCGCCGACAGCATGTCGTTGTACGAGGTGACGATCGCGAGGTTGGGGGCTCGTTCGGCGACCACACGGAACTTCGCGGCATCAGGCAGCGCCGCGAAGGCGTGCGCGACGTTCGCGCAGCCCATGCGGTCGGAGCCGCGCGGCCGGTTGGCAGCCTGCGCCACGCGGTCGAGGTAGGCACGCCGGGTGGGCGCGCTGCGCTCCCGGATGCGCTGCGTCACTTCGAGGAGGACAGGTTTCATGGTGGGATGCTGAATAGTCGATGTAACTTATCAATGAATTATTAGGTAACCAAGTTACAGCGTCAAATCAAGTGCCGCCCGCCCCGCCGTCGCACGGGTCATCAGCTTGCAGCGCCGCCGGCGGGCCGTTTATTGCCAGTGCAACTCGACGTGAGGGCCGGGCTGGTCGGCCGGCGCCCCGGCCGCCGGGGGCAGCACGGCGAGCTGGGCCGGCGCGACGCCGTTGGCCTCCATCGCGTGGCGCACCGCCTCGCCCTGGCGCCGTACCGTGGCCGGGTCGTCGCCCGGTCGGTACAGCGGCACGATGACCAGCGAGCGGCCGGTGCTGCGGGCTTCCTGGGCTGCCTGCGCCAGCAGGTCGAGCGCGGCCGGCGGCGGGCCGGCATCGCCGCTCCATTGCAGCCGGGCCAGCGGCGGCGGCCCGGCGTCCTCGGCCCGGGTCACCGGGGCCGGCTCGACCACGGCGGAGGGCGGCAGCGGACGGGTGGCGATCCAGGTCAGTGCGACCATCGCGCCGACCAGCAGCACGGCCGGCAGGCGGGACGGTGGCGCGGGCGGATGGGCGGCGGGCATCTTCGGTGTTTCCCTTGCGATCTGAAGAAGTGAGCGATGATAGGGGCCCATCGTTTCCGCTTGCCGACCGATCGCGCCCGTGTCCACGCCGACTGTCCCTGCCCTGCCCGACATCCCGCCCGGCCTGGCGGTGCCGCCGGTGCGCGACCCGCAGCACTTGCTGCAGCAGACGCTGGCAGGCTGGGATCCCGGGCAGGACCTGTGGGTGTTCGGTTACGCCTCGCTGATCTGGAACCCCGAGGTCGAGCACAGCGAGCGGCGCCTGGCGCGGGTGCTCGGTTATCACCGGGCGCTGAAGATGTGGTCGCGCATCAATCGAGGCTCGCCCCTGTCGCCCGGGCTCGTGTTCGCGCTGATGTCAGGCGGCAGCTGCAAGGGGGTGGTCTTGCGCGTGCCCCGCGCGCGGGCCCGCGAAGAGCTGAACCGGCTGTGGCAGCGCGAGATGCCGACCGGCGTCTACGACCCGAAGTGGCTGAACTGCCAGACTGTGGAAGGCCCGGTGCAGGCACTCGGCTTCACGCTCAGCCGCCACAGTCCCAACTTCACCGGCGTGCTGGACCAGCAGCAGCTGGTCGAGATCCTGCGTGAGGCGCGCGGCCGCTACGGCACCACGCTGGACTATGTGCTGCGGACCGACACCTGCCTGCGGGAGCACGGCATCCGCGATCGCGCGGTCGCCGAAGTGCTGGCACTGGCGCGCGCGCACCGGCTGCTGCCCTGAGTGCCCGCCGGCGGGGATGCGCCGCTCAAGGCACCGCGTTCAGTTCGCCGACGGGCGGCTGACCGGGCCACTGGCGCAGGCGCCGCAGGTCATCCTCGGTGTCGAGGTCCATCAGCACCCCCGGGTCCTGCACCTCGACCGGCGCAGCCGGGTAACGGGCCACGAGCCGGCGCGCTCCCTCGTCGCCGGTGAGCGTGGCGAGTTCGGAGAACAGCTCGGCCGAGAAGCCCACCGGGTGGCCGCGCCGCCCGCCGTGCTGGGCGTAGGCAACCGGGTGCTCGGTCAGCGCCTCGGCCACCGCGCGCAAGGTGGCCGGCTGCACCAGCGGCATGTCGCCGGGCAACACCAGCCAGCCGGGCGCATCGCCGCGCGCCCGGACGCCGGCGGCGATGGAGTAGCCCATGCCGAGATGCGCCACATGCTCGCTGCGCACGCGCGGCGACTCGGGCACCAGCACCACGTCCTGGCTCGCAACATCGGCCTTGGCCACCTCCCGCAGCGCGGAGGTGGTGACCACGACCAAGGGCAGGTGGCTGGCGATGACTTGCGAGAGCGTCGTGCCCAGCACCGTGGATCCGGCGAAAGACTGGGTGAGCTTGTGGCTATGCCCTCTGAAACGCGTGCCGGCACCGGCCGCGAGGACGATCACCACCGGTACGGCATTCATCCGGGGTTCCTATCTCTGCTGTGGTTGGCGCCCCCCGATGATCGGCGGGATGTCGACAGGATGAAAGCGCGCCCATCGGCTTGGAACTGGGATCTGCACCTAGGGGCTTGCCCGCCCCTGTCAGCCACCGCAGCTCCGAGGGCGCCGGGACCCGTGCGCACCCTGCCTCGCCCTGCCCGGCCAGCCAGGTTCAGGCCGGCTCGGTGGCGGCGCCGCCGCGCGGCAGGCGGATCACGAGCCGGGTTCCCGGGGGACCGCCCTGCGCCGCGCCGCTCTCGATGCCGAGTTGCCCGCCATGAATCTCCACCACCGACTTCATGATCACCGAGCCCAGCCCCAGCGAGAGCGAGGGCCGGGCGGCGTCGGCCTGCCGCCTTCGGCCACGCCGCTGGCCGAAGGCGGCGATCTCGGCCGTGCTCATGCCGCGGCCGTCGTCCTCCACGCGCACCTCCAGCTTGTCCCCGGCGTCGCGCACCTTGACCTGTACCCGGCTGCGCGCATGACGCAGCGCGTTGTCGATGGCATTGCGGAACAGCCGCGACAGCAGCACGCGGTCACCCGCGACGACCGGCGCACGGCCCGCCGGCGCCGCCGTCAGCCCGATTGCGAGCCCCTCGACGCCCAGCTCGGAGGCCCGGCTCTGTGCCGAACGGGTCTCCGCGACGAGCAGCTCGACGAGGTCGACCGGCTCGCCCGCGGGGCGCCGCCCGACCTCGCCGATGTCGGCGATGAAAAACAGGTCGTCGATGAGCCGCACGAAGTAGTCCAGCTCGCCGCGAATGATGGCCAGGAACTCGTGCCGGTCCTCGGGTGTCATCGCCGCGCCGTGGGCCGACACCGCCTCGACCGCGGTGCGCAGGCTGGTCAGCGGCGTGCGCAGGTCGTGGCCCAGCTCCTGCAGCATCGCGCGGCGTGCGTCTTCGGCCTGGTGCAGGCCGTGCACCAGGCGTTCGATCTCCTCGGCCATGCGGTTGAAGTCCAGCATCAGCACGCCCACCGCATCGAGCCGCCCGGGCCTGAAGCGCGCCCCCAGGTCGCCCGCCTTCAGCCTCGCCAGCACCTGCCGGGCCTCGCGCGAGCGGGCCCGCAGGTAGAGCGTCACGAGCGAGAGGCCGAAAAAGACGGCGGCCGCGAGCGCGGCGATGAAAAACAGGCCGTGAGTGCGCAGCACCGGGCGCCCCGGAATGCCGCTATCGCTCATCACCAGGAAGACCGGCCCGGCCCCTTGGAGCCGCGTCACCGACACCGGCGAGCCGCCTTGCAGGCGGCGGCCGGGCGTGCTCCTCACGTCGTGCACCGCCATCGCGGCATCGACCTGGCGCCACTCTGGCGGCAGCGGCAGCGCACTGCGGCTGGCCAGCACCCGCCCCTGCAGGTCGATCACCCAGAGGCCGCGCGGCATCACGGGGGACTCGGCGAGCAGGTGGTCGAGCCGCCGCATCGCCTCGGGATAGGGCCCGGCCTCCAACTCCAGCGCGCGCGCGGCAAACAGGATCAGGCTGCGCTGGATGGCGCTGCGTCCTTCCCGGTTGATCTCGCGCAGCACCAGCGCGTAGACGAGGCTGAGCAGCAGCGCGAACGCCACGCTGATCGCCAGGAATCGCCACCAGAGGCCGCGGCTCATGCAGCAGCCTCGAGCCGGTAGCCGACCCCGTAGACGGCGGCGATGCGCACCGCCGTGCCGGCGTCCCTGAGCTTGCGGCGCAGGTGGCTCAGGTGGGAGTCGATGGTGCGGTCATAGATCGCGCGGTCGCACTCCAGCGCATCGAGGATCTGCTCGCGGGTGACGACGTCGCCGCCGGCCCGGACCAGCAGCTGCAGGATCAGGTACTCGCGTTTGCCGAGGTGCAAGGCCCGCTCCTGCACGAACAGCGCATGGCGCGGCAGGTCCATCTCGATGTCGCCGAAACAGGCCCTCTGGCGCGTACGGCTCGGCCGCCGCCCGATCAGCCGGCGCATGCGGGCGGCGAGCTCCTGCTGGCCATAGGGCTTGCGCACGTAGTCGTCGGCGCCGCCCTCGATGCTCGCCACCGCGTCGGCCTCGGCGGTGCGCGCGGTGAGCACGAGGATGGGCAGGTCCGGGTCGCGCCTGCGCACTTCGCGGCACAGGTCCAGCCCGCAGCCGTCGGGCAGGCCCAGGTCCAGCAGCAGCAGCTCGAAGGTGTGGGCCGCGAGCTGCTGCAGGCCCTCCTGCAAGGTGGACGCCACCGTGACCGCAAAGCCGTCGTAGCGCAGGCTCATCACGAGCGTCTTCGCGATCATCGGGTCGTCTTCGACCAGCAGCACGGAATGCGGGGCGGGCGTCGGCAAGGGCATGTCGCGAAGTGGGTGGGCCGGATTGTGCCGCCCTGCGCAGGCGCCGGCGCACTTCCACGGAATTTACAGATGGCTTTCCCGACCGGGTCGATGCAGCCTTCGCGCTGCCCGGCCCGCAGGAGCCCCGATGAACCGAGGCCGGCAGGCGTGGGCCCTGCCTATACTTCCGGCATGAAACACATCGCCGACCTTCGCAAGAGCTATGAACGCGCCGAGCTGGACGAGTCGGCCGCGCGCAGCGAGCCGCTGCAGCAGTTCGAGCTCTGGCTGCAGGAGGCGCTCGCGGCCCAGCTGCCCGAGCCCAATGCGATGACCTTGGCGACGGTCGGCCCCGACCACCGGCCCTCGACCCGCATCGTGCTGATCAAGGGCTGCGACGCCCGCGGCATCGTCTGGTACACCAACTACGAGAGCCGCAAGGGCCGCG
This sequence comes from Aquabacterium sp. A7-Y, assembly GCF_026153205.1. Lineage (GTDB taxonomy): Bacteria > Pseudomonadota > Gammaproteobacteria > Burkholderiales > Burkholderiaceae_C > Caldimonas. Next base: position 56,253 of record NZ_JAPFBW010000015.1, on the reverse strand, counting down.
AGCTGGCTGTCAACCCTTACGCCGCGCTGCAGTTCCACTGGGTCGAGCTGGAGCGGGTGGTGCGCATCGAAGGCAAGGTCGAGAAGGTCAGCGAGCAGGAGTCCGACGCGTACTTCCACTCGCGCCCGCTCGACTCCCGCCTGGGGGCCTGGGCTTCACCGCAGAGCCAGGTCATCGCGTCGCGCGCCACCCTGGTCGCCAACGCCGCGAAGTACAGCGCCCAGTTCGCGCTCCACCCGCCGCGACCCCCGCATTGGGGCGGCTTCCGGCTGGTGCCCGACAGGTGGGAGTTCTGGCAGGGACGCAAGTCACGCCTGCACGACCGCTTGCGCTATCGGCTGCAGGACGGACAGTGGATCAAGGAGAGGCTGGCCCCCTGAGGGACCGGCCCGCCCCTGCGCCGGCGCCTCAGAAGTTCAGCCGCAGGCCCAGCTTCAATCCGCGCCCGGGCAGCGGCGCGAGCTCCCGCACGGTGCGGATGGACGCCGCGTTGTAGGCCAGTTCATCGGTCGCGTTGTCGAGCCGGACGAACACCGTGCCGTCGCTGGGACCCGCCTTGAAGCGATAGGACGCCGACAGGTTCAGCAAGGTATGGCTGTCGGTGGCAATGTCGTCGTCGCTGACGCGGGACTGGCGCGCTGAATGCGCCACCTCGGCCCTGGCGGTCCAGCCGGCACGGGCGTAGGCCAGACCCACCGTGAGGCGAGCCGGCGCGATGCGCGGCAGCGGCTCGCCGGTGTCGGCATTGCTGGCGCGGACCCAGTCGAAGCGCCCCTCCAGGTCCAGCGTCTGCCCGGCGTCGAGCAAGCGTCGGCGGCCTTCGGCCTCCACGCCCCACAGCCTGGCCTTGACGCCCTGGAAGGCGTAGACCGGGAACTCGGTCGCCTCGCCGTCCTCGCCCGGCTCGCCGAATGTCTCTCCGGTGGCCTGCAAGGCGATGAAATTGGCGAAGCGGCTGCCCCAGGCGCCGATCTTGGCGCTGTGCGGTCCCTGCTTCCAGGCCAGCGCAACATCGAGGTGGCTGCCGCGCTCCTTGCGCTGCGCGGCGTCGCCGCGCTCGTAGGCGGCGGTGGCGACGTGCACCCCCTCGGCAAACAGTTCATAAAAGGTCGGCGCGCGCTCGGTGTAGCTGAGGCTGGAGCTGAGCTGCCAACCGGCCGCTACATCCAGCAGCCCCCCGAGCGAGCCGCTGCGCAGCGAAAAACTGCGTTCGGCGGGGCCGCCAAAGCGCGGCTCCTCCGCCTCCGCGGCATCACCGTCCGAGGCCACGCTGGCCCGCTCCAGCCTGAGGCCCGCGCTCAGCTTGCCGCGTGCCAGCGGCAGTTCCTCGACCACGAACACCGCGCGCTGGCGGCTGCGGGTGCCGGGCACGAAGGCTTCCTCCCCCAGCGCGGAGAAGCGCGACTGTTCGAACTGCAGGCCCACCACGCCGTGCAGCGGCCCCAGCGGCGCATGCGCAAGCTCGATGCGGCCGTCGTTGCCCCGGGTGCTGAAGCGGGTGCCGAGCTCGGCCCCCTCCATCTCGTCGTGGCCATAGTCGGTGTGGCTGAACTGCGCCTTCACACTGCGCAGCGGGCCCTCCAGGCCACGCCACTCGCCGGCCAGCGCATAGCGGTCGCGCCGCATCCGGATGCGCACATCCGGCTCCACCACGACGCCGTAGTCGTTCTCGTAGCGGTCCACCGAGGCGCCCAGGTGACCGTCCTCCCAGGTGTAGGCGCCGCCCAGCGCCGCGCCCTTGGCCTGGCTGGCGGAGTTGGCGACACGGCGGGTCGGCGACCGTGTTTCCCCGCCGGCACGCGGCGTGAAGCGCGGCACGCGCAGGTCCTCGGTGTCGCGGTGGAAGGCGTCGACGTGCAGGGCCAGCTGGCCGTTGCCCGCTTCCACCAGGGCGCTGCCGGCACGCTCGCGCTCGGCTCCGCCGACCCGGCCTTCGGCGCTGCCGCTCACGCCCGTCACCGGCGCCCGCGGGATGCGGTTGTCTATCGTGTTGACCACGCCGCCGGTGGCGCTGCCGCCGTACAGCAGCGCGGCCGGGCCGCGCAGCACCTCCACGCGCTCGACCACCAGCGGGTCGATCGGCACGGCATGGTCGAAGCTGAGGCTGGACGCATCCAGCGCGGCGCCCGAGTTGTTGAGCACGCGCACCCGGTCACCGTCCAGACCCCGGATCACCGGGCGATTGGCATTCGGGCCGAACCAGCTGGAGGAGACGCCCGGCAGCCGGTCCAAGGTGTCCCCCAGGGTGCTGCCGCGGCGCAGCAGCAAGGCGGGCCCCGAGAGGGTGGTCACCGGAGCCACCAGGTCCGAGGCGCCCAGCGGGTTGCCGGTCACGACCACCTCCGGCAGGCGGGTCGCGGCAGCAGGGGCGGCGGCATCGGCAGGGGCGGTCTGGGCCTGCACGGCCAGGGAGACGCAGGTGGCGCAGGCGGCCACGCTCGGCAGGCGCGTCGCGCGCCGGGAAAAAGCGAGTTTCATGGTGAGAAGGCGGGACGGGCCGCCGCACCGGCTTCGGGTGCGACGACCGCATGACAAGGGCGCCGCCACCCGGGCTCGGGTCGCGGCGAGGGCTTCAGGCGAGAAGCGCTGCCCTTGGAGGACCGCGAGCGTCGAAGGCACGCTCGGGCCCGGTTCGCCGGCCTTCGGACACCGGCGGCAGCTCGGCCGCCGCGGTCTCGCCGCAGCCGATGGCCGAGTGTTTCCAGACGCCGGCGTCGCCGCCGGCCGCATGATCGTAGAGGGGACAGCTGCGGTCGTCGGCCGTGTGACCGAACAGCGCCTGGAAGGCCTGGGCCAGACCTGTGCCGGCCGAGACCGAGACCGGCCCCGGCCCGCCGGCGCCGGAACCGCCATGCTGGATGCGGTGCGCCAGGCCGAGCGCCTGCGCCCACAGCAGCGCCGCCGCCAGCAGCCAGGCGGCGAGGCGGCGATCGGTGGCGGCAGGTCGGCCCGGTGACCTCATGGCTGGGCCGGTGCCAGGCCGCGCGTGTGGGCGTCTGGGTGTCGTTTCATGCCGGGCGTGATTCTCAACCGGGACGCACCCGGTTGGCAAAGGTCTTGCGAAACTTCTCGACCTTGGGCGCCACCACGAAGGCGCAATAGCCCTGGTCCGGGTGGTTCGCGAAGTAGTCCTGGTGGTAGGCCTCGGCCGGCCAGTAGTTGTCGACCGGGAGGACCTCGGTGACCACGGGCCCGGGCAGCTTGCCGCTCGCCTCCAGCTCGGCGATCACCTCGCGCGCCACGCGCTCCTGCTCGGCGGTCTGGAAGTAGATGCCGGAGCGGTATTGGGTGCCGACGTCGTTGCCCTGACGGTTCAAGGTGGTCGGATCGTGGATCACGAAAAAGATCTCCAGCAGCTCGCGCACGCTGATGCGGCCCGGGTCGTAGACCAGCCGGACCACCTCGGCATGGCCGGTGTCGCCGCTGCAGACCTGCTCATAACTGGGCTGCCGCACCGGGCCGTTGGCGTAACCCGACTCGACGTCCACCACCCCCTCGACACGGTCGTACACCGCTTCGAGGCACCAGAAACAGCCGCCGGCCAGATAGAGGGTCTCGGTCGCGGCGTTGTGCGGGTCCACAGGGTTCATGAGGCACTCCCACCAGAGGATTGTTGCTTCGGCCGGCCCCTGGCTGCAGCCCGGCCGCCACACAAAGTTTCAGCATAGCAGGCAGGACAGGGCACCATCGGCCCTGCGCCCGGCGACGCCGACCGGCCGTCGCCTTCCCTCACCCGCAGCACCGCCCGACACCATGTCCGCCCTTTTGTTCGATCTGATCGTCGTCGGCGCCGGCCCCGCCGGCTCGGCGGCGGCCTGCACCGCGGCACACCGGGGCCTGCGGGTGGCGCTGGTGGACAAGGAGGAGTTTCCGCGCGAGAAGCTCTGCGGCGGCCTGCTGACCTTGCGCGCGCAGAAGGTGTATGCCCGGGTGTTTCCGCGCGCCTGGGACGAGGCGGTCGAGGCCCGCGCTCATGGCCTGAGCCTGCTGGGCCCGGACGGCCGGCGGCTCAACGAAGTGCGCGAGCACCACCTGCTCCAGTTCACCTGCCGACGCCGCTTCGACGCCCTGCTGCTGGACCAGGCGGTGGAGGCCGGGGCCACGCCGCTGCTGGGCAGCGCGGTGCAGCAGGTGGACGACAGCGAAGGCGCGGTGCGCCTGTCGGACGGCCGCCGTCTCCAGGGCCGCGCGGTGATCGGGGCGGACGGGGTGCGCAGCAGTGTGGCCCGTCAGCTGTTCGGCCGCAGCTTCGACCCGCGCACCATCGCGCTCGGCATGGAGATGGAGGTGCCGCGTTGCCACCCGGGCGCGGCCGACCTCGACCTGCCCGAGATCCACTTCGGCCTGGCCCGCTGGGGTTACGGCTGGGTGTTCCCGAAGCGCGCTACGCTGACGGTCGGGCTGGGCGGGCTGCTCAGGCACAACCCGCAGCTCAAGACAGCCTTCCGCGCGATGCTGGCGCACCGCTTCGGCAGCGTGCCGGATGTGGCGATCAAGGGCCACCACATCCCGTACGGCGACTACCTCACGCGTCCGGGCCGCGGCCGGGTGCTGCTCTGCGGCGACGCGGCTGGGCTGGTGGAGCCCATCACCGGCGAAGGCATCGCCTTCGCGATGCACAGCGGCCGCGAGGCCGCGCTGGCCGTCCACGAGGCCCTGCAGGGCCGGACCGAGCCGCTCGCGGCCTACCTGCCGCGCTACCGCGAGCTGGTGCAGGACTTCCGCATCGCCAAGGGCTTGAGGCAGCTGATCTTTCCCCGGCTTTGCGAGCCGCTGTTCCTGCGCGCCCTGCCCCGCCTGCGGCAGGCCCCCGGCCGGCACATGGACTTGATGGCCGACGAACTGGGCTACCCCGCCTATGCGCGCTACATCGCGCTCAGCGTCGTGGCCCGCGGCTGGCGTAAGCTGCTGCCCTTTTGAGCCTGCCTTTGCCCGACATGCTGGACGACCTTGCCCCTTACAAGCCCCTGCTGACCGCCCTGCTGCTGCCGCCGGCCTCGCTGATCGTATTGCTGCTGATCGGCGTGCGGCTGATCCTGCCGCGACGCGTGCTGGGCGCCTGCATCGTGCTGCTGAGCGTGGTCGCGATGTGGCTCACGGCCACGCACGGCTTTGCGGTGGCGCTGCAGACCTATGTGCTGAAGCTGCCGCCGGCGCTCGGCCCGATCCAGCTGGAGCACCTCGACACCGAGCTCAAGGCGCAAGCCAAGGCCGGCGCCAAGGGCCAAGCCGGCATCGCCGTCATCGTGCTGGGAGCCGGCACGAAGCCGCGGGCGCCCGAGTACGGGGTGTCGGACCTGACGCCGACCTCGATGGAGCGACTGCGCTACGGCGTCTGGCTGTCCAAGCGCCTGGGCCTGCCGCTGGGTTTCTCGGGCGGACTCGGCTGGGCCCAGTCCGGCGAACCGCCGGCCGAGGCCCGCGTGGCCGAGCGCATCGTGCAGGAGGAATACGGACGCAGCCTGCGCTGGGTTGAAGACAAGTCGCGCGACACGCGCGAGAACGCACAGCGCATGGCGCCGCTGCTGCGCGAGGCGGGCGTGAAGAAGGTGCTGCTCGTGACCCATGGCTGGCACATGCGGCGGGCCAAGCGGGCCTTCGAGGAGGCGCTCGGCAGCGAGATCGCGGTCACTGCGGCCCCCGTCGGCCTGCAAGCGCGCCGCGCCACCGGCCTGCTCGACTGGCTGCCGAGCACCGAAGGCCTGCAGCAGAACCGCCTCGCGCTGCGCGAGCTGCTCGGCCTGGCCGCCGGGAGCTGAGGCCTGTAGTGGTCTGACCGACAGCCGGCCGGATCCGGCCGGTCCAAGATGATGCCTTTCACAAGAAAACAAGGAAGGCACGGATGGACGCTCATCTGCTCACGGCCTGGCTGACTCAGACCACCCTGCTGGGCATCACGCTCGCGAACTGGGCCCTGGTGATCGGCGCAACAGTCGTGAGCTACCTGGCCATGATGACGGCATTGCGTCTGGCGCGGCGGCACGCCGAGACGCTGCAGCAGCAGGACTCCCAACACGTCGGCGGCCTGCTGGTCGACCTGCTGAGCCGCACCAACCGGGGACTCGTCGCGCTGGTGGCGGTGCTGATCGGCGTGGGACTGCTGGATCTGCCGGAGCGCTGGAGCGAGCGTGTCGGCCACCTGTGGTTCATCGCGCTGGCGCTGCAGTTCGCGCTGTGGGCCAACCGGCTCGTCAGCCTGGCGCTGTCCCGCTACATCGAACGCCACGCTTCCTCCGGCATGACACAGGTCGGTGCCTCGGCGACGCTGATGTCCTGGGGCCTGCGCACCCTGCTGTGGACCGTGGTGCTGCTGGCGATGCTGTCCAACATGGGCGTCAACATCACCGCCTTCGTCGCCAGCCTGGGTGTCGGCGGCATCGCCGTCGCGCTGGCGGTGCAGAACATCCTCGGCGATCTGTTCGCCTCGCTCTCGATCGCAGTGGACAAGCCCTTCGAGGTGGGCGACTTCATCGTCGTCGGCGGCGTCTCGGGCAGCGTCGAGCACGTCGGCGTGAAAAGCACCCGCATCCGCGCACTCAGCGGCGAGCAGGTGGTGATGTCCAACACCGATCTGCTCAAGCAGACGGTGAGCAACTACAAGCGCCTGGCGGAGCGCCGCATCGCCTTCAAGTTCGGCGTCACCTACGACACCTCACCCGAGCAGGCCGAAGCCATTCCGGCCCTCGTCAGGCGGATCATCCAGGGCAAGCCGCAGCTGCGCTTCGACCGGGCACACCTGCAGGGTTTCGGCGAAAGCTCGCTCGACTACGAAGTCATCTACATCGTGCTCGACCCGAGCTACAACCTTTACATGGACCTGCAGCAGAGCATCAACCTGGAGCTGATGCGCGGGCTCAAGGAGATGGGTGTGGACTTCGCCTTCCCGACCCGCACGGTGGTGCTGGCGGGCGACGCGGCGGCCGCCGCCCGGGCGGTCCGGCGGGACGGCCAGGAGGCCGGGCTCAAGCCGCGCCCGAACGGGCGCGAGGGCTCGCTGCAATAGCTCTGATATGAAATAGGCGTTTCGCCTCTTCGACGAAGCCGCAAATAGAAACCCCTCCAAGCCAGATCGACCGGAGGGGCTGTGGTTCACACCACGGATCGGAGAACCGAAGGATTGGGTCCGGAACTCCTGCGCGCAGAGACTGCGCAATTGAAATGCCTGCAGAAGCAGACGCCTCAAAGATACCCAGGCCCGGTGTTTTGATCAAGTGCCGCTTTCCAATGGTCGGCGATCTTTTCATTGGACCTGCTCATCGCCGGCCCGTCAGCCCGCCATGATGCGATCGAACAAGGCGCCCACCTTCTGCTCGACGTCGGGGTCCATGGTGATCAGCCGCCCCCATTCCCGGTCGGTCTCGCCGGGCCACTTGTGGGTCGCGTCCAGCCCCATCTTGCCGCCCAGCCCCGAGACCGGTGAGGCGAAGTCGAGGTAGTCGATCGGGGTGTGCTCCACCAGGGTCGTGTCGCGACCCGGGTCGACCCGGGTCGTGATGGCCCAGATCACGTCCTTCCAGTCGCGAATGTTCACATCGTCATCAGTGACCACGATGAACTTGGTGTACATGAACTGGCGCAGGAAGCTCCACAGCCCGAACATCAGCCGCTTGGCATGGCCGGGGTAGCTCTTCTTGATGCTGATGATGGCCATGCGGTAGCTGCAGCCCTCGGGCGGCAGATAGAAGTCCACGATCTCCGGGAACTGCTTCTGGAGGATGGGGACGAACACCTCGTTGAGCGCCACGCCCAGCACCGCCGGCTCGTCAGGCGGCTTGCCAGTGTAGGTGGAGTGGTAGATCGGCTGCTGCCGCATCGTGATGCGCTCGAGCTCGAACACCGGGAACCAGTCCTGTTCGTTGTAGTAGCCCGTGTGGTCGCCGTAAGGTCCCTCGAGGGCGTGCAGGTAGCCGCCCCGCTCCTTCAGCGGCACGCCGTGCTCCGAAGTCCCCTCATGACCTGGCGCCGCCGGAGGGATATGGCCTTCCAGCACGATCTCGGCGCTGGCCGGCACTTGCAGCGGCAGTCCCTCACCCACGCCGCTGGCGACCACCTCGGTGCGGCTGCCGCGCAGCAGGCCGGCGAACTGGTACTCCGACAGCGTATCGGGCACCGGCGTCACCGCGCCGAGGATGGTCGCCGGATCCGCGCCCAGCGCGACGGCAATCGGGAAGGGCTTGCCCGGGCTGGCGAGCGCAAACTCCCGGAAGTCGAGCGCGCCACCGCGGTGGGCCAGCCAGCGCATGATGAGTTGGCGCCGTCCGATGAGTTGCTGCCGGTAGATGCCCAGATTCTGGCGCCGCCGCGGCTGCGCGACACCCTGCGGCCCGCGCGTGACGACCAGGCCCCACGTCACCAGCGGCGCGACGTCGCCCGGCCAGCAGTGCTGGATGGGCAGGCGCCCGAGATCCAGCGCCTCGCCCTGCCACACCACCTGCTGGCAGGCGGCCGAGCGCACCTCGCTCGGCTTCATGTCCCACAGCGCTTTACCCAGTTGCAGCAGGCGGCCGGCGTCTTTCAGTCCGCGCGGCGGCTCCGGCTCCTTCAGGCTTGCGAGCAGCTGTCCGATCTCGCGAAGTTCCGAAACGTCCTCGGCCCCCATGCCCAGGGCCACACGTTTGGGGGTTCCGAACAAGTTCGCGAGCACCGGGATCTCGTGCCCGATGGGGCGCTCGAACAGCAGCGCCGGCCCGGCGGCCTTGAGCACGCGGTCGCCCAGGGCGGTCATTTCCAGCCGAGTGGAGACTGGCTCACTGACGCGCCTGAGCTCGCCGAGCGCTTCCAGCCCGTGAAGGAACTCACGCAGATCCCGATATTTCATAACCAGAAGGAATTAAAGCCCTATTTCAAATCCTTGACTGGTTATGAGCAGCATCCCTAGAATCCGCCCGTCCCCACCCAAGGGATAACCCGCGCCGGCCTGCCCGGCGCGACGCTGCCGATGCAATCAGCCGCTGTCCGCACCTCGCGCCCTGCGAGACACCTTGCGCAGACGCGGCGAATTATCGCTGCCGGCCCCGGCCACCCTGCTTTTGCGGAGTGCGCCCCGCGGGCCGTCGGAAGGAAAGGAGTGACATGACAGCGTGGGAATCCGTGCGGGGCCCGGTCGATCGGGCCGCTACCGCTACCGTGGCCTCGGTCGCGGTGTTCTTTAAGGATGTGGGCCACGGCCTGCTCGAGATCAGCCACAACGGCTTGGCCTTCGTCGGCCTGGTGGTGCTGGCCGGCACGATGTTTTTCGTCAGCCGCCCCGACCTGCGCCACCACCTGGAAGCGCAGACGCTGGGCTGGCTGCAGGCGCGCCAGCTGGCACGCGCCGAGTCCTCACCGGAGGCCTTCCTCGCCAGCCTGGTCGAGCCCGAGGCGATCAGCCGCGCGACCGCGGTGGATCCGTCGGAGCTGAGCAGCCAGCAGGCGGCCGTCGCGCTGTGGCTGTCGCGCCGCTATCGCGTCGCCCCCGAGCCGGTGGGGCGCCTGGTCAAGGAAGCCTGGCACGTCGGCAAGCGCACCGGCATCGAGCCGACCCTGATCCTGGCCATCATGGCGGTGGAGTCCAGCTTCAATCCCTTCGCGCAGAGCACCGTGGGCGCGCAGGGCCTGATGCAGGTGATGACGCGAGTGCACGACGACAAGTACGAGCGTTTCGGCGGCAACCACGCCGCGTTCGACCCGGTCACCAACCTGCGGGTCGGTGTGCAGGTGCTGAAGGAGTGCATCGCGCGCGCCGGCAGCCTGGAGGGCGGTCTGCGCTACTACGTCGGCGCCGCCAACCTGAACGACGACGGGGGTTACGCGGCCAAGGTGCTGTCCGAGCAGACCCACCTGCGCAACGTCGCGGCGGGCCGCCGGGTGCCGATCTCGGTCCCCCAACTGCTGCAGGCGGTGCAAAGCGCGCCGCCGGCCGCCGCGCCGGCACCGCTGCCGGGCAGTCCGGACATGCCGCAGACCACGGAAGCCTCGGCCGAACAGGTGGCGCTGATCCGCTGAACGCCGCGCCCGGCTTGCACCATCGGGGGGCCCTGCGGGGCCTCTTTCTGTTCTTATCCAGTACACTCGCGGGGTTGCACAACTGGCGATAGGGCCCCTGCCTGGCAGGCGCGCTCGAGGTGGGGAACCACCGGGAAGTGCAGCCGGCACACCCGTTGTCTGCCGTTCCGCCGTTCGCCTGGGCAGCCTTCCGACCGCGTGGCCCCATGATGGCGGCCGCCGCCGTATCGAGGGACTTCTTGCACCGAAGAGGACTGCCAAATGTTTGACCGCACCACATCCACGATCTCCAACATCGATGCCGAGCTCTGGGCCGCCATCCAGAAGGAAAACCAGCGCCAGGAAGAGCACATCGAGCTGATCGCGTCCGAGAACTACGCCTCGCCCGCCGTGATGGCCGCGCAGGGCACCCAGCTGACCAACAAGTACGCCGAGGGTTACCCGGGCAAGCGCTACTACGGCGGCTGCGAATACGTCGACGTCGTCGAACAGCTGGCGATCGACCGCCTCAAGCAGCTGTTCGGCGCCGAACACGCCAACGTCCAGCCCAACTCCGGGTCGCAGGCCAACCAGGGTGTGTTTTTCGGGCTGCTGCAGCCCGGCGACACCATCATGGGCATGAGCCTGGCCGAAGGCGGCCACCTGACGCACGGCATGCCGCTGAACATGTCCGGCAAGTGGTTCAAGGTGGTCAGCTACGGCCTGAACGCGAAGGAAGAAATCGACTACGACGCGATGGAGCGGCTGGCCCATGAGCACAAGCCCAAACTCATCATCGCCGGCGCCTCGGCCTACAGCCTGCGCATTGACTTCGAGCGCTTCGCGAAGGTCGCGAAGGCGGTCGGCGCCTATTTCATGGTCGACATGGCGCACTACGCGGGCCTGATCGCCGGCGGCGTCTACCCCAACCCGGTGCCCTTCGCCGACGTCGTCACCTCGACCACCCACAAGAGCCTGCGCGGCCCGCGCGGCGGCATCATCCTGATGAAGGACCCTGTCGCCAAGCAGATCAACAGCGCCATCTTCCCCGGCATTCAGGGCGGCCCGCTGATGCACGTGATCGCCGCCAAGGCGGTGGCCTTCAAGGAGGCGCTGACGCCCGAGTTCAAGGCCTACCAGCAGCAGGTGGTCAAGAACGCCCAGGCGCTGGCGACCACGCTGACCGAGCGCGGCCTGCGCATCGTCAGCGGCCGCACCGAGAGCCACGTGATGCTGGTTGACCTGCGCGCCAAAGGCATGACCGGCAAGGAAGCCGAAGCCCTGCTCGGCCGCGCCCACATGACCTGCAACAAGAACGGCATCCCGAACGACCCGGAAAAGCCCATGGTCACCAGCGGAATCCGCCTCGGTTCGCCCGCCATGACCACCCGCGGCTTCAAGGAAGCCGAGGCGGTGTTGACCGCGCACCTGATCGCCGACGTGCTGGACAAGCCGCACGACGAGGCCAACATCGCCGCGGTGCGCGAGAAGGTGAACGCGCTGACCCGGCGCTTCCCGGTCTACCGCTGAAGCGAGCCCCCTCGTCATGCGCTGCCCCTTCTGCGGCCACGAAGAGACCCAGGTGGTCGAGACGCGCGAATCCGACGAGGGGGACGTCATCCGTCGCAGGCGGCGCTGCCTGTCCTGCGACACCCGCTTCACCACCTACGAGCGGGCCGAGGTCACGATGCCCGCGGTGGTGAAGAAGGACGGCACCCGGGCCGAGTTCGACCCGGCCAAGATCCGCGCCTCGATGACGCTGGCTCTGCGCAAGCGCCCGGTCAGCCTGGAGCAGATCGATGCGGCGCTGCAGCGCATCGAGCAGAAGCTGCGCTCCAGCGGCGTGCGCGAGGTCGCCAGCGCCAAGCTGGGCGAGTTCGTGATGCGCGAGCTGAAAAAGCTCGACAAGGTCGCTTATGTGAGATTTGCCTCGGTTTACCGCAGCTTCGAGGATGTGGACGAATTCAGCCGGCTGATCAAGGAAATCTGAGGCTCTGTAAAGTCTGACAGAGCCGCCAGCCGAACGGCCCGCCACCGGGGCTGAACGGTTGCACACAGAAACGTCTGACGCCGCACAATGCATACATGCGGCACGTTTCTTCACTCTCTGCCCCACTTTCTAACGTTCGTCATCGCGGTTTTACGCTGATCGAACTGATGGTGACCATCGCCCTGGTGGCGATCCTCGCCGTACTGGCGGCGCCAGCGCTGCAAAGCTTCGTCGAGCGCAGCAGGGTCACGGCCATCTCGAACGACTTTGTCCTCGGCCTGCAGCGCGCCCGCCTGGAAGCCGTGACACGCAACAGCTGCGTCTCGATGTGCATGACTTCCAACGCCTCGGAGATGACGCCGACCTGCAACCCCGCGGGGACGGACTGGAGAGACGGCTGGATCGTGTTCATGAATCCGACCTGCGACACGGTCGACGCCACCATGCCGCTCGCCGGCAATGTCGTCCTCATCCGCGAATCGGCCGGCAGCGACTACACCCTCACGGAAGATGGCGGAGGCACCCCCACATCGTCCGTCACCTTCAACGGACGCGGCACGCCCCGGGCTGTCGTCAACGGCACCTTTCGCCTCCAGAAGGCCGGCGAGGCCGACAGCTACCACTTCAACCGGACCTTTTGCGTCAGCCAACTGGGCCGGGTACGCACCCTCGGTGCAACGGGAACCTGTTGAGTGAAACGCGTCATTTCGCTGCCATGCCGATAGCCATGCATCAACCGCCCAAAAAAACCGCCTCGGGGGTCACGCTCATCGAGGTGCTGGTCTCGCTGCTGATCCTTTCTCTTGGCCTGCTCGGGGTGCTGGGCCTGCAGGCGCAATCCGTCCGCTTCCAGGTCGGAAGCGCCTCGCGGGCCTCGCTGTCGGTCGCCTTGTCCGACATCTCCGACCGCTTGCGCAGCAATCTTTCGATGGTGCCCGGTTACGACATGACCGTGACCAACAGCCCTTACTCGTATACCGCGACCTGGACGGCGCAGGACGAGGTCGACGAAGTCACGAGGGATTGCAGCACCACGACGTGCACGCCGACGCAAAGAGCCACTTACGACATCGAGGCGTGGCGCAACCATGTTCGCACGCTGATGCCGCGTGGTTCGGTCAACCTGAGCGGCAACCTCAATACCGGCATGAACGTCACCTTGATGTGGTTCGACAAGGACTTCCTGAGCGGAGGCGAGTTGCAGAGCGCTCCTGTCTGCCCGACGGCGCCCGAGGACGACGACGACAATCGCATGCTGCGCCAGTCCTGCTGCCCGACCGCGGTGGCGGCCCCAGCCGGCGTACGGTGCGCCAACTTCACGGTGTTTCCATGAGCGTCCGTCGTATGCACCGGCCCTTTCGCCCACGCCAGCAGGGCCTGTCCCTGGTGGAATTGCTGGTCGCCATCGCGATCAACCTGATCGTCGTTGCCGCCGCCGCCTATCTCTACCTCGCCAGCCGGCAGACCCAGCGATCGAGCGACGAGTTCGTCGCGATGAACGAAAGCGGCCAGTTCGCGCTGGAGATGCTGGGGCGCGAGCTGGAAAATGCGGGCTTCTACCCTGCGGTGCGCATCGACGATCCGACCCAGGACACCGAGAACGTCCTTTCCGGCTACACCAACCCGCTCGGCACCGACCCGGCGAACGATGCATTCGACGCCGGGCTGTTCGGATGCAATAACGCCAATTTCAAGGCCACCACCTTGGCGTGCGAAGCGCATGCGTCCCCGGCCCCCGCGGCGGACACACTGGTGGTCAATTACTACACCAACGACGCCCTGTCGCGTGATATCGGACAGCGCACCGACTGCGAACGGCAGTTGGTCTCCGAAGCAGCGGTCAACGCCAGCCGAACCACCGCGGCACAGCGTGCGCAGGCCGAAGGCGCGCCACCTCTTCGCCCCCTGTTCGTCTCGAACCAGTACACGCTGAAGCCGGTGACCTTCAATATCGACAACCAAAGCATCAGCACCTTCGGATTGAGTTGCAACGGCAATGGCGGGACCACCGCCGACGATGCCTACGAGCCCGTCGTTGCGGGTATTGAAGAACTCCGCTTCCGCTACGGCGTCTTCACCGACGCGACCACCCTTCAACCCGATACCTTTCTCTCTGCCGCCGATGTCACCAGCGCCGATGACGTGGTGATCAACGGGGTGGCCCGGGACGGTTGGTCACGGGTCGTTGCCGTCGAGGTGTGCCTGGTCGTGCGATCGCTGGCCAGCGTCAAGATGGAAAGCGCGGACGCTGCTCCCTTCCAATACACCGATTGCTCTGGCACCACCCAGACACCGACGGATCGCGTCCTCAGAAAGGTGTTCCGTCAGGTATTCGCCGTCCGCAACCACCTGTCGCAGACCTATCCCGTCACTCCCAACGACTGACAGCCATGCAGCGCTTTCGCAGTCCCTTGAACCATGACTCTTCACAACGCGGCGTTGCGCTCGTTGTCGTGTTGATCTTTTTGCTAGCGGTGACGGCCATTGGGGTGTTCGGGGCACGCAACGTCATCGTCTCCGAACGCATGGCGCGCAACCAGCTGGATGCGCAGGTGGCCCGGCAAGCCGCCGAAGCGGCCCTGCGGGATGCGGAGCGAGACATCATGCTGCCCAACCATGAACCGCGTGCAAACGCCCCCTGCACGAGGACCCTCTACGAACGACCGGTGGTGTTCGGCGCCAGTTCCTTTCAGCGCACTTGCCTGCGCGGTCAGTGCGAATTCGGCCTCGACTACTACCAGGCGGCCGATTACTCGACAGCGACCGCGGACAGCGAAACCGGCGAACCCTGGTGGCCAGAGTCCAAAGGCGGACTGTGGAACAACAATTTCGCGACCAAGCCGTCGCGGACCAGCACCGGTACCTGCGCCACCTTCACCGGCGCGGTGCCTCTCGGCACCTTCACCGGAGCGCCGATGCTCACTGGCGTCGCCCGCCAGCCCGAGTACCTGATCGAATACATCCATCGGGGCAACACGGATTATTTCCGGATTTCGGCACGCGGGTTCGGCTATAGCCAAGCCACGCAAGTTGTGCTGCAAAGCTATTTCCGGCCCTTCAATCCGGGCTTTTGATCGCTGCCCGATCGCGGTCCGCCCCGTCCTCTCTTTCCCACCAGCCGAGGCCCGAGATGTCCAAGCTGAAAAAAATCGTCTGCTCCTTGCTGATCGTCGCATTGACCCCCCTGCCTCAGGCGGCCTGGGCGACGACGACTTTGTTCAATTCGACCTCGATGAACGCGGTGCCGCCGAACATCGCAGCCGAGGGCACGAAGCCGATGATGATGATCGCCGCCTCGCGCGATCACACCCTCTTTGCCCCCATCTACACGGACTACGAGGACATTGATGGCGACAACGTCATCGACTTCACCTTCAAGCCCACCTATAAGTACTACGGCTACTTCGACGCGACGAAGTGCTACACGTACGACACCTCCAACAACCGCTTCAATCCGTCGGCACTCGCCGTCGTCAGCACCAACCGGTATACCTGCACCGGTTCGACCGAGTGGAGCGGAAACTTCCTGAACTGGGCCACGATGACGCGCCTCGACGTCGTGCGCAAGATGCTGTACGGCGGCAAACGTTCCACCGACACCGTCACGGATACGGTGCTGGAGCGGGCCAACCTGTCGCAGGACTCCCACTCCTTCGTCAAGTTCTACGCAGGCACCGACATCGACGACTACACCCCTTATTCGGTCTCCGCGCTGACAAAAAGCGGCAACTACTACGGCCTGACGATCTGCAACCGTTCGTCGTCCAGCGGCTCCGGCGGCAATCCGGTCATCCGTCTCGCGAAAGGCAACTACAGCCTGTGGGCCACGATCGGTGGCACGGTGTGCCGCTGGAAGGAGGAAGGGACCGACCGTGCGAATTTCGGCGGCAAGGTGCGGGGTTATTTCCGGGACTCGGCCTTGGGCGGCGCCACCGTGCCCGGCACGGCCACCGCTCTGCCTCACGAATCGACCATCCCCTCGAACCAGGCCAGCGCCGATGGCGCCGTTTATAGCGGCGTCGGTCCCGAGCTGACGGTGCGCGTCAAGGTCTGCGTCCCGTCCTTGCTCGGCGAGGAGCAGTTGCGGTGCAAGGCCTACGGCTCCAACCACAAGCCCTTCGGTCTCCTGCAGGAATTCGGCCTCAGCGAAACCGCCACGTCTGCGGCGCGAAGCGAATTCGGCATGATCACCGGAAGCTACGACTCGAACCTGCAGTTTGGTGCCCTGCGGAAAAACATGGGCAGCATGAACAACGAGATCGACGCCACCACGGGGCGGTTCTGTCACCTGGGAGGCTGCGGCGACGTCGTGAAGGGAGCGATCGCAGCCCTCGACAGCGTGGTGCTCTACGGTGCATCGGCCTACGATACCGAAGCCAACGGGGGTTTGACCTGGGCGCTGCCAAGCGAAATGACCAACGGTCGGTTCCCTGCCTGGGGCAACCCGATGGGCGAGATGATCGTGCAGTCCCTGCGCTACTACGCCGGGCTTGCGACACCCAGCCCGGCCACCACCCGGGACGCCGCGCTCGGCATGCCGACCGGCATCAGCTGGCAAGACCCGCTGACGGACACCGCAGCACGACGCAGCGCCTACGGGAACGCGGTGTGCCGCCCGATGAACGTGCTGGCGATCTCCAGCGGTGCACTGAGCTACGACACCGAAGCCGGCACCTGGTTTGAGGGCGGCGGCACGGTCAGTGCACTGCCCAACAGGAGCCGCGGCGATCTCGCCCAATACACCAACGTCATCGGCGCGCAAGAGAACCTGAACAACACGTTGCGCTCGGTCGGATCGGTCTCTGGTGACTTCGGCCAGGATTGTTCCGGCAAGACACTCACCAACCTGGCGTCGGTCACCGGCATCTGCCCGGAAGCGCCAGGGGTCAAGGGATCCTATCTGGCAGCCGGCGCGGCGCTGTATGCCAACACCTCCAACATCAAGACGCTGTCCGCGGCGGAGCGGCCTAGCGACCTTCCCTCGACCGCACTCAAAGTCAAAACCTATGCCGCATCGCTGGCCGGCGGGGTCGCTCGCATCGAGGTGAAGATCCCGGGCACCAACCGGTTTGTCTACATCACGCCGGAAAGCGCCTGGAACATGAGCGCCCACGTCAGCCCGCAGTCTCGCAAGGACAAATATCCGGGCCAATTGATGCCCGGCGCCATGCTCACCTTCCGGACCCTGAGCGCCTCGGCCACTCACGGCGCCTTTGTTGTCACATGGAACGATGCGCAGTTCGGCGGCGACTACGACATGGACATCGTTGGTTTCCTGCGCTACGACATCATCGGCAGCAACGAGTTGCAGATCACCACGGACATTCTCAATGTCGACGCCGGCGCGAAAGGCAGCCACGGTTTCAGCGTCATCGGAACGAACGCCGACGGACGTTATCTGACGCACGGCATCAACACCTTTGCCGACGCCGGGGACTGCACCAACTCCAGCGCCCGCAGCAACCGGTGCACCTTCGTCAACGCAGGCATCGGCTCCAGCACCTGGGACCAGGCCAGCTCCTACCGCACGCAGACGAGAACCTTCACGATGAGCGGCGTCGAGAACGTCATGTTGCGCGACCCGCTCTGGTATGTCGCGAAGTACGGCAGCTTCGACTCGAAAAACGCCACCCTGCCGACCAACCCCGACACCTGGGACGTGCGCCGCAACGACGGCCAGACTTGCGGGGGCAGCACTGGCCGGGCCTGCAGCGACGGAGAGCCTGACGGCTACTTCCTCGCCCGCCGCCCGGAACTGCTGGAACGACAGCTGCGCGAAACGCTGGAGCAGATCGTCGCTGCGTCGAACGCGGCGCCGGCCGTCTCGTCGTCGCAGCTGCAGACCAACAGCTTCAAGTATGTCGCGGAGTTCGAACCGGCCTCCAAGAGCGGAACGGTGCGTGCCTACCGGCTCTTGCCCAGCGGCGACTTCACGTCGACCACGACCTGGGATGCAGGCGCCAACCTCACGACCGCCACCAACCGTCAGGTCATCACCAATGACCTGACCGCCGACGGACCGCAAGGCCTCCCGTTCAACTGGGACAACCTCAGCCAAAACTACAAGAACGCCATTGTGGGCGTCAACCTCAGCGGCTTGCCCGCCGCTGAGCGCGCAGAGAAGGAGACATGGGGCGATCAGCTCGTCGACTTCGTGCGCGGCGACCGCACCAACGAAGCGAGCAGCGGCAAGTTCCGGGTCCGCAATTCGAGCAACATCATGGGCACGGTGGTCAATTCCTCGCCCTGGATACAGACGCGACCCAGCGCCCGCTTCTTGGCCTCCCAGTTCGACGCGGACACCCCTTCGTATTTCGACTTCGTCGTCGGCAACGGCTCACGCCGCAACCTGCTGTGGGTCGGCGCGAACGACGGTATGCTGCATGCGTTCAAAGCCGACGGTGCGGATGACAGCGGTGAGCTGTTGACCGATGTCGGTGATCCTGTCCTTTCCTATGTTCCCAGCCCTTTGGCGAACCGGCTGCGGCTGTCCGCCGACTACAGCACGACCATCGATGCGCTGATGGACGGATCGCCCTACACCGGCGACGTCCTGATCGGCACCGGCGAATCCCGCGAATGGAAGACCTATCTGTTCAGCAGCCTCGGCCGTGGCGGGCGCGCCGTGTTCGCGCTCGATGTCACGAGCCTCAGCAACTTGACGGAAACGGGCGCCAACAACGTCTTCAAGTGGATGATGACGTCGACGGACGACCCTGATCTCGGCCACGTCCTCAGCGAGGCGACCCTGCATACCCAGAGCCGCCAGGCCTCGCCGATCATGCACATGAACAACGGCAAGTTCGGCGTGCTGGTGCCCAACGGGTACGGCTCGACGTCCGGCAAGGCGGTCTTGTTCATCCTGTCGGCCGAAGGCCCGGGCACCGGGGCCTGGTCGGCCGGCGGCGCACAACCGAACTACTACAAGCTGGATACCGGCGTCACCGGCAACAACGGATTGATGGGCGCCACCTGGGTCGACAAGGACAACAACGGCACCGCCGACATCGTCTACGCCACCGACCTGCGCGGCAACCTCTGGAAGTTCGACATCAGCAGCAGCGATCCATCCCAATGGAAGTCGGCCTTCCGCACCAGCACCGGCGTTGCTGAACCCTTGTTCAAGGCGCGCGACGGCTCGACCGAATTGCCCTTCACGACGGCCCCGGCGATCTCCTTCCCGCCCTTCGGCGGAACGATGGTCGTCGCCGGCACCGGGCGGGCCCTCCTCAGCGGCGATTTCCCGAGCAGCAACCGGGCGAACCGGATGTATGGCATCTGGGACCGCCGCGAGTTCTCCACCACGCCTCGCGGGCGTGCGCTTCCGCAATCGATCAGCACGCTGGCGCGACGCCAGCTGCAGCGCCAGACCGATGGCACCTTGCGCGTCACCAGCGGCAGCGCCATCGACTGGACCACCCAGGATGGCTGGTACCTCGACTTTCCGGCCACCGGCAGCGGCACCGGAACGTCGGAGATGGTGTTGAGCAATCCCGAGCTGCGTGAAGGCACCATTGCCTTCACCACCGTGCGGCCCGCCGACGCGAGCCAGAACCTTTGCTTCAGGACGCCGCCGGCGAGCCTGTACCTGGTGGATCCCGTGACCGGACTTCCGAACGCAGACACCCTGGGCAGCTACACTGTGACCGACCCGGACGGCACGACGCGAACGGTTTATGTGGTCGGGGTGGCGAGCGCCGATCAGCGCGTGCGTATCGTCCGTGACGGCTCCACCCGCTCGACCGGGACGAATGGTGAGGACCGCAACGGCGATGGTGACAAGGACGACGCGGGCGAGGCGCCCCAACCCGGCGCCTGTCCGGCGGGGTTCCAGCTGGTGCGCGTGGTCGGCCGCGGTGAGGAGCGCAACCTCTGTTTCTCCGCGAACCAGGCTCGCATCCAGTGGCGCGAGATCCCCGGCTTGAAGACCTACTGAGAATGGCAGCAGGAGACCCCATGTCCTCGAGCGGCATCACATCTCGCCGACACCCGGCACTCGGCTTTACCCTCATCGAATTGATGATCACGGTCGCCGTCGTCGCCATCCTCTCCGCGATCGCCTACCCCTCCTACACCGAGTACATCGCGAAGGGCCGGAGGGCACAGGCACGCACCCAGCTGCTGGCGGCCCAGCAATGGATGGAGAGGTTCTACAGCGAAAACTACCGCTACGACGAGAACAGCGCGGGAACCGACGTCGCGGATCTGTTGGCGGACCAACCCTTCTCGACCGCCCCTGCCGCCGGAGAGGGCAGCGCGGCGTACAACATCGCGCTGTCCGACGTGGACGAGACCACCTACACCCTGAGGGCCACACGCACCGGCGGGGCCCACAACGACAAGTGCGGTGACTTCCAGTTGGAAGGGACCGGCCGAAAGTCCGTGGCCAACTACGACAGCACCCGCTATGCCACCGCGGAGGCGGCCGCGGAGGCGTGCTGGCGCTGATCCCTTTTTTCGAGCCGGAGTGAAGCGCAGGTCGGCTCGCGCCGGGGAAGCCGCGCCGTGGCGGCGCCGTGCCATGCTGTGCGGCTGCGTGATGCTGGCGCTCGCTGTCCACCTCGGCGTCGGCCTGTTGCTGCCCTCGCCGGTTCCCGCCCACCGCCTCTCCCCCCCACCTCGTACGACGGTCGCGACCGTCGTGTCGCCGCTGCCCGCGCCTCCCGCGGCCGAGCCGGCCATTCCCGTCTTGCTTCCGGCCGACACGGCACCGCCACTCGGCCGCGGCGAGGCACCCCTCGCCCCCGTCCCTGTCGCCAGCGGCGCGTCTTCAGCTCCCGCGCCAGCCGCCACCGACACGTCGAGGTCGGCGGCCGAGCCGCCCGGCGACCCGGCTTCGGCAGCTGCGCCGGACGACGACACCCTGCACTATTGGTGGCCCCACGAGGTCGAACGCAAGGCAATGCCCGAGCCGGAACTCCAGATCGATGTAGCATCGCTGACCGGCCTCGATGCCCACCGGGCGGTGCTTCACTTGTGGATTTCCGCGGACGGCCATGTCGATCGGTGGGAGCTCCTGTCCGCGACCCCGTCCGGAGACTGGCCGCAAGCGCTGTTCGCCCCCCTGCCGCTGACGCGCTTCGCCCCGGCCCTGCGGCAGGGGCGGCCGGTGCGGATGCAGCAGACCATCGAGCTGGTCATCGACACACGACCTCCTTGAACCCAACTTCAGAACGCATGCCGGCACCCTTAGACGCCCTGATGCAGCGAGCCCTGGACCTGGCCGCGCTGGCCAAACCCATCGCCTCGCCCAATCCCAGCGTCGGCTGCGTCCTGCTGTCCTCCGAGGGGGCGGTCATCGGCGAAGGCCACACCCAGGCGGCCGGGTCGGACCACGCGGAGATCTCCGCGATGAAGGACGCGCGCGCCCGAGGCCATACGCTGTCCGGCGCGACGGCCGTCGTCACCCTGGAACCGTGTGCCCATCACGGCCGCACCGGCCCCTGTGCCGACGCGCTCATCCGGGCCGGCGTCAAGCGTGTCGTCGCCGCACTCGAGGATCCTTTCCCCGCCGTGGCGGGCGCCGGCTTCGCACGCCTGCGAAACGCCGGGGTGGAGGTCCAGGTCGGGCTGCTGGCGGAACCGGCCCGCGAGATGAACCTGGGCTTTTTCAGCCGCATCCAGCGCGGCCGGCCCTGGGTGCGCGTGAAGATCGCCGCCTCGCTGGACGGGCGCACTGCGCTCGACAACGGCATCAGCCAGTGGATCACCTCCCCCGAGGCCCGCGAGGACGGTCAGCGCTTCCGCGCCCAGGCCTGCGCGATCCTGACCGGCAGCGGCACCGTGCAGGCGGACGACCCGCGCCTGGACGTGCGCCTGGCCGGCGCGGCCCGGCAACCGCTGCGGGTGGTGCTCGACTCCGAGCTGACCCTGAGGCCGGACGCGCGCATCGTCGCCCCACCCGGCCGCCTGCGGGTCTACACCGCGTCGGACGAGCGCGCCAAGATTGACGCGCTGGCCGAGGCCGGCGTGGAGATCGTCCCGCTGCCCGGGCCGGACGGCCGGGTCGACCTGCCGGCGACGCTGCAGCACCTGGCCCGCAGCGGCACCGGCGACCTGCACGTCGAGGCCGGCCCCACACTCGCAGGCGCCCTGGTGGCCCACGGCTTGGCCGACGAGTTCCTCGTCTACCTGGCGCCGAAGCTGCTGGGCCGGGGCCGCGACATGCTGCAATGGGGCCCGCTCGAAACGCTGGCGCAAGGCGTTTCGCTGCGACTGCTCGACACCCGGCCGGTCGGCCCCGACCTGCGCATCCTGGCCCGGGTCGAGGGCCACGACCGGTTCTGATCATCTGCGACACGTTTGCTGCACTGCAGCGCCCGGCCTGCGACAATAGCGCCATGTTTACCGGCATCATCACCGCGACCGGCGAGGTCACCTCCGCCACCCTCCTCGGCGACAGCGCGGCACACGGCCGGCGTCTGGCCGTCCGGGCCCCCACCGGCTATCTGGACGACGTCCAGCTCGGCGACAGCATCGCGCTCAACGGCGCCTGCATGACGGCCACCGCGATCGACCTGGCCAGCAACACCTTCACCGTTGACGTCTCGCAGGAAAGCCTGGCGCGCACCGCCGGCCTCGACGGGCCCGGGCCGGTCAATCTGGAGAAGGCAATGCGTCCGCTGGACCGCCTCGGCGGCCACATGGTCAGCGGCCATGTCGACGGCCTCGGCAGCGTGACGCACTTCGCCCAGCTGGGCGAGTCCTGGGAGCTGAGGGTGCTGGCACCGACCGAGCTGCGCAAATTCATTGCCTACAAGGGCTCGGTCACGGTCAATGGGGTCAGCCTGACCGTGAACCGGGTGGTCGACCTGCCCGAAGGCGCGGAGTTCAGCATCAACCTGATCCCCCACACGGTCTCGCACACCACGCTGGGCTTGCTCAAGGTCGGGTCGCGCGTGAACCTGGAGATCGACCTGATCGCCCGCTATGTCGAACGCATGCTGACCACCGGGCTGCCACCCGCCGCCTGAGCCTCATCGCCATCCCGGGCCGCCGGGGTCCTGCGGCTCCCGGCGCAGGGCCCCTTGCAGCGCCCCTGGCCGGCGCGTGCCATGCCGGCCCACTTACAATTGCCTCCCATCATGCCCATCTCTCCCGTCCCCGAAATCATCGCCGAGCTGGCGGCCGGCCGCATGGTCATCCTCGTCGATGAGGAAGACCGCGAAAACGAAGGCGACCTGGTGCTCGCTGCGGACCATGTCACGCCCGAGGCGATCAACTTCATGGCCAAGTACGGCCGCGGGCTGATCTGCCTGACCCTCACGAAGGAACGCTGCGAACGGCTGCAGCTGCCGCCGATGGCGACCCGCAACGGCACCCGGCACGGCACCGCCTTCACGGTCTCGATCGAGGCAGCCACGGGCGTCACCACCGGCATCTCGGCGGCCGACCGGGCCCAGACCGTGCGGGCCGCAGTGGCGCGCGAGGCGACCGCGCGCGACCTGGTGCAGCCCGGCCACATCTTCCCGCTGCAGGCCCAGGAAGGCGGCGTGCTGATGCGCGCCGGTCACACCGAGGCGGGCTGCGACCTCGCCGGCATGGCGGGCCTCACGCCCGCCGCCGTGATCTGCGAGATCATGAACGACGACGGCACCATGGCACGCCTGCCGGACCTGGAGGTCTTTGCGCGCGAACACGGCCTGAAGATCGGCACCATCGCCGACCTGATCGAATACCGCAGCCGCAACGAAACCCTGGTCCAGCGTGCCGGCGAACGCACCTTGCGCACCGCCCAGGGCGAGTTCCGCTGCATCGCCTACCGCGACCGCTCGGAGGGCCTGCACCTGGCCCTCACGCACGGCCGCTGGAGCGAAAACGACGAAGTGGCGGTGCGCGTGCACGAGCCGCTGTCAGTGTTCGACCTGCTCGACGCCGGCGAATGCAGCCACTCCTGGCCGCTCGGCAAGGCGCTGGCGCGCCTGCAGCAGGAGCCCAGCGCCGTTGCGGTGCTGCTCAACTGCGGCGAGAGCGTCGAGGACCTGCTGGAGCACTTCCAGCCCGAGGCGGCCGAGCGCTCGCGTCAGCGCGGCCAGATTGACCTGCGCACCTATGGCGTGGGCGCGCAGATCCTGCGCGACCTCGGCGTCACCCGCATGAAGCTGCTCGGCAGTCCGCGCCGGATGCCGAGCATGGTGGGTTACGGCCTGGAAGTGACCGGCTTTTTCGGTCCCGAGGCCTGAGCGCCCCTCCCGCCCCCACTGAACCCCATTCCAAGGACATTTTCATCATGCAAGGCGCAGACAAAGGCCAGGCCAGCGACCTCGACGGCGAGGACCTGCGCATCGGCATCGTGCAGGCGCGTTTCAACGAAGCCATCACGTCCAAGCTCGCCGAGGCCTGCCTGGCGGAGCTGCACGCGCTGAAGGTCGCCTCCCGGCACATCGAGCACGTGCTGGTACCCGGTGCGCTCGAAGTGCCGGTGGCGCTGCAGGCCATGGCCGAGAGCGAACGTTTCCATGCGCTGATCGCGCTGGGCTGCATCATCCGCGGCGAGACCTACCATTTCGAGCTGGTCGCCAACGAGAGCGGCGCCGGCGTTACCCGGGTCTCGCTGGATCACCAGCTGCCCATCGCCAATGCCATCCTGACGGTCGAGAACGAGGCACAGGCCTGGGCCCGCACCGAAGAAAAAGGCCGCGATGCCGCCCGCGTGGCGGTCGAGATGGCCAACCTCCTGGAAGACCTGACGTGAGCAGCGACGACAAACCCGCAGGCAAGCCGCAGGGCAAGCGCCCGCCGCAGAAGTCGGCGCGCCGCCGCTCGCGTGAACTGGCCCTGCAGGGGCTCTACCAGTGGCTGGTCTCGGGCAGCGATGCCGCAGAGATCGAGGCCCATGTGCGCGAGATCGAAGGTTTCGGCAAGGCCGACGCGGCGCACTTCGACGCGCTGCTGCACGGCTGCATCCGCGATGCCGCCGACATCGACGCCACGCTGGCCCGCCACGTCGACCGCAAGACCACCGAGCTGTCGCCGGTCGAGCACGGCGTGCTGATGATCGGCGCCTACGAACTCAAGCACTGCATCGACATCCCCTACAAGGTCGCGATCAACGAGGCGGTCGAACTGGCCAAGAGCTTCGGCGGCACCGATGGCCACAAGTACGTCAACGGCGTGCTCGACAAGGCAGCCGCCGAGCTGCGCCCGGTCGAGGTCGACGCCGCCCGCAACGCCCGCCGCTGAACCGCTTCCGGTGGCCCCGATGAAGTTTGCAGAGCGCACCGGGCTCATCGAGCCCTTCTACGTCATGGAGTGCGCGAAGGCCGCCGACGAGTTGGCCCGCAGCCCCGCCTGCGACCCCGCGCGCGGCGGCCGCCCCATGATCTACCTCAACATCGGCGAACCCGACTTCACCGCGGCGCCGCTGGTGCAGGAGGCCGCGCAGCGCTGCGTGGTCGACGGCCTGACCCAGTACACGCCGGCGCTCGGCCTGCCCGAGCTGCGCGAGGCCATCAGCGGCTGGTACCGCTCGCGCTTCGGCGTGCAGGTGCCGGCGCGGCGTATCGTGGTCACGGCCGGCGCGTCCGGGGCGCTGCAGCTGGCCTGCCTGGCACTGGTCGACGCCGGCGACGAGGTCCTGATGCCGGACCCCAGCTACCCCTGCAACCGCCACTTCGTCGCGGCCGCCCAGGGACGCGCGGTGCTGCTGCCCAGCGGGCCCGAGCAGCGCTTCCAGTTGAGCGCAGCCGCCGTCCAGGCGGCCTGGGGCGAACGCAGCCGCGGCGTGCTGCTGGCCTCGCCCTCGAACCCGACGGGCACCTCCATCCACCCCGACGAGATGCGCCGCATCGCCGAGTTCGTGCGCTCGCGCGGCGGCGTCACGCTGGTGGACGAGATCTACCTGGGTCTGAGCTTCGACGACACCTACGGCCAGACCGCGCTGGCGCTCGGCGAAGACATCGTCACCCTCAACAGCTTCTCGAAGTACTTCAGCATGACCGGCTGGCGGCTGGGCTGGATGGTGGTGCCCGAGGCCATGGTGCCGGTGGTGGAAAAGCTGGCGCAGAACCTCTACATCTGCGCTTCCGCGGTGGCGCAGCGCGCCGCGCTGGCCTGCTTCGAGGCGGAGAGCCTGGCCGAGTTCGAGCGCCGCCGCGCCGAGTTCCGGCGTCGCCGCGACTACCTGGTGCCGGCGCTCGACGGCCTGGGACTGCGTGTGCCGGTGCTGCCCGACGGCGCCTTCTATGCCTGGGCCGACTGTTCGGCCCATCACGCCAGCAGCTGGGAGTTCGTGTTCGACCTGATGCAGCGGGCCCAGCTCGCCATCACCCCGGGGCGCGACTTCGGCAGCCACGGCACCGAGCGCTACATTCGCCTCTCCTATGCGAGCCGCATGGGCTCGCTCGAGGAAGCCGTCGACCGCCTGAAGAACGTGCTTTGACGTGAGCGTCCTGAGCACTGCGTCACAGGACGTTACCCAACGCACCCCTTTAGGGGACATTTGTCACGGTTCCTTGTGTTGAGCACGTCTATTGCTTCGTCTAAGCTGGCGCCGTGGAATTCCAGAAGACCGTCTTTGCCCTCACGCCTGAACAGGCCCTGGAGGCCGAACGTGCCGCCCTCAGGGCCGGGCAGGAGGAGCCGAGCGTGACGGCGCCGACGCCCCTGCATCCCGACGGCAGCGACGCCTCGGTCTTCGGCCCCGATGCCGACGACCTGCTCGGCACGGCAGCGGCCCGCGGTAACGGCCGCGCCCCGGTCTACGACGACCTGCCCACGATCGGCTACATCGGCCGCTACGCGCTCAAGTACCGCCTCGGCGAGGGCGGCCTGGGCACGGTGTATGCTGCTCACGACCCGCTGCTGACCCGCCTGGTCGCCATCAAGACCCTGAGCCTGGACCTGTCGCCCGAGGCCCGCGAGCAGTTCAACGAGATGTTCCTGAACGAGGCGCGCGCGGCCGGCGGCCTCAACCACCCGCACATCGTCACCGTCTTCGATGCCGGCACCAGCCCGCAGGGCGCCTACATCGCGATGGAACTGCTCAAGGGCAAGGACCTGCGGCAACTGCTCAAGGAAGGCTGGCGCCCCACCCCGGTGGAGGCCGCATTGATCATCCGCCGCGCCGCCGACGCGCTGTCCTATGCGCACTCGCGCGGTGTGGTGCACCGCGACGTCAAGCCCGCCAACATCTTCATGGTCGGTCGCACCCAGCCCAAGGTGCTGGACTTCGGCATCGCCCAGGTCGCCAGCCAGCAGGAAAGCGGCAGCTCCGGCGGCGACGACTATGTCGCCGGCTCGCCCTACTACATGGCCCCCGAGCAGGTCCGTCATGAGAACGTGGACCGGCGCTGCGACGTGTTCTCGCTGGGCGTGGTGCTCTACGAGTTGCTCACCGGCGTCAAACCCTTCCAGGGCGCCACGCTGACCGAGATCGCCACCGCGGTGGTCACGCGTACGCCGCTGCCGGCCGACGAGGTCAACCGGCATGTGCCGGCGCCGCTCGCCGCGATCGCCGCACGCGCCATGGAAAAAGACCCGGAGGACCGCTTCCGCTCGGCCCGCGTGCTCTCGCGCGAGTTGCGCCATTGGCTCGACGAACAGAACGAGGCGGCCCTGCAGGACGAGGTCACCGGCGTGCAGCGCCGCAGCCAGCGTCGGCGCTGGGTGATGGGCGGGCTGGCGACCGGTGCGGTGGTCGCCGCCGTCGCGATCAACCTGAGCGACCTGCTCGTGCCGGCCCCCGCGGCGCCCGCGGCCGCCTCCCGGGCGGCGGCCGGGCCTGCACCGGCGCCGTCCGCCGTGGCAACGACCGCCACCGGCGAGGTGCCGGCCACGGCGGCGCTCGACCCCTTCGAGACCCTGCTCGGCGCTCCCGCGGAGACCGCCTCGGCGGCGGCCGGATCGGCCGCCAGCGCGGCCGGCGAGGTGCGCCGCCTGCCCGCCGCCACTGGGCAGGTGAACCTGGCGGTCAGCCCCTGGGGCCATGTCGAGGTCGACGGCGTCGCGGCCGGCACCGTGCCGCCGCTGACCCGCCTGAGCCTGTCCGAGGGCCGGCACACGATCACGATCCGCAACGACGAATTCCCGCCGTACACCGTCACGGTGAACGTGACGGCCGCGCAGCCGGTGACCCTCAGACATAAATTCGGTTCATGAGACAGCTGCTTGTTTTCGGCGCTCTGTGCGCGCTCCTGGCGGGCTGCGCGGAGCTGGTGCCCCAGCCTGCCCAACCCGCGCCCACCGCCGCACCCGCCGCGCCCGGCGCGCCGGCCCCCGCCCCGGCACCCGCCCCCGGCGTCAGCGACCTGCTGGCGCGGCCGGCCGAGCGGGCCTTGCTCTACGGCATGCGCGCCTACGACGACGCTCAGTACCCCGAGGCCGAGCGGCAGCTCAATCGCGCCCTGCAGGCCGGCCTGGCCTCCCCGCGAGACCGCGCCGCGGCCCACAAATACCTGGCCTTCATCTACTGCACCAGCCAGCGCACCGCGCTGTGCGAAGCCGCTTTCCGCGCCGCGCGGCGGGCCGACGCGGGCTTCGCGTTGAGCAAGTCGGAAGCCGGCCACCCGCTGTGGGGACCGGTGTTCGTGCGCAGCCAGCGCTGAAGCGCTCGCCGCAGCGGCGATAATCGCCGCTCTTCGACCACGCCCTGATGCATGCCTGACGCCCGCCGAGCGGACCCCACCCCGTTTATCCACCCAGTGCGGATCTACTGGGAAGACACCGACGCCGGCGGCGTCGTGTTCTACGCCAACTACCTCAAGTTTTTCGAGCGCGCCCGCACCGAGTGGCTGCGCGCCCGCGGCTGGGAGCAGGAAAAGCTGAGGCAGGAAGCCGGCGTGATGTTCGTGGTGGTCCAGACGGCCGTGCGCTACCGCCAGCCGGCGCGCCTGGACGACCAGCTCGACATCACCGTGGCGCTGCGGCATGCCGCGCCGGCCTCGCTGCATTTCATGCAGCAGGCGCTGCGCCAGGGAACTCTGGTGGCCGAAGGCGACATCAAAATCGGCTGCGTCGACGCCACCACCTTCAGGCCGCGACGCATTCCAGCAGAACTACTCCAGGAAACAACGACATGAACCAGGACCTGTCCATCTTCCAGCTGATCTTGCACGCCACCCTGGTGGTGAAGATCGTGATGGCCTTGCTGTTGCTGATGTCCCTGGCCAGCTGGACGGTCATCTTCGGCAAGTTTTTCGGCCTGGGCCGGGTGCGCGGGCTCAACGACGACTTCGAGCGCGAATTCTGGTCGGGCCGCAACCTCAACGACCTCTACAACCTGGCCTCCGACAGCCCCCGCAAGGGCGGCCCGATGGAGCGCATCTTCGCCTCCGGCATGCGCGAGTTCCTCAAGCTGCGCGAGCGCCGCGTCAACGACGCCGGCGCCCTGCTCGACGGCGCTCGCCGCGCGATGCGGGCCAGCTTCCAGCGTGAGATGGACGCGGTGGAGTCGCACCTCTCCTTCCTGGCCTCGGTCGGCTCGGTGGCGCCCTATGTGGGCCTGTTCGGCACCGTGTGGGGCATCATGCACGCCTTCACCGGCCTGGCCAACATGCAGCAGGTGACGCTGGCGACCGTCGCGCCGGGCATCGCCGAGGCCCTGGTCGCCACCGCGATCGGCCTGTTCGCCGCCATTCCGGCGGTGGTCGCCTACAACCGCTACGCCCGCGACATCGACCGCGTGGCGATCAAGCTGGAGACCTTCATCGAGGAGTTCTCCAACATCCTGCACCGCAACATCGGCCATGCCCCGGGTCTTCCCGGGCAGGTCGGCCAGTAAGGGACACGCACGATGCCAGCCGTCAGCCCCCGCGGCGGATCGCGCCGCCGCACCATCAGCGAGATCAACATGGTGCCCTTCATCGACGTGATGCTGGTGCTGCTGATCATCTTCATGGTGAGCGCCCCGATGATGACCACCGGCATGATCGACGTGCCCTCGGTGGGCAAGGCCGCGCAGGCCCCCGAGCGGGTGATCGAGGTGGTGGTGGCCGCCGACGAGACCCTGAAGCTCAAGGTCAACGGCAAGGACAGCGGCAAGACCACGCTGGAGGCCGTGGCCTCGGAGGTCAAGGACGCGCTGGCGGGCGTCGACAACGCACCCGTCGTGATCTCGGCCGACAAGGCCGTCAAGTACGAGACCGTGGTCAAGGTGATGGACAAGCTGCGCCGCGCCGGCGTGCAGCGGGTCGGCCTGTCGGTCAAGACCACCGGCTGACGACACCATCATGGCACCCGTCTCCGCCGAACGCGACGATCTGCTGCCGCGTGCCCCCGACAAGCGCGGCCCCGGCCTGCTGCTGGCCTTGCTGATGCACGGCCTGCTGATCGGCGGCCTGGCCCTGGGCCTGAACTGGCGCTCCAGCGAGCCCGAGGGCGTGGAGGCCGAACTGTGGGCGGCGGTGCCGCAAGCGGCCGCGCCGGCCGAGCCACCTCCCCCGCCGCCGCCCGAGCGCGAGCCGGAGCCGGTGCGCCAGCCCGAGCCGCCCCCGCCGCCGCCAAAGCAGCGCGTCGAGCCCGAGCCCGACCGCGAGGCCGAAATCGCGATCGAGAAGGAACGCGAGAAGAAGCGCAAGGAAGCGCGCGAACGCGAGGAGCGCGAAGAGGCCGAGCGCCAGGAGAAGCTGGCCCGCGAACGGCGCGAAAAACAGGAAGAGGAAAAGCGCGCCAAGCTGGAAGAAGAGGAAAAGAAGCGCGAGAAGCTGGAGCAGGAGCGCAAGGAGCAGCAGCGCAAACGCGAGCTCGCCGATGCCGAGCGCAAGAAGCGCGAGGAACAGGACAAGCGCCTGCAGGCCCAGCGCGACGACCGCCTCAAGCGCCTGATGAGCCAGGCCGGCACCGGCAGCGCCGAGCAGGGCGCGCCGCAGGGCGGCGCCGCGGCCGGCTCGCCCTCGGCCAGCTATGCCGGCAAGATCATTGCGCGGGTACGGCCCAACATCGTCTTCAGCGACGTCGTGGCTGGCAACCCCAGCGCCGAGGTCGAGGTGCGCGCCGCGCCGGACGGCACCATCCTGGGCTCGCGCCTGATCAAGTCCAGCGGCAGCGACGAATGGGACCAGGCGGTGCTGCGCGCGGTCGACAAGACGCAGACGCTGCCGCGCGACGAAAACGGCCGCGTGCCCTCGCCGATGATCCTGCGCTTCCGTCCGCGCGACCTGTAGGCCGAGCTGTCGGCGCCCCCTCGGGGGCTCGCCGCCTCAATCCACCAGCGCCAGCAGGTCGGTCATCCCGGGGTCGACGCCGGCCTGCATCAGCAAGGTCGTGATCTGCCCGCGGTGGTGGGTCTGGTGGTTGAAGAAGTGGCTCAGCGCCTGCCAGCAGGGGTGGCGCCGCGCCAGCCCCTTGCTGGTGGTGTAGGCGAAGGAGGCCGACACCAGCTCGGGCGTCAGCTGCGCGGCAAAGGCCTCGATGGCGGCGTCCATGCGCTGCCGGTGGCGCACCATCACATCGAAATCCTCGAAGACCTGCATGTCCAGCCCGGTGAAAGGCGGCAGGCTCAGCACCTCCTCGTCCAGCATCTCGAAGCCCGGCCCCAAGCCCGCGAAGCGCCCCAGCCACAGCTTGTCGCCCACCACCAGGTGGTTGAAGGTGCCGTGGATGGAGCCGAAAAACGCACCACGGTCGCGCTTGCGCTCGGCGTCGCTCAAGGACGCGGCGGCCTCCAGCAGCCGGGCGTTGATCCAGGTGTTGTAGCGGGCCATCCAGCGGTAGTGGGCCGTCAGTGCCAGGGGTGGTTCGGACATCGGCATTGCGTCGGGTGAAAACAGGCCCCGAGTCTAGGGTCTGTTCACACCGCCCGTCGCGCGGTTCTAATGCCGGCTGCAGCAAGACCAGCGCCGCAGTGCGCGCCAACCTTGAGGGGGATCCGATGTCCTACATGCTTCTGATCGTCGAGCCGATCGGCCAGAGACGCACCCGCAGCGAGGCCGAGGGACGCGAGGCCTACGAGCGCATGCAACGTTTCGGCGAGGACCTGCAAGCCCGCGGACTGCTGCGCGCCAGCGAGTCGCTCGCCTCCCAGGCCGACGCGGCCCGGGTCGAGGTGCGCGGCGGGAAACGCCGCGTGCTCGACGGGCCTTTCGCTGAAGCCAAGGAAATGATCGGCGGCTTTTTCCTGCTGAACTGTCACACCCGCGACGAGGCCATCGCCATCGCCGCAGAGTGCCCGGCCGCCCAGTGGTGCACGGTGGAAGTGCGCGCCCTGGCCCCCTGTTACGAAGAAGCGCAGCGGGCTTGAAAGCAGCCCAGGGTTTTCCCCCGTCTTTTTTGCGTCGAGCCGCTGTCGAAATCGCCGCGCCTGTTTCGTCGTGGGAGTGGAAGCCGAACTGCAGGGCCTCAGGTCCAGCAGACCGGCCCGACACCGACCCATTCGAAGGAGAACCGCGATGCGATTCATGATCCTGTTGAAGGCCAGCGCCGACAGCGAGGCCGGCGCCATGCCCGAAGAGCCGCTGATCGCCGCGATGGCGGACTACCACGAACAACTGGCGCAGGCCGGCGTGCTGCTGGACGCCTCGGGCCTGCAACCGAGCGCCAAGGGCTGGCGCATCCGCTATGAAGGCGGCCGCCGCCAGGTCATCGACGGTCCCTTCGCAGAGACCCAGGAACTGATCGCCGGCTACACCCTGATCCAGGTGCGCTCGCGCGAGGAGGCGCTCGACTGGACCCGCCGCTTCCCCGCCCCGCACGGCGACACGGTGCGCGGCGAGATCGAGGTGCGGCAGGTCTACGAGCTGGACGACTTCGGTCCGAGCGAAAGCATGGCCCGCTTCCGCAAGATCGACCTCGGCCACCCGCAGGCGGCGACCTGAAAACCCTGGCCGAGCGCGCCTGAACGCCGCCCGCCCTTCCTCAACAAGGACCTCATCATGCACTCCCAGATCTTCGTCAACCTCCCGGTCAAGGACCTGTCGCGCTCGCGCGCCTTCTTCGCCGCCCTCGGCTACGAGTTCAACCCGCAGTTCACCGATGACAAGGCCGCCTGCATGGTCGTCGGCGAGAACATCTTCGCGATGCTGCTGGTCGAGTCGTTCTTTCAGACCTTCACCCAAAAACCGGTGGCCGACGCGACGAAAAGCACCGAGGTGCTGGTCTGCCTGTCCTGCGAGAGCCGCGCCCGGGTCGACGAGCTGGTCGCCAAGGCGCTGGCGGCGGGCGGCAGCGCACCGAACCCGGCGCAGGACCACGGCTTCATGTACGCCCACGGCTTCCAGGACCTCGACGGCCACGTGTGGGAGCTGGTGTACATGGACCCGAACGCGGCGCCGCCGCAAGCATGAGCCCCGCCCGGCCGCCCGAAGGGGCTCGCACCGCAGTGCGTGGCACGGAGGTTACCGAATGAGGCCGGTGCACGGCAAGCTCGGGAGGCCGCGTTGACGGACGCCAACACCCATCGGGCCATCGAGGCGACCTGGCGCATCGAGCGCGCCAGGATCATCGCGGTCGTGCTGCGTATGGTGCGGGACTCGGGCTGGCCGAGGAGCTGGCACAGGACGCGCTGGTCGCGGCGCTGGAGCACTGGCCCGCGGCCGGCGTACCGGCGAACCCCGGCGCCTGGCTCACGGCCACCGCGAAAAACCGCGCCCTCGACCACCTGCGCCGAGACCGCATGCTGGCCGAGCGGCACGAGCAGATCGGCCGCGAGCTCGAAGCACAGGAGGCCCTGATCGTGCCGGACTTCGTCGACGACCTGGATGCCGCCCGCGCCGACCAGGTCGGCGACGACATGCTGCGGCTCATCTTCACCGCCTGCCACCCGGTGCTGTCCACCGAGGCGCGCGTGGCGCTGACCTTGAAGCTGCTCGGCGGCCTGACAACCCCCGAGATCGCGCGGGCCTTCCTGGTGCCCGAGGCCACCATCGCGCAGCGTATCGTGCGCGCCAAGCGCACCCTCGGCAGCGCCGGCGTGCCCTTCGAACTGCCGCGCGGCGACGCGCTGGCAGCCCGCCTGGCCTCGGTGCTGGAAGTCATCTACCTGATCTTCAACGAAGGCTACACCGCCACCTCGGGCGAGGACTGGATGCGGCCCGCGCTGTGCGACGAGGCGCTGCGCCTGGGGCGCATCCTCGCCGGCCTGGCGCCGCAGGAGCCCGAGGTGCACGGCCTGGTCGCCCTGATGGAGCTGCAGGCCTCGCGCGCGGCCGCCCGCACCGACGCCGGCGGGCAGCCGGTGCTGCTGCTGGAGCAGGACCGCGGACGCTGGGACCGGCTGCTGATCCGCCGCGGCCTCATTGCGCTCGAACGGGCCCAGGCCCTGGGCGGTGCACACGGCTTCTATGTGCTGCAGGCCGGCATCGCCGCCTGCCATGCGCGCGCCGCGCGGCCGCAGGACACCGACTGGGCGGGCATCCTCGCCCTGTACGACCTGCTGGCCCAGGTCGCGCCCTCGCCGGTGGTCGAACTCAACCGTGCGGTCGCGGCCGGCATGGCCCACGGGCCGGCCGCCGGGCTCGCGATCGTCGACGCGATGCGGGCGGACAGCGCGCTGCAGCACTACCCCTGGCTGCCCAGCGTGCGCGGCGACCTGCTCGCCAAGTTGGGCCGAGCCGCGGAAGCCATCGAGGAGTTCGAGCGTGCTGCGGCGCTGACGCACAACGTGCGCGAACGCGAGCTGCTGCTGGGGCGGGCCCGCGGCCTCGCCGGCAGCGCCTGAGCTCGGTGTCGTTCAGCCCGTGGTGGAAGCGAACAGGCGCGAGTCGATGCGGCTCGACACGACATCGTCCGAGGCCCAGAAGCGCACCCGGTTGCGCCCGGCCCGCTTGGCCTCGTAGAGCGCATCGTCGGCTTGCCTCAGCAGGTCCACCACGTCGCTGCGCCCGCTCTGCAGGGCCTGGGCCGAGGCATAGGCAACGCCCACGCTCATCGTGCAGCTGAGAAAGCTGCGGCCGGTGTCGATCTCCAGGGTTTCGAAGCTGCGCCTCAGGCGGTCGGCGAACACCCGGGCACCCGGCACGTCGGTACCCGGCAGCACCAGGCAGAACTCCTCGCCGCCGAGACGCGCGAACACATCAGTCTCGCGCTTGGCGCGCTGCACCAGGTGGGCGAGCGCCCGCAGCACCAGGTCGCCGGCATGGTGGCCGTGGTTGTCGTTGACCTGCTTGAAGTGGTCGATGTCCAGCATCAGCACCGCGACCGACTGGCCGAGCTGGGTCGACAGGGCCGTCAGCCGCGCCGTGTGCTCCTCGAAGCCGCGCCGGTTCAAGGCGCCGGTCAGCGGGTCGCGCACCGCCAGCTGCCGCAGCCGGGCAGCCAGGCGGAAGTTGACGAGCAGCACGTAGAGCAGCACCTGCGCACCGGTCGCGACGAAGGCGAAGGCGATCAGGACGGTGTTGGCGTGCACGACCACCGCGGGCAGGGGGCTGTTGCCGGACGAGGCGAGCAGCGCGCAGCGCCACAGCCAGCCGGTCGCTCCCAGCACGCCGCACAAGGCGAGGCCCAGGTAGATCGGGGCGCCCGGGCCGCGCAGCTGCTTCAGGGCCGTCCACGAGATCGACAACCAGGCGCCGGCACTCATCGCCGAGACCACCACGGTGTGCTGGCGCGACATGCCATACAGCTCGAGGGCGCCGCCCAGCACCAGTTGGACGAGCACCGCCACCGCGAGCCAGCGCGCGCCGGGCGGCGCCCCGCAGAAGCGGCGCAGCCCCTGGCTCACCATGCAGATGCCCAGCAACAGCACCGAATCGCCGAGCACGTAGACCGCGCGCGCCCAGGGACCGTGGGCCTGGGCCTGGCTGCTGGCGATCAGCGCGCCGGCCAGCGCGAGCAGCGCGCCGCCGCCCCACCAGCGCGGCCCCGGCGTGTCGGGCACCAGGCGCGCAAGCACCAGCAGCAACACGGCGGCGATGAACAGCAACACCGCATAGCCGAGCGTGATACCCCAGAACTGCGCCGGGCCGAACACCAGATCCAGGCTCACTCGGTCACCTCCGTGCTCCGCACTGCGGTGCGAGCCCCTTCGGGCGGCCGGGCGGGGCTCATTGGGTCACCTCCGTGCTGCGCACTGCGGTGAGCCCCTTCGGGCGGCCGGGCGGGGCTCATTCGGTCACCTCCGTGCTGCGCACTGCGGTGAGCCCCTTCGGGCGGCCGGGCGGGGCTCATACCCCCCTCCCCAAAGCAGCCCGCAGGCCCGCCTCGGGCGCCGGCACGGCGGGTCGCGTGGCGGCCAGTGTGCAGCGGTCGCGGCCCTGGCCCTTGGCCTGGTAGAGCGCCTGGTCGGCGCGCGCCAGCAACTCGTCCCAGTCCGCCTCCTCGGCCGCCATCGCGGCCACGCCGATGCTGACCGTCACGGCGAGCGGCGTCCCGTCCCGGGCGGCCAGGACCAGCGCCTTGACGGCCTGCCGCAGGCGCTCGGCCTGCTCGAGGGCGGCGCCGCCGTCGGCCCCGGGGAGCAGCACGACAAATTCCTCGCCGCCCAGGCGGCCCACCAGCGCGCCCTGCGGAAACTGGGCGCCGAGCACGTGGGCGACACGCTGCAGCACCTCGTCGCCGGTGGCGTGGCCGTGGCTGTCGTTGACGGTCTTGAAGCCGTCCAGGTCGCAGACCAGCAGGGCGACGGGCCGGCCCACCCGGCGCGCGAAGGACAGCGTGCCCGGTACCGCCTCATCGAGCCCGCGCCGGTTGTAGAGGCCGGTCAAGGCATCCCGCACGGTCATGCAAGCGAGTGCCTCGTTCATGCGGGCGGTCATCAAGAGCGCCAGGCCGGTGATGACCGCCAGGATGGTCACCGTGGTCACCATGCTCGCGGCGGCCTGCACCTGCATCACCCATCCCCGCTCCAGCGGCAGCAGGATCAGCACGGCCCGCAGCAGCGCCAGCGCGGCGATGGTGCCGAAGCCGGCCTGCAGGTAGAGGCGCACTTCGCGCAGCCGCGTGCCGG
Organism: Aquabacterium sp. A7-Y; assembly: GCF_026153205.1. GTDB lineage: Bacteria > Pseudomonadota > Gammaproteobacteria > Burkholderiales > Burkholderiaceae_C > Caldimonas. The sequence goes on along the minus strand of NZ_JAPFBW010000015.1, from coordinate 19,483 downwards.
CGACGTGGCCCAGGGTGCCGAGGGCGGCGATGGCCAGCACGGCGATGCCGACGCAGCGCACCACGATGCGGGCGGCCACATTGGGCAGCAGGGCGGTGAACAAGGCGGTGACCACCAGGCTGGCCAGCACCACACCGCCCGCCAGCGCCCACGGGCGCGACAGGCGCAGGTAGTGGCGCAGCCCGATCACGAGCAGCGCGTAGCCGCTCAGCAGCAGCGGCTCGCGCAGCACCAGCAGCAGGGCCGGCAGCGCCTCGCCGCGCCCGACCAGGGCGCTGCCGACGCTCAGGGGCAGGATGGCCAGCGCCCAGTAGTGGGCACCGTCGGAGTCAGGCACCCGGCGCACGGCCAGTCCGAGCAGCGCGGACAGCAGCAGGCCCAGCCCGGCGCCGATGATCGAAACAATGGAGAAGTCCAAGCAGGAACACGCCTCTTCGCTACAGCCCGGCACGGCCGGCATGCCGGCCACCATCGCGGGCGTCCTACCCGACGGCTGAGCAAGCCAGGGGCCTGTGGTTCGCCAGCGGCCCACGGCCGCTCGGCGTCGGCCAGTATGCCAACCGCCTCCGGCCCCGGCAATGCGGGCAAATGCGAGAACAGCACCGTAACCCGGCCCCTGTTCCGGCCCTTGCCGGCGCGCCGCGCGGGCATCATCAGGCGCACCGTGCGAGCGTCCGCTCCGGCCACCGGCCGCCTGTTGGCTTGGCCCGCGCGGTGCCCGTGTTCCCGGCCAGCCGTCCCGCGACGGCCGGGTTCAACCGACCACGCACCAGAGCCCGCCGCCCGCGTCCGCCCCATGTCTGACTCCAACCTGTCCTACAGTGAGCCGACCGTCCCCATGCCCCTGGACGATCTGCCGCAGCTCGAGGCGGCGCCCGCGCCGGCCCCGGAGGCCGGCCTGCGCGAGAAGTCGCGCCACGCGGCATTTCGCTGGCCCACGCCGCCCTTTGGCGCCTACCCCGTCGCCACCGAGCAGCAACAGCCGCTGCGCTGCGAGATCGAAGGTCTGAACGGGCGTCAGATGAGCGGGCGCCTGATCTTTTTCGTCCCCGGCGAGGGGGTGGCCCATGTCCAGGTGCCACCGGCGCGCACGACCATGGCGCTGCGCTTCGCGCAGTTCAAGTCGCTGCGCATCCTCGAGGTGCTGCGCCCGCTGACGGTGGCCAGCAACGATCCGCATGCCAGCATGCTGGACGTGCGGCCCCGCATTCCCTACCTGGTGCGTCTGGACGGCGGCCAGGAACTGACCGGCGAGACGGTGGGCCACGCCGAGACCGACGACGGCCTGTTCCTGTTCCCGCCGGCCGACGAGGCCGGCGCGGTCTACCGCGTTTTCCTGCCCCGCCACGCCTACAGCAGCGTCGAGATCGGCCCGCGCATCGGCGAGCTGCTGGTGGCGCAGAACGCCGCGACACCGCGCCAGGTGGAGCAGGCAGCCGCCCAGCAGCAGGAGATGCGCGGCCGCAAGCTGGGCGACATCCTGATCACGCGCAAGATCGTCACGGCAGAGAAGCTGATGGCGGCGCTGGAGCAGCAGTCCCGCATGCCCATGGTGCGCATCGGCGAGGCGCTGCTGTCGCTGGGCCTGGTCACCCAGGCCGACCTCGACGGCGCGCTGGAACAACAGAAGACCGACCGCTCGCTGCCGCTGGGCGAGCTGCTGGTGCAGAACAACCTGGTGTCGCGCCAGGACCTGCAGACCGCGCTGGCCCACAAGATGGGCTACCCGCTGGTCGATGTGCTGCACTTCCCGGCCGACCCCGATGCCTTGCGCAAGGTGCCGGTGGCCGTCGCCTCACGGCTGGGCGCCCTGCCCCTGGTCGTGCGCGACGGCCGCCTGGTGGTGGCGCTGGAGGACCCCTCGCGCCGCTCGGCCCTGGAGGAGCTGGAATTCGTCAGCCAGCTCAAGATCGTGCCCGCGCTGGCCCAGTTCGGCGTGCTGGAAACCGCCATCCGGGTGGCCTACGAAAAGATAGGCAGCGACGCCTGGACGCTGCGCGGCGCGCCGCTGGTGCTGGACTTCGACGCGGCGGACACCGACAAGCTGGTCGAGACGCTGGAGAAGGAAGGCTCGCCCTCCCAGGCCCCAGCCGAAGAAGAGCACCAGATCGAGCAGTCGGACAACTCGCTGGTGCGGCTGATCAACAACATGATCGTGGAGGCGCACAACCAGGGGGTCTCGGACATCCACGTCGAGAGCTATCCCGGGCGCGAGAAGATCAAGATCCGCTTCCGCAAGGACGGCCTGCTGCAGTCCTATCTCGAGCTGCCGCACACCTACCGCAACGCGCTGATCTCGCGCATCAAGATCATGTGCGACCTCGACATCTCCGAGCGCCGCAAGCCGCAGGACGGCAAGATCAACTTCGCGCGTTTCGTGCCGGGTCAGAAGCTCGAGCTGCGCGTGGCGACGATCCCGACCAACAACGGCCTGGAAGACGTGGTGATGCGCATCCTGGCCTCGGCCAAGCCGCTGCCGCTGGACGACCTGGGCCTGAGCGAGCCCAACCTGCGCCAGCTGAAGGAGGCGATGCAGCGGCCCTACGGCCTGGTACTGTGCGTCGGGCCGACGGGCTCGGGCAAGACCACCACCTTGCACTCGGCGATGAGCTTCATCAACGTGCCCGAGCGCAAGATCTGGACCGCCGAGGACCCGGTGGAGATCACCCAGCCGGGGCTGCGCCAGGTGCAGGTGAACGCCAAGATCGACTGGACCTTTGCGAAGGCCTTGCGGGCTTTCCTGCGCGCCGACCCGGACGTGATCATGGTGGGCGAGATCCGCGACGAGGAGACTGCCAAGATCGCGGTGGAGGCCTCGCTGACCGGCCACCTGGTGCTCTCGACCCTGCACACCAACAGCGCACCGGAGACGGTGACGCGGTTGCTGGACATGGGCATGGACCCGTTCAACTTCGCCGATTCGCTGCTGGCGGTGCTGGCGCAGCGCCTGGTGCGCCGGCTTTGCAGCGCCTGCCGGCAAAGCCGCCCGGCCACCGAAGAGGAGATCGGGGAACTGCTGGGCGACTACCTGCATGCCTTCGGCCGGCCCGTCAGCGCCGGCTCCGAGCGCGACGAGGTGCTCGCCGGCTGGGTCGCGCGCCATGGCCGCAACGGCCAATTGATGCACCACGCCAGCAGCGGTTGCGACAAGTGCGGGCAGACCGGCTTCCGCGGCCGCGCCGGCCTGCACGAGCTGATGGTCGCCACGCGCGACCTGCGCCGTCTGGTCCAGACCGGCGCGCGCGCCGAGGAGCTGCAGCAGTGTGCGTTGCTCGAAGGCATGCGCACCTTGCGCCAGGACGGCATCGAGAAGGTCCTGCAGGGGGTGACCACACTGGCTGAAGTGCGAGCGATCAGCAACGCGTAGCGTTCGTACCACAGTCGGGTGCCGGAATTGCAACGCAGCGGCGCCCCCCTTCACCACGTCCGCGTGTCCGATTTTTCGGCACTTGCCTTGGAGCCCGCGCCAATGCAGGCGCCAGCAATCCAAGGGTTTCCCTCATTGATTTTTAGCGGGTTGTAAGGTTTCAGAACCGTACATCGGTTTGCACATCCTTGCACCCGCATGGGCCGGCTTCCCGCATTCTTCGTTCAACGGCTTGTCTGAGCCCGGCCGGCTGTCCGCCGCCCCGGGCGGGCCGCTGGTCCTGAAACGCTTTCGCCCGCACCGCCGCACGGTGTCGGGCAGGCGCCGGCAGCCGGTATTCCTGTCCCTGTCGTCGCGCGGCCATCGAGCATCGCGTCCGACAGCGACCCTGCCGAGGCCTCCGCCCTGCCCGCTTTTGGGGCCGGCGGAGGTATCTCGTCTTGTGCAACCCTTTGCGGAGGAAGCGATGTTCAAACGCGCAGCAGCGGCCCTGGCGGCCGCGCTTGCCGCCCTCACGGGCGCTCACGCCGGTCCCCTGGAAGTGATCCTGAAGGAGCCCGGCGCCCAAGTCGCGGGCTTCGACCCGGTCCCCTCGCTGAACGGCACCGATTACAGCTTCGGCGCCCTGCTCGGTCCGGCCGGCGCCGTCGTCACCTACACCTGGCTGGGCGCCGACACCGGGTTCAGCAATGTGTTCGAGGCCGCCGGCTCGACCCTGGGCCCCGCCGCGCCGGGCAGCGACGGCCCGGTCGGGCAGAGCCTGCAGGAAACGCTGGAGCGGTCCCGCCTGCTGTCCTTCGGCTTCGCCACCACGTCGCCGGAGGCTCAGCCCGAGGCTGTCAACGGCGTCCCCGGCGCCTCCTTCGCCCTCTTCGGCGACGGCGACACGCCCATCGTGACGCGACACGGGTCCTTCCAGTACGTGCTGGGCTTCAACGACGGGGGCCCCGACATCGACTACGACGACGCGGTCATCGGCGTCAGCGTGGTCCCGGAGCCGGGCAGCGCCGCGATGCTGCTCGCCGGCCTGGGCGCCGGCCTGTTCATCCTCAGGCGCCGGCCGTCCCTCTGAAAACGCGTCGGGACTCAGGCGGCGCAGCTTCTGAAGCCGCAAAAGGCCTCGTCGCGCTCCGGCAGCGCCCACATCCTCAGCCGCGGGTGCTTCAGCCGCCAGCGCGTGGCGACCGAGCCGCCGCGCAGGACGCGGTGGCTGCCGAAGCAGGACCGTGAGCGATCGCGGTCCGGGTGGGCGACGAACCCCGGGTAGGGCTGGAAGCGGTCCGCCACCCATTCCCACACCTCACCCCAGCGGAAGCCACGTCCCGCTGCGGTGCACGCGGCCAGTTCCCACTCGGCCTCGGACGGCAGGCGCCGCCCGGCCCAGCGGCACCAGGCCTGTGCCTCGTGCCAGCTGAGATGCATCACCGGCGTGTGTGCCGCCAGCTGCACCAGGCTCGCGCCGCGGCGCGCCATCACACCGTGGCGCACCTGCTCGACATGACGGGGTGCACGGCGCTCGCTGGCCTGGACCCAGGACCAGCCTTCAGGCGTCCACCAGGCCGGCTCGTCGTAGCCGCCGTCCTCGATGAACTCGATGTATTGGGCCCAGTCGACCGGCTGGGCGTCGATCTCGAACTCGGCCAAACGCTGCTCGTGCGCGGGCAGCTCGTTGTCGAAGGCAAACCCGCCCGCCTCGCTGCCGACACGCCAGCGCGTCGCCGGCATCCCGATCGCCGGGCGCGGAGCGGCCGGCCGCGGCCAGGGCAGGCCGGGCACGTCGACACCGACCGCCTGGGCCACGCAGGCCAGCTGCTCGGACAGCAGGTCCTCGTGGAACAGGGCCAGGCGGAAGAAATACAGGTCGTCGTCGCTTTCGCCGGCATGCTGCAGCAGTTCCAGCGTCGACTCCAGGGTTTCGACCAGGTAGCTGCGCGTGGCCAGCGAGGAGGGCAGCGGCTGGCTCCAGCGCTGCTCGCGCGGCACCGCGGCCGGGTCGTACCAGGCATCGGCATAGGGCTCGATCGATGCCAGCCGGGGCCGGCCGGCATCGGCCTTGATGCCGAGGTGGCGCTCCAGGTTGCGGCCTATCCAGTACTCCTGGTACCAGCCGGCATGGCCCAGGGTCCACAGCGGCGGGTCCAGGCCGGGCAGCGGCACCGCCGTCAAGGCGGCCCCGGCAGCCTGCTCCAGCGCGCCGAACCGATGCAGGCTGCAGTTGCGGCTGTCAATGAGCGCGAGCGACAGCAGGTCGCGCCCGCTGTTGCGCATCTCCGGTGTATCGATGTCCACCCCGCCTCCCGCCCTGTTCTTGCCAGCCCGCCCCGCGGCGTGCCACAGCAGCCGGCATTGTCGCACTGCGGCCGCGCTGCGGCCCCCTGCGCGGCGGGCCGCCAGCGCCTACACTGCGGCCTCATCGATGTCCCGTCCCGAGGCTTTTTGCGCATGACTGCCCCCGCTCCCGGCGCCGCCGCCGCGCCCCGACTCACCTCTCTCTCCCATGGCGGCGGTTGCGGCTGCAAGATCGCCCCCGGCGTGCTGTCGGAGATCCTGCGCCGCGCGGGCAGCCTGCCGGTCCCCGCGGCCCTGCTGGTCGGCATCGAGACCGCCGACGACGCGGCGGTCTACCGGCTCAACGATGAGCAGGCCCTGGTCGCGACCACCGATTTTTTCATGCCCATCGTCGACGACCCGCACGACTTCGGCCGCATCGCGGCCACCAACGCGATCTCGGACGTCTATGCCATGGGCGGGCGCCCGATCCTCGCGCTGGGCCTGGTGGGCATGCCGGTCAACGTGCTGCCGCTGGAGGTCATCGGCCGCATCCTGGAGGGCGGGCAGAGCATCTGCGCCGAGGCCGGCATCCCGATCGCCGGCGGCCACACCATCGACTCGGTGGAGCCTATCTACGGCCTGGTGGTGCTGGGCCTGGTGCATCCCTCGCGTATCAAGCGCAATGCCGACGCGCGTGCCGGCGACCTGCTGGTGCTCGGCAAGCCGCTGGGCGTCGGTGTGCTGTCAGCCGCGCTGAAGAAAGACAGGCTGGCCCCCGAGGGCTACCGCGAGATGCTCGCGAGCACCACCCGGCTCAACACGCCGGGGCCCGACCTCGCCGAACTGCCCGGGGTGCATGCGATGACCGACGTGACCGGCTTCGGCCTCGCAGGCCACGGGCTGGAGCTGGCGCGCGGGGCCGGCTGCCGCATCGAGGTCGAGTGGAGCCGGGTACCCCTGCTGCCCGGCGTGCGCGAGCTGGCGGAGCAAGGCCTGGTGACCGGCGCATCGGGACGCAACTGGACCAGCTACGGCGAGCAGGTGCAGCTGCCCGCCGAGTTCGGCGCGGCCGACCGCGCGCTGCTGACCGACCCGCAGACCAGCGGGGGGCTGCTGGTCTCCTGCGAGCCTGCCTCGCTCGACGCGGTGCTGGCGGTGTTCCGCCGCCACGGCTTCGACGCGGCCGCGGCGATCGGGCAGGTCAGCGCGGGCGAGACCGGGCTGACGGTGCGCTGAAGCCGGCCTCCTTGCCCGCTCCCCTCACTGGTTGATCGCCGGGCGCACCAGCGCCAGCTTGGTGCCGAAGCGCTGCAGGATGGAGCGTTCGATGCCCGCCGCGTCCAGGCCCTGCAGGGCCAGCAGCTTGGCCGGGTCGCCGTGCTCGATGAACTCGTCCCTGAGGCCCAGCATCAGCACCGGGGTGGTCAGGCCGGCGGCGTGCAGGGCCTCGGCGACCGCGCTGCCCGCGCCGCCCACCAAGCAGCCCTCCTCGACCGTCACGATGGCGTCGTGGCTGCGCGCCAGCGACTCCACCAGCTCGGTGTCGAGCGGCTTGACGAAACGCATGTTGGCCACCGTGGCGTCGATCCGGCCGGCCGCTTCCAACGCCGGGTAGAGCAAGGTGCCGAAGGCCAGGATGGCGATGCGCTGGCCCTGCCGGCGCAGCTCGCCCTTGCCGAAAGGCAGCGCGCTCATGGTCTTCTCGATCGCGACGCCGGCACCGCTGCCGCGGGGATAGCGCACCGCGGTCGGATGGTCCTGGCAATAGGCGGTGTAGAGCAGCTGGCGGCACTCGTTCTCGTCGGAGGGCGTCAGCACGCTCATGTTCGGGATGCAACGCAGGTAGGCGATGTCGAAGGCGCCCATGTGGGTCGCGCCGTCGGCACCGACGATGCCGGCGCGGTCGAGCGCGAACACCACCGGCAGGTTCTGGATCGCCACGTCATGGATCAGCTGGTCGTAGGCACGCTGCAGGAAGGTGGAGTAGATCGCCACCACCGGCTTCAGGCCCTCGCAGGCCATGCCGGCCGCGAAGGTCACGGCGTGCTGCTCGGCGATGCCCACATCGTAGTAGCGGCGCGGGAAGCGCTGCTCGAACTCGACCATGCCCGAGCCTTCGCGCATCGCCGGCGTGATGCCGACCAGGCGCTCGTCCTGCTCCGCGAGGTCGCACAGCCACTGGCCGAACACCTGAGTGAAGGTCGGCTTGCCGCCGGTCGACTTCTTCAGGCCCTCGGCGGGGTTGAACTTGCTGGGGCCGTGGTAGGCCACCGGATCGGCCTCGGCCAGCTTGTAGCCGTAGCCCTTCTTCGTCACGACGTGCAGGAACTGCGGACCCTTGAGCTTGCGCAGGTTCTCCAGGGTGGGGACCAGCGAATCGAGGTCGTGGCCGTCGATCGGGCCGACGTAGTTGAAGCCGAACTCCTCGAAGATCGTGGCCGGCACGACCATGCCCTTGGCATGCTCCTCGATGCGGCGCGCCAGCTCGAACAGCGGCGGGGCGTTTTTCAGCACCTGCTTCGCACCCTCGCGGGCGGCCGCATAGAAGCGCCCGGACATCAGGCGCGCCAGGTACTTGTTGAGCGCACCCACCGGCGGCGAGATCGACATGTCGTTGTCGTTCAGCACCACCAGCATGTCGGCGTTGCCCACGGGGTGCGGGTAGCCGGCGTTGTTGAGCGCTTCGAAGGCCATGCCGGCCGTCATCGCGCCGTCGCCGATGATGGCCACCGCCTTGCGCTCCTCGCCCTTGTGCAGGGCCGCCAGCGCCATGCCCAGTGCGGCCGAGATCGAAGTCGACGAATGCGCGGTGCCGAAGGTGTCGTACTCGCTCTCGTCGCGCCGCGGGAAGCCGCTCATGCCGCCGAGCTGGCGCAGGGTGGGCATGCGCTCGCGCCGGCTGGTCAGGATCTTGTGCGGATAGGTCTGGTGGCCCACGTCCCAGACCAGGCGGTCGTGGGGCGTGTCGAAGACGTAGTGCAAGGCGATGGTCAGCTCCACCGTGCCGAGGTTGGACGACAGGTGGCCGCCCGTCTGCGACACGCTGTGCAGCAGGAAGTCGCGCAACTCGTCGGCCAGCCGCTGCAGGTCCTGCCGGGGCAGGCGCCGCAGGTCGGCCGGCGAGTTGATCGTTTCGAGGAGGGAGTATTTCATCAGCTTTGCCGATCCACGACTTTGTCAGCCAGGACACGCAGCAGCTCGGCCTGCGCCAGCCCGCTGCGCGTGAGCGCATCCTGCGCCCGTTCACGCAGCTCGCCGGCGTAGCGGCGGGCGGCGTCCAAACCCAGTACCGACACATAGGTCGGCTTCTGGTTGTCGGCATCCTTGCCGGCGGTCTTGCCCAGGGTCTCGGACTCCTGGGTCACGTCGAGGATGTCATCGATCACCTGGAAGGCCAGGCCCAGGCTCCAGCCGTAGTCCGACAAAGCCTCCCAGGCCTGCGATGAGCTCTGGCCGCAGGCCGCGCCCATCTGCACGCTGGCGCGCAGCAGCGCGCCGGTCTTGCGCCGGTGCATGTCGCGCAGCTCAGCCTCGGAGAGCGAGCGACCGACGCTGGCGAGGTCGATGGCCTGGCCGCCGGCCATGCCTTCATGCCCGGCGGCGCGCGCCAGCAGCCCGCACAGGCGCGCCTGCAACGCGGGCGGCACCTGCTGTGGCTCGGGCGTCAGCACCTCGAAGGCGAGTGCCTGCATCGCATCGCCGACCAGCATCGCGCGGGCCTCGCCGTACTTGACGTGCACGGTCGGCTTGCCGCGCCGCAACACGTCGTTGTCCATGCAGGGCATGTCGTCGTGCACCAGCGAGTAGGCGTGGATCAGTTCGACCGCGCAGGCGGCCCGCAGCGCGGCATCGGCGTGGCCCTCGACCGATTGGGCCGCGGCCAGCACCAGCAGCGGCCGCAGCCGCTTGCCGCCGTCGAGCACGCCGTAGCGCATCGCCTCGCCCAGGCCGACCGGCGCATCGACCGGCACCCAGGCCATCAGGGCCGACTCGACCCGGGCGAGTTCGCCCTGTGCCCAGCGGTCGAAATCGGCGAAGTTCATGCTTGCATCCACGGTTTCAGTTGACCCTCTTCCAGCACCTTGACCTGCTGCTCCACCGTTTCCAGCCGCCCCCGGCAGTAGGCCAGCAGCTGCGCACCGCGCTGGTAACTCTGCAGCAGGCGGTCGAGCGGCAGCTGGCCGGACTCGAGTTCGGACACCAGGCGCTCGAGCTCGGCCAGGGCGTCTTCGTAGCTCGCCGGCTCGGCGCCAGGGGAAGGGGGTGCTGCGGTGTGGGCCATGTACTTGACGTGAAACCGGCAATTGTAGTCAGGGCTTTCGCCGCTCCAGGGACGCCGCGTCCCCGGTGCGAAACCGGATCTTGCGGAAGCATTTGATACAGCTCAGGGCAGGGTGTGCCCGGTCCCGTCTAAAATACCCGGTTCCCCGGACGAATCGCCTCGCCTCAGCTCGAACTGGAGGTTTTGGTCAAGCGCGCGCGGTGCCTTGGGGAGATGAGCCCACCGTGGGTGGTGGTTGGACATGGGTTTTTGGAGATCCTGGGGATCATGTCAGACCTAAGCATTGCCCTTGAGCAAAGCCACACGCAACTGCCGGTGACGGCATATTTCGACGGCGAACTGTACCGCCGCGAGATGGAGCTCATCTTCCATGACTCGCCCCGCTACCTGGGGCACGAGCTCGCCGTGCCCCAGGTAGGCGACTACTATGCGCTGCCCCAGGAAGGCGAAGGCCGGGCCCTGGTCCGCACCCCGCAGGGGGTGGAGCTGATCTCCAACGTCTGCCGTCACCGGCAGGCCGTGATGCTGCGCGGGCGGGGCAACACGCGAAGCCACATTGTCTGCCCGCTGCACCGGTGGACGTATGGGCTGAATGGACAGTTGCTGGGGGCCCCCCACTTCGCGAGCGACCCCTGCCTGAACCTCAACAACTACCCGGTCCAGACCTGGAACGGGCTCGTGTTCGAGGGGCGCGGCCGCGACGTCGCGGCCGACCTGAAGGGGCTGGGGCCGCTGGCGGCGCTCGATTTCGACGGCTATGTGCTGGACAAGGTCGAGCTGCACGGGTGCGACTACAACTGGAAGACCTTCATCGAGGTTTATTTGGAGGACTACCACGTCGGCCCCTTCCATCCCGGCCTGGGCAACTTCGTCACCTGCGACGACCTGCGCTGGGAGTTCGGCACTCAGCACTCGGTGCAGACCGTGGGGATCGCCAACGCGCTCGGCAAGCCCGGTTCGGACGTCTACCGCAAGTGGCACGACGCAGTGCTGCAGTTCGGCCAGGGCGTGCCGCCGCAGCATGGCGCGATCTGGCTGACCTACTACCCGACGGTGATGGTCGAGTGGTACCCCCACGTGCTGGTGGTCTCGACCTTGTACCCGCAGGGCCCGCAGAAGACGCTCAACGTGGTGGAGTTCTACTACCCTGAGGAAATCGCGGCCTTCGAGCGCGAGTTCGTCGAGGCCCAGCAGGCCGCCTACATGGAGACCTGCGTCGAGGACGACGAAATCGCATTGCGCATGGACGCCGGTCGCAAGGCACTGATGGAGCGCGGGGACAACGAGGTCGGCCCCTACCAGAGCCCGATGGAGGACGGCATGCAGCATTTCCACGAGTGGTACCGCGCAGCGATGGCCCGGCGCGGGCCGCGCTGAGGCCCGCCTCCGTTCCCCCGAAGCCCGGCCCCGGCCGGGCTTTTCTCTTTCCTGCGGGCGCGTCGACGCCGGCAGGCAGCCGCAGCGCGCCCCGCAGTGACCCGGGGTGGCAAGTGCGCGGTCCTCAAGCACAATGCCAGCGTGTTGTCCCCGCCGCCCCCCTTCCTGTTCTCGTGAACGCCGCGTCCACGTCCACGCAGCGCCGCTCCCTGAGCCGCACCTTGCCGATGGCGGTGCTGCTGTTTTCCATCGTCCCGCTGGTGATCGCGGGCTCCTTGTCGCTGGCCGAGAACGCCCAGCGCCTGCGCGTCGAGCAGGAACGCCGCACCCGCCAGACCGCGGTGCTGCTGGCCGGCCGGGTGCGCCAGCTGATGCTCTCGGTCGAGCGCATGGGCGGCATGCTGGCCGGCACGCCAGGCACCCTGGACCTGATCAGCGGCGCCAACCCGCACGGCGGAACGCTCTACCTGGAACTGCGCAGCCTGGTGCGCAGCCACCCGGAACTCGACGGCGCCCACGTACTGGACAGCCGGGGCCGCCCACTGCTCTCCTATCCGGGCGGGCCACGCATGCGTGTGCCTTCCGTGCCGAGCATCGGCGGCGCGCCCCTCTGGCGCCCCCGCAGTCCCGACCAGGGGGCCGACATGCTGCTGCCACTGCCGGTGCCCTCCGCCGGTGCGGCCCCGGCCGGCTGGATCGCCCTCGGCGTCTCGCCCGCCGCGCTGGCCGACAGCATCGCGCTGCCCGAGGGCGACCCGAGCGAGGTTCAGGCGGTCCTCAGCGTGGCCGGCAGCGGGACGGCCGTCGCGACGCTCGCGCACCCTGCGATCGATGAGGACGACGCCCTGGTCAGCGAGGCGCCGGTGCACGCCTTGTGGCAGGTGCGCGCGGCGCAGTCGCTGGCGACCTACCGAGCCCTGGTGCGCGAGGACCTGCTGCGTTTCGGCGCAGTAGCGCTGGTAGTCTCCTGCCTGAGCGCCTGGGTGGCCTGGCGTTATGCCCGCGCGCTGGCGCGCGACGTGCGGGGGGTGGCGCGCTCGGCGCGCGCCATTCTGAAGGGCCACTACCTGAACGCCCATGTCGAGCTGCAGCGCGACGACGAGCTGGGCCTGCTGTCGCAGTCCTTCAACCACATGAGCTGGGAACTGGAAAAACGCGAGCGCGAGCGCGACGTGTTCGGGCGGCTGGTCTCGCCCGAGGTGCGCGACCAACTGCTGCAGGGCGAGCTGATCCTGGGCGGCTACGAGGTCGAGGTCACGGTGCTGCTGAGCGACATCCGCGGCTTCACCCAGCTCTGCGAGGAGATGAAGCCGCGCGACATCGTGCTGACCCTCAACGAGTACTTCACCCGCATGACCGAAGCGGTGCAGCGCTACGGCGGCTATGTCAACAACTTCATGGGCGACGCGATGGTGGTGGTGTTCGGCGCGCCCAAGCCCGACGAACACCGGGTGGTGCGGGCCCTCTACGCGGCGGTGGCGATGCAGCGCGCCCTGGACGATTTCAACCGCGAACGCGCCACCTATGACGCGCCCACGCTGGTGATGGGGATCGGCCTGGCCAGCGGCACGGCGCTTGCGGGGCAGATCGGCTCCCCGGAGCGCTGCATCTATACCGTCATCGGCGACACGGTCAATGTCGCTGCCCGCCTGGAAAGCCTGAGCAAGGAACACCCCGACATGGCCGCCTTCGCCAATCCTGCCACCCGCGAGCTTTTACCTGCGGATCTGCAGGCCCTGCTGACACCGATGGGTGAACGTTACCTGAAGGGCCGCGACCGCTCGGTGGACGTGTACGCGCTGCCGCGCGAGGCCGAGCTGCCGCCGCCGCCAGCCCACCTGATGCGCGCCGAGGAGGAGGTGCTGTGAGCCGCGCACCGCTTCAGATGGTGGCCGCCGCCTTCCTGTTCGCGACCATGGGCTTGTGCGTCAAGTCCGCGTCGAGCTACTACCACACGGCCGAAATTGTCTTCTACCGGGGCCTCGTGGGCGCACTGATGCTCGCGGCGATCACCTGGCACCGCGGCGGCAGCCTGCGCACCGCCGTGCCGGCGATGCACTTCTGGCGCAGCCTGTCGGGGGTGGCGGCGCTGTGCATGTGGTTCTACGCGCTGGGCAAGCTGCCGCTGGCGACCGCGATGACACTCAACTACATGTCCTCGGTCTGGATGGCGCTGTTCCTGCTGGGCGGCGCCATCCTGCTCGGCGGCTCCCGGCTCGACGGCCGCCTGATCGCGGCGGTGCTGTGCGGCTTCGCTGGCGTGGCGCTGATCCTGCGCCCGACCCTCGAGCAGGAACAACTCTGGCACGGCCTGGTGGGCCTGCTGTCCGGCATGCTGAGCGCGACCGCCTACCTGCAGGTGACGGCACTGGGCCGCGCCGGCGAGCCCGAATACCGCGTCGTGTTCTACTTCTCGCTCGGCGGCGTGACGGCCGGTGCGCTGGCCATGCTGGTCACCGGCACCAGCCCTCACAGCCTGGTGGGATTCGGCTGGCTGATCGCCGTCGGCGTGTCGGCGACGCTCGCTCAACTGCTGATGACCCGCGCCTACGCCACCGGCAAGCCGCTGGTCAACGCGAGCCTGCAATACCTGGGCATCGTGTTCGCCTTTCTTTACGGCGTGCTGCTGTTCGACGACCCGGTCACCTGGATGGCCGTCGCCGGCATGCTGCTGATCGTGCTCGCCGGCCTCGCGGCCACCTTCCTGCGCGCCCGCGCGGCACCCGCCACCACCACTTCCACCACCACCGAGACATGAGCCTCACCACCCTGATCGACGCAGAGCGCCTGCGCGACCTCCTGGCCGGCCCCACCGCGCCGCTGCTGCTCGACGTCAGCTTCGACCTCGCGGACCCTGCCGCCGGCGAGGCGGCCTACCGCGCAGCTCACCTGCCGGGCGCGCTCTATGCGCACCTGGAACGCGAGCTCTCGGCTCCCAAGGCGGGTCCCGGCGAGCCCTCGCGCGGCCGCCACCCGCTGCCCTCGCGCGAGGCCTTCGCCGCGACGGCGGGGCGCTGGGGCCTCACTCCCGGCCGCCAGGTGGTGGTCTACGACCGCCAGGGCGGCATGTTCAGCGTGCGGGCCTGGTGGATGCTGAAGTGGCTGGGACACGAGGAGGTTGCGGTGCTCGACGGCGGGCTGGCCGCCTGGCAGGCTGCCGGCGGCGAGCTGTCCACCGACGTGCCGGCGGCGCAGGACCGGCCGCCCTACCCGCTCGGCGCGCCGCTCGTCTCCAGCGTGACGGCCGATCAGCTGCAGGCGCGCCTCGGCGAGCCCACGCTGGCCCTCTTCGATGCGCGGGCGCCCGAACGCTACCGGGGCGACGTCGAGCCGCTCGACCCGGTGGCGGGCCACATCCCGGGCGCAGTCAACCGCTTTTTCAAGGACAACCTCGGACCCGACGGTCGCTTCAAGCCCGCCACGCAGCTGCGCGCCGACTTCGAGGCGCTGCTGGGCGGGCGCGACGCGGCGCAGACGGTGCACCAATGCGGCTCGGGCGTCACGGCCTGCCACAACCTGTTGGCGATGGAAGTGGCCGGGCTGGGTCGCGCGACCCTCTATCCAGGCTCGTGGAGCGAGTGGTGCGCCGATCCGGCGCGCCCGGTGGCACGCGGCTGAACCCTGGCAAAAGCTGAAGGCCGGCCCGCCCTGCCCCTTCCGCGGCAGGGGATGCACCGCTTGCCTCGCCGGCCTGACTTCGGTCAACATGCCGGCACACCCTGCGTGCCACGATGCAGGCATCCCCACCGGACGGAGGTCTTCATGTACAAGCGCATCCTGCTCCCCACCGACGGATCCGACATCACCCAGCGTGCCATCACCACCGCGATCTCCCTGGCCCGGCTCACCGGCGGCGAGATCTTCACCATCAGCGTCAAGGACCCCTACCCCTACAGCGCGATCTCGGAGATGCAGCCCACCCTGCCGCAGGAATTCCTCGACGCGCAGGAGCGCGTGGCACTGCGCAACATCGAGGCCGTGCGTGAAGCCTGCCTGGCCGCCGGTGTGCCGTGCACCGCGCACACCGTCGAGTCGGTCAGTGTCTGGGAGGCGGTGGTGGACCATGCCAAGCAGCAGAACTGCGACCTGATCGTCATGGCCTCCCACGGGCGCCGCGGCGTGCAGGCCCTGCTGCTCGGCAGCGAAACCAACCGGGTGCTGACCCACAGCACCATCCCGGTGCTGGTGGTGCGCTAGCGCCGCTGCCTTCCGGGCGCGGCCCGATTCAGTGGCCGTGGAAACGGCCGACGATCAGCGTGATGAAGGTCAGGCCCAGGCCGAGCCAGAGCAGCTGGGACAGCGTTTCCTTGAGCGACAGGCGGCGCTGCAGCTGCGGGATCAGGTCGGCCACGGCGACATAGATGAAACTCGACGAGGCCACCACCAGCAGGTAGGGAAACAAGGTTTCCCAGGGCCCGACCACGAAGTAGCCCAGCACGCCGCCCGCCACCGCCGCCAGCCCCGACAGCGCATTGAACAGCAGCGCGCGCGAGCGCGAGAAACCGGCGTTGAGCAGCACGATGTAGTCGCCCACCTCCTGCGGGATCTCGTGCGCGATCACCGCCATCGCAGTGACCACGCCCAGCTCGGGCTCGGCCAGGAAGGCCGCGGCAATGATGATGCCGTCGCAGAAGTTGTGGATGCTGTCACCCACCAGCACACTCCAGCCGCCCCGGCCGGCCTGCGCGTGGTCGAAGCCGTGGTGGTGGTGGTCGCCATCACCCTCGTGGTGGTGGCCGTGGCGGTACAGCTCGGCCTTCTCCAGCAGGAAAAAGAACAGCAGCCCGCCCAGCAGGGTCAGGAACAGCTCATGCGCGTCGGCCGAACTCTCGAAGGCTTCCGGCAGCACGTGGATCAGCGCGGTGCCCAGCAACACGCCGGCCGACAGGCTCACCAGGTGGCGCACCACCTTGCTCAGCACGGTGAGGGTCAGGCTGGCGGCAATCAGTACCGACAGCACACCGCCGATCAGCGTGGCAAGGACGATGTAGGTCAGGGTCATTCACAAACTCAACAAAAAGCCGCGCGATGGCGCGGCTCCTCTTCGGCAAGGTCTCCGTCGGCTCACGCCACCCCGTGCTTGCGGAACCATTGCAGGCAGCGTTTCCAGCCGTCCTCGGCCGCTTCCTTGCGGTAGCTGGGCCGGTAGTCGGCATGGAAGGCGTGCGGTGCATCGGGGTAGACGACAAACTCCGACTGCTTGGCGGCGGGGCTGCCCGCCGCCAGCGCGGCCTTCATCTTATCAACCGTGTCAAGCGGAATGCCGCCATCCTGGCCGCCGTAGAGTCCCAGCACCGGCGCCTTGAGCTGCCCGGCCAGTTCCACCGGGTGGCGCGGCGTCAGTTCGCTGCTGTTGCCCACCAGGCGGCCGTACCAGGCCACACCCGCCTTGACCGGCCCGTGGGCCGCATACAGCCAGGTGATGCGGCCGCCCCAGCAGAAGCCGGTGAGGCCCAGCCGCGACGTGTCGCCGCCGTGGGCTGCGGCCCAGGCCACCGTCGCGTCGAGGTCCTGCATCACCTGGGCATCCGGCACCTTGCTGATCACCTCGGCGATCAGCTTGGCGGTCTCGGTGTAGCCCTTGGCGTCCCCCTGGCGCACGAACAGCTCGGGGGCGATCGCCAGGTAGCCCAGCTTGGCGAAACGCCGTGCCACGTCGGCGATGTGCTCGTGCACGCCGAAGATCTCCGGGATCACCAGCACCACCGGCAGCTTGCTCTTGCCGGCCGGCTGGGCACGGTAGGCCGGCATCCTGAAGTCCTTCACCGGGATGCTGATCTCGCCGGCGGTGAGGCCTTCGCTGTCGGTCTTCACGGTCTCGGCACCGACCGGCATCACCGCGGCGGCAAAGCCGCTGCCGACCGCGGACGCGACGAAATGGCGGCGCGTGAAGTCGCGCGCGGGCAGGAGGCTGTCCAGATCTTCCTTGGGCATCGACGTCTTTCGTTGACGCGGTCTCGCGGGCCGGCAGGCCGCGCACAGGCAGCAGGCCCGACCGCAACGGCCCGCCGCGGAACTCCAAAGCCGGGGAGCGTACACGACTCCCTGGAATCCTGCTCACACCGCCCCTGGCCGCCGCACGCGCCCCTCCTCCGGCGCTGTCACCAGGACCGCTCTCAAATGAGGAGACAATGCGCGCCATGAGCCTGGAAAAGACCGCGACGGCGCCGCTGGCGTCCACCGACACGTCCAATGCTGCAGGCCTGCTGGCCGGCATCGACATGGGGTCGAACAGCTTCCGCCTGGAGATCGGGCAGATCGTCCGGGGACGCTACAAGCGCATCGACTACCTGAAGGAGACCGTGCGCCTGGGCGGTGGCCTGGACGCCGACGGCATGCTCACCGAGGAGGCCAGCCTGCGCGGACTGGTCTGCCTGGCGCGCTTCGCCGAGCGCCTGCAGGGCTTCGGGCCGCAGCAGGTGCGCGCCGTGGCGACCCAGACGTTGCGCGAGGCGAAAAACCGCGACGCCTTTCTCGCGCGGGCGCAGGCGGTGCTGGGCCATCCGATCGAAGTGATCTCGGGTCGCGAGGAGGCGCGCCTCATCTACGCCGGCGTCGCCCGCCTGATGCCGCCGTCGGCGGGACGCCGCCTGGTGATCGACATCGGTGGCCGCTCCACCGAGATGATCCTCGGCGAGGGGCGCGCGCCGCTGGTGGCCGAGTCCTTCCAGATCGGCAGCGTCGGTCTGTCGATGCGCTACTTCCCCGCGGGCCGCTACACCTCGGAGGGCTTCCGTGCCGCTCAAGTGGCGGCCGGCGCGGAACTGGAGGAAGCGCTGGAGATCTTCGCCCCCGGCCAGTGGAGCGAGGCGCTGGGCTCCTCTGGAACAGTCGGTGCGGTGTCACAGCTGCTGCTCGCCAGCGGCATCACGGACGGCACCATCACGCCGGACGGACTGCGCTGGTGCATCGAGCAGTGCCTGCGTGCCGGTGAGGTCGAACGCCTGGTGCTGCCTGGTTTGAAGGACGAACGCCGGCCAGTGCTCGGCGGCGGCCTCTCCATCCTCTACACGCTGGCGATCCACTTCGGCATCGACGCCCTGCGGCCGGCCCGCGGCGCGCTGCGACAGGGCGTCATCTTCGACCTCGACGAGCGCCGCTCGGCCGCCCGCGACAGCCGCCATGTCCACGACGTGCGTGACGAGTCGGTGCAGCAGCTGCAGGAGCGCTTCGGCGTCGACCTGGAGCAGGCCGGCCGGGTCGCCCAAGTGGCCGAAACGCTCTACCGCAGCATCGAGCCGCCCGGCGACGGCGAAGCGCTCCGCCAGCTGCGCTGGGCAGCAGCGCTGCACGAACTCGGCATGATGGTCTCCCACCACGACCACCATCGCCACAGCGCCTACCTGCTGGCCCATGTCGACGCGCCCGGCTTCTCCCAGTCGGAGCAGCGCCGGCTGGCCAACCTGGTGCTGGGACAGCGCGGCGGACTGCGCAAACTGGAAGAGCCGCTGCAGGACGAGGGTTTCGCCTGGCAGGCGCTCTGCCTGCGCCTGGCCGCGCTGCTCTGCCATGCGCGCCGTTTGCCCTCCCTCGGCGAGATCAGCTTGCGCCGCACCGGCCGCAGCGCCGAGCTCAGCACGTCGCGCGGCTGGGAGCAGGCGCATCCGCGCGCCATTTTCCTGCTGAAGGAGGAAGCCCAGGCCTGGGAGCGCAGCGGCGTGCTGAGGCTGGTCCTGCACGCGCTGGACTGAAGGCCGGCGCCCCGGCCTCGGCTCAGAGGAAGTCCGCCGCCTGCACCACCTGCAGGACCACCTGCCGGCTGCCGTCGCGCTCGCGCGAGCGCAGCCACCAGACGGCGGCCTTCTTGATGGTCCAGGGCTGCTCCAGGTCGGCCAGCAGTCGGGCCGCCACCTGTCCCAGTGTCGGCTGGTGGCCCACCACCAGCACCGGTTCGTTGCTGCGCGGCCAGCGGGCCGCCTCCAGCACGGCGTCGACGCGAGCGTCCGGCGCCAGCGCGGCCACGGTCTTGAAGCTGCGTCCGAGCGCCCGCGCGGTCTGCTGCGTGCGCGAGGCCGGACTGACCAGAATGCGGGTCGACTCCGCCAGGTGGCGGTTCAGCCACTCCGCCATGCGCGCGGCCTGGCGCTCGCCCTTGGGGGTCAGGGCCCGTTCGAGGTCGGCCTCGCGGCTGTGCCGTTCGGGGCTCAGCACCTGCGCTTCGGCATGGCGCCAGAGGATGAGGTCCA